>CAWFUU010000048.1:0-158175 GCA_963819035.1 uncultured Acidobacteriaceae bacterium | reverse complement strand
CTGGCAACTCGGCAATTCGAACACCGGTGATTTCCCCAGCGCACACACTTTGGCTTCAGGGGTCGAGGCGCTTACCTATGCCATCCTGGCACCCGGATATTACCAGCAGTTGCTCCAGGCCGGTCCGATTTCGCCTATGAGCTGAACGTCTATGCCGCGCACTATCCGACCGACGTGATCGGCGGGCGGATATTGGCGACGTATGTGATGGCGCAGACGCTTTCGGGCAATTCGCTGTACCCGTCATCGGCCCTGCGGCGAGCATGGGTTCGCTGAGCCAGGCCATGCAGGGCTATCTGGCGGGAGCCGGCGTGAGCGGTGGGGGGTCATCGCCCTACGCGGCGGCGTGTGCCGGCAACGTCGCGGCGTGCGTGGCCAATGGCACGATCCCGTCGGCCGCGACCTATGCCCAGCAGATCCAGAACTACACCGGGTACCTCACCTACGGCCTGCCTTCGGTCGGCGATACCACACTGGCCCCGGTGGTGCCGGCGGGCGCCACCGCGTTGATCGCCACCCGCTTCCCCTACCTGTCCACCGACCAGCTCACCCAGGTCCTCGCCACCACCGAATTGCCCTCCGGCGTGCCACTCGACAACGGCAGCGGCTGGGCACGCCTTAATCTCTACGCCGCCGCCTCCGGCTACGGCGCCTTCCCCTGCAACGTCACGGTGAACATGAACGCCGCCCTCGGCGGGCTGAACGCTTTCGACATCTGGAGCAATGTCATCTCCGGCCCCGGCGGCCTCACCCTGCAAGGCTCCGGAACCCTCATCCTCGCCGGCAACGACACCTACACCGGCGGCACCAGCGTGCAAGGCGGAACGCTGGCCGTCACCGGCGCCCTCGGCGGCAACCTGACGGTCGCCCCCGGCGCCGCCTTCGTCAGCAACGGCGGCTATGCCGTCGCCGCCAACGCAACCCTCGCCAATGGCGGCACCTTCATCGAGGTGAACACGCCGCTGATCAACGCCGGCGGCGCCAGCAACACCGGCAGCATCATCGGCGACGTCACCAACAGCGGCTCGTTCGCCAACAACGGCCTGGTGAGCGGCGGCTTCACCAATGCCGGCACACTCACCGGCAACGGCGCCGTCGGCTCGCTGGCGTTGCTCGCCGGCTCGACCGTGGCCCCCGGCAATGCGGGCGCCACCATCCGCGTGCTCGGCAACCTCACCGTCGCTCCCGGCGCCACCTATCAGGCGCAGGTCGGGGCCGACCTGATCACGGTCGGCGGCACCGCCACCCTCTCCGGCGGCACCGTGGTCGCCTCCGGCATCGGCACCAATCCTGCCCTCGGCACCTCCTGGCCGATCCTCATCGCCGCCGGCGGCGTCAGTGGCAGCTTCTCCTCGTTCACCGCCCCGGGCAGCAGCCCGGCCGGCAACACACGCCTCGACATGTTCACCGCCGCCGACACCGTCGGGCTGGCGGTGACGCCGGCGTTCTACGCCAACCTCGCCGCCAATGGGCTGGCCGAGAGCCGCAGCGAAGCCGCCGTCGGCGGCGCCCTGGACGCGGTCCGCCCCGCCTCCGGCGCGGCGATGGACCCCACCCAGTCGGCGCTGTTCAACCCGCTCTACGCGCTGCCCGCCGGCCGCATCACCCCGGCGCTCGACGAACTGGCGCCCTCGATCTACGCCGACGAGCTGATCACCGCGCGCAATTCCTGGTACCTGGTGGCCAACGCCATCAGCAGCCAGTTGGCGGCGCGACGCGGACTGGCCGCCGATCAGTCCGCCAACATCGCCCCCGGACCGAACGGCAGCACGATCTGGGTCAGCGCGCTGGCCGGCTACAACAGCTTCGGCGCCGGCAATGGCTCGCCCGGTTTCACCGCCGGGCTGGGCGGCGCCGCGGCCGGCATCGACATGCCGCTGCTGGCCAATACGGCGCGCGTGGGGGGGGCGGTGGCAACGGTCTCCGGCCAGACCTGGTCGCAGGCGAGCGGAAACGCCAAATGTTGGATAAATTCATAATTGCACTCGCCTACGAAACGATCTCGACCATATGCGGAACCTTGGCGACCATGCCGCGGATTGCCCGCGTATCCGGACGTTCGATGACCTGGTTCAGCCGCGTAAATCCCAGCCCCTTGATCACCAGTTTCTGCTTCGTTGGGGCACAAATGGCGGAACGCACCCACTTCAGGTGAATCTTCTCGCTGTTCGACTCTGTTTTCTTCGCCGTCATTTCAACCTCTCGCCCGCCTCATCTCATGAATCGTTAAAGCTCTTCCGCCGTCTTGCCGCGCATAGCGGCAACGCTCTCCCGGCTCTTCAATTGCTTCAACGCGTCGAAAGTTGCCTTGATCACGTTGTGCGGATTGGTCGTCCCGATCGACTTGGTCAGAACGTTCTGCACGCCTGCCGAAGTCATGACCGCGCGCACCGCGCCGCCCGCGATCACGCCCGTGCCTTCCGGCGCAGGCTTCAGCAACACCTTGCCCGACCCGTAGCGCCCCAGCACAAGATGCGCAATGCTGGTCTGCGTCAAGTTCACCTTCATCAGATTCTTCTTGGCCGACTCAATCCCTTTGCGAATGGCCTGCGGCACTTCCTTGGCCTTGCCGGAACCGTAACCCACCACCCCAGCCGAAGGATCTCCCACAACCACCAACGCCGCGAACGAAAGATTCTTGCCGCCCTTGACCACCTTCGTCACGCGGTTGATGGCAACGACCTGGTCCTTCAACTGGAACGAACCTGCATCGAGTTTCTTAATCACTGTTGGCATTCTTGAACCTAGCTTCTAGCTCCTAGCTGCTAGCTATTAGCTACCCCATTCGGGCTAGTAGCTAGTAGCTAGAAGCTAGAAGCTTCTTTTAGAACTGCAGTCCCGCTTCGCGGGCCGCATCGGCCAGAGCCTTTACGCGCCCGTGATAAATGTAGCCACCGCGATCGAACACAACCTTGGTCACACCCTTCGCCTTGGCGCGCTCCGCGATGATCTTCCCTATGGCCTTCGCCGACGCGACGTTGCCGCCGGTACGCCGGTCTTCCTTCTTGCCCTCGGCTGTGCTGGCCGAGACCAGCGTCTTGCCGTGCAGGTCGTCAATTACCTGGACGTAAATGTGATTCAACGAGCGATACACGTTCAGCCGCGGACGCTCCGCCGTCCCCTGCAGCTTCTTGCGGATACGCTCATGAATGTGCCCGCGCTTCTCGTTCTTTGTAATCTTTGTCAGCATGATAAAAACTCTCGGCGATCAGCCATCAGCTGAGACTCTCAACCCTGCGGCTGAGAGCTGAAAGCTGACAGCTAAAAGCTATTTTGCTCCTGTCTTTCCAACCTTCTTCTTCAGGCGCTCGCCCACATAGCGCACACCCTTGTTCTTGTACGGATCCGGCGGCCGCAACGAACGCATTTCCGCAGCAACCTGTCCCACTTTCTGACGGTCAATTCCGGTTAGCGTGATCCGCGTCTGTTTCGGATCGACCACCGCGTCGACGCCCGTCGGCAGCGGATATTCGATCGGATGCGAGTAGCCCAGGTTGAACACGACCGTCAGCTTGCCCTTCATCTCGGCGCGATAGCCGATGCCGACGATTTCCAGTTCCCGCGTCCACCCCTTGGTCACGCCCTCGACTGCATTGTTGACCAGCGCCCGCGCCAGCCCGTGCACCGCGGACTGCGAATCATTCTCGCGGATGGCCACAATGTGCCCGTCTTTCTGCTCGACCGTGATGCCCGTCGGCAGCGCCGTGTCCAGCTTGCCCTTCGGCCCCTGCACCACGACCGTGTTTCCTTCAACTTTGACCGTGACCCCCTTGGGAATCGCGATCGGCTTTTTTCCAATTCGTGACATAAGAGCTTCTAGCTTCCAGCTCCTAGCTTCTAGCTAGGCCGCTTGATTTTGTAGTCCCGACTTCTGCCGGAACTGTTCCAAGTCAAAATCGACAACTGCATCGCCGCTTTAGCTAGTAGCTAGAAGCTAATAGCTAGAAGCCGCTTCTCTACCAAATCTGGCACAACAATTCGCCGCCCACGCCTTCCTTGCGGGCCTGGCGGCCGGTCATGACCCCGCGTGGCGTCGTCAGGATGTTGATCCCCATGCCGCCCAACACGCGCGGAATCTCCGTGCGGCGCACGTAGACGCGGCAGCCCGGGCGCGACACACGCTCTACTTTCGAGATGGCCGCCTCGTTGTTGGCGCCGTACTTCAAGTAAATCCGGATGACCTTGTGGCCCTCTTCTTCGGTGGGCTTGAAATTGGAGATATAGCCCTCTTCCTTCAGGATGCGGGCAATCTCCAGCTTCAGCCGCGAAGCCGGAATATCTACTTTCTGGTGCCGGGCCTGGAGTGCATTCCGCACTCGCGTCAGCATGTCTGCGACCGGATCGGTCAACCTCATCGTTTTGCTTCTCCTTCAGCCACCCGTTCGCTCCGCGTCTCGCGGAGAACCTGCGGCGGTGTGCTTTACTTCATCCCTACGGTTGTCACCGGCTTCAGGTTGTCATCCTGAGCGGCGTTCTTTGCCGCGAAGGATCTCTACCCGCCGCCTCGAAACGTCCACTCATTGCGGGCCGTTGCTCGCAACTTTGGTGCGCTTCCTTACCAGGACGACTTCGAAACCCCTGGAATCTCCCCCCGCAGCGCGAGCTGCCGGAAGCACAAGCGGCAAAGACCGAACTTGCGCAGAAAAGCGCGCGGCCGTCCGCACAGCTTGCAGCGGTTATGCTTGCGCGTGGAAAACTTGGGCTTCCTTGCGTCCTTGACTCTTTTTGCTGTAGTCGCCATTCAATCCTTCAAATCGAAACTTTGAAACTTCCGAAACCTTTGAAACTTTGCTTCTATGCCCGGAACGGCATGCCCAAATGCTTGAGCAGCGTCCGTGCCTGGTTGTCATTCGCCGCCGTGGTCACAATCGTGACGTTCATGCCCTTCTGCTTGTCGACCTTCTCGTACGAGATTTCGGGGAAGATCAACTGGTCGTGCAGCCCGAGCGTGAAGTTGCCGCGCCCGTCGAACGACTTGGTCGAAACTCCGCGGAAGTCGCGCACGCGCGGCAGCACGATGTTCACCAGCCGGTCGAAAAATTCGTACATGCGGTCGCCGCGCAACGTCACCATGGCCCCGATGGACTGTCCCTCGCGCACCTTGAACGCCGCGATTGACTTCTTGGCGCGCGTGACCACCGGCTTCTGTCCCGTGATCTGGCCCAGTTCGTTCACCGCCGGGTCGAGCACCTTCGCGTTCTGCGTCGCCTCGCCCACGCCCATGTTCACGACGATTTTGTGCAGCCGCGGAACCGCCATCACATTCTTCAGTTCCAACTCTTTCAACAGAGCCGGAGCCACTTCCTTCTCGAACTTCGACCGCAACCGCGGGCGCTCCTTCGCGCTGTGCCGCGCCTGCTCCGGCGCCTTCTGCTCCTGCGCTGATTCTTTTTGTCCTTTTTTGTCTTTTGCCATTTCGTTCCGTCAACTTCCTCCCACGGTTTCGGAGTGATTACCGGTTCGTGAGACTTACTTGTCTAAGGTCGTTCCACACTTCTTACAGATGCGCACCTTGCGGTCGCCCCGCACTTCGTGCCCGATGCGCACCGGGCCACAGCTCGGGCAGACCAACTGCACGTTGGAGATTGCAATGCGGCTCTCCTGCTCGGCGATGCCGCCCTTGATGTTGCGCTGCGGATTCGGCCGCACGTGCTTTTTCACCATCATCACGTGTTCGACCAGAATCTTGGCATCGTTCGGAAATACGCGGAGCACGCGTCCTTCCTTGCCCTTGTCGCGTCCGGTGATCACCTTCACGGTGTCGTTCCGCCGGATGTCTACTCGCTTATGTGCAGTCGTTGCAGTTTCCATATCAAAATCCCAAGTTTCAAAGTTTCAAGGTTGCAAAGTTTCAATGTCGACCCACCGAAGATTCCCGAACCCCAAGGCACCTTGAAACCTTGAAACTCTGAAACCTTGAAACCTGCTCTAAATCACTTCCGGCGCCAGAGACACAATCTTCAAGAACTTCTTCTCGCGCAGTTCGCGCGCCACCGGACCAAACACGCGCGTCCCCACCGGTTCGCCCGCGTCGTTGATGAGGACCGCGGCATTCTGGTCGAAGCGGATATACGTTCCGTCGCGTCGGCGGTGTTCCTTCCGCGTGCGGACGATTACAGCCTTCACCACTTTGCCCTTCTGGACCTGCCCTTCGGGCGCAGACTCTTTTACGGCGGCCGTGATTATGTCGCCCAGTCCAGCATTCAATCCGGTCGAGCCGCCGAGCGGCAGAATCATCTGCAGCTTGCGGGCGCCGGAGTTATCGGCGACCTCCAGCATCGATCTCATCATCACAGCCATGGCGTCAGCCTCCCTCTCTCGTCTCGCTTAGGCTTAGGTGCCCGGAACTTCAACCGCAGCCTCCGGCACCAGCGCCGCCTTGCGCACAATGTCTTTCAACTTCCAGCGCTTCAGCTTCGACAGCGGACGCGTCTCCTCAAGCCGCACCACGTCTCCCACATGCGCTTCGTTCTTCTCGTCGTGTGCATAGAACTTTTTGTGCCGCGCCACTACGCGTCCGTAGAACGGATGCGACTTCTTCCGCGTCACCTGCACCACAATCGTCTTCTTCATGCGGTTCGACACGACTTCTCCCACCACTTCCTTGCGGCGTCCCTGCGCCTTCTCGGTAGCCTGGGTGGATGTCTTGGTTTCCGGCATTATCGTTTCTCCGTTGCGGTCGAGCGCGCCCGCTCGCCAATGATCGTCTTGACGCGCGCGATGTCCTTGCGCAGCCCGCGCATTTTCTTGAGGCTCTCCGTCTGTCCCATGTTCAACTGGAACTTCAGCTTGAACAGCTGGTCGGCGAGGTCACGCTCCTGGTGTTGCAGTTCCGCGTCCGTTAAGTTCTTGATTTTTTCTGCTTTCATAAAATCGCTCTCAGCTTCAGTGCGCCGTTTCGCGCTTGACCATAGTCGTTCGCAGCGGTAGCTTGTGCGAAGCCAAACGCAGCGCCTCGCTCGCGTCCTGCAGCGTCACGCCTTCCATCTCAAACAGAATCTTGCCTGGGCGAACGACGGCGACCCAGTGGTCGGGCGCGCCCTTGCCTTTGCCCATACGGGTTTCAGCCGGCTTCTTCGTGACCGGCTTGTCCGGAAACAGGCGGATCCAGATCTTGCCGCCGCGCTTCACGAAGCGGGTCATGGCCACACGGCTGGCCTCGATCTGCCGGTCGGTAATCCATCCCGGCTCGAGCACCTTCAGCCCGTAATCGCCGAAAGCCAGCGACGATCCGCGCCACGCCTTCCCGGTCATGCGGCCGCGCTGCTGCTTGCGGTACTTCACTTTCTTTGGCATCAACATAAAATCAGCTCTTCGCTTCTGGCTCTTGGATCTTGGCCAAACCCTTTGTCTTTAGAATCCGCCCACAGCCGGAACCGCTTCGCGCTTCTTCTGCTGCAGGATCTCGCCCTTGTACACCCAGCACTTCACGCCGATCACGCCGTACGTCGTGCGCGCTTCACTGAAGCCGAAGTCGATGTCAGCCCGCAACGTGTGCAGCGGCAGACGTCCCTGCAGATACCATTCCGAGCGCGCGATTTCGTTGCCGTTCAATCGTCCGCTCACGCGAACCTTGATTCCCTTGCAACCGAAACGCAGCGCCGAATCCACCGCCTTGCGCATGGCCCGCCGGAAGCCCACCCGCTTTTCCAGCTGCAGCGCAATCGACTCCGAAACCAGCTGCGCATCGAGCTCGGGCTTGTGCACTTCCTGGATGTCGACGAACACTTCCCGCGAAGTCCGCTTCTGCAGTTCACCTTTGAGCTTGTCGATTTCCGCGCCCTTACGCCCAATGATGATCCCGGGCCGCGCCGTCTTGATGATGATGCGCAGCTTGTTGCCCGGCCGCTCGATCTCGATGGCGCTCACGCCCGCCGACTTGAGCTTGTCCTTCAGCTCATTCTTCAGCTTGACGTCTTCGAGCAGCAGCTTGTCGTAGTCGCGCTCGACAAACCAGCGCGACTTCCACGGCTTGGTGTAGCCGAGCCGGAAACCATACGGATGGACTTTTTGTCCCATTGCTTCTCCTAAATCAACCCTTTCGACCGTAGCGCCGGCGTCCTCGCCGGCTGTCCGGCGGGTGTCTTACCCACCGGCCCAACTCTATCTCGCGGCCACTTTTTTCTTGACCACAGCCTTTTTCACCGCCGGAGCCCGCCGCTTCGCCTTCGCGGGAGCCGCCGCCCCTTCTTCTCCGACAACGGTCGACGCGGCCTCGCCATTCTTCCCGCGCTCCGCCAGCACCAACTCGATGTGCGAAATGCGCCGCTGGAAGCGGTACGCGCGCCCCTGTGGCGCCGGGCGAATCCGCTTCATGCGCGGCCCATCGTTAGCCACAGCGCGCTTCACATACAGATTGTCGATCTCGACATCGAGTCCCTTCTCGGTCGCGAGAAAGTTAGCATTGTCGAGCGCCGACTGCAGCAGCTTGCCTACATGCGCCGCCACGCGCTTCTTGGTGAACAGGAGCGTGTTGCGTGCTTCTTCGACCTGCCGTCCCTTGATCAAATCCAGCACTAGCCGCGCCTTTTGCGGCGAGACGCGCAGGTAACGCATTTCAGCTCGAAATTCCATCTAGCGTCTCCTTATGCCTTCGGCGCCGGCGCTGACGGGGCCGCCGGAGAAATCGCCCCCGGACCACCCGGAATACCGGCCGGTTTGGCCGCCACTTCGGTCGCCGCTTTCATGGAGTGTCCCTTGAATTGGCGGGTGAAGCTGAACTCGCCCAGCTTGTGCCCCACCATGTTCTCGGTGACATACACCGGGATGAACTTCTTGCCGTTGTGCACCGCGATCGTGTGCCCCACCATCTCGGGCACCACGGTCGACCGACGCGACCAGGTGCGCAGCACTTTCTTCTCGTTGCGCGCATTCATGCCTTCCACCCTCGTCAGAAGGTAGCCATCCACAAATGCGCCTTTCTTGGTTGAACGTGCCATAAATTCAGCTCTCAGCTTTCAGCCGTCAGCTCTCAGCTAACAGCTCTTATCACCCGCAAATCTTGTCATTCCGAACCGGCGATCTTTGCCGGTGAGGAATCTGCTTCTTCTCACCACGTTACTTGCTGCGCCGGCTCACGATGAACTTATCCGTGCGCTTGTTGTTCCGCGTCTTGTAGCCGCGCGTCGGCTGGCCCCACGGCGTTACCGGGTGCCGTCCGCCCGAAGTCTTGCCTTCACCGCCGCCATGCGGATGGTCGACCGGGTTCATCGACACGCCGCGATTGTGCGGGCGCTTTCCCAACCACCGCGAGCGCCCCGCCTTGCCGATGGTGACGTTCTCGTGGTCGATGTTGCCGACCTGCCCGATCGTCGCCATGCAGTCCTGCGAAACCTTCCGCGTCTCGCCCGAAGGCAGCTTCACCAGCGCGTACTCTGCTTCTTTCGCCACAAGTTGCGCCGCTCCACCCGCCGACCGCACCATCTGTCCGCCCTTGCCTGGCTTCAGTTCCAGATTGTGGATCTGCGTGCCGGGAGGAATATTCCGCAGCGGCAGCGCATTGCCCACCAGGATGTCGGCCTCGGGCCCGCTCACCACTTTCTGCCCTACCTTCAACCCTTCCGGCTGAATGATGTAACGCTTCTCGCCGTCGGCATAGGCCAGCAGCGCAATGCGTGACGAGCGGTTGGGATCGTACTCGATCGTCGTCACCGTCGCCGGAATCCCGGTCTTGTCGCGCTTGAAATCAATAATGCGCAGCTTGCGCTTATGCCCGCCCCCGATGAACCGCATCGTGGTATCGCCCGAATTGCGCCGGCCACCCGTGCGCTGCTTGGGCTCAACCAGCGGCTTGTGCGGATGCTTGGTCGTGATGTCGTCGTTGACGATCGTCGTGCGGTAGCGCAGCGTCTGCGTCGTCGGTCTGTAAGTCTTGATTGGCATAGAAGCTCTCAGCTCTCTACAAATTCTGCGCGTACTCCGGCATCTTCTCGCCGGACCGCAACCGCACATACGCCTTCTTCCAATCCGGACGGTAGCCGGCAAACTTCCCCCGCCGCCGCTCTTTTCCCGGATAAGTGGCCGTGCGTACCGAATGCACCTTCACTTTGAAAATCGACTGCACCGCTTCCTTGATTTCCGTCTTGGTCGCCTTGGGCGCCACCTGGAAGACTAAGGTGTTCTGGTTTTCCTTGATGGCCAGGCCCTTCTCGGTAATCACCGGACGGCGAATGATCTGGTATGCGGATTTCATCAGGCCACCTCCGCCGCTTTTTCATGCCGCGCCCGCTTCCGAGGCGTGCTGGAAGCCTTCTTCGCGCCTTCGTCTTCCCCGTGCTTGCGGTGTTTCTTCCCCGCCGAGTTCTGCAGCGTAATCTGCAGTTTCTCAAGCGCAGGCTGCGAAAAGATCACGCGGTCGTAACGCAGCAGATGATACGGATGCACTTCATTGCCACGCACGAGCTCAAGCCCGTCGATATTGCGCGCGCTCAACTCCAGGTTACGGTTCTCGTGCTTCGGCGTCTCGACGATCAGTACGGTCGACTCCACCTTCAGCGCGTCGAGCGCCTTGCGGAATTCTTTGGTCTTCGGTTCCTTCACGTCGAACGCATTCACCACGAGCAGCTTGCCGTCGGCAAACTTCGCCGCCAGCGCCGAGCGCAATGCGCCCAGCAGCTTTTTACGCGGGAACGTGTAGTCGTACGACCGCGGCTGCGGTCCATGCACCGTGCCGCCGTGCCGCCACAGTGGCGACCGGATCGAACCGATACGAGCCCGGCCCGTGCCCTTCTGCTTCCACAGCTTCTTGCCGGACCCGGAAACTTCCCACCGCGCCTTGGTGGCGTGCGTTCCGGCGCGCTGCCCGGCGCGGTAGTGCTTCACCGCCTCCCAGAGCAGGTCCTCATTGACCGCGCCAAAAATCTCGTCGGCCAGATCGAGCGTCCCGACTTTCTCGCCGCTCAAATTGTGTATGTCAATCGTTGCCATATGCTCTCACGTAGCGGCGGACGCATTCGTCCGCACGCATTTCTTATGCTTTCTTCGCCGCCCTCTTGGCAGCCTTCAACGGATCAACCGTCGCCGCACCGGCGAATCCACGGCGCTCTCTCGGCGGCTTCTTCGCCTTCGTGATCACGATGTATCCACCCTGCGGTCCCGGCACGCTGCCTTCCACCACCAGCAGATTCTCGTCCTTGTCCACACCCAGCACGCGCAGGTTGCGCGCCGTCACCTGCTGGTGTCCCATATGCCCCGACATGCGCATCCCTTTGAACACGCGGGACGGGAATGCCGACGATCCAATCGAACCGGTGATCTGGAACATCGAGCCGTGCGACTTGGGACCGCCACCAAAATGATGCCGTTTCACGACGCCCTGAAAACCCTTGCCCTTGCTCACTCCCAGGATGTCGACAAACTTTTCGCCGTCGAAAATCTCGACCAGCACGCGATCGCCAACCTTCACCGCTCCGTCGCCGCCAGCCGCCCCGTCAACTTCAAGCGGCACCTCGCGCAGAAACTTCACCGGCGGAAGATTGTTCTTAGCCAGATGTCCACGCTCGGGCTTCGATAAACGCGACTCCTTCACAAACTCAACCAGGCCGATCTGAGCCGCCTCATAACCGTCCTTAGTCGCCAACTTGTGCTGCGTCACCACACATGGACCAGCCTGCAGCACCGTGACCGGGCGAACATCGCCCTTCGAGTCAAACAGTTGCGTCATCCCGACTTTTTTGCCCAGAATCCCCGTAACTTTCGTTGCCATTTCCCTCTCCGTGCCCAGCATGGCTCAGCGGCTATTGGCTGGGGAGCGAATCTGCTCGTGTGGGAACGGGCGCCTTCGCCCGTTCCGCGGGCGCGAGCCCGCGCTTGCTCTATTTATGCTCTTTCCCGAACGCTTTGATCTCCACATCCACGCCCGCTGGCAAATCCAGCTTCATCAGCGCGTCAACCGTCTGCTGCGTCGGTTCGAGAATGTCGAGCAACCGCTTGTGCGTGCGGATCTCAAACTGCTCCCGCGATTTCTTATCCACATGCGGCGATCGCAGCACGCAGTACTTGTTCTTCATCGTGGGCAGCGGAATTGGCCCGGCAATCTGTGCGCCCGTGCGCCGCGCCGTTTCCACGATCTCGCCCGTCGACTGATCCAAAATGCGATAGTCGTAAGCCTTCAGCCGGATGCGAATTCTTTCTTTTCCAATCACTGTTTTTCTCTCTAACCCCTCCCGGCATCTCCGGAAGGAAAGAACTGGCGGCAAGCTGCAAGCCGCGGTTCACTTCTTTGCGCCAGGACTCCAGTACTCCCGAATCAGATAATCCCTGACGCCGCCTTCGATCTGTGCCCAGTACCGCTTTATGCTCTCTGCATCAACAGCTACCGGGATGCCCTCCGCCTTCCAGATTCTCCGAACTTCAGAATCCGGAACCGGTCTTACCTGCTTCTCCTCCCATACGATTTCCCTGGGAGTAAAAGCAATCAACCAGTCCTTGCCGTCAAACCGAACCTCGTCCACATGGAACCGGAGATACGGTTTGTAACCACCTGCCATTGTCATCCTGAGGCGACGGTTCTTGTCGCCGAAGGACCCCTGCATTCTTCTGTCGTCCGGTTTTCGCAAACAACCAGCGACCAACGACCGCCTTACTGAACAATCTCCGCGATCGTACCGGCTCCCACCGTATGCCCGCCTTCACGAATCGCGAACCGCAGGCCCTTCTCCATCGCCACCGGCGTGATCAGTTCGATCACCAGGCTCACATTGTCGCCCGGCATCACCATCTCCGTGCCCGCCGGCAACTCCGCCACGCCCGTCACGTCCGTCGTCCGCAAATAAAACTGCGGACGATATCCCTTGAAGAACGGCGTGTGCCGCCCGCCTTCTTCCTTCGTCAAAATGTAAACCTCGGCTTTGAACTTGGTGTGCGGCGTGATCGATCCCGGCTTCGCCAGCACCATGCCGCGCTCCACATCGTCCTTGCCAATGCCGCGCAGCAGCAACCCGGCGTTGTCGCCCGCCATGCCTTCGTCCAGCTGCTTCTTGAACATTTCCACGCCCGTCACCACCGTCTTGCGCGTGTCGCGGAAGCCTACAATCTCCACTTCCTCGCCCACCTTCACCTTGCCGCGCTCGATCCGGCCCGTCACCACCGTGCCCCGTCCCGAGATCGAGAAAATATCTTCGATCGGCATCAGGAACGGCTTGTCCAACTCGCGCGCCGGTTGCGGCACACTCTTGTCCACCGCTTCCATCAACGCGTCAATCTGCTTCTCCCACTTCTCTTCGCCGTTCAGCGCACCCAGCGCGGAAAGACGAACCACCGGCACATCGTCGCCAGGGAACTTGTAGCTCTTCAGCAATTCACGCACTTCCAGTTCGACCAGGTCCAGCAACTCGGGATCATCCACCGCATCGCACTTGTTCAGCGCCACGACGATGTAGGGCACACCCACCTGCCGCGCCAGCAGCACGTGCTCGCGCGTCTGCGGCATCGGACCGTCGGTCGCCGCGACCACCAGAATCGCGCCATCCATCTGCGCCGCGCCCGTGATCATGTTCTTGATGTAGTCGGCGTGGCCCGGGCAATCCACGTGCGCGTAGTGCCGGTTCGACGTCTCGTACTCGACGTGCGCCGTCGCAATGGTGATACCGCGCGCCTTCTCTTCCGGCGCGTTATCAATCGAGTCAAACGACCGGAACACAATCTTCGGATTGTGCTTCTGCAACACCTTCGTGATCGCCGCCGTCAACGTCGTCTTGCCATGATCGATATGACCGATCGTCCCTACGTTGCAGTGCGGCTTGGTCCGTTCAAATTTCTCTTTCGCCATATTCGTCCTTTGTAACGCCGGCGTCCCGCCGGCTGTCGCGCGCGCGTCTCGCCCGCGCCTTTCAATCGGACCGAGCTCTCGCTCAGATCCAAGCTCACTCTCGCAGCGGGCTCCGCCCGCCATCGGGCCGGCGAGACGCCGGCGCTACAACTACTTGGTCGTGCCCTGCACCTTGGCGATGATTTCCTCCGCCACCGACCGCGGAGCCTCCTCATAGCGCGCAAAGTGCATCGAGTATTCGGCGCGGCCCTGCGTCGACGAACGCATGTGAGTCGCGTAACCAAACATTTCCGCCAGCGGAACGATCGCCTTGATCACCTGCGAACCGGCGCGGTGCTCCATGCCTTCAATGCGTCCGCGGCGCGAACTCAAATCGCCCATGATCACGCCGGCATAATCTTCCGGCGTCACCACTTCGACCGCCATCACCGGCTCCAGCAGCACCGGCGAGGCCTTGCGGGCCGCTTCTTTGAACGCCATCGACCCGGCAATCTTGAATGCCATTTCGTTCGAGTCGACGTCGTGGTAGCTGCCGTCAAACAAGGTCGCCTTCACATCCACCATCGGATATCCGGCAAGCACTCCGCCCTCGAGCGCTTCCTGAATGCCCTGGTCGATCGGCTTGATGAATTCCTTCGGCACCGAACCGCCCACGATTTCGTTGACAAACTCGTAGCCCGTCCCCGGTGGTTGCGGGTCGAGATAAATCTTGGCGTGACCATACTGCCCGCGCCCGCCGGTTTGCCGGATGTACTTGCCCTCGGCTTCGGCATGCCTGCGAATGGTCTCGCGATACGCCACCTGCGGCTTGCCAACGTTGGCCTCAACCTTGTACTCGCGCATCATGCGGTCGACGATGATTTCCAGATGCAGTTCGCCCATGCCGCTGATGATGGTCTGCCCGCTGTCGGGATCGGTGTGAACCTTGAAGGTAGGATCTTCCTGGGCCAGGCGGCCGAGCGCCATGCCCATCTTTTCCTGGTCGGCCTTGGTCTTGGGTTCGACCGCAACCGAAATCACGGGAACCGCGAACGTAATCGACTCGAGCGCAATGGGATGATCTTCGTCGCAAATCGTGTCGCCGGTGCTGACATTCTTCAGACCGACGGCGGCGCAAATGTCACCTGCCAGAATCTCGCTGATCTCTTCGCGCTTGTTGGCGTGCATCTTCAGCAAACGCCCGATGCGCTCCGTCTTCGTGGTGCGCACGTTCCGCACAGAATCGCCAGTCTTCAGCTGGCCGGAGTAGACGCGAATAAACGTCAACTGCCCGACGAACGGATCGGCCATAATCTTGAACGCCAGCGCCGAGAACGGCTCGCTGTCCGCGGCTTTGCGCGTGATCGACTGCCCGTTGTCGGGATTGATCCCATGCGTTTCCGGCACATCCAGCGGCGAAGGCAGATAGTCGACGACCGCATCGAGCAACGGCTGGACACCCTTGTTCTTGAATGCTGTTCCCACTACTACCGGGAATACCTTCAACGCGATCGTCGATTTCCGCAGCGACGAACGCAACTCGTCGGCCGAGATCTCTTCGCCTTCCAAAAACTTGTGCAGAATTTCGTCGTCATTTTCGGCAATGCTCTCGACTAACTGAGCGTGGAAGGCCTCGGCTTTCTTCTTGAGTTCGGCGGGAATCTCTTCGGTGACGTATTCCGCGCCCATGGTGTCGTCGTTCCAGATGATCGACTTCATGTTGATCAAATCAACGACGCCCCTGAACTTGTCTTCCTGGCCGATGGGAAATTGAATCGCGACGGGCTTGGCACTGAGGCGCTTGCGGATGGTATCGACGGCATGCTCGAAATCAGCACCCATCTTGTCAATCTTGTTGATAAAGCAAATTCGCGGGACGCCGTACTTATCGGCCTGTCGCCAGACTTTTTCCGACTGCGGCTGCACGCCGTGCACCGCGTCAAACACCGCGACGGCGCCATCGAGAACGCGCAAAGACCGCTCGACTTCCGCGGTGAAATCGACGTGTCCGGGCGTATCAATAATGTTGATGCGAATGTCGCGCCAGGTGCAGGTCGTCGCCGCGGAGGTAATCGTAATGCCGCGCTCCTGCTCCTGCTCCATCCAGTCCATCGTAGCTGTGCCCTCATGCACCTCTCCGATGCGGTGCGTCCGTCCCGTATAAAACAGGATGCGCTCCGTCGTAGTGGTCTTGCCGGCGTCGATGTGGGCCATGATGCCGATATTTCTGCAGCGTTCTAATGGGACTGTTCTGGCCACGACTCTAACTCTTCTTTCTGGGCTCCAAACTCAACCGTCAAAATGCTTGTCATCCTGAGCGCGCTCTCTGCGCGAAGGACCTCTACCAGCGATAATGCGCGAACGCCTTATTCGCTTCCGCCATGCGGTGCACATCTTCTTTTTTCTTGATGGCGGCGCCGCGGCTGTTCGCCGCATCCAGCAACTCATTGCTCAGCTTGTCGATCATTCCCTTTTCGCCACGCGACCGCGCATAACTAATGATCCAGCGGATCGCGAGCGAAGTGCGGCGGTCGGCGTTCACCTCAACCGGCACCTGGTAGTTCGCGCCACCCACGCGTCGCGTCTTCACCTCGAGCAGTGGCTTGGCGTTCTCCACAGCCTTCTTGAACAACTTCAGCGCCTCGTCGCCGCCCTTGGACTCCAGCCGCGTCAAAGCTTCATAGAAGATGCCCTCGGCCGTGCTGCGCTTCCCCTGCCACATCATCGAGTTAATAAACTTCGTCACCAGATCCGACCCATAGACGGCGTCGGTCGGGACGGTCCGCTTTGCGATATGTCCTTTACGAGGCATAAAACTCCAGGTTTCAAAGTTTCAAAGTTTCAAAGTTTCAACGTCTCAACGTTTCCGGGGGCGACATCACCTTGAAACATTGAAACCTTCGAAACTCTGAAACTTGTCTCTTATCCCTTCTTCGGCCGCTTGGCACCGTACTTCGAGCGCCCCTGCATGCGGTTGGCAACGCCCACCGCGTCCAGCGTTCCGCGAATCACGTGATAGCGCACTCCCGGCAGATCCTTCACACGGCCCCCGCGAATCAGCACGATCGAGTGCTCCTGCAGGTTATGGCCGACGCCCGGAATGTATGTCGTCACTTCAATGCCGTTCGTCAGGCGTACGCGCGCCACCTTACGCAGCGCCGAGTTCGGCTTCTTGGGCGTCTGCGTATACACGCGGGTGCAAACTCCGCGCTTCTGGGGACATCCCTGCAAGGCCGGGCTTGCCGTCTTGTAACGAGGCCGCTTCCGGCCCTGGGCCACCAATTGATTGAACGTAGGCACTCTTCGCCACTCCTTAGCCGCACAACAGCCCAATCCAGGCCGCGCGGCAGTCGTTCCACTGCTACAAGCCATTCCTACAAGCGCAATCCTAGAAGTGCATCCGCAGGCATGACCGGCTTAACGCCGACCATTACTTCTCACCGCGCACTTTCGCCGGAGAGATTCTGGATTCCCGTTCAGACTTTCGCTGCCGACGGTGGCACCCGGCCAAAACTCCGGGGGCGCTCCGTTTCGTCAGCCTTGTCCTGCATATCCTTCCACATAAGGGCGGAAGGCACCGCAGGAACGTTTCAGCGAGGAAAGTTTCCGAACCAACACTTCAAATCCGGAAACGCATCTTTCAATAGCTCCACTGCCGCTTCGCGCACACATTCGCACGAAATCTCGCAGCACACAGCAAGCCTGGATATACTCGCGGAACCGAACTACTATAACAAGTCGGCGCAAACATCGTCAACCCGTTATTTTGCATCCCAATGACGGGAGTCGAGGAACAGAGTAGTCACGAACCCCCAGGTGATTAAAGCGGAGTGATGCAAGCCCTCTGGGGTCCGGTGGCGACTCCTGACCAGAGCATGGAATCGAAAGCGGCCGGATGAACCGACCCTTGCTGATTCCCGCTCCAGCCTCTACACTACGAGTTTTCACTTCAGTTTCATGTCATGGAAGTTTCCTCCTGCACTCCCCGCGCGTTGCGCCGGGTGCATGGAGGGCACGCTCCATATAAAGCTGCGAGGGAGTGCATGGGCAGGTTGCGTTCTGGCGGTCTGTGGTTGGCGGCGGCAATTCTTTTTACATGGAGCATCACCGGATGTGGCGGCCATTCCACCGGCGGAGTATCTCCCTATGCGGCGTCGGTCACCATCAGTCCCGCCACCACTACTTCGGTTCAACTTGGCGCCACCTTGATCTTCACCGCAACGGCGCGCAACTCCTCCGGCAGTAGCTCTGGAGTCACATTCACTTTCGCCTCCAGTGACACCTCGATCGTGAGTCTGGCGCCCGGCGGCGTGGCCTGCGCCGGCCACTGGGACGCCGCTTACACCACTTGCAGCCCTGGCGCAACCGGCGTGGCCAAAGTCACTGCCGCAGCCCTGGGCGCAACCAGTCCACCCACCTACGTCTTCGTGCATCCCCCAATCGACAACATCAAGGTCAGCGGCGTACTCCTGAACGGCCTACCCATCCAGGAACCTTGCCTCTCCCAAGGCCAGTCCATGACCGTTGAGGCTCATGCTTACAGCCAAGGTTCCGATATCACCGCCTCCGTCGGTCCTTTCACCTGGTCCGCCAGCAACTCGAGCGTGGTTAAGCTGACGCCGCTGGTCAATAACACCGGAAACCCGGTATATCCTTTCGCAAGCAATCAGGCGACCGCGACCGCTTCCACCCCCGGACTTACCCAGATCTCTGCCACTGCCGGTGGCGGCATCGCCAGCACCACCTTTTACCAGCCGCAATACACCAATGCCCAGGGCGTCACTTCGCCGCTGTTCGATTTCTTCGAAACCTGCCCCATCCAGAACATCACACTGGAACTCGGTCCCGCGGGGTCGATTCAGACAGGCCAAACCAGCTTCGTCACTTCCAAAGGCACGGGACAGACCGCAAATGCCGTCTTGACCGACGTAATGGGAAACAATTCCTTGCTCAACTCCGGCACCATGGTCACCCTGAGCAAGATTCCCCTGACTTGGACTGCAACCCACCCTTCGGTTGTGCAACTGGCAACCGGCTGCACGGAATCCTGTGCAATCAGCACTCCCTCGCCTGGAGCCGGATCGGTGACCGCCTCCTGCTCGCCCCCGACCTGCAACATCGGATTTCCCTTCGTACCCGTGGCACTGTCAAATGCCCTCATGCCAGGATCTGCGCAAACATACTTGCAGGCCTGCGCGGCCTTCTTTCAGCTCCTTAGTTGCCAGCAGTTCATCCCTTTGCCGGTCTACGCTTCTCCCCTTCCTCCCCCTCCGACCGCCCCCCCACCCCCACCAATTTTGCCCGCATCCATCTCCGGCGTAGTGACCGGAGCGACTTCCGGTTCATCGGTCCTGGCCTCCAGCCTGGGATGCGAGAGCGTTCACCCACTCGACTGCACCACTTACATTTACCAGGTTCCAACCTCACAGTCAGTTGCCGGTAACGCGACTCCGCTCCCGTTTTCGCCGAACTCCATCCTCTTCGACCTCAATGGTGACAAGGCTTACATAGGAAGCCAGTTCGGAGCAGTCTCGGTCACCCCGTCGAATATCGGCTCCACTACCAACCCGTTCGCTTCGTTAGGCAGTTTGACCGGAAATGTTCTGGCTACTTCCAGCAACGGCGGCATCGCGATCTTTTCCAATTCCAATCAGGTATTCGTGGCTAATACCACCGCCTCAAGTTCGTCATCCGTCACCGCCCTTAATATCTTGAACGCATCGGCTGCGGCATTCTCCCCCGACGGGCTGAAGGCCTTCATCTTCGGATTCGACGGCAATGGCAACCCGAACCTCTATATCTACTCGACCCAGCAGGCGTTGCAAACGATTCCCCTGCCCGCGGGCACGACCGTCAACTCCATCACGTTCTCCACCAATGGGGCCTTCGTCTACGTGGTTGAGCCGTCTCGTGGCGGAGGCGGTTCTGCATTCACGGTTTACGACATGTGCGACAACTCGATCGCCACCGACGCGAGCGCCCCGCCCAATCCGCAAATCATTACTCTGTCCGCGCCCCCGGTGGCCTTCAAAGCCCTGCCCGATGGACTTCACTTCATCGCGCTCGAAACCAACGGGACTTTCGACTACATCACCGCAGTGATTACGGGGATCCAGGCGGCCACGCCAACCGCACCGGCAACATCCCTCTGCCCCATGACCGTGACTCATAAAGACCCAAGGAGCCCGATAAAGAACATCAGCTTGAACCAGGGCGCCCTCCACCCACTCGACTTCTTCACGTCCGCCGACGGCACTCTGATCTACGTTCTAGCCAGCGACCGCGCCAGCGTCCTGGTTTACAACTTCGCAACTGGCGGAGTGACCGGCATCGAACTGACGGGCAACGCGACCCCCCTGAGTGGCGCCATGACCCCCGACGCCGGCACTATCGTGATCGAAGGCAGCGATGGCATGCTCCACCAGGTCAGTACCGCACTAGGCGGCACTGACATGAATCCCCCGACCTCATTCCCCAACCTGCCCAACTACCTCAATCCGTTTTGCACCTACGCCCCAGTACAATGCACGCTGAATCTAATGGCCAGCAAGCCGTGAGTTTCTGGGCGCGACAATGTGGAGCGGACACTCCTGTCCGCTGCCGTTGATCTTGATTTTGTTTTGGGTTTCTGAAAGAGGTTGAACCAAACGCCCCGGGCGCTCGCCACCAGTTGCCTGTTACACTTTCTCCAACTCTTTCCCCACGCTGTCCAGCACTCCGTTCACGAAGTGCACCGACTCCGGAGAGGAAAACTTCCGCGCAATCTCCAGCGCCTCATTGATCACCACCGCCCGTGGCGTCTCCGGATACGCCAGCAACTCCGCCACCGCCGCCCGCAACAGGTTCCGATCCACCGCCGCCATCCGTTCCATCCGCCAATGCTCGGCGTGCCGCTCGATCAATCCATCAATCTCCGTGCCGCGATCGGTCGCCACACGAAACAGATCATCGGCAAACCCGCGCACCTCCGCGCTCGCCCCCCCATGCTCCGCCCAAAACGTCCGGCGCACGTGGTCGGCATCCTGCTTCCCCATGTCCGACTGAAACAGCATCTGCAACACCATTTCCCGGGATTTACGGCGTGTGCCCATGAACGAAGTTGATTGTAGTCAGTGGTCCGTTGCCAGTTTACTGTAGGAGGGAACTATTTGCGGCTGTCCTTCTTCGCATTCTTGCCTTTCATTTTGTGATTGCGACGCCTCGCGGAGCGAGAAGGAGGAATCTGCTTTTGGCTGACAGCTGCACTTAGCCTGCCCTGAGCCGAATGGCGAAGGGGCTGAGAGCTGATAGCTGCTTTCAGCGACGCCATCTCCACCGCCGCCAGTGCCGCCTCAAATCCCTTGTTTCCCATCTTCAGTCCAGCGCGATCGATCGCCTGCTCCAAAGTCTCGCAAGTCAGCACGCCAAATGCGTGCGGCACACCTGTCTCCTGCGCGGACTGCCCAATCCCCCGCGTCACCTCATTGACGATCACGTCGTAATGCGCCGTATCCCCACGCAGCAGACAGCCCAGACAAATGATCGCGTCATACTTCCCAGTCAACGCCAAGGTCCGAGCCGCCGACGGAATCTCGAACGCCCCCGGCACTCGCACAACCGCAATGTCTTTTTTCTTCGCTCCCGTGCGCAGCAATCCGTCACACGCGCTCAGCAACAACCTCTCCGTGATAAACGCGTTGAACCGAGACACAACGAGGGCAAAGCGCATGCCGGAAGCATCCATCTTCCCCTCCAGCGCGGGAATCGCGGGCTCTGGCGGAGCCTTCGTTCTCAATTTGATCTTCTTGTCTTTGATAAGCCCTCTCTGGCGTCATCCTGAGCGCAGCCGTTTTTCAGGCGGAGCGAAGGATCTCCCTCGGTAGTGATGTGGTTCGTGAATCCGTGAAAATCCGCGTAAATCCGTGGCCAAGACTTACTTGCCCTTGAACTGCGCTGCCCGCTTCTCCAGAAACGCCGTCGTCCCTTCCTTTTTATCTTCCGTAGCGCAGCACACGCCAAACAGCGTCGCTTCCAGATACAGCCCCTCCGCCAGAGTCATCTCCATTCCCTTATTTACGGCCTCCATCGCATACTGCACGGCCAAAGGAGCGTTCGCGATAATCTTCGCCGCAATCGCTTCCGCCCGCGGAATCAACTCCGCCGCCGCGACCACTTCATTCACCAGCCCAACGCGATGCGCCTCCTGCGCGGTGATCATCTCTCCCGCCAGCATCATTTGCATTGCGATTCCCTTGCCGACCAGCCGCGGCAGCCGCTGCGTCCCGCCATATCCCGGAATAATCCCCAGCTTCACCTCCGGCTGTCCCAGCTTCGCATTCTCGCTAGCCAACCGCATGGTGCAAGCCATGGCAATCTCGCATCCGCCGCCGAGCGCGAATCCATTGATGCACGCGATCACCGGCTTTCTCAGGTTCTCAATCAGATTCAGCACCGACTGCCCGCGGTGCGTATATTCCTTGCCAGAAACGGCGTCGTTCTTTGCCAGTTCGCCGATGTCCGCCCCGGCAATGAACGCCTTCTCGCCCGCGCCAGTAAAGATGACGACGCGAATCGTCTTGTCGTTCTTGATATCGTGAAACGCCGCCCGCAACTCCTCCATGGTCGCCATGTTGAGCGCGTTCAGCACTTTCGGCCGGTTAACGGTGACGTAAGCAATCGAGTTTCTCTTTTCGAGAAGAATGTTTTCGAAGTTCATAAGCGTATGGTTTCACCACAGAGTCACAGAGACACAGAGACACAGAGGATTCATTTCAAGATCTCCTTTTCTCTGTGCCTCTATGTTGAGCCCGCCTTTCAATCCGTGTAGATCCGTGCAAATCCGTGGCGAAGACGTTACAGCTTGTTCGCCCGCGGCTTCTCCGGGTCCGCATAATCATAAAACCCGCGCCCCGACTTCCGCCCGTACCACCCCGCCATCACCATCCGCTTCAGCAGCGGAGGCGACGCAAACCGCCGTTCCTTGAACTCGTCATACATCACGTGCGTAATGTAGTAAGTCGTATCGAGCCCCACAAAATCCAGCAGCGTAAACGGCCCCATCGGATACCCGCAGCCCAGCTTCATCGCATTGTCGATATCCTCAATCGACCCCACGCCCTCTTCATACGCGCGTATAGCATCAAGCAAATATGGCACCAGCAACCGGTTCACGATGAACCCAGTCTTGTCCGAAGTGCGCACCGGAACCTTGCCCAGTTTCTTCGCAAACTCGTACGCCGTCTCGTAAACCTCGTCTGCAGTCGCGATCGTCCGCACGACCTCGACCAGCTTCATCAGAGGCACAGGATTAAAAAAGTGCAGCCCGATGAACCGTTCCGGCCGCTTCACCGAAGTCAAAAGCTCTGTCACCGAAATCGAAGAAGTATTCGACGCAAAGATCGCGTCTTTTTTCACCACGCCATCGAGCGACGCATACATCTTCTTCTTCTCTTCCACATTCTCGATGATGGCCTCAATCACAATGTCGCAGCCCGCCAGGTCGGCCTTGGAAGTCGTGCCTTTGAGTCGCGCCCGAATCGACTCTTTTTGGTGCGCCGTGATCCCGCCCTTCTCCACCGCCCGCTCCGCGAACTTCGCCAGCGATTTCTCAATCCCCGCAAACCCTTTGTCGAGAAACTTCTGCTCAACCTCAAGCACCGTGACGTTAAATCCAGCCATAGCGCAAACCTGCGCAATGCCCGACCCCATCAGCCCGCAACCGAGAACCCCAACTTTCTTGATCTCCATGATGCTTCCTTCCACAAAAAAGCCTTGTCATTCTGAGCGAAGCGAAGAACCTATGCACTCTGCCGGCGCCGACAAAATGCATAGGTCCTTCGCGGCAAAGAACACCGCTCAGGACGACAAGAAGTAGTTTCTAATCCGTGAGGATCCGCGTAAATCCGTGGCAACGAAGTTAGTTCATGCTCTCCACCACCATCGCAATCCCCTGTCCCCCGCCAATGCAAGCCGTAGCCAACCCGTACTTCTTATGTCTCCGCCGCAACTCATATAGCAGCGTAATCACCAACCGCGTCCCCGTCGCGCCCAGCGGATGCCCCAGCGCAATCGCCCCGCCATTCACATTGACCTTCTCGCGATCCAGCCCGAGTTCCTTCTCCACCGCCAGATATTGCGCCGCAAACGCCTCGTTCACTTCAATCAGATCGATATAATCCAGCGACAGCCCAGCCTTCTGCAACGCAATCTTCGAAGCCGGCACCGGCCCCCGCCCCATCACCTTCGGCTCCACGCCCGCGATGCCCCACCCGCAAATCCTCCCGAGCGGCTTGAGACTCCTTTTCAGCGCATGCTCCAGCGACATCACCACCACCGCCGCCCCGCCATCCACAATGCCGCTCGCGTTCCCCGCCGTGACCGTCCCGTTCTTCCCAAACGCGGGCCGTAGCTTCGCCAGCACGTCCATCGTGGTTTGCGGACGTCGATGATCATCTTCCGTAAGGGACTCCCCGGTCGGCTCGCCCTTGGAATTCCGCAGCGGCACCGGCACCAGTTCTTCGTGAATGCGCCCCTCTTTATAACCCGCCTCCGCCCGCTGCTGCGACCGGAGCGCCAACTCATCCTGCATCTGCCGAGTGATGCCCTGTTCCGAACCGTAGAGCTCCGCCGTATTCGCCATGTACAGCCCGCAATAAGAATCGAGCAGCGCCACCATCAGCGAATCTTCCAGCTTCCCGCCCGGGGCGAGCGTAAACCCGTCCCGCCCGCGAATCACAAACGGCGCCTGCGACATCGCCTCCATGCCACCGGCGAGGACAATCTTCGCCTCGTCGGTCTGGATCATCTGTGCCGCGCTCACAATCGACTGCATCCCCGACCCGCACAGCCGGTTCACCGTCAGCGCCGGAGTCTCAATCGGAATCCCCGCCCGCAGCCCCACGTGCCGCGCCCCATACAGCGCATCTCCGGAGGTCTGCTGCGCGTTGCCCATCACGACATGATCGAATTCCTTCGGATCGATCCCCGCGCGCTCGATGGCACCCTTGGCCGCGACGGCGCCCAACTCCTGCGCCGTGAAATCCTTCAACTTGCCGCAATAGCGGCCAAAGGGCGTCCGCGCCCCGCTGACAATGGCGATATCACCAGGCTTCAGCATTGATTTTCCTGTCGCAACACCGATCAGAACTGATCAGCATCGATTAGCCAAACGTGTCAGTGTAGCAGCGTGCGAAGACGTTTCGCCACAACCGGCGGAATTCTAAATTTCAATGGCGTCATCCCGAACGAAGCCGTTCTTCAGGCGGAGTGAGGGATCTCACGTGCATCTGGCCTTCGCTAGTAAGATCGTCCGCAGGTGAGCCTTCGAGGAACGCTAAGCACGAAGAGGCTAGCAGGCTTGGATGGACAATACAGACAAATGCAAGAAGAGCGACGGGTCCGCCACACAGAAAGCGACAAGAGTAGCTACGCCACCGCGCTCGTGGCCAGCGCCGGCCCCAGCGCGACAATCTTCCCGGGCCCTTGCGCCATCGCCTGTGCCAGCGCGTGTTCAGCACGATTGATTACTTCAGTGACCACGTCCAAGGGATCGTAGTCGGTATGAATCACGGCCTCGGCCAGGCCCGCCGAGAAAAGCGCGGGTACTCCCTGCTCGGCTCCCTCTTTCGCCGGAAACCGTACCTCAGCAATAATCTTCCGCAGTTTCTCGACCGCCAACATGCCCTCTTTTTCCGCCGTCTCGCCCAGAAGGATCGCGATGGTCGTCGTGTCATAACGAAACGCCAGATCATTCGACCGGATATTGGCCGCGAACATCTGCCCCACACGCTCCATCACGGCCTGCACCTCGGCCTCGCCATATTCCTTGATCATGGAGGCGCTCTTGCCGAACTGCATCAGCAGCACAGAGAGCGCCGCCGCATTCTGAATCGCCCGCTTACTCTCGGCCATCAGCAAATCAATGTAAGAAGCCCGCTTCAACAGCCCGGACTTCTCGTCTGTCACCGACAGATTTTTGACCAGCCGCCGCAATCCAGCGTTATTCAGCGCAATCACCATCTGATCCGATAGCGTTTTGAGCACCACCAGGTCGGCCTGCTGCCACACCCGCGGCCGGTTATGGATCAAAATCAGAATTCCAACCGTCTCTTCCCCGTCGCTGAGCGGAATCGCCAGGATCGACGCCGGGTTCAGTTCGGCCATCGCCTTCTTCGCCGATCCCAGTGCAGAAGCCTTCGTCACGTCGTTGATGGCCAGCGGCTCGTGCCCCTCCACCGCCCGCTGCAGGCACGCAACCAGCTCGGCAATCGCCGCGACGCTTGTTTTCTTGTACCCCTCGGCACAGAACTCGTCGACCGCCGTCGGCGGCAAGCCTGTCTTCCCCATCGCCGCCAGGCAGCGCGTCGCTTCCCAGTGCGTTCCAATTTCCTTTACGGCAGTGCTCAACACGGTGGGCGCGGTTCCCTGGTGGTATAGCTTTCGGGTAATCTCTGCCACACGCGTGAAGCTGCGAACGTCAGCCACAGGGTCGGGCGCAGGAGCCGCCGCAGGCGCTGGTGCCGGTGCTGCCGCAGCCGCCGGAGGCAAAGGCGCCGCTCCCGCATATCTCGGCGTCACCCCCGCGGCCAGATACAGCCGCTGCAAATCTTCATTCCGTTCTTCCTCGCGCGGAAACAGCTCCTGAATCCGCTGCAACCGCTCCACCGCCTTGCTCCGCATTCCATACTGCACCAGGATCTCGGCCTGCAGCATCAGGTCCTGCAGCGTCGACGCTCCTAGCGTCGGTCCATCCACGTGCGCGGGTTCCTCGGCTGGCTTGCTTACCGAACTGAACCGCGACGAGATCGCACGGAAGCGTCCATCCTCGATCTTTCCTTTGATCTGTTCGAGCCGCTTCAGATGGCCGGGTTCATACGGATCCACTTCCGCCGCGCGATCCAGGCACTCGGCCGCCTTGGCGAACTCGCCTGTGCTGCAGTACAGATCAAACAGCTTGAGCAGAGTCTGGCAGTAATCGTTCTCTCGGTTGGACGCGTTATAGAGCTCGCTGAGGAATTCCAGTATCTGCGAACATGGCCGGTGCGCCGCGGTGATGTCCTCCATGATGGCGATAAACTGCCGCCGCTCGCCCCGCCGCCGCTGAAATTGTTCCAGCTTCCTCGCCAGCGCAACCGCATTCTCGTCCTGCTCGCCGTCCAGAAAATTCCCGATCAGCGTGATCACCTGCTGCACGCGCGATGGATTCTGCTCAAACAGCTGCCACACCGAAGGTTCGGCCTCCACGTAGCGTCCCGCCGCCACCAGCGAAGTGGCATAGGCTTCGCGCAACTCCGGCGTCACCTGCCCGGAGTTCATCTGTGCTTCCAGGATAAAAATCGCCGCCCCGGCTTGCCCTTGCGCCAGCAGGCTTTTTCCGTACGCCAGCGCAATGCTCGGATCGGAAGAATCTTCCTGGTAGGCGCGCTCGTACCATTGCGCCGCATCGCCCCCATCGGCAGCGCTCAACTGCGCCACATGCTGGTAGGCGGCCGCCGCGCCCTTGCGATTTCCCAATTCCGAAGCCAGTTCCGCCACGCGCAGGTAGTTGGCCTGGATCGGTTCCAGCGCCACCACGCGCCCCAGAACCTCCGCCGATTCCTGCTTCTTGCCCAGCTTGATCAGGTCCGCCAAAGCCGCTTCATACGTACCCGCAGCCAGCTTTTTGTTCGATCCCTCCAGCAGTTGCCCGAAGCGGACTTTCTGCTGCCACGTGGGGCTGCCATGCCGCGCCAGTTTCTTGTAGGTGAGGCTGGCGCGGGTCGGGTCCGCAGCCGCCACCTGTCGTTCAAATAGATCTCCCAGAAGCCGGACGGCGTCGGCATTGCGGCTCAGCGACAGGCATAGATCTGCCGCAAGTTGCCTTACTACATCGTTTTCCGGATCGTCTCGCAGGACCAGCAGATACTCTTCCAGAGCCTCGGCAGTCTTCCCCTTTTGCAGGAGTTTCTCCGCGCGCTCGACGCGCTTGGCTAGCTCGGCCCGGTCCAGTCGTTTTGTGATTTCAGGCATGCGGAATTGAAGCGCACGTAACCCTGCTCCGATTCTAGGGAGGCCCCCCACCCGCAGCAATGCGGCAACCGCCCGCTACGATTACGAAGGTCACCCCTCCGCCGCCGTCCGCTCCCCGAATTCCGTCAGTTCTGGATGATTACGCTGCTCAACGCTGCCACTCCTAAACTTGTCATTCCGAACCGCCTTTTTTGTTATTCCGACCGGGACTCGACCCGACCCACCGAGCATTCAGCGACCGACTTGAAAGGCGTGCAGCGGCGCTCTTGTATTGGTCACCGGCAGAGGCTGCGCCCCCTTCATCATGCTCCAAAGGATTTGATTGAACGTCGCATCATCGACCCGGTCGGGCACACTGAAATCCAGCCCCTCGGAAGCCTGCGCCGCCGCCGCTTTAGCAGGGTTGGTCTCATTCATGTCGGCCTGAGGAACAATCGCGGTCCATGGTGACAGGTCCGGGGTGTCGGCAAAAATGTCAGCCAAAGATCGGCTGAAGTAGTCGAACTGCGAAAGGCGTCCCAACCCCAGGATATCTTCGATCGCCGCCACCACATCTGTCGTATTCGCAAACCGGTGGATGGTCCCGGGGCGGTTGTAAGCGGAGATGGCAAAGAAACAAGATCGATGCGAGTCAATGTGGTCCGGCCCAGCCTGCGAATCATCCTCAAGCACGAAGATCACCGTGTCTTTCCAGAAGGGAGTCTTCGAAAGTGCTTCAACAATCCTGCCCAGCGCCAGATCGTTATCGGCCATGAAGGCGCGTGGCGTTCGAAACCCTGCCCGTCCGCCCGCGGTGTGGTCGCTCGGCAGGTGCATGACTTCGAGGCGCGGCATCTCTCCGTCCCGCACAAACTTTTCCAGTTCGGCGATCCAGGCGTCGGCACGCGCCTGGTCGGGCGTCTTCAAATCAAACGCCGGGTACGTCGGACTGACGCTCGACGCCACCTCTCGCTGTGTGACCGGCCATCCCTCGGGCACTTTCACCATTTCGCCGTAGTCGCGAAAACTGATTCCCTTTTTTCTGGCGAGCGTCCAGAGAAAGCCGTTCATCGGTTCGTCGATCTCCTCGCCATCCACGCCTTCCCGTTTGCCCGCGTACGCCGAAGGGATCGTCTTCTCTCCGAAATCCGTGACGTACGCTGCGGTCGACCAGATGTGCCCTTGCGAGCTCACCTCCGCATTCGTGAAAAAACGGTCGAACAATCCGAACCGCAAAGCCAGCGCGTGATGATTCGGAGATATCGCTTGTCCGAAAAAAACCAGCGCCGGATCACCGTCCCCTTCTTTCATGTCACCCATCACCTGGTCATAGGTGCGATTCTCTTTGATGATGTAGACCACATGTTTGAAAGGCGGATACTGTTTCTGCGTCCGCGTCGCTTGCCAGTTGTTCGCTTCGCCAACTCGCCGCGAGTACTCGGCCAAAATACTGGTAGACACTTGGTCTGGACTCGATCGCAGGGTCCCGTTGAGTTGTCCTAAGTCATAACCCAGCGGCCGCTTGATGCCTTCCCCAGGAATTGGACCGTCAGGGTTGCCATGGCTTCCGTGCCCCTTGCCATTGAGCACCAGAAGTTGGCCCCCAGCGTTGAGCACCGCCGTAGGGTACCAGTCGGTCGGTATGCGCCCCTTTAATACCGACGACGCCGGACCTTTTTCAGAAACATCGAAGACCGCGACCGCATTGTTGTCGGCCTCGGCCACGAAGAGCTGCGACTGGTCCTGCGATAGTGCCAACGCATTGGGAGTGCTTCCTTCTTCAGGTCCGGCAGGTGCCGCATCGCTGATGTAGCGCAGGACTTTCCCCCGCGCAGTGTCGATGACGGCAATCTGATCTGTCCCCGCAAGCGCCGCAAACAACCGCGAGCCGGCCCGATTCGAAAGCAGGGCGGATGGACGAGGCCCCACCTTCCACTTGCCAACCGGAGTCAGCAGCCCGTCTGGCTTCGTCTGAAATTCCGCGACAGTATCCGCCGCCCACGCAGAAACATACACTTTCCCGTTCGCCGCGGCTTCGACCGCATAGGGATAATGATCGGTCGGAAACCTCTGCACGATTTTCGCCGTCGCGGCATCAACCACCGCCAGGCTGTCACCTACGTTTTCGGCAACGTACAAGTAGTTGCCGACCCGCGAAACCGCAAGGCCCGCCGGATATCGCGAGCCAGGTTTCTCGGGAGCTTTCTCCGCCAGCACGACCTTCCGATCGAAGGTCGCCTTCCCATCCCGCCACAAATAGCAGAAGATCGTGTCATCATTGCCACCCGACACAAACAGCTCTCCGCCATCGCGAGAGAACACGATGCCAAAGAACGCAGAAGGCTGGGTCAACGTCTGCAAGACCTGACGCGATTTCAGATCGACGATCTGAACCCCCTGCTCGCGCCAGCCGCTTAGAACAATGGCCAGTTTGTCTCCACCCGGAGCGAGGGCCATTGCCAACGGCATGCTGCCCAGATCGATCGCGTCTCCGACCGCATCAAGGCGCACCCCAGTGGCCAATGGTTGCGTGTAGGTCGCAGCCTCTCCGGCACGCATCTCAGCCCCGGTCTGAATTGTGATCGCCGAAAACAATACGAGCAGAAGAACGCGAGGAAACCAGCGGTGAGCCTTCATAGTGCCCTTCGAACAATCAATCGATACGCCAGTAGTTTAGGCTACCGGCGGCACCTCTCGCCCCGCGCCTTCTTTGGGGCCAAGCCGCATAAGCCTCACATTGTCATGCTGAGCGGAGAGTGGGCGCCGCTGCAAGCGGCGCCCACTCGCAGTCGAAGCATCCCTACCTGACCCGCGAGTCCCCCGTACGGCAGAGTCTGGAGCGGCCTCGTCTGATGCGCCGCCGGGGCGAAGCAGCGCCGCGCAATCGAGAATGATCGAAAGAGAATGTGGAAGACCGTCCCTTCAGGGCCGCTTGAATGTCAGCCTCAGCAGCCACGCTACTTCACCTGCAGCGTCCGCAGCATCCCCTCAAACGTGGGCCGCATCGTCCCGAAATCCTTATCCGGAGAAATAAACACCAGATACACCACCGTCCCGTCGCGCCGGGGCACGGTCACCACCCAATCCCGCTCCTCGAGCGCCTTCCCCTGCGCATCCTTGATCGGCGAACTCCCAATCAGATCCACCGACCGTCCCGCCACTCCGTTCGCGCGGATCGTTTCCGCACGCCCAATCTGCTTCAGATCCGGATTCGACTGCCGCAAAGAGGCCAGCAATTCGCGCGTCGCCGTATCGATGCTCGTACCGGACTGGTCCGGCTGGTAATTCGCGATCATCACTCCGTACGCAACCGCGTTCTGCGACACCCCGCTCTTCGGCGCGATCGTGACACTCGAACTCTGGTCGCCGAAAACCTGCCAGTTCTCTGGATAAGAAATCTGGTATTCATTGTGACTGAACACCTTCAAGTTGGAGCTCGGCGTGACATCGTCTCCCGCCGGCGTCCCCGCTGTCGGCGTCCCCTGCTTTTGCATCGCCGCAACTTCCGCCGAACTCAGCGGCTTCATTCCCGCCACGCGGGTCTTGATTTCGCGAAAATCAGCACTGTCCGCCAGGTACGTCCGCGGCATCAGCGTGCCCACCTCGCGCGACACCGCTTCCGCCCGGTTTCCCGGATTGGGATGATCGCTCATGAACTGGTTGATCAGCGAGTTCGCACTCGCCCCCATCTGCTTTTCCAGTTTTTCGAAGAACACCGCCATCTGCCGCGGCTCGTATCCCGAGTCATACATGATGTCGGTCCCCAGCAGATCCGCCTCGGACTCCGACTGCCGCGAATTCTTCAGAAAATACGAACCCACCCCGAACGAAATCCCCATCTCCGCGGCCTTAGCCAGCGTGCTGTTCCCCATGAGCCCGCCCAGAATCGCCAGCGGAAGCTGCGCTCCCATCTGCTTCGACGCCGCCCGCGTGCCGTGCCTCTGCACCACGTGCGAAATCTCATGCGCCATCACTCCCGCCAGTTGCGCCTCGTTGTCCGCCGCCTGAATCGTCCCCAGGTTGACGAAGATTGGCCCGCCCGGCAAGGCGAACGCATTGATCTCCTTCACGTTCACCACGTGAAAGTTGTACGGCCACTGGTATCCCGGGGCCCGCTGCGTCAGCCGTCCTCCGAGGTTTTGCACGTATCGCACAACTGGATCGGAGTCCGGCAGCACCGGCATCTGCTGCATTACCTGCGCGGCGTTCTGCTTGCCTAGTTGGATCTCTTCATCCTGAGAAAAAATGTCGAACCCGTGCGTAGGCTCCACCCGCGCTTCCAGACAAGGGGACGCAATCAAACACACAGCCAGCGCAAAGGCAAACATTCGCAAGCAGGGTGAGCACTTAGTCATGCCAGCATGATAGACCGGATGGAATAGACCGGATGGCAGGTCTGAATGCGACTCTGGCTCCCACCGAACCGGCACTTGCAAGAGATCAGGATTTTTTACAAAATATTCATAACCCGGTAACACAGCAGTTCGCAGCGAACGTGTAAAGTCCCTCCACGCCACCCCGTCAAAATCTGAAGGAGGTCCCACGTGAGCCTTGACTCCATTCGGACAACTCGCCTGAACACAAGAATTCTGTCCCTAATCCTCGCAACCGTCGTTTCTGCCCCCATCGCGGTCCAGGCCCAGGTATGTTCCCTGACCACGGGCAAAGTCCAGCACATCATTTATGTCCAGTTCGACAACGTCCACTTCACTCGCGACAACCCAAACGTTCCTTCCGATCTGGAGCAGATGCCCAACCTGCTGAACTTCTTCAAACAGAATGGAACGCTCCTCACCAACCATCACACGCCCCTCATCTCGCACACCGCCGATGACATTCTCACGTCGCTGACCGGCGTTTATCCCTCCAACCACGGGCAGGCTGTGGCCAACAGCTTCGGCTTCTTCCCGCTGCCCGGCACCAGCACTTTCTTCGACGGATTCGCCAGCTCCTTCACCTACTGGACCGATCTCGTCAACCCCGTCACCGATCCCGTCTACAGCATGATCACGGCCAGCGGCAGCAACGCTCCCGCGCCGTGGGTGCCGTTTACGCGCGCTGGCTGCAATGTAGGGGCAGCCTCGATCGCCAATATGGAACTTGAAAACGTGACCTCGGATATCACCACGGTCTTCGGTGCTAATTCGCCCGAAGCCGCCGAGGCCAAGGCCAACCGCACCAAGGCGATTGCCGATTTCGAGGGAGTTTCGGTTCACTGCGCCGCCGGCGATCCAGTCTGCTCCGCTGCCAACGGAGGTCAGCCCGACCTACTGCCCCAGGAACCCCATGGCTATCAGGGATTGGACTGTTCGGACACGCCTTCGTCGCGCCCATAATCAGCCCCAATGGCCCACTCACCGATATCGATGGCAACGTCATCACCGACGGCAACGGCAACGACGGCTTTCCCGGCTTCGGTGGAATTTCCGCCGCCCAGACGCTCGGTTATGTAGCGGCCATGCAGGAGCACGGAATCCCCGTCACCTTCGCCTACATCTCCGACGCGCATGACGATCACGTGAACTTCGTCGCTTTTGGCCCGGGTCAGGCCGGCTATGTCGCCCAACTAAAAGCCTACGACGAAGCTTGGGGAAAGTTCTTCGCCCGCCTTGCCAAGGATGGCATCACTCCCAGCAACACTCTGTTCGTCGTTACCGCAGACGAGGGTGACCACTTCGCCGGCGGCGCTCCCACCCCCGCCAACTGCGATGGCGTCAATGTCCCCTGCACCTATCCCGCCGGCGACATTGGCGAAATCGATACCAACCTCACCGCCGTGCTCGATGCCCAGGATGCAGGCCTTGCCGCCACATCCTTCGATCTCCACTTCGACATGGCGCCCACGTTCTACGTCAACCCGGCAGGTCCCGCCGGAGCGCGTGAGTTCGAGCGCGCCACCGCGCAAATCACCGGCCCGGATGCGTTCACCGGAACCAACGTTCCCCTGGCGCAATATTTAGCCGACCCAGTCGAGATGAAGCTGCTGCACATGGTGACTGGCGATCCGCAGCGGACGCCGACCTTCGTCATGTTCGGCAACCCCGACTTCTTCTTCCAAACCTCGGGATCCCCGACCTTCGCCGTGAATAATGGCTTTGCCTGGAACCACGGTGGGGTCGCAAAGGAGATCAACACTACGTTCCTGGGCTTGGCGGGGCCGGGAGTCGCTAGGGAAGGTGTGGAAGACGACATCTGGTCCGACCACACCGACATTCGTCCCACGATCCTGATGCTCGCCGGCCTGACCGACGACTATTCCCACGACGGCCGCGCCTTGGTCGAGGCCCTGCAGGGTCGCGCTCTGCCAAAGGCTGTCCGCCAGAGCGAGTTCAACTTCATCCTGCTCGCCAACGCCTACAAGCAGATCACCGCTCCAGTCGGATTCCTGGGCCTGACCAGTTTGAAGGTATCGACGCGGGCCTTGGCGGGCGACGACAACACCTACGCCAACCTCGAAAGCGCGTTGAGTGCCCTAACTCAGCAGCGGGATGCAGTCGCGGCTCAAATCATCCAACTCCTGGAAGGTGCAGAGTTCCAGGGAAAGCCCATTGACTTCAAGTCGACGGTGTCGCTGTTATCTCAGTCAGCAGAGTTGCTCAAAAAAATCCGAGAACTGAACGAACACTAAGCCCAACGCTTTTTCCGCGCGGTGACGACGGCAGGATGTGCGGCGACGTTCCGTTCGCACATCCTGCCGTCAGCCTTTCCCAAAGATATTCATTGTCATGCTGAGCGAAGAACGAGCATCGCGGAACGCGATGCTCGTTCGCTGTCGAAGAATCCCTACCCGAAGTTCTGCTGATTCAAGCTAAGGCCTTGATCCGCTCAGGAATCGTATCTATGTTGGAAGCGTGGGTGCGGCCCCGAGGCGCCAGACTAGAATCGCTTCGTCGGCTTATACGTGGAGTTCTTCCCCTCGGTCTTGAGCATCTTGCGCTCTGCCTTCTTCTGCTTCTTGGCGTATTTCCTCTGCGCCTTCTCCTGTTTCTTCTCCGCCTTTCGGGAAGCCCGGTCCAGAGGCTGATACTTGTTCTGCGTCTGTCTTGGTCTTGGCGTAGAGCGGGAGGGAACAGCCAACACCCAAGGCGCCAAGAAGAACGAAGGTGGCAAGCTTTTTCATAAGGCTCAAACCGAACTCTTGCCCTGATTCTAGCAACAAAACCCGGCGACATCCCCTAAATAGAGCAAAGAACCCAGAAAAAAGGCGCCGGGAGGGGCCCGGCGCCAAGTTGATCCGATTTGCCAGATGCGGTCAAGTCATTGGATCAAACAAACTGAGAAAAAACGGCCCTAAAGTGACCGCAGGAAGTTCAGCAGGTCTTGCTGATCTTGCGGGGTGAGCCGTTTATAGCTATCGATCACCCCGTTCGCCTCGGAGTCGGAAGATTGGCTGTCTCCCCGGCCCTGATGAGAAAGAATCGCCTTAGCCAGATCGTTGGTTCTGCCATCGTGCAGAAAGAAAAGACGCTGCCCGAGTCCCCACAGCGGAGCGGTGCGGAATTCATCACCCCCCGCCGCACCTTGACTCACACCATCCGCCAGCCGCGGTCCCATGTGATGAAGCAGCAGATCGGAAAAGAGGTTAACCGTAACGTTGCTAAGCGCCGCAACCGACGATTGCCCCGTCGTGTACGACGGTGTGTGGCAGAGCGCGCAACCAAGTTGAGTAAACACTTGCTGTCCGTGCGCGGTCGAAGCCGTGGCCGGGGCCGGGTGAGGCTGGTCGAGGAACCGCATGAAGATGGCGAATCTGATCGATGTCACTGGGGAGAGCGGTTCCGCCTTGTGATCGAAGTTGGTTGTGTCCTCCGGAGTTCCGTTGAATAGGCAACCCGGAGTTTCGTCACGTTCGTTGGTAAACAGTTCGTTGGTTACCCCCATTTCCACGTTGTAAGCCTCCCCGGCAAACATCTCCGAGGGACTTGTTTTGCGCCTTCCAGCCAAATCGCGTGATGGTGCCGTCATTGCCGCTCGTGTTGGGCACGCCGTTCATTCCCCCGCCCCCTCGCCCGTCCCTGAAATTAGGACGCCCGCCAATTCCCAGGCTTCGCTTGGCCTGCCTGTTCGCGTTGACGTTCGCGAGAATCGCGGAGTCGGGAATCGCTTCAATCAGCCCTCCGCCGAACACCGGAGTGGGAATGCGGAAAATCAAATTGCCGTTGTTCGCCGCTCCTTGAAAGTCCGGCTGCGAAATGTTGCAGCCTTTGGCGTCGATGCGCCCGGAAATCGTGAATAGATCGTGGACTCCACCATCGGGAGTGCGCAGATCAGACTGAAACGGAAACCGGGCCTCGCGCACAGGCCCGTTGGTGGTAATAAAGAACGGGATCAGATTCGTAGCGCCCTGGTCATTTGCATCGGCGACCTGCGGGTTGGTCGACGGACTCGTCCCGCCGATTGCCGGTTGCGCATGGCACTGGGCGCAGCTCTCCGCATTGAATCTCGGTCCGAGCCCATTCCCGGTGTTGCTGACGGTACCCGTGACCGACTCCAACTGCATGAAACTCGCCAGCCCTGCGGCAAAGAAAGCCTTCTGGTTGTCGGTTAGACCAGCAATCGCCTTGCCGGCACTCGGCGAACCGCCGCGCACGCCGGGATCGGCGGCAGTGGCAACGCCCTGCGCTTTGGCCGTTCCTGTTGCGACCGACATCACAAGTAGGAGCAGAGAGAAGAATCTGAATTGGGGGGGGGACTGGGGTTTCGGTGAGCGGATGGTATTCGCTTTCGAGGACATGACCTCTCCTTGGAGAACCTCGGCGGGTTGGGCTGAGGGAGGCTTTAGCCGGCCTCTGCGGCGGACTCGAAGAAGTGGCCGTACAGTGCGGGCATTCTGTTCTCGAAAGAAAACTCAGGCTAGGTGCCGAAGGGTCCGGTAAGGCCTGTCACGAGGCTTAGGTCTCCCAGTGACCAAGTGGACGACGTCCTGTGAAGTTACTGGAGGATGAGCGCGCGCGCCCATCTGGCTTGAAGAAAAAAAGGCGCCGGAAGGTCCCGGCGCCAATGTGAGAAACGACTCGCGAGATGCGGTCAAGCGAGCTTCTTACAAAACCCTTGTCATTCCGACCCCCGAGCGAACGCGAGGGGCGGAGGAATCTCTATTTGCTCTCCGCCACTCCAGGAGAAGGCGCCCCGAAGTCGCGACGATTGTTCGCGGCGGTTCGGGCAGCGCGCGCCGCGGGTTGGTTCACGGCCACCGCTCCGTAGCGCTCCAACAGCACCGGCGCCATCGTGTTCTCGGCTTCCCTGACGAAGATCATCCGGTTCTCCGAAGCCATGTCCACGCGCACGAAATCTCCCAGCTTCACCTGTCCGGTCGCCACCAGGTTTGCCAGCGGAAACACCAGGTTGCGCTCAATCGCCCGCTTCAAGTGTCGCGCCCCGTACCGCGGATCCGTGCCTTCCTTCAACAAATACTCTTTTACCGACGACGTGCAGTTGAACACGAACTGGTTCGCGCCCGCCGCCATCAGCACGCGCTGTTGCACCATCCCCAGTTCAATTTCCAGAATCTGCGCCAGATGCTCGTCCCGCAGCGTCTTGAACACCACCGCCTTATCGATCCGGTTCATGAACTCGGGCGTAAACTTGCGGCGCGCCGCTTCCACCGCCGTCCGCTGAATCTTGTCATCGAACGACTGATCGACCTCAACCGCCTTCGGCGCGAATCCAAACCCGCCATCCACCAGGCTCGTCATCTCGCCCGCGCCCAGGTTCGACGTCATGATGATGATGCACTGCGACAGATCCACGCGCCGGTTGTCTCCCAAGGTCAGCGTGGCCTTGTCCAGAATCCCCAGCAGCAGTTGCCACAGCGAGTCCGACGCCTTCTCGATCTCGTCAAACAGCAGGATCGACAGCTTCAGCTTTTCCGTGAACCACTGGTTCAGCGCTTCCTGTGTCAACAGCGGATGCGTCTCCCGGTGTCCCAGGTATCCCGGAGGCGAGCCGATCAGCTTGGCAATCTCGTGCGAATGCTGGAACTCGGCGCAGTCGATCTTGATGCACGCCCGGGCGTCCCCAAACAGCGCCTCGGCCATAGCTTCGACCACGCGCGTCTTGCCCGATCCCGTGGGTCCCAAAAACAGCAGGTTCCCCACCGGGCGCCCCGGCGCGTTCAGCCCGGCCAGAAACATCTGATAGATTTCGACGACCTTTTCGACGGCGGCGTCCTGCCCCACAATGCGGCGGCGCAGGGCGGTTTCAAACTCTCCGGCATCGTTGCTGCGACGGTTCGGATCGAGCACTGTTGCGAGATTCGTTCTCATAGGCTCCTGTCCGGGGGCTCCGGACATCTTTCCTTTCGGCCGTTTTCTTCGGCTCTCTTATGTCTATTTCCGAACTCTGTGGCCCTTACCCGGCTCCTGACCCGCATTTCCTGGAAGCGAATCCGCCAACCCTGTTCGCATCCAGACCGTGGCGCGTCCCGGCTGCCTTTGACTAAGCAAGCGGCAGGCCACGCAACTCCCTCACCGCCCCGTGCAGAAACTCACTCATCCGCCAAGACTTAGCGTCAACCGGACCCCATCCAGCCCTCCCTGGCGAACCATCCCGCTGAACATAAGAGAAAACCTTTGCACCATCGGAGAAGGAACATGCACCCCCGATTCATCGTAGAGACTTAGCTTGCTACGTCTCTGTCGGCCACCACGAGCACGCCCAGCCGAAGCAGCCGGGAGAACTGGCCTCTCTGGCCCGGCGAACTTTACAGGCCCACGCTAACCTTCGACGCCGTTACCAGTCGAAAAGGTTGTGGGGCCGACTGCCCTGGCCTGACAGGATCTAAAACCAATGCGCTTCCTGCTCGACACGTTTGGCCAAACCCTGCGTACCCTCTGGGCGCACAAGCTCCGCTCTTTCCTCACCATGTTCGGCATCGCCTGGGGTGTGGGATCGCTCTTGCTCCTCGCCGGAGTCGGCGAAGGCTTCCGCAACGGCAATCGCCGTCAACTCGAAACTTTTGGCAAGAACATCATCTTCTTCTGGGGCGGGCGCGCCCCCGCCGTCGCAGGCAGCTTCAATTCCATGAAGTGGTTCAACCTCACCTATGACGACTACGTTGCCATCCAGCGCGAATCCAAGCTCGCAATTCACGTCGCGCCCGTAATCGCCCGCGAGGACATTCGCGTCGTCAGCGACTACACCAGCACCAACGGCCAAGTCTCCGGCGTCTTTCCCGTATACAGCCAGGTCCGCACCATTCCCATGCAGCTCGGCCGCTGGATCAACAACGAAGACAACCTCGAGCGCCGCCGCGTCTGCCTCTTGGGACGCGAAATTACCCGCAACCTCTTCCCCGGCCGTCCCGCCGTCGGCAACTCGATTCTCCTGAACGGCCTCAGCTTTGAGGTGATCGGCATGCTGTCCATGATTGGCAACGAAGAGCAAAACTCCACCAACATCCGCATCTTCGTGCCCTTCAACACCATGCGCGAACTCTTCCCCCTGAAAGGCGACAACTCAAAAGAAGGCAATGCGATTTCGTTCATCAACTATCAACCGCGCACCTTCGACGAAAACGAAGTCGCCAAAGACGAACTGCACCGCATCGTAGCCCGCAATCACGGCGGATTCGACCCAAATGACAAGGACTCCTGGGAGGAATGGGACACCGTCAAGAACCAGAAAATGATGGGTAAGATCTTCACCGCCATGGATTGGTTTCTGGGTGGCGTTGGCCTGGTCACTCTAGCCCTCGGCGCAATCGGCATCATCAACATCATGCTGGTGGCCGTAACTGAGCGGACCCGCGAGATCGGATTGCGCAAAGCCCTCGGCGCCACCAACCGCACGATTCTGTTCCAGTTCTTCCTGGAGGGCGCCTTCTTGACCCTGTTCAGCGGAGCGCTAGGAGTCGGCGGAGCCACGCTCATCATCCATCTGCTCTCCGGAGTCAATCTTCCTCAGGGCTTCGACACTCCCCGCATCGTCCCGGTGTCCGCCATCGGCGCGGTGCTCTCGTTGGCTCTGGCCGGCATCACCGCTGGCCTCTATCCCGCCCGCAAGGCCGCCATGCTCGAACCCGTCGAGGCCCTGCGCCAGGAGTGAAAGAATAGGACTGAAAGAACAGGAGCAAACGATGACCCGCGATCTGGTGAAAGAAGCTTTCGGCGCCATGCAGCACAACCGCCGCCGCACCGCTCTTACCATGCTGGGCATGGCCTGGGGCATCGCCACCGTCGTCATCCTGCTGGCTTTCGGGACGGGCTTCGAGCACGCCATCGATCTGATCTTCAGTTCCTGGGGCACCGACGTCATCGGTGCCTTCCCCGGCCGCACCTCTCTCCAGGCCGGAGGCGCCAAGGCCGGCAGCGAAGTCCGCCTCCAGATCGCCGACGTCGACTACATCCGCAACGAAGTACCCATGGTCAAGGGCGTCACTCCCATCTTCGACAAGCGAAACGTCACCATTCAGCACGACACTCGCACCTTCACCAACCTCTTCTTAACCGGCGTCTACCCCGTATACGATCGCATCCGTGGTTTTAACGTCGCCTTAGGACGGGGACTCAGCGAAGAGGACCAACTGCAGCGCGCGAGGGTCGTAGTAATCGGCGACGAAGCCCGACGCCGCCTCTTCTCCGGCGAAGCCCCTCTAGGCCAGAACATCCGCATCAACGGCCTGACCTTTGAAGTCGTAGGCGTCTACCAACGCAAGGTCCAGGGCGGCGACGACAACGACAACACGCTGCTGGCCATCCCCTTCAGCAGCATGGGCGACCTCTACGACACCAAGTACATCACCGGCATCTTCGCGGACTACGAAGGCGAGAACCACCAGCAGGTGGCTCGCGTCGTCCGCGCGGTACTAGCCGGACACCACAACTTCCGTCCCGACGATCGTCGCGCCGTCTTCATCGCCGACTTCAAGCAGGACTTCGACCAATTCTCCATCGTAACCGCCGCGCTAAAAATTCTGCTCGCCTTCATCGGCGCCCTGACCCTCGGCATCGGCGGCATCGGCCTGATGAACATCATGCTGGTCTCGGTCCAGCAGCGCACCCGCGAAATCGGCATCGAAAAAGCCCTGGGCGCGCACAAAGCCCACATCCTCTTCCAGTTTCTGGCCGAAGCCCTGGCCATCACCTTCGCCGGAGGCCTGGGCGGCATCGCTATCGCCTACCTGATTTCCTGGGTCGTCGGCGCCCTGCCCCTGATGAGCGCCTTCGGCGACGGCCTCCAGGCCGGCGACATCCACCTCCACATCAACCTGAGCAGCCTGGGCGTAGCCACCATCATCCTCAGCCTGGTAGGCATCGTCAGCGGCATGGTCCCCGCCATCCACGCCGCCCGCCTCGACCCCATCGAAAGCCTCCGCTACGAATAACCTCTCGATCGATCAGTTCATGTGGGGAGAGCTCATGTGGGGCCCAGTCTCGGCCGCTCGGCTGTCTTGGCGAGCCCAGAGATGTATCGGGCCGCCACCGCCCTTAGGATTCGCCATCTGGTAACCCGTTACCAGAAGCTCGGACCCCACGTAACTAGCGACCCCCAAACCCCGCCGCTACCATCGCGAACAGGTAGAGATTTCGCGGGGAGGACCGCTTGCGCCTTTCTTCTGTTCGCATCATCGCCGGAGTTTCCTGTCTTCTTTTCGGAGCAGCCGCGTGGCGACTCGCTTCCCAATCATCGTCCGACTTCGCCGCCCAAGCGCAAACGTCCGCGGCTTCTGCCCGCGCCCAAGGCGCCGAAACTGCACCCGGTCAAAGCGTCGGTTGCGAATCCGGCTCAATTCCGCCAGCATCCCCTCGCCGCAGCCCACCGCGGCCCCCGGCACCGAAATCTATACCGCCAAGCGCGGCGAGGCCATTCCCACGATCGCCCGTCGCTATCTGGGCAAGACTTCCTACCTGACCTCGGCAGAACTCGCCGACGCCATCCGCCACGTCAACGGAGACCGCACCGCCAACATCCTGAAAGCCAACGAAGCCATCGTCATCCCCGGCATCCTCCCGGCTCCAGTCACTGAGAAGACGATCCCAGTCGCCAAAGACTTCGAAGTCCGCGCCGTCTATCTGACCGGAGTCATGGCCGGCAGCGACCACGGACTCCGCATCATCCGCCACTGGCGCGAGGTCGGCGGCAACGCTGTAGTCTTCGACATCAAAGACTCCGACGGCAGCATCAGCATCCCCTTCGAGCACCCGCTCGTCGGCAAGCACAACGTCTACATTCACGACGTCCCCAAGCTCGTCCACTTCCTGCACCAGCAGAACATGCACGCCATCGCCCGCATCGCCATCTTCCGCGATGAGGCTTTGGTGGTTGCCCATCCCGAACTCGCCGTGCAGTCCCGTCGCACCCATCAAGCCTGGCGCGAAAACGGCAAGCTGGTTTGGACCGATCCCTCCAACCTCAAAGTTCAGGACTATGACATCGCCCTGGCCAAGCACGTAGCCCAACTCGGTGTCGACGAAATCCAGTTCGACTACGTCCGCTTCCCCGCCGAAGGCGACCAAAAAGACGCTGCCTTCGTCTTCCAGTCCGAGCATCCGGAATCCGCGCAATCCTCCGATGATCAGGACTCGTGCAATGCCGACGTGGGGACGGACGCATTCGTCCGTCCCGCCGATGCGAAGCAAGGCGGCACCACCACGAATGCCAGCGTCGACTCAACCGCCAGCAGCACCTCACCCGCAGCCCCGAAGGGGCAAAACAATAAAGCCCACGGCGCAAGCCGTGGGACAAACGCGAAAAATGGAACCAAGTCCCGTAGGGACGCCACAACCGCCGCATGCCACGCCCCCCGCGGCCCGCAGCGCACCGACGTCATCACCGCCTTCCTCAAGAAGGCCTACGCCGAACTCCACCCCACCGGCGTCCTGCTCTCCCTCGATGTCTTCGGCGTGATGGCATGGCAGCGCCAGGTCGACCTCTCCCACACCGGACAGGACATCGTCGGCATGGCCCATTACTGCGATGTGATGAGCCCCATGATCTACCCGTCGCACTTCTTCGGCATGGATAACATTGCCCACCCCGGCGATGAACCCGCCCACTTCATCGGCGAGTCCATGGACCGTTTCGAACTCATCACAAAGGGCAGTGGTGTGGTCATCCGCCCCTGGCTGCAAGCCTTCCACTGGCGCACCAAGACCTACTCGCCCGAATACATCAAGGTTCAGGTAGAAACCGCCAAGACCAAAGGCGGGATCGGCTTCCTTTTCTGGAATGCCGCCAACGACTACTCCAAACCCTTCGTAGCCATGCCGGAAATGAAAGCCGCCAACGCCAAACAAAAAGACAAATTCTTCCGCGGCGACGAACTCCCAACCCCGTCCGTGCAGGCCGCGCTAACCCCCACGAAGTAGCGTGGTGATCCTCATTCACCTTGTGTGGGAACGGATTGTCGTGGGGACAGATTTGTGTGGGGACAGATTTGTGTGGGGACGGGTCTTTGACCCGTCCAGGCGGCCCGGCTTCATCGGGCCGCTCGCTCTTCGCCTGTTCATCAACAAGTAACATTCACCCTGCGGACGAAGCCTTGCCCGCGGGAAGTGGCACCTCAACCCTGCAACCTCCACCATTACATCCGTAACTTGTCCCACGCTCTCCGCTCAATTCAACTAGCACTCGGAGAACCCACGATGAAAACCATCGGATTGCTGCTAATATTCGCCGCCTCTTTGACACTCGCCGCAGAGGCCCCGCTCCACCCGGCTCCTCAGCGAGCAAAAATGGCCTGCACTGACGCCCTTCGCTCGCAGATGGAAGCAGACAACGCCGCCACCTTTCAGCTGAAGTCCAGTGCCTACACCGATGGATTGGAGCGAGGCGCAGCCCTTGGCGCCGGTGGCGCGTTGCTCGTGGTTGGCCTAGCCCTCCGCGCAAAGAAACCCCAACAGGCAGACGCCTCCAGCCAAAAGCCCTTGTCGCGCGGCGCCTCAGCCTAGTTCCAGAAAGCACCAAAGGTTCGTGTGGGGACGGGTCGAAGCTTGTCCCGAGCGGAGTCGAGGGAACCCGTCCGGACGTCCCCAGGTTGATCGGGCCGCTCGCCTTTTTGCCTCCTCAAGAAATAAGGCACGGATTTTCTCCGTGCCTTAAGTGTCACCGCACAACACTCACAGCGAATTCAAAAACACCAGCAACTGTTTCCGCTCGTCATCACTGAGATGGCGGAAGCCTCTGCTCGCCTGTTCAGCCTCCCCGTCGTGGCGCCGGATCGCACTCTCCAGCGATAGAGACTTCAAATCATGCATGTAGCGCGATTTAGTCCGCAGTCCCCAGAGCGGGCTGGTGCGCAGCTTATTGGCCGTGTCCGCCGGCCCGCCCTGCACAATTCCGTCTCCGGTCCCGACATCATGCAGCAGAAAATCCCCAAAGGGATGAATGACCTTATTTCCCAAAGCATCCGGAATCGTAAACATCCCGCCATTTACCACGCTCCCGGCGGCTAACGTCTGCATAGATTCGACGCGGCACGTGCTGCAGCCAATTTGTTCGAAGACGCGCTGTCCCGCCATCGCATCCGACGTCGAAGCCAGCGCAGCATCCCGCGGAGGCGCCTGGGTGCCGCGAATAAATTGCGCGAAGTGATCGATGTCAGCCAGGCCCAATTTGTCCGGCTGGTCCTCGGGATCCGTAGTCGTCTTGCAGACCGTGGTAGCGTCTTTCGGCCGCAGCCGGCTGGTGATCCCCATTTCATTCAGGTAGGCATCGCTCACAAACGACAATAGGCTTCCGTGCTGGTCCTTCCACCCAAAGCGCCCCACCCGCGTTTGCCCCGGAGCCTCGAACACCGCCACCTGCACCGCTTCGCCGTGAATCACGCCGTTCGTCTGTTGCGCCTGCTGCGCGGCGATCGCGAGCAGCGTGTTGTCATCCACCGCCTCCACAAATCCGTCCCCCAGCGTATTGTTCACCGCGCGCAGCGCACGAATCGTCTCGGTGGCCGGCACATGTTCCTGCGCTTGCGGGCAGATGGCCCGGTCATCCACTATCGAGCGCCCGCTGATGCTGTTCTGTCCGTCGTTGATCGACACTGTAGGGTTCACGAAGTTGCCATTCGCATCCAGGTGTCCCGCGCGAATCTCCGTGATCTGGCTAGGCCCTCCAGTTACGGAGTTCTGATGGCAATCGACGCAAGACGTTGCGTTGTACACCGGCCCCAATCCCGCCGCAATGTCGTTCCGATTTTCGAAGCGTTGCTGGTCGAGCGCAAAGCTGTCTCCCGCCGGCTCAGGAAACCCATTGCTCACGCTGTTCTGCCCGTCGAAGCTCGGAGTAGTGAAGCCGCTTGGCGCTTCGGTTGGATGTTTATCATCGGCAATTCCAGCGATCACTGTGGCCAGGAGCGCCGAAAAGCACACAAGAAGGGCGAGCGTTCCATGCTTCATGAAAATGGTCCTCCTCAGGACGCAATACAGTTGGTTCTCTTCCCATCGTGGGGAAGGCAATTTCGTCTGGTGGCTGCCCTCAGCCAGTCAACCAACCGGCCGACCACAGCCCTGCAAGGGTGAGAGAAACTCGATGGGCTCCTGAGGCTAAAACTCAAGCTCGCAGAAAATATTCCCAGTGGAAAAAATTGCCGGAAAGGGACCTTTGGGGGAAACTGTGGGGCGGACACTCCTGTCCACCGCTGTTGCCCATAATTCTGAAGTACCGGTCTCTATCCGGGGATGTGGGGCAGGATTGTGTGGGGACGGGTCTTTGACCCGACCGGGCGGCCCAGGTTCATCGGGCCGCTGGCTTTTGTTTCTTAGGCCATCTAAGCCATGACGCCTGGAGATTGGAAAGGGCACGATTTGGAATCGTGCCCCATTTAGGCTGCCAGGGAATTCTTACCTCTGCCACCCTCAGGGCACCAACCCCTTCGTGCACGTCCCCGTCGGGCTTACGTTCGTCCCGAAAAACTGCGAGGTAATGCTGGGCTGATCCACAGTGCTTCCGGCAGAATTCCAGAACCGGTTAAAAGTGATGAGCGAGTTCGGCATCGAATGCGAACGCACTACCTCCCGCCCTCCACATACCGTGGTCCCCACATCGAACGTCGCATCCTCTCCCCTATAAAACGTGCCGCCCGGCGTAATGTTGGAGTAATGATCGAAGTTGTAGCCTTCCACCATCGCCACGTGACAGGTGCGGCAACTGCGCGCATACACATGCTGGTAAAAACTCTTCGCCGTCGCGCTCTGCCCGGCCCAACTCGACGGCAGGTAGTTCTTATTCAGGGTGTGGCCGCTCGCGTACCACCCCGCAATGAGGCTCGATTCTGCTGCCGTCGGCCCGGCCTTCAGCACATTCTGGTTCAGGTTGTAGATCGCTGTCTCCTGGTCAATTTCCCTCAGCCCAACCTTGGTCGAGAATTCGAAGTTCCCCGTGTCGTAAGGCAGGAAGTGCCCGCCCACATTCGCCGCAGTGCCCGTTGGCGGAAAGTGCCCGGCATACCGATCCCCGCCATGGCACACGACGCAGGTCCCCGGCACAAACTTCTCCCGCCGCGTATCCAGATTCACCGACGGCAGCAACTGCCCGCTCGGCCCAAAAATGAAGAACCGCGTAAACGGTTTGCCCCCGTTCACTCCGGTGTGCACCATGTAGTCCATGGCCACACAGGCCACCAGGTCCAAGCCGGCCACTGTGTTGTCGATGGCGGTATTCACATCCGCCTGCGCATCGGTCTTCGGGCCCACGTGATTGCATACCACCGCCGCCGTGTTGTTGGCCCCGTACGAAACGGACGTATGCACCCGCGTCAGGTTCAGGTCCTCTTTGTTGACATAAGTCGCAGTGTACTGGGTGGTGGTGGCAAACTTCCCGATCTTCACCATCCTCTGCCAGTCGTTGTAGCTGATCGCTCCCTGCAAATCTCCGGCCGCGCTGCACCCGGTCACCGCCCCAATCACCTCGTAGTACTGGCAAGCCTCCACGCGAGTGTCGAGCCCCTTTTCTGCCAGGAAGAAATCACTGGCCGGCACAATGTCCGACGGCCCTGTCAGCGGCGCCAAAAGTGTTCCCACCACCGTCGACCCGTGCGTCGCCGTGATGCTCGCGATCTTCGGCGCACTGATCCCCGGCTCTTTCACCTGCCCCAGGTCCGTCACCCCGCTCGGATTCAGCCCCGAAACCGTCACCTGCAGCGGCGCGGCCCCCGCGCATCGCAGCGAAACGAACGCCGCGCTCGCGTTGTAAGGCAGCGAGTAATCCCCCAGATCGTTGACCGGAACCGGCCCCGCCAACGCAATGTGAAAACTATTCTGCAGCGTGGCCGTCGGCGTCACATGCACGTTGAAGAATTCGTTTTGCGTCCCGCATGGGCTGCCATCCTGCAGCGCCAGGCTCCCGGAGATCACCGGAGGAAACGTGAACGGCGTGCCGTACACGTAGTCAGTCACAGTCGTCGGAATGTTCAAGGTCACCGGACCGTTGCTCGAGCAATCGGCGAACGTAACCCCGTCCACCGCACACTGAGTCGAGAACAGAGAAAGCACCGGCACGTTCCCAACCAGGAAATCCCCCTTCCCGTTCGTCGACACTGTCCCCGACGGCGGATAGTGTTTCCCGCTCCCTCTATCCAACACAAACTCGGGAACGCCCGGCATCCGCACCCCATGGTTCACCGCGGCTACGCTGCCCCACGCAATGACCCCGCGATAAAAATTCCCACTCGGAGCCGGTGCCGGCGCTGGCGCCAGCGTAACCGGCGGCGGAATCACCGGCGGATTTCCGAACGTGTCCGTATTCACTGCAACCCGCCGCTCTGTGAATCCCCCCTTCCCGTTGGACACCAGCACGTAAGCGAAATGGATTCCAGGCCCATTCGGTAATGTCCAGGTCGTACTAGCTGCATTCACATTCTTGATCGTTCCATCCGTCGCTCGCCATTGATACGACAGAGTCCCGCCCCCAGCATTGCTGACCACGGCTTTCACCGTTACTACGACGGGAGTCGCAGGTTCCAGCTGCCCCGCCCACACTCGGCTGAACAGCGCCAGCGACGCCACGACCAGCCCGGCCATCGCCACTCCAATCTGCAAGCCTCTCATCCCACACCTCTTCGATGTCATGCCTCACCTCGATCGTCTCAGTCTCGCGAACAGTATTTGGGAGCCCAGTGGCCTAAGTACGTCAGAATCGCTCCAGAGCGGAGCCTTTCCCGGGGAAGAACCCATGCCGTCCACCGCCTCCCCCGGCCGCAGATCGGCAAAGTGCGGAGGATATTATCACGCTTTCCAGCAGCGACCGAGGGAAACTTGGACCACCGGCCATTCCTGACAGTTCCCAATCCGGGACGATCCGTCACAAAATCTCAGTCAAACCCGGAAGAACACGGCCCGGAGAATAGAATAACGTCAGCGGCACAGCCCAAAGCATAGTAGGACTGACTAGAAGGCCGAAATGCGCTTCCCTAGTAGGGTTAAGTCCCGAACCGAGGGGCTTTGCCGCTTGTGTTATCGACATCGTTGATTTCTCCCTTCCGCTTGCCCCGTTCTCATCTCACCTTCTGTTGATGTCGAGCAGGGGGTTCACAGCCGCATCTACTTTTTCTTCGCCGTGATCATGCAGTACATCATCGGCCCTAGTGGCGCGCTGACGAGCGGCAGCAGCACCGGTGCCAGCACGTTGTTCCAACGTGCGCGGTTCATCTTCCGTTTGCCGAACATCACATCCGTCAACAGGAACTTCAGGGTGACCCATGGGATATGGGCCACTGAAGGCGCCACATGCATCTGCAAATTCTCAACCGTGATGGCGGTGAAACCAAGCTGTCGCAGCCGTGCCGTGAACCGATGAAGCTGCGCTAACTCTTCGATGACCCAGCACTCGCACAGCTTGCGGTAAACGCGCTCCTGCAGTGCGTTGGCGAACCGGCCGCCCGCAAGAAAGCCGTCTGCAACCACGAACCGTCCTCCGGGCCGCAGCAGCCGATGCGCCTCCGCCAGCAGAGCGCATTTGTCTGCACCGTGCCCGTGGCAACTGCTTTCCAGCGCGTAAACGCCGTCGTAGCTTGCGCTCTGCAGAGTGGTCTCTTCGTAGTCGCCCTCCATAACGCGGACACGCTCACTGCAACCGGCGGTCTCGTTCAGCTCGCGTGCGCGATCCACCTGCCACGGCACGCGAGTCAGTCCTAGCAGCAGCGCGCGCGGCAAGCGGCGAGCAAAGCTGCGCAGGGTGGCGCCCAGGCCGCAGCCGAGGTCGAGCAGCCGCGGATCCTTGTTGGCACCCAATTGCAGTCGCGCCAGCACCTCCGCGTTCATCTGCTCCAGCATGGCTTCCCGGCGCAGCGGGTTCGAGCCGGCGCGATAGTAGCCGAAGTGCATGTTGAACTCGCGGCTCCACGCCGCATAATCCGGACCGGCCTCGCTATAGTATTGTTCCAGGCCGATACGCGGTGTTCGGCGCCCAGAAGCGACCGGCTGAGCTACAGCTTTTCCGATCACCTGGCTCTCTGCGGCAATCATTTCTCCCCCTTTGTTTTGCGCTGTCTCCCCCAGTGAAGGATGAACTCGCGCGCCAGGTTCGATAGAGTCATGCCCTCACCTTCCTTTCCTGTACTTTCAGTATATACAGAATGATCAGAAATGTCCAGCACTATATGAACAATCCAAGGTAAAAGGACTCCCTCCCGATTCGACTGCAAGGGGTGCCCCACCCTTGTCCGGTCATTTGCGACAGGATGGGGACTTTGGCTTTGTCATCCTGAAGGGGGCACGATGGTTGCGCGACTGAAGGACTTGTGTGCTTCTCACCATGGAATTTTCTATCGCCCCTCCCGGCTTGCTCTTCGGTTTCGATCGTCACCCACCGCTTACGCGGTGGGCTGCAATCTTGCGCTCCTTCGGAGTTGCTACTTCTTTCACTCCTAGTGGGCGCTTGGGGCGAGTGGGGTCGATGGTAGGCGACTTCGTTGCGCGGGACGGTGCAACTGCGCTGCGGCCCGGTACTTCTGGGCCGCCGGACGGACGAATGCGTCCGTCCCCACACGATTCGTCTGTGCCGAGCGGGTCTGCGGCTGTCCCCATTCCCACATGGGCTGGTCTTGCGACGGCTCTCTTTGGGAAAGCTCGCGACTGCGATCCCCTTCGGCTTCCCCTTCGACTGCGCTCAGGGCTTCGGCAAGACGGGCAGGCTCTCCCGCGGTTGAACTACGACGCGGTCCGGGATGACGCCTTCGACAACGACGTCCGCTCGTGACATAGGGTTGACATGGGCACTGATGGGGCTCGGCTATAATGTCTGGTAACGCGGGTGGGGTTCGCGCCTCAATCCCCTTGCTGCACGGAGGGAAATTCCGCTGCGTTGCTCGTTGCCCACACTGACCTGCAAGGAGTTTCGATGTCCATTCAGAAGACTGACAAGATCTGGCACAACGGCAAGCTGATCCAATGGGAAGACGCGACCATCCACGTGATGGCGCACGTCGTCCACTACGGCTCGTCGGTGTTTGAAGGCATCCGCTGCTACGATTTGCCCACCGGGCCGGCGATTTTCCGGGCTCACGAACACATGCAGCGCCTGCTCGACTCGGCCAAGGTTTACCGCATCGAGGTGCCTTTCACGCGCGAGGAACTGGTCAAGGGGATGCTCGAGACGGTGGGGCACAACGGGGCGTGGCCATGCTACGTACGTCCTATTGTGCTGCGCGGATACGGCGAGGCAGGTGTAAATCCGTTCAATTCGCCCACCGAGGTATACATCATCAATTATCCGTGGGGAAAATATCTGGGCGGCGAGAGCGACGGCTGCGACGTGTGCGTCTCGTCGTGGACACGGCTGGCTCCGAACACGCTGCCGGCCATGGCGAAGTCGGGCGCGAACTACATGAACTCGCAGCTCATCAAGATGGAGGCCATCGTCAACGGCTACGTCGAGGGCATCGCGCTCGATGTCAACGGATTCGTCAGCGAAGGCTCGGGCGAGAATCTGTTCCTGATGCATCGCGACAAGCTGATCACCGCGCCGCTGGGCAACTCGGTGCTGCCCGGGATCACGCGCGACTCCGTCGTGCAGATCGCCCGCGACCTGAATATCCCCGTGGTCGAGCAGATGATTCCGCGCGAGATGCTCTACATCGCCGACGAAGCGTTCTTCACCGGGACCGCTGCGGAGGTTACGCCGATCCGGTCGGTCGACAAGATCAAGGTCGGCAAGGGCGGAATGGGGCCGGTCACCAAGCAGTTGCAGAAAGAGTTCTACGCCATCGTGCGCGGCGAAAAGGCCGACCGCCACGGCTGGCTGACGCCGGTCCCGGTGCGCAGCAAGCAGCCCGTCGGGGTATAATCCAGTCTCGTAAACCGCAAGAGGGGCGCGGCCTGCGCCCCTTTCGCCCTTCTAGCCCGGATAAAACAGAACACGAATCACTTGAGGAGGAACCGATGTCCCAGCAACTCACTCCTGAATTTGCCCTCGGCTTTCGAGCAGTGATGCTCGACGGCTTCAAGAATGAAGCGAAAATTACGAAGAGAGTCCTCGCGGCTGTGCCCGACGAAAAGTCCAGCTACCGGCCCGACCCCTGCGCCCGCACCGGGTGGGAGTTGGCGTGGCACCTGGCCAATAGCGACATCCAGTTTCTGGACGGCATCGCCGACTTGAAATTCAGCTCGGGCGCGCCCGCCGACAAACCAACAGACATCCCCGGTGTCGTCGCATGGTACGACCGGAACTTGCAACGCGGCATCGCCCGGGTGGAAGTGATGTCGGCCGAGCAGTTGCTCACGCCGGTCATCTTCGCCGGCGTATTCAATATGCCCGCGGTTCTCTATCTTGGATTCCTCAACAACCACAGCATCCATCATCGCGGCGAACTGGCGACGTATCTGCGGCCGATGGGGTCGAAGGTGCCGGCGATCTATGGCGGCAGCTACGATGAGCCATTCGTGCCACCCGCGCCGAAAGAAGCCGCCGCATAATTTGGGTACAAGTTGAAGTCAGGAAGCCACCCGAGGTCGGGTGGCTTTCTTGTTTTGTGGGCGGCTAAGAGAGCCTGCGTAAGAACCTGTGTCGTCCCTCCGGGACTCGTTACTCCTCCTGCGCCTACCCAGGGCTTACGCCCTGGGCTAAAATATGCTGCCGCTCCGCGGCTGGATCCCGGAAGGTTCGGGTCAACCGCCCTGCCCGGAATTTAGTTCTCGCGCACACTCTAAGAGCTCGACGAACTTAAGGCTGTGTCCGGTCGCTGAGCCGGGGCCATTACCTAGGTCATCTTGGGGAAGGTGACGATTCGGGCGATCATGCTGGGAGAGCGTCAGGTTAGAAGCTTCGTTCTGGAGGCTTCTACGGGAAAAACTCTGCGATGAATATTGATGACCTGTTGCGAATTGCGACTGAACGGCGAGCTTCCGATTTGCACTTGAAGGTGGGGAACTATCCGCACCTGCGCATTGACGGCGAGTTGATGCCATTGACCGACCAACCCCGCATCACCGCCGAAGACATGTTGAATATGGCCTTCAGCATGATGTCGGCGCGGCAAAAGCAAAAATTCAAAGAGACCACGGAAATCGATATGGCCTATGGCGTGGCGGGCCTGGGCCGCTTCCGTGTGAACATTTTTCAGCAGCGCGGCAATGTGGGACTAGTGCTGCGCGTCATTCCGACCAAGATTCGCGCCCTTGACGAGCTGTTTCTACCCAAGGTGGTGGAGCAGATTTGCGACATGCCGCGTGGGCTGGTGCTGGTCACGGGTGTTACCGGGTCCGGTAAGTCGACCACTCTGGCCGCGATGGTAGACCGAGTGAACTCGTCGCGAGCCGAACACATTGTGACCATTGAGGACCCGATCGAATTTCTGCACCGCGACAAGAAGGGGTACGTCAACCAGCGCGAAATTGGGGTGGATACGCCCTCGTTTGGCGCGGCGCTGCGAGCTTCGTTGCGTCAGGACCCGGACGTGATTCTGGTCGGCGAAATGCGCGATCTGGAAACGATCTCGACTGCGCTGCACGCGGCTGAGACCGGCCACATGGTGTTCTCGACGTTGCACACTTTGGACGCGGTGGAAACCATCAACCGCGTAATTTCAATTTTCCCGCCGCCGGAGCAAAAGCAGATTCGCATGCAGCTGGCGGCCGTGCTGCGGGCGATTATCAGCCAGCGACTGGTCCGGCGCTGCGATGCGGAAGGGCGCGTGCCCGCGGTGGAAGTCATGATCAACACGGCTTACATTCGCGAGTGCGTGCTGGTGCCGGAAAAGACGCGGTCCATTCGGGACGCGATCGCGGCGGGCACGTCGCAATACGGCATGCAGACGTTTGACCAGTCGTTGTGGGACCTGTTCCAGGCCCAACTGGTGAACTACGAGACGGCGCTGGAGAACGCTTCGAACGCCGATGACTTCAAGCTGCGCATGCAGGGGATTGCGTCGACGTCGGATATTTCGCGGCAGTCGATGCAGTCGGCGGGGTTTGGGGGGAGATAGTCGCGAGTCCCGAGTCCTCAGTCGCGAGGGTCGAGGCCTCATTTTCGAGCTCAGGTGTGAGATTCCATTCGTCTGTCCAGGGGCGCGAGCGGATCGCGCCCTTTTTGCGCGCCCAAAACAAAAACCCAACCACGGAGAGCACGGAGGTTCCGCATCGGCTCGCGACTCGGGGCTCGTAGCTCAGGACTCTTTTGCGCTATCGTTAGCCTATATGGCGTTCTCCCGGCCGAAGAAACGAAGCTATTCCGAAGACGAGTTGTATGAGTACGCTGTGGGCGCGCTGGCGCGACGGATGCGCACGGTCGCCGAACTAAAGCGGCTGATGCGGGCGCGGGTTGAAGAATCGGAGTCGGAGTATGGGCGGACGCTGGTTGAGTTAGTGATCCGAAGGCTCAAGGATCAGGGGTATTTGAATGACTCGCAGTACGCGGCGTCTTTTTCGTCGCTGCGCCGCGACAATCAGAAGTTCGGACGGATGCGGATTGTCACGGATCTGAAAACCAAGGGCGTGCATGGCGACGTGATTCAGAAGGCGGTGGACGCGGCCTTTGACGGCGTCAGTGAGGAGAAGCAGGCGCGCGAATATCTTCGCAAGAAGCGACTGGAGAAGCCGAAGGATCAGAAACAGACGGCGCGCATCTTTCGTCAACTGGCGCGTGCGGGCTTCGGGACGAAGACGATTTTTACCATTCTGAAGAAATGGGATGTGGACGACGAAACGCTGAGCGCTCTGGAGGGGGAAACGGCGTGAAGATATCCTGGCGACCGGATTTCGCATCTCAGGAAATTGGGGCGCGGCATTTGCGTTGAGAACTAAGATGTTGCATACTGCGTCCCGACTCCATCTACAACTCTCAGGAGGGATATATGAAAACGAAGCTGGCAGCAATTGTCGTGCTCGCGTTGTTGGCGGCAGCGCCTTTTGTCTATGGGCAGGACACTGGCAGTGCCGATAAGAAGTCCACGGGCACGGAGATGAAGGACGCGACTAAGACCGCGGCCAAGAAGACCGGGCACGCCACCAAGACGGCGGCCAAGGACACGGAAAAGGGCACCAAAGTGGCGGCGAAAGATACCGAGAAGGCTGCCGACAAGACGGGCGAGGCAACGGAGAAGGCTGCCAAGAAAACGGGCAGCGGCGTCAAGAAGGGCGTGAAGGCCACGGGGCATGAAGTCAAGAAGGGGACCGAGAAGACCGCCGACGCCGTGAAATAAGCAAGCGCAAGTCAACCACATCAACCACAGAGGACACAGGGAACACAGAGGTCGGGCACCCCCTCTTGTGTTCCCCGTGTCCTCTGTGGTTTTGGCTTTGGGGGATACCCGTCCTCCGCGTGGTTATCGTTTAGAATTGGGCTTCATGCTGACCGGTTCGGAAATTCGCAGAACATTCCTGGACTTCTTTGTGCAGAAGGGACACAAGGAGGTGCACTCGTCGTCGCTCGTTCCCGCCAATGATCCCACGCTGCTGTTCACCAATGCGGGGATGAATCAGTTCAAGGACGTTTTTCTCGGGCTCGAGAAGCGCGACTATTCGCGAGCGACGACTTCGCAGAAGTGCGTGCGGGCTGGGGGAAAGCATAACGATCTGGAGAACGTCGGGTTCACCAACCGGCATCACACGTTTTTCGAGATGCTAGGGAATTTTTCGTTTGGGGACTACTTCAAGAAGGATGCGATTGCTTACGCGTGGGAGTTGATCACTTCGCCCGAGTGGTTTGGGATTGCGAAGGACAAGCTGTACGTGACCATTTTCAAGGGTGAGGCCGGGGTGGAACGCGACGGAGAGGCTTATGACTTGTGGGCGGCGCAGGGCGTTCCGAAAAATCGCATCTACGAGATGGGGCTGAAGGACAACTTCTGGCAGATGGGCGACACCGGGCCATGCGGGCCGTGCAGCGAGATTCACTACGACATGGGAGTGGCGGCATCGGATCAGGGGCATAGCGACTGCGCGTTTGGATGCGATTGCGGGCGGTATGTGGAGATCTGGAATCTGGTCTTCATGCAGTTTGACCGCGATGCGTCGGGGAAGCTGACCCCGCTGCCGAAGCCGTCGATTGATACCGGGATGGGGCTGGAGCGGGTGGCGTCGGTGCTGCAGGGGGTGATTTCGAATTATGAGACGGATTTGTTTACGCCGCTGGTAAAGAAGGCAGCCGAACTGACCGGAGCATCGCTGAAGAAGGAGCTGAACAAGGAAGCGCATACCAAGTCCGCGGCTTCATTGCGTGTGATTGCGGATCATTCGCGGGCGGCGACGTTCTTGATTTCTGATGGCGTGCTTCCGGCGAACGACGGGCGCGGGTATGTGCTACGGAAGATTATCCGGCGGGCGATCCGACATGGGCGCCTTCTAGGGCAAAATGCTCCGTTTCTTGGGCATATGGTATTTGCAGTTCGCGACGTTATGGTCGATGCCTACCCCGAACTCAACGAGGCGGCATCCCATGTGGCGGGTGTTGTCCAAGCTGAGGAGCGACGCTTTTTGCACACATTAGAGCTTGGCTTGGACAAGCTCGATGGACTGCTGGATGAGTCGAAACTCACATCGGCGAAAGCGGAGTTCCAGCAGTTGATCCTCGAGACACAGCGCGAATACGACAAATCGTCAGCTTATGTAGACGAGGTTACGAAGGCGGTACCGGGGATTACGGATCAGATGTGGCGAGATTTCGCGACCGGCAAGCCCGAACCCTTGATCGATTTTGTCCGTCAGAAGATCGGACCACAGTTAGCCGCACAGATCGAGCCTAGATTGCGCGAGATGACCGTGAAGAGGGTCGAGGTTAACGGTGAGAAAGCATTCAAACTGTACGACACCTATGGGCTTCCCCTCGATTTCATGCTCGATGCGGCGCGTGATGCGTGGATGGGATTTGATCAGGCTGGTTTTGATCGCGCGATGGAGGAGCAGAAATCGCGGGCTCGGGCTTCGTGGAAAGGCGCGGCCAAGCAGACTGCCAATCCCGCTTATCAGCAACTGCCTAAGTCTGAGTTTGAGGGGTACCGGCAGACGCGGTCGGACAACTGCGAGGTGCTGGCGATTATTCACAACGGGCAGGGGGCGCGGGAACTTCGCGCTGGCGAGGAGGGCGAGGTCATTCTCGATCACACTCCGTTTTATGCGGAGTCGGGCGGGCAGGTGGGGGATCGGGGATGGCTTTACTCGGACGATCACAATACTGTCGTCGCCGAAGTGAAGGGGTGCTATTACCCGATCCAGGGGGTGCGGGCGCATCATGTCGTCGTCAAGTCTGGGAGTTCAAAGACCCCACCCTCTTTCGCACAGAACGCGAAAGAAGGGTGGGGCACCCCCGTCATTCGCGTTGGTGACAAGGTTGACGCTGTTGTGGACACCGACGTTCGGCTGGCGACCATGCGCAATCACACGGCGACGCATCTGCTGCATGCGGGGCTGCGCGAGGTTCTGGGCAAGCATGTGAAGCAAGCGGGCTCGCTCGTGGCGCCGGGGCATCTGCGGTTTGATTTTTCGCACTTCACCGCCGTTGAAGACGAAGAGTTGCAGGATATTGAGGACATCATCAACAAGGAAGTGCTGCGCAATCGGAAGGTCGAAACCATCGCTGATGTGCCCATCGATGTGGCGATCAACGAGTATCACGCGATGGCGCTGTTTGGCGAGAAGTATGGCGACAAGGTGCGGGTGATCAAGATTGGTGATTTTTCGACGGAGCTTTGCGGCGGGACGCATACGGCCGCGACCGGCGAGATCGGGCTGATCAAGATTTTGAAGGAAGGCAGCGTGTCTTCTGGTGTGCGGCGGGTGGAGGCCGTCACCGGAGAAGGTTCGCTGCAGCACTTTCGCAAGGATCATCAACTCGAAAACGTGGTGTCGAGTTTTGTGAGTCCCCACCCTTCGAAAACCGCGAAGGGTGGGGCAGCCGGGTCGGAGGATACTTCTCAAGAAACCATTTCCCCGGCTGACGCTCTAAGGGCGGAGTTGGAAAAGAAAGATGCGGAGATCAAGCGGCTTGCGCGCGAGCTTGATCAGATGCGGATGAAGTCGGCGTCATCGACTACAGCGAACATTGGCGACAAGGTGAAAGAAGTGAAGGGCGTGAAGGTGCTGGCGCATCGCGTGGACAATCTGGAGCGGGCGCAGATGCGGACGCTGGTCGATCAACTGCGCGACAAGATTGGGTCAGGAGTGGTTGTACTGGGGTCGGCGTCGAATGGGAATGTGGCGCTGATCGTGGGCGTGACCAAGGATTTGACCGGACGCCTGCAGGCGGGCAAGGTGATTGGTCCGGTGGCACAGAAAGTTGGGGGGAAGGGCGGAGGGCGGCCGGATTTGGCGGAAGCCGGGGGGAAAGATGCGTCCGCGCTGGATGACGCGCTGGACGGGGCTTACGGCGTGGTGGAGGGATTGCTCGCATGACGACGGACGAGTCTTCCTCTAACGGACCGGGCTCCAGCGGATCGGACGACCGGCTGCGCTTTGTCAAGCACAAGGGGCAGGCGATCTTTGTTGTGAACCTCAGCCATTGCAAGGCGAAGGAAATGTTGCTCCTGCTGGATCAAGTCAGGGCGATTGTTGCCCGGCATGAGCCTGGCTCAATGCTGACGCTCGCGGACTTTACGGGGGCGGAACTCGACAAAAAAGTCGTGACGCGCATGAAGGAAGTGTTAACCCTCGATCGTCCGTACGTGAAGAAGTCGGCATGGGTGGGGGCGGAGAGTCTGCCGCATGTGTTCCATGAGAATATCAAGAGCTTCTCGCAGCGCGAGTTTCCTACGTTTAAGACGCGGGAAGAGGCGATGGACTGGCTGGTGCGAGATGACGCGCGCGAGTAACCTACCCGTTAGTCTTTAATTTTAGCCGTCTTCTTTCGCCCCTCCGGGGCTGGCTTATCCCGTCATCGGCTTACCCAGGGCTTACGCCCTGGGCTGTATTCTTGCGCCGCTCCGCGGCTTGGCGGACAGGAGTGTCCGCCCCACAGTCAAAGATCCCTCGCACAAAACGCTCGGGATTTCGGCTGCGGGCTCCCGCTGCGCTCACGCCCGCAAGACGCCTCAACTTCTCCACTTCAGGGTGACTGGGGCCGACATCGGGTGCTTCATTTCCGTGCCGGTGCGTTTGGCTTCGAGGTGTGCGGCTTTTAGCTGGAAGTACCACTTGGCGGGGCGGTCGGCATCGTCGATCAGCATCAGGTGCGGGTTGTGCTTCAGGCCTTCGGCTTGCATTTCCATGGTGCGGCGGTCCTGCTCGACGAATTTTGCGAAGACGAATTTCAGCAAGCCGGCGCCGAAGGGGAGCCAGCGGAACAGGTTCCAGGCGGCGACGACATCGATGCGGCATTGATTGCGCGTGATCGGAGTGACGGTGGTGAGACTGGAGAACCAGTATTTGCCGGCGCGAATAGTTTCGGTGCGGATGTTGGGCAGGACGAAATCGATGGTGGTGGTGATGGAATCGGCGTCGGCGTAGAGGCGCAGAAGCTTGTAGGGCGCGGAGTTTGAGCTGGGGGTGTGCGCGCTCATGCGGAAGCCGTTGGGGATGGGCTCGAAGTTTTTCTTCTTTTCGTGGATGCTGTGGCGCGTGCGCCACCACCATGCCTGGTGAACGAACGGGCCATGGGCGGGGTCCATGAGACCGATGATGCCGTGGTCGATGCTGACGGGCATTTCTGCCTGCAGATAGGCGAGCTTGTACTTCGTAGTGAATTTTTCGATTTGCGGTGCAGCGTCTGGCGCCTCCGCGGGCGCGGTGAAACCTGCACCTTGCGGCGCGGGATCGGAGATGTAGACCCAGATGAAATCGTCCTGTTCCTCGCAGCGATAACTGCCGGCATAGATGCGATCGACTTTCAGCGTCTGATCTGAAGTGAGTGACGGGATCAGCTGGCATTGGCCGTTGTGCACGTCGAACTGCCATCCGTGGTAGGGGCACTCCAGGTTTTCTCCATCGAACTTTCCGGTGCTTAAGGGCATGCCGCGGTGGGGGCAGGAGTCGCGCAGGGCGAAGGGCTGTCCCTGGCGGTCGCGGCCGATGACGAGCGGGATCTCGAGCAGCGTCGCCTTGTGTAACTGTTCAGGGTGGACGCGATTCGCGGGCAGGGCGCGATACCAGAAGCCGGTGAGCATGATCGCATCGGTCGCCTGGCGTTGTGGGAGGTCTAGTTCGGGCATGTGGAATTGTTGACGGTTGAATTCTGCTGGTTGATTGAAAAGCTTATGCTAGCATCCCGCAGGACCTGGAGGCCTCAGGCGAGACCCTCAGGGGCTAAAGCCCAGTCCCACGGGCGCTCAAAAGGTACGACTAAAAGTCGTACCCTTCCCATTCGTGCAGAACGAAGCTATGGAGTTTGTTGGGCACTTTCGTAGGTTGACTCCGGTTCAGCGGAATACGTTCATTGCCTGCTTTCTGGGGTGGTCGCTGGACGCATTTGATTTCTTCATTCTCGTCCTCTGCGTCAACGCGCTGGCCACGCAATTCCACGAGAAAGTGTCGGCAATCACGGAGGCCATTTTTTGGACGCTGGCCATGCGGCCGGTGGGGGCGTTTTTGTTCGGGCTCCTGGCTGACCGGTACGGGCGACGGCTGACGCTGATGATCGACATCATTGCGTACTCGGTATTTGAGCTGGCGTCGGCGTTTGCGCCGTCACTGAAGGTTTTTATCATTATGCGGGCGTTCTTTGGAATCGCCATGGGTGGGGAATGGGGCGTGGGCGCGGCACTGACGTTCGAGACTTTGCCTGCGGAGGGACGCGGCTTTTTCTCGGGATTGCTGCAGGAAGGATATGTCGTCGGGTATCTGCTGGCAGCGTTGGCGTATCGCACGCTGTTTCCGGTGTTCGGCTGGCGAGGGATGTTCGTGCTGGGGGCGTTGCCGGCATTTCTGGTGATCTACATTCGAACGAAAGTGGAGGAGTCGCCCGCGTGGCTGCAGGGGCGAGTGGCGCGCGAGACGGAGAAGAGGCTGGGGCGCGACATCGTGTCGCACCTTGGCATTTTTGCGTTTCTCGTGGTGCTGATGTTTGCCTTCAATTCGTTCAGTCATGGCACGCAGGATCTGTATCCCACGTTTCTGGAGCGCAACATGAAGTTCACACCGCAGACGACCGGGTTGATCGTCATCATCTACAACCTTGGGGCGCTGCTGGGCGGGATTTTGTTTGGTACCTGGTCGGAGCGGATCGGGCGGCGGCGGGCGATCATTGTGGCGGCCTTGCTGGCGATTCCCGTGATCCCGCTATGGGCGTTTTCGCATAGCGTGGCCATGTTTGCGCTGGGCGGCTTTCTGATGCAATTCATGGTGCAGGGAGCTTGGGGAGTGATTCCGGCGCATCTGAACGAACTGTCGCCACCTTCGGTGCGCGGGACGTTTCCCGGATTTGCCTATCAACTGGGCAATCTGTTGTCGTCGCGGAATGCGGTGATCCAGGCGAAGTTGGTGGAGACGCGCTATGGCGGCAGCTATCCGCCCGTGCTGGCATGGACAGTGCTGACGATTGCGAGTTTGGTAGCGATCGTTACGGTCAGCGGCAGGGAGCGGCGGGGAGTTGACCTGACGAAAACAGGCTGAGCGCGCGGGGAGGGGAGATTGCGTCAGAGCTAGTGAGGTCGGTACGGGTTGTATTGTCGTAGCTTTTCTTACGCCCCTTCGGGGCTTATTCATCATCCTGCTCCTACCCAGGGCTTACGCCCTGGGCTTTATTCTTGCGCCGCCCTTCGACTTCGCTCAGGGCAGGCTTTCGCGGCTAAAAACGCATCGCAACCGCCGGCGGATGGGGAAACAAATCGATATTCTAGGGTGTGCAAGATTCGTCACACTGGCTGCGGGCTTTCCACGACGTGGTTGTCTTAGAGACCTTCCTGTGTTACGGTAGGTAAAATTTCACGCCTTCGTTGATGTATATCCCCCGGCCCCCGAGCGTGGCAGTATGCGCGAATGCGTGCAGCCAGAGGCAGCGCCACTATGAAGGAAATTATGGATCCCGTCCGTGGGAGTGAATCCGCCGAGAAAGAGAATTTCGCCAACCGGAAGTTGATACGGCCGACTTTGCCGCGCGCGGAAAATCATGGCAATCACAGCCCAGCACCGGTACCGTCACAGGAACGGCGCGAGCGCCCGGAGCGGCACGACCGAGGCGAACGTGGTGATCGGACGATGGGGGGAGGCGGATTGGGGAAGAAGCCCGCGCCTCCGGAGCAGACCAATGCGGAGAATTTTTACTATCAGAAGCAGATGCAGGGCCGAACGCAGATGGTGATTGTGCTGCGCGACGGCGAGGAAGTGCACGGCATCATCGAATGGTACGACCGGCACTGCATCAAGGTGAACCGCGATTCGGGCGAGCCCAACCTGATGATTTACAAGCCGGCGATCAAGTACATGTATAAAGAAGGGGAGAACCAGCGGTAACAGATTCCCCGCCCTTCGGCTTCGCTCAGGGGAAGCTTTCTCGCGCAAAAAACGCGAGAAATATGGACCCCGGCCGACTGCTTCTCTGCCTCTCCGTCTTTGAAGATGGAAGAACAATGTCTCCCTCGCACGAAGTCTCACGCAGAAGCTTCCTCCTATCAGCAGCCTTGGCCACCGCTGGGAGTCTGATTCCCAACTTGCCGAATCGCGCTGTGGCCCATGCTTCCCGTTTTCCAGCCTCCGATCTAAAACAACCTGGCCCACTCGAAGAATTCGGATACGGAGATGTTTCGCTGGACAGCGCTCTCCACGAGCAACAGCTTCAGCAGACACACCGGGTGTTGATGGGGCTAGACGAGGACGCCCTGCTCAAGCCGTTTCGGCTGATGACCGGGCAACCGGCGCCGGGCGAGGATTTGGGAGGATGGTACCGGTACGATCCCAATTATGACTGGCACACGTTTGACGCGGGGTTTGCGCCGTCGGCGACGTTTGGGCAGTGGGTCTCGGCGCTGGCGCGCGTGTATGCGATTACCGGGTCGCAGGCGGCGCGGGAAAAAGTGTTGCGGCTAAACCGGCTCTACGCGCAGGTTATCGCGGGGGATTTCTATGAGAACAATCGCTTTCCGGCTTACTGCTACGACAAACTGGTGTGCGGGTTGATTGATTCGCACAAATATGCGGGTGATCCGGACGCCTGGGCGATCCTTGCGAAAACTACGGACACCGCGTTGCCCCATTTGCCCACGAAAGCGGTTGAGCATGGGCAGAGCTGGCGGCCGGGCAAGGATGAGTCGTGGACGTGGGATGAGTCGTACACCATGCCGGAAAATCTGTTTCTGGCTTACCAGCGTGGGGCTGGTGAACGCTATCGATCTCTGGCGGTGCAGTATTTGAACGAACCGTTCTTCGACCGGCTGGCCGAGGGACAGAACGATCTGGCAGGGCGGCATGCCTACAGCCATGTCAATGCGCTGTGCTCGGCGATGCAGGCCTATCTCACTCTGAATAGCGAGAAGCATCTGCGGGCGGCGAAGAATGGATTTGACATGCTGGCGGCGCAAAGTTTCGCTACGGGAGGCTGGGGGCCGGACGAACTACTACGAGCGACTGGAAGCGCGGACGTCTATGACAGCCTTACGAAGACTCATAGCGGATTTGAAACGCCTTGCGGTTCGTATGCCCACTTTAAGCTGACCCGCTACCTGCTGCGGGTGACGCGCGATCCGCGCTATGGCGACAGCATGGAGCGGATGATGTACAACACGATTCTGGGGGCGAAGCCGCTCGAAACCGACGGACGAACGTTCTATTACTCGGATTACAACTTCAAAGGACGGAAGGTTTATTCGCCACACGGGTGGCCATGCTGCTCGGGAACCATGCCGCAGGTTGCGGCGGATTATCGCATCAATACTTATTTCCGCGGTGCGGGCGGCGTGTATGTGAATCTCTACATCCCATCTACGGTGCGGTGGACGCAGGCTGGCTCGCAGATCGCGCTGACGCAGAAGAGTGAGTATCCCGAGGAGGCGTTCGTGCAGTTTGAGGTGAAGGCGTCAAGACCGGCGAAGTTTGCGGTGAGTCTGCGGATTCCAGCCTGGGCCGAAAAGGCTTCGATTGCGGTGAACGGCAAGCGGGAGGCGGCGGAGGCCGGGCGCTTCGCACGCGTGCAGCGGAAGTGGAAGACGGGCGACCGCATCGATGTAGAACTTCCGATGACGACGCGGCTGGAGGCGATTGATGCGCAACATGCGGACACGGTAGCGGTGCTGGTGGGACCACTGGTGCTGTTTGCGATAAACGATTCGCCGCCTGCGGTGTCGCGAATGCAATTGTTGTCCGCGAAGAAGATGGCGCCAGGACTGTGGCACGTATCGCCTGGTGGTGATCGCGTGATGAAGATGGTGGCGTGGACGGTGCTGGAAGATCAGCCCTATACGACCTATCTACGCGTTGCCTAGCGCCAGTCGAGGACTTTCGAGGCAAAGGACGCGGAGCTATGGCTGCTCCCATTAGCATCGACGTCGATTTATGCGTTAGCCTATTCTGCTATGTCGATCCCGCTTTCTCTCTCGGGCAAAGTAGCTCTGATCTCCGGCGGTTCGCGCGGCATCGGCGCCGCCACGGTCCGCATGTTCACGGCCGCGGGTGCCAAGGTTGTGTTCAGTTATCGGAGTGCTCGTTCCCAGGCAGACGCACTCGCGAAGGAATGCGGTCCGGCGGTCTGCTACCCGGTCGCGAGCAATCTCGACAATCCTGAGGCCGCACGGTCGCTGGTGGCCGAGGCGGTCGGCCATTTCGGGCGCCTCGACATTCTCATTGCCAACCACGGAGTCTGGCCAGCGGAAGACGTTCCCATCGAGCGCATGTCCGACGAGCAGTGGCGCTCCACATTGTCGATCAACCTCGACGGCGTCTTCGGATTGGTCAAACACGCCGTCGCACAGATGAAGACGCAGCCCCGCAGCAACGCACTGGCGGGGCATATCGTGCTCATCAGTTCCACCAGCGGGCAGCGCGGCGAGGCCTATCACTGCGACTATTCCTCGACTAAGGGCGCGCTCATCAGCATGACCAAGAGCCTGTCCAGCGAACTCGCTTCCGCAGGTATTTATGTGAATTGCGTCGCGCCGGGCTGGGTTGACACGGACATGAGCGCTGGGGCACTGGAAGATCCCAAGACTGGAGACATCATTCGGCGCACCATTCCCCTGGGGCGCGTGGGCAAGCCGGAAGAGATCGCCGCTCCTGTGCTGTTCCTATGCACCGAGCACGCCGGCTTCATTACCGGCGAAATCTTCAATGTAAATGGCGGCGCGGTCCTGGCCGGCTAGTGCCGTGTCCCGTAAATACGTGACAAAATCTGACGCACACCTCGAAGCGGCGTTGCCAGAGCATTGGCGCTGCAAACAAAATGCATGGGTCCTTCGCTTTGCTTGATTGCATAACGACGTTGGCTCGTCGCAGCGAGTAGATTGGTTGTGACAAAACAGACCAAGGCTCGAGAGAAGGAGCCAACGTCATGCTGATTATAGGCTGTGATTTTCATCCGGGTTTTCAGCAGGTCGCGATCTTTGACAACCAAACGGGAGAGTATCAGGAGCGGCGTCTGGGGCACCGCGCCGAGGCGGAACAGTTTTACCGCGCGCTGGCGGGCCAAGTGGTGCGGGTGGGAATGGAAGCCTGCGGACACTATCCGTGGTTCGAGCGGCTGCTGGCGGAGTTAGGGTACGAGTTGTGGCTGGGGGATGCGGCTGCGATCCGGGCCGCGGTGGTGCGGAAGCAGAAGACGGACCGGCGGGACGCCGAGCATGTGCTGGAGCTGCTGCTGCAAGGGCGGTTTCCGCGGATCTGGGTGCCGAGTCTAGAGGAGCGGGACGTGCGGCAGTTGCTGGTGCATCGGCACAAGCAGGTGCAGGCGCGGACGCAAGTGAAGAATCAGTTGCAGGCCATGGCGCTGAGCCAGGGAGTGCAGAAGAAACGCAAGTTGTGGACGGAGGCGGGGCGGGCGGAGTTGGAGCAATTGCCCATGTTGCCCTATGCGGCGCAACGGCGCCAGCAACTGCTGGAGGCACTGGACGCACTGGGAGCCGAGATCGAGCCACTGAACCGGCGGGTGGAAGAAGAAGTGGCGCAACGGCCAGCGGCGGTTCGGTTGCAGACGCATCCGGGAGTGGGGCCGGTGACGGCGCTGGCCATGGTGTTGACGCTGGGGCCGGCGGAGCGGTTCGCTTCGGGCAAGCAAGTAGCGAGCTACTTCGGACTGATTCCCAGCGAGCATAGCAGCGGCGGGCGGCAGCAGTTGGGGCACATCAGCAAGCAGGGCAGTTCGTTTCTGCGCTTTTTGCTGGTGGAGGCGGGCCAGTCGGCGGCACGTTACGACGCCGAGTTGGGCCGCTTCTATCGTCGCTTGGCGGGGCGCAAACATCGCGCCCTGGCCAAAGTGGCGGTGGCGCGCAAGCTGGCGGTCAGGTTGTACCTGATGTTGCGCGAGGACTGGACCTACGCGCAACTATGCAGGGCGGTCGTGCAGGCGAGCCCGAGTCATCCTGTGGTGGGACGACAGAGCCGAGCGCTTGAGTAGGCAGCCTGCCTCCCCGAAGCAGCGGGGAGTTCGAAGCACGAATCATGGGAGCACGACCCGAAGAGATGGATGGCGGGACCTTGCGTCCCCCGCGAGATTAAAGGACACGACCTTGGTCTGGAGAGTCAAAACCTTTTCTGCTAGAGCGAAATGGCGCTTCTTTAAAACCCGACGCGCCAGCGGAGAGGTGTCGGCAAAATTCGCTTGACACGCGCCCACGTCGTTAGAGACAGGATGACAAGTCGAAATTATGCCGCGATTTTACGGGACACAACGCTGGCGAAGCCCTGATCGAATTGTGAGTTTCTCAGACTGCCAGGCCACAAAAAGCAGAAGCGCGAGCTTGCATTTCCGGCTGTTTTTGCATCCAAGCTGGGTAGGAGCCCTTGCACCGCAGGCGGAAAGTCTAGAAAAGACGCTACAATTCTGGTTGCAGCAATCACTCGCACAGTTGGAATGAAACCGTTTTTCCCCATTCTGGTTTTGGTGTGCGCGGCTTGGGCCCAGGCGGGGAACCAGTCTTCCGGCGCCCCCTCTGGGTCGATGCCGCTGGCTTCTTCCCCAGCCGGAGCTCCGCCGTCGGCTAACCCCGAAGACGCCGACACGCGCAAGGCGAAAGATATTGTGCAGCAAGGCATCCAGGCCCTAGGGGGACAGGTGTATCTCACCATTCGGGACCGCGAGCAGCAAGGACGCCGCTACAGTTTCCACCACGGCCAGCCCAGCGGGCCCGGCAACGTTTTCTGGAGCTTCTCGGAGTTTCCCGACAAGGAGCGGGTTGAGATCACCAAGGAGCGTGACATTGCCGAACTGTACGTCGGCAACAAAGGTTGGGAACTCACCTACAAAGGCCCCCATCCAATGGAAGAAAAAGATATCTCCCAGTACCTGCGCCGGCGGCGGTTCTCGCTCGACACTGTCCTTCGCACCTGGGTGACTGATCCCGGCGTCATTTTTCTGTTTGAAGGCAACGCCATCGCAGCGCAGCATCCGGCAGTGCGAGTCACGCTGATCAACACAAAGGACGAAAGCGTCACCCTATACTTCGACGTGGATACTCACCTTCCCGTCAAGAAGACCTTTGAGTGGCGCGATCCGGTCGACCGGCAAAAGAATCTGGAAGAGGAAATCTACGAAAACTACCGGCAAGTCTCTGGCATCATGGCTCCCTACAACGTGACCCGCTATTTCAATGGCGACATGGCCAGCCAGCGCTTCCTCAATTCGGTTACCATCAATCAGGGACTTGATCCTGCCATGTTCGACCCAAACTCCGGCTACAACCCCAATAAACAGCCCAGCAAGCGCTAGAATAAGTCCGTAAGTTATTACAAAATAAATAGTTACATTAGAACGTCCGAAGAGCACCCGGCCTCGCCTGAAGGCCGTTTTGTGCCACGGAGTGTGGCTTTTTTGCCACAGACAGTTTTTTCGACGTGGGCAGTAATCTACTTGTTCTCCGAAGTTCATCTCACACACTATTGATTCACGAGCAGACAATTCGCTCGGCAGTCGGATGCACTGGTATAGGCCTGCACAGTGGCGCCCCGGTCTCCATGCGCATGCTGCCTGCGCCCTCTGGGACTGGGATTGTCTTCCACCGCGTCGACCTTGACGGGTTCGCGATCGAGGCGGTCAGCCGCAACGTGGCCCGCGTCAGTTACGCCACCAGCTTGATGAAGAAGGGCGTACTCATCTCCACGACCGAGCACCTGCTATCGGCATTTATCGGTCTGGGCATCGATAACGCGATCGTCGAGCTCGACAACCTGGAATTGCCCATCCTCGACGGCAGCGCGCAACCGTTTGTCGAGATGATTCGCAAGGTCGGCATCCGCAAGCAGCGCCGCCCGCGCAAGTACTTGAAGATTCGCCGCGAAGTGGAGATGCGCGAGGGCAACAAATTCATTGCCGTGTATCCGGCAAATTCCTACTCGGTCTCCTACTCCATCAACTTTCCGCACCCACTGATCGGGAAAGAGACGTTCCAGGTACAACTGTCGAACGGAAGCTATCTTCGCCACATCGCGCCCGCGCGCACTTTCGGTTCGCGCCAGGACGAGCAGGCCATGCGCAACATGGGACTGATCCGCGGCGCCTCCAGCGAGAATTGCATCGTGTTGACCCGCGACGGAATTGAGAACGGCCCCCTGCGCTTTTCCGACGAGTTCGTGCGCCACAAAGTGCTCGATCTGGTCGGCGACCTCGCACTGCTGGGCCAACAGATCCTGGGCAAGGTGGTGGCAGACCGCGCCGGGCATGCCATGCACACGGCGCTGGTGTCGCGCATCTTGCGCGACAAAACGCTGTGGGAAGAAGTAACTGTCTCCAGCGAGGAAACCGCCACTGAGGCGGGCTCTGGCGTGCATGCTGCGGCTGGGGCAGCAGTCTAATAGTCAACAGTCGGAATCAGGGAATCCTTAGACTGGCATTCGCAGCGTCAGTCGGCTGGTTCGCACGGCGGATCGCCGGAATCGTGCTGCGTCGATCGGGCGCTCTTGAAGCAGCCTTTCCAGTTCTGCTCGGGTCTGATCAATCACTGCGGCGGCGAACCTACGCGCCGACTCCTGTCTCTCTTTCGACAGTTCTTTGACGCGCATGTTGAGCAGGGGAATGTCTTCCTCAAACCAGCGCAGGGTTCTCTCTACTTTGGCAATGCGGAACTCGTTGGTCGACATAGGGCGTGGCTCTCTGCTGATCTTCCAGAATGCCACGGTTGGCGATATGGACAAGTCTCAGACAAGATACCCCGCGCACGGAAGCCCATTCTTGGGGCTTGCGCAAGTAGGCCTGTTGAGCTTAGGTGATATGGCTATTGCGGGAGATCGGTATCGGCGGCAGTGATTCGTTCCTTGGCTCCCGGCATCTCTTTCTCCATCCGTTCATCGAGCCATTTCTCCAGTTCTTGCTGGCAATCTTCGGGAACGTTGTGGAAACGCAGGCCGGCACGCCCCTTAACGTCGGCCCAGACCACTTCGGCCTCGAGATCGAGATTGAAAATTGTCTCTGGCAGTACGAACTGCAACCGAGGGCTGGCGCCCTTCGGTAGCGCTTCCCGGAGCATCAGTGCGATACCGCTCTCGCTGATGTTTGTGCTCGTTGCCTTCACCACCTTGTCGGCCATGAAGATTCTTACTGGCATTTTCAGCGGGTGCCGGAAGTACCGGCGGCGCTCCTTGACCATGAAATTCAGTGCGGCATGGAAGCAGCGCGACGCATTCAGCGCGCTGATGGGTTTCTGCAGCACGAAATTCGCGCCCATGCCGAAGGCTTCTTGCGTGGTCGTTCTCTTTCCATTCAGGATGGCGAAGGTCACAGAGTTCTTGTTGCTGGGTGTGCTGCGCAGGCCCTGCAGTACTCCGAGTCCTCCCGTCAGATCGTCGCAATCCACAATGACGGCGTCGAACTTCTCCGAGATCAGAATGTCGGCGGCAGCTCGAGCCTCATGGCAGATCTCGACCTCTATCGCAAGCTTTTCGAGCGTCGGCCGAATCACGCGCACCAACTCGGGATCCTGGCTCAGGAGGAGGGAATCTAACGTCATACAGTCGATTCTATGGGTGCCCAGCAGAAGTACGAAGGTAACAAAGGTAATTGGCCTTGCGGACATGAACGGCGGTGAAGAGTGTCTAACATTTTTCGCCGGACTCAAACTGGATTGCACTGCTGAACTCCCCAGAGTACAACTGGATGGCAGCCTCGGATGCCCATCTCGGCCTATCTTTCGCTTGGATCAAACATCGGGAATCGCGAGAGCTATCTCAGCGATGCGATCGCGCGGTTGCGAGGCTTTAGGGCGCGTTGTGGCCGTCTCTTCGCTCTATGAGACGGAGCCGGTGGAGTTTACCGACCAACCCTGGTTCTTGAACTGCGTTGTCCTTCTCGAAACCAACGCAACTCCCGCGCAGCTTTTGGCAAACCTGCTTGCCATCGAGCAGGAGATGGGCCGAGTGCGCACTCAGAAGAAGGGCCCGCGCACGATCGACATCGATATCCTGCTGTTCGGCGAGACGATCCTCGATTCCCCGGATTTGACCATTCCCCATCCTGCCATGCATCAGCGCCGCTTCGTCCTGGAACCTATGGCCGAAATCGCACCTGAGGTTTGGCATCCGAGTTTGAAGAAAACGATTCGGAGACTGCTGGAAGAATTGCCTGCGGGGCCAGTGGTGCGGAAACTACAAAAAAACCCAGCCACGGATCGCACGGATTCTCACGGATAAACCTAAGAATTAGATCCGTTTGGATCCGTGAAAATCCGTGGCAGACGTTCTTAGGGCAGGATGATCCGGCTGCCTGCTTCTTGCGGTGTGACGACCGCCGTTTCCTTCTCGGGAAACTGCGAAAATAGAAAGTCCACGAACGCCCGGGATTTCGGACGCCCGGACGTTCTGCCGTGCGCCAGACGCAACAGAAACACCAGTGCCTTCAGCACGTCAGACTCGCGGAGCGTGGAGTATCCCACGTGCTTCTGCTCGGCCTCGCGATACTCCTTGATCATGGTTTCGACCTCGGCGGCCGCCCTCCGCTGCGAATCGCTGGTTAGCGGCTGCTCGTAATGCAACCCTGAGTTCACTCGCCGCTCGTAGCTCCTGGTCAAAACCGACAGCGTCTGAATCAGCTCCTGATCATGCAGGCTGCGATCGCTTCGGGCGGCTTTCGCCAGCGCGTAAGTCAGGCCCATGAGCAGGTGTTCCTTCTCATACATGAACTGATCGGAGACTGTGATGTGCAGAAACAATCCCGCCGCATCAAGCTGATCGGCCGGGCGCGGCTTTTCGTGCTCGCGGGCCTGCAGAAGATACGGGCAATCGCTCGGGCAATCGAGTGTCACTTCGCGCTGCTCGCCGCAGCACTGCGGGCAAATGCGCCCGTGAACAGCGGGACAGAAGCGCTTCTCTTTCCGGATTTCGCAGATCGCACAACTCAAGGGAGGCTCCTCGAACATTATGGCACTTCGGGAGGTTACTACGCTGGCACGCGCCACAGGCCCGTTTTGGCACAGCCGATGCGCAAAACCCTGTAAAAATGCGCTCTCGCGAGGATCCCAGCGCAAAAACCTGCGTAAAATAAGGTGATTTCCACAGGCGATGGGTATAAGATAGCGCCCGCTGGTATTAAACCGATTCTTACGAGGAGGAAGTACATGGCTGCTGGTTTGACCAAAACACAACTGGTCCGCCTTCTGGCGGAGAAAAATGAACTCAACAACAAGCAGGCTGCGGCGTTTCTGGAGCACCTGGCCGACACCGCCATCAAAGAAACCAAGAAAAACGGCGTGTTCGTTGTGCCCGGCCTGGGCCGTCTCGTGAAGGCGCATCGCAAAGCCCGCGTCGGACGCAACCCCCAGACCGGCGAACCCATCCAGATCAAGGCCAAGACCGTCGTGAAGTTCCGCGTCGCCAAGGCCGCGAAGGACGCGATCGCTCCCAAGAAGTAGTCACTGCTTGAAATCGAATCAAAGGCCGGCGCAGGCCGGCTTTTGATTTTATGGAGAGAGGCCAAGTTTCAAGGTTTCAAAGTTTCAACGCAAATGGCGTCGGTTCGATACTCTGAAACCTTGAAACTCCGAAACCTTGAAACCTACTCATCACAACTGGATCGTAATCGGCATCGGCGACATCGTGACCCGCCGTGTCATTCCTGCAATCCAGGACGAACCCCGGAGCCACCTTTACGGCCTGGTCACCCGCGATCCCGCAAAAGCCGCACCCTACAACACGCGGGTCTTCACCAATCTCGACGAAGCGCTGCAGGATCCCGCCGTTGAGGCCGTCTATGTCGGCACGCCCGTATTTCTTCATGCGCCGCAGACGATTCAATCCCTGCGCGCCGGCAAACACGTCTTGTGCGAAAAGCCGATGGCAATGAACGAAGCCGAAGCTCGCATCATGGTGCAGGCCGCCAACGAAGCCGGCAAAACCTTCGGCGTCGCCTACTACCGCCGGTTCTATCCAAAAGTGCTTCGCGCGAAACAACTGCTCGAAGCTGGAGTCGTTGGCAAACCCGTGCTGGCCGAGGCCACCTGCCACATGTGGTTTGATGGAACCGGCAGCCGCAGTTGGCTGGTCGATCCCGCGAAAGCTGGCGGCGGCCCGCTGTTCGACATCGCCTCGCATCGCATCGACGTTCTTAACTTTCTTTTCGGGCAGCCGCAGCGAGCCACCGGCCAACTCTCCAACGTGGTGCATCACTATGCCGTGGAGGACAACGCCACGGTGATGATCGATTACGCCGATGGCGTTCGGGCCGTCGTCGACGTTCGCTGGCATTCCAAAATTAGTCGCGACGAATGCCGCATCCGGGGGACGGAAGGGGAGATGGAATTGTCACCGCTGAATGGCCCTGACCTCGTCTACCCCGGCGGGCGCGAGAATCTTCCCAATCACCGCAACGTGCACGGCCCGCTGATCGAGAACTTTGTGGATGCGGTGGAAGGCAAAGCCACGCTATCAGCCAGCGGCGCAGCGTCCTACTGGACAGACTGGGTCACTGAGCAAGCCCGCCGTCAAAAGCTATAAACCACAAAGGACACGAAGTACCACTAAGTCTTGGCCCAAGGCTTCCTTCGTGTGGCTTCGTGTCCTTCGTGGTGATTCATTTTGCATATTCATTCCTCACCACTTCGCCGCCCTTCATCACAAATTTCACGCGCTCCAGCGTGGTGACGTCTTTCGCCGGGTCACCCTCCACCGCGATGATGTCCGCCCACGCTCCCGGCTCCAGAGTTCCTACTTTCCCCGACCATCCCAGCAGGTCCGCGGCGTTGACCGTTGCCGCTTGAATCGCCTGGAGCGGCGTTAGCCCCAGCCTCACCATCACTGCGAACTCGTGCGCGTTCAGGCCATGGGGATACACTGCGGCATCTGTGCCGAAGGCAACTTTGACTCCGCTGGAAAACGCGTGGGCAATGTTCTTGCGCGCCGCTGGAATCACTTCCTGCGCCTTGGCCAGAAGCGGCGGAGGCAGGTGCGTCAGGCCGGCGTTGTCGATCATCCAGTCTCCGAGGTAGAGCGTCGGCACCAGGTAAGTCCCGTGCTCTTTCATGGCCGCGATCCCGGCATCGTCAATATACGAGCCGTGTTCGACCGAATCGACGCCCGCCTCCGCCGCCCAGCGAATTCCCTCCGCTCCATGCGCGTGCGCAGCGACTTTGCGGCCCAGGCGGTGCGCGTCGGCCACGATGGCCTTCATCTCCTCGAGGGTGAACTGAGAGTGCTGGGGATTGTCGCCCAGGGAGAGCACTCCGCCGGTGGCGCACACCTTGATCAGATCGGACCCGTACTTGATGTTCTCGCGCACCTTATGCTGGACGGCGGCAATGCCATCGGCCACACCGTCGCTGGTGGCGTGATACTCGAACGGCAGCATGTTGTTGTCGCAGTGTCCGCCGGTGATGCTGAGCGCCGGCCCGCTCACCAGCAGCCTCGGCCCCGGCACGTCGCCCGCGTTAATGGCGTCGCGCAGAGCCACGTCGGTGAAGTCCCGCGCTCCCACGTTGCGCGCGGTAGTAAATCCCGCCAGCAGCGTGAGCCGCGCGTTTTTGGCGCCGGTCAGGGCCTCTCGCGGCACCGAATTCGCCAGGCGCTCGTAGCCGAACCTGGGTTCCATGGTCAGATGCGTATGGGCATCGATCAGCCCGGGAAGGACGGTCGCATTGGGTAACTCGATACGTGCCGCATCCGCGGGAGCCTTCGTCTCCGCGGCCGCACCAGTGCTGATGATCTTTCCGTCTTCGATCACCAGCATCTGATCTGCGAGCAATTTGCCAGTTTTCACATCAAACACGTGCCCCGCGTGCACCGCCACGTGGCGGGATGTCTGCGCTGACAACTGCATCCCCAAAATCACTACGACTGCAAACACGACACCCTTAATTCTCGTGGTCATTCTTTTTCCTCGAACTTGGTTGAGAGTAAACGACGTCAAAGATTGGTCTGTCCAGGCAGAGGCGGTACCCGTACCAGAAACGGGCAGGGTGAAGTAAAAACCGAACGAAACCACTGCCGAAATATTCTAGCCGCCCGGCCCGTCGTTGGAAACGTACTGCTCCAGCGACTCCAACTCCCGGCTCAGGTCGTCCACGCGCCACTCCAGCAGATTCCGGATCGAGAGAATCCCCAGCAACCTGCCGCTGTCGTCGGCCACCGGCAGATGGCGGAAGTGCCGTTCGAGCATGGTGGTCAGGGCTTCCCCGGCGCCCGTGCCGCGCGTAGCCATCTCCACCGGCGTGGTCATCAGTTCTCGCACCGGCGTCGCTTTGGGGTCAACGTGGCTGAGCGACATCTTCCGCAGCACATCGCGCTCGGTGAAGATTCCCGCCACACGATACTCGCTGTCGACGACCGCGACGGCTCCGACGTGGTGGTCGAGCATCTTGTGAATGGCGTCCGCTACGCTGGCTTCCAGACCTACCGCTGCAATTTCCCGATCACAAAGCTCCAGCACGCTCATACGCACCTCCTCGGCCCGGTACCTTTCGACCGATTCGATCCTGGAAATAGGATTGACGCATTATGATCGCGCCGACGCACTTGTCAAGGGAATTTGCAAAGAATTACGAAGGATGGCCGATCAAGCGGGCATATTCCTCTACTTCGAGCGAAACACTCTCCCGTCCTTCATCACGAAATCGACGCTTTCCAGCGCCTTGATGTCGCGCAAAGGGTCGGCGTCGACGGCAACGATGTCGGCGAACGCTCCCGGAGCCAGCACGCCGATCTTGCCTTCCATGTCGAGCATCACCGCCGCCCGAGAAGTCGCGCTCTGGATCGCATCCATGGGCTGCATGCCAAACTCGACCATGCGCGAGAACTCCTGGGCGATGGGCTCGGTCCACGGAATCCCGCCCATGTCGGTGCCGAAAACAATTTTCACCCCGGCTTTGAGCGCCTTCCTGAATGAGGGTTCGTGCACGGAAGCCCGCAGCCGGTCGCGCTGGCCAGCCTCCGAGTCCGGCGGGCCCCAGTCGGTGTAGTAGACGCTGAGCGTTGGCACGTACCAGGTGCCTTGCTTCAACATTTGCGCAATCTCGGCATCGTCGAGATCGAGCCCGTGCTCGATGGAATCGCATCCGCCATCCAGCGCGCGATGAAGCCCGATCCCGCCGTAAGCGTGGCAGGCGACTTTCTTTCCCCAGCCGTGAGTTTCGTCCACAATCGCGCGCAGCTCTTCGACCGTGAGCGTCGGCTGCGACACCAATTCGCCGTTCTTTCCCACCCACGAGCGATGCGTCATGTACACCTTGATCCAGTCCGCGCCGTGGTCGAGTTGTTCGCGCGCCGCCTTACGCGCTTCGACCGGACCGTCGATGATCTGTGCCCCTTTCGGCATCTCCAGCTCCGGAGCGTATCCCTCCAGCGGATATCCGCCTGTCGTGGAAATGGCTCGCGTCGCAACCAAGAGTCGCGGCCCGGGAATGTACCCCGCCTCGATCGCCTGCTTGATGCCGACGTCGCCATAGCCAGCGCCCTCGGTCTCAACGTCGCGCAGCGTCGTGAACCCCTGCTCCAGCGCCCGCCGCGCCGAAACGGTGGCTCGTGCCGCGCGCAGCGCCAGCGGCGCCGTCAGGATGTTGGCGTCGTATCCACCTTGGGCGGGAGCTTCTCCTTGCAGAAAGATGTGCGTATGGGAGTCGATCAGTCCCGGCAACACGGTGGCCTTCGAAAGATCGATCACGGCCGCGCCCGCAGGTATCTTGGCCGGCGCGGCATCCGAGACGCTCTCGATGCGATTGCCTCGAACGATGATCACCTGATCACGCCGCGGCTGGTCGGATTTGCCATCAATCAGGGTACCGGCGCGAATCACGGTGACGGCAGGCGCCGCTCCGCTCTGACCGGCTCTGCTTTGACCAAAGGCGACTCCGCCAAGAAGAAGACTCGCGATCATCCAAACGAAGAGCTTGTTCATGTAGATTCCCCGGAGCGCATGGTTCGCGTGAGACGGATTCGATACCCGGCCGTGCGCTCAGCCCGTAAGCCTAACGTAGAGTGTCCCGACAAAGTCAAGGCCGCGCCCTGGGGCGCGGCCTTGGATTTGCGGAAGGCGCCAATAGCACCTTTCCGATTGACTAGAAGTTGACCCGGATTCCCATTTCCATCGTTCGTGGCGTAGTTCCTTCGGCCGAGAGCTGCCCGAAAGTCCCCGGCGTGTTCGTGATGGAGAGGCTTGGATCCAACAGTTGGTTGTGATTCAGGATGTTGTTGACATTGAGAGACGCCTCAGCATTGATTCGTTCCGTAATTCGGATATTTTTCTTTACCCCCAGATTCAAGTTCCAGTAAGGCAGTCCGCGGAACTGCCCGTACCCACCGCTCCTGGTATCAAGCCCCAGGATCAGAGGACGAATCGTACTGAACACGGCAGATGGATTTCCGAACATGTTGAAAGTTCCATCACTGAGATGGTGAACCGACGCAGACGTGTTACTGACCGTCTGTAGACAGTTCGCGTCGGTAAAGAGATTGTTGCCATCGCCGGAGCCAAAATCCTGTCCGCCGCTATAGCCATTGCTGGCGCCACCTGTAGTGGTGTTGCAGAACAGCGGAGCACCGCTGCCGGCCGCGAAAACAAATGAGGTGGTCCAACCCCCTAAAATATGCCCCAGCAGGCCTTGCTGGCCATGATAGAAAGGCGGCTGGTAAACCACGAACATCGTGTTCACGAATTTGCGATCGGATGGTTGCGTGCCGTACTGGGTGTCATAATTGAACGGATCTACGACAGCTTGCTGGCTAGTGGCCTGAACCACGTCTCCCGTCCCCAGTGCTTTGCTCCAGGTGAAATTGTTTTGCAGTGTGATGCCTCTCCAGTCATTGAATTTCACGGTCGCAAAAGCGGCGTTGTAATTGCCATGCCCCAGACTTGTAGTCATGGCAATGTTGCTCGAGATTTGTCCTGCCGTGTTCATCATGCTAACGGGAAAGTTGAATCCTGGCGCAGTTCCTCCGGTGTCCAGCAGTGACCACAGCGAGAAGACACTTTGGCTTTGCAACATGCCGAATGCTGTGGGGTTATTGATCAACCCTGTCGTGCAGTTCGGGCTGCAGTTGAAGCCGGTCCCTGCGAGTGCAGTTTCAAAGAAAGGCTGCGGGGCAAGACTGGCGAGCGTGCTTGCCGGAGTCGCCGCGGAGCAGGCGCCGATTGAAGTTGCACAACCCATTGCCTTTTCGATGTTGGCATAGGCGTTCTTGAATTGCTGCCCGCCCAAGTTCATCATGTAAGGCACGGAGTTGAGGTTGACCGAAAGAAGCTCGTTGTGGATCCAACGGTGAATGCCGCCCACCTCCACAGAGATCTTGTTGGAAAACTGGTGCTGAATTGTCCAATCAATCGAGTCCACCGAATTCGGCCGGAACTTCGGGTCCGTGGGCGAAGCCGTAGCGGCTTCAGCGTTCCCGCCGACCCCCGGGAAAAATGGTTGCGGAAACGTCTGAGTTGCGGGTGGAAGCGGAGCCGTCGTACCATCGGTTCCGATGCGGAAAGCGGTCGTAGCGTTGAGGGTGGACGCAGATGTACCGCACGTCCCATTGGACAGAACAAACACGCAATTTACCGGCTGGATCAGGCCGGGGCTAAGAAGTGGACCCAGCACCAGGCCCACGCCGTTCAAACGTCCATAGATGCGCCCATAGCCGCCACGAACGACGGTGTTCCTTCCTCCGAACTTCTCACCCAAATCCGGGTTCCAAGCTACGGCGACCCGTGGACTGAACGCATGATAGAATGGGTCGTACTCGTAGTTCGGGTGTCCAGCGACATTGCCTATCAGGGCAAAACCGATTTCCGGGTTAAAGACCTGCCCTCCGAGCGCCGCCGCATTGCGTTGCGCGAGGTACGACTGGGTATCGATCTTCTGGCCGTTTCCACCTACCAACATGACCTGCTTGCCAGTTTCCTCCTTTGGCGGCATCTCCAACGCCCACCCTAACCCGTACGTAACGGTGAGGGAAGGTTTCATGTGCCAGGTGTCATTGAGGTATAGGTTGTAATAGGGAATGGTGACTTTGTCGAATGCCGGTGTGAGCGGCGGATTCAGCGTTAAATTCGAACCGGAGCGGGTATACGCCTGCTGAGTATCGGTCACGATACCCAGGATTGCGGCCGCCTCGCGGGCCAGTGTGGGGTTGGCGCTACTGAAAGCGGAACCTAAGCTTGTCATGTCAACGTTGCCGGAGCCGGCACTGTCTCCTAGCAGGTACACAGGGTAGTAATTGATGCCCCCGCCGTTGTCGGTACGCTGGTGGTAGTTCCAATTATGCTGGTACTGACCGCCAAACTGCCACAGGTGGCTGCCTTTCAGCCAGGAAACGTCGTCTCGGAAGAAGTGGTCCTGCCCGTTCCAAAACCGCGTGCGCGTCTGCTGGGTGTTGACGTTGTAAGGAGCGGCTACATCGTTTTTCTTCTCGCCAAACGGTTCGAGAGCGGCAGCCAAGGTTGAAAACTGCGCCGGATCGCCCTTTGATCCCCATTGCCACCAGTTGCGCAGGAAGTTGTAGCGGAAATCATTGGTTACGTTCGAACTGACGTTCGTGGTCAAGCCCAATACAAGAAACCAGGGCACTTGCGGGCGGTTGGTGAGGGCCGCCGGAGTGCCCAACTTATCCCCGGGGAAGAATCCTCCGATATCAATTTGATCGTCGGTGGCGCGGACAAGGTGGTAGTAGCGGTAGCTCGCCATCAGGTGCTCCTTCTGACCAAAGTCGTGGTCAAGGCGCACCACCGCGAAGTTGTCGTTTTGCGGAATAGCCATGTTTGCCCGGAAGGCTAATGTGTTGACCCCGTCGCAGAAGGTGTCACCGGTGAGGGCACCACAACCCGCTCCCGGAGTGGCGGCGGGCATGTACTTGCTCCACAACTGCTGCGTGAAGGTATTGATCCCAATATGCCGTGGATCAAGGGTGTTCAAGTTGTAAGTTGTCCCGGAACTAGGGTCGGTCAGAATCCCCAGACGCATGTTAGCGCTGGGGACGAGCTTGGTGATGGTCTCCGAGTTGGGCCAACGAGCGCCTTGGTAATTAAAAAAGAAGTAGGTTTTGCCGCCAAGAACCTCTTTGGGAATGATGGGACCGCCAACCGCGGCTCCGAACCAGCTTCTGTGCCAGTCCGGTACCGGTGTCTTCGGTGTTGCCTGATTATTCTCCCAGGTGTTGCCGGAGAAATTGTTATCCAAGTAATACTCGTAAGCCGTACCGTGCCAGGCGTTGGTGCCGCGCTTAGTGACGATCTGCACCTCCATCCCTGACGAGTTGTTGAAGTCGGCCGTCTGGTTCGAAGTCGCGACCTTAAACTCTTCTACGCTGTCGACCGGTGTGGGCATCACGCCTGAAGGCTGACCACCGTTGATCCCAGCGACTGCTCCGCTGATGGGATTATTTTTGTTGGAGAACAAGCCACCGGCGGGATCGTCGCCAAAATTCGGGTTGTAGACGCCCGAACTGCCGTCCATGTCGTTGCTGTTGTTTCCACCGTCGAGCGTGAAAACGGTTTGGTCCACTACCGTGCCGGCGGCGCTGCCGTCCGGGCTCACGCCAGGTTGCATTGTGACGAATGAACTGACGTCGCGGCCAAGTGTCGGCAAATTCTCCAAAGCGCTGCCACTAACAGTGTTGCCGATCGTGGAATTCAGCGTCTGCAGTTCATTGCTCACTGCGGTCACTTCCACCACTACGTTGCTGCCACCGACATGCAGACTCATATTCACGGTGGTTGCCGTGCCGACCCGAACCGTCGCCTCTGTCTTGCTGGTAGAAAAGCCTTGCTTGCCGACGGTGAGATCGTAAGTGCCAGGAACAACATCAACGAAGATGTATCGCCCCGTGTCATTCGTGGTACCGGCGCGCGAAGTCTTAGTCGCGGTATCGGTGAGCGTCACCGCAGCGCCATTGACGACTGCACCGCTTGGATCGGTCACGGTGCCCGCGACGGTGCCGGCATTGGTCGACTGTGCCCACGTGAGCGGAGCGTTGCCCAGCCACAGAACACTAGAACAGACAATCAGAACCGTGAACAGCGAAGAAAGAATCTGGTGTTGGACACGCATGGCACACCCTCCTGGAACAGTGATCGGACAAACGATCACAGGGAAAATTTTGTTGGCCCCCGCTTGCGAGAGGCCGTGGAAGAATCAGTACATGATGTCGCACAGCGCGAGATGAAGGCACATGGACAAATTCCCCTGATAGGTCCGAGACACTAACACCGTTGACTGAACGAAAACAAGTAGTAATCGCACCAAATCAGTAAATCGATCGTAGAAATCACAAAGTGTTTTGTTAGCGAGACATAACAATGCAACGCTGTTAGTGAGAGGGATTCGGATTTCGAACCGGGTGGGAGTGTTCTTGTCCTCGACTGGCAAGATTTCTCAGGAGCGAGCTGCCGTGAAGCAGTCTCAAACTATTGGGACGGGCGCAAACGCACGTCGAAGGCGGGCTAGGCTTCGACCACCGCGTCCGCCTCAATCTCCACCAGAATCTCTGGCGAGATTAAGGCGCTCACTTCGACCATTGATGTAGCCGGACGAATATCGCGGAAGAATTCGCCGTGCGCCCTACCGATCTTTTCCCACTCCGCGATGTTAGTGACATACATGCGAGTGCGCACAACATCTTTCATACTCGCGCCGGCCTTCTGCAATGCGCTTTCGATATTCTTGAGCGTCTGCACCGCCTGCGCGTACACGTCGCCGACGCCGACGATCTTTCCATCCGGCCCGGTGGCTGTTGTTCCCGACACGTGTACATAGGATCCCACTTTCACCGCGCGCGAATACCCAACGACCGGTTCCCAGGCTGTGCCGCTCGAAATTTTCTGCCGCTCCATGCTCAATTCCTCCATGGCGACTCATTCTACAAGCCGCGGCAGGCCACTCTGGCTCCCCGAAATTAGCAGCCACGTGTTCTGACTGCCAGCAAAATACAGCGAAACCACGTGTCTCCTAACGGATTACATGCACAACCCGTCTGAAATGCCGCCTCTTCTAACTGATCAGGAAAATGAATCATGCCGATAAACAAAAGTCACTTGCGTTGCACTATCAAACTGAGGTATCAACACCTGCAAGTAGCTGAAACTCCGTGCCGGGCACGGGGTTCAGGGGGCCCAAAACTATGATTCCGGAATCGCATCCGCTGCAGCAACTGTTTCAGGATCTTGTCGGACGGCATTACGCCGAAGAGATCGGCATTCGCGATCCGCAAGTCGTCGCTTATGTCTCGCATCTGCTGGCCGAGTTCTGTGAAGCCGAGCAGCTTTTCAAGATTCGCGATGCCTCTAACCGTCCGTTGTCCGACGTCGGAGAAATGTTGCTGCAATCCGATCCAGTCTACGGTCCCGCTCCTTCGTTTGACCGCGAGCGCCAGGTGCGCAAACACATTGGCGACTACACCTTGTTTTTCGCCGGAATGTTTCCCGAAAGCATCAATCACCTCCGTCTGCGCCGTCATCGGCTGGAAAATTTTGTGGAATGGATTAAAGCCGGCAAGGAGAGCTATTACATCGTCTCCAAGTTCGAGCACTTCGAGTACGCCAAGGTCGCGCCTTTGTTCGCCAGCCTGGCGCAAAATTTCGAAGGTTGCGTCTACGGCCTGAACATGGTGAAGAACGATCTTGAGGAAATGCAGCACCCGATCACTCGACGCGCCGACGATCTGATTATGTAGCCCCCCGCTAGGCGGGCGCTTTCAACTGCGCGGATCGGCCGCGCTAGCCATGTGGTAAAAGCTCAGCGCCGTGCTGCCCTGTACCAGTTTGCGGAACCTCCGCAGAGGCCCGAACTGTTCTCCTGGGTCAAAATTCTTCTCGTGCTCTGCAATCACCATCGACATCGCCCACACTACAGGCGATTCCGCCAGCGCCTGCAGGGTTTCGCAGTAGACATCTTTCATGCGGTACGGTGGGTCGATAAATACGACGTCCGCCGCCACATGCTCCCGCTCCATGCGCCAGAAGGCGCGCGGCAATTCTCCACGCAGGAGTTCGAATCCGCTCACAATGTCGAGGCTTTTCAGGTTCCCGCGGATCACATCGGCCGCCGCCGCTGACGATTCCACAAAGTAGACCTGCTTCGCTCCCCGGCTCAGGGCTTCGATTCCGACCGCTCCCGTCCCCGCAAACAAGTCGAGCCAGACGCTGCCTTCCAGAGCCGCTGGATTGCCCGCCGTGAGCACATTGAACAGCGTCTCCCGCAGCCGGTCTGACGTCGGACGAATATCCATCCCGCGCAATGAGCGCAGAGGCCGGCTCCGGTATTTCCCCGCGATCACTCGCATGGCTCTGCACCTTCGGTCGCCGCCATCCGATTATCCATCCATGTAGAATAAACGGAGCGAGAGCTATGCGAAGCTGGTCCATTCCGGTTGGCCGTCTGTTTGGCGTTGACGTCCGCGTTCACCTGACTTTCTTGATTCTGCCTCTGTTCATCTTCTGGACGGAGTCCGTAGCGCATCAGGGAGTGGCCAACGGTCCTCGTGACCTTGCGCTGGTCGGTATCATTCTGGCCTCGGTTGCCGCACACGAGTTTGGCCACATCCTTGCCGCCCGGCGCTACGGCCTGATTCCCAAGGCCGTGATCCTGCTTCCACTCACCGGCGTCACGCTCTTCGACGAAACGCACGGCGAGAAACCGCAGCCTGCCGGCATGCTTTGGAAACGCGAGATTCGTCTCGCCGTGGTCGGGCCTTTGGTGAATGTCGCGCTGGCTGCCCTCACCGTTGCTATCGTGAACACTACGGCACCCGGAATCCAGCTGTGGAAGTGGCCATTCCTGCAGTCGGCCAACCTGGCGCGCAGCGTGGTTTGGGCCAACCTTTATCTGGCCGCCCTGAATCTGATGCCCGCTTATCCGCTTGATGGCGGGCGCATCCTGCGCGCGACCTTCTCCCGCAAGCTGGACCTTTCAGCCGCCTCGCGGCGGGCCGTCTCGATCAGCAATGCGATCGCCATGGTTCTGATGATCGCCGGCCTGTTCAGTGACACCTGGCTGACCATGGTCGGCGTCATCGTATTTTCAGCCGCCCAGCTTGAAGAACGCGCCCTCGTGTTCCAGTCCGTGCTGGACAACGTCCGTCTCGAAGAAGTCATGCTCACCGACTTCGCCACGCTCTCGCCCGCGGATACGCTGGAGGATGCGTTGGAGAAAGCAGTTCATTCGCTGCAGGACGATTTTCCCGTGGTTCGGGGCAGCGACATGGTGGGAGTGATTTCGAAGCAGAGCATTCTGGAGGCGCTACGGGCGGAGGGGAACGGCTACGTTCAAGCAGTGATGAATAAGATTTTCGAGGTTTCCCTGCGCCAGGATTCGCTCGGCTCCGCTTTCCGCAAACTTACGGCGCGCAATTCCAGCATCATTCCAGTGGTCGAGGACCAGCGCCTGGTGGGAATCGTCACCCTGCAGAACCTGATGCACTCTATGGCTTTGCTGGCGGAAAGCCGCAAACTCCGGCGGGACGAAGCAGAATCGTAAGAAAGCATTTCACCGCCGAGATCGCAGAGCGCGCCGAGAAATACAGGGCCTGACCATTTTGCTCGTTCAGCGTGCTATGGGGTTCTGCCATCGTCGATTGACATGGTTATGAGCCCTGTTCGTCGGCGTTCTCGGCGGTAAATCAACCAATGCTCAGAATAGTCTCACTGCTTTCGCCTGTTTCACCGCCGGAATCTCTCTGAGTCTTCTTAGCACTCCGTCAGGTACATCTCCATCCACATGGACCAGCGCAATCGCCTCGCGGGGCTGTTCCGAATCCTTTCCGGCGCTCGGCCGCCCCAGCGAGAAATTGGCGATGTTAATCGACTCTTCCCCCAGAATCGTTCCCACCTTCCCGATCACGCCTGGCACATCGCGGTTCCGCATGTAAATAAGGTTGCGCTCCAGCGGGGCTTCCACATCGATGCCATCTACATGAAGCAATCGCGGCGCCGTCTCGTGCAGCACGGCACCCTTCACCAAGTGCTCCTCCGTCGAACTCTTGAGCAAAATCGAAAGCACGCTGCCCGCGCCTCCGGTCGAGGCCTTCGTCTTCGGCGATTCCAGCACCCGCAGGCCTCGGGCGTCGGCAATGGCCGCCGCATTCACAAGATTCGCCTTCTCCTCGAGCGCCTGGTTGAGAATGCCCTTAATCGCCCCGTTGCGAATCAACTCCGTTTTCCATTCCGCAATGTGGCCGCTGTAACGGATGGAGATTTCTTCAATTGTCCCTTCCGAAACCTGCGCCAGAAACGCTCCCATGCGTTCCGCCAGGATGATGTAAGGCTGCATCGCCGCATATTCCTCGGCCGAAACCGACGGAACATTCACCGCATTCTGGATCACGCCGTGTTTCAAATATTCCTTGACCTGCTGCGCGATCTGCACCCCCACGGCCTCCTGCGCCTCAAGCGTTGACCCGCCCACGTGCGGAGTGAGCACCACATTTTCGAGCGCCAGCAAGGGCGAGTTCTTCGGAGGCTCTTCCGCAAAAACGTCGAGCGCAGCCGCCGCGACGTGCCCCTGTTTGAGCGCCTGCGCCAGATCGCCTTCATTCACCAGTTCGCCGCGGGCGCAATTCACCAGCCGCACGCCCTTCTTCATCTTCGCGATCGAGGCCGCATTGATCATCCCCGTGGTCTGCGGCGTCAGCCCCACGTGCAGCGTGATGTAGTCGGCGCAGCCATAAATCTCCTCAAGCCCGGCGAGCCGGATGCCCTGTTCCTTTGCCACGGTGACCGAAACAAACGGATCGTGCGCTACCAGTTCCATACCGAAGGCCCGCGCCCGGCGCGCTACCTCCATGCCAATCCTCCCCAGCCCGATGATCCCCAGCGTCTTCCCCCGCAGTTCGGTGCCCTGCAGCGATTTCTTCTCCCAGCGGCCCGCGTGCATCAGCGCGTCCGCCCGGCACAAGTGGCGCGCCATGGCGAGCATCATTCCCAGGGTTTGCTCGGCTACCGCTACCGCGTTCGCTCCCGGCGTATTCATCACGGCGATGCCCTTATGCGTCGCCGCTTCGAGGTCGATGTTGTCCACCCCTACGCCGGCGCGCCCAATCACCCGCAGCTTCTTCGCATGGGCGAGAAGCTTGGCATCCGCCTGCACTGCCGAGCGCACGATCAACGCATCTGCCGACTGCAGATGTTCCGCCAGCTTGCCTTCCAGTTGGTCCGCGGTGAGCACGGTCCAGCCTGGCTCCTGCAGCTCAGCCAAGGCCGATCCCGAGATTTTTTCCGCCACAATAATTTTCACGTATGGGTTCCTTTGCTCTGTGATCCGATGACCGGCGATCCGATTTCACACATCCGCCCGACAATTCCTTGACCGAGAATTGACATGGCTCTGACACTCCCGCTGGCTTGATTTTCTAGACTCGTCGTCAAATGGGGCACTCGCCCACGGGAGAACCTTATGACCACCCTGCCAACACTCAAAACCACGTTGCTCGTCACCCTGATCGCGTCCACCTTGGCGTGCGGATACAGTTCCAAGATGACTCCTCCCTCAGCCGGGAATGTTCCTGCGATCGCACAGCTCGCTCCCGCCAGCATGAAAGCAGGTAGCGCTGGGTTCACCTTGACCGTTAATGGAAGCAAGTTCAACACGAACGCGGTGGTGAACTGGAGTGGCACGGCGCAAACCACAACCTACGTGAGCAGCGGCCAGCTCTCCGTGGGCATTCCGGCTTCGGCCATCGCGACCGGGGGCACGGTCTCGGTGACAGTGACCAATCCTGGCACCGCCGGGACGGGCATGTACGGAAGCGGCGGCACCATGCCGGAGACCTCGAACAGCATGACCTTCACCATCAACTAAGGTGCGGCTTCCATTTGCGGGGCTGGGTTGGCGGGACAGTTTCGATGCCGTCGTCAGGCGCCCACCAGTTGGCGCTTCTCGATCAGGGCGCGGGCGTACACTTCCTGCGCTGCCCGCACCGCTGCGCCATAGTCGATACTGTTCTCGGTCACACGCGCCAGTACGTGTTCGAGCGCGCCCAGGATCCCGACCGTGTCGAGATAGTCGTAGTAGCCGATGTGGGCGATTCGGAAGATCTTCCCCTTCATCTCGCCCTGTCCATTGGCGACCACGGCGTCGAAGGACTCGCGGAACTCCTTCACAATCTTTCCCGAGTCAAGTCCGTCGGGCGCGCAGATCGCGGTCAGCGCCGCTGCCGGCGAAGACGCATACAACTTCAATCCCAAAGCCTTCGCTCCCGCGCGCGTCATCTCCGCGCAAAGCTCGGCATTGTTGACCAGTTCCTCGCGGCCCTTGGCCACATCGCCGTTGCCCATGCCGCGGACGAATTCCAGCGCTGCCCCTAGCGCCGCAAATAGCGATGTCGCCGGCGTGTAGGCCGTCTCGCCCTTGGCCGCCGACTTCCGCTCCTTGCGCAGATCGAAGTAATACCGCGGCGAGGTTGTCCCATCCATCCGCTTCCACGCCCGCTCGCTCACGGCGCAATAGGCCAGACCTGGAGGCATCATCAGCGCCTTCTGCGATCCGCCGATGATCACGTCCACACCCCAGCCATCCACATCAAGGTGCGTCGTGCCCAGCCCGGTGATCGCATCCACCACCAGCAGAATGTCATTTCCTGAAGCCCCGCCATGCGCTCGCACAATCTTCGCGATCCCTTGTACATCATGCCGCACCCCGGTGGAACTTTCGGTCGCCTGCAGAAACACCGCGCGCACGCCCGGCGTCAGCTTCGCTCGAACTTCTTCCAGCGAGATCGTTTCGCCGTACGGCGAACTCACTACGTCCACGGCACAGCCGAAGGCCTTGGCCAGACCTGTCCAACGTTCGCCAAACTTTCCGGCCGTCAGCACCAAAACCTTGTCGCCCGGCGACGTCAGGTTCGACACCGACGCCTCCATCACGCCGGTACCCGAAGATGCCAGCACGAGCACATCATTTTTCGTGCCGATGAATTCCTTCATGTCGGCGAGCACGCGCTGGAACAGCGCCCGAAAGTCAGCGGTTCGATGATGCGCCGTAAACGAAGCCATGGCCGTCTGCGCTGCCGGCAACAGCGGCGTCGGCCCCGGAGTAAAAAGACGATTCTTATGCAACATGATCAGAATCCTTAGGAACGGGAATAGTCTACAAGTTTACCGGAAGTGGCCGCGCCCAGCACAGGCAACGCCCGCACCTATCGGGCAATCAGGGCGCCGTCGTCGACGGAAAACTCATCCTCGCCCGCAGAGTCTTTCAGTGCATGGGCAATCTTGCCTGCCCAAGCTTCAATGTCGTTCCAGTTGCGGAAGTCGCCTAGCGGAAAAATCGCATGGTCCCGGTTCACTGGCAGCTTCAACATGAGCCGATGGGCGAATCCCAGCTTGTCGCGGTCCAGCGCTCCGAAGAACACGTGATGGTCCCGCGGGTGAATGGCTTCGATGAATTCCTCGATCTCCTTGGGCACGGTAACCGCGCACAGGTCCCGGCCCTGTTCATTTACGGTTTTCGTACCCAGCGGCCCGCTGCTGAACAGCCACAGTGGCCGCTCCGCGAGAGCGGCCCGATTTCGGCGCACGAACTCCGTCGCCTTCTTCATCCAGTGAGAGTAGTAGGCAGCACTTCCGATCACGACCGCGTCGAAATCCGCGGGATCTCCTGCCCGCTGCACAGACTCGACCATGGTCTCCAAACCCTGCTGGCGCAGGATGGCGGCAATGCGCTCCGCGATTCCTTGCGTCGCGCCGTAACGGCTGGCATAGACAATCAGGACTCGCATGTTGATCCCTCCTGCCTCGTCGTGGGATTGGGAGCAAGTGCGTGAGCTACGGTGGCAACCTGCCCGGCCACAACGCGGTCCTGCGAATGCAGCTTACGTTGGCTGTCCCTCCTCCGCCGTGACCCCGGTCACAAGGCTCACGTCAGTGAGGTGCCCCATCCTAGCGGAGTTCTTTGCAGCTAGGGTGGGGACTTTGGCCACACACCCTCTATAATCCCCCCATGAGCCTAGTCGAACAGATTCAGAAAGACATCGTCACCGCCATGAAAGCCAAGGACGAAGCGCGCCTCTCCACCCTGCGCATGGTCAAAAGTGCATTGCACCTTCGCCAGGTCGAAAAGATGGCGCCGCTCGACGACAAAGAGTCTCAGGCCGTACTGGCCACGCTGATCAAGCAACGCAAAGAGTCGGTCGAGCAGTTCACCAAGGGCGGACGACAGGAAATGGCCGACAAAGAAGCCGCCGAAATCGTCCTGATCGAAACCTATCTACCTAAAGCCGCCGCCGAGGCCGACGTTGTAGCCGGTGTCAAGGCCGCCATCGCCGAGATGGGCGCGCCCACCATGAAAGAAATGGGCACGGTGATGAAGAACGCAATGGCAAGATTCAACGCCGCCGGAATGCGCGTAGACGGGAAAATGGTCAGCGAAATTGTGAAGCGGGAGTTGGCCGGCAAATAGTTCCCAAATTAGCCCCTGTTCGTACTCTAGTTGCTTCTCGATCACTACGATCAGAGCCCAGATGTGATATATCAGTATTGAAATGCTTCGAAAAGAAGAGAGCCTCGTGAAGTTCATCTCAACTGACGAACGACTAGAGCTTCCGCTGTACGGGTTGTCTGAAGCCGCTCTCTATCTCCGCGTTCCGATAAAGACTCTTGAGTACTGGGCCTTCGGTCGTAAGCCGATTTCGCCCCTTATTCGAGCAGCATCAAAGGGTCCCAGAGCACTCTCTTTCATGAACCTACTTGAGTGCCACATGCTCGCGTCGATGAAGTCACTCTATAATCTGCGACTTCCTAAAATTCGGAGGGCGCTGGCGCACCTGCAAAAGACCACTGGCTACAAGCACCCTCTGATCGAACAGCCGCTGTATACCAACAGAGTCGATCTGCTCCTCAAAGAGATCGATCGGCTAGTAAACCTTTCCAGAGGGGGACAGCTTGCGATTCCTGGAATAGTAGAAGCTCATCTGGAACGAGTCGAGTATGACAGAGAAATAGGAATGTTCAAATTCTATCCGTTTGTGCGGGAACGAAGCACCGCTGAACCAAAGTTTATTGTAATCAACCCAGCCCTCGGCTTCGGAAAGCCTGTGATAGCGGGAACCGGCATCTCCACTGCCGTGATCGCATCTCGCTTCAACGCACGCGAGTCAGTGCCCGAACTAGCCAAGGAATATGGCCTCGAAGAAAAGCAGATCGAAGAGGCAATTCGCTGGGAAACCCGAGCAGTTGCAGCTTGACGATTTCATCCTTTACTTGGATGAGAACCTCGACAACTGCCAGCCGATTCTCGATGTCTTGTTGAGTAATCGTGTCCAGCACCAGCGCCAGAGGGACCACTTCGCGCGCGGCACGCCAGATGAAGTTTGGCTTCAGTATGTAGCAGAACGAGCCTGGGTTGTTCTCACAAAGGACAAAAGAAACCGCTACAACGAGATAGAACGCGTCGCTTTGCGACGGCATAGAGTTCGAGAGTTTTATTTCGGTTCTGGTAACTTCACTGGCTCAGAGATGGCGCAAGCGTTGGCAATCGCAATTCCCCAGATGAGGGCTCTAACGAGAGAGTATAATCCGCCTCTGGTAGGCAGCATTGCGCGATCTGGTCATATCACGGTTGTCTTTGACGAGCACGGATCAACGCATGAAAGACGCAAAGGATCTCGGCGCTAGGACGAACTTCTTGGTTCATTTGCTTCTCTGCAATTCCCTGTACGCCTCGCTCTTCGACACGCCCCGCTCCTTCGCCACCTTCTTGAGCGCGGCCTTCTCATCGACCTTCTCTTCCGCCATGATCTGCTCGACGCGCTGACGCACGCTTTGACGGGCAAGAGTGCCCGTCGCCACACGAGCATCTTCGTCCTCGGCCTTGCCGATCAGCAGCGTGATCTCGCCCTTCACCGACTCGCGCGCCTTCAGATTCTCCAGCACCTCGCCTGCGCGGCCTCGCAGAAATTCCTCGTGCAGCTTGGTTACTTCGCGCGCCACTACCACATGCCGGGCATCACCCAGAACCTCGACAACATCCGCAAGCGTCTCAACAATCCGGTGGGGAGCTTCATAGAACACCTGGGTTCGCGGAGAATTCTTCACAGCCTCCAGCGCTGCGCGCCGCTCCCCGCGTTTCGCCGGTAAGAATCCGCTGAAGCGAAACGAATCCGTCGGCAGCCCGCTCGCTACTAGCGCCGCCAGAAAGGCGGACGCCCCGGGAACCGGCACCACCGGCACGTGATGCCGTACCGCCAGTGCGATCAGCCGGTACCCTGGATCGGAAATCCCGGGCATGCCCGCGTCGGTCACCAGCGCCACGCTCGCGCCCTCCTGCATCTGCTTCACCAGTTCCGCCGACTTCGTCATCTCGTTGTGTTCGTGATAGCTGGTCATCCGGGTCGCGATCGCGTAATGATTGAGCAACTTCTGCGTCTGCCGCGTGTCTTCGCAGGCAATCACGTCCACCTCCTTCAGAACGCGCAACGCCCGCAGAGTAATGTCCTCCAGATTGCCGATCGGAGTTCCCACCAGATACAAGGCCGGCCCCGTCAGCGATTTCACTTCCGTCATGGCCGGAGTCTATCATCGGCCACAGCGATGAAGATTGGAGATTGATGATTGCAGATTCCCCGACCACGTCCCAAGCTAGATTCTGCACTCTGAAATCTACAATCTGAAATCCAGCCGTAACATTTCGCCGAAGCGGGCGGTTATGCTAGTGTATGCAACGCCAGGAGGCCGCTCATGACTGCGCGAGAGTTCCGCCAAATCGCCCTCTCTCTTCCCGACACTGAAGAGCGCGCGCACATGAACCATCCCGACTTTCGGGTCGGCGGAAAAATCTTTGCCACCCTCGGATATCCAGACAAAACCCGCGGCATGGTCAAACTGCCGCCGGAAGACCAGCACTATTTTTCGAAAGACTTTCCCGACATGTTTATTCCGGTGAAAGGCACCTGGGGACAACGCGGGGCCACCAGCGTCCATCTGAAAGCTGCGAAAAAAGAAGTGCTGCGCAAGGCCATTGAAGCCGCCTGGCGCAATACTGCCCCAAAACGCCTCCTGGAGCGATAATCGGCATTTCGGCCCCCCCGGCTCCCATCCGCGACGCCGGTCCCTGAACAACTGTAACCTCCTTTCGGCTGGATTTGGCATCAGAATAGGGCGATGCGGATACACCTAACGCTCATGATCGCCGGCCTGCTTTGCGGGTTGGGTCTGGGTGTCTCATCCGCGCAGCAGGCGGTTCGCCCGACCGGGACTTCGAGCGCCATCCGGCAAGCACCGAGTCGAAATCTTGGGGAAAAACCAAATCGGACATTGAGCCCGGACGAGGGCTTGTCCGTGATTGCGGCTGCGCTCGATCGCAAGGTGCGTCTCCATTCCGGGCGAGACTGTTCACATCTAGTTCATGCGGTTTACGCGCGGGCCGGCTTCCCGTATCGTTACGCGAGCTCCGACGATCTCTATGTTGGAGTCGACGAGTTTCGACGGGTAGAGGAGCCTCAGCCTGGCGATTTGATCGTGTGGCATGGGCACGCGGGAATTATCGTCCGACCGTCGCGGCACATCTTCTTCAGCTTCATGAGTTCGGGGCCGGGGATTGATGACTACAAGACTACCTATTGGAGGAGTCGCGGACGTCCTCGATTCTATCGTTACGTCAAGAATGATTTGTGTCCGGGCTGCTCCGCAGTCAGCAGAACCTTCGGGCGAGCCCAGTGAAGATAAAGACAAGTAGTCACTCTCGATCGCCGGATTCAACCCTCAGCCCCTGCCTGCCGCCACTCGTTCCGCGATAAACGCCTTCATGATTTTCATCTGATCGGCGGTAAAAGTTTTCTTCCCTAGAAACCCAGCGAAGGTTCGACGATAGTCTTGCGTACGGAGGTTGTGATTTCTCAATGCAACTTTTTCGCCTGCATAAATGAAATTCCAGTTGTTGAGGCGCCGGCCAGGCACGTTGCTCTTAGTTGGGTGCGCAACAAACCCCATTTTCTTGTTTTCCGGATCCTCCCAGACTTCCTGAAAGGTGAGATCGTCGGGGCCAACGCGGCATTTGTCCAGTTTGCCATTCTTATAGTCCTGAACAATCTCGCTCAGAGTGTCATCTTGCTTGACCGTGTATTCGAAAACCCTGGAGACATGAGTGTCACCGCCGGGCATGCTTCCCGGATCCCACATGTAATTGCCTGGATCGGTAGAATGTCCCCCGTCATCAGACCCTCCGGTTTGCATTCCCAACATGTGACCGGTCTCGTGGATCGTGCAATTGGCGATGATCGATCCCAGCGCGGTCTCGGTCTCGGGGAAGGCGGGTTCACAGGTTCCCGGACTTATCTGCAGACGCATGGTCTTGATCGCGCGCACCCAAATCTCGGACTCGCCTGCCAAGACCGTGGTCCCACCGCCATTTGTGATGTCGGGCCGCGAACTCTCGCCATACGTGGGCAAGACGTCCATCTTGTTTTCGAACTTGACCACCAGGTCATGGCCCGCCCGCGTCCCGCTGAAATCCAACTCCACGTCGAATGAGCTGAACTCATCCTCAATCTTGGTTTTAACGAAGTGCTGCAGTGATCGCGGCACCGCGGACGTCAGTCCCTTGTAAACGATCAGGTACTTATTCGCCATGGCTTGACTCCTGACTTCGCGTCCGTGGTCACTCCCGACCACGACTATCTTCTTTTAGTGACTCTTGGCGCGCTTTCGTTACAACCCATGGATACGGTTTCGGATTCCCAGGAGTGCCTTAGTTTAAGTCGTGGCCACTCTGTTTTAGACGGCGTCATCCTGACCGGAGCCGTTCTTCAGGTGGAGCGAAGGTCTTCCACAACTGACTGCCAAGGGAGATTCCTCGCCCGTTGGTGAAAACGACGGGCTTCGGAATGAGGCCTTACCGAAAGCTGCGGATTCAAACTTAAGCACTACCACCCCCGGTCAAAATTGACGTCACTCCAGCCTCGCCCATAAAATCGAGTGGAACCCGGCGTAATTCGCACGCTTCTCACCCATGCCACTTTACGAATACGAATGCAAGAAGTGCGGACACCGTTTCGAAAAAATTCAGAAGTTTTCCGACAAGATGGTGAAGAAGTGTCCGGACTGCGGCGGGCAGGTCGAGCAGATGATCTCCGCTCCCGCCGTTCAGTTCAAAGGTTCCGGCTGGTACGTCACCGACTACGCCAAGAAATCTTCCTCGCCGGGAAGCAGCGGGGATTCCTCCCCGAAAGACCAGAAGGACGACAAACCCAAGTCAGACAGCGGCTCGAAAGATAGCTCGTCGAAGGAGACCTCCTCGAAAGAGTCTTCATCCAAAGAAAGCTCCTCCAAGGAAACTCCCCGCAAAGGCTCGGGTAGGCATAAATAATTGCGGCTTCACTGGTAACTGGCTACTAGTTTTTCAACTCCCGCTCAAAGTGCTCCTCGATCATGGTGAACAGGTGCACCCGGGCGTCCTTGCCGGAAATGCTGTGTGTTTTGTTGGGGTAGATCATCAGCCGGAACTGCTTTCCCGCGCTGATCAGCGCATTAATCATTTGAACGCTGTTTTGAAAGTGAACATTATCGTCGCCCGTGCCATGAACGAGCAGCAGGGCCCCGTGCAGTTTGTCGGCGGACCTGGTTACATCCGACAGTTCGTACCCTGCCTTGTCGTCCTTGAGAAGGCCGAAGTAGCGCTCCATATAAATCGAGTCATAGTTGCGCGCATCCGCAACCGGAGCCACCGCCACCCCGGCGCGAAAGCGCTCCGAATGGGTCATGGCATAGAGCGTCATCGAACCGCCATTCGACCAGCCCCAGATCGCAACCCGATCGCTATCAAGCTGCGGAAATTGCGCCAGTAGCTGGTCGAGCGCCGTGAGCTGATCCTTCAACTCCACTGCGCCGAATTCGTGCCGGATTGCCGTCTGGAACTTGCGGTCCCGTCCAGGAGTGCCGCGATTGTCCACCGCAAAAATGGCAAATCCCTTCCGCGCCAGAATTTCGTCGAAGGGATCGGGGAGGCTCTTTGTCACCATCTGCGATGCCGGCCCTCCGTAAATGTGAACGATCACCGGAATTTTGCCGCTGGCCTGGGCGTCCGGAGGCAACAGCAATCGTCCATAAAGGGTCGTCCCGTCTTCCGCCTTGAACTCCAGGTACTTCGGCGCCCGCAATCCGTATTCGGCCACTTCGTCGTGCGCCTTCCACACGGAGCTGCAGGAGCCACCCACGGCGCAAAGCGATAGGCTCGTTGCGGTCTGCGGGCCGGAGAAGCGGTGGAGATAATGCTTCCCGTCATCGCTGAAGTCTCCGGAGTGCTGCCCCTCCTCGGAAGTGAGCGCCTTGAATCCGGACCCGTCCAATTGCACCGAAAACATGTGTTCCTGGCGCGGATCATCCTTGTTCGCCGCAAAAAAGACCGTGCCCGCAGCCTCGTCCACGCCCTCGATCGCCAGTACTTCAAAATCCCCCTTGGTCAGCTGCCGTTCCAACTTTGCATCGGTCGCCATCGGGTTCTGCTTCTCGAAGCTGTAGAGGTAAAGATGCATGTTGCCATCGCGCCAACTCGGCCACAAAAATCGACCAGATTTCAGGAATTGCACCACGGCGTGATCGAAGTCGATCCATGCCCCCGGGGTGGTCTCGGTCAACACGATCCGCGACTTGCCCGTTTTCGCGTCCACGAAGTACAGGTCCAACTTGTCTTCGGACCGGTTCAACACCTCCGCCCAGATCACCCCCTCGCCTACCCATCCGAACCGGGGGATGTAAGTGTCCTCATCGCTGCTCAGCGAGATCCAGCGCACCTTGCCGTGTTCGGCGTCGACCACGCCCAGCTTCACCACCGGATTCGGATCGCCCACCTTGGGATACTTCTCCTCATCCACGGTAGGATGTGTCGGCATCCAGTCGGTAATCGGATACGTCGGCACCTTGCTTTCATCCATGTGCAGAAACACGATTTCTTTGCCGTCCGGCGACCAGAAGTAATTGCTGCGCACGAACAGTTCCTCGGCGTACACCCAGTCAATATCGCCGTTGAAAAGATTGTCGCCGGTATCTTTGGTGAGCTGTTTTTCGTCTTTCCCGTTCACCGGACGAACATACAGATTGTGTTTCCGCACGTAGGCAACGTGGTTGCCGTCGGGCGAGAATTTCGGATCTCCGCTCGGATCGGGCGCTGAGGTAAACTGCACCGCTGTCTCCGTCCCCAGGTCATAGAGCCACAACTGCCCGCGCGAGTTGAAAATCAAGTGTTTCGAATCGGGCGCCCACAAATACGATCCCACGTGATAGCGCGTCAGCCGCTCCTTCTCTCGCTCGTTCTTGAGCTTGGTGACGTCCGGCGCCAGCGATGCCAGCTTCGCCGCGCTGACCAGCACTTTCTTCTCGCCCGTGGCCACATCCGCGTACCACAACTCACCGTTCTCGCCTTTCTCATCGCGCTGCACGAACGAGAGCCTCTTTCCATCCGGACTCCACTCCGCGAACTCGGGACCACGCCCGCCCAGACCCCCAGGCTGATAAATGGCCTCAATCGTCAGTGGTTTGGTGGGTGCGGTCTGCGCAACAACCCACCCCTCGGAAACGTGCACTAGCAGTGTGAGCAGAACAAAGGAAAACCAGGAAACGCGACTTTTCACGAAGATTCCTCACCCGGCAAGCAAAAGTAGAAGGCCTAACGAGCAAAGCAGAGAGTTTACACTGCCGCGGCGTTCCTCCGCAGTGCATCGCCGTCGCAAAATCTCGCCCGGTCGCGCAGAGCGGCTCCCCGCATACATGCTAGAATCAAAGCAGACCCAATGCCGGATGCTTCCTGACATCGAAAACCTGCTGCGGCTGCAAGACGCGGACAAGGAAATCCGCCGCCTGCAGGACGAGATCGCCGAATTCCCGAAACGCGTCGCCGTCATCGAGCAGAAGCTGGCCGGGACCAAAGCTCAGCTCGAAAAGGCCCAAGCCGCCATCAAGGCCGACGAAGCCGCTCGCCGCAAGTACGACACCTCGATCAACGATCTCCGCGGAAAGATTTCCAAGTATCGCGACCAGTCGCTCGATGTAAAGACCAACGAGCAGTACAAAGCGCTGCTGCACGAGATCCAGTTCGCCGAAAAGGAGATCGCGGCGAACGAAGACAAGATTCTCGAGCTCATGGTCAACGCCGACACCCGCGACAAAGAGGTCAAGGCCGCGCAGGCCGAACTCAAAGCCGAAGCCGCCGAGATCGAGCAGGAGAAAGAGCAGGCCCGGCAGCGCACTGCCGAGGACGAGAAACTTCTCGCCGAATGGCGTACCAAGCGGGAGCAGATGCGCGCTGGCGTGGACGCGGACCTTCTCCGCCACTACGAGCGTGTCTCCAAGTTTCGCGGCAGTGGCATCTCCGAAGTTCGCGATCACAAGTGCATGGCGTGTCAGGTCATGCTGCGTCCCCAAACTTACAATGAGGTTCGTTCCGGCCAGCAGACGGTGGTTTGCGATTCCTGTCAGCGCATTCTCTATTTCAATCCCGCCGACGAACTGGTCGACCAGAAGCCGGAAACCCACCGCCCGCGCCGGCACCATCCTAAGATCGACGCGCCCCAGGCCTGGTACTACCGCGCAGAGTACGCGGACACCGGCGAAGTCTATATCTGCCTGACCAACTCCGGAGGCCAAGCCAGTCGTCGCGTCTACGAAATTCACACGGGACGGCTTATCGGAGACATTCTCATCCGCGAGGGCGACTACCGTCAGGCCTTCCCCGAGGACATCACCGGCGCCATCCGCCTGAATGGCTTATGGAAAGAGGACGATCTCGACGGCTGGGGCACGGAACTTCCCATGGTCGTCCTGGATTCCCTGCAATCCGACCTTGACGCCGCCCGCCGCGAAGCCGCCTCCGGCTCCCATGTCAAGCCCGAACCCGCCCCCCCCGTCGCTCCCGAACACGCCGCCCGGTAGACACGGAGATGTAGTGTGGGACCGGGTCGGAGCCTGTCCTGAGCGAAGTCGAAGGAACCCAGTCATCGAGCGCGAACTCGACCCTGCAGGCACCCATGCCCCATACGTTCTAAGATGACGGCATGCCCCAACCCCCGAGTCTCCTCAAGGTCAAGATATCCGCCCGCGGCGCCACTCGCCTGAAGTCCGGCCATGTCTGGGTCTACCGATCCGACATCGTCTCCGCCGATAGTATCCCTCCCGGCTCCCTGGTCACCGTTTCTGACCTGCGAGGCAAGGCTCTGGGCACAGCCCTCTACTCGACCTCGTCGCAAATCGCTATCCGCATGATCTCCCTCGATCCCATCGCAGACTTTCCCGCCCTGCTTCGCCAACGCATCGGCAATGCAATCGCCTATCGCGAAGGGCTGGTCCGCGACACCGACGCCTACCGCGTAATTTTCAGCGAAGCTGATTTCCTCCCTGGTCTCATCGTCGACCGCTACAACGACATTCTTTCTTTGCAAGTCCTCACGCAAGGAATGGACGCCAACCAAATTCGCGAGACCGTCATCTCTGAACTAACTCGCTGCTTCCATCCGACTTCAGTCATCGAACGCGTGGATCCGCGCGTACGCGAACTGGAGAGTCTCCCGTCGCGCGCATCCGGCCTGTTGCAGGGTGGTGAGACCGCCACCACTTTCACCATGAACGGCGTGCATTTCCACTACGACGCTCTCGAAGGCCAGAAAACCGGGGCCTTCCTCGACCAACGTGAAAACTACGCCGCCGCCGCCCAGTACGCGCACGGCGACGCCCTCGACGTCTTTTGCTATCAGGGAGGCTTCGCCCTCCACCTCGCCTCTCGCTGCTCGAATGTCACCGGCATTGACAGTTCACGCCCGGCCCTCGAAGTCGCTGATAAGAACGGCACTCTCAATGGACGCGATATCGAATGGATCGAAGCCAACGCCTTCGACTTGCTCAAGGACTACGCCTCGTCCAATCGGCGTTACGACACGGTCGTCCTCGACCCGCCCGCCTTCGCAAAAACGAAGCGCGACCTCGATCCCGCCCTGCGCGGCTACAAAGAGCTGAACCTTCGCGCCCTGAAAATGCTGCGCCCGGGGGGAATCCTTGTCACCTGCTCGTGTTCCTATCACGTGAGCCAGTCGAATTTCCTGGAAATGCTCGCCGACGCGGCCCTCGACGCCCACCGCACCCTGCGCCTAGTCGAGGTCCACGGACAAGCCAAAGACCATCCTGTCCTCCTCAACGTCCCAGAAACTGCCTACCTGAAGTGCGTCATTGCGTCTGTAAGCTAATGAAAATAAGCAATGTTTATGACTTGACAATATAGCACTCAACTTTTATGCTTCCTTTACGCTAACTAGGCGTCTAATCAGTTGACCGCAGCCCTCTGGGGGTTTCGAGAGCCGGTCGCGAAACGTAAGAAGTCTCTGACTCAACCAATTTTCTGAAGGAGGATTTAGCCATGACCGTATTAACCCGTTGGGAGCCATTCCGTGAGTTCGCAACCCTGCAGGATCGCATCAACCGCGCATTCCGCGAGTCCTACGCTGGCGCAGACCGCGACGAATCTCTGACCACATCGAGCTTCGCCCCCGCTGTCGACGTCTACGAAGACGAGCACAAGGTCACTCTAAAGATCGAAGTGCCCGGAATCGACGAGAAAGACATCGACGTCCGCGTCGAGAACAACACTCTCACCGTGCACGGCGAGCGCAAGATCGAGAAGGAAGAGAAAGAAGAGAACTACCGGCGCGTGGAGCGTCAGTACGGCGCTTTCACCCGCACCTTCACACTGCCCACTACGGTCGACACCGAGAACGTTTCGGCGAACTACGACAAGGGCGTGCTGAAGATCAGCTTGCCGAAGAAGGCCGAAGCGAAGCCAAAGCAGATCAAGGTCAACGTCGGAAGCGAGAAGCAGATCGAAGGCAAGGGGCCCAGCAAGGCCGCATAAGACGGCACCGCTCGTGTGGGACCGGGTCTTTGACCCGGTCATCGAGCGCAGCTCGATGGCTTTAGGCTGACGTCAGGAAGGGCCCGATTTGCAGTCGGGCCACTACGAGGCCGGGTGTGATCAGAGCTTTAGCTCCAGAGGGTCAGCGGGAGGCGGCAGAGGTGACCGCCTCCCAATTCTTTTGTGTTTTTATTTGCAGCTTGGCGAGCCGGGCAGAGTTGCTTGACAATGATTCTGTGAAAGCTACTTTGGCCGCGATTAACCAAATGCAAGCCGACGGTGTGATTGGCAAATACGCCATAGGAGGAGCTGTCGGCGCGACACTCTATTTGGAGCCGGCGGCCACACTCGACATTGATGTGTTCGTCATGCTGCCGATGAATGAAGGCCGTTCGCTGCTTAGTCTTTCTCCGATCTACGACTACCTGCGAGAGCAGGGCGGAACGGTGCAGCATGAACATATCGTAATCGGCGGTTGGCCCGTCCAATTTCTGCCACCGGCGAACGAGTTGGAGCGCGAGGCCGTGGCTGAAGCCGTAGCAGCCACGGTGCAGGACGTCTCGACCTGGGTGATGAGCGCCGAACACTTGGCAGCGATCGCCTTGCGCACAGGACGAGCAAAGGACCACATTCGCGTGCTGCAGTTCGTTGAGCAAAACGCCGTCGACCGGGACAAGCTCAAGAGTCTTCTCGAACGCCACGGGCTGACGCCAAAATGGCAGGAGTTCGAGCGGAAGTACATGGAAGGAAGTAATGGGTAAACAGGAGATGCGCAGGCAGCTCGCCTCGCTCAGTTTCTCTGAGAAGGTTGAGATTCTTGAAAGACTCCGTGACCGCAGCGTTGCATTGGCTGCGGCCGGCCTGAGACGCAGAACCTGCGATGGTGCCGACAATCCGGAAGATGCTCTGCAATTCTGCAATTGTTCAGACTGGGAGCCCTGTGGCTGCGGGCATCAGCCCCCTTATCACTGCATGTGGTGCTGCCGGAAGCTAACTGGGGAACAGATTGCGACAGCGAAGCATCGTGGCTTTTATTCAAAGGAAGAAAGATAACCATGCCGATCCGTTGGGACAAATTCACCGTTAAAGCGCTGGAAGCCGTCCAGCGCGCTAGCCAGCTCGCCTCCGAACACGGCAATCCCGAGTTGCAACCGATTCACCTGCTCGCCGCCTTGCTCGAAGACAAGGAAGGCATCGTTCCGCCTGTCCTCGAAAAAATCGGCATCGGCCCACAAGCGGTTCTGAGCGAGGTCTACAAAGAGCTGGACAAGCTCCCCAAGGTCTCCGGAGAAGCCGCCCAGGCCACCCTGTCGAACAGTACGAATAAACTGCTGGAGCAGGCCTTCAAAGAGGCGTCCAACTTCAAAGACGAATACGTCTCCACCGAGCACCTGCTGCTGGCTGCGACGCAACTCAAACAAGACATAGCCCAGGAGATTCTGAAGCGCCACGGAGCGACCAACGACGCGATTTTAAAAGCCCTTACCGTCGTTCGCGGTTCGCAAAAAGTCACCGACCAAAATCCCGAAGCGAAGTACCAGGCTCTCGAGCGCTACGCCCGCGACCTGACCGAACAGGCGCGCCGCGGTAAACTCGATCCCGTCATTGGACGCGATGAGGAAATTCGCCGCGTCGTGCAGGTGCTTTCCCGCCGCACGAAAAATAATCCCGTGCTCATCGGCGAACCTGGAGTCGGGAAGACCGCCATTGTCGAAGGCCTCGCCCAGCGCATCATCTCCGGCGACGTGCCCGAAGCTCTGAAGAACAAGCGTGTGGTCGCGCTCGACCTCGGCGCGATGCTGGCCGGAGCCAAGTATCGCGGCGAATTCGAAGATCGCCTCAAGGCCGTGCTCAAAGAAATTGAAGACTCGCAAGGCCAGATGATTCTCTTCATCGACGAGTTGCACACTCTGGTCGGCGCCGGAGCCGCCGAAGGCGCGATCGACGCCTCCAACATGCTCAAGCCCGCGCTGGCCCGCGGCGAACTGCGCGCCATCGGCGCCACCACGCTGAACGAATACCGCAAGCACATTGAAAAAGACGCCGCCCTCGAACGCCGCTTCCAGATCGTTTTCGTCGGCGAGCCGAATGTCGAAGACACCATCGCCATCCTCCGCGGCTTGAAGGAAAAATACGAAGTGCATCACGGCGTGCGCATCAAAGACTCAGCCATCGTCGCCGCGGCCACGCTCTCGCACCGCTATATCTCGGACCGCTTCCTGCCCGACAAAGCCATCGATTTGATCGACGAAGCGGCTGCCTCGCTGCGCATCCAGATCGATTCGCTGCCGACCGACATCGATCAGCTCGAACGCAAAGCCACGCAACTGGAAATCGAAAAGCAGGCGCTGAAGAAAGAGGACGACGCGAACTCGCGCGAGCGTCTTGCCGTCATCGAGAAGGAACTGGCCGAGATTCGCGAGAAGTCCAACACTCTCAAAGCGAACTGGAAGAAAGAAAAAGATCTCATCGCCCGCGTTCGCGCCCTGAAAGAGCAGATCGAAAAGCTAAAAGCCGAAGAGCAGGCCGAGGAACGCAAAGGTAACCTGCAGCGCGTAGCCGAAATCCGCTACAGCCTAATTCGCCAGGCCGAAGAGGAACTGGCCAAGCTCAGCAAACAAATGGAGAGCCGAGCCGGCAAGCGCATGCTCAAGGAAGAAGTCGACGAGGAAGATGTCGCCAGCATCGTCTCCAAGTGGACCGGAATCCCCGTCTCAAAAATGCTCGAGGGGGAAGTCAAGAAGCTAGTCAATATGGAAGAGCGACTGCGCCTCCGGGTCATTGGCCAGGATCCAGCGCTGGAGCGCGTTGCCAATGCGATTCGCCGCTCCCGCGCTGGACTCAGCGATCCCAAGCGCCCCATCGGCTCCTTCATCTTCCTCGGGCCCACTGGAGTGGGCAAGACCGAACTGGCCCGCGCCCTCGCCGAATTCCTGTTCGACGACGAGCACGCCATGCTCCGCATCGACATGTCGGAATACATGGAGAAGCACTCGGTCGCCCGCCTGATCGGTGCGCCTCCCGGCTATGTTGGCTACGAAGAAGGAGGCCAGCTCACGGAGCAGGTCCGCCGGCGTCCCTACGCGGTCGTGCTCTTCGACGAAATCGAAAAGGCGCATCCCGACGTGTTCAACGTGCTCCTGCAGATGATGGACGATGGCCGCCTCACCGACGGCAAGGGCCGCGTCGTCGATTTCAAGAACACGATCATCATCATGACGTCGAACATCGGCTCGAGCTACCTGCAGTCGGACCATGTCCGCACGCCCGAAGAATTCGAGAAAGCCAGCGAGCAGGTTCTGAACCTGCTGCACACGCACTTCAAACCCGAGTTCCTGAACCGCGTCGACGACATCATCGTCTTTGGTCCGCTCGGCAAGGAACAGTTGGTCAAGATCATCGAACTGCGCCTCGAAGACGTTCGCCGCCTGCTGGCCGACCGCAAGATTTCGCTCGAGCTCACCGACGCCGCGAAGGAATTGCTCTTCACGCAAGGCTACGACCCGAACTTCGGGGCGCGCCCGCTGAAGCGCGCGATCCAAAAGCTGGTACAGGACCCGCTGGCCCTTAAGATTCTCGACGGCGAAGTCCTCCACGGCGATCACGTAATCGTCGACGCCGACAAAAAGGCGGGGAAGATGAAGTTCGAAGTCAGCCGGCGTGTAGGCGAGAAGGAACCAGCAAAAGCGAAGCGCTAAAGGGAAGCGCCACGGATTGACACGGATTCTCGACGGAGCAATGATGGATTCATCCGCGACGAATCCGTGCGAATCCGCGGCAAAGTTCTGTATGATGTTGGCCGGGCGAGGCCACGCTCATGCATAAACACCACCTGCTGTTGGTCAGCTGCCGTCACGCTACTGGTCTCAACTCTCCTCCGCCCAAGCGCCCATGAAATGGAAAATCCACGATCCCAACCGCCCATTCCTCCCGTCATCGATCCTGGAACGGCCAGCACTCAAGACATGCCAGGACGCCCTCCCTCCGACGCTATCGTGCTATTTGACGGCACGGATCTCTCGCGCTGGGTCGATAAAGATGGCAAGCCTGCGAAATGGAAAGTCGAGAGCGGCCACATGGAAGTCGTGGCCAAGACCGGCAATATCTCCACGCGCGATGCCTTCGGAGATTGCCAGCTTCACGTGGAGTTCTCCGAGCCTTCACCGGGCGTGGGAGAAAGCCAGGAGCGCGGCAACAGCGGCGTCTTTTTAATGGGCCTTTACGAAATTCAGGTGCTCGATTCCTACGAGAACAAAACCTATGCCGACGGCCAAGCCTCGGCAGTTTACGGGCAGTACCCGCCGCTGGTGAATGCCTCGCGCCCGCCGGCACAGTGGCAGACCTACGACATCATCTTCCACGGCCCGCGGTTCAAAGACGGCAAGGTGAGCCGTCCCGCCCGCGTGACCGTCCTGCACAATGGCGTGCTCGTGCAAGATAACGTCGAGCCCACGGGGCCGACGGCGCATGGCGAGCGTCCGCCCTACAAGCCGGGGCCGGACAAGCTTCCCCTGCAACTGCAGGATCACGGCAATCCCGTGCGCTATCGCAATATCTGGATTCGGGAGCTCCACGAAGAATAAAACCGAGCCACGGATCGCACGGATTTACACGGATAAACCAGGCAATTGAATTTGGATCCGTGTGAATCCGTGGCTAAGTTCTTTGCTGTTTGGCGGCGAACGCGTCGACCACTATCGGCGCCTGAGCCAGATACCACGCCGACGCGGCGCGGATCGCGATCTGCAGACCGTACCACAGCAGCGGCCAGCCAATTTCCGCCGCCGAAATCTTCGGTACCAGCCACGCGATTCCCAGAGTCATTACCAGCATTGCGGCCCAGCGCGCCCAATTATGCAAGCGAATCAGTCCCCACGCGACCAGTGCCCAACCACAACCCACCAGCAGCGCCATGTACGGTCCGGCGAGTTCCAGTCCATACATGAGCGGCGCTCCGCTCCTCAGCGAGATCGCGCCGGGCGCAAGCAGCATCACTACGGCGATTGTCCAGAGATAGGTCGCGGCCGCAAAGAAGAGGACTGAAATGGCAGTAACGCCCGCTGGCCGCGGCATGAGAAAGAGACTAGCAAAAGCGGCCACGAATGTCGGGGATTTCCACGGATGCCCCTATTCAGAACCATCCGTGAGAATCCGCGGAAATCCGTGGCAAACGGTTCTCTGTGGCACACTAGCTTCATGCACCAGCTCACCCTCGGCAACTTCGAACTCAGCGTTTTTTCAGACGGCACCTATCCGCTCGACGGGGGGGCATTCTTCGGAGTGATTCCCAAGGTCATGTGGTCGCGCAAGGTCGCTGCCGACGAGCGGAACTACGTCACAACTGGGCTCAACTCGCTGTTCATCCGCACTGGCAGTCACAACGTGCTGGTCGAAACCGGCATGGGAAATAAGCTGTCGGAGCGGATGATCAAGTTCTACGGCCAGCCCGCCAAGTTGCTCGACAATCTCGCCGCCGCCGGCATCTCGCCCGACGATGTAGACATTGTCATCAACTCGCATCTTCACTTCGACCACTGCGGATGGAACACGGTGCGCGACAGCGGCAAGATCGTGCCGACCTTTCCGCGCGCCAAGTACTACGCGCCTGAAGGAGAGTGGCAATACGCGCGGCGGCCGAGTGAACGCGACGCCATCAGCTACCTCCCGGAGAACTACGACCCGTTGGTCGAGAGCGGCCAGATGAGGCTACTCAAAGGCGGCGAAGAAATCGTCCCCGGCATTTCGGTGAAGACCTTCCCCGGCCACACGGCGCACATGCAGGCGGTGCTGGTGCGGAGCCGGGGGCAAACAGCCTGCTACATCTCCGACCTGATCCCCACGACGGCACATATCGATATCACCTGGGGCATGGGTTTCGATCTCTACCCGCTCGACACCATCGAGAGCAAGAAGCAGTACTATGCTCAGGCAGTCCCCGAGAAGTGGCTGACCGTGTTCACCCACGATGCGAACAAGCCATGGGCATATGTGGACAGGGATAAGACAGGGAAGATGGTAGCGAAGGAGGTTTGAATGAGAATGTCGCAGAAGCTAGCGGTTCGTCTTCGAATGATCGCGGTAGGACAGGCGCTCATTCTGTGCTTTACGCTCGTACTATGTTGCGCAGCGCAGGCTCAGCAAGGCAAACATCCAGACGCCACAGCAGGTTTGACAGGAGGCTACGAAGGCACAGCCAAGAACGAAGCGGGCGAGGTCATCCCAGTAACGATTGATCTGACCGAGAAGGAAGGCGCCCTCTCCGGCACAATCCGTTCGTCACACGGTGATTTCACGATCACCGCAGGTTCCCACCAGGGGGAAGCAGTCCATCTCGAGTTCGATACCGGCGGATCAACCGGCACGGTTTCGTTAAAATTGAGCGAAGAAAAGTTATCCGGAACGTGGAGCGCGGGAGAAGACGGAGGGCCGATCGACGTGAAGAAAGTGGCTCCGCAAGGGGGCGGCAACAAAGGCAAGTCTTAACGCGGCGGCGTGCTCCGTCAGCTTTCGCGGGCGAGGGCGCCCGCGCCACATAACCTTGCTTCGAAGAAATCTTCTACGCGCGACAGAATCTCTGGCGCGCTTTTTGATTCGTAGATCGCCTTGCGCAGGCCTGCACCGCCGGGGACGCCGTGGGTGAACCACGAGGCAAACTGCTTCATCTTGCCGACGGCGTCGGGGAGTTCTTCTTCGATCAGCATCTGGAAGTAGGTACGGATCATCTCATAGCGGTCGGCCTCAGAGGGCTGGTCATAGAGTGTGGGACCGGGTCCTTGACCCGGTCGGTCCGGGCGAAGCCCGGCTGGCTCGATGCCGATAGAAGCGTCCACATCCTGGCCAGGAAAAGCAGCCGAGCCTTGCTCGGCCTGGCCGGGTCGAAGACCCGGCCCCACACAAGCATCGGCTTCCCGCATCGCCGCGCAATACTGCTCGATCTGGCGGAAGATCCACGGGTTCGACGGCGCCATCCGGCCGATCATGACGGCATCGCATCCCGTCTGCGTGACCATGGCGCAGGCGTCTTCGGGGCTGCGGATGTCGCCATTGCCAATAACCGGAATCTTCACCGCATCCTTCACGGCGGCGATCCATTCCCAGCGGGCGTTTCCGCTGTAGCCCATCTCTCGCGTCCGCGCGTGCAGCGCCACGGCCCCCAGGCCGCAGGACTCCGCCATGCGCGCCAACTCGACACAGACGATCTCTTCGTCGTTCCATCCCGCGCGGAATTTCACGGTGAAGGGAATCTGCACCGCGGCCCGAACTGCTTCGAAAATCTTGCCGATTGCCGGAAGATCACGCAGCAGGCCCGAGCCTCCATTGCACTTGACGACCTTCTTTGCGGGACATCCTAGATTGAGGTCGACCAGGTCGAAGCCAAGGCCCTCGACCATGCGGGCGGCCTCGGCCATCACCTGCGGATCGCTACCGAAAAGCTGCGCCGAAATCGGGTGCTCGTCTTCGTAGAAATGGAGATAGCGCTTGGCTTTCTGGTCCTTCTTGCGAAGTACACCGTCGGCCGAGGTGAATTCGGTCATGATCAGGCCGCATCCCCCGAGATTACGAATGAAACGGCGGAAAACTGTGTCGGTGACACCGGCCATGGGCGCTAGGACCGTCGCTGGGGCGATGGTGACATTGCCGATCGAAAGACTCGCCGGCACCGGCTGAAGTGGCGCGGGCTCGCGCGGCAGCAGTGCGCCAGCGCCACACGAGTTGTCCCAGAACTTCTTCACGGTCTTATTCTACCGGGCGGCGCAAAACGAAGCCCCCGCCGCAGCGAGGGCTTATTGTCTAGATCTATCCGCGCGAACCCGGTGACGAAGGCTCTTAGCTCTTCGCCGGTGTCGGTGTCGCTGCGGCGTCCTTCTTGGCGTATTTGCGGCGGAACCGCTCCACGCGTCCGGCGGTATCCATCAGCTTCTGCTTGCCGGTGAAGAATGGATGGCAGTTCGAGCAAATTTCGACCGCGATGTCGCCCTTGTGGGTCGACCGCGTCATAAACGCGTTGCCGCACGCGCAATGCACGCGAACTTCGTTGTATGCAGGATGAATAGCAGCTTTCATAGTGGCTCCCAACATCGATTCAGATCATTAGATTCTACCGGATTCATGCAGGATTCAGCAATCCCCACGAGCTTTCAGCCATCAGCTCTCAGCTACCAGCAAAGGGCGGGGATCTGATACTTCGAAGCTGAAAGCTGACGGCTGAGAGCTGATAGCTTCTTCAGAACCTGAACAAATAGCTGACCTTCACGAAGAACTGGCGGCTGTCGTTGAGGTATCCCTTCGCCGTGTTCGTGACGTAGCCTGGCGCGGATGGCATCTCGGGGACCACGGCCAGATTCTGCAGGTCGCTGTTATAGCCCACATAGATTGCAGTGCCGGGGTGCACGAGGTAGGTGACCAGGAAGTCGGCATTGAATTGCCTGGAGGTCGGCAGATAGGTGTAGGGAGAACCGATCCCCGGCGTCCCCGCAAGCAGCGCGTTGTATTGCAGAATCACGCGCATTGAGAGTTGCGGCGTGAACTGCCAGTTCCACTTGCTGCGCAGAATGTGGTCGTTGAAGATGCCGCGGCCCGCGCCTGGGGTTTGCGACTGCACGGACAGATACGTGGCGCTGGTTGCCCGCAGCCGGTCGAAGAGATAGGTGTTCTCGATCTTGAGCGGCTTGATCGGGCGCAGGTTCAGCGAGGCGGAAGCGGTGTCCTGGCGTGCGACGTAGGGCTGGTTGTAGGGGGCGGACACCGCTCCATGCGCAGGCGGCAAGGCAACGAAATTCACTCCGTCTCCCCAGTAGTAGTGTGCAACGATCGTAGCTTTCTTGAAATAGCTAGTCTGAAGCGTGGCGCCGCTGGTGTGCTCGTGGTAGTCGATATTACCCGGGTTCGGCGTTGGACAGTAGGTAGAGAAGCCTAAGAAACAAAAATCTTGCGGGCGCAGACGTTCTCGAGTCTCTTCGTAAGGCCGGAGATAAATGATCGTCTGTCCGCGTCCCTGAATGGCAAAGTAAGGGGAGTAGTCGGTGTCGAGGCGCAGGCCGGAGTGGTCGAAGTCGTATCGCGTGACGAGCGTCGGACCCCAGTCGACGATCCATCCCTTTTTTGGGCGAAAGCGATAGTCCACTTCCTGCGTGGTCTCGCGGATGTCGACCCGATTGATGAATCCGGGAACGGTGACGAAGCCCGGACTGATGTCGTTGTAGACGCCGTCGTAGGTAAAGTGGAGGCCATCGCGGCGCAGTTCGAGCTTTTCTGCCGGGCCCGAGTAGTAGCTGCCGTTCCCACGATTCCCCGAGCTGAACGGATAAAGATTCGCCTCGCAATTCAGATTCAGTTTCGTGGAGCTAGTCACCGCCTGCCCGTCGAGCGTCCAATTGGGATTGAATTTCAGGTGGGTGTCGGCACCGCCGATACGGTTGAATTCGCCGGTTGTCGGGCACTCCCAGCCGGCATAGAGCACTCCCACGCTCGACTGCCGGAAGATGTCGCGGCTCGCGCGCGCGACTGTGAAGTACGAGCGAATGCCTGAGAACTGGGACGAATCAGGCACTGCCAGGCCGGGGCTGCGATCGTCAGTCGCCAACAGACCGACCGAATAGGGTCCATCCTTTCCGGTGAGGCGGATTCCTGCCGACGGATCACCGATGCTGCGCGTGAACAACAAGTCCAGGGGAGTGCGGAAGAAGTCTTCATTCTCGAGAAAGAACGGGCGCTTTTCGGGGAAGTACACGGCGTAGCGCTGGTTCACCGTAATCTGCGGATCCTCGGACTCCACCTGGCTGAAGTCGGGATTCGCGGTCAGATCGAGCGTGAAGTGGTCGCGGAAAACGAATTTGGCGTCCATACCGGGCTGGCCTTGCGCCGTGGCTTTCTGAAAAAAAGGATTGCTGGGATCGCGCGTATCCAGCGCCCGGAAGCCGCGCATGAGACCGTAGGGCAGCAGTTCGATGTCGTGCCCCGGAGAGATTCCTTCCAGGCCGTACAGAGTCGCGGCCTGCCCCATGCGCCCTTCCACCTGGTAGGAAACGCGGGGCCAGAATGAGTCTTCGGTTTTGCGCGTAATGCCGCGATACAGAATGACGCCCCACTCCTGCTGCCTGGTCGCCGGGAAGCGCAGGCTCTTGAAGGGAATTGCCATCCACACCACGAAGCCGCGGTCTGTCACTTTGCCCCGCGAGTCCCAGACGGTGTCAAACGAAGTATCGAAATGGCCGCTGGTCTGCTCCTCGCGCGAGGCCTCGGTCCAGATGGCGTCCCACTGCACGCCGAGGGGAGTGGTCTGAAATGCGTACGCGCGGCGGCGGTCATGATAGGTGTCGAGCATGATCTCGACCTGGTCGTCGTCGTAAATATCTTCCCGTCGCGACATGCGGGCGCGTACTTCCTGCGGGTCGTCGAAACAGACGAAGACCACATAGAGATTCTTCTGGTCATAGCCCAGGTAGGCTTCGGTGGGTTCGGAAACGCTCTCGCCGTCGTGCGGATTGCGCTGCGTGAATCCGTTTACCTTAGCCATCTGCAGGGCGGCTTCCCCTTGCGGCTGCATGCCAAGGAAATCCTCGAGCGTGGGGGCGCTCCGCAGGCGCGGAATCGTAAGCGCCGGAGGGGCGACTGACGCGGCCGGCGCTGCCTGCTGACGGTCCCGCGTCTGCGTGCTCCGTGCAAACGGAGCCGCGGCGGCCAGTATCAACGCCGTCAGAACACTCAACTGCAACTTGCGTGGAACCCTTAGGCCGTCGACCAACTGCACCAAACCCTCATCGCTCCTCAACTTCCGATCAGTGGAGGAACCCAGCAAGATACACCACTGAAGCACCTGAACAAAACACCAAAACAATCTTCGTTGGTTACGAATACAGCACTGGATCGGAGGTGCCAAGAGCCGTCGACCGGTGCAGGGTGCGCTTAGGGCTCCGCGCTAAAGCAGGTATTCCACGAGGAGCCCGTCGGAGAGGCTGCCGCGGCGAACGCGGATTTGCGGGAAAAGTACGACTTCATGCTGCCAGACAAACCAGGGAGTCTACTGACGCAATGCCCTAACTCGCGGGTCGGGCAGTCTTCGGAACGACCTTCTTAAACTCCTCCGACTTTCCGCGCGGAATACTCAAAGTCTTCCACTCACTCGACCGCAAATGCTTGGCTAGAAATACGATCTGCCCGATGTGCTGGGCGTAGTGTGCGATTTGGCGGTTAACGGCCTGCAGCACGGTGTGCGGCTCGCCGCGAATGGGAACGATGCGCATCACGTCCTCGGGCTTGAGCGGGTCAATCGCCGCAAAGACGCGAGCCCATCCTTCTTCCCACCATTTCATGACGTCGGCGCGAGTGGTCGCGGGAGTCAGTTCGAATTCCTGATCGCGAAAGCGGTCAGGCTTTTCACCGTCGGTAGTAAGAAAGTCCGTGAAGCGGGAGCGCATGTTGCCGGCCAGATGCTTGACCAGGATCGCCACCGAATTCGACTCCGGGTCGAGCGTGACGAAGAAATCTTCATCTTTGAGTTGCGCCATCGCGCCTTCGCCCATGCGTTTGTGTCCTCGCATCTGGCGGCGGGCTTCCTCCAGATAGTGGGTACTCACTTCGAATGCCATCGGTCACCTCCGACGACTCTAGTTTGAAGCGTAAACTCAACCAGTTGTTCTGCCCCACCCTCCGCCACCCGGCGTTTCAATCCTCACGCGTTCGCCCTTGCGCAAGCGAGCGCTGAACTTGCCCGGCATTTGCTCCACCGAGCCGTCGCGGCGCGTGATGAAAGCTCTTCCTGGCGCGCCGTCCGCTCCTTGAGCCAATCCCCATGGCCCGCGCGAACGCCGGTCTGCCAACAGGGTTACATCGCAGTCGGTGAGGACTTCAATCTCGCGAACAATCCCGTCACCACCTCGAAACTGGCCATCTCCGCCGCTATTTGAGCGTAACGAGTATTGCCGCACACGCAGCGGATACGCATACTCCAGCGCTTCCGCCGGAGTGTTGAGCGAATTCGTCATATGCGTGTGCACACCCGAGACGCCCGGCTTGCCGGGCCGCGCGCCCATGCCGCCGGCGACCGTCTCGTAGTAAGCGAAGGGCTCTCCGGTGCGCGGATCGACGCCGCCAATGGTCAAATTATTCATCGTGCCGGAAGCCGCCGCGGGAATGCGATCCGGAATCGCGCGGGCAAGCGCCCGCAGCAATACATCGACGATGCGCTGCGAGGTCTCAACGTTTCCCCCCGCCACCGCCGCCGGAGGCCGCGCATTCACGATGGTTCCTTCCGGCGCAATCACCTGAATCGGCCGCATCAGCCCGGCGGCCGCAGGAACGTCCTCCACCAGCAGACAACGAAAGACGTAGAAGCAGGCAGAATAGGAGATCGCCGCCACCGCATTGACGCTTCCTTCTACCTGCGGATCACTCCCCGTGAAATCCACCGTGATCACGTGGCGCGGGCGCCCCCGCCCGCGAGGAGCGCCGGTATCATGGCGGACCTTCACCGTCACCGCAATCCTCACCGGCCGGTCGGAGATGCCATCCCCATCCAGAAAATCCTCAGCCTGATATTCACCCGCTGGCACCTCCCGCATGAAAGCCCTCATCAGTTCTTCGGCATAATCCTGCAGTTCCCCGGCCGCGCGCCGGGCGCGCTCGACGCCGTAGCGTGCGCAGACTTCCCGCAGCCGCTCGGCACCCGTGTGGCAGGCCGCGATTTGTGCGCCCAGGTCACCCTCGCGCTCCGCTGGTGTGCGGACGTTGTTCAGCAGCATGGCGAGGACATCGCGATTCATCCCGCCGCTCGACATCAGTTTCACGGGAGGAATCCGCACGCCCTCCTGGTAGATTTCGCGGCAGAGCCCCATCGAGCCCGGATAGGCCCCACCCACGTCCGCATGATGCGCCCGGGAAGCCACGTAGAAATCTGGCTTAGTGTGGGGCGGGCACTCCTGCCCGCCGCTCTTCTTCGGGTACCTCGCCACATACACCGGCGCCACCAGCGTGATGTCCGGCAGATGGGTCCCGCCGCGAAAAGGGTCGTTGAGCATGACCACATCGCCCGGGTCCATCGGGCCCGCATCCATCGCGGCCCGCACCGACATGGGCATGGAGCCCAGGTGCACCGGCATGTGGTCGCCCATGGCAATCACATGCCCGGCGCCGTCGAACACGGCGCAGGAGTAATCGCGGCGCTCCTTGATATTAGGGGAGAAAGCGGTGCGCCGCAGCGCCGCTCCCATTTCCTCGGCAATGGAGTGGTAGAGGTTCTTGAAGATTTCCAGTTCGATCGGATCACGCGGCATCAGGCGCAGTGTACTACCGCTGGTTGGTCGATTGTCGTTGGTCGCTGGCGAATCTCAGTCTTGCCGAGGTTGGGTCTTGGGTTTGGCGTACGACCAATGACCAGCCAGCGGGCGCCCAAGAAATCCGCGTAAAACTGCAAAATTCTATTGACACTTTGTTAATACTGCCTCAATATCTTGGGTCAGAGAGTGTTCCCCTACCATTTGTAGGGTTGTCGTTCCAAGTACACGGGCCCACGTCTACCTTTGCAAAAGGGAAAATCGTTCACGGAGGAACCTTCATGGCAACGAAGAAGAAGGCAAAAAAGAAGAAACACTAACCGTCGGCGAGACGATACCTCGCACACACCACGAATTTCACTGGCCTCTTAAGAGAAGCACCTCTTAAGGGGCTTTTCCTTTGGGAACCTGCGGCGGCGAAAATCTCTTTGCACTCGCCGCACCTGTGTCACAATGAAGGAAAGAGACGGCTGTTGCCGGAGTCCGATGGCTGCCAGGATCAAGAAAAAGAAGAGCGCGGGCAAACACGAGGCGGACGAAGTTCTGATTCCGGATAAACTTTACTTCCGCATCGGAGAAGTGGCCGACCTGTGCCGCCTGCCCGCCTACGTCCTGCGCTTCTGGGAATCTGAGTTTCCGCAATTGAAGCCGGTCAAGAGCAGCACCGGACAGCGCATGTACCGTAAGCGCGACGTAGAGAGCGTATTACGCATCAAGCAACTCCTCTACGAACAGGGATTCACCATCTCCGGCGCGCGCCAGCAGTTGCGTGCGGAAAACAAGTCCGACAAGACGCAGAGTGCAATTCCGTTCCCGTCTCATTCTCCCTCCGAGATTCAGCACATCCGCCAGGGCTTGCGGGAAATTCTAAGCATGCTCTCGGCGCGTCGCACGGGGTGAGTGCGGCCTAACGCCCGTCGGATAGATTCCGCCACCCTCAAGCCTCCACCCAATTGCTCCGCTCCAAGATGGTCGGCGGCTCGTACGTCTTTCCCCGCGCCAAGCGTTTCTCTTCGCGTCGCGTCGTCCACAGCAGAACCGGACCGAGCACGGCCGGCAGCATGCGCGCCATGACTCCGGACTCCTGATTGAATTCCCGCCGCAGAGCGTGGATTTGCTCGCTGACATCGCGATCCACCTTCCTGAACTGGCGTTCCATCGCCCACAACGCAGAGCTGTAGATGCCGCTCAAACGGCCCATCTCGCGCGCAAAACGCTCCCGCACGCGTGCATCGGGCCAGTCTTTGTAGCGCTTCCATCCCGCCATCAAGGTTCGTGAGATGCGGTAGAGGCTCGGCCCATTGAGCTGGAAATCGCGCCAAAATGCCCAATCGAGAAAGCGTTTGGAATCGTTGCGCGAAATTGCGGCGTGCTTGAAATTGAATTTGAACTGCCCGTGAACGTCGGCGTAGTCCACATCGCCCAGCAGGCGCCCCTCTTCTGACATCTGCTGGTAGAGCGGAGTTCCCGGCACCGGCGTGTAGAGCATGAACTGGTGGAAGTCGGTATCGTGCGAGACCGCGTGTTCAATTTCCGCCATGATGTTGTCGGGAGTGTGATGCTCCAAGCCGATGATGGTCGAGCCCTGCACGCGAATTCCGTGTTCCCGCAGTTCGCGCGTGAGTTCCCGCGTGTCCGCGCCTTGCAGCTTGCTGTAGCCCGCAAGCGGAGATTCCAGTCCCATCCACAGCCACGACACGCCCAGTTCCACCAGTTCCTGCATGGTGTATTTGCGAATGGCATTGGCCGACGCAAAAACCGAGAGCGCCCAGCTCTTGTGCCCTTCCTTCATCCGCTCAAGCAGTCGCATGGCCCGCTCGCGATGCAGCAGGAAGTTTTCGTCCATCACAAAGAAGGATTTCACTTTTAACTCGTCCTCCATCCTGCTCATGACTTCAAAGAGTTCGTCACCGCTCTCGTAGAAGTTGACAAACTTGCCCTTGCCGCCGAAAAAAGCGGAGGTCGTACAGAAGTTGCAACCCATGGGGCAGCCGACCGAAGGAATGATCGTCGCCGCCGTCGCGCCCTTGCGTTCCGGCAGACGAATGCCCATGATCCGAGTACGCATTCCGGAAACGATTGCCGGATGCTGGATCGGCGCGCTTTCGTCTTCGCCCAGGTAGCGCCGCATCCATGAAACGCCTTCGCCGCGCACAATGTGATCCGCGTCGATCATGGTTTCGATCCCCGGGATGGCGGCCACATGCCCGCCGACCACAATCGTCGAGTGTGGCGAGAGTTCGCGCGTCATGCGGCACATTTCGCGCACTTTGCCCAGGTTGACGATGATCGACGAGATGCCCACCACGTCGTACTGATTCGTCTTTAACTCGCGCGCGAAGTCTTCACGCGTCGGGAAGTCGAGCACCGCGCACGGCGCCGAGATATTCGCCTGGATCATCATGATGCCCCAGGAGCGATGAAACATGCGCAGCGAGAAGCTGCCCTGCGCGCGCGTGACCTGATTGTGATATAGCTCCATCGGATTGATGGAGCGGCTTCCGAACTCGTCGTCCTGGGCATACGGCCCGAAGACGGAGCTCAGCAGAATGCGCGCCTGAATTCCCTTGGGATGCTTTTCGACAATACCGGAATGACCGCTAGGACTGCTGGCAGGAACATCGCTGGTATGAATTTCCACTTGTTGCCATCACCATTCTCCCCACATGCCGTTACTGCCATCGTAACTGCAGGCGAACAGTCCGCAACTGCCAGCACAAAGAAAACACAAAAAGATTACAAAGCGTGGACAGTGTCCAAAGTAATGCCCGAATCTCTCTCGCAGACATGTCGTGGCGCAGTTCAAATTTCGAACGTCCTTGTTCCTAAACTCCGGCGTCATCCTGATCGTAGCCGTTTTTCACGCGGAGCGTCAGGCGGAGCGAAGGATCTCGCGCGCAGAAGGGCGCCGGGTTCGGGATGACGCATCCTCGAGTAGAGGCCGAGATCGAAGCGGCACCATTACCCGTATATGGCAGTTGAACCCCGCTTGCCATCTGGCCTAGAATCTTGGCTCCATGGCAACTGAGCCATTGCAGATCGATGTTCTGGACCGGGGCGTGCTGAGCCTCCGTGGCCCCTTGACCATGGAGAACGTGCCGCCGTTTCTCAACGCGGTCCGGCGCGAGGGCGCTCCCACAATGATCCTCGACTTTACGGGTGTTCCCTACCTCGATTCGTCAGGTCTGGGTTCGTTGGTCAGCGCTTATACGTCATGTGCAAAGTCGGGGCGACGCGTGGCCCTCACCGGCGTGAACAAGCGCGTGCTGAAGGTCTTCGAAATTACCAAGGTCGAACGCATCTTTCTCATGTTCCCCACGCTCTCTGACGCCCTTGAAGCTTTCACCAACGCCGGCACGGCATAGCATTACGGCGTCTCTCACCGTCCGGCATTCACCTCACCAGCGATTCGGCGGACCACTTCGTCGATGGCACGCTCGACTTCCGGCGAAACTCCGCTTCCGATCTCAAATCTGTTCCCCTCGATCCCGTACACGCGCAATCTTTCCGGAAGGCAGTTTATCGTTCGGGCCAGTTCGATAGCCTCGGCAACTCCGAGTCCATGGGTCGATCCTGAAGACTTGCCGAACTCCAAGGGATGCTGCCCGTCCCAAACGTTCACGGTGCCCACAGGAGCGCCGGTCACCACGGCATCTATAACGATCACGTCATCGGCGCCGCTCCAAGCCCCTATCAGTTCCGACGCTTCACCCGCGCAGACTTCCGCTGCAATGCCGAGAGCGCGCAGACGCTCTGCCGCCATAGCCCCGGCAGCGTCGTCTCCGCGCTGGCGGTTGCCACAACCAATGATCAGCATGTATGAGATAACCGGTCCCAGAGAGCAATCTTATTCTGAAGCCTCACTCACGTTCGATCACGACTTTCAGAAAGTGAGTGGCGCAGGAGATGCACGGGTCGTAACAGCGGACAGCCTGCTCGCACTTCCAGGTCGCTTCTTCCAGGGGCCAGGCGGCCAGTTGAGCAGCGTACTCGCGGAGGTCGTCTTCGATCCGCTTCTGATTTTGCGAAGTTGGCGGGACAATCTTCGCGGTAACGATCAGGCCTTGCTCATCGATCGCATAACGATGGTAGAGAATGCCGCGCGGCGCTTCCGTGATTGCCTGCCCCACACCAGTTCGATTAGGCGCCTCGACCCGCGGTGCGTCGGGTGGTTCGTATTCGGCGATGATGCGCAGCGCCTCGGCGCAAGCGAACACGAGTTCGACCGCCCGAACCACGATACTGCGAAACAGGTTCTTGACGGGTGGCTTTAGTCCTACACCGAGTGCAGCCTTCCGCGCCACCTCGGGCAGTCTGTCGAAATTCAGGTTGAAGCGCGCCAGCGGGCCCACGAGATACGATCCCCTGCCCCGCACCATCGAATGCAGCGCGTTCGAATGCTTGACATGGAATTCGGTGAAGCAGTCTTCGTACTCGGCCGCATCAATATCCAGGCCGCGATTCGAAACCAGGCGTCCTTCGCAGAACGGATATTCCTCCGGATGCCGCAGAGCCACGAACTCGTAGTCCTGCTCAAAGTCCGGAAACTGCAATGTGGACGTCCAGCGCACCGTCTCCAGCGAGGTTTCCAGCGCCCACTCCAGGTCGCTCACCAGCTCGCGCAACTGCCGCTTTGACGGAGTCTTGTAAAAACCTCCAACCGCGGCCGAGATCGGATGAATTTCCCGGCCGCCCATCACCTGCACGATCCGGTTTCCGATCTTTTTCAGCCGGAGGGCTTTCTCAACCGCCTCGCGGTGGTCTTTGGCCATCTCGATGACGTCCGCATAGCCGAGAAAGTCGGGCGCGTGCAGCATGTAGACGTGGAGGGCATGGCTCTCGATCCATTCGCCGCAGTAGAAGAGACGCCGCAGCAAGCCGAACTTCGGGAGCGATCTTGATCCCCAGCGCCCGCTCGATGGCGTGCACTGCGCTCATCTGGTAGGCGATGGGGCAAATACCGCAAATCCGCGCCGTGATGTCGGGCGCTTCGGAAAAATGGCGGCCGCGCAAGAATGCCTCAAACAGTCGCGGCGGCTCGTAAATTTTCAGCTTCACGTCGGCGACACGGTCACCCGCCATCTTGATGTACAGCGCCCCTTCGCCTTCGACGCGAGCCAGGGTGTCGACCGTGATTGTTCTTCCGCCGCGTCCGCTCATGTGCGTTTACACTCCTCGCTGGCCTTGCGGAACTGCCACGCCCAGGCGTTGAAACTGCGGAAGGCGCGCGAGACCTGATCGTCGGTCTGACCCAGAATCCGGAACTGGCTGGTCAGCGACGCGGTATTCGGAGTCTCCATTGGCCCGTAGCAGCCGTAGCAGCCGCGGTCGTAGGCCGGGCAGAGCGCTCCGCACCCCGCCTGCGTGACCGGGCCCAGGCAGGCAATGCCCCTCGCCACTGCGATGCAGACGTTTGCCTTCCGCTTGCACTCCATGCACACGCTGTGGGTAGGAACATTCGGCTTACGCCCCGCCAGCGTCGCCGAGATCAGCTCAATCAATTGATATTTGTTGATGGGGCAGCCGCGCAGCTCAAAATCCACCGGAACGTGCTCGGCGATCGGAGTCGAGAGTTTCAGCGTGCTGATGAATTGAGGCGTCGCGTATACCACGCGGATATATTCGTCGACATCTTTCCAGTTCCGCAGCGCCTGAATCCCGCCCGCCGTGGCGCACGCGCCGATCGTAATCAGGGTCGTGCACTTGCGCCGCACTTCCTGAATCCGCTCCGCATCGTGGTGCGTCGTGATCGACCCTTCCACCAGTCCGATGTCGTAAGGCCCCTTCAGCATGGTGCGCGTGGCTTCGGGGAAGTACGCGATCTCGACCGCGCCCACAACGCCCAGCAGTTCATCCTCGGCGTCGAGCAAACTCAACTGGCAGCCATCGCACGAGGCGAACTTGAACACCCCGATTCTTGGCTTCGGGCGCGCCAGCAGACTTGACGTCGAACCCGCCTTCGCCTTGCCCTTGCGTTTGGACTCAGAGCTCATACTTCTCCAGTAGCGGCCTCATTTGTTCATACGTAAATACGGGCCCATCTTTGCAGATAAAGTACGGCCCGTACTGACAGTGCCCGCAGAAGCCGACGGCACACTTCATGTTGCGTTCCATCGAAAGATAAATGTCGTTGCGGCTGAGGCCGTGCGACTCCAGTTCACGGGTGACAAAGCGCATCATGATCTCCGGGCCGCAGACCATCGCCACAGAGTTGGACGGCTTCAGCCGCGCATACTTAAACAGGGTGGTAACCACGCCCACGTGCCCGCGCCAGCTCATCCCGCCATAGTCGACCGTAACCAGCACCTGGGTTTCACGGTGCCGTGCCCACGCCGCCAGTTCCTTGCGATACAGCAGGTCGCGCGGACTGCGCGCTCCGTAGAGCAGGACCAGTCGGCCGTAGTCCTCGCGATGGTTCAGCACCTCATAGATCACCGGACGCAGCGGTGCCAATCCGATTCCACCTGCCACCACGACTACATCCCGGCCACTTGCGGCCTCGACCGGCCACCCTTTCCCGAACGGGCCTCGCACTCCCACGGCGGTCCCCACGTTCCGGGTCACCAGAGCGTTGGTAGCCTGGCCCACCGAGCGCACGGTGTACACCAAACGATCGTGTTCCGCCGGATCGCCGCTGATCGAGATGGGCAACTCCCCCACGCCAAACACCCACAGCATGCTGAACTGTCCCGGCTGGAAGGAGCTTCCATTCTGGCCATCCTCGGGCGCCAGCTTCAGTGTGAAAGTGTCGGAGGTTTCCTTTCCCACCTCCTGCACCAGGTAGGGCTGCGTGAGCATCGGATTGTCTGTGACTGCGGTCGCCATGATGACTGTTACCGTGCCGCGTAAACATCGAGCAACTGCAGACGCGTGGCTTCCAGGCGCTGCTCGATAATCCGCGCAAACCGCTTCAGAATCTCGTAACCGAGGTCATGATTCTGTTCACACTTCTCGCGCAAGCATTTTCCGTCGAGTGCGAGCGCACGCACGTCTTCTTTGGCCCGAGCCTGATGCTTCCACTGATAGGGCGGCAGCAGCCACGACCAGCCCAGGATTTCGCCCTCCTCCAGGGTCGCCACAATGATGGGCTCATGCTGCGGCGCGAAGATTTCGACCGCCACCTTGCCCTTCCGTACCAGATAAAACGTGTTCGCCGGATCGCCTTCCCGAAAAATGTAATCGCCCTTCTTAAATCTGACATTCGAAGCGCAACCCACCATCAGGTTGGTGAACTCAGAATCCAGGTCGGCAAAAAAAGGATGTTCCCCGATAATCCGCTCAAGGGTTTCCATGATTCCCTCCTTCGCGCAGAACGCGGACTTCTTCGGTAATGTCAATCCCCACCGGGCACCAGGTGATGCAGCGTCCGCATCCCACGCATCCTGAACTGCCGAACTGGTCAATCCACGAGGCCAGTTTGTGCGTCATCCACTGCCGGTAACGCGCTTTGCCTGAGGTGCGGATGCTGCCTCCGTGAATGTAGGAAAAACTCTGCGTGAAGCAGGAATCCCACCGCCGCCAGCGCTCGGCATGGTCGCCGGTCACGTCGCTCGCATCCTCGACCGTAGTGCAGAAGCAGGTCGGACAAACCATGGTGCAGTTGGCGCAGGTCAGGCAGCGGGCCGCCACATGGTCCCAGCGGGGATGCTCAAAGTTCTGGTACAACAATTCCTTGATGCCGTTGGTGTCGATAGCGCGCGTCTGCTGCCTTGCAGCTTCTTTCACACCTGCCTCGGCTTGGTTCAAGTCCGCCTCAGTGGCGGGCGTGGTCTGCACTTCGTGCAGCACTTCGGCGCCGCGGTCGCTTCCAGGCCGACCCAGGAAGCGATGTCCGCCGAGGCCCACGAGTTCCGTCAGCACCAGGTCGGCCCCGTTCACGATGGCGGGCCCCGTTCCCATCGACGCGCAAAAGCATGTTGCCGCCGACTGCGTGCACTGCACCGCAATCAGAAATGCCCCCGAACGTCGTGCTCCATAGATGGGATGGCGATACGTGTCTTGCAGCAGGACGCGATCCTGCACAACAATGGCGGCCAGTTCGCAGGCGCGCACGCCCAGGAATGCCAGGGGCGCCATCGGCTTGTTTTCGTTATTCAGGATGCGGAAGGTCGCGCCTTGACGTTCGGCGGACCAGAGACGTATTTCTGCCGGATGCAGATATTTCTTCCAGCTTTGTGGCCCGACGGCGTAACCAAACAGCGCCTCGTCGTCGCGACGCTTCAGCCGGTATTGACCCGGCGCTTGCTCGTCGGTCCAGCCCGCAGGCAGATCGTCCACCGATTCCACCTGATCGTAGACGATGGCGCCGTCCCGCACCGTCGGCCCGACCACCGCATAACCCCGGCGCACCAACGCCTCAATCAATTTTTCCAGCTGGCTTGCCGCCAGAACGGCAGGCAATTCTTGCGACACCGCGTGACTCCGCGATGTTTCCCGGGTTGCCCGAAGGCTCTCAGCAACCACGACCACAGCGCCACCTTGGCCCGAGGGCCGGATCGTGTGGAGCGGGCACTTCTACCCGCTAGGCTCTTCGACGTGGCAGGCGAGCGGGCAGGAGTGCCCGCTCCACATTCATGCTGCTCGCAAAGAGCACCAGGAAGACTTCCGCCCGAACCACAACTGGAAATTCTCGCACGGGGAAGGAAATGACCACAGTGACCGGGGTCACAGAGGCTCCACTTCGGGAAGGAGAGTGCGCGGTCCTACGCCGCGCGCCCGGGATTCGGCTTCTTCAGATTTCCGCCTGTGACCGCGTCCAGTCGAATGCGAGTTGCCCTCGCGGTCTCTTCCGCCAACTCGCTGGTGAGCTTGTTTCCATCGCCTGCCATTACCGAACCGGCGGCCAGGGCGAAACGCAAGGCGTCCGCTTGATCCTCGAAATACACGACGACTTGTCCCGACATATGCACTTCTCCCCGACAGGCCCTGAATGGTAGCCAGCAAAGATCTGTCTTCGACGAGGGCGCAGCTCTGACCAGCGTGCTGGCTGCGCTACTTTCTTCGATTCTCCGGGAATACCGCGGCTGCTCAAAGTGCTTTTCTTGGTTCGGGCCGCGCCGGAAATGCAGAATCGTGCTCTGCTCGGTTATCATGCCTCGGGGTTTCTCCCCGCTATGCCTGTCCTGATCTGCATGCTCCGCGGCGTCAACCTCGGTCCGCACAACCGAATGAAGATGGACGCCCTTCGCGCCCTCTGCGGATCCCTGAAACTGGAGGACCCTCGCACCTACGTCCAGAGTGGCAACGTGATCTTCCGAACCAAAGAGAAGAACATCGCTTCGCTGGCGAAGAAGATCCAGAATGCGATCGCGCGCGAATTCAAATTTCGTCCGGAAGTTGTCCTCCGCACCACCGATGAACTACGAAAGGCCATCGCCGCAACCCCCTTCGCCGGCCGCCCAGATCTCGAACCAGGTAAGATCCTAGTGACATTCCTCACCGCTGAACCCGGCCCAGACGCCCGCGCCACCCTCGCCAAATTCAAAGATTACCCGGAAGAAATTCATCTTGCAGGCCGCGAAATGTACATCTACTTTCCCAACGGCGCCGGCAAGAGCAAGCTCCCCTGGTCGTCCGTCGAGAGACTGCTGAAGACCACCGGCACGGCCCGCAACTGGAACAGCGTGACCAAGATGCTCGAAATCGCCGAAGAGTTGGAAGCCGCTGGTTGACAGAAGCGCCGTCAGCGGGATCCTCAGGCACGCCTCAGTCTTTCTCCCTCGTGGTAAGATCGCCGGAGCGCAAAGGGCGCGTCCGGTCCGCGGAAAGGACAGAAGTCCACCTGATCGCAACAATTCGTTTTCACGAACTTACTTTCTGCCCGTAAATGCGGACCTCGGGCCTACGAAAGGAAGTTCGCCATGCCGGTAAGACCCCTCCCATCAAGTCCCAATCTCGATCATCTTAAGTATCAAGCCAAAGACCTGCGCAAGGCGCACGCCGCGCGCAATGCGCAAGTGGCCCAGCGGCTCAGGGAATTTCATCCGCGTTTCACCCGCGCCACCGATGCCGAGATCTTCGACGCCCATCTGAGCCTCAGTGACGCGCAGCTCGCCATCGCACGTGAGTCTGGATTTCCCAGCTGGGCGCGGCTGAAGCGGCACATCGAAAAGCCAACGCTCTCCGATCATCTGAATTTGCCGCACCACGAGCGAATTGAAGACGCGACCTTTCGCCGCGCCGTGGACCTTCTCGATGCGGGCGCCGTGGCAGGCTTGCGTGCCCACCTGAACCAGCATCCGAATCTGGTGCGGCAACGCGTCGTCTTCGAGGGCGGAAACTACTTTCGGAATCCAACCTTGCTGGAATTCGCGGCTGAGAACCCGGTTCGTCGCGGCAAACTGCCGGACAACATTCTCGATGTCGTCAAGGTGATTCTCAGCGCTGGCGTGGAACCCTCCGCCCTGAACGAAACGCTGATGCTGGTCTCTACTGGCTGCGTGCCCCGTGAGTGTCGCGTGCAAGTTCCATTCATCGATCTCCTCTGCGAGCACGGGGCCGACCCCAACAGCGCCATACACGCGGCGGCTTTGCACCACGAACTCGAATCGGTGAATGCTCTGATCAAGCGCGGAGCTCGGACCGATTTGCCGGTAGCCGCAGCTCTGGGACGTATCGAGGATGCCCGCCGATTGCTTCCAGTTGCCAGCTCCGAGGACCGCCACCTGGCACTCAGCCTGGCATCAGACTACGGTCATGTCGAGGTCGTTCGATTGCTGATGGACGCGGGTGAAGATCCCAACCGCTACAACCCGGTCTGCGGACATTCCCACACGACTCCATTGCACCAGGCGGCCGGCGCTGGCCATGAAGAAGTCGTCCGCCTCTTCGTGAAACGCGGTGCAAGAATGGACATGAAGGACGTGCTCTGGCATGCCACCCCCGAAGGGTGGGCCAGACACGCAGGCCACAGAGCCATTGAAGCCTATCTTCACGCGCAAGCCACAGGGAGCGGGAATCAGGACTAAGAGCCTTCAACAAGACCAGCGCTCGGGGGCTCACGAGAATAGTCCGCGCAAGAATTTGACGGTCCGAGTGATCCGGGAGAAGTAAATTGGTCGGGGCGATAGGATTTGAACTTAATTGAAAACGTAGTTCCAGCAACTTACAGAACAGGGCACGGCGGGCAAAACGGTCAAGACGGTAGAGCACGGTGGTAACGGATCAGAAACGGATCACAGGTTTCTGAAATCACTTTTCTCCCGGGATCTCGGCACGCCGCTGACAGTCAGCGGCTTACGCCATTGCTGCCTCCACCTTAAGCTGTACGCCCTCTCTCTTCTGCAGATACTTAATGATCTCGACAAAATTGTCCGTTCTTGGGTTGCCGGAAGGCCCAAGCATGCGCATAAGACTCTTTGGATCAATATCGATGGCCTTTCCTAATGTCCCGAAACCAACAGTCGCATTGATATAGTCGCGCAGAATGGCTTTTCCAGTTTCTGCGTCACCTGAAAGGAACGTTTCGACACCCTCCTTGAGAAGCTCTTTGCGAAAGTCGGGATCACGATCAGCTCGGGCTTTTATGGTTTCGATGAAATTTCTTGTGAGTGCCATGTTTCATTTCTCCGAGTTCTTGCGCGCCTTGTAATCCTGCCACCGCTCTTTTGCGTTAGTAATGTCTATGTCCTGCCTTTTCTTGGTTCCTCCCGCTAGCAGGATCACCACTTTATCGCCATCTTTTCCGAAGTAGATTCTGTAGCCAGGCCCGAAATCGATCACGCGCTCATAGACGCCGTTACCTACGCCTTTCACGCTAGACCAATTTCCCAAGCCAAGCTTTGTCTGAGTTGTACTCACCTTGGCAGCGGCCCGAGCGTCAAGACCATTGAACCAGTCGGCAAACGGGCTACATCCGTTCTGATCCAGGTATTCCAGAACCTCGACCATGTGTTATGGTAACACTTACGTTACCATTGTCAAGGACGATTTAAGGGCGAACACACAGTGGATAGCACCGGGCAACCGGATCCACTTCGATGCGGAACTAAAAGCAGCCAGTGGTAGGATCGCAGAGCTAGTGTTTCCAAACGGATGACGCAACGGATCACAAATCCCGTAGTTGAGAAATTGGTCGGGGCGATAGGATTTGAACCTACGACCCCCTGCGCCCAAGGCAGGTGCGCTACCAGGCTGCGCTACGCCCCGACTGTGAAGGATTTATGCGAAATTTTCCTCTGCGTCCATCCTAAAGGCAGGCGCGCAATTCGCGCAAGGATTCGGCCAGTGCCTGCTCGTTTCGCGGCAAGGTATAATCACTCATCGGGTATGCTCAAGCCGCGCTATGCGTTGGTGGCGTATGTGAAAAGTCCGGCGGGAGAGTTCGTCGAGAATCTCCGCCGCGAGCTGCATCCCGATCTCCCGCACATGCCCGCCCATCTCACCATCCTCCCCCCGCGTCTGTTGCAAGGCACAGAAAGCGCCGCGTTGCAGCGGCTCGATCGCCTTTGCGGCCAGGAGGAGCCCTTCGAGGTCAGCCTGTGTAGCATGGAGACCTTTATCCCCGTGACTCCCACCGTTTACATCCGCGTTGAGGAGGCCTCCCGGTTGTGCGATCTGCACAGCCGCTTAAATACCGGCGTCCTCGCCTTCCGGGAAGAATGGCCTTACATTCCCCACATCACCCTGGTAAAGATGAGCGCCGAGCAGCCCGCGAAGGAGGCCTTCAAATTCGCCCGCGAGCGCTGGGATCGTTATACCGGGAGCCGCCGCATCCTGCTGGAAAAGCTGACCTTCGTCCGCGAAGAGGACCAAAACTGCTGGGTCGACCTGGCTCCGGTTCCTCTCGGCCGCACGCTGGTCCCCCGCTAAATCTTCCGTAATCAGTTTCCAGTTACTCGATCCGAGCGCCCATGGCCCTAGGTACATCTCACTCCCGTGCGTTGAAAAGACCCTTTCTGACCTGTAGATAAAGAACAGGGAACGTATCCGGAAGATCCGCCAAATGCCCATTCTGGCGCGGGTTTCCGAGAATGACGGGAGACAACATGCAGATCGGAGTTTACGGTTCGGGCTACCTTGGAACAGTGATTTCGGCCTGCTTGGCGGATTTTGGCACTCCCGTTTCCTGCTGCCATCCGGACCGCTCGCGTATGGTCGAAATGGCTCAGGGTAATATTCCCTTCTTCGAAAAGAATCTGAAAGAGATCATCCGCCGCAACGTTCGCGCCGGCCGGCTCGCTTACTCCACCGACATCGAGTCATTTGCCCGTAAGACGCAGGTAATTTTCCTGGCCGAAGACAAGGCGGAGGGTCTCGCCGACGTAGCATTGCGCATTGCGCGGCTCGCGGCGAAGCCTCCGATTCTCACCATCGTCACGCCCGTTCCCGTGGGGACGGCGAAGACGCTGGAAAAGACCATCAGCGACGCGGGCCTGCACGCCTCGATCGTGTCCCAGCCCATGTTCTTTACCGATGGCTGCGCGGTCGAGGACTTCAACTGGCCCGACCGCCTGATTCTGGGCTCAAATTCGAACGAAGCAGTGCAGATGCTGAAGCAGATTTTCCATCCGCTCGTCATGCGCGGAGTACCCGTCATCGTGACCAACCAGTCGACCGCCGAACTGGTGCGCGAAGCGGCTACGGCCTTCGTGGCGACCAAGATCTCCTTCATCAACGAAGTCGCGACCCTCTGTGAACGGGTCAACGCCGATGCAGTGAACCTGGCGCTGGCGCTAGGCTTGGACAAAAAGATCGCTCCCCGCTGTCTGCAACCCGGCGCGGGCATGGGCGGCGTGTTCGCTGAGTCCGACATGGATTCGCTCGCCCAGTTGGCCCAGTCGCACGGCGTCTCGCTGAAAGTGTTGGGCGCGGCCCGAGATGTGAATCACACGCTGGCCGACCGCCTGGTGGAGAAGATTGCCGCCGCGCTGAATTCCGTCGAGAACAAGGAAGTCGGCATCCTCGGCCTTTCCTTCAAGCCGAACACGAACTCCGTCGCCGGATCGTCGTCCTTGCGCCTGGCCGAGAACCTGATCTCGAAAGGCGCTCACGTGCGCGCTTACGATCCGGTTGCCATTCCCGAGGCCAAGACGCGGCTTAACGGCTCCGTGCGTTATTGCGACTCTGCCTATGCGGTCGCCGAAGGCTCCGACGCCCTGGTCGTTGGCACGGGCTGGCCCGAATTCCGCGCCCTCGATTTCGACCGTATTAAGCACCTGCTGAAAAAGCCTGTTATCTTCGACACCAAGAACCTGCTGGATTCCACCCGTCTGCGCGCCCTCGGATTCGAGTACGTTGGCGTCGGCCGCGGCTAGGGTCACAGCTCATGTGGGGACATCCGCCTTCGGCTGTCCAAGCCTGGGCGAAGCCTGGCGCAACGACCAACACCTGCACACCCCTCACAAAACGACCAATCCCGTGCGCTAACATTGCCCAATGTGGTGGACCATCTTCACGGCTGCTGGATGCGATGGCGCCCTCAATCCCGGCCGAAAAGCTCGGCCGCCTGCGCAGCGCGCGGAGAGTTATCCTTGCTCTGCTGGTTGTGTCGGCGATCGTGCTCGCGTTGCAGATTGCGCGCCGGCAAGGATGGATGCACTAGTCTGACAGGGCCAACCGCAGTTGCTATAATCAAGGCCGGTGGTGGGAATAGCTCAACTGGCAGAGCACCGGACTGTGGCTCCGACGGTTGCGGGTTCGATTCCCGTTTCCCACCCCAAGTTTTGCAAAGTTCATGTGGCGACGGCCGCCTCGGCCGTCCAAGCCAGTGCCTGCCCTCGGCGAGCGCAGCGAGTCGAAGGGGCGAAGCCTGGCGCCATGTGCAAATCAGCCAGCATGATTTTGTTCTCGCGGCCCCGTAGCTCAACTGGATAGAGCATCAGACTTCGGATCTGAGGGTTGGGGGTTCGACTCCCTCCGGGGTCGCCATACTGTTGCCGAGTCAATTACTTCTGAGCAGCCCGTATTCCGGACGGAAGAGTCGGGTCAACTTCCCAGAATTGGACTTGCGGCTCGACCGGTGAATCACGCGGAATGGATTGACAAGCTCGACCGAGCCGGATATGGTTGGCCCAGTGCGCTAACAGGGCGTCTCCTACCCGCGGCAAGGGAAACATCCCACCTGTTTTCGTTTGAGGCGCGCCGTTACCTTCTTTCAGCCTGGTATCAGCGGGACACGGGCAAATATGAAAGGAGGACTTGTGACCCCGTCGAAGTTTTTACCCTCTCACTCATCCTTTGAGTCCATCCGGAAGCAGGCAAAGAAACTGGTCCGCCTGTTCGCCGCCGGGGACGCCGATGCTCTGACCCGTGTCCACGCTCAACTCCCGGCTCCGAACCTTCCTCTAGCGCTGCGAGACGCCCAACTTGTGCTCGCCCGGGAATATGGCTTCGCAGGCTGGCAGGATCTTCGCGCGGCGGTGCTCCGCCGGGAAGGCAAGGGCCTGGAGTGGGCCGCCGCGGAGGCGGAGCGCGCAATCCACGACAACAGCGTCGAACGATTGACGCAACTGGTTCGGGAGTATCCAGCGCTTCTCTCGTGGCGTGGCGATTCCGGAGAATCGTTGCTCGGGTTTGCCACCGGCTCGTTTGGCGATAGCGGCGATCCTTACCGGGAGCAGATGTTCACACGCCTCGAATGCGCCGAGTTTCTCCTGGATGCTGGGGCCATTGCGAACCCGGCGATATGGGAAGACGCAATTCGCTCCCGCGCCAAGGGAGTGTTGCAGCTTCTTTCGCGCAAGGGTGTTCTGCCGCGCAGGCTCGATGTTCTCGCCGCACTGGGTGACGACGACGGCGTACGCGATTGTCTTCAGTCAGCACGGACCCACCCCGGTGGCGATGCCGCCGCCGTCAGGCAGGCGTTCCTCTGTGCCTGCCGTTTTCAGCAGCGGGCGGTCGCCGCTCTCCTTCTCAACCGCTGCATCGAGCTCGACCCCGCGCTCGCGCGACGAGTGGAGAAATGGCGTGGAAGAAGCGGGTTCATCGACTACTTGGCCGAGCATCCGTACGAGTACGGAGGTCCCTGGCAGACGGTCGTTATGAACGAACTGCTAGCGGCGATCGATGAAAATGACCTGGAAGAGTTCAGCCGGTGGTTAGAGCGGGAACCCGATCTGCTTGGTGAATCCAATGTGGCGCTGCAGGTGCAACTATTAGAGCATGCAGTGTTGAAGGATCGCGGGCACCTTATCGCGCGGCTGCTGGAGTTCGCTCCCGCGTTAGCGATGAGGCGCCCTCCTTCGTCCGCGCTGGTGTTCGCTCTGGAATATGGGAAGGCGCATCTCATTCCTTTGTTGACCCCGATTTGGCCGCTGCCCGATGATCTCTGCCACGCGGCCGGAGTGGGGGACTTCGCGCGAGTCAGGGGTTGGTTTGATGAGGCCGGCCGTCTGAGGCTGGGGAGTCTCGCTCAGCATTACCCTGCGAACGACTCCTCCGTTTTGCGAAACCTGCATTGGATCCCCGCCAACGCGCAACACATACTGGACGTAGCGCTGGCCTGGGCGTGCATGAACCGGCACTTTGAGATTGCGTCTTTCCTGTTGGAGCGTGGAGCCAACATCAATAACAACTGGAGCACGCACGAGCCAGCTAGCATCTTGCACGAATGCGCCATCCGCGGGAACTATGAAGCAGCACAGTTTCTCATTGACCACGGCATCGATATGACGGTTCGAGATTATCGCTGGAACGCCACTGCGGAAGGATGGGCGCACCACGCTGCCAAGGACCAGAACATGGCGGAGTTCCTGGCACGCGCCGAGAGCGCCCGCAAAGTACAGTCCCTTTGAAAGAGCACGATCAGCGCATTCGAGTCCCAACTGTGAGGAGAGCTGGCCCAAACGGCGTTCTGGGAAACGTCCAGTCAGCTCTGGTCGGATTGTCGGCAAACCGGAAACTCTGTGGTTGTTGGGATAACATCGCGACCGAGCTATTCGACTCGACCGGGTCGGAGCGCAGAACTGACGGGCAAAACAGGCGCCGAACCCCCGAAATCCCTTGTGGCGCATGCCTTTCGCCTGCGATAGAATGCATCTCGGCTTTCGCACCGTGAAACGCATCTTCCACCTTCGCGCCTCTTCATCCCAGCTCGGACCGCTCGAAGAGCGTGTCCTCGAAGCGCTGTGGCAGCGCGGTCCTGCCACCGTTCGCGAGTTGCTGGAAGGTGGTTATCGCGACCTTGCCTACACGACCGTGATGACGACGCTCGACCGCCTCTTCAAGAAGGGTGTGCTGACCCGCGAGGCCGAGGGCCGCGCCTTCCGCTACACTCCGCGTTTCACCCGCGAAGAACTGCACCGCGAAGCTGCCGGCGAAGCTGTGCGTCAGATGCTCGATGCCAGCCCCGCTTCCTCGTTACCCCTGTCATATCTGGTAGAAATCCTGAGCCAGCGGGATGCGCAGTTGATCGACGACCTGCGGCAACTGGTCGAAAACAAGCGTCGCGAATTGCGCTCCGCCGACGCGCGCAACAATTCTCTGAAAGGCAAGGACAAGGAATAATGTTCGCCGCGCGCGGCATCGCCGTCTCTTTCTCGGTGTTCTTGATGGTGTACTGCGCCCTGTCGCTGGCGGTTTGCTTCGTCTGGCGCTCGTTCCTGCTGCACGCCCAGCACTATCCGATCCGGCGCATCGCCGACATGCTGTTTGCCCTGCGAATCTTCCCGCTGACCACGGCAGCCGTCATCACAACCGCCTTCACTGTGCCGTCGTTTCTGCTGCTCGAGCCGCGGGCCATCGAGGAACCCATCGGCGGGATTCCCCTCGCGCTCGGCCTCTGCGGCGCTGCCCTTGGGATCTTTGGCCTCCTGAACGCGGCCCTGGCGATACGCCGCGCTTCCCGCGCCATCCGTAGATGGACCCGCGGCGCTCAGCCCATCGCGGCCGCCGCTCCCGTGCCGGTTTTGCGGATCGCGCGCCCGGTTCCCGCAATGATCGCCGCCGGCATTGCCCGCCCCAAAGTCCTGCTGTCGCGTGCTGCCGAATCGACGCTCAATGCGAATGAACTGCAAGTCGCTCTGAACCATGAAGTTGCGCACGTGCGTCGCCGCGACAATTTCAAGAAACTTTTGCTGCGCTTTGTGGCCTTCCCAGGAATGTCGGCTCTCGAAGTGACGTGGCTTGAAGCCACGGAAATGGCTGCGGACGATGCAGCAGTCTCGAGTGCTGCCGAGGCGCTTGATCTCGCCGCCGCACTCATCAAACTCTCCAAACTGAGCCCGGCGGAGCCTCCGGTCGACCTCACAGCAGCTCTACTGCACAACTCCGCATCCACCATGAATGCCCGCGTGGAGCGTCTCGTCGCCTGGAGCGATGCACGTCTGGTTCTGCCCCGGAAATATTCTCCCTGGTGTGGAACGACCGCAACTCTGGCCACCGTCGCGGTGTTCGCCGTCACCTACAGTCAGTTGCTGGTTCAAGTGCACACCGCTACAGAGTGGTTGGTGCGCTAGAAGCATTCGAGACCCGCCCGACGATCACCAACTCACCCGCACGCCCAACTGCGCTGCGAATGGAATCCCCACCGTCGTTCCCGGCCCGAAGAAATCTCCCAGCCCACCAGATGGGAAAAGCAGCTGCTTCTGTGGATTGGTGATCGGCACCATCGCTGTGCAACCTGGATCCGTGCAGATCATTGTCGCATTGCTCAGATCATTGACCGGGTTGGGCAACGCGGAGATATCCGTCACGTAGTTCGCGCCGGGATTGTTGCGGTTGAAAATATTAAAGAATTCCGCAAAGGGCCTGATTTCCCAGTGGTCCCCGCCGCGAATAGGGCGGCTCACACGAAAGTCGGCCTGAATGAAGGGTGTGCCGCGGAACTGGTCGAGTGTCGTCTTCACTCCGTTAACCACAGCGCGATCTCCGGCCGGCGTTGTCAGGGTAATGGGTCGAGCCGACTCCGCCTGCGTCAGGGTCGTCAGTTCGATTCCTCCCGGAAGGTGGAGTGTACCGGCCAACACGAAGCGATGCCGCACATCTTCTCCCGACGGCCCATAGTCACCCGCACCGAAAGCGTTGAGCGGATCGCAGACGCCGTTCACGTAGTCAAAGAGTTCGCCCAGCAGACATCCCCACGTCTTCGCGCTCGAGAGGGTGTAGTGCGCGATCACGTTGAGGCGGTGATTCACATTTCCCCGGGCCACGATCATAAGCGCGTTGTAGCTGGAGCGATTGTCGGACTTGAAGAGATTTACATTCGGTACGACGCTCTGCTGATCGGCGTCATACGCCGAATCCGAGGTCGGAATCACTGGCGTGAAAAGATTGGTGTCGCTGGTAAAACTGTATCCGCGATAGCCGTGATTGCCCTGCTCCTGGGTGAAGTCAGCGCTCACCGTCCAGTTGCGGTTGAACGCGTGCTGTACGCCTGCAGTGACATGAAGTGCGTACGGGGTCTTGTAGTTCGAATCGATCAGGTTTCCTGTCGCCCCAGCGCCGCCCTGCACACAACCTGCACCCGTCAGCGAATAAGCGCCGACCGTTCCCGTGAGGGCGCATGGGCCGGTCGCGACATTGCTCGAGTTGACGCCCTGAAACGCAGTGGCCCACCCGTTCTGCGCGAGATCGTTGTAGTACAACCCGAATCCGGCGCGGAACACCGTTGTCCCGCCGTCTCCAGGAGAGTACGCAACTCCCAGTCGTGGACCGAACTGACGGCGGTAGTCGTGCGGCACGCCCGGCACCAGCGGAATCTGTAGAGCCTGCAGAGTCACTAACGCAGGATTCAGCGCCTGACTGTGTCCCGAACCTGTAAATAGACCAAACGTCGTTTGCCAGCGCAATCCGTAGTTGACCGTAAGATGCCGCGAGACACGCCACGAATCCTGCGCGTACAGGCCCAGCCGTTCCACGCTCTGCGAGAAGCTGCCATCGCTGGCTGGAGTGGCGGATGTTCCTGCCGCATAGTCGATCGCGAACTGGCTGGGATTGTCGACGTAGAAACTCGGGTCTTCGGGGAATGTGTACAGCGTCTCCTGGTTTCCGGGAAACGCGCCGCTGAGCACGGGCTCGTGAATGAAATTCACACCGACCTTGAACGAATGATCCCCGGTGGCGTGTCCAACGTCATAGCGGAACTGATACTTCTCCTGATTGCGCAGCGACGGGAAAAACGTAATCGGCGTCGCAAACTGGTTGTCGCCATAGGTCTCGAAGCCGGAGACGGTCAGCGAGGTAGCGCTAAACGGAAACGCCAGAGCGAAGCCCTGGGTGGAGTTGCGCGTCTGCGTCAGATGCAACAAGCTGGCGTCGAAGACGAAAGTCCCCAGCCATGTCGGGCCGAAAGCGTAAGTATTGCTGATGACGGTATTCCAGTAGTTGTTGTGCGAGGTCAGCCCGGTTGAGGGCAGCGTGGCTTGCTGTACCAGGTTGTTGTGCGTGAGGTAGCTGTCGGCTGAGGTGCGCAGGAACCATTGCGACTTGGTCGATTGCGCCCAGTCGAACCGCAACGATCCGATGTAGTCGCGGAACGGGATCGGCACGGTCTGCGGCACTGCGATCGATGGCACGCCAGGAATCAATCCTTCCGAGGCCAGATGCGAGAGCGCATTGAACTGCGCCGTGCTCGCGGGGCTGTAGGCGATGCTGGCGTTTTCATGCACATACTCCAACGAGGCGAAGAACCAGGCTTTGTTCCGTGCGAGCGGACCGCCCAGCGTTCCAACATAGTTTTGCCGCGAGAACGGCTGTTTCGGATTGGGCGCGGGATTCTCGATCGGGAACCTCGCGTTCAGCGAGGCCGCCCGCTCGTAAAATGCCCCGCTGCCGTGCCAGTCGTTGGTGCCGCGCTTGGTCGTGATGACGACCGATCCCGCGGTGGTTCCGCCTGTGTCGGCGTCCGCGTTTGCCGTGCGCACGGCAAATTCCTGAATCGCGTCCGGTGAGAAATTCTGCAGAAACCCGCCAATCCAGTCGTCGGAGTTGTCCCCGCCATCCACGGAGAGATCGTTGTTCAGCCCCGAACTTCCCCCCGTGGAAACCGCCGTGATGCGCGCCTTGGTCGGGTCCGACGGCTCTACCGGCTCGGTGCCGGGCGCAAGGTACGCGATGTTGGCGAAGCTGCGCGCGGCCAGCGGCAGCGTCTCCAAATCGTGGCTGCTCACAACTCCCTGATGCACCACGCTGACCAGATCGATGGGCTGGGTCGTGATGGAAGAGGTTTGGCCAACAACGCTGATCGTTTCTGACGGTGCAGCAGCCTTCAGCGCGACCGTTACTTCCCGCACCGAGCTTACCGCGATGGAAACCTCAGCCTGAGCCTCGGCGAAGCCCGTCGCATTCACGGTGACGTGGTAGGTCCCGGGCAGCAGATCGTCGAGACGAAATTCGCCGCGGTCTTCGCTGGTCGCCTCGCGCTCGACCGCCGAGTCGAGAGAACGCACCAGAATCCTCGCGGAAGGAATACGTGCTCCGGTGGCGTCCTGCACGGTGCCGCGAAGAGATCCGCGCGGATTCTGCGCCTGCACGGCGAGGGTCATTGAGACGAGGAATGCGGTGATAGCGAAGATTCTCTTAAACACGCTGTCCTTTATTGAAAAGCGGGGAATTCCCCGATGGGCAGTCAGGAAGGTTAGCTTGAGGCATCGGGCTACTACCAGCGCTCGTAGCAATCGTCTATGCGAACGCTAGCGTTCTACTGGCTAGTCCGACCAGCGCTGCGGAGTGCGGTCCCAGCGGTGCTGCTTCAGTTCCGCGAGCAGCGCCTTGTCGAGCGGGCCAGCGTCGCTGGCCGCGATATTCTCGCGGACGTGCTCGGCCTTGCGCATGCCGGCGATAGTGGTGCTGATCGCTGGATGCGACAGAATGAACCGCATCGCCATCTCCGGCAACGTCATTCCGGCCGGGACAACGGCCTTGAGTTTGTCGACTCGTTTTAGAGTCTTCTCCAAATTCTCAGGGCCGAAGTATCCGGCCCTCCAGTCGCCTTTGGGGAAGCGCGTCTCCCGGGTCATCTTGCCGCCCAGGCTGCCTTCGTCGAGCGGCACGCGCGCGATCACGCCGATGTTGAGTTCCTGGCAGGCGGGGAACAACTCGTCTTCCGGGGCCTGGTCAAAAATGTTGTAGATCACCTGCACCACGTCCACCAGTCCGGTACGCATCGCTTTTAGGCCGTTTTCCGGTTGCCAGCGGTTCAGGCTCAGCCCGAAATGGCGAATCCATTCCTCGTGCTTGAGCTTTTCCACCGTCGAGCGGAACTCGGGCTCGTCGGTCCAACTGTCATCCCAGACGTGAAATTGCAGCAGATCGATGCTGTCCACACGTAACTGTTTGCGGATGCGGTCGGCGTACTTGAACACGTGTTTCGCCGAGAAGACATCGCGATACTTGTACTCCGGCAGGGCAGGCCAGCGATCGTTGGCGGGAGGAATCTTTGACGCCGCGTAAAGCCGCTTGCCCGGGTTTCGCGACATGATCTCGCCCAGCAGGCCGTCGCTCTTGCCCTCGCCGTAGGCCCATGCCGTGTCGAAGAAATTGCAGCCCAGGTCGATGGCCAGTTGCAGCGAGGCCAGGGACTCTTGATCGTCGGAACCGCTCCACCCGCTCATACCCCAGAGTCCATAGGCCATCTCGCTGACTTCGAAACGGGTGCGGCCGAGCTTGCGGTATCGCATGAGGGCATCCTTTACGGAGAATGTGTCCGCGTTCGGTAAGCAACTCAAAAGCGGAATCATCAGGATATATCGAAGTTCAGATTCGAGTCTCGGCTGGAACACTCGCGCCGATTTATCAATCGAGCGGGTGTGCTGGTTTTTCGATGGGAGCCATTCAATTTTTAGCTCCTACCGCGAGGCCTGAGGTGTTTCAATAGACCTAGATCATCGAAATTGGAGGACTCCCTAATGAAATCCGATTATCCCTTTGCTCCGAACAAGAGTGAGAAAGAAAACGAATTAATCGCTCCCCCACCATCCCGGTTCATCGACGAGAAAATCTCTGACGAGTCGGGAACGGAGACGAACTCCGACAGCGCCCTCAGGCCCGCGGGTCTCAAAAATCCGTTCTGGAATTAGGACCTCCTCAAGCGCCGGCCACGCGAACCTGCGCGTTGACCGGCGTTTTTTTGTGCCCCGAAGTATCTGTGAAACCAAGATCACCCCGATCCCCTGGGACAGTAACGTGGGGATGGAGGGATTTCTGGGTGAGGGCGATGGCAGATTTCTGGGGAAGGGCGATGGAGCGAAATCTGGCAAACTCCAGCCGCGGAGCGGCGACATAATATAGCCCCAGCCTGCCCTGAGCGAAGTCGAAGGGTAAGCCCGGGGTAGCACCGGGGAGAATGGAACCGAGTCCCGGAGGGACGGCACCGGTGAGTGTCCCGCCCTCCGTTTTGATTTGCCTTCCAGCAATAGGACCATGGGGCCCCATCCTTGTGCTTTTTGCATGGGTGGGGACGATGGTGCCGACGCTTTTCTTTTGAAACTGCGCTTGGATGATCTCGAAAAGTTCGCGTACTATTTCGTTGTCAAGGTCTCCAAAAAGAAACCCGAGAAGTTAATCCCACCGAAGAAATAGCCAGAGGTTCCAATGACCGAAGGGTTCAGCAGGGCGATATTTGCTAATGGTCCAAAGGACGAACAAGGCCGCCCTCTATGTCCCGTCTGTCGCAAGCCATTCTCCGAGCACAAATTCGAAGAGGACAAAAGCTGTCACGACAAGGAGCAAGCCCAGGTAGCTCTGCTCCTTTGTGCTATTTGTGAAAAGCCCTTCGGTGAGCACACCCCGGCAGGCATCAGAGCCTGCGCCAATAAGCAAAGGGACATAAAACTCAAAGACGTTCGCTGTCCGATCTGCAACAAGCTAGTGTTGGAGCATTCCCATGCCCAAGGCGTGGCATGCACTGAGAAGGCGCAGGCGGCCAAGCACGAGCAAGGTCGTAGAGACAATACTCACCGGAATGAAGCCTGAGATCTTAATCCCGCCGCAGCAGTAAACGCCATGGGTGCAGTTGCGGAGCCTGGACAATTGGATCAATTGTTGTAGGCAGACGTCCAGCCCCTTAGGTTCTGGTTTTGCTGGCAGACCAACGACCATGGGTGCCCCATCCTTGCGCTTTTTGCGAGGGTGGGCACGATGATGCCGACGCTTTTTCGTCTTAGTTTAAAATAGGTTTGCTCAGGATCAGCGGCTTGAGCGCTCGCAGCCGCCGCCCAACAATGCCAGTTCCGTACATCGCAAGTTGGAACTCTCTTTCTTCCTTCTTGTTTAGCTCTCGCAGTTGACCGTCTTCAACCGCAACAACATACCCGCCAGCAGCCGCAATGCAAACCACGGCGGATATCACGGTAGTGTGCTCGTGGTCACAACCAAGTAGACATCCTGAGTCAGTCCATGCAGCAAAATAGTAGAGGGAGGTCATAGTCCGTCTCAATTCGACACAGCGTCTCCCGTTTAGGGACACCCGCTGAGACGAAACTCTGATCCCTAAAACCCACTGAGTCCAGAGGGATTGCAGGCAAGCCCATAACGGAAGTAACCCAAAATCTCGTTATGAGATACAACCCACCCAGCCCTTGGACGGTGGCCCAATCCGGACGACGTGAAGGTCTCCTGGAAGAAACCTGAGAAACTAATCGCGCAATGGAAATACAGTGATGTCGTGCGCCGTCTGCTTGTCCATAGCGCCGCGAGATTATACCCTCCAATCGAGAGTCGCTTGAAAGAACCCGAGAGCAAATCCGAGGCCCTCTTTCCTGACCCCTACTGCGATTATTGCGGCAGAGACTTGCGGGAGCACTCTCAACAGGAACTCAGGGATTGCGCTTTGCAATCCGGCGGCGAAGTGAGTGACGACCATATTGAGATCATCGGCGTACGTTTCAAGGGAGAGGACCCTGACCCCGCGAAGCGTGCCGAGAAGCGACGTAGGATGCGGCGGGAGATGCTGGAATCGGTCTGCGCATGCGGCAAAACCATGGCGGAGCACTCCCGGGAAGACGTTCTCGCTTGCGCCCACAAACGAATGACCCGTCGCTAGCCGCGAAGCGGCGACAGAATGCAGCCCGCGGCGCAAGCCGCGGGTATGCAAGTGGGAAAGCAACTAGCCCCAACGGAGCGAAAGAAAAGCGGCCGGCCGACTCCTTCGTTTTGTCCAGTAACGAACCGACGGTGCCCTATCCCCGCTCTTTTTGCAAGTTTGGGCATGATGCTGCTGATGGTCTGGTGTCTGAAACGCGCGCGACCTGAGGGCACAGTCCCGTGATGCGATTCCTCCGCCGCCCACCCTTCGCGAATAGCACGCGAGGATGGGGCATCCCTGTCTGGTGATGTCGAGCAAAGTCAAAAGCCCGGGCCACCCGCTGTTTTCGTTTTTGCAGTCATCGAGCCTTCTACAAGTCAGCGAGGTAATCTTTCTTTTCCCTCACCGTTCTGCCTTTCTCGTCGATTCTGGCGGCGAGCTTTTGCATGAAATCGCGCACCCGAGTCAGTGATTTCTCCGCATCAAACTCATCATAGGTTTTCCGCACGTGCATTACTTGATTTCGGAATTCATCCTTGAACCCATTGAACTGTCCAATGGCCCCGCTATAGAACTCAAGAATCTTATCTTTAGATGGCCCAGCCCTTGCTGTCTGGCCGATAACGTCTGTCTTCTTGCTCATTTCCTTCAGAATCATGTGCCATTCGCCCCATTCCAGCCTTTTCCCCTTAGGCAACTTCACCCTCATGCGTCGCGCAAGCGCGCGCATCCCGATTTCCGCAACCCTCATGGAATGAAATATCGAAGCGGTATTGCGTTCTAGTGCGTAGCAATAGACAGCCTCCTCGCAATCACTTCTTGCAGAAGGAAATCGTTTCCAGATGTGTGCCCAGACTAGATCTGGAGGATCGCCGAGCAAATCGCCAAGGTATTCACCTTTGCCGGTCTCGATGGAGACCAAGCGTCGCTCCGTCATTTCTGGTTCGAGGATTTCCCAGAACACTTGCAATTCTTGCTTTATCCTGCCCCAGGTTGGGTCGCCGTATGCAACTAGAGCATGCCGCAGTTCTCTGGTTGCTCGCCGATATGAAGCTTTGAGCTGAAGGTGCTTTGTTTCCTTAGCCAATTGCTCAACTAGGAAGAGCAGCTCTCGAGCTACTCCCTTATCGATAACCTCATCATCGTTGCGACGATCCGCAAGCCATCGGTATTCCGTCACTTGTCGGATCGAATACGCGAAGTTGTGAAGATCAAAGAACCGCATAAGGTCGAGCCAATTCCATATTCTCAGGGGCATCGTACACCTCGACAGGTGCACAATTCCCGTCGCCCTCATTGTGGCCCGAGGGCTCATGCTTCGATGGGTACATTTATGCCACATAGCGGGGAGCCGCTAGAGCTAGTTTTGCCCCGGACGTTACCGCATGAAACCGACGGGGGCTGGCCGAGCCTTTGAATCCGACTCAATTCCAAGGGGGTCACCACCCTTGTCGCGTCCTTCGCGACAAAGGTGGGGATTTTGACTTTTCCACAGCCTTCCACAGAAAAATTTCCACTTCTTGTGACGAACAACCTTGACTGAGAAATTTCAAAGCCCCATTTTGGGACTATGCACAAGCGCTCCACCGAGAGCACCAGCACCAGCCAGCCGCTCAGTCAGATGCCCATCTCTGTTAGCCCGAAGACAACCGGTTCAACTCCCAAAACGGGAAAAGCTACCACCCAACCGTTCGACATTAAGTCCTTTATCCGCAATATTTTCCATGCAAACCCTGCGTTTGCAATATTTTGCGCCAATGTCGTCATATCCCGCGAACCTAACTCCGCAGCCGCAAAGTATTTAGCTGAAAGGTATCAAATTTTTCGAGGTATCAATATGCCAGTTCATCCAAGCGTCAAGGTTTGCACTCACATCAAGGTCACCGGAGTCCGCTGCGGCTCCCCCGCTCTCCGCGGAGAGCAGTTCTGCTACTTTCACCAGCGCATGATGCGCGGCGTCCAGACTCCACCGAACGCCCGCCTCCACCCCGTCGCCCTCATCGAGAACGAGGAGGCCATCCAGGCCTCGCTCATGGAAGTCATCAACGCCATCGCCCGCAACACCATCGACCTCCGCCGCGCCGACCTCATGCTCAAAGCCCTCCACATCGCCGTGAAAAACGCCCACCGCGTCCGCTTCGATAGTGTGGGAGGCCGCATGGTCCACCAGGTCCCCGACTACCCCGCCCCGCAAAAGCCGGCCCGCGCCGTGCCAGAAACAACGGTCACCGTAGCCGCGATCGAAACGTCCCCAGCAGCTCAGATCGCATCCGCTGATCGTGTAGATCCCATCCCGCGCAAGCCCCCAGTCAGCGCCCCGGCACCTGCCAAGGAGCGCAAGAATGCAGCCCGCGCCTAACCCCGTGTGGAGACATCAAGGCGGCCCAGGTGGTCTTGGATATACTCGGCCATGCACTTGAAAGAGTTTCCCGAGTTCATGAAGCAGCCGCTGAACCGCATCGCCGCTGGCAGCCAGGCGACCCCGGGCGTCGAGGGGTATGTGTTTGATGGGGCGGATGGGAGCCAGATGGCCTTCTGGACTTGCCGGGAGACGACAACTTCCGCCGCTCATATGCACGAGTTCGACGAATACATGGTTGTGGTCGAGGGTTGTTACACCTTGATCATCGGCGGGGACAGGATTCCGATCAAGGCTGGCGAGGAGTACTTCATTCCGCGCGGTGTGCTGCATAGCGGCGAAGTTGTGGCTGGGACCAGGACCATTCATGCGTTTGGTGGGTGCAGAGCAAGCCGGGCTTGAGACCCAGTAAAATCAGGTAAGCGAGACTATGGCATCTGCCGCCGCAACTCGATCGCCGCGCTGGTATGGGATACCGGTGCGCGTGTTTGCGGTAACCTTCATTGGGACTCTCATTTGCTTTGCGGTTAGCTTGCTGTTGGCCATCTTGGGGACGGCGATGGTCGGGCGGTTGCGAGGCGTGCATCCGGACATGCGAGTCGCCTACCGGCAGATCGCCCTGCCGGCGGCGCTGGTGGCGGGGAGCATCATTCTCGTGCTGGCGCTGGTAATGGAGATTCGGCATTACAGGCAGGCCAAGACTTTGTCGGCGATCGAGAAGTTAGGATGAGGACGATGGGATGAGCACGAGACCGCGGATCGCGATCCCGATGCCGCATTCGCTCGACCCGGAGTATGCCGAGCGGGCGATTCCGCAGTACGAACGCGCGGTCGAACTGGCGGGTGGCGAGCCGGTGCGCATTCCCCTCAGCCAAGCGGCTTCCGAAGTAATCCAACTCATTGAGGGTTGCGACGGCGTATTGCTCCCGGGCAGCAAGGCGGATGTGGATCCGGAGCGGTTCGAGGCACCTCGCTCGCCGCACACGGCGGCCGCCGATCCGGGGCGCGACACGGTGGATGATCTTCTGCTCGACGACGCTTACCGGCTGCGCAAGCCGGTGCTGGGGATCTGTTATGGATTGCAGAGTCTGAATGTGTATCGGTCTGGATCTCTCGTGCAGCATATTCCAGAGTTTCTGCCGGAAGGGACGCGGGCGAAGGTGAACCACGAGGCAGGAAAGAAAGTTGCGGTGGCGCACACGGTGGAGATTGAGCCGGGATCAAAGCTGGCGGAGATTGTTGCCGCGGACGGAGCCGGCCCGATCGTTGTGCCGGTGAATTCTTCACATCATCAATCGGCAGACGTGGTCGGAGATGGTCTGCGCATCGTAGCCCGTTGCCATGAGGACGGGATTATTGAAGCGCTCGAGGGCACGGCTCCGGATCATTTTGTGCTGGCGGTGCAGTGGCATCCCGAGCGCTCGGTCGAGGAGGATGCGGCGTCGCGGGCGATTTTCCGGGCGCTGGTGGAAGCGGCGAGGGCGCGGCGCGGAGTGCGGGAGCCCGATTCCGTTCACGGATGACGATGGTTGAGCATATTTCGAGAACGTTCTCCAACTACCGCCTCGCGGCTTTCGCCTTTCGCCGAGACTTCTTCTTTGGCCGCTTTGCTTTTTCCAGGAGCACAACCGCGTGGGCAATTGCGGCGTTGTCCAGATTCAGGCCCTCCGGCGTTTTCGCTTTCAGGCCAACGCAATCGGCGGTGACGCTGAGCAACTCGGCGACACGCGTGCGGATGGCCGCGGCGTGAGGGCCGATTTTGGGAGCGGAGAGGATGAGGCTTGCGTCGAGGTTGGCGACGGCGTAACCGGCATCGCGCACGCGTCGCATGGCTTCTCGCAGGAAGATGACCGAGTCAGCGCCTTTCCATCTCGGGTCAGACGGCGAGAATAGCGCGCCAATGTCGGGCGCGGCGATGGCGCCGAGCAGAGCGTCGGTGATGGCATGCAGGAGGACGTCGCCATCGGAGTGGCCGCCGAGGCCCTTGTTGTGGGGCAGCATGACGCCGCCGATCATCAGCGGGATGCCGGTGTGGAATTCGTGGGAGTCGAAACCGTAGCCGATTCTCATGCAAGAACCTTGGCCACGGATTCGCGCGGATTTTCGCGGATCTTTTTTCTGGCGTTGTCGAACAGGAGACGGCGGAATTGGGGGCAAAGGCCAAAGTTTAGGAGCAGGCCCACTTCAATTTCCGTAGCCCGCAAGTAGTGCAGCAGTTGGGCCTCGGGTGCCGATTCCAGGTTTCGAGCGGCTTTCAGTTCGAGTAGAACCGCGTTGTCGACCAGCAGATCCGCAAAATGCTGACCGACCTTTGGGCCGCGGAACCACACGGGCAGCGGAACTTCCCGCACAACTGCAAGCCCCGACTGTGCCAGTGCCACGACCATTGCGTCGGCGTAAGTCGATTCGAGAAATCCATATCCAAGTTCGTTGTAAACGTCGTAAAACACACCGATGATCTGCTGGGTTAACTCGGCGTGTTTGAGAGTTGGCGGAGAATCCATCACCAGCGAGTTTACCCCGCTGAAACATGGTTGATCCGCGCAAATCCGTGCAAATCCGTGGCTCATTTCCGTAAATAGAACTCGGCCAGGTCCATGTCGCCTGGGGTGGTGATCTTGAGGTTTTTGGGGGAGCCCATGACGACGGCGACCTCGTGGCCGGAGCGCTCGGCGAGCGAGGCTTCGTCGGTGCCCATGAATCCGTCGGCTGCGGCTTCGTCGAAGGCTTTCTTGATCACGCTGTAGCGAAATCCCTGGGGCGTTTGCGCCAGGACCACAGCGGCCCGGGGGATAGTCGCTTTGATGATCGCCCCTTCCGACGTGCGTTCGACTTGCTTGACGGTGTCGACCGCGGGGAGACCGGCGATGGCCGCACCATATTTCTTGGCAGCCTCGATTACTTCGTGAATGACTTCCGGCGTGACCAGGGGGCGGACGGCGTCGTGGACGAGGACGATGTCGTCGGGCGCGGCAGAGATGGCATTGAGCGCGTGCGCGACAGATTGCTGGCGGTGCTCGCCGCCGACAACGAATTCGACATTTTTTTGCAGCGCGTCTTTCGCTTCTGCGTTCAAGCGTTGGCGAAAGCCCTCAATTTCGTTTTCGCGGAGGGCGATCCAGATTTCGTTGACCGCCTCGACTGCGGCGAATTTGCGCAGGGTGTGAATGAGGATGGGTGTACCGGCCAGATCGGTGAACTGCTTGGAGGAGTGGAGCTTCTTCTCTTTTACGTCTTTGGCGGTGGGCATCGGGGCCATGCGCGTCCCAAGGCCTGCCGCGGGAATGATCACGATCACCTTCATGGCGGGCTGTCAGTATACGAGCCGGGGAGTGAGGAGTTCAAATGGGCTGGCGTCCCGGGCAGGGCTTCCTTCATTATGATCGGCATAGCATCTTTCAAATTTTGTGTTCAGGAGCGGTCCCATGGACATGGCGGGCCGGGCTTTCCACTGGCTCTGGGGGAACACGCAACCGATCTTTCAGTTGCTGGCGGCGATGTCGGTGGCGATTGGGGCGCTGGCGTATTGGCGTAATTCGAGACTGGAGCGTGCGCGGTGGCTGGCGAGTCTTTATTCCAAGTTCTATGAGGCGCTCGATCTGAAGATGATTCGCGAGACGTTGGACTGCAGTGCGCCCAACGCGGCCGAGGTGCGGAAATTGGTGGAGGATGAGGATGCGCGCTTTACCGATTACCTGAACTTCTTCGAGTTCATGGCTTATCTGCGAGCCTGCGGGCAGCTTTCCCGGAAAGATGTGGCGGCGTTGTTCGACTATTACCTGCGCGTTCTCAACAAACACGAAGACGTGCGAAAATATGTGTTGGACGACAAGAACGGATACGATTATCTGAAGGGTTTGTTACCCCAGTTTCATTTATGAGGGACGCATGGCGCCAATGACGCACCATCTTTTTGTATACGGCACGCTGTCGCCGCAGCACGCGCCGCCGGAGATTGCCGCCACGGTGCGGCGTTTGCGGCCGGTGGGCGCGGCGTCGGTGCGGGGACGGCTCTATGATCTGGGCGAGTATCCGGGGGCCATCCTGAGCAAGAGTTCGCGGTCGGTGATTCGGGGAGAAGTGTTTGAGCTTCCCAGTGATGCCCAGACGCTGAGTTCTCTGGATAATTACGAAGGCTTTGAGCCCGGGAAGCCGGGTTCCAGCCTGTTTGTGCGCCGTACCTGGCCGGTTGTCATGGACGACGGCACGCGCTTGCGCTGCTGGGTTTATGTCTACAACGGGGACACTCGCCGGGCGCTGCCGGTACGGAGCGGGCGGTACACGCAGCGTCGGCGCGGCGGGCGCCGTTCAGGCAGCGCGGGCGCTTCTGGCACATAGTCGATCCGGCATCAATCTGCTGCCATTCGCGAAAGGTTCTAGTCCGTGCGCGGTACAGATCTGACGTTCCGGGAAATTTCTTCCGTGGCGGGTATCTCTGGACCCAGAAGTGCAATAGGTAGGACGAAGCTATCCCCCTTTCCTTCAAGGACTTGGCCTTGAACTACTGGGCTGCTCTGATGGCACGCCAGTTGCAGCTCAGGTCGACAAGGTAGCCAGCATGAAAACCAATCGGATTTGGATCGAGAGTGTCGCACTCGGTACGGCGACGGCGTGTGCGCTGGCTCTGCTAATCGCAGTTTTGGCGTCGGGAACGGCAGCGGTCACGGGACGCAGTGGGTCGGGCCAGGCGAACGAATCTGGTTCGGTCCTGCCGAACGAATCGGGTGCGGTCCAGCAGCGCACCTACGAAGGCATGGTAACGTGCACCCGCTGCGGCGCGAAACACTCGGCGAAGCTGGCGAGAACGGCCGCCAACTGCACGCTCACCTGTGTGCACGGAGGAGCCAAATTTGCCCTGGTCGACGGGGACAAGTTGTATCAACTCGACGGCGACCTGAATATTCTGAAGCGACTTGCCGGACAACGAGCTCGGGTGGTGGGCCTGATGCGTGGAGACGCTATCACCGTATCATCGATTGCGGATGAGAACTGACGGACATGTGGGAAGTTGTGCCGTCCCTACGAAGTCTGTGTCTAGCATTTCTTCCGCCCCTCCAGAGCTTGTTGATTTCCCATGAGCTTACCCAGGGCTTACGCCCTGGGCTTTATTCTTGCGCCGGTTCGCGGCTGGCGACACTTCCCTTTCGTCGCACGCACGCGCTTCTGATTGCACCCGATGTCAGGACACTGGCTTGGTTTCAACGGTTACACTGGGAACTGGTGCGGCCGGTGTCGGAACGGAGACCGGGACAGACGGCGTGACGGTGACCGGCGTCGCCTGACGCGAGTAGGCGGCGCGCTCGTCCCATTTGCCAAAGATCATTTTTCCCGCGGTGGTCTGCAACACGGACGTGACTGAGACGTCGATGGTTTTGCCGATCATCTTGCGCGCGTTATCGACGACCACCATAGTGCCGTCATCGAGGTAGGCCACGCCCTGGTTGTATTCCTTACCTTCCTTCAGGATGAAGACGCGCATGGTCTCGCCGGGGAGCACGATCGGCTTCAGCGAATTGGCCAGTTCATTGATGTTCAGGACTTCGACGCCCTGCAACTGCGCGACTTTATTCAGATTGAAATCGTTAGTGATGATCTTGCCCTCGTACAGCTTGGCCAGTTCGATGAGCTTGAGGTCGACTTCGCGAACGGCGGGAAAATCGTCTTCGACGATTTGAATCTGCAGGGTAGCGACCTTCTGCAGGCGCTGCAGGATATCGAGGCCGCGGCGGCCACGGTTGCGCTTGAGCGAGTCCGCGGAGTCGGCGACGAGTTGCAACTCACGCAAGACGAACTGCGGGGTCACGATCACGCCATCGAGGAACCCGGTCTCGGCGATGTCGGCGATACGGCCATCGATGATGACGCTGGTGTCGAGAATCTTGTAACTCTTCCTGGACTGCTTCTCGCCGCCGAAGATGCCCCCCAGAGCGGCCAGATTGAGCAGGTCGCCCTTGTTGGCGCCGACGATCAGACCGACGTAGGCCATCAGGAGCATTACCAGTATCTGGAGGAAGCTCTGGGTGTGGCTCTCAGGAATACTGTTGCGGATGACGAGAGCGAACAGGTAGGCGCCCGCGATGCCGGTGGTGCTTCCGATCGCAGCTCCGATGAGCCGTTTCAGGCTGACGGTGCGCAGTTTCCATTCGAACAGAACGATGGCGGTGCCGATCAGAGCGCCCACACCCCCGTCAACAGGGCGGGTTAGCCCAAAGGGCTCAATCACGAAGCAGGTAATTGCAACAACGATGACAAAAAGAAGACGTACCAGGACTATATCCACGATAAACCTCCCGCGGATGCACTCTTACCGAGATCCGTAGGCAATGCACCCGTGCCTTCTCCGCGCCGCCCCGGCGGGATTGGCCTTGCGTATGCGGGACGCGTGAATAAGGGGATAAAAGGTGCGTCCCGTCCCGGTCTGCTGGGGCTCGGCCGGGCGATCAGGAATCCACGCCAAAAGTATATACCCGGTGGCAAAGCCGGGGCGAGAGCCCCGGGAGAAGCCTGATAGCGCCCGGGCCGTCCGAATTTGAGGCATCGACTTGGAAAGCATCCTGCCGTTTGATCCTTTGGGTGATTTAAACTTGCTGAAATGAAAGCGCTCGTCATTACCAGCCTCACCGGACCTGATGCACTCGCCGTACAGGACGTTCCCGATCCCACTCCGAAAGCCGGGCAAACCGTGGTTCGCGTGGCTGCCGGGGGACTGAATTTCGCTGACTTCATGACCACCAAAGGCGGATATCCCGGCACGCCAGCGCCGCCGCTGATCGCGGGCCGGGAGTTTGCCGGCGTGGAAGAGGGCAACGGGCGGCGGGTGATGGGATACGCGCAATGGGGTGCGTTTGCGGAAAAGACCGCGGCCTATACCAACATGGTGTGGACTGTTCCCGATCGCTGGAGCGACGAGCAGGCCGCTGCCTTTCCGGTGAACTACTTCACGGCGTATCTCGGATACTGGCAAGCCGGAATGACGCAGGCCGCCGTCGCTGGGAAGAACCATCGCGCGCTGATTCACGCTGTCGCTGGAGGCGTAGGGACGGCCGCCGTGCAGATTGGGCGACTACTGGGCGTTGAACTGTACGGTACGTCGTCGTCAGACGAGAAGCTGGCGCGGGTGAAGGAACTCGGCCTGCAGCATGGGATCAATTACAAACGGCATGACTATGAAGAGGTGGTAAAGAACCTCACCCACGGCGAAGGCGTCGATGCAGTTTTCGAAATGCTGGGCGGAGAGCACACGGCCAAGAGTCTGCGCTGCCTGCGTGACTTTGGGCGGGTGATCCAGTACGGCACGGCTACGGGACGGCCGCCACAACTCGATGTGCGGGCGCTGTATGCGAAGTCGGCGATGGTGCAAGGGCTTTGGCTCACCTATCTGTCACAGAAGCGCGAGATCATGGAGCCGGCGTGGCAGCGGCTTTCGACGTGGATCGTGGAGGGGAAGCTGACGCCGCAGATTGGACACGTGTTCCCGATGGAGCGGGCGGTTGAGGCTTACCAGCTGCTGCAGGATGGGAAGAATTACGGGAAGGTTGTGATAAAGATTGCAAGCTGAGATTTGGCACTTGAAAACCGTACGGCTCGAGCGATTTCAAGATACTCAATTTCCCAACTACTACATTGTCCAGCCTCTGGTGGTGCGTTTTATCTCCAACTCATTCCTGGAAGACCCATTCCTCGCTCACCAGGAAATTCAGGAGCGAGCACAGGGCGATGGCGATGGCATTGGCCACCAGATAGTTCATGTGGCCCAGACCGACCATCACTTTCATCAGAGCCAGGTTGCCTAGGATAGAGACAGCACCGTTGGCGAGGTGGAAGCGCAGGAACCGGGACAGCGTGCGGCGCCAGGATGATTTGATTCGATCCGCCCAGGTGAACTGTTCGTGCCAGACGAAGTTGTGTACGACTGCGGCTTCGACGGCGATGGCGGTGGCAGCGAGGTAGTTGAAGTGCAGAACGCCCTTCAGCAGAAACAAGGCAGCGAACTGTACCACGATTCCAATTCCGCCAACGAAGTTGAACTTCAACCACCGCACAGGGATGGAGGTTGCGCGCGAAGAACCGAATTCTGGCGCAGAGGACTGGTTGCACAGCGGCGCCTCAAGTTCGCGATAACTGGAGTTCGCGGACATTGTCACTGCGGGATCCTTTCCTCGCGGTAGAGGCGGAGGGTGTTCTGCAGGGTGAAGACGACGACCATCAGAGCCATACCCGCGACTCCGATCGCGCCGCCGACATCGAACAGGCGATATTGGCCGCCGAAGAGATGAATGACTGGTTTCCAGAACAGGGCCAGGTTTCCGACTGCCAGCAAGAGGCGCAACTCCGTTGGTCCAAAGCGCCAGAATGAGATGCGGAATTCGCCCAGAGCATGGGTCGCGAGGTAGGACTGAATGGAGAGCATCAGGAAGGCGACGAGCAGGCCAATCGCGATCGCGGGATGCATGTATCCGGAGAGGGCGAGGCCCCCCATGAGGGCGAGGCCGCCGAAGCTGTCGACCATGTGGTCGACGTAGAATCCGTAGCGCGGACGCAGGCGCTGGCGCACGCGGGCGAGAGTGCCATCGAGTGAATCGCCGAGCCAGTTCAGCGCCAGGCAGGCGATGACCCCGAGGAGAGCCCACCGATTCCGAGATGCGAGGGCGTAACAGGCGCCGGCGCCGATTTGTGCAACCAGACCCAGGATGGTCAGGTGATCGGGATTGATGCGGTGCGGAGTGCGTACGGCCAGCCAGAGAAGAGCGCGCTTTTCAGCGGCCGCGACCCAGCTTTCCTGGATACGCCGCATATCCGGGAACGGGCGCTTGCGGCGCATTTCCAAAAGGACGCGCGGGTTTACTTGCTCGCAGAATTCGGTCATAGTTTGCGATCCTGAGGTTGCCATATCGCCTCCGCTGATCTTTCGCTTCGTCTCTGGCGGCTAGGGTCTTCTCGGCAGCCAATTTCGCCGAGATGGAGGCGGGGGACAATGCACGGCGGCTCAACCCGATATCAAGTAAAGAACAGGCAGCAAGGGATTGAAAATGAAGGGAATAGTGGCTCGGATCAACTGCGATCGAAGGGCCGGCTATGGCAGGTAGCTACGATCAGAGTCATATCGTCGGCCTGCCTGCCACAGCTAAATTGCTGCACCTCGCTGAGAATGTTACCGAGGATTTCGCCAGCTGATTGCTGCTGATGCTTCCGAATCGTCATAATCAGACGTTCTTCGCCGAACTCTTCGTCTTCGTTCGGTCCCGCTTCGGAAATGCCGTCGGAATAAATCACCAAGACGTCGCCGGATGCGAGTTCGCGTTCAGCGACGGCGCAGTCCCATTCCTCGAACAATCCCAACACGGTCGCCGTGGCCGCGAGCCCCTCGATATTTCCATTGGCCCGCATGAGGATGGGAGGATTATGCCCGCAATTCACATAACGCAAACGCTGGGTCCCATCGTCGTAGATTGCGAAAAACATGGTTGCATAATGGCTGGTTTCAGTGTTCCGGTAAAAGAGCTGATTGACGGAGCGCAACAAGTGGGGCACGTCCTCCAGCGCCAGAGCGTATTGGCCGCGAAGATTGGCTTGCAGATTCGCCATGAGCAGCGCGGCCGACATTCCCTTTCCCGAGATGTCGGCCAGCACCAGACCGAGACGGCCCGAACCGAAATCGAGAAAGTCGTAGTAGTCGCCGCCGACGGCGCGCGTCTGAATGCATTTACCGGAACAGGCCAGGGTCTTCAGCGAGAGCGCCTGCTGGGGCAGCAGCCGGTTCTGCACCTGGCGCGCAATTTCCATTTCCTGCTCGGTACGGCGTTCCGCCTCCATCTGCTCCGCCATTTTTTCCGCCAGCGTGATGCTGCGCATGGCGATTCCCGCCTGGCTGGCAACCGATGCCAGCAGACGTTTGTCACTGGAAGAGTACGGTTCTTCGGAGAGCCTGGGACCTAGCACGGCCACTCCCTGGAGCGTGGCTCCGCCCAAGCCGCGAATTGGTACCAGACACTCCGGAGCTAGCGGAGCCAGTTGGGTCCCTTGCATGTTTTCGGAGATCAGCTCCAACGGCCCGTCGCGGCCTGCCAGTTCGGCGATTCCAGCCCCAGCGCTGGAAAGTGTCAAGGCTTCCGGTGGAGGATTGCCCGCGTACGCGAACAACTGTCCGTTGTTGGCGCGGAGGTAGACGAACACTGAACTCGGATGCAGCGCATCCCAGATGTTCTGGTGGAGAAGCAACGCCAGCCCTTCGCGGCTGCTGGTGTTGAGAGTCTTGGCGGCAAGATCCTCGAGGATCTGCTGCGCGTCATAGGAACTGCGGAAAAAAACACGGTCCAGCCGCGTCCGAACGCGACGATGGGCTTGGGTCGCGCCTGAGATCACGAGCACGCCAAACGTTGCTCCAACGGGAATGGCGGCCTTCGATCCGGCGGAGAAATAACGCGAGAACGCCTGCCCGAACCACAGCGTCAGGCCCACCGAGAGGACGAAGATGAGGATGACAAAGCCGCGCTGCACCACGAAGTAGCGAGCGCTGCGCTTGAGCAGGACGGGAATGTCCAGGACCCGATGCTTCACCACCGCGTAAGCAAAGGAGAGAGGAAACAGGAACAGCAGAATTACCTTGGCGAAATTCAGCCAGAATGAAACTTCGGCATGGAGAACTTCCTGCGCGAGGGCGATGACTACCGCGGGCGTGACTCCGACAACGGTTCCCCAGAAGATCACTTTGATCTTGCGCAGGTCGTCCTTGCTGGAGACGCTGAGCCTATTGCATAACAGGGAAATGAGCCCAAGAAAAATAGCCCCGTAAACAACGACTCTGCGGGCATCCTGGGCGATGCGGTCGGGCACCACCGCGAGAATAAAGGGTAAGGCTCTGGAGTAGCCGTGCCGGTAACCTCCAAGGCCCAAACACAGGCAGGCCAGCAGCAGCGCCCACTTCAGCCAGGGAGCCATGCGGTCAATCGGAGAACGCGTGGGGAAAACCGCGAAGAAGAAGTAGAACAGTCCAGTCAGAACGCTGCCCATCATGGCCCGATAGGCGAGCATGAAGGACTGGAGATTTGGCGGCGCGGCAGCAAATTCGTCTGGCATGTCCGCGGCCGCAATGAAAGTCCCGAATACCAGCGCCAGCAGCCATGCGTTGCGGTCTTCTACCCGGAGAAACAGCACAGCCAATCCCACAATGAGGAATAACAGCGGGTACGACCGCAATATCTGAAGCGCTATCGCGCGGACGATAGTGCCGTTGTCACCCGCACCTTGCCTGGCGCGAAAGCGGGGCGTGATCACCAATGGTTGTGTTTGTCCCGGCCGCTGAAAGGTGAGAATCACCGTCTCTCCGGGTTGTGAACTCCGCCAAGTCCGCGACATCAAATCGGTCCAAGCTGCCGGCGAATCTGCAGTGCGTCCATTAATGGCTATGATGCGATCGTTCGCCTTCAGCCCGGATTTTTCCGCTGGGCTGTTCGGGTGCACACCGTAAATCTCGATTCCGGCGGAAGAGTACGATTCGTCGAAGCCCACTTCGACCTGTGGCACCGGCGACGGGCGGCGAATGCAGTACATCCACGTTGCGCTGTAGAAAATGGTCAGCCCTGCGAAGACAGCCGCAAGGGCCAACAACAAGGCCCGGTAGGTACGATTTTCCGTCGCGGCCGTTGCCATGTGGTCGGCGGGCGTCTGGCCCGCTTCGGCTGTAGTGTAGTCCATCCGGGCACCGGCGTGCCCTTGAGCGCGGTCACGCGGACTGTACTTTTTGTCACCTTCCATCATCTAACAAAGTAGAACACGTCAAATCGCGGCCCGTTGGGGTCGGTTCGCGACCGTTTTTGAAAGGAGGCGTCGTGGCTAAGATTCGTTTGGTGGCTATGACAGTCATTGGGTGGATGGTGTTGGTCTATGGGTTTGGAACAGTGTCGGCGCAGGAGCCGGCGGCGGGAGGAGTTCCCGCGCATTTATTGGTCACGGTTGAACCACGTCACGGTTCGAACGTTCCGGTCATCAACCGCGAGGATGTGATGGTGTATGAGGGGCATGACCGCGACACGGTGACGGAGTGGGTTCCGGCACAGGGAGATCGGGCGGCGCTCGAGCTTTTCATATTGCTGGACGACGGGTCGAGCACCAGTCTGGGTTCGCAGCTGGAGGATATTCGGCAGTTCATCAATGCTCAACCGGCATCCACGAAAATTGGTGTGGCGTATATGCAGGACGGCGCCGCGCACGTTGAACAGGATCTGACCAGCGATCATGCGCAGGCGGCCAAGGCACTGCGGCTTCCGAAGGGAATTGGAGGCATCAACGGCAGCCCTTATTTCTCGCTGACCGATCTGGTCAAGCGCTGGCCGGCGAGCGAGGCCAGGCGCGAGGTGCTGATGGTCAGCGACGGGATCGATCGTTACTACGGCAGCGGGGATCTGGACGATCCGTATGTGACAGAGGCCGTCGATAACGCGGTACGTGCCGGGATCGTGGTGTCGGCGATCTATATTCCTGGGGTTGGCCATTTCGGACACAGCTACTGGCAGACGTATTGGGGGCAGATTTATCTGTCGCAGGTAGCGGACAAGACGGGAGGAGAGGCTTATTACATTGGATTCACGGGCTCGCCGGTATCGTTTGCGCCGTACCTGGATGATCTGGGGCATCGGCTGATGCATCAGTACTGGCTGACGTTTCTGGCTAAGCCGCCTAAGAAAGCGGGATGGCAGAAGGTGCGGCTCGCCAGTGAAGTGCCGAATGTGGACCTGATCTCTGCGGGCAGGGTTTACGTCCCGGCTGCGCAGTAGATTCGTCATCTTTCGGTACGTGGTTCGGCCCGGACACGAATCGATTAACACTCGTGATTTCAGATTCCGATAAGATTGGGAGTTCCAATCGGGTCTGAATGACGAAACTGCTGCGCTTCTTCCGTCCGTCACACCAGCATACGGCGTTTTCGGCGACTCTGCTGCTGATGGGGACGGTGATGGCGTCGCGCGTAATCGGATACGCGCGCGAGGCCTACATTGCATTCGCGTTCGGCGCGGGATCGCAGACCGACGCGTATGTGGCAGCATTCACACTACCGGATTTTCTCAACTACATCGTGGCCGGGGGCGCGGCGTCGATCACGTTTATCTCGATCTATACGCGGTTTCTGGCTGAGAAACGCGACGCCGACGCGCAGAAGACCTTCTCGATCATCATTACGGTTATGACCGCGGTGCTGGTGGTGGGGACGATCCTGACGGAGATTTTTGCGCCGCAGTTTGTGCGCTGGTTCGTGAAGGGCTTTTCGCCAGATCAGATCGCGCTTTGCGTTCACCTGACCCGGATTCTGTTGCCGGCACAAATTTTCTTTTATGTGGGCGGAGTGGTCTCGGCGGTGTTGCTGTCGCACCGGCTGTTTCTGTTTCCCGCGTTCGGGCCGCTGATCTACAACGTGTTCATCATTTTTGGTGGCGTAGTGGGCGGACGGCACTTCGGCATTGCGTCGCTGGCCTATGGGGCGCTGATTGGGAGTTTCGCCGGGCCCTTTCTGGCCAGCGTGATCGGCGCAGTGCGGATTGGGACTGGATACCGGCCGTCGTTTGACGTGATGAATCCGGCGTTTCGCGAGTGGGTGCGGCTGTCGGTGCCGCTGATGCTGGGCGTATCGCTGGTGACGGCCGATGACTGGATTCTGCGGCATTACGCGGCGGGCGGAGTCGGCGACATTGCGCGGCTCAACTATGCGAAGCGGTTGTTCGCGGTGCCGATCGCTGTGCTGGGGCAGGCGACCGGGCAGGCGTCCCTGCCATTTTTTGCGCGGCTTTTCAATGAGAAGCGGCTGAAGGAGTTCGCTGCTACCGTGAATGATTCGGTGTACCGGGTGGCGGCGGCATCGTTTCTGGCCACGGGATGGATGATGGCGGCGGCGGTTCCGCTCATTGATCTGGTGTACCGGCGGGGCAAGTTCCTTTTCATGGACACGCAGATGACGGGGATCTATTTCTTCTGGTTTTCGTTGTCGCTGGCGCTCTGGTCGGCGCAGGGTCTCTATGCGCGCGCGTTTTATGCGGCGGGCGACACGCTGACGCCAATGGCCGCGGTCAGCGTCATCACAGCGGCGTCACTGCCGGTGTACTCCATCCTGTTTCATTCGTTCGGCGTGGTGGGGCTGGCGTGGGCGTCGGACATTGGGATCGGCGCGAACTTGCTGGCGTTGGCCTGGCTGCTGCATCGCAAGAGACTTGTTCGGCTCGGGGAGTTGCGGTGGGGAGAGTTGGGGAAGGCGGCGCTGGTGGCGGTGGTGGCGGGCGGGATCAGCTTCGAGGTGGCGAAGATCGTGCCCCTTGCGGCTTCCGGGCGGGCGAGCCGCAGGGCTGATCTGGCTCAACTGGGGTTGGTGACGGTGACGTGGGCGGCGGCGGTGGCAGCGGGACTGTGGCTGCTGCGGTCCGAGTTGCCGGGGGATTTGCGGCGGCGCAAGGGAGCAGTGTATCCGGCGGTGGCGCAAGGGGGGAGCAAGGAGATACTGGGGTCGGGCAGAGAGCCGTGATGGCGAAAGTCCCCAACCCTTCGACTGTGCTCTGTCGAAGATCCCCACTTCTCGCGCAAAGAACGCGCGAGAAATGGGGGACCCGGCGCGAGTAGACCGCGCTATACTCTATCCCCGGAGTGCTGCATGAGTACCGCGGTAAAACCTGTCTCCATCCAAACTCTCGTCGAAGGGCTTCGCCAGTTCCCCGAGTCCGCTTTCGGCCCGACGGAGCCGTTACGCCGATTTCTGCAGGACATGCCGGTCGACGCTGACTCTCTCGCAGCTTATCTGAACTGGGACCGGCAGCACTACACGCGCAATCTCATCGACCGGACTCCTCTGTACGAACTGATGGCCATCTGCTGGGAGGTTGGGCAGGCGAGTTCGGTGCACAACCATCGCGATCAGAATTGCTGGATGGCGGTGCCGGTGGGACGGTTGCTGGTAGAGAACTATCACCTCGTGCATCAGGACTTGCAAAACGGGCGTTGCCAGCTGGAACCGCTGAACACGGTTGAGATGAATGTTTCCCATCCTTGTGCGGTGGATCCCGCCGATCCGGTGCATCGCGTGGTCAATCCTCGCGAATTCAACGAGCGCGCGGTGAGCTTGCACGTATATTCGCGTCCGTTTGATACCTGCGTCGTCTATTCTCCGGAACAAGGCACATGCGGGGAAATTCAGCTGCACTTCAACACCAGGTTTGGGCAGACGGTGGAGCGCTGATTCCGGCCATGCCTCAGCACAAACATCTGGCCGTGCTGCTCGGGGCGCTTCTGGCGAGCGGGGCCGCGTGCACGAAAGAAGGGCCCAAGCCCGCGAGCACCATCTTGCCATCGGACCGGGTTGCTCCTTCGCCGGTGGGCACGAGTAAGAACATTCTGCAGAAAACATTCACGCTCAAGACATCGGCCGAATTCCCCTTTGATATCCCGGCCCACGCGGTGCAACCCCATCTGCACGGGCTCTTCGAGTCGTTCGTGGGACAGGTACATGGCGCGTCCGATGCCAGCGCCAACATCGACTTCCTGGTGCTGAACGAGGCACAGCACGCCGATCTTTTGGGGAACCATCCCAGCGAAGCACTGTTCACCGCGGAGGATTCCCACAACCAAGCGGTGAACTTCGACCTCCCGGCCTCGACGAACCAACCGGTGAAGTACTACCTGGTTTTTCGCAACGCGGAGGGAAGCAAAGGCAGCAAGGTCGTGGAAGCTAACTTTCGGGTCGATTTCTAGCGGCTTCTCAGGCTGCTACACTAACCGCGGTGCCTCCGCGGAAAAAAAAGTCGGACTCTCCGACCCCTGCAGCCACGCCTGACAAGCCTGCCAGCAACGGTGGTCAGACGCGGACAAGTCCTGCCCTGAGCTTGCCGAAGGGAGCGTCCGCGCCACACTTGCCCGGTTCGCACGGACGCATCTTTCTGATCGACACCATGTCGTTCATTTTTCGGGCTTACCACGCGATGGCGCGACAGCGGCCGATGTCGACCAAGACGGGGCAGCCTACGGCCGCGATTTATGTATTTGTGAACATGCTGCGTAAGCTACGCGACGATTTTTCGCCGCAATATCTGGCCGCAGTGTTCGACGTCGCGGGGCCCACGTTTCGCGACGAGCAGGCCGACGCCGTGACCAGCATCCGCAAGTGGGATATCAAGACGCAGACTTTCACCGAAGTCGAGTACAAGGGCTACAAGGCGAATCGCGCCGCCATGCCTGAAGATTTGGCGCAGCAGGTGCCTTACATTCGCCGCGCACTTGAGGCTTACCGGATTCCAATTTTGGAGGTGGCGCGCTTCGAGGCCGACGACGTAATCGGCACGCTGGCGCGCAAGGCAGCAGAGGCTTCGCATCCGGTATATGTCGTTTCCAGCGACAAGGACATGATGCAGCTGGTGAACGACAAAGTACAGATTCTGAATCCGCCGAAGGATAACTTAATCTGCGACGCGGCGAAGGTGGAAGAAATTCTAGGCGTGCCGCCGGAACGCGTGATCGATGTGATGGCGCTGCGCGGGGACTCGATCGACAACATTCCCGGCGCCCCGGGGATCGGCGACAAAGGGTCGGTCGAGATCATCAAGCGGTTCGGCACGGTCGAGCAGGCGCTGGAGCGCGCCTCCGAAGTCGAAAGAAAGACCTACCGCGAGTCGCTGCTGAACAATCGCGACACGATTCTGTTCAGCAAAAGCATGGCGACGATCGACACGAACGTTCCCGTTGATTTAGACGTCGAGGCGATGCGCGCGGGTGAGCCCGACGTTGACGCGCTGAGGTCGTTGTTTACGGAGTTGGAGTTTACCTCGCTGCTCAAGGAACTGCTGCCGGTGGTGGAAGTGACCGAGGCACGATACGCCGAGGCAAAGTCGGCGGACGATGTTGAGAGCGTGCTCACGGCAGTCGGAGCCGCAGGCGCACTCGCGGTTGCGGTCGAAGCGGAAGAATCGGTGGATGCGGCGGAGCCAGCGGCTGTAGAGGAAGAAGAGAGCGACGGCGAGCCGGCAGATGCGCAACTTTCCTTAGTGATGGGGTCAACGACGGCCGGAGCGGCGCCAGCGCCGGCAGTTCGTCGCGCTGCGATTTCTGCCGCGGCGGGATCCGCCATCATTGTAAGACTGGACTCTGGCGACGCGGCTGAACGATTGCGGGTTGCTCTGGCGAATGCGGAGCTGCCGAAAGCGGTTCACGATTACAAAGCGGCGATTCATGCGCTGACGCCTCTTGGAATCAAGCTGGCCGGGGTACAGCATGATTCGATGCTGTACTCGTACCTGCTCGATCCGACGTATTCTTCGCATCGGCTGGGGGACGCCGGTCTCAGGCGCTTCAATCTGAAATTGTCGGGCGAACTGGCCGAATCGGCGGACATTACGGGCAGGTTGGCCACGGCGCTCCGCGGGGAGGTTGAGCAGGCCGGCCTGACCAGGCTGTACGAAGAAATGGACCTGCCGCTGGTTCCGGTCCTGGCCCGCATGGAACAGGCGGGGGTGAAAATCGATACGGACGCGCTCTCGCAAATGTCCACGGAACTGGAGAGCGAGGTTGCGGGGAAGGAAAAGGAAATCTACGCAGCGGCGGGGATGGAGTTCAACGTCGGATCGCCCAAGCAACTGGGCGACGTGTTATTCAATCGCATGAACTTGCCCAAGCCGGTGAAGTACGGCAAGGGACGGACCATTTCGACCGCTGTCGATGTGCTCGAAGAACTGGCGGAGAGCCATCCGATTGCGCGGATGGTGCTGGATTATCGTCAGCTCACCAAGCTCAAGTCGACTTACGTCGACACTCTACCGGCGCTGATCAATCCCGCAACCGGACGCGTGCACACAACGTTTGGCCAGACAGGAACGGCGACGGGGCGGCTCTCTTCGGCGAATCCGAATCTGCAGAACATTCCTATCCGCACCGAACTCGGGCGGGGAATTCGGGCGGCGTTTATCGCGGAGCCCGGACACGTGCTGCTGACTGCGGACTATTCGCAGATTGAGTTGCGGCTGCTGGCACACTTCTCACGCGATCCGCTGCTGGTCGAGGCCTACCGGCGCGGCGATGATATCCACACGCTGACCGCTTCGCAGGTCTTTGGGGTCCCGCCGCTTATGGTGACGCCGGACCACCGTCGCCAGGCGAAAGTCGTGAACTTCGGCATCGTCTACGGACTCTCGGCGTTTGGGCTCTCGCAGCAGCTCGGCATCGAGCCAGGCGAGGCCAAGCAGTTTATCGCGCAATATTTCGAGAAGTATGCGGGGGTGCGGGCTTTTATCGACAAGACGCTGGAAGAGGCGCGACGCGAATTAAGAGTGAAGACGTTGTTTGGGCGCGTGCGCCCGATTCCTGACATCAACATCAAGAACGCCAACCAGCGCGGATTTGCCGAACGCACCGCGGTGAACACACCGCTGCAAGGGACGGCGGCGGACCTGATCAAGATTGCGATGATTCGCATCGACGCAGCGGTGCGGGAACGCGGTTTAAAGTCGCGAATGACATTGCAGGTTCACGACGAATTGGTGTTTGAGGTTCCCGAGAATGAAGTTGACGTCATGCGGTCGCTGGTGCGGGAACATATGGAGAAGGCTCACGAGTTGGCCGTGCCGCTTCTGGTGGAGATCGGAGTGGGAGCGAACTGGCGTGACTTGGAGTAGGAGCAAAAAGGCCGTGGCGGTGGTGTAGAATTATTGGAACCCCTCCGCTGCAGGAGGACGGGCTGCCTGAGGGCCCGTCGAATCGGCGGAATTCTTCTTCGTCGGGACGTGGCTCAGCCTGGTAGAGCACTCGCTTGGGGTGCGAGGGGTCGGCAGTTCAAATCTGCCCGTCCCGACCAAATCTTCTTCCCAAGCTGGTACGCGGTTTCCACTTCGGTTGGAAAATGTGAGGCGAGTACTCGTTTCAGCGCAAGGATTTTTGTCCCGTTCCGGTGCCGCCTGACCATCTCAAGCGATGTGTGACCAAGCACCTTCTGGAGATGCAACAGACTCCCACCCGGAAGTAAATATTCCGTTACGAATGTGTGCCGAATAGCGTGAACGGTTCCCCTCGGGGCGGGGAAGCCAAGGCGCTCACGCTCAATCGGCTTCCATATTGAGGAAAACGGATGGGCGCACCTGGAGCGGACTGGCGAGGGCACAGCGTCCGCTAAGCGACGGCCTCACAATTCAAGGCGGAAAGACACGCGGCGGATGTACGGACGATTTGAAAACGCGGCTGACCAGCGAATGGCAGGAGAGTGCGGGAATCAGGGGCAAGCTGCTGTCCCTTGGCTACGGGCTTGCCAGAGTCAGCCGGGCAGCGTCCCAGCTA
>CAWFUU010000047.1:0-132161 GCA_963819035.1 uncultured Acidobacteriaceae bacterium | reverse complement strand
CTGTTACCAGCGATGAAGGAAACCGGAGCCGACGTGATCGGTCTCGACTGGCGCATTCCGCTGGACGAAGGCTGGAGCCGTCTCGACCACCAATGCGCGGTGCAGGGCAATCTTGATCCAGTTCTGCTGTTCGCCGGCTGGAAGGAACTGAAGTCGCGCGCGGAGGACATTCTCTGCCGCGCCCACGGACGAGCGGGTCACATCTTCAATCTCGGCCACGGCATCCTGCCCGAAACGCCGGTAGAGAATGTGAAGAATCTGGCGCGGCTGGTGCAGGAACACTCCCTTCGCACCTCTATGAAGCGCATCGCCATCATCGGCGGCGGCATCTCTGGATTGGCCGCAGCTTACGCCCTCGAAGAGCAGCGGCGCGCGGGCGCCGAGGTCGAGTACGTTCTCTACGAATCTTCTTCGCAACTCGGTGGCGTGCTCCGCACGGAGCACATTGACGGATGTGTGGTCGAGGCTGGGCCCGATTCCTTTGTCAGCGAAAAGCCCTGGGCAGCCGATCTGGCCCGCGCGCTTGGCCTCGGTGACCAACTGATCGGCTCGAACGACGCCGACCGCAAGACCTACATCCTGACCCGCGGCCGGCTCGTGGTGATGCCGGACGGGTTGATGTTCATGGTGCCGACGAAAATTCTTCCCACGGGCCTCTCTCCACTTTTCTCGTGGAAGACGAAGCTACGCATGGCGCAGGAGTTGTTTCACCCGCCGGGTGCTGTCGGGCACGACGAATCGGTGGCCGCCTTCGTGGAGCGTCACTACGGAGCGGAAATGGTGGACCGGCTCGCCGACCCGCTGCTCTCCGGCGTCTATGGCGGAGAAGCTGCCAGCCTCAGCGTCCGCGCCGTACTTCCGCGATTCGCTGAAATGGAGCGCACTCACGGCAGCCTCGGTCGTGCCATGCTTGCCGCTCGCAAGAAAATGTCGGCGGGGGCTCGAAATCCGGCTCCCTCCCTGTTTACTTCCCTCAAGAATGGTATGCAACATCTGGCGGAGACTGTCGTCTCGCGGCTCACGGGGTCGTCGTTGCTGACCGACGCGCCCGTGCAGGCCATTCAACGGGAAGCCGGAGGTTGGGTCGTGTCGGCGGGTATGCAATCGGATCAGTTTGATGGCGTCATTGTTGCTTTGCCCGCACCCGCTGCGTCGCAGGTACTGCGAATGGCTAGCCCGGAACTCTCCGCGGAGCTGGGTGGGGTGCAATATAGTTCTTCGATTACCGTAGGACTGGGCTATGACCGCGAGGTGCGGCAGGCGCTTCCTCCCGGATTCGGTTTCTTGGTTCCTCGCAGTGAAGGCAGGCAGTTGCTGGCGGCGACGTTCGTGCACAACAAGTTTCCCCACCGCGCTCCCGAAGATCGCGCGCTCCTGCGTTGCTTCTTCGCGGGATTGAATGCGGAGAGTGTTTGGCCGTTCGCCGACGATCAGATCGTCGGCATCGTGCGCAAGGAGTTACAGCAGATTCTCGGCCTGCGTGCCGAGCCTCTGTTCGCCCGGGTGTACAAATGGAAGTCCGCCATGGCGCAATACGGGGTCGGACATCTGGACCGCCTCGACCGCATCGAACGCCTGCGCCGGCAGTTGCCGGGTCTGGCGCTCGCCGGTAATGGATACCGCGGCATTGGGGTGCCGGACTGCGTAAGGTCGGGAAGCGACGCAGCAAAACAACTCGTAGAGATGTAGCTGGCTACGTGTCTCAGGTCCACCCACGGACGTCAGTCCCCCGCGGTCACCTGAGTTTCCCGCGCCGCTTCTTCGTACGAGATCTCGCCCTCAGGATTCCGGGGCCGCCGCGATTCGCGGCCGAAGACGGCCTCCTTCACCAGCTTGAAAATCGTGTGCCGGTTCTGGGCGACCACCTTCGCCCACGCCAGCTTCCCCAGCATCGGGAAATAGATGCCGCGGAAACACAGCCGCGCCAGGAAGATGTTGACGCGATAGCCGAGAGGCTGATCATCAAGGGAATCGACGGCCTGGGCCAGCGCTTCCGGACTGTAGGCGTGAGCCCATCCGTAGTTCACTTCGGCGTGGGCCTCTTCGATGCTCATCTTCAGAGGCGTGTGCGCCATGGCGAAGGGGATAAATTCTTTCCAGTGTTTCGGGCGGGTGAGTCGCCCCGCGAGTTCAAGGCGCTTGTAGAGCGGCGTTGCCGGCAGCGGAGTGAGCAGGCCGAAGATGGGCAAGCCCGGAGGCCAGGTGCGCACCTGCGCCAGCGTGCGCTCCGCCGCCCCGACCGTGTCATTGTCCATCCCGAAAATAAACGAAGTGATCGCGTAGACGTTGCGTTTTGCCAACCGCTCGAGCACCTCTGCGTACTCGCCCGGCTTGTTGAATCCCTTGTTCACATCTTTCAGGTTCGCCGGATCGATCGACTCCATTCCGATGAACACCCACTTGCCGCCTGAGGCCGCTATCAGGTCAACCAATTCCTCGTCGCGCAACAGGTTTGCGCTGATCTGCGCCACCCAATGCACTTGCGCTCCCGCAGCGATGATGTCGCGGAGCAGCGATTTGGTCCGCTTCACATTGATGGCGAAATTGTCATCGATGAAAAAAACCGCCATCTGCCCTTTTTCTTTGCGGGCGCGCTTTTTCAACAGCAGCAGTTCGTTGACCACGCTCTCATTAGTGCGGAAGCGGATGGAATCGCCGAAGAATCCGGTCACCGTGCAGAACTCGCAGCCGTAGGGACAGCCTCGGCCCGACTCGACGGGAATAATGCGGAACGTCCCCCAGCCTTCGCCAATCTTCTTGAGCAGGGGGAAGGCGGCCTTCGGCACGAGATTGAACTGCTCGAGATCGATCGACTGCCACGGAATCACCGGGTACTGCTTTAGCGAAGGCTTACGCTCTTTGCCGGTGTCGTCGACGGGAGTGTAGATCTCCTTCAACTCGCCGCGAGCCGCGTCGTCAACGATTTTTGGCCAGGTTTCGTCGGCTTCGCCCAAAGCTACGGCGTCGGCGTGACGCGGTCCGCCGTCACGACCGAGGGCCTCATCGGCGAGCTCCGTCACGTGAGGCCCGCCCATGACCACCTTGACTCCGGTGGCGCGAATGGCGTCGGCGATGCGGTACGCTTTCGCGATCATGCGGGTCATGGCTCCGATGCCGACCAGATCGATCTTTTCATCGCGTACGTATTGGGCGATTTGAGCCTCGTCCATCGGCTTCGCGTTGCCGTCGATAAGTAGGACTTCGTGTCCGGGCGGGGTCAGCGACTGAAGCAGAAACATCCAGAGATGCGGCATGAAATTGCGAGTAACCCCGTTGTCGGGGTTGTATAGCAGAATCCTCATGACGGCTCCTTAGCGAACAATTTGACGTGCTTCACCGCACGCAGCTGTCACGAGCGATGCCAAGAAATGGCTCTGCTACTGGCGGAAAATTGATTGGGAACAAAACCCGAGGAATTGTACACCTGCGGCGCAAGTTTTGAGTGTATAGGATTGAACACCGCCGGTCGCTTACGCCCGCGCTGCCCCCCAGCGGGCTCTCACGCTGGGATCGAAGTTTTGCTCTTGTCCCCCAGGCGCCGCAGGCGCGCCACCACGAGCCGAATTTCGTCGTAGGTGATTTCCGGCGGGAGCGAATCCTTCAGGGGCTTGAGCCACTCAACTCCCAGGCGCGCACAAGCAGCTTCGATCACAGAAAATCGATTGCGGTCGATCCACTCGGGACGGAATTGGATCACTCCACTTTCCACCAGTCCTGCGACCGCGTTGATGACAGTCGAAACCTGTCGCCCACGAATCTGCGCGATTTCGGTAAAGCTCTTCCCTTCCGCCAGCAGTTGCATCGTCTCAAGAGCGGGAGCGGTTTTTCTCTCCGGAAGTGTCGAGACCCGCGCACCCTCTCGAAACCGGGCGAGTGCGTCGAGCAGTTTTTGCCCGTACATCTCCGCCTTGCGCTCGCCGATGCCCGTGATCTGCAGCAATTCCGCGAAGAACTTTGGCTTTCTACGGCAGATTTCTTCGAGCGTGGAATCGTGCATGACCATGAAAGTCGCGGTGCCACGCTCTTTTGCTTCGGCACGCCGCCACTCGCGAAGATATTGGCGCAATTCGGCCTCTTCGGTGGTGAGGGTTGGCGGCGCAACTTCTGCGTTCGATGCGGCCGCAGATGCTGAAACAGGAGTTAGGCGTTCCATGGCGAGTTTTCGTCGTTGCTTAGACGTCGTCGCAAATTTCTGCGACAGCCATACCGGAGGCTGACTACATACGTCGCAAGCCCCGCACGACGTCCACTTCGGCGTCTCGCCAAAATGCTGGCAGATCTGCCGATGCCGGCATTTCCCCGACTCCACAAAATCGCGAATGATGTGATATCTCTGCCACGCCCGCTCGCGCTCGGCCGGATCCATGATCTGATTCGCGAAGTAACTCAGCAATCCCGCGTCCTTCTTCTGCCACAGCATGACGCAGTCAGCGGGATCGCCGTCGCGCCCTGCACGTCCCGCCTCCTGGTAGTACTGCTCAATCGATTTCGGCAAGGCAAGATGCATCACCGCGCGCACTGTCGCCTTATTGATGCCCAGCCCGAACGCGATCGTGCCCACGAGCACCCGCACTTCGTCCGACATCCAGCGCTCCTGGTTGCGGCGGCGGTCGGCAGTGTCCATTTTGGCGTGATACCCGACCGCGGCGATCCCCTGATCCTCCAGAAAATCCACCGTCTCTTCGACCTTGTTGATGGTGGGAGAGTAGACAATTACGTTTCCGTCGCTGTGCTGACGCAAGGCCGTTACCAGCAGCGCCGACTGCTCCACACTGTCGCATTCGCGCACCAGGTAGCGCAGGTTCGGACGGTGGAAGCTTGCAATGTACTTGTCCGGGTTGCGCAACTCGAGTTGTGCCAGAATGTCGTGCCGCACATGGCGCGTGGCGCTGGCCGTGAACGCCGCAATCGGACGATCCGGAAAACTCCCACGCAGCTTGCTCAATTGCCGATACTCAGGCCGGAATTCGTGTCCCCACTCGGAAATGCAGTGCGCCTCGTCGATCGCGAAGAACGAAATGGGAACATTCTGCAGCCAGGTGAGTGTGTCGCCACGCTGCAAGCGCTCGGGCGAGAGATACAGCAGCCGGTAGGCGCCCTCCCGCGCTTGCCGGATGACGCGGCTCTGCTCATCGCCGCTGACGGAGCTGTTGAGGACAGCCGCGGAAATTCCCATCTGTGCCAGTTGTGCTGCCTGATCTTGCATCAGGGCGATCAGTGGAGAAATCACGATCGCGGTGCGCGCGGAGATGACTGCCGGCAGCTGGTAGCACAGTGACTTGCCTCCGCCAGTTGGCATCACGACACAGGTGTCGTGGTCGGCCAGCAGGCTGCGCACAATCCGTTCTTGCAAGGGACGAAACGAGCTATATCCCCAGTAGCGGCGTAATGGAGTCAGTAGATCCGCTTCGGGGCTCATACACAACAGTATAGGGTGGGGGCGAAGAAAATCGTGCCGCAGTCGTATCAGGGCGATGTTGCGGCTCCCAAAACGATACCTGAGTAGGGATCGGACTCTCGAGAGGACCTTCCGATGTGGTCATTCCGAGGAGCGCAGCGACGAGGAATCTGCTCTCGTCGTTAGCGGCGATGGGGGTGCGATGGGTACACACGCCTTCGGATACATCCGATCGAAGGCAACCCAGGCCATCGCGATCACGACGAAGCAAAGCAAGCTGCCCTCCGGTCCAACGGATCCTCCGCTCAGCCACTTAGGACCTTGTAAGGAAGAGTTCAGCAGGTGTCCGGGGAAGACCAGGCCGCTGTCCGGAACGGAATAGAAAAACGTCTCCCCCCAATCCCAGGCGGCGTGAAAGCCCACGGCAAACCACAAGTTCCCCGTCCGCCGGAGGGTGAGACAGGAGAAGAGCCCGATGAAGGCGGCGGCCAGCAAGCCCGGCCACTGCTCGCCGCCATTCCCCAGGTGGATCAAACCGAAGGCGCAGGATAAAACGATCCCGGCGGGCCAGAACCCGATGCCGCGTGCCAGGGTGAACTGAGAGTAGCCGCGTAGCAGAAATTCCTCGAAAAACGCGACGAGCAGGAACATCGCAGCCCAGAAAGCAGCGAACCTCTCGAGGCGGATCCCATGCAGCGCAACATGACCGAACGTGAAGACGTGCAGGCCGTACAGCGCCGAGATCAGCAGGCTGATGCCGCCAAATCCCCAAACCGCGCCCGACCAAAATAGCTTCCCAAAAGCGTGCCGCACCGGCAAGCCGTAGACTCCCCACGACCGCCGCTCGGCGGGTGCCAGAACCACCAACGGAATGAAAGCTGCGGCGAGCCTTCCTATCTCCTCCAACAGGCCGGACCACAAGCCGCTGGCGCCGAAATCCCGCGAAAACGCCAAGGCCGCAGCCAGTTCTTGCAGGGGGTAAAAGATCGCCGCGTAGAAGAGAAGTCCCCACCCCGGACGCAGGCCGTCAGGGCCCAAGAAAAGCGTACGAGCATAAGGAGGTTCGGTCGCGGCGGCAAAGGCTGGCGGGACAGGGGCTGTCGGCGTCGGACTGCTGTCGGTCTTGGTCTCCAGATCGCTCATCGCAGAACTTTCCCCGCAGACTGCCTCCGCCATGGTAAAACACTCGGCTCGACCTTATGCGTCCCTATTTCACGCGCGAACGCTTCGGCCGTCCGCAGGTTCTCGCGGGACTGCTGCTGCTCGCCTTCTTTTGCCAGGCGGCCTGGCTTGTCCACTGCGAACTTCGTGCCAAGAGCCAAAGTCCTCTACACGGACCCGAGGCAGCCCGCATGACAGGAGGCTGGCGTCAGTGGCATGGTCAGGGTATCGCTGGCGCGCCATATCCGAACCCTAACGGAACGCCCTTCGTTGAAGTCTCCGAAGACGGTTTCGATACTGAGCATTCCCCCTTGCTCTCCATCGTGACGGCTGCACCCCTGCTGCTGTGGCCCGAACGCCTGTGGAATACGGAACTCTCAAACTACTGGGGATGGCTTCCGCGCCTTCCCTTCCTCGCCTGCGGCGTCTTTCTCGGCGCATCGTTGTGGTACGTCGGTCGCCGCCTCTGCGGCACCACCGGAGGATTCGTTGCCCTCACTTTCTACTGCTTCTCGCCCTCGCTGGTTCAGGCCAGCGCTGTCTGGCACACCGAGCCCGAAATCGTCGCTGCATGGGGAGCCTTCGGGACTATTTTCACCGCCATCGCGGTGGCTCACACGCTTTATGCTCCGCGAGAAGTCGTGCTCTGGAACTGGCGGCGTATCGTGCTGCTGGGGATTTCCCTGGCCATCGCGGTAGGAGCACAGTTCTCGATGATCGTCCTGGAGCCGATGGCCCTGGGATTTCTTCTCTATGTCGCCCCGGTGCGGCGGAAGGCTGGCACCGTGATCTGGATAGCAGCGAGCGGGGTGGGGCTTGTTCTGCTGTTCGCGACCTACTTCTTTCATCCACATGCGTTCGGCGAGAGCTTTCGGCGTGCTGTGTTCTGGGGGGCGACGTGGCGGGGATTCACCGTCTTCGGAGTCTACAAGCAGGTCGCGGTGCAGATTGGCCGTGCGTGTCCCGCACTGGCCCTGGCGCTTCCCGTTGCGGTTGTGACCTACGCGGCGTGGCCGCGCACCCGTTATTTCGGCAATACCGCGCCGCTGCTGGTCGCCGTGCTGTTCCTGGGGTTGGGAATGGCGCATCCCCACCTCGCTGGGGCCGGATTTCTGCTGGCGGCGATTCCGTTTCTATTCGTTTTCGTGTCGGGCGTGCTGGCTGATCTGATGGAGACGCGTTATCGTCCGCTGGTAACGGCGGGCGTAGTCGGCATGATCGTTGCGTACGTGGTATGGAGCTTATTCAATCTGATTCGTGTTCCGGTGGGCTAAGGATTTCCATCCGAGGTGCGTCAAATACCGACGGCGCTCTGCTAGACTTTGCACATTCCAAACGAGGCGGAGAATCGATGAACAGGAAACGGACGTTGGCCATCGCGATGGCCGCATCCCTGGCTGTCTGTGCAGGCGTAGCCGGCGGGGCGAAGGCGCAGTCGAGCGGCACGCCGCATGCGGGACCGAGTGTGTCGGGGCCGCAAGGTGCAGAGAAAAAGGCGGAAGAGCAGTTCAAGAATATTCAGGTGCTCAAAGGAGTGCCGGCTGAGCAGATTTTCCCGACCATGCAGTTCATCACGGCATCGCTGGGCGTGGAGTGCGACTTCTGCCACGTGCAGGGCGCGTTTGAAAAAGACGACAAGAAAACCAAGCAAACCGCGCGCAAGATGATGGAGATGATGTTCGCGATCAACAAGGACAACTTCGAAGGGCATCGCGAAGTGACGTGCTACTCATGCCATCGCGGCAGCGCGAAGCCGGCAGGCATGCCGCCGGTAATGACGGAAGAGCCGAAAGAGGCCCTGGGCGGACCGAAGAAGCCAGACAGCGAGACGAAGGAATACTCTGGGCCAAGTCCCGACCAACTTCTGGAGAAGTATGTGCAGGCGGCAGGGGGCGCGGCGGCCATCGAGAAGGTAACCAGCCGCGTGATGAAGGGGACAATCGAGTTCGGCGGGAAGTCGCTGCCCATCGATGTTTATTCGAAGGATCCGGACAAGCGGGTTTCGTTCACTCACATGCCCGAGGGAGACAACGTCACGGCGTTTAACGGACACGACGGATGGCTGGTCATGACGGGGCATCCGCTGCGCGAGATGCATGGCAGCGATCTGGATGGCGCAGCGATTGACGCGGATTTGCATCTGCCGACGCATCTGAAGAACATGTTCATCGACATTCGTGGCCGGGGGACAGAAAAGATCGACAGTCGCGACGCTTATGTCGTGACCGGATTCCGTGAGGGCAAGCCGCCGATCCTGCTTTCTTTCGACGAGCAATCCGGATTGCTGGTGCGGCTGGTGCGCTTCGGCGAGACGGCCTTGGGACAGATGCCAACTCAGATTGACTATGCCGATTACCGGGATGCGGGTGGAGTGAGGATTCCTTACCGGTGGACATTGGCGCGCCCCGGGGGGCGGTTCACGATTCAGGTGAGCGAGATAAAGGAAAATATTCCGGTGGACGATGCCAAATTCGTCAAACCGGCAGCGCCGCCGGAGTCGCCGAGACCACCCGCGAAATAATAGCCAGGCTCAATCGACGCAGGAGAGCACCGGTGGTCTTGAGGAGAGAAAAATGGCCTGTCTACAGCCTTCCAGAGCTGCATCCTTCTTGACGTCTCGATTTTTCTTATTGGTTCTTCTTACACCAATCATTGTCCCAGCCTTGTCTGCGCAAACTCATCCGAAAGCGGATGATCTGCTGCGGCAGATGACCCTGGAAGAAAAAATTGCTCAACTGGCGCAGTTGCCCGGATTTTCGATTCCGGAGTTCAAAGAGCAAGTGGGGGAGCCGGAGGAGATCGCAAGGAAGTATGGGGCCGGATCGGTCCTCTGGGTCTCCGATCCCAAAGAGATCAACCGCTGGCAACATATCGCGGTCGACGAATCGCGGCTTCACATTCCGATCCTGTTCGGGCTGGATGTGATCCACGGCTACCACACCATCTTTCCGGCACCGATTGCAATGGCATCGTCATGGGATCCAAAGATGGTGGAAGCGGCGCAAACGATCGCGGCGCGAGAGGCCCGGGCGGCGGGGATTGCATGGACGTTCGGCCCGATGGTCGACATCGCGCGCGATGCGCGGTGGGGGCGCATGGTGGAAGGCGCGGGAGAGGATCCATACCTTGGCTCGGCCATGGCCCGCGCGCAGGTTCTTGGATTCCAGGGCTCTCAACTGGGCGGCTCAGACCACGTGCTGGCGTGCGTGAAACACTATGCAGGCTATGGCGCAGCCGACGGCGGGCGCGACTACGACTCGTCTTACATTCCAGAAGAGGAAATGTGGAATGTGTACTTGCCGCCCTTCAAGGCAGCCGCAGACGCGGGCGTTGGATCGTTTATGAGCGCCTACATGGACCTCAATGATGTGCCCGCCAGCGGCAATCGCTGGCTGCTGCACGATGTGCTGCGCGGGGCCTGGAACTATAAGGGTTTTGTGGTTAGCGACGCCAACGCGGTTCACAGCCTGATCACGCATGGCTATGCTGGCGACGGCGAAGACGCTGCGTTCAAGGCGTTTTCTGCTGGCTTGAACATGGACATGGCCAGCGGTACGTATCTGAAATATCTGGCTGATGAGGTAAAGCAAGGCCGTGTGTCCATGCGACAGATTGACGATGCTGTGCTTCCGATTCTCGAAACCAAAATCCGGCTGGGTCTCTTCGAGCACCCGTACGTGGATGAGTCACGGATTCCGCAGGTGTTGAATACGCCGGAGCATGCTCAGGCGGCCCGCAACGCGGTCCAACGGTCGGTGGTGCTGTTGCGCAATGAACAGAACCTGCTGCCGCTGGATCGAAAGCAGATCAAATCCATTGCTGTGATCGGGCCGCTGGCCGACGCGCAGCTCGATTTGCTTGGCATGTGGGGCGCGATGACGAAGCCCGGACCGACCGTCAGTATTGTCCAGGGAATCAGGGACAAGGTCGGGGATGCGGTGCACGTTGAGTTCGCACACGGGCCGAACATCAGGCGCGATATCCCCTCATTCTTCGAAGACGTCGAGATGATTAAGATTAAAGAGCAGCCGAAACAGACTCCGGAAGAGGCGCGCAAGGCTAGGGAAGACGCGGTCGCGTTGGCCAGAAGAAGTGATGTGGCCGTGCTGGTGCTGGGCGAGATTGCCCTGATGAGCGGGGAGGCCGCGTCGCGGTCGTCGCTCAAGCTCTCCGGCGGTCAGGAGGAATTGCTGGAAGCTATTGCTGCGACTGGCAAACCGGTCGTGCTGGTGCTAGTGAATGGTCGTCCTCTCGACATTTCGTGGGCTGCCGACCATATCCCGGCAATTCTCGAGGCTTGGTACCCCGGAAGTCAGGGTGGGAATGGCCTGGCGGATGTGTTGTTTGGAGACGCAAATCCCGCAGGCCACTTGCCGGTGAGCTGGCCCCGCAGCACGGGACAACTTCCGATCTATTACAGTCACAATCGGACGCAGGCTCCCGAGGATGCTCCCGATTTCAAATCGCGGTACTGGGATGTCCTGACCAGCCCGCTCTACCCGTTCGGGTACGGCCTGAGCTACACAGACTTTTCTTTTGACAATCTGAAAACCAGCCAGACTGAGGCGAAAGTCGGCGCCAGTCTTGAGGTGTCGGTTGACGTCACTAACACCGGCAGCCGGGCGGGAGATGCGGTGGTGCAACTCTATATTCACCAGCGCGCCGGAAGCGCTTCGCGTCCGGTCCGGCAGTTGAAAGGCTTCCAGCGAGTCAACCTGGCGGCAGGTCAGAAGCAGACCATTCGCTTCACGCTCGGACCAGACGAACTGCGGTTCTGGAGCCCGGCCAAGAAAGGGTGGGTGGTTGAACCCGAGCAGTTCGACGTGTGGATCGGGGAAGACTCGAGCGCCAAGCTGCATGGAGAATTCCGCCTCAGGGAGTGACTGCGGTTTTCCAGTTCTTTAAGCCGGTGATCGAACGCTCAGCGGCGAGGCGGCTTTTCTTCCTGATCGTGAGCGGCTTGTGTGACTATCTGATCGGCCTCGATTTTGACCTCGACTCCGGCTCCTTCCTTGAGCTTGACTTTGTCGCCGTTATCATCGGTCAGGCTGTTCGGAACTCGAATCTCTCGATAAAGATGATCCGCGCCCTCAACGACGATTTGGGCTTTCTCGGGCTCGCCGGAGTGGGGGATCGACTTAATGACTTTTTCGACTTTTGCTGGGAGTGTAGTAGTAGCCTTTGACTTCTTGGTAGACACAGCTTAAGACCCCCTCGACCTGGTCCTCAGGGAAGCGACACAGTGCTTGACGTTCACTATCTAAGGTGTTTGCCCGTACGCGCCATCAGTAAAACACTGTAGGGGACTTCAAACGCCTGTCGGTTTTGAAGGTATAACACCCCTGTCGCGTCCGTCTGTGGAACAAAATGAGGACGAGACCCAGCGGTCGGTCGCTTTCAGAGGCTTTTCAGGTTCTCTGAGTACAGTCAAAAGCGGATCGTAACGCCCGCAAGGATTTCCATTGAAGCCTCGGCTGCTCCATATCTTCGTCGCGCTGCTCAGTTTAGCGACGTCCCCACTGCTTCGGGCGCAGGGACCGTCGGCTAATCCCGGCACCGCTGGCGACGACCCTGCAGGCACGCATTCCGTATCTGGAGTTCTGCTGGACCCTTCCGGGGCGGCCATCGTCAAAGCGCAGGTCACGCTGCTCGGCACGCGGACAGAGGTTGTCGCCCAGGCCCAGACTGACGCCGTCGGAGCTTTCCACTTCGACAACATTGCTCCCGGCAGGTACACGATTGATTTTCATGCGGAAGGATTTCGCGACGCGCGCATGCCCGTCGCAGTCACCACCAGGAGATTCTCTCCGGTCCGGGTCGTGCTGCAAATCCTGGTGCAGACGGAAAACGTCACGGTGGCGACCGGGGCTAACGTCCCGCTGGTGAGTACCGAGACCTCGGAGAATCAGAACAACAACGCTATCGACCGCGATGCGCTCGACCGCGTGCCGGTTTTCGACCAGGACTACATCACGACCATGTCGCGATTTCTGGACGACAGTGCGACGGGTACGAACGGTGTCACGCTGGTGGTGAATGGGATCGAAGCGAACGGGCCGGGTGTCACCCCGTCGGCCGTGCAGGAGGTGAAGATCAATAATAATCCCTACTCGGCACGATTTTCGCGCCCTGGCAGGGCTCGGCTGGAGATCATCACCAAGGGCGGGTCTCCCGACTATCATGGCTCGCTGAATTTCATGTTTCGCGACTCGGCGTTCGATGCGAGTAATGCTTTTGCTACTTTGGGGAAGCCGCCCGAGCGGCGCGAATATTTTGAAGGCTCGGTTACCGGGCCGATCCGGCACAGCAAGCACACCAGTTTCCTGCTGTCGCTCGACGAGGACTTGCTGGATCAGCAAGCCATCATGGATTCAAGCGCGATCTCTGCCGCCGAGGCGGACGGCTTTGGGCCGTTCGGGCAGTCGGTTTCCAATCCTACGCATCACTTCTTCGGGTCGGGCCGCATTTTTCACGATTTGGCCAATGGCGACCAGTTCTGGATCGGCTACTCGTACGAACATCGCTCCAGCGAAAACTCAAACGTCGGCGGGACCATTCTACCCAGCGCTGCCACCGACACGCATTTTCTAGAGCATGAGATCAACGTCAGCTACCTGCACCAGTTTTCCTCCCATTGGCTGAACCAGGCCAGGTTTCTCGTCGGGCATTACGATAGCAAGGTCGCCAGCGTCAATCCCGACCCTCAAATCGCCGTATCCGGACTGTTTACCGCGGGCGGCGCGCAAGCTGACTCGCGGCGCACCGAATACCACTTTGACGGTACCGACTTCGCCACCTACGCCAACGGCAAGCATCAACTCAGCTTTGGAATTGACATTCCCGACATCAGCCGGCGCGGGCTTGACGATTTCACGAACCGCGGAGGCACTTACACCTTTGCGACTTATTCCCCCGTGGCCCCGTCGCCCGCAACTTACCTGCTGCAAACCGGGCAAGGGCACGTGGCTTTTCTGGAAAGGGTCATCTGCGGATTTGTCGAGGACAATATCCGGCTGAAGTCGAACTTTTCCGTTTACCTGGGCGTGCGTTATTACTCGCAGAACTACTTCCACGACGAGCCCCACAACTTTGCACCGCGCGTCAGCTTCGCCTACGCGCCCACGGCGAAGGGCAAAACGGTAATCCGCGGAGGAGCAGGCATGTTTTACGACCGCACCGGACCCAGCCCAATCGGTGATCTGCTGCACTTCAACGGCGTGAACTTGCTGCGTTTCATCCTGGAGCAACCGCCGTTTCCCGTTACGCCCGGTGACTTGGCTGGCGTTCCGACGAGCATCGTCACCCTCGACCCCAGGCAGCGCATTCCCTACACGATCCAGTACAGCATCGGCGCCGAGCAGCAGGTCACTGCCAAGAGCACGTTTAGCGCCGTTTACATTGGCACGCGCGCCATTGACGCATTCCGCTCCATCGATGCCAACGAGCCGGTGTTCTCCGGAGGAAGCTGGGTGCGACCGAACCCGTCTCTCGGCCAAGTGCGGCAGATTCAATCCGAGGGATACTTGAAGGGCAACGCGCTGGAGCTCACCTTCCGCGGGAAGCCCAGCAAATATTTCTCCGGGCAGATTCAGTACACCCTCAGCCGGACCGACAACAATACGAGCGGCATTACATTCTTCCCGGCCAACAGCTACGATCCCTCAGCCGACTGGGGACGCGCGGACACCGACCGCCTGCACAAGTTCGATCTGCTGGCCTCGTCGCAGCCTACAAAGTACTTCACGCTTGGCGCCGCGCTCTCGGTTTACTCCGGCAAGCCAGTGAACATCACCTCCGGCGGCGATGACAATCACGACGGCACCCTGAACGATCGCCCTGTCGGCGTGCTGCGCAATACCATGGCAGGACCGGGCCTGATCGATCTCGACTTGAACCTCTCCCACGATTTTCCCCTCTCGAAGGGAAAGAAAGAATCGCGGGTCTTCACCGTCTCGTTGAACTCCTTCAACGTGCTGAACCATCCGAACTACGTAACCTACATCGGAGCCATATCTTCGAAGCTGTTCGGGAAGCCGGTCGCCGCGCAGCCTCCGCGCCGCATGCAACTCGACGTGCAATTCAAGTTCTGAGCCGGCAATTCAATAACAAAACCTGATAGGGGCGATAAATAGATTCGATTTCCGCGATGGCGGTCACGGACGGTACAGTGATGCGTCGTTGAATTGAGCGCGGACACGAATCCGCACAGGGGTCACGTTTCGGTGTCTATAGGTAAGAAGCTGATCGCCACGTTTGCGGCAGCTTTTGTGGTTTTCGCTTTGGCGCAAGCAGTCTGCGCCCAGATAGCCGCGGGCCCGGGAACGGATCAAAATGCGCGGCTGGTCAAACTCGAGCAACAAGCAGCCGAGGCAAAGAGTTCCGCCGACAACGCCTGGATGCTGACCAGTGCCGCTCTGGTGTTAATGATGACCGGTCCGGGGCTCGCGTTGTTCTATGGCGGCCTGGTCCGCAAGAAGAACGTGATTGGCACGATGATGCAGAGTTTTGCCCTGATGGCCGTCGTCACGGTGCTGTGGGGGCTGTTCAGCTACAGCTTGTCGTTCGGTTCGGGCAACAGTTTCATCGGAGGGCTGCAGAATATTTTCCTGCGCGGCGTGGGATCGGCGCCGGACGTGGACTATGCGGCAACGATTCCGGCGCAGACTTTCATGGTCTATCAGCTGATGTTCGCCATCATCACGCCCGCACTGATTGCGGGAGCGTTCGCCGAGCGCATGAAGTTCAGTGCCATGGTGGCATTTATGGTGTTGTGGTCGGTGATCGTCTATGACCCGATGGCCCATATGGTATGGGGCAAGGGCGGGCTGCTGAATGCCTCGCTGGGTGGGCGTTTCCCGACGCTGGATTTCGCGGGTGGAACCGTGGTGCACGTCACATCGGGAGTCTCGGCGCTGGTATGCGCGCTTTATCTGGGCAAGCGAGTGGGATACCCGAAGGAGGCGATGCCGCCGCATAGTGTGGTGCTGAGCTTCATTGGCGCATGCCTGTTGTGGGTGGGATGGTTTGGGTTCAATGCCGGGAGCGCCCTGGCAGCGGGTAGTTTGGCGACAAGCGCATTTGTCGCGACGCACTTTGCGGCGGCCGGCGCCACGGTGGGATGGGCCGGGGCCGAGTGGATCCGCAACGGGAAGCCGAGCGTGTTGGGAGGAATCTCGGGGGCGGTTGCGGGCTTGGTGGCGATCACTCCAGCAGCGGGTTTCGTGAAGCCGATGGCAGCGCTGATCATCGGCTTGATCGCGGGCGTGTTCTGCTACGCGATGGTGGCCAAGGTCAAGGCGAGGTTTGGCTATGACGATTCGCTGGATGCATTCGGCGTACATGGGGCGGGCGGGACGCTAGGAGCGCTGCTAACCGGTGTTTTCGCGGTCAGCGCGGTGAATCCCATATTTAAGGACGCACTGGGGAATACCGTGGCCTCCGGTTTGATCGAGGGCAATGCGCATCAACTGCTCAATCAGTGCGTCGGGGTTGGCGTTGCCTGGGTCCTTGCCATCGTGGGCACCTTGGCGATCCTGAAGATCGTAGACGTCACGATAGGTCTACGAATTACGGAGCAGGAAGAAGTGCAGGGCCTGGATCTCTCCCAGCACGGAGAAGAGGGATACTATTGGGAGGCGTCGGCGTAGGTTGGCGGAAACGCTGGTTGTGGCCATCCGGCAGACGACATCGTAATTAAGCAGAACAGGACTTAAAAATATCATGACGAAGCTTGAGGCGGTCATCCAAAACTCCAAGCTGGACGCGGTCAAAACGGCGCTCCACGAAATCGGCGTCGAGGGCATGACGGTGATCGAAGTGCGAGGCCACGGACGGCAGAAGGGGCACACCGAGGTCTACCGCGGCCGCGAGTACAGTGTCGATCTGATCCCGAAGACCAAGATCGAGATGGTGCTGCCCGACGCAATGGTCGAGAAGGCCGTGCAGGCCGTCCTGGGCGCGGCTCGGACGGGCAAGATCGGCGATGGCAAAATTTTTCTCTCGCGTGTGGATGAAGCAATCCGCATACGCAATGACGAGCGCGGTGAAGGAGCGTTGTAAAGCGGAGCGATCCGCCTGGGCCTTTCATGATGGCGGCGTCCCCATTGATCAACGAACTTCGGAGCTCTTTCATCGAGGAATCGGCGCGCATTCGGCAGGCGTTCGAGTCCTCTGGTGATGGACGCGCGGCCGTGGCGCAACGTACGCGGCTGATTGAAGACATTCTCCTAAAGCTATGGCGTGACATTGTCTCCTCGGACGACTCGGGGCCGCCTAATTTTGCTCTGGTGGCGACCGGCGGCTTCGGTCGCGGATGGCTGTTTCCGTATTCCGACATTGATCTGCTGTTTCTCTTCGGTGACCGCGACGGTGAGCAAGCCTTCCGAGACCCGGTACGAAAGTTCTCCCAGGAATTATGGGACCTGCGCCTGAAGCTAAGTCCGGCGTCGCGCACCTTGGCCGAGTGCGACCGCTACGACGCCAATAACACCGAGTTCACGATTTCTCTTCTCGACTGCCGCTGTCTGGCGGGCGACCGCGACTTGTTCCGGAAGCTGCATGACAAGGTGATCCCGAAGCTGGTGATGCGGGAATCGAAGGCGCTGCTTCAAGGGCTGGCGGAGGTCACTCGCGAGCGGCACGCGAAACATGGAATGACCCTTTATCACCTGGAGCCGAATTTGAAGGAGGCTCCAGGCGGGCTGCGTGATTGCAATGTGGCTTCCTGGCTTGCACTGATTTCGGCCATCGACAAGCTGCACGACTGGCCAGATGCGAGTTCGCTGCGGGCTCCGGTAAAAAAGCAACTGGATGCGGCACTGGACTTTCTGATGTCGGCGCGGTGCTTTCTGCACTTCCGCCATGGGCGCGATGACAACACGCTCAGCTGGGGAGAGCAGGAGGAAGCCGCGGCACGCAAGGTCGGAGCCGCGGACGTTCTCGAGCTTTCGGCTGCCGACTGGATGCGGATTTATTTCGGTCATGCGCGCGCCGTTCAGCGGACCGTGACGCAACTGCTGGAGGAGATTCCGGAAGCGTGGTCGGCTCTCTACCGGCAGGTGCAGAGCTGGCGGTCGCGGCTGACGACGGCAGACTTCTCGGTGGTCGACGGGCTGATTTTTCTGCAGCAGCCGTCGGCCCTGCAGGATCCGGAGGTGTTGCTCCGGCTGTTTCACTTCATGGCGCACCACGGCCTGAAGTTGAGCGCGACCACCGAATATCGCATCGAGCAGGCGCTCCCGGCGCTGGCCGTGACTCCGCCACGGGGAGCCGGGCTGTGGCTCTACTTGCAGGAGACGCTGCTGCAGCCCTACGCCGCCGACGCGTTGCGGGCGATGCACTCCCTGCGGTTGTTGACGCTCCTGCTGCCGGAATTAAAACTCATCGATTCGCTGGTGGTGCGCGATTTCTATCATCGCTTCACGGTGGATGAGCATTCGTTTCTCGCCATCGAGAGCCTGCACCGGCTGAAGCAATCGAAGTCGGAGTGGGACCAGCGCTATGGGGGACTGCTCGGCGAATTGGAAGATCCGGAGCTGCTGTATCTGGCGCTGCTGTTGCACGACACGGGAAAGGGCATGCCCAGCGGCAATCACGTGGAGGCCAGTCTGGAGGTCGCCAACCACGCCATGGATCGCCTGGATGTGGATCCGAAAGAGCGGGCCGAAGTTCTCTTCTTGATTGCGAACCACCTGGAGATGTCGGCGACGCTGCGACGCGACATTTTCGATCCGGCCACGGTCGCGGCATTCGCCGAGAAAATGGGAACGCCGGAGCGGCTGAAGATGCTTGCGCTCCTGACCTACGCCGACATCAAGGCGGTGAATCCGGAGGCGCTGACGCCGTGGAAGGCGGAGAATGTCTGGCAGCTATACATCGGGGCGGAAAACTACCTGAACCGCAGCGCCGACCAGCGCGTGCACGCCGACGTGAATGATGAAAAGCTGGCCCGGCTCCGCTCCCTGGCGCCGGTGACCAGCAGCAAATTCAAGGGATTCCTGGAAGGATTCCCGCAAAGGTATTTGCTGGTGCATACCGCCGAGGAAGTGATGCGGCATATGGGGATGGCGGACGAACTGGGCATCGATCCGGTGCAGGTGGAACTGAAGCGAGGTCGCCATTGGTATGAACTGACGCTGGTGACCCAGGATCGTCCGTTTCTGTTCGCCACGCTGGCGGGCGTGCTGGCGGCGTGGGGCATGAATATCGTGAAGGCGAACGCGTTCTCGAATCAGGCGGGGACGGTTGTCGACACGATCTCCTTTACCGACCGGTTTCGCACGCTGGAGCTGAATCTTTCCGAGTGGGAACGGTTCAGGCGCAGCGTAACCAGCGTGCTGCTGGGCGAGGCCGATCTGGAGAAGATGCTTCGGGATCGCCAACGGTCGGAGAAGGGCGCGATCGCAAAGGTAAAAGTGGAAACCAAGATCGAGTTCGACGATTCCTGCTCGTCGACGAGTACGCTGGTGCAGGTGATTGCGCAGGATCGTCCGCGGCTGCTGCACCGGATCGCGTCGTGCCTGTCGGATCAGGAGTGCAATATTGAGATCGCGCTGATCGATACCGAAGGGCAGATGGCAATTGACACGTTTTATCTGACCTCGGGCGGGAAGAAGTTGAAGCCCGAGCATTGCCGGGAGGTGGAGAAGGCGCTGGTGGACGAGTTGCGGGGGGAGTGATCGCCGGTCAAAGAAGGGACCGCGGTTATTCGTGGATCCCCAAACGGGTCCCGTAGGGACCTCTGATAGTAGCCCGCCGCTTCAGGGACGGGGACCCAGCCCCGTAAACCAACCCCGTGCCGTAGGCACGGCTGAAACGCGCCATCACTCCGTGTGCCGTTTTCAATCGTCCCTAACGGGACGAGCGTTCAATTAAGGCGCTAACCCGGCGTTGGAAACGTCGGGCTACTGTCAAACATCCCTACGGGATGCCTCCTGGTACCTGACTTCCATTCTCACTTCGTCGAAAACTTGAACACCGTCTTCGACTTGAACGTCTCTCCCGGTTTCAAGATAGTGCTGGGGAAATCCGGATGGTTCGGCGAATCCGGGAAGTGCTGTGTCTCCAGGCAGAGGCCGTAGCGGTGCTTGTAGACGTGGCCTTGCTTTCCGGTGATGGTGCCGTCGAGGAAATTTCCGGTGTAGAACTGGACGCCGGGCTGGGTGGTGGAGACCTCCAGCACGCGGCCGCTTGTGGGTTCATAAACCCGCGCGGCCAGGCTGAGGCCGTCGCCCTTGCGGTTGAGGACCCAGTTGTGATCGTAGCCGTGGCCCAGGACCAGCTGCTCGTAGGTGTCGTCGATGCGAGAGCCGATTTTCGTCGACGTGGTGAAGTCGAATGGCGTCCCTTTGACGGGGCGGAGCTCGCCGGTAGGGATGAGATTCTTGTCGACCGGGGTGAAGCGGTCGGCGTTGATCATGATTTCGTGATTCAGAATGTCGCTGGTACCTTCGCCCGCGAGATTGAAATAGCTGTGCTGGCTCACATTGATGGGCGTGGCCTTGTCGGTGGTTGCTTCATAATCGATGACGAGTTCGTTCGAGTCGGTCAAAGTGTACGTTGACATTGACCTTGAGGTTGCCGGGAAATCCTTCTTCGCCGTCCTTACTGAGATAGCTGAAAGCCACGCCAGTCTTGCCTTTCAGCGGTTCCCCGTCCCAGACCACCTTGTTAAAAGTTTTGTCGACGCCGCCGTGCAGCGTGTTAGGCCCGTCATTCTTAGGCAAAGTGTAGGTTTTGCCGTCGAGCGTGAACGTTCCGTTGGCGATGCGGTTGGCGTAGCGTCCGACGATGGCGCCGAAGTATGGAGGATTAGGGATGTACCCCTCGAGCGTTTCGTGTCCCAAGACAATGTCGCCGACCTGACCCTTACGGTCGGGAACGCGGATGGAAAGGATGATGCCGCCATAGTTCATAGCACGGATTTCAACGCCGTGAGCATTGGTGAGCGTGTACAAGGTTACGGGCCTCCCGCCCTGTGTGCCGAAGGGCTGTTGTTGAACTCCGGAATTGTGTTTTGCAGTCTGGGCGAGAAGCAATCCGCCGAGCGCGAGGACGAGAACACAAGGGGGTAAGAAGCGTCGTGGCATCATGGCGGAAAGTGTACTACGGGAACAGGCTTTGAGGCTCGGTCTGGAATCACCTGGAAGAGGACGCGCCCGACGCCACCAGCGACCGGCAGGACTCGCAGAAGGCGCTTTCTCGCAGATCGATCCATTCCACGGCGTGGGCCGAGGCCATGGCGCAGCGATAGTCCTGGCAATGGTGGAGATGGAAGGTGTGGCCGAGTTCGTGAATGGATTCCTTGAGCAGGCGCTGGCTGAGCAAGGCATCGTCGCGGTCGAGGCCGTAGAACTCCTCGCGCAGACGGTGGAAAGAGACGATAGCACAGGGGCCTCCCATTTGCGCCTCGCCGAAGACGTATTTCAGGATTGGGATGTAAAGATCGACCGCGGTGACGCCGATGAGCCGCCAGAATTCCGGGCGCACCAGGACCTGCATGCGCTGCAGCAGTTCCGAAGAGTGATACTGCTGGCGCTCAATGTGATACGCGGGTGCGGGATCGAGTTCGAGGGGGAGAATCTCGGCGTGCACCCCAAGACACCGGGGAATGTTCCGGCGTAAGTCCTCGAGCAGCGAGGGCTCCATTTTTCCGACCGGCAGCAAGTGCACCAAATTCATGTTGAACCGGATTCATTGAAACAGACCAAGTTCAATCAGTTTGATCGCGTCTCCGCCGGAGTGCGAGTCCAGCCGTAGCGCTTGAGCTTGTGATGGAGCGTGACGCGGTCGATGCCTAGCACCTCGGCAGCGCGGCTCTGGTTTCCGTTGCACTCGTCGAGCGTGCGCAGGATGTGGGCGCGCTCGATTTCGTCTAAAGACCTGCCGGCGGCCGGGGGAGTCTGCGGCTTGAAAATGAAGTCCTGCTCGCGCAGCTCGGGCTCCTGCGCCACAACCATGGCGCGTTCGACGGCGTTTTCCAACTCTCGGACGTTGCCCACCCACGGCTGCTGCTGCAATTGAATCATCGCGGTCCGCGAGATTCGTGTGACTTGCCGGTTCATGGCCAGGGAAAATTTCCGCACGAAATGTTCGACCAGAAGCGGGATGTCTTCCCGGCGGTCGCGGAGCGGCGGCAGTTCAATATGAAAAACATTGAGGCGGTAGAAGAGATCGGGGCGAAATGCGCCGTCTTCGATCAATTGCTCAAGATTCTTGTTGGTCGCGGCCACGCAGCGGAAGTCGACTTTAATCACCTGATTGCCGCCTACGCGGGTAATCTCCCGTTCCTGCAGAACACGCAGTAGGTCGGTCTGAGTCTTCAGGCTAATGTCGCCGATCTCGTCGAGAAATACGGTGCCTCCCTCGGCGATTTCGAATTTTCCCTTCTTGCGGAATTGCGCGCCCGTGAACGCCCCTTTTTCATGGCCAAAAAGCTCGCTTTCGAGCAGAGTCTCCGTTAGAGCGCCGCAATGAATCACGACCAGCGGGTGGAACCGCCGCATGCTGGCGGCGTGAATGGCGCGAACGACGAGTTCTTTCCCCGTGCCGCTCTCGCCGGTAATCAGGACATTTGCATCGGTTGGAGCGACGGTTTCGATGGCCTCGAGGACTTTGCGCATTGCCGGACTCTGTCCCACGAGATCCCCGGGACTGGTGACCTCGGCCACCGTTTCCCGCAGGCGGATGTTTTCCTGCTCGGCGCGGCGGTGAGCCAGAGCTTTCTTCACCAGGTGAGCGATTTCGTCGGGGTCGAGCGGCTTGCTGACATAGTCGTAGGCGCCGTTTTTCAAGGCAGTGACGGCGGTCTCGACTGAGGCGTAGCCCGTCATCATGATTACGACCAGCTCAGGGTCCATCTCGTGGAGGCGGCGCTGCAGTTCGATGCCGTCGGTCCCGCGCATTTTGATGTCGAGCAAGGCGAGGTCCCATTTGTTCTCGGCCATGCGGGTAAGGGCCTCGCTGGCGCTCTCGGCAGTTCCGATTTCGTAGCCCTCTTCGCGGAACCATTTTCCGAGAGAGTCGCGGACGCTCAACTCGTCGTCAACGATCAGTATTTTGCCTTGTGTTTCCACCTTAATTACCTCCCGACAGTAGCAACTGTTTCGTGTGAGGGAGCGGTTTTCCCCGCATTCGCGTCGGCCTCCCACGGCAGATTCACGGTAAAAGTGGTGCCACGGCCGACTTCGGATTCCACCTCGATGCTTCCGCTGTGCCGCTCCAGGATGCTGCGGCTGATAGCGAGTCCAAGTCCGACCCCGCGCCCGGTCTCTTTGGTGGTGAGAAACGGCTCGAAGAGGCGGGACAAGATGTCGGGCGGAATGCCGACGCCATCGTCGCGCACGATTACTCGGACGCAGTTCTGTTCGCGGCTGGAGCTGGTGATGATCCACAGGTTGCCGCCCTGTGGCAGCGCGTCCATCGCGTTCATCACCAGGGCGAGGAGAACCTGCTCGATCTGCGCTGCGTCGCACAGTACCTGTGGCAGGTCAGGATCGAGTTGCAGTTGTACTTGAACGCTCGCCAGATCCAGCTGATGTTGCACCAGGCGCAAGGAACGCTCGATGACCTGGTTCAGGTTGGTGGGCTGCAGATTCATCGGCGTGGTGCGCGAGAACGTGAGCAGGTTCTTGACAAGATCGCCACATCGGCGGCTCTCGGTGGCGATGAGATCCAGGGAGTCACAGATTTCCTGGTGGCGGTTCCCGCCGTTGTTGTTCTTCTTCGGGTGATCGATCCACTTGCGCAGCAACCTGGCGTAGGTGAGGATGCCGGAGAGCGGGTTATTGATTTCATGCGCGAGGACGGCGGCCATCTTGCCGATGGAAGCCATTTTCTCGGTGTGCAGCGCATGCTCGTGAGCACGCTTCAGTTCGCGTGTCTTTTGTTCCACGCGCTCCTCCAGGGTGCGGGTCCAGGCCAAATTCTGGTTGTGTTCGGCCTGCAACTGCAGGCTCATGCCGTTGAATGAGCGAGCCAGCTGGCCGATTTCGTCGTCCGAATGCACTTCGATCTGATAGCCGAGGTCGCCGGCGGCGAGGCGCTCGGTACCGCGCTCCAGTGCCTTGACCGGAACGCCAACCACGCGCCATACAAAGAACCAGCTCACGAAGGCGATCAACAACAGGGCGCAGCCGGTGTAGATGATCATCCGGCGGCTGCTTTCGGCGAGCTGCACGTCGGCCCGGGTGAGAGACAGGTTGGTATCGAGTACGCCGAGAATCTGCTGCTCGGCTGGGTGCGCGTGACAGGCGGCGTTGGAGCATGCGGGCTGATTCTCGATCGGAGTAATGATGCCCAGCACACGCCCGCCCGCGGCGTTGCGGTAGATACGGAAGCGATCGGGGCGGTTCAATCGGGTCAGGGGCTGCGACTTGGCGTGGCAGGCATAGCAGGCTTCCGCGGTCTTATCGACGACTTGGTTCAGTTCAGCCGAGTTGGTCGTGTAGGTGATTCTGCCTTCTTTGTCGAAAATGCGGATCTTCTCCATGCCGGGCTCGCTGGCCATGGTCTGGATGGAGTGGTAGAGACCCTCCTGGTCGTTGCGTAGCATGTAGTCAGTGGTGCTGTGCTTGATGACGTCGCTGACCCGCTCGGCGCTGAGCAGTGTGGTCTGCTCCAGATGCTGGCGGTGCAGGCGGACGTTGAGGTAGCCGAGCAGGGCGAAGATCACCACCATGGCGCCGAGCAGCAGAATGTTGAGCTTAGTGCTGAGGGTCGGGCTCAGACGCATCCAGCGGGGGCCGCGAGTGGGTTCAGTCTCCTGCATGCTCCGGTACCGCGGAAACGGCTGGCATTTCGCTTGTAAGTTCGGCCACGGGTTCCTGTACAAAATGTTCCTTGGGGAAGATGGGCAAGTACTTCACCGCCAGTCCAAAGAGAGCGAACCCGCCACCGATAATCATGCCGGTGACCGCCAACTCGCTCCATTTGGGGAAGTAGCGGACACCCGTCGAACCTTCGAATCCGGTAATGCTGACATTCATCCGGTTGGTGATGAAACCCAGAACGACGAGCACTGCGGACCAGTAAAGCCCGGTCGGGCTCGATCGCACCTTTGGCTGCAACAGCAAAACCAGGGGAAGGAAAATAGAGAGTGCCATCTCGAGCCAGAACAGGTACATCTCGTATCCGGGATGCAGCGCCAGCCGCAAGGCGCCGCGATTGACCAGGTCCTCGAAACGGAGGATCCCATAGATCCCGAGCACGACCACCAGAACACGGCCGAGCTCCTGCAGGACGGGCAGTTCCAGTTGCAGCCCGAAATGCTTGGAACTCATCGACGATTCGAAGATGGTCATGGCCAGTCCGACGGCAATTGCCGAGAGGAAAAAGAACACCGGCAGCAGAGGGCTGTACCAGAAGGGATGGAGCTTCTCGGGAACGATGAGATACAACGTTCCTAGCGAGGACTGATGCAGCGTGGAGAGAATCACGCCGCAGATCACCAGCGGAATCAGAATGGCGCGAACGACCTTCAACGGCTTCTGCAGGTTGAAACGCTCCAGCACTATGGGGGAGAACTCCAGCGCCAGCACAGTGGTATAGAGCATCACGCAATAGGCCACCTCGAACATGACGGAGTGAGGATTCCTCATGATGAGGGGATGCCAGATGTTGTAGGGTTTGCCCAAGTCGTACATCAGGGCGACGCACACGAGGACGTATCCGAGAAACGCGGTGAGAATGGTGGGCCGGATAATCGAGTGCATGCGCTTGATGTTGAGAATGTGCACGGCGGCGGTCAGGGTGAATCCGCCGGCTGCCAGCATGACCCCGCAGAGAACGTCGAAGCTGATCCAGATGCCCCAGGGGAATTGATCGCTGAGGTGAGTCGCAGCGCCCAGCCCCCGCGTGAATCGCACGAAGGTGGCGTAAAGGCCGGCGGCCATCAGGAAAAGGAAGACAAGCTTCCAGAAAGTGAAGCGGAACGTCGTGGTGCGGGCCGGCGTGGCTCGGTCCATCATGACTTCCTCCCATTCTTCTTGCCGGTGGCAGGCGCGCGGCCTTCGGCGAGCGCGACTTCCTCGCGGCGATGCGTGATCCACCAGACCCCGCCCAGGACCATCCCGCCCAGTGGAACGAAGTCCGGAATGTGCGACAGGACTCGATACGTCAGCATGGGCATCGGATCTTTGGAAAGGCCAGTACGGTAACCGAACGTCTCAAATGGAACGGCGGAAAGCAGCAACACCGACGTGCCTCCCACTTCGTCCAATCCGTAGATGTGGTCCACGTACTTGCCGGGATTCTCGCGGATGCGCTGCTGCGCCTCGGCAATTAACGCGTCACGCTCGCCGAACTTGGTGGCTCCGGTGGGGCATATCTCCGCGCACGCAGTCTGTTTCCCCTGGGACACACGGTCCGGACACATGGTGCATTTCTGCACCTTGGGAAACAGCTTGCTCCATTCGTACTTGGGCACGCTGAAGGGGCAGGCGACCATGCAGTAGCGGCAGCCCATGCACTTGGAAGGGTCGTAAGTGACCGGTCCGGCAGCGGTTTTCTGGAGTGCGCCAACGGGGCAGACCGAGGCACAGGAGGGATCCTGGCAGTTCATGCACAAGCGGCGCATGAACTTGTCACCACGGGTTAGGACCACCGTCAGTTTATGCTCCGACTGCAGTTCCTCGGCCGCGATGCCATCATCGTACGGGAGCTTGTTTTGGCCGGCGCAGGCTTGTTCGCACTGCTTGCAGCCGATGCAGACGGTGGAGTCGTATAAGAGTGCTTTGCTCATGAATTCGTTCTCCGGCCTTCGAGAAAGGCGGCCAGTGCCCTACGGAAATGCTCTCGACTAGCGCCTGAGCTGTATGAGGAGAGAAGGGGCGATTACCGGCGTAACTGTGTCGGGAATCGAGCCGGGTGCAAGCTGCTTACCCTCATCAGATCAGAGGCTGTCGCGAAACTCAGCAGCTTCAGACAGCTAGAAGTTTCAACAATTAGGAGGTTCTAAGCCGTGATGCGCGTCACTTTTGCACGTGATGGTGGTCAATAGGGTTTTGCAGCGTCGGCGCAGGGCACTCTTCGTAGTTAATCGCATCAACTGCCATTGCGAATTGCATCAACGGCGCCGTTTGGAATCAAGTTGTTGATAGATCAGGCCTTTGCCAACGAGTCGCTCGATCCAGGTCGTCGAAACCGCGTCACTGGGTGTTGCGATTCACATCGCAGGCACTGATGCGTTTTCGTGCAGGGCTTGTGGGACGTGCCGTCCTACTGCTGCTAACTCATTCGCAATGCAGGAGATGGGACGGAGCTCCGATCATCTGGCACGACCCTCACGTTTGGCGCGGCGATTGCCTTAGAAAAGGCAGCGAGTGACCGAGAAACCAAGAGGCACTCGGGGCGAGGTGGTTATGACAGTCATCATGGTATTGCTTACATTCGCAATCTTTCTACTGGTCGATTATGCGCGAAGTGAGAAGCAACTGGCGAAACAGCCGGTTATGCGAAACGCTCGTCGCGAGGTTGCGGCGCGCGTGGTTCCTTCGAGGGTCGCGGGCTTCGAGGTTCCCGAAAACCTGCGCTATCACGCCGGTCACACCTGGGCGCTGAGTGAGAGCCGGGATCTGGTGCGCGTGGGCATGGACGATTTTGCCTCCAAGTTGATCGGCAAGATCGAGAACATCACGCTGCCGCAACGCGGGCGCTGGGTCCGCCAGGGACAGAAGATATGGACGATTTTCCGCGACGGTAAGTCAGTGGACATGGTTTCGCCGATCGAAGGCACCATCACCGACATCAACGAAGCGGTCATGAAGGATCCGGAACTCGCGCGGAAAGATCCTTACGGCGAAGGCTGGATGCTGACCGTCCAGGCGCCCGATGCCAAAATCAACTTCCGCAACCTGCTGGGCGGAGAACTAGCGCGCCTGTGGACGGAGTCGGCGGCACTGCGGCTGCGGAAAAAAATGCCGATCGCGATGGCATCTGCATTGGCGCAGGATGGCGGCGTGGCAGTCGATGATCTCACAGCGCATCTGCCCGACGAGGATTGGGCCACGCTGACCAAGGAATTCTTCCTTTCTTAGCGCCTGGTGAGGATCGGCCTCGCCCAACCTCCATGTAGCTTGCCGCCCGGAATCGATCCCGGGCGGCTTTTCTCTTTTTCGTGGTTTCATTCAGACAGGGCGTTTTCCGGGACGGGACGCGAGAAGGAGCGGAGAATCCAGGCACCCACGGCGACCGCAGAAGTCAACATGGCTACCCGCAGATATTGGGCGGCGGGCAGACTCACATCTCCGAAGATAGTGCGAAGCAGGCCAAACGTCGCGCTGCTGGCACAAAGCGCAAAGTACAGACGTTCTCGGGCACAGCGGGAAATGCTCACCAGCCAGGACAGAATCGATGCGACCGTCAGATAGACCGCAATCAGCGTTACACCTCCAGCGGCTCCGGAGCCGTGAAGCACGACCGCCGCTTTCGGCGACGCAAAACCGTGAAGCGCAATTCCCAGAAAGACCACCGAATGTACGATGGCGATCAGGGTACGCTTGCGATTCGTAAGTACCGCGAAGTCGTTCATAAGCTCATGTTAGCTTCGCCTTTCTTGTGCGATTCGTGTCGTGATGCGTGGCACCGCACTTTGTGATCCGAATCACCGATTACGCCAGAGCGCTCTGGCCTCAGAGCGATTTCCGGTGGTACCATCGCGGGCGATATGAGCATCCCCAGCGCGGTTCTCTCAATATTTGTGTTCTTCTCGTCGGCGGCAATCGCGCCGTTTGCCGCTGGCCAGTCATCTCCGCCCGCGCACGCGATCGTGCTGCACGCTGCGCGGCTGTTCGATGTGAAGAGAGGGCGCACGATCCAGCCGGGCGAACTTCTCATTCAAGGCGAGCGCATCACCGAGGTGGGGACTGCCGTCAAGCGGCCGGCCGGGGCAGAAGTCATCGACCTGGGAGATCGCACGTTGCTCCCCGGCTTGATTGACGCGCACATACATCTTTTTCTTCACCCCGGCGCCGAGGATCTGCAGACGGTCCAGGAATCCGTTCCGCAACGGACAATCACAGCCACGCTGGCGGCGCGAGACGACCTGATGGCCGGCTTCACAGCCGAGCGCGACATGGGGACCGAGGGTGCAGGCTCGGCCGACACCGCGGTGCGCAATGCGATCGACGAAGGCCGCATTCCGGGCCCGCGGCTGCGCATCAGCGGGAATGCCATCAACATCCTCGGCGGCCACGAGGACGCGATGGGCTATAACCCGGAGCAGCACGTTCTTCCCAACGCGACGTATGCCAACAGTGCGGAGGAACTGGTCGCCGTCATGCGGCAGCAGTTCAAGGAAGGAGCGGACTTCATCAAGATTTATGAGACCGGGCCGGATTCGGTTCGGGACGGCAAATTCTCGACAATCTATCAGTACACGGAGGCGCAACTGGAAGCAGCGGTGAAAGAAGCGGCGCGCGTGGGCAAGACCGTGGCGGTACATGCCACCGGAGAGCCGGGGACGCTGTTCGCGGCGCAAGCCGGAGTGGCCTCGATCGATCACGCGAATCAGCTTGGCGACGAGACCATGCGGCTCATGAAGGAGAAGCAGATCTTCGCGGTGCCGACGTTTACCATCTTCGAATATTTTGCGGAGCATGCGGCGACGCCGGCGCAAAGTGTGCGCGAGCACCAGATGCTCGATGTGAAAGTGCAGGAATTTAAAAAGCAGGTCGCGGCAGGAGTGCCGATGGCAGTCGGGTCGGACGTGGGCCCATTTCCACATGGCACGCAGGCGCGCGAATTTGTGCTGATGGTGAAATATGGCATGTCTCCGCTGGCCGTACTGCAGGCGGACCTGCTGAATGGTGCGAAGCTGCTCGGGTGGGACGGCCAGATCGGGGCGCTCGAGGCCGGCTATCTGGCGGACGTGATCGCCGTGCCGGGAGACCCATTGCAGGATATCGGCACACTACAGAACGTTAGCTTTGTGATGAAGGCCGGAGTGGTTTACAAGAAGTAGGCCTTAGGCCCAACCTCAACGACGAGATCCCTTGACCAGCGCGGCCTTTGAGGGTAAAGGTCGAGGCATCGACCGCAAAAGACTGCACATTCGTCGTTGGTTCTCATGAGAGCGCAACGTCAAGCGGCTGATTCCGAATAGCTTGCCGCGATTCTAGTACTGGGCCTGTGGATGCCCAGTTGCGCCCGTCAGTGTGCTGCGCCGGACTTGGCGAGCACCTATGACTTCCCGCTGGCTGCACAAATACCTCCGCTTCCTCGCCGTTGCTTTCGTCATATGCAGCGCTTCTTGTCCTGTTCTCTGGGCACAGGGGCCTGCCGCAGGTGCACTCCCCGACGCGCCTTCGGCCACGCCCAGCCTGTCGCTGCTCGCTGCATCGCCCGTCATTCTTCCAGGGCCTCCGCAACTAGCGGCGCCGGTAGTCAGCGAGCACCGGTTCTGGGATAAGCAGAATGTTGCGTTGTTTACGGCGTCGGCAGCTCTGAGCGCGGCCGATTTTGCCGTCACTCGCGCAAACCTGCAAAGCGGCGGCGGCCGCGAACTGAATCCCGTGGTGCGCCTGTTCGGCCGATCCACAGCGGGGCTGGCAACGAACTTCATTGGCGAAACAACCGGAGGAGTTGTCCTCAGCTATCTCTTCCACAAGGCTGGCCATCACAAGCTGGAGCGGATCGTATCGCTGGTGAACATCGGAAGTTCGGCCGGAGCCGTTAGCTACGGGCTAGTCCACCGGTAATCCAGGCGCAAACGTTTCTCTGCAAACGACGTTTGTAGATGTTCGCCATTTCTCGCGCGGAATTCCCACAATGGGTCTGCTTGCCGTTTCCGGGGGTACCCCCTCCCCCCGGCATATTCGAATCATAGAGTTAGCGCGAAATCACGAAATAATCTATGGGGCACAATCACTTGCGGGGAAAATCTTGATGTCAAAGAACTTAAGAAGCTGGAATTCCAGAACCGACGTTCCGAAATGGGGACGAATGCGATCTCTGCGCACCGTCACGGCCTCAACGATCATGACGGATTCTCATGGCAGAGGCAAGGTTGGATGTCACATCTGGTTGTGCAAAACAGGCTCTGCAATCCGCTGCCGAGATGCGGCGTTCAGTGTGTGCGTTGAGTACTTCTTTCGCCCCTACGGGGCTTGCATTTGTTCCCACCGGACCACTTGCCCCCACGGCTTGCGCCGTGGGCTGCATTCTTTCGCCGCTCCGCGGCTGGAAGTTGGTACATTTTGCTCAACCCGTTTTCTTCAAAACCGAGTTCTCACGCACACTCTACGGGCTTGCTTACTTCCCCACTTTGACCCTTCCGCGGTGAGCTACGGGCTGACTCACCTGGTAATCCAGCCGCAACGTTTCAATCTTTCGTGAGCAAAGCTAAAGGCCGCGCCTTTCGGCGCGGCCTTTGATTTGAGGAAGGCGCCATAACAGCACCCTTCAGATTGTGGATTAGAAGCGGACACGAAGGCCCAGTTCGATGTTTCGCGGTTCGCCCTCGCCACTGTACCCGGTATTGTACCCGAGAGAACCGAAACCGCCGGGGTTGGCGATGTTTCCCTGGTAGAGGCCGAGGTAGTTGTCGGTCCACTGCATGTGGTTGAACACGTTAGCGAAGACTCCTTGAAATTCCAGGCTAACGCTCTCGGCCACCCGGATGTTCTTCTTGATGCTGAAGTCCATATTCCAGTAGGCCAGTCCATTGAGAATTCCACTGCCACCGTCTCTGGTATCTACCCCCAGAATCGGGTTACGCCAGTTCGAGATCTCGCTGGCTCCGTTCGGAAAATAATTCGCCGGGTAGCCGGTGCTTTGACCCTTGCAGAAGCCATTCCCTATGGTGTTGCCAGGGCAGATGTTGGCGTGAGTGTGGGGAACGGGGCCAAGCGGTACGGCATTCTCCGTGTCGTAGGCACTGCAGCCGGAACCATCACATGAACCAAAGGCCTGGGAGTCACCAAAGGTCGTCCCGATCTGGGTCGGAACGCCTGACCCTGCTGCGAAGATCGAGGCAAACGTCCAGCCGCCCAGCACTCGTCCCAGGAACCCCGACTGCCCCTTGAAGACTGGGGGCGAGTACACGAAGTACGTGTTAAAGAGGAATTTGCGGTCAAATGCCTGCCTCCCATACTCTTGGTTCAGATTGAAGGCATCGAGGGCCGTGAGCACACTTGAGGACTGGGCCTGCGCTGAAATGCCCAGGGCCTTGGACCAGGTGAAGTTGGACTGCGCATTCAAGCCACGCCAATCCGCCATCTTGACGGAAACGAAGCCAGCGTTGTAATTGCCATACCCGATGCTGGCGTTCTGGTAAGCCCCGTCGGTGTATTGGCCAGCGCAGCCGAGACTACCCGTACCGCCCAGGCCCAGCACTGCGCAGGTGCCGGGAAGTGGCGTGCTCTGTAAGGTGCGTGGGAAGTTGAACGCGCCAACCCCCCCGTTCACCGATGCACACCCAGCGGACGGGCAGCCCACACCGCTATCCAAATCGCTCCAGATGCCCCAGACTTGAGCATTGGCGAGGTTGCCCGTGGCGCCGCCTTCATTGGCCACAACAGCAGCCGTGCAGCCCCCAGACCCGGGCAAGCAGTAGCCCGTTCCTTTAAGGGCAGCCTCGAAGAAGGGCTGTGCAGTGACGGCGCTAGCGTTTCGCGCGCATCCCCCTCCAGCCATCCCCTGCGAGCCCGCCGCAATATTGCAACACCATGTTGGCGTACGCGTTTTTGAATTGCTGGCCGCCCAGCGTCATCATGTAGGGAACTGGGTTCAGTTCGACGGGCTGGTACTCGTGGGTAATTCTGCGATAAATGTAGCCCAGCTCCATGGTGATCCTACGATTCAACTGGCGCTGGATGGTGAAGTCGAACGAGTCGATCGCGTTGGCGCGGAAATTTGGATCCAGCCCCTCGGGGGCCGAGGAGAAGGTGTTGTTGAATCCCGGGATAGACCGGTTGGGGCAGCGTCGGACTCACATGGAGATCGGGGACGGTCGGGCCACCGGTAGCAGAGGTCGTCTGCCCAACGCGAAACGCGGTACTAAGGTGCCAGTCGACCCGATGCGCCGCAGTTCCAGGCTCCCGCGGTGACGAGGTTCGACTTGCAATGCACGGGCTGTTCCAGACCGAGGCCAAGCAATGGCACCAGCACCTGTACCACGCCGTTGGTGCGGCCGTATTGGCGGCCGTAGCCGGCGCGAATGACGGTGTTGTCGTGCCCGAACACTTTACCCAGCAATGGAACCGCTGTCGAACTGAGGATTCCAAGCTGCCGCAATGCGCGGGCTGAATTCGACCGTAGAACGGATTGTAGGGATACTTCAGGCCGTTGGCGGTATTTCCCACCAGGTCAAAACCCATGATTGGGATTGAATACCTGGCCCGCCAGGGCGGCTTTCCTGGTGCTGGCCAGATAGGCAGTGTACTGATCGGCTGATTCGCCTGGTCCACCAGCTTCCACCTGCTTTCCGTTCTCCTCGACCGGCGGCATCTCCAGCGCCCAACCCAAGCCGTAGGTTAAGGTGAAGGTCGGCTTCATGTGCCAGGTATCGCTGAAGTAGACGTTGTAGTAAGGAATGTGACTTTTGTCGAAGGCGGGCGTGAGGGGTGGATGCAGGTTAGATTTGGGCCAGCACGGGTATAGCATCTGCGACGCGATCGAAACGACACCCAAAGCCGCTGCGACCAGGGAATCGCAGGCCTTCGCGACTTATGGAGATGGTAGCTGTGGTGGCGCAAGGATAGCAACTGGTCGACCCAGCATCGATCCGGTACTGCCATCGCCCAGAGAGTAGACGGGATGGTAGTTGATGCCGCCGCCGTTGTCGGTGCGCTGATGCCAGTTGAAATTGTGCTGATAGGTGCCGCCAAACTGGAACAGGTGGTTGCCTTTCAGCATGGAAACATCGTCGCGAAACATCTTGTCCTTCCCATCCCAGAAACGGCGCACGGATTTGCTGCGTATTCATGTTGAAGGGGCCGAGATTCTGAAGCTTGCGACTGGCCGCTCTCCATTTCGAGCGCGCCGCCCAAACCCGCGCACAGCGTGCAGCCCTGTTGGTGTCTCCCGCCCGATTCCAGGCCCACCAGTTTCGCAGGTAGCTGTAGTGAAAGTCGTTGGTGGTGTTGTTAGTGATGTTCGTGGTCAACCCCGCGACAAGGTACCAGTCTTGAACGGGATCGCTCGAGGCAAGGAAGCCGGCGTGCCCTTAGTGTCGCCGGTGAAGAAGCCGCCGATATCGACCTGGTCGTCGGCAGCAGCTTGCTGGTTGTAATAACGGTAGCTGGCCATGAAATGCTGTTTGGACGAAAAATCGTGGTCGATCCGCCCGACCATAAACTTGCTGGTGATTGGAATATTCAGGTTCCCCGCAAACCCGAGGACGTTCGCATTGTCGCAGAGGCTGAGGCTGCAGGTGGCGTTGGACGCGGGCGCGTACTTGCTCCATATCTGCGAAACCAGAGGGTTGAGGCCGAGGTTAAGCGGGTCACAGGGACCACCACAGGTGTATGCCCCCCCGGTTCCCGAATTCGCCGCGTAAGTGATGCCCTTGTAGGTGACCGGAACATTGTTCAGGTTGTAGGCGATCTGGCCGTTGGCGGAGTCGGTCAACAACCCCAACTGCAAGGCTGGCGAAGGAACGTTCCTGGTGATGGTCTCGGAGTTCGGATACCGGAATCCCTCATAGTTGAAAAAGAAGAAAGGTCTTGCCACCGAGAACCTCTTTCGGAATGAGTGGCCCTCCGACAGCGCCGCCAAACCGGCTGTAATGGTAGGCCGGAAGGCCAATATGACCGACCGGGTTGCCAGTTGTTTTGGTTGTTCGGCCAAGAGTTCGACGACCAGTTGTTGTCTTTGTAGTATTCGTAAGCGGTGCCATGGAAACGATTGGTGCCGCGCTTGGTAACGACCTTGATTTCGGCGCCGGCTGAACTGTTGAAATCCGCCGTCTGGCCAGCAGTATTTACCTTGAACTCCTCGACGCTGTCTGCCGGAGTCGGCATCACGCCTGACGGCGGCGGAGTAAGTAAACGATTGAGTGGCAATCCCGCCGGTCGGGTCGCCGATCACCAGATTTTGCTGCGACCGCGGTGTATACTCGCTGCCGCTGCCGTCCATGTCATTGCTGTTGTTGCCGCCGTCCAGCGAGAAATAGCTTTGGTCGTTCACTGCACCGGCAACGTCGCCACCGGCGCTTACGCCCGGCTGCAACTCGATGAAGGTGTTGACATCACGGCCGATCGTCGGCAAGTTGTCGAGGGCGATGCTCGTGACCGTGTTACCCACCGTCGCGTTCATCGTCTGCAATTCGGTGCCAACCGCGGTCACCTCGACCACCACATTGCTGCCTCCGATTTGCAAGGCCATATTCAGGGTGAGCGTAACTCCAACCGTGACCGTGGTCTGGGTCTTGGTCGTGGAGAAGCCCTGCTTGGCGATGGTGAGATCGTAGGCGCCGGGTGGGACGTCGACAAAAATGTATCGTCCCGCATCGTTGGTGGACGCTTGGCGAGCGGACTTCGTTGCCGTGTCTGTGAGGGTGACCGTGGCGCCATTCACCACCGCGCCACTGGGGTCGGTCACGGTCCCGGCAATCGTGCCGGTGCTCGTCGATTGCGCCCACATGGGCGCCGTACACAGAGCAAGCACAATCAAGCACAGAAAGAGAGTTGCGAAGACAGAACCAAGCTGACGAACGCGCATGATACAGCCCTCCTGGAGTAGCGACTTGTCCTGCAATTTGCGAGAGTCCCGCAAGTAACTGCGTTCTTTTATTGCAAAAGCACCCTGACAGGCCGCACACACTAACACCTTTCAATGTACGAAAACAAGTCATAATTGTTATGATTCAGTTATTTGATGGATGCGCGTGTAACTTATTGAAACTAAATGCTATAACAGCGTAATCGAGGTGCCTGTTCTGAGTGTCAGGCGAAGATTGTGTTTGCTTGTTGTGTTATGGCTTAGTTTGCGCAGGTTGGCGGCCAGTCGCTGGTTTGAGCTTGTTTCTCGGCGCATTGTCCAGTAGTTTGGTGGTGTTACTGGGGAAGAAAACAAACTCGGGGCAGGGCGCTTCCATTTGAATCGACAGGGGTTGGACGAACTTTATGAGAATTGCGAAAGACGTTACGGAATTGATTGGCAACACTCCGCTGGTGCGCCTGAACAAAGTTACAGCGGGCTGCGTCGCGGAAGTAGTTGCGAAACTGGAGAGCCAGAATCCACTGGCCAGCGTGAAAGACCGCATCGGCGTCAGCATGATCAACGAGGCCGAACGCGCGGGAAAAATTCAGCCGGGTAAGTCGGTGCTCATCGAACCGACCAGCGGGAATACCGGCATCGGGCTGGCCTTCGTTGCAGCGGTCAAGGGCTACAAGCTGATCCTGACGATGCCAGAAACCATGAGCCAGGAACGGCGCGTGCTGCTGCTTGCTTTGGGCGCCGAGATTGTCCTGACACCGGGACCGCGCGGCATGAAGGGCGCGATCATGAAGGCGGAAGAAATTCTGACTAGCACTCCCAACGGTTACATGCTGCAGCAATTCGACAATCCTGCCAATCCGAAAATTCATTTCGAAACTACGGGACCTGAAATCTGGAATGATACCGACGGGCGCGCAGATATCTTGATTTCGGGTGTAGGCACCGGTGGAACTCTTACAGGTGTCTGCCAGTACATCAAACCGAAGAAGCCTTCGTTCAAAGCGGTGGCGGTGGAGCCTGCGGACAGCCCGGTATTGTCCGGAGGAAAGCCGTCTCCTCACAAGATTCAGGGCATTGGCGCAGGGTTTGTGCCCAGCATTCTTCGCACCGACTTCATCGATGAAGTGATCACGGTGACCAACGACGAATCGATCGCCATGGCGCGCCGGTTGCCGCTCGAGGAAGGCCTGCTGGTCGGGATCTCATCCGGAGCAGCGGTGGTGGCGGCGTTGCGCGTGGCGCAACGGGCGGAAAATGCGGGGAAGCTGGTCGTGGTCATCATTCCGTCCTTTGGCGAGCGCTATCTCAGCAGTATTCTGTTTCAGGAGCTGCGGGACAAGGCGCTGCAGATTCCCACGGCGGCGCTCCCCGCCTGATTTCATTTCCCGGCGAACATGTCTCGGCAAACATGCCGCACCTGCTGTCACTAATTCGCGAAGACATGACCAATGTGATCGACCACGATCCTGCGGCCAAGTCTCGTCTCGAAGTATTCCTTTGCTACTCCGGGCTGCACGCGGTCTGGTTCTACCGCATGAACCATTGGCTGTGGAACCATCGCCTCTTTCTGCTGGGACGATGGCTGTCGCAGGTGGCGCGGCTGCTGACCGGAATCGAGATTCATCCCGGCGCTAAGATCGGGCGCCGATTGTTCATCGATCACGGCATGGGAGTTGTGATTGGCGAGACGGCGATTGTCGGCAACGATGTGACCTTGTACCAAGGCGTGACTCTGGGAGGAACGGGCAAGGAGCACGGCAAGCGGCATCCGACGCTGGACGACAACGTCGTCGTGGGCGGAGGGGCGAAGATTCTGGGCAACATTACGGTGGGCAAGAACTGTCGCATCGGCGCGGGCTCGGTCGTGCTGCGCAGCGTACCCGATGATTCCACCGTGGTCGGGGTGCCAGGACACATCATCTTTCGCGAGGGCAAGCGGGTCGTGATTACTGATCCCAAGCAGATCAACGATCCATTGTCGGAAGCATTGGCCGCGGTGGCGACGGAAGTGAACCGCCTGCGCGAACGAGTGCAGCACCTGGAAGGTTCCGAAGGCATCGGCGAGCCACTCTCGGCAAGGCTGCAGCAGATCATGGAAGACATCGACTACCAGATTTAGCTGATCTGGATTCGCAGTCGATGAACGAGCGCCGGCTCCCCAGTGTTTACCCTAGGTACAAATGATGTCTCCCGCTGTGATTTTCGCTTGACATTCTGCGTCAGGTCTCTAAGATAAAAAGATATTATTCACTAGCGTGAATATTTATTCATCATGAATAAGACATTGCGCCAACGGGCCATTCTCGATGCACTGAAGCACGGCAGCTTTGCCAGCCAGGAGGACCTGCAGCGGGTCATGCGTAAGCGCGGATTCCGGGTGGGACAGGCAACGCTTTCGCGGGACATCCGCGATCTGAATCTCAGCAAGACCGCGCACGGATACTCCGTCCCCCACGGTGACAGTGCGGTCGGTGTGGCCCTGCCTCCGGTCTCGCGGCTGGTGCGCGAGTTCGTGCTTGGCGTGCGTACGGCGCAGAACCAGCTAGTCGTCAAGACCATCGTGGGGAGTGCACAACCGGTGGCAGCGGCACTCGATGAAGCAGATTGGCCGGAGGTCGTGGGCACGATTGCCGGTGACGATACGATTCTGATCGTTTGCCCGGACAAGGAAGACGCCCGCAAGCTGGCGGGTCAGATCGAGGAAATGCTCGGCTGATGGCTGCCAAACTCAAAACCGCAGTGTTGGGAGCGACTGGCTATTCTGGCCTGGAGTTGACGCGGATTCTTTTGCGCCATCCCCGGACGGAGAAGCCGGTCCTGCTGCGCCGTCCTTCGAGCAACGGTGGCGACAACGGCGCTTCGGACCTGGCGGCCGTGTTCCCGGTGCTCTCCGGCAACGGCGGTTATCCGTTGCAGTCGCTGTCATGGCCGGCTCTAAAGCAGCAGGGAGTGCAGTTGCTTTTCTTAGCGACACCGCACGAGGCGTCGCGCTCGCTGGTGCCGGAGGCGATCGCCCAAGGTCTGCGGGTCATCGATCTGAGTGGAGCCTGGCGGTTGAAGCAGGAACGGAACCGTGCGATCTACAACTTCGAGGATTCGGATTCGGCGGCGGCGGACTCACTCACCCAGCAGGCGGTTTACGGATTGCCCGAACTGAATGGCGATTGCGTAGCGAAGGCTACGCTGGTGGCCAACCCGGGCTGCTATGCAACATCGGTGATCCTCGCACTAGCGCCGCTACTGAAAGCCGGAGTGGTGGATCGCAATCGCGGGATCATCTCCGACTCGAAATCGGGAGTGTCTGGCGCAGGAAAAGAACCGACGCCCAAGACGCACTTCGTTTCAGTGGCCGACAACCTCTCGGCGTATGCGGTTTTCAACCATCGGCACGTGGGCGAGATCGTCGAGCAGTTGGGGCTGGACACGCAGGAATTGATTTTCACCCCGCACCTGCTTCCGATTCCGCGCGGCATTCTGTCGACGATCTACGTGCATCTAAATCGCGAGATGACGCCGCTGGAAGTGGAATCGTGCTTCAAGAATTTCTACGCCGGCAAGCGCTGGGTGCGCGTCTTCGAGACGCCAAAGCTTCCGCAGGTGCAGTTTTCGTTGAACACGAACTATTGCGATCTCGGATTCTGCCTTGCGGAAGACGGGCGGCGGCTGGTGCTGATCTCCTGCATCGACAATCTGCTGAAGGGCGCGGCCGGACAGGCCGTGCAGAACATGAACGTGATGTATGGCTGGACGGAGGATGAAGGGCTGCAATGACAATCGTGGTCAAAATCGGAGGTGCGGCGCTCGAGGATGCATCCGTTTTGCGCAAGTGCGCCAAAGCGATCGCAGAACTAGCTCAGGATGGCCATCGCGTGGCCGTGGTGCACGGCGGCGGCGGGGCCCTGACGCGCATGCTGAAGCAGCTCGGGAAGCAGAGCGAGTTTGTCGGCGGGCTTCGCGTCACTGACGCGGAAACGCGCGATGTCGCCCTCATGGTGCTCGGCGGACTGATCAACAAAAAAATGGTGGCAGCGATTCAGGCTGCCGGAATGCCGGCCGTCGGCTTCTGCGGCGGGGACGGCATGACGTTCCGCGCGCGCAAGAAACTGGTTCGAGGAAATGATCTTGGCTTCGTGGGCGAAATCTGCTTTGCTGAGCCCTGCTGGATCGAAGCGCTATGGCAGCAGGGTGGCATTCCGGTGCTCGCGTCGCTCGCTCTCGGGGCTGACGGCGAATACTACAACGTCAATGCCGATGAGATGGCTGCCGCCTGCGCTGCCGCCTGCCACGCGAACGCTCTCATCTTCCTGACCGATGTGCCTGGAGTGAAAGACGCAGAAGGGACCGTGATCCCCTGGCTCAACACCAAAGAGGCGGAGGAGTTGGTGGCGCACTCCGTGGTCAGCGGCGGTATGTTACCCAAGCTTCGAGCCTGCAAACAGGCGCTGAAGCAGGGCGTAGGAAGAGTTCGCATCCTGCCCGCGACGGAAGCGGATGCCCTGCCGCAGTTTTACCTCACCAAGTTGCCCTGCGGCACCGAGGTAACCTGCGCATGAGCCAGGCTCCCGTTCGCAAGCCCGTGACCCAAGAGAACCTTCAGAAAGAGGACTCAACGTTGAACAATGCATTGCAAAGCAGAACCCCGGTAGCGCCGGAAACTTTTCCGGGCGTTTTCTGGTGCCCAGACCTGGTTTCGACCCGTGATCTGGGTCCGCAAGGGGTGGAAGCAGTATTGCATCTGGCGGAACTGATGAAGTCTCGTCCCTCCGTCTTCCAGCGGTCGCTGGCCGGCCGACAGATGGTGATGTTCTTTGAGAAGCCTTCACTCCGAACCCGGCTCACGTTCGAGGCGGGGATGAACAGCCTGGGCGGGACCGCGATGTTCGTTGATCAGTCGCATGGCCGCCTCGACGCTCGCGAAACCTTGAGCGACATCGCCCACAACCTCGAACGCTGGGTGGACGTGATTGTGCTGCGCACGTTTGCACACGAAACGATTGACCAGATGGCTCGCTACGCGTCCGTTCCGGTGATCAACGCGCTCAGCGATATGGAGCATCCCTGCCAGGCGCTGGCGGATTATTTCACCCTGCAGGAACGCTTCGGCGATCTCAAAAATATTTGCCTTGCGTATGTAGGCGACGGCAACAATGTGGCGCATTCTTTGCTGTTGACCTGCGCTTGCGTCGGATCTTCGATTCGGATCGCCACTCCGAAAGGCTACGAGCCGAATGCGAAGATTGTTGCCGACGCACGCAAGATCGCGAAACAGACCGGCGCGCAAATCGAGTTGCTCACCGATCCGCGGGCAGCCGTCGCTGGAGTGGACGCGGTTTATACCGACGCCTGGGCCAGCATGGGCCAGGAAGGCGAGGCCGAGCTGCGCGCCGGAATTTTCCCGCCGTATCAAGTGAATCCCAAGCTTATGGCGGAAGCCGCGCCGCACGCCGTGTTCATGCACTGCCTCCCGGCGCATCGCGGCGAAGAGGTCACCGATGAGGTGATGGACTCCGAACAGTCCGTCATTTTTGAGCAGGCGGAGAATCGCCTGCACGTTCAAAAGTCTATTCTTTATTTATTGCTGGGCGGCGGAGTGCGGCTGCCTGTAAGGAGTGCTCATGCCTGAAAAAATTGTTCTCGCCTATTCCGGTGGACTGGATACGTCGATCATCATTCCGTGGTTGAAGGAAAACTACGCCTACGACGTCATCGCGATGGTGGCCGACGTGGGCCAGGGAGACGACATCGAGGCCGTGGTCGCGAAGGCCTACGCGACCGGCGCAAGCAAGGTTGTCGTCGAGGATCTCCGCGAAGAATTCCTGACGGGATACGTTTTCCCTGCGCTGAAAGCGGGAGCGGTGTATGAGCACAAGTATCTGCTCGGAACTTCGCTGGCTCGTCCGGTGATCGCGAAACATCAGGTCGAAGTGGCTCTGCGCGAGGGGGCAACCGCCGTCGCCCACGGATGCACCGGGAAGGGCAACGACCAGGTCCGCTTTGAGCTGACCTACCAGGCGCTCGCCCCGGAGCTCAAGATCGTCGCGCCGTGGCGGGAATGGTCTTTGAAGTCGCGCGAAGATTGTCTGGATTACGCTGAGCAACACGGCATTCCCGTGGCCGCGAGCCGCGAAAAGATTCACAGCCGGGATCGCAATCTGTGGCACATCAGCCATGAAGGCGGCGAATTGGAAGATGCCGCGAACGCGCCGCTGTCGACGACATGGCAGATCTCGCGTTCCCCCCAGGATGCTCCTGACAAAGAGGAACAGGTCAGCATCGGTTTCGAGCAGGGAGTTCCCGTCTCGGTTAATGGGATGAATTTGGACCCCGTGTCGCTGGTGGAATTGCTCAACGAGATTGGCGCGCGCAACGCCATCGGACGCGTCGATCTGGTCGAAAACCGTTTTGTCGGGATCAAGTCGCGCGGATGTTACGAGACTCCCGGCGGAACCTTGCTGATCACGGCGCACCGCGAACTCGAAGCCCTTTGCCTGGAGCGCGACGTCGCGCACTTCAAGCAACACATTGGGCTGAAATACGCAGAGCTTGTCTACTTCGGCCTGTGGTTCACACCACTGCGGGAGGCGCTCGACGCCTTCGTCGAAAGCACACAGAAGGAGATGACGGGCAGTATCACGTTGTCGCTGTACAAAGGGAATGTGTCGGTCGTGAGCCGTCAGTCCGAGTACTCGCTTTACCGCACGGATCTTTCGTCGTTCACGATGGACGACAGCTACGACCAGAAAGACGCCGCCGGATTCATTCGCATTCTCGGGCTGCCGTCCCGGTCACGCGCCCGCTCGCGCGTGGAGGTCACACGATGAAGATGTGGTCGGGAAGATTCCGGCAGCCGCTGGATCCCGATTTCGAGCGTTGGCAGCGGTCGTTCGGTTTCGACCGCCGGTTGCTGCGCTACGAGCTTGCGGCCAGCGGCGCTCACGCACGTGCGTTGAAGAACGCCGGCGTGCTCTCTGCAGACGAGTTGATCAGCATTCTGCAGGGACTCGAGCGGATCGGCGAACGCGCGGCGGCTTCGCCCTCGTTTCTTGACGATAGTGAGGCGGAAGACGTCCATCACTTCGTCGAGAAGCAGTTGGCCGCCCTGATCGGCGATGCCGGATACAAGCTGCACAGCGGTCGCAGCCGCAACGAGCAGATCGCCACGGACCTGCGTCTGTACGTCCGGGCAACGATTGATCAGTTGCGGCACGAACTTGCGGATCTGTGCAGCGGGCTCACGGATCGCGCCGAGCAAACTGCGGATGCGGCCATGCCGGGGTACACGCACTTACAGCGGGCTGAGCCAGTTCTTGTCGGCCACTGGCTGCTGGCGTACGTCGAAATGTTCTTGCGGGATGCAGACCGTCTGGCGGATTGCCGGAAGCGTCTGAATGTTTGTCCGCTGGGTTCGGGTGCCGTGGCCGGTGCGACGATGCCCCTAGATCGTGGCTTCATGGCCGAGACTCTCGGCTTCGACGCTCCGACTGCGAACAGCATCGACGCAACCAGCGACCGCGATTTTGCGATTGAGTTCGTCAACGTCCTGTCGCTGCTCGCGATGCATTTGAGCCGCTGGGCCGAGGAGATGATTCTTTTTTCATCGACGGAATATGGATTCCTTGAGCTTCCCGAGGGCTATTCCACGGGCAGCAGCGCGATGCCGCAGAAAAAAAATCCAGACCTGCTGGAGCTGGTGCGTGGTAAAAGCGGCCGTGTTCTCGGACATGCGACCGGGTTGATGATCGCCGTGAAAGGTCTGCCACTCGCCTACAACAAAGATCTGCAGGAGACGCAAGAGCCGCTGTTCGATGCTTCCGACACACTTTTGCAGATGCTGCCCCTTGTGACCGGGTTTATGAAGTCGGTGGAGTTTCACACCGACCGGATGAAGCAGGCGGCGCAATCGGGATTCATGAATGCATGGGCGGCAGCTACCTACCTCGTGCAACGTGGCGTACCGTCACGGCTGGCGCATGAGCGGATTGGCAAGGCCGTTCAGATTTGTCTGGAGCGGAATTGTGAGCTCCACGATCTGACGCTCGACGAATTGCGTTCGCTCAGCCCCGCTTTCGACCAGGATTTTTACGATGCGTTGAAACTGACTTCCGTGCTCGCGGTCCATGATGTGCCGGGCGGCACGGCCCCGGCTCGGGTCCGGCAGGCGATTGCCACAACCAGAAAGAAAATAATCGCGCTTCACGAGGAGGTCCATGCGCACGCGTAAAGCCATTTTGCCCGACGCTGAGCACATTCACGAATTGATCGCGGGATACTCCGGTGACGGCACGCTTCTGCCGCGCACGCTGGCGGAGATATGCGAAAACGTGCGGGACTTCGTGGTCCTCGAAGACGACGGCCGCATCATCGGCTGCGGCGCTCTTCATTTATATGGAACGCATCTTGCCGAAATCCGTTCGATCACGGTCGCACCCTGGGCCCAGGGCCGCGGCGGCGGCGGGCGCCTGGTGAAAGCCCTGATGGCGGAGGCCAAGCGTCATCGCGTCGATTGCATTTGTCTGTTCACCCGCAAGCCGGATTTCTTCGCTGGGCAGGGATTCACGGTCGCGCAGCGCGAGGACCTTCCCGACAAAATCTACAAGGACTGCCATGCCTGTCCCAGATTTCATTGCTGCGACGAAGTCGCTATGGTGCGCGGTGAGCTGCCCAAGTTCGCGATTCTCCCCGAACCCGCGAATTGGCTGGTCAAACTGCAGGGATGGTCGCCGAATGTGGAGAGTTCGACGAGCTCCAGCTAAAATGCAGTCCCTACTTAGTCGCGAAGCGGCGATAGAACAAAGCCCACGGCGTAAGTGGTGGGAAGCGTAGGGAGTTGATCCAGCCCCAGCGGGGCGAAAGAGTTCTCGCGCGCACTCTCTGAGGCGTTATTGCTATCATCAGCAGGATCTCAGGAGGTGCGTGTGGGCCTCACACGTCGTCGTTTTCTGCAGGCTTCTGCCGTCGCCGTAGCCACCTTGCGGTCCGACTTGCATGCCACGAGCCCGCGCCTGATGGTTGGATTTTCGACCCTGGGATGTCCCTCGTGGGAGTGGACGAAGATTCTCGACTTCGCAAAGGCTCACGACTTTTCCGCCTTTGAACTGCGCGGCCTGCTTGGGACGATGGACCTTCCCACGCGCCCCGAGTTTCAGCCCGACCGCCTTGCGCAATCCAAGCGTGACGTCGCTTCCAGGAACCTGAAAATAGCCTGCGTGAGCAGTTCGGCGGAACTGCACCACGCCGATCCGGAGAAGCGGCAGCAGCAGATCGCTGACGCAAAGAGATTCATCGATCTCGCCGCATCGCTTGGCGCTCCCAACGTTCGGGTATTCGGAAACAAGATAGAAGGTCCGCGGGAACAGGTTCTGGCTCGCGTTGCGTCGGGTCTGCACGAGTTGGGAACGTACTCGGGCGGGCGCGGAGTCACGGTGCTCATCGAATCGCATGGCGACTTCACCGACTCGCCGACCTTGAACGAGATTCTCACCCGCGCTGACTCGCCCCATGTGGGATTGCTCTGGGACGCGCACCACACTTTCGTCGATGGAAAAGAAGACCCACAGTTTACGGTGCAGAAACTGGGGCGCTACATTCGCCACACTCACCTGAAAGACTCCGTGCCCACGGCGGACGGAAGGCGTTATGTGTTGACCGGCCACGGAGAGGTGCCGGTACGAAAGCAGGTCGAAGTACTCGCGGCTACCGGCTACACGGGCTGCTACACCTTCGAGTGGGAGAAAGTCTGGCATCCGGAACTCGAAGAACCGGAAATTGCATTCACGGATTTCGCCGAATTCATGCGCAAGCTGCGAGCGGGCGCGGCCGGAACTGCGATGGCGCGCTAAGCGCATCTCAGTGCCGAGCACGGAGTGCATCCAGCCGCTGCTGGGCCTCGGCCATTCCCGGAGCTAGTCGCAGCGCAGCGTCATAAGCTGATGCGGCGGCCTCGGTTTGTCCCTTGTCTTCCAGGGCCCGGCCAAGCCAGAAATCCGCCTGCGCCAGCGGCGCGATCCGGCTGGCGTGAGACAGGTCCGCCACGGCGGCGTTCAGATTCCCATGGTGATACTCTGCGATCCCCCGCCCCAGCAAGCTGTTCTGCTTGTCGGGATTGATTTGCAGCGCGCTGTTGAATTGTTCGATAGCCGCGTTTGGGTCGTTCTGCTCCAGCAGCAGGAACCCAAGATTGCTGTGGCTCTGGGCAATTTCGGCTGCGTCTACACTGTACTTGAGAGCCAGTTCATATTCGCGTCGGGCGGCGTCGGGATGGTTCTGTTGCTGCTGGAGAACCGCGAGGTTGTAGTGCGCGGCCGAAAGCTGGGGAATGAATTCCGCCGCAGCCTCAAAGTGAGGCTGAGCGAGATCGGGCCTGCCCATCTCCATGAGCGCCGCACCAAAATTGTCCTCGGCGATCCCATTACGGCGGGTCACCTGCAACGCGTGCGCGAAGAGCGTGTAACTGTTGTGCCAGTAGTTGACCTGAAGAAAAGCCACCGAGGCGTAGCTGACTACGACCACTGCCGCAATCGCAATCTGGACCACGGCCGAGACCTGCAGGAGCGCGAACAATTCGGCACAGCCCCATACCACAATAATAAAGAGGCCGACAAACGGCAGGTAAGCGTAGCGGTCCGCCATGGCTTGCCTTCCAACCTGCACGATGCCGATCATCGGGACCAGGGCCGCCAGGTACCATAACCATCCTGTGAGCAAGTAGCGGCGATGCTCGCGTTGGCGCCATGCCGCCACTGTGATCGCTACGATGAATAGCGCGGCAGCGAACACTTTCCATGCAGCCAACGAGTTTTCCGGATGCGGATAGAAGACGGCTAATCTCGACGGCCAAATCCCCTTGCCGACGTATGCGGCGTAGCAATAGATTGCGTTCTCCAAGCGCGATGCAAGCGGCAACGACTCAGCCATGCCCAGAGCTCCGCCGCTGCGCTGCGCGTAGAGGGTGATCCAGGAACTCGCCCCTGACAGTGCAAAGAGTGGAATTTTTTCTGCCACCAATAACGTTATCGAACGCGCGAGCGAGCCTTCGGCCTCTGAACCAATACGCCGCAGCGGCCAGTAGTCCCACAACAGCAGCAAGACGGGAAGAGTGACGACCATCGGCTTGGCGGCGAGCCCGAGCGCGAAGAGCGCAACCACAAGCGCGTACCGGCCGATGCTCCTCTCCTTGGCGTACGACCCGTACGCCACCAATGCCAGAAGAAGAAAGAACATCGACAGCACGGACTTTCGTTCTGCGACCCAAGCTACGCACTCGACGTTCAACGGATGAACAGCAAAGAGCCCCGCCACCACGGCACTGCGAATCAGTCCTCCAGTTGCGCTTCGCAGAACGAAAAACAACAGAACCACGTTGAACCCGTGCAGCAGCACGCTGGTGAGATGATGGCCTCGAGGATTCAGCCCGAAAAGCTCAACATCACCCATATGCGCGATCCAGGTCAACGGATGCCAGTTCGCCTCAGTGGTGGCCCGGAACGCCCACGCAACGTTGCTCCACGAGAGTCCCCGCAGAACATGTGAGTTGGAAGTTATGTAGGCGGGGTCGTCGTAGTTGACGAACGAACTGTCCAACGCGGGGACGTAAAGAATCAGAACTCCCGCAAACAAGATCAATGAGAGAAACACCGGCGAGCGCAAGAGAGACGGAATCGATTGGCTGCTGCCGTGTGTCGCGGAAGGATTCATTCGCAGTGCTGACATTGTACCTAGCAATGTCGCACGATCAGCGAGCGCGTATTGCCTACCTCGTCACCGTGAGCTGCTTTCCGGCGTAGGTTACAACTCTGTCCGGCTTGCCTTCTGGGCTGATCCCCATTCCGTGGTTCTCACCGGCGAACACGATCCGGAATGTGCGGCTCTCGAGCATCCCGGGAAATTCGCCTTTGCGCTCGCCAATCGTGAGCGTCTGGTGGGCGTCGTCCCAGTGCAGCGGAATGGTCGCGCGCACACCTTTCTCGTAGTTGTAGCCGTCGTTTTCGTCTTCGTAGAGCGTGAAGTTTCCGTCAGCGCCCGGATAGATACGCACCTCGATCGGATCCGCCGGCTTCTGCGTCGACCATTCGACTTCGGGCCCCATCGGCACGATGGACCCGGCGCGCACGTACAGCGGCATCCGATCGAGCGGCGCGGCTGCTTCTTCCACGACCGGGCCACTGATCACCTTCCCGCTCCAGAAGTCATACCATTTGGCCTGGGGCAGGTAGACGTGGCGGTTCGTAGCCCCCGGCTCCGTGACCGGATTCACCAGGAAAGCCGGCCCGTACATGAACTGATCGCCAATATCGACCGCGCGCGCATCGGTGCGGAAATCCATCACCAGCGGCCGCATGGGAGTGTAGGCCTCGCTCGTCGTCATCCATGCCAGGGAGTACGTATAGGGCAACAAGCGGTAGCGCAAGCGGTCGAAGTCGAGAAGAATCTTCTGCGCATCCGGCCCGTAAGACCACAGCTCATTGCCGTCCGGATTGCCGCGTGTTCCGTGCACGCGCAGAATCGGATTGAATGTTCCCCACTCGAACCAGCGCACAAACAGCTCACGAAATGCCGGATCGCTGGGGCTGCCGAAAACGAAGCCGCCAATATCTGTCGTCCAGTAGGGAATGCCGGACACAGCGAAGTTTAACCCCGCGGGGATTTGGCGCCGGAAGCTGAACCAATCGGAGTTGATGTCGCCGGACCAGGCCGTGACCGAGTTCCTCTGCGAGCCCGCAAAGGCCGAGCGCGACAGGATGAACACGCGCTTCTTGTCGGAGGCGCTGCGCTGTCCCTGATAAACGGCGCCGGTATCGAGCAGGGGAAAGTCATTCACATAGCGATCCCCACTTCCCGCCGCCAGCTTATGCCCGAGCAGGATATTCTCTTCCTGTCCCTCGGTCTCCGGTTCCGTCGTATCCATCCACCAGGCATCGAGGCCGATGCTGAACAAGGCCTTGTTCACTTCGTCCCAATAGAACTTGCGGGCCTCAGGATTGGTTGCATCGTAGACCGCCATTCCATCGGTGTGGAAGGGCGGCTTGGCAAACTTGAACTTGTCGACAAACCATCCCTGCTTCTCCATGTAGTCGTAGTTCGCCGAGCCCGGTTCAAAAAACGGCCAGATGGAAATCATCAAGTGGAAATTTGCGGCATGAAGGTCGTTCACCATGCCCTTGGGGTCGGGATAGTTCTTATTGAAAACGAACTCGCCCTTGCGATTCCACCAGAACCAGTCCTGCACAATGTTGTCGGCGGGAATGTGCAACTCGCGGTACTTGCGCGCGATGGCCACAATCTCGTCCTGCGACTTGTAGCGGTTCTTGCACTGCCAGAATCCATACGCCCATTTGCCAAACATCGGCGCCTGCCCGGTCAGTTCCCGGTAGTCGGCGACAATCGTGTCGATTTCCGGGCCATAAAAAAAGTAGTAGTTGACGGCGTCGGCCACTTCCGAACTGATGTAGAGATAGTTGGCGAAACGATTGTTGAAGCGGCTTCGCGACTCGTTGTTCCAATAGATTCCATAGCCTTTGCTTGAAACCAGCAGTGGCACCGCAATATTCGTATTGTCCTGCGAGATATCCACCGATTCGCCGCGGTAGTTCCACACTCCCGACTGGTGCTGGCCCAGCCCGTAAAGTCCTTCATGCGAGCCGTAAATGTTCACAAAGGCCTCGGCGCGATACGTATCTTCCCCGTTGACTTTGACCGGGGTAAGCCAGCGATTCGCGTCCTGCACCAGCGGTTTGCCATCGAGTTCGCGGTAGGTGATAGAGCCGTCGATCCGGGCCACGCCCACTTTGAGCCGAGCCGTCGTGACCGTGACTTCTTCCGGCGTTTCCTCCATGGCCCACTGCGGCGTATCCCAGGATGTTTTGGTGATGACGAAATTCGCGTGTTTTTCAGAAGCAGAAGTCGGGGCGTACACCACGTGGATAATCGAGTCGGTGCAGACCTGCAGTTTCAGAACACCAGTCTTCTGCGTGAAGAGCACGCCGTCGGCCTGCTTCTGCACTGCGGTAACCGGATTTCTCGGCGTCCATTGCGCGTGAGCGGTGGCAAGGAATCCTCCAACGACGAGAAAAAACAGCCTAAGAGACAAGGGCGCGGGGCGAAGTCTGATCATCACGGATCCTCTGGCGAGCTATCGTACTCGCCGGGCAGGGAATCTAACAATAACGATTATCTACAGAGGACCGAAGGCAGCCCGCCCCATCCAGCTGACGGACTGAATCTCGCGGATCCGAAGCAATGAGTGAACTTTCGCTCGGGCTGCGCTAGAATCCGCCTCGCATTGGAACGCCACATCCCATTTGCAAGGAGACACCATGATCTTTGTGAGCTTATACACGATGACACCCAACCATCGGAACTCCGCGCAGGACCGATTCAAGCAGACTGGGGGGAAGGCGCCTGCGGGAATCAAGGTCATCGGACGCTGGCATTCGGTCGCAGGCGGCCGCGGCGTCACGGTTTGCGAGGCGAGCGACGCACAAGCCGTCGCTCAGTGGGCGCAGGATTGGAGCGATGTCATTCATTTTGACATCTATCCAGCGATCGACGACGCGGGGCTGGCCAGACTCCTGGGGTGACATGCCGCGGAAGGCACGGACTGTATTCGGCAGTGCGGGCGGAGCCTGAGGGGTAGGAGGAACGGCGTAGAGTTTGACATGAAGTACTTTGTAATATAAAGTACATTCATGATCGCCCCGGATGAGCCGTTCCTTCGCCCAATCGCCAAGCGCTGGATCCCCCAAGAGATGACCACCGCTCCGGCTCTCGATCCCGGCGATCCCGGCGGGCCGGTGCAGCCGCACTACGCGTTGCTGATTAATCCCTTCTACCCTAAGGATGCGAACGCCAGTTTCGGCAAGCACGTCCTCACGCCCACCCTCGCCCTGACCAGCTTTTCCGCGACGACACCCGCGCACTGGCGCGTCGACTACTGGGACGAGAATCTGCTGCATGGTCGTCCACCTTGTCGGCCGATGCCACAGGTGGTCGGAATCACCGTGCATTTGACGTTTGCGCGTCGCGCCAACGAGCTTGCCGATTGGTATCGGGCGCGCGGAGCGAAGGTGATCCTCGGGGGCTTGCATGTGCTGTCCTGTCCCGACGAATGCGCGCCTCACGCCGATGCCCTGGCGCTGGGCGACGGCGTTCAACTCTGGCCGCGCATCCTGCGCGGCGTAGAAATGAACTGTCTTCAGCCCCGCTACCTTGCCACGTACGAGAACGACTACTGCGACGATCCGCCGCCGCGACGCTCGATCCTTCCGCGGAACAGCTTTCTCACCACCACCAGCCTGATTGCCACCCGCGGATGCCACAACCGATGCGGATTCTGCTATCTCGCGACCGACGGCCTACGTATGCCCTACCGCATGCGCCACCCGCATCAAGTCGCTGCCGAGTTTCAGGAAAACGACCAGCCCTACGCCGTGTTCATCGACAACAATCTCGGTTCGCGCCGAGACTATCTGCAGTCGCTCTGTGCCGCGTTACGCCCGCTGAACAAGATATGGAGCGCAGCCGTCACCATCGACATTACCGATGATCCCAGCCTGATCCGCAACATGGCGCTCGCCGGATGCACCGGCGTCTTCATCGGCTTCGAGTCGCTCTCTGATGACAACCTCGCCGACTCCCACAAGAAAACGCCGAAGACCTCCGACTATGCGCGCCGAGTGCGTATGCTGCACGACTACGGCATCCAGGTGAACGGATCGTTCGTTCTCGGCTTCGATCACGACCGCAAAGACGTCTTTGCTTGCACCGCCGCTTGGATCGAAGAGAACCGCCTGGAATGTGCGACATTCCACATTCTGACGCCGTACCCGGCGACCCCGTTGTTCCGGCAAATGGAAGCTGACGGGCGAATCCTGCATCGCGACTGGACGCTCTACGACACCAGCCACGCCGTCTTCCGCCCCAGGCACATGACGCCGGAACAACTCGAGCAGGGATATGCCTGGATTTACCAGCGTCTCTTCTCCCTCGCCTCGATATGGCATCGGCGACCCGAGCAGTGGCAGGCTGTCGCCCCGTACCTTGCCATGTCGTACCTTTACAAGCGTTCCAACCGCTTCTGGCACCTGCTTATCAAGCACGACTTCGTCAATCCCGTTTGGAAGCCGTTGGTAGAGATGACGCGTTGGCGCCATGTTCGCTACCGGCGGCAACTGGCGCAGAGAGAGATGGCTGTCGGCGCGCCCGGACAAATCGTCTCGGCGGGAGTCTGAAGCCCTTCGGTCCAGAGCCACGACCCTACGCTCGCGTCAGGAAAATCGGTAGTCCCAGCTTGCGATCGTAAGTCGGCCGGTAGCGCTCCGTGTTGTACATGGTTGCGACCTCGACTTTGCGTGGCCCGAGTTTGGGATCGGGGATCGGCACCATGGCGAAGCAGCCGCTGCTGATCCCCGTCATCAGGCCGGCCTTCCCCTCGACCACGGCATCCATCGCCATGCCAGCGTAGGTGATGGCCACCATGCGATCAACGAAATCCGGGCTGCCGGAGCGTAACTCGTAGGTCAGATCGCTGACCACGGTTTCATTTCCGGTGGCGGTCTTGATCTCTTCGCTCAGGTCCTCGGCCACGCTCATCTTCTTGCGGTGGCCGAAGGCATCGGGCGGGCCGTATTCCTTCACCGTATAGCCTTCCCACTCGGCACCCTCGGAAAGAATCACCAGCGAGTAGTTGCTGGGATTGTTGCTGCTTGTCGGTGACCAGGATTTCGATGAGGTGCTTCAAATTCACCTTGTACTCGGGGATGCAGCAGCGCACCGATGTCACGTAGGCGGTGTAGAGAGCGGTGTAGCCGGCATCCCGGCCGAACACGCGAAAGATACCGATGCGCTCGTGCGAGCCAACCGTCGTCCGCTGCCGTTCGATGGCGTCCATGGCGCGAGTAATGGCAGTCGAAAACCCGATGCAATACTCGGTGTTGCGAACGTCGTTATCCATGGTTTTCGGCACGGCAATCACTTTCACTCCCTGGCGGTCCAGTTCGGCGGCATAGCTGAGGGTATCATCTCCACCGATCGCTACCAGGTAATCAAATCCCAACGTCTCGATATTCTTCAGCACCGCCGGAGTCACGTCGAACACCGTGGTGGTCACGCCCTTCTTGGTGGACTTCCTTACTTGAAAACTGCTGCCTCGCGAGCACCGGCGGCAGCTTTTGCATCTTGGTGGGATTGGTGCGCGAAGTGTGCAGATACGTGCCCCCCGTACGATCTATGGTGCGGGTGTTCTCCCGGTTCAGCGGCAGGATATAGCGGATTCGGCTGGCCGGATCTTTCAGATCGACGTGCGTCAATCCTTCCCAGCCGCGGCGTATGCCCAGCACCTCGCATCCGATTTCGGACGCCCGATAGACCACCGACTTAATAACCGAATTCAGACCCGGGACATCGCCGCCACCCGTGAGGATACCAATGCGCTTTGCAGACATGAAGTTCTCCTTAGAAGTATGAAGAGCAGATCACAACTCTCATTCATTCTATAGAAGAGCGCACTAGACATCGTCCGCGCTCTTCGAAATTCAGTCCCAAATTGGCGCGCTTCGCACGCCCGCACGGGCGAGTCCTCGCCTTTCTTTTGCGGTAAGATCAAAGCTATGAAAACGTCGGATGCCGAAGCTGAAACAGGCGAGAAATCCCCCGAATCGCGCCCTTCTAATTTCATTCGCGACATCTTTCTGGACGACCTCAAGACGAATAAATACAACGGCCGCGTGCAGACCCGCTTTCCTCCCGAACCCAACGGATACCTGCACATCGGCCATGCCAAGGCTATCTGCATCGATTTCGGCATGGCCGACGAATTTGGCGGACACACGAACCTGCGCTTTGACGACACCAATCCGGAAAAAGAAGACGTCGAGTACGTCGACTCCATCATGGAGGACGTCAAATGGCTCGGCTTCCACTGGGATGGCCTCTTCTACGCCTCGGATTATTTCGACCAGCTCTACGAGTGGGCGATCAAGCTCATTAAAGACGGCAAGGCCTACGTAGATGATCTTTCGGCGGACGAAATCCGCAAGCATCGCGGAACGCTAACCGAGCCCGGCAAAGACAGTCCGTATCGCAACCGCTCGATTGAAGAGAACCTGAACCTGTTCGAGCGCATGAAGGCCGGAGAATTCCCCGACGGTTCGCGTGTTCTGCGGGCGAAGATCGACATGTCTTCGCCCAACCTCAACATGCGCGACCCAGTGATGTACCGCATCCTGCACGCCGAGCATCACCGCACGGGCAACAAGTGGTGTATCTATCCGATGTACGACTACGCCCACGGCCAGTCGGACTCGCTAGAGAGAGTCACCCACTCGATGTGTTCGCTCGAATTTGCAGACCACCAGCCGATCTACCGCTGGTTCATCGAGCAGCTGGGGATTTTTCCGTCGCAGCAGATTGAATTCGACCGCCTGAGCCTGACCTACACCATCATGAGCAAGCGCCTGCTGCGCCGCCTGGTCGAGGAAGGCTGCGTGAACGGCTGGGACGATCCGCGCATGCCCACGCTGGGCGGCCTGCGCCGTCGCGGCTACACGCCCGAGGCGATACGCAACTTCGTGACCGCGGCCGGCGTCTCGCGCACCAATGGCGTTGTCGAGTTGGCAATGCTGGAGCACTTCGTCCGCGAGGACCTAAACAGGCGCGCGCCCCGGGTGATGGCGGTGCTGCGTCCGTTGAAAGTGGTCATCGACAACTACCCGGAAGATCAGGTGGAAGAGATGGAGGCGGTCAACAACCCTGAGGATCAGGCCGCAGGCTCTCGCAACGTGCCGTTCTCGCGCGTGCTCTACATCGAGCAGGACGATTTCCGCGAAGTGCCTCCGCCAAAATATTTCCGCCTCGCGCCCGGCCGCGAGGTGCGCCTGCGCTATGGCTACTTCATCACCTGCAAGAGCGTCGTGAAGGACGACAAGGGCGAAGTGGTCGAAATTCACTGCACCTACGATCCGGCGACCCGCGGCGGCAACGCGCCGCCCGACGGACGCAAGGTGAAGTCGACAATCCACTGGGTCTCGGCGGCGCATGCGGTCGACGCGGAAGTACGCATTTACGAGAGCCTGTTTCTGAAAGAAAATCCTGCCGAGGTCGAAGAAGGCCAGGACTTCACCGCGAATCTGAATCCAAACTCGCTGGAAGTGATAGCGAATGCAAAGCTGGAGCCGTCGCTGGCGAACGCGGCGGCAGGCAGCCGCTATCAGTTCGAGCGCCTGGGATACTTCGGCGTCGATCCCGACTCGCAGCCGGGGAAGCTCGTGTTCAACCGCACGGTCGCGCTGAAAGATACCTGGGCGAAGGTCGAAAAAAAGCAGGGCGGGAAGAGCTGAAGACCGAGCTTGTCCGTCCTAGATCGGTTCCAATAAAATCCGGTGCGATGGGCCGTCTGGAGGTTTGCCCGTCGTCACTGGTGATGTCGGGCTGCACGGTACTAGAACGCTGTGGGACGAAGCTGAGAGCTGACGGCTGAGCGGCTGACAGCTAGTTATGCACGTGCGGGCTCTGCGCGGGATTGTGCCTCGGCCCCGGCGGCTCTTTCACTACCTTCACATCAAAACTCACGGGCAGGGTTTTCGGCGGGAAGCACTGCGCGTTGTCGCAGGCCTGGTACCGCAGAACGCCGTGCATGACGTATTTCCCCGGCACCACCGAGTGCAGCGGATGCACGGCGACGGCGATCGTGAAGTCTCCCGTGTAGACATTCAGCGCTTCATCGGGCGAAAAAGGAAAGCTCAGATCTTGCCCCGCCGGGTACTTGATCTTCCCCAGCACGATGTCAGTCGGCAGGTCCATCTTCAGGTTCGTGGGAATCAGAAATTCCGACTTCGGCGTATTCGAATTGATGTGAAACCCGGAAGCCACGCGAAAATTCAGGTTCACCATGGTCTGCGCCGTCCGCGGAGCCGCCACCAGCGGCACCGATGCGAACGTCACCGACGGCGCCTTACCCGATTGGGTCAGAGCTGTCCCTGACAGTAAAGCGAAGATGCAAACTAGACCCGGCTTGTGGGCTCGCGAGATCATCCCGCAACCAATATTAGAGCGACCGTCGCGTGCTTCCTATTGTCAGTTCTGAGGCTGCGGAGCCGCCAAGGCAGCCGAGGAGTTCGCGCCCGCCTGTGTATCCAACGCCTTGCGGATGGACTCCTCGATTTCCCCCCTACCCTTCAGCCCGATAATCTTGTCCACAATCTTGCCATCGCGCCCGATGAAGAAGCTCTCCGGCAGCGCGGGGACGCCTCCGTAAGCGTCGCCAACCGCTTCCTTCCCCAGAAGCACGGGATAGTTGACTCCCATTTCTTTGGCGAATTTGGCGATGTCTTCCTTGCTCGAATCATCCATGGCGACGCCGACAATCTGCAACCCCTGCGGCCCATATTGCTTCTGCAATTCGATGAACCATGGCATTTCGATCTTGCACGGGCCGCACCAGGTCGCCCAGAAATTCAGCAGGACAGCCTTGCCGCGCAGGTCCGATAGGCGCATGCTCTGGCCCTCGAGCGAATCGAGCGTGAAGTCAGGCGCGGGCGCTCCGTGGGCCATACCCAGAGGGTGCGTCGGGCCCGATCGGCGAGACATGGAGAAGCCGAAATACAGCATCCCCGTTGCGATGATCGCAACCACGACCAGGGCGAACGGATTCCGGTTTCCCTGACGCGCGGGCACCGTGACGGACTCGACCACGCCCGGTTCTACGTTCAGCGTGCCACCCACGACCTCCGACAGCTGGAACTGGGCACCACACACCCCGCACTGGGCGGTGCCGGTCGCCGCGGCTTCGCGGTTAAGCTCATCGATGCTCTTTTCCAAAGGCGTCTTGCAGTATGGACAGAGCGTGCGAGTTTCTTCAGACATAAATCCAGGTCCTCTATTACAAAGCAAACCGATTCAAAAACGACAGCCAGCTCGAAATCAGCGTAAAGCGTCCGAGCACCAGCAGGATTCCGAGCGCAATCAGCAGCCCGCCGCTGGCCACTTCGATGGCGTGCATGTGCGAGCGAAAGCGGCTGTAAAACTTCAGGAAGCGCTCCATCAGCAACGAGGTCAACAAAAACGGCACCGCCAGCCCCAGCGAATAAACTCCGAGCAGAAGGACTCCCTTCACCAGGGTGTCCTGCTCGCTGGCCAGAGTAAGGATCGCGGTCAGAATCGGCCCAAGGCACGGGGTCCAGCCGAAGGCGAAGGCGAATCCAATCACGAACGCGCCAATCGGCGTGCTGCTTCCTTTCACACTGTGCAGCCGCGCATCCTGCAACAGCCACTTGATCTGAAAAATGCCGGTCAAGTGCACACCAAAGATAATGATGATCACTCCCGCCACGATCGACAGGGTGTGCTTGTAACGCGCCGCCAGTTGCCCGATCTCGGTCGAAATCGCCCCCAGCGTGATGAACACCACGCTGAAGCCGAGGATGAACCCAACCGAATTCACCATGACGCGGCGCATGAGCTGGGCCTGCGGGGACTTCAACTCCTCCACGCCTGCGCCCGAGATCAGGGAAACGTATCCCGGTACCAGCGGAAGCACGCATGGGGATAGGAACGAGATCAGTCCCGCGACGAAAGCGGCAATGGGAAGTGGGAGGCCAGACATCGATTCTTATTGTAAACGCGGCGGGCTACGCCCTCAGAATTAAGACGTACGAAAAGCGATTAAGTTGCATTTCTTCATCGATGTGCAATTCTTTAATGGCTTTTGGAAGGCTTGATCGCTTCCGAGGCGCCCGGTGCCGACATCTGCGGAGCCTCCACGAACTTTCGAAAGACGCTCGTCGGCAACGTGGCATAGAGCACGGCCCGGCTGTCTTCCTGGCGCACCTGCAGGCTGTCGAACAGAGCTTTCACATCGGCGTCGCTGCCCGCCGATCCAACCGAGACTTCGGCGCTCTGAAACATGGCCAGAAACACAGTCAGTTTATCCGTGATGTTGCGCGCGTCCGCCTCGCTGCCGGCCCAGGCCTCCGCTCGCAGGTGAAGCGCCCCGGTGCGCAACGGCAGATGCAAAGGGTTGTAGCTGGCGGAAATCACGAGGTCAGCCGCCTTGGGAAAAACCGCGGACCATCCACTGAAGTCAGCGGCCGAAGGTTCAATGCGCGCCACCGCCCACACCGGGCTGGCCAGTTGTACGCGCTTGTAGTACTTGCGCAAGAAAGCCGGTCCACCAAAGGGAGACGCCAGCCGCCGCGAACGGTCGATCATTCCCCGGATCACGCCCGGATCGTCGTGGTTCGACGCGGCTACGGAATCGACGCTGAGGATGGCGACGCGGAAGCTTCGTCCCTGCAACGGCATCGTATAGATATCGACCGAGTTGTAGTGTCTCAACCGATTGCGCGGTGTGCTTCAGGTAGGCGGCCAGCCGTTCGCCGTCGAACTTGCCGACAAAAACCTCGGAAAAGCGCGGCTCCGGCGCCGCCCCGCCGGTTCCGCCGCCCGGCCAGTTCGCCGGATAGTGGGCGGCAAAGGCCACCGCCTCGAGGTCTCGCTCGAATTCGAAACCCGTCTCCTGGATGAACCTCTCATATTCCGGATCGTGCGAAACCGCGGGCAGCGGGCTGGAACTGACCCTCCGGAGCCAGCCAAAGTTGGCATAGAGGAACGCGTCTGCCCCAGGCAGAAGCCGCGCCGCCTCCGGCGGAGCGCTCTTTCGCAGTTGGACGGCAACCGTCACCGCCGCGGCCACAACCACGACCGCCAAAGCGATGGGGAGAGTGCGTCTAATTCGCATGAATTGCGGTCAGGGTTGAAATGATAGCACCTGCGGGCTCTGCTACCGGGTTCGGGAACTGACTGGGGCCTTCCCGTTAGGCGAATGCGTGCTCAGGTCCCCAACCTTCGCCGGGGGAGGGTTTGCTTGCACCTCAACTTGCCCTTGTGATAACTTAACTAATTGTCCCGGACATCTGGCAGGGATCCGAGGGATAAGTTTGCGCGAGGGCGCGTCTATCCCCAGTGTTTGCTGGCGTAGCTCAGTCGGTAGAGCATCTGATTTGTAATCAGAGGGTCGGGGGTTCGATTCCCTTCGCCAGCTCCAGAGAACGAACAGGATTTTCCGGCAGGCGGCGGACTCGGTAGCGCGACAGGCTTTTCCAAACGCACTCCATTCGGTACTTTTCCGGCGTGTAGTGATAATTCGCGGCGCAGTTTGCGCGAACCTTGGTTTCCCTGTTTTGCGAAAAATGTAGTGAGTGGTCTGCGGGTTTACCGTGAGCGCTCCCAGGTTGCGCGCTGGCGTTTTGCGTGGTCCGAGTGCGGCGGCCGCATCGCCCGAAAGTTTGCACAGGTGGGTGAGTGGTTAAAGCCAACAGACTGTAAATCTGTCCCTCCTAGCGAGGTACGAAGGTTCGAATCCTTCCCTGTGCACCAGGATTTATCGTGAATCGCTTGGCCGGAGCTTTGATCGCCTACGTCGTCCTTGGCGTCCTGACGTGGCTGACGATCAGCGATTCGCGAATTCGAGGCATCACGATTGCGGTTCTGGCGCTGTTTGCCGTGAAGTCAGTCCTGCGGCGTAATGACGTGCTGCATCCGGACAAGGACGCCGAGTAGGGTTTGGCTGAGAGATGACAGCTGATCGCTGACAGCTGGGTTTCGGGCCGATGTAGCTCAGTTGGTAGAGCACTCCCTTGGTAAGGGAGAGGTCACCAGTTCAATCCTGGTCATCGGCTCCAGAGATTGGTTTTCGCGAGAATTGCGGGAAGGTTGGCAAGGGCAGGGTTAGGGAAGGGCGCGGCTTCAGCCGTGCCGCTGAAGTCGGATTGAAGAGCGGCTTTAGCCGCTGCGTTTACTGAGAGCTGGTTCAGGGCGGGAGTAACTCAGTGGTAGAGTCACAGCCTTCCAAGCTGTTGGTCGCGGGTTCGATTCCCGTCTCCCGCTCCAGAGATTTTGAACGTGCTCGGGGATGATAGTGGCATTCGAACAGGCTGCCATCAAGGTTCAGAAGGAACAGGAATTCACCCGGCTGCAAGCGGCAGTCGAGCAGGCGTTCCTGCCTGAGAAGGTTGAGCGTTTCCTGAAGCAGATGGATCGCAAAGGGATTCGCATTCGGGACTTCGACGCGGCGCTGGCGCAGCGCGTGCTCGAAGGCTTTGGCGAGGCCGAGCTGGAGGCGCGGCAGTTGTACGGTTCGCTGCCGGTTTCTGATCAGGCGCTGATGCGCGAGTTTTACCTGTCGAAGCTGGAAGGCGTCGACATCGCGCTGCGCCACAGGTTTAAAAAGCTGTATCAGTATTACTGAACTGGGTTGAAGCTAGGAGCTAGAGGCTGGGTTATGGCGAAAGAGAAATTTGAGCGCACTAAGCCGCACTGCAACGTAGGGACGATCGGTCACATTGATCACGGCAAGACCACGTTGACGGCGGCGATCACGAAGGTGTTGCAGAAGCACAATCCGAAGATTGTGTTCCGGTCGTTTGACTCGATTGATAACGCGCCGGAAGAGAAGGCGCGCGGTATCACCATTGCCACGGCGCACGTCGAGTACGAGACGTCGAACCGGCACTACGCACACGTGGATTGCCCGGGCCACGCCGACTACATCAAGAACATGATCACGGGCGCGGCGCAGATGGATGGCGCGATTCTGGTGGTCGCGGCGACCGACGGTCCGATGCCGCAGACGCGCGAGCACGTGCTGCTGGCGCGGCAGGTCGGCGTGCCCTACATCGTCGTGGCGCTGAACAAGTGCGATGCGGTGGATGATCCCGAGTTGCTCGACCTGGTCGAACTTGAAGTGCGTGAATTGCTGAAGAGCTATAAGTTCCCGGGCGATGATGTACCGGTGATCCGGTTGTCGGCCTTGGGTGCGCTGAACGGGGAAGAGAAGTGGGAGAAGCAGATTGACGCGTTGATGGAAGCGGTGGACAAGAGTGTGCCGCAACCGGCGCGCGAGTTGGACAAGCCGTTCCTGATGCCGATCGAAGATATTTTCTCGATCTCGGGACGGGGCACGGTGGTGACGGGCCGGATCGAGCGCGGCAAGGTGAAGGTGGGCGAGGAAGTGGAGATTGTAGGCTTCCGCGACACGCGCAAGACGGTGGTGACGGGCGTGGAAATGTTCAAGAAGCAACTGGACGAAGGCATGGCGGGCGACAACGCCGGGTTGCTGCTGCGCGGCATTGGCAAGGACGACGTGGAGCGCGGCATGGTGCTGGCGAAGCCGGGATCGATCACGCCGCACACCAAGTTCAAAGCCGAGGTTTACATTTTGACGAAGGAAGAAGGCGGGCGGCACACGCCGTTCTTCAAGGGATATCGTCCGCAGTTTTATTTGCGGACGACGGACGTGACGGGCGTGGCGGAGTTGCCGGCGGGCACGGAGATGGTGATGCCTGGCGACAATGTGAGCCTGGTGATCGAACTGATTACGCCGGTGGCGATGGAAAAGGGCTTGCGCTTCGCGATCCGCGAAGGCGGGCACACGGTGGGAGCAGGGACGATCGCGGAAATTGTGCAGTAGTAGTAGTTGTCACCTTAAGGCTGTCGGTAAAACCGGCCAGCCGAGACTGCAACGGCAGCAGCCCCAAAGGGGCGGCATATTTTAGCCCAGGGCGTAAGCCTTGGGTAAGCCGCAAAACGAGTAGCGAGTCCCGTAGGGACGACAGAAGAGTAGAGTGCAGGGATCCTTCGGCGACATAAGGCCGTCGCCTCAGGATGACAGAGTTTGAGCTAGAAGCGAGCTAGCAGCTAGGAGCTGTTGAAATGCCCCGAGAAATTGTGACCTTACAATGCGGTGATTGCAAAGAGCGGAACTACTCGACGACCAAGAACCGCAAAACGACGACCGAGCGGCTTGAGTTCAAGAAGTTCTGCCGCCGTTGCCGCAAGCATACGCCGCATAAAGAAGTGAAGTAGCCAGTACCCAGTACTCAGTTCACGACTGTGTACTGACAACTGGGTACTGAGTACTGCATTACAGGGGCGTAAGCTCAACGGTTAAACTGCCGGTCTCCAAAACCGGACTTGGGGGTTCGAATCCCTCCGCCCCTGCCAGAGTTTACGGCTCCGGCTTGTAGAGTGCCAGGCGGAGAAGATAGCGAAAAGAAAGAAGTAGGATCATGGCGACTATCGCAGAGCAGAATGCAATCGTAACCACGGTGAAGGCCTGGCCGGAGCGCATCAGGACGTTCTACAACGACGTGCGTTCGGAAATGCGCAAGGTCACGGCGCCGAGCTTCAAGGAAGTTCGCGCCACCACCACGGTCGTCGTCATTACGGTCTTCATCTTCGGATTGTACTTTGCCGTGATCGACTACTTCATTCAGCACGGCGTGTCGTTTCTGTTCAACTATTTCAAGAGCCACTAGGAAATGAGTCGTCTACAAGAAGCGCCCCATATGCAGGACGAAGAAAAAAACGAAGCCGCAGCCAGTGAACCGCAAGCATCCGGCACGCCCGACGCTACTGCTACCACCGAAGCACCGCGTAACCCGAACATGAAGTGGTACATCATCCACTCCTATTCCGGGTTTGAGCGCAAGGTGAAAGAGTCGCTCGAGTCGCGGGTCGCGGCCTTCGGGCTGCAGGACAAGATCGGCAAAGTCCTGATCCCGACCGAGTCGGTCACCGAAGTGCGCGGCGGCAAGAAATATACCTCCGAGCGCATGTTCTATCCCGGCTATGTGCTGGTTGAAATGGACATGGACGATCACGTCTGGCACGTGGTGAAGTCCACGCCCCGCGTGACCGGATTCGTCGGCACCGGTCAGCAGCCCACGCCGCTCTCGGACGAAGAAGTGCAGCACATCGTCTACAAAGTTGCCGACAGCCGCGAGAAGCCGAAGCTCAAGGTCAAGTTCGAGAAGAACGAATCGGTGCGCATCACAGAAGGCCCGTTCGCCAGCTTTACCGGAGTGGTCGACGAAGTGAACGAAGACCGCGAGACGCTGAAAGTGATGGTCACAATTTTTGGCCGCTCCACCCCGGTGGAACTCGAGTTCAACCAGGTGGAGAAGGTCGCATAGTAATTGTGGAAGGGCACGGCTTCGGCCGTGCCGTAAAGGCCGGATGAAAACGGGCTTTAGCCCCTGGGGGCTTCCGGTTCGGTGAGTTGAGTTAGAAACAAGTCCGCAGACTGTTGAGCCGAAAATTCCTAGACTCACGCTGCAGGCGGAAGAGAGATCATGGCAAAGAAAGTTACAGGTTATGTGAAGCTGCAAATCGCCGCGGGCAAGGCGACTCCGGCGCCGCCGGTAGGCCCGGCACTCGGACAGGCGCAGATCAACATCATGGAGTTCTGCAAGCAGTTCAACGCCAGAACCAACCAGAAAGAGATGGAAGGCCTGATCATCCCGGTCGTAGTGTCGGTGTACAACGACCGCTCGTTCACTTTCATCACCAAGACACCTCCGGCCTCGATTCTGTTGAAGCGCGCGGCCGGCATCGCCAAGGGATCAGGCACGCCGAACAAAGATAAAGTCGGCAAAGTTACCGCCAAGCAGGTGGAAGAGATTGCCAAGCAGAAGATGCCCGACCTGAACGCCGCCTCCGTCGAGACCGCGATCAAGAGCGTTCGCGGCACGGCACGATCCATGGGTATTGAGGTAGTTGGTTAGCTCGTGTGGGGACGGACGCATTCGTCCGTCCAGCAAGCGCAGCGAGCGAGTTTTGTTGGCTGGCTGTAGGGAGGAAGCTGAGTTCTAGCGGGCAGGAGTGCCCGCTCCACACTGCTACTTCCACATAAGGTTTGCAGTCGAAACCACCACGGCTCTTCGGTAGAACGTCGAGCGGTGGGAGACGAGGAAAAGCAATGAACAAAAAAGAAGGAAAGAACATCGCCAAGGCGCACGCCGCAGTCGAAAAGCGCCCCTATGTTCTGCAGGATGCGGTTCCGCTCCTGCAGAAAGTGAAGTTTGCCAAGTTCGACGAAACCGTCGAAGTCACCCTGCGGCTGGGAGTCGATCCCAAGCACGCCGACCAGATGGTGCGCGGCACAGTCGTCCTGCCGCACGGCCTGGGCAAGTCGAAAAAGGTCCTGGTCATCGCGACCGGCGAAAAAGTGAAGGAAGCCGAAGCCGCGGGCGCCGATTTCGCTGGTGGCGAAGAGATGGTCGAGAAGATCACCAAGGAGAACTGGACCGACTTCGACGCCCTCATCGCCACGCCCGACGTGATGAAGTCCGTCGGACGCCTGGGTAAGATCCTTGGTCCCAAGGGCCTGATGCCGAACCCGAAGACGGGCACGGTCACTTTCGATGTGGGCAAAGCGGTGCAGGAAGTCAAGGCCGGCAAGGTCGAATTCCGCACCGACAAGACCGCGCTGGTGCACTGCCCGGTCGGCAAGATTTCGTTCACGCCCGACAAGCTGATCGAGAACGCCACGGTGCTGATCACCAGCGTGATCAAGGCCAAGCCGTCGGTGGCCAAGGGCAAGTACATCAAAGGCTGCACCCTGAGTTCGACCATGGGCCCGGGCATCCAGTTGGATGTCGCCCCCATCGAGGCGGCCGCGAAGGCGTAACGTGGCGCTAAAGCGCCTGGACGGACGAATGCGTCCGTCCCCACACAAGATCATCAGAAGGATTGGACAATGCCAGTTACCAAAGCGAAGAAGACACAGCAGGTCGAGAAGCTGAGTAAGGACCTGAAGGACGTTTCCAATGTGGTCGTGGCGACCTATACCAAGATGACCGTCGCCCAGGACTACGAGCTGCGCAAAGCTCTGCGGGGCGCCGGCGCGAAGTATCAGGTGGTCAAGAACACACTGGCGGAGCGCGCCGCCAAGGGCACCAAAGTCGAAGGCGCTCTGAAAGATCTGGCGGGCGTGACCTCGATTGCCTACACCACCGGCGATCCCGTAGCCATGGCGAAGGCGCTGACCAAATACGCCAAGGACGCCCCAGAGTTCACGTTCAAAGTCGGCGTGGTCGAAGGCCGCGTAATCACGATCAAAGAGATCGAAGCGCTGGCTACAATGCCGTCGAAGGAAGAGCTGGTCTCCAAGCTCCTATTCCTGATCAACGCTCCAGCCCAGCGTCTGGTCACCGCGATGGGTGCGGTCGGCCGCAACCTGGCAGTGGTAGTCGATCAGGGCGTAAAGGAAAAGAAGTTCAAAGAGGCATAGAGAGATTTTGTGGAGCAGGCACTCATGCCCGCTTTGCCGGCAGCATCGATAAGGCTAGCGGGCAAGAGTGCCCGCTCCACACAACGAGTTTGGTTGTTCGCAAGTCAGGGGTTGCGCGGTCCTTTCCGAGCGTTGTCTGGCGCGAGGAAACTGGACCTGGTCGCACTGGAAACCTGATTTGCGGATGGCGAAAAAACGAGACTAAATAACGGAGAATCAAAATGGCGGATTTAGCACAGCTAGAAGAATCAATCGTAGGCTTGTCGCTCTTGGAAGCGGCGGAGTTGGTCAAGAAGCTCGAATCGCGTCTGGGCGTCTCGGCGGCGGCAGCGGCTCCCGTGATGGTTGCGGGTGGCGGCGGTGCAGCCGCAGCGGCGGCTCCGGCAGAAGAAAAGACCGAATTCACCGTCGTTCTGAAAGAAGTCGGCGCCAACAAGATCAACGTGATCAAGGCCGTCCGCGAAGTCACCAGCCTGGGCCTGAAAGAAGCCAAGGAACTGGTCGATGGCGCGCCCAAGAACGTAAAGGAAGGCGTCTCCAAGGAAGAAGCGGAGACCATCAAGAAGAAGTTCACGGACGCTGGTGCCGTTGTCGAAGTGAAATAGTGGCACGTGTGGAGCGGTTTGTGTGGAGCGGGCACTGATGCCCGCTTGCCCGCAGCAAGGTAAGGCTAGCGGGCGGGGGCGCCCGCTCCACACGACCGCACCAAGATCAGTGCAAAATCGTTTATGTAGTACGTTCTTACTTGTGAACCCGGGACGGCGATGTTAGCATCTATATAACATCGCCTGCCAGCTTCACTCGAACGCGAGCGAGACTCGCGAGGGAAGTTTGGGCAGGCTGCTCCGCGGGCAGGCGGGGCGGGAACAGGCCGAAGAACTGGCGCGAAAGAGTTCAAATTCAGAATGGCGAAACGCCTCGGTTGGCGTCTGCGGGAACGACTGTCCCTGCGGGCGCCCCGTCGTCTTTTGTTTGGATTAAACGATTTAGGATTCCAGGTTGTCTTGGTTCTGCACTCTGTCGTAAAACCCGCGGCGCGATAAGCGCCCTACATTCCGCGGTTTGAGCGCGGCCCTCGGCTGCGCGTGAGATTGGGAGTTTCTTGACGATGAAAAATGCCTTCCGTAAACGCTTTGATTTTTCCAAAATTCCGGCCACCATCCAGATCCCGAACCTGATCGAGGTTCAGAAGCGCTCTTACGACCGCTTCCTGCAGATGGACAAACTCCCCAGCGAGCGCGAAGACGGCGGCTTGCAGGCGGTGTTTCAGTCTGTCTTCCCCATCACCGACTTCCGCAACGTATCACAGCTGGAGTTTGTGGATTACGCCATTGGTAACTGGGAGTGCAAGTGCGGCCACCTGAAGGGCCTGCACCACCTCCGCACCACCTGCAAGAACTGCGGATCCACGGTCATCACCGATCCTTTTCATCCCGGCGAAGTGCTCTGCAACAAGTGCGGCACCTACAACGCCAACACGCCGGATTTCTGTAACAAGTGCGGCGACCCGGTCGGACTGCAACTGAAATACGACGTGGCTGAGTGCGAAGAGCGCGGCATGACCTATTCCGCGCCGCTCAAGGTCACCATGCGGCTGACCATCTTCGATAAAGACGCCGAGACCGGCAACCGCTCCATCCGCGACATCAAGGAGCAGGAAGTTTTCTTCGGTGACGTTCCGCTGATGACGCAGAACGGAACCTTCATTATCAACGGCACCGAGCGTGTCATCGTCAGCCAGTTGCACCGCTCGCCTGGCGTGTTCTTCGAGACCGCCAACAATCGCACCTACTTCCTTGGCAAGATCATTCCTTACCGCGGATCGTGGGTCGAGTTTGAGTACGACCAGAAGAACGTGCTCTATGTTCGCATCGACCGCAAGCGCAAATTCCTGGGCACGATTTTCCTGCGCGCCCTCGGCCTGCGTTCCGGCGAAGACATTCTGCGCACGTTCTACACCGTCGACCGCATCGCCATCCGCGACAAGAAGCTCTACTGGACGCTCGATCCGGCCAGCGAGAAGGCGACGAACCTGCTGGGCATGAAGCTCGCCCACAGCATCAAGTCGAAGTCCGGCGAGGAGATCGCGCATTCCGGTCGCAAGATCAACCACCAGATCCTGAAGGAAATTCAAAAGGCGAAGGTCAGCGAGATCGAAGTCGACATCACCGACCTGGAAAGCGCGTGGACGGCCGGCGACGTGGTCGACACCACCACAGGCGAAGTCATGCTCGAAGCCAACTCCGAGCTGACCGCCGACAAGCTCTCGAAGATTCTTGACTCCGGCGTAATCGAGATGAACCTGTTCTTCCCCGAGCGCGACGACGTGGGCACGGTCATCAGCCAAACCCTGAAGCGCGATTCGGTGAAGACGCCGCAGGAAGCGCTGATCGAAATCTATCGCAAGCTGCGCCCTGGCGATCCGCCGACGCTCGACACGGCCACGGCTCTGTTCCACGGCATGTTCTTCGACCCGCGCAAGTATGACTTCTCGCGCGTGGGCCGCTTGAAGTTCAACATCAAGCTGTTCGAAAACCAGGAGGCGACCAGCCTCGATAAGCGCACGCTCGATCCCGAGGACTTTTACGCAACGATCGCGTACCTGCTCAAGCTGCGCAAGAGCATCGGTGCCGTCGATGACATCGACCACCTCGGCAACCGCCGCGTGCGCGCCGTCGGCGAGTTGATGGAGAATCAGTTCCGCATCGGCCTGGTCCGCATGGAACGCGCCATCAAAGAGAAGATGAGCGTTTATCAGGAAATGTCGACGGCCATGCCGCACGACCTGGTGAACGCCAAGCCGGTGATGGCCGCGATCCGCGAATTCTTCGGATCGTCGCAGCTATCGCAGTTCATGGATCAGACCAACCCGCTCTCCGAGATCACGCACAAGCGGCGTCTCTCGGCCCTTGGGCCGGGCGGGCTTTCTCGTGAACGAGCAGGATTCGAAGTGCGCGACGTGCACCCCACGCACTACGGCCGTATCTGCCCGATTGAGACGCCGGAAGGTCCGAACATCGGCCTGATCTCGTCTCTGAGCTGCTACGCCCGCATTAACGACTATGGTTTCATCGAATCCCCCTACCGCAAGATCAAGGGCGGACGCGTGATCGACTACGTCACCATCGTCAACACCGGCGACAGTGACTTCAAAGTCGGCGACCACATCGAGAAGCACGAGATCGAGAAGCTCAACGCCGAACTGAAAGAGAAGCGCAAGAAGCCGACGCAGATCGAGCCATTCTCGTTCTACCTCTCCGCCTGGGAGGAAGACCGCCACACCATCGCGCAGGCCAACGTGGAACTCGACGACAAGGGCCGCATTGTGGCCGAACTGGTCAACGCCCGGAAGGCCGGCAACTTCGTGCTGGTCAGCCGCGATGAAGTGGACTATGTCGACGTCAGCCCGAAGCAACTCGTGTCGGTCGCTGCGTCACTGGTGCCATTCCTCGAGCACGACGACGCCAACCGCGCGCTGATGGGCGCGAACATGCAACGCCAGTCCGTGCCGCTGTTGCGCGCACAGGCGCCAATCGTCGGCACCGGAATGGAAGGCGTGACTGCCCGCGATTCCGGCGCGGTGGTTCTCGCACGCCGCAACGGGTTCATCGACTCGGTCGACTCCGAGCGCATCATCGTGCGCGTCGAAGGCGAGCATCATCCCACGCAGTTGTCGCGTGAGGTCGGCAGCGACATCTACCAGCTCACCAAGTTCAAGCGCTCTAACCAGAACACTTGCATCAACCAGAAGCCGGTGGTCAAGAAGGGGGAGCGCGTGTTGAAGGGGCAAGTCATCGCTGACGGCCCCTGCACCGATCACGGCGAGCTGGCGCTGGGACGAAACGTCCTGGTGGCCTTCATGCCGTGGCGCGGCTACAACTTCGAAGACGCGATCCTGGTCTCCGAAAGGATGGTGAAAGAGGATTACTACACCTCGCTTCACATCGAGGAATTCGAAATCGAGTCGCGCGACACCAAGCTCGGTCCCGAAGAAGTGACGCGCGATATTCCCAACGTCAGCGAGTCGATGCTGCGCAACCTGGACGAAGCGGGCGTGATCCGCATCGGCGCCAGCGTGAAGCAGGGCGACATTCTGGTTGGCAAGGTTACGCCCAAGGGCGAAACCCAGCTCACGCCGGAAGAGAAACTGCTGCGCGCGATCTTCGGCGAAAAGGCCGGCGACGTGCGCGACGCCTCGCTCTACTGCCCGCCGGGTATCGAAGGCGTCATCGTCGACGTTAAGATCTTCTCCCGCAAGGGTCAGGAAAAAGACGAGCGCGCCAAGTCCATTGAAGCTACGCAGATCGCGAAGTTGGAAAAGAACCTTTCGGACGAAATCCGAATTCTTACCGACGAGCGGCTCAAGAGGCTCGAGAACATCCTCGGCGGCAAGGAGGTGCAGGCCGACCTGCACGACGAGCGCACCAACAAGCGCCTGCTGACCAAAGGCAACATCCTGAACCGCGACGAGATTGAGCGCATCTCGACCCGCAACCTGAAGCGCATCAAGTATGCGGACAAGGATCCGCGGGTGAACGAGCAGATCGACGAGATCGAGGAAATGACCTCGCGCCAGATCGACGTGCTCAAGAAGATCGTCAACGAGAAGAAGGACAAACTCACCAAGGGCGACGAACTGCCGCCGGGCGTGATCAAGCTGGTCAAGGTCTACATCGCCATGAAGCGCAAGCTCAGCGTGGGCGACAAGATGGCCGGCCGTCACGGCAACAAGGGCGTTATTGCCCGCATTCTGCCGGAAGAGGACATGCCTTACCTCGATGACGGTCAGCCGGTGGAGATCGTGCTCAACCCGCTCGGCGTGCCTTCCCGTATGAACGTGGGCCAGATTCTCGAGACCCACCTCGGATGGGCGGGCTTCGTACTGGGCGAGAAGATCACACAATTGCTCAAAGAGAACACGCGGACTGAAGCGATCCGGCGCGAGTTGAAAGCCTTGTTTAAAGACTCGCAGCTCGCCGACATCATCGCCGAAATGAGCGATGAGGAACTCGAGTCGGTGGCCCCAACCCTGACCAAGGGCGTGTTCATGGGATCACCGGTGTTCGACGGATCGAAAGAAGGCGAGATCAAAGCGCTGCTCGAGCACGCCGGCCTGCCCACTTCGGGCAAGACCACGTTGTTCGACGGCATGACGGGCGAGAAGTTCGAACAGCCCGTCACCGTGGGCTACATCTACATGCTGAAGCTGTCGCACCTGGTGGACGACAAGATTCACGCTCGTTCCATCGGGCCGTACTCGCTTATCACCCAGCAGCCGCTGGGCGGCAAGGCGCAGTTCGGCGGACAGCGTTTCGGAGAAATGGAAGTTTGGGCGCTGGAAGCCTACGGCGCGGCGTTCATCCTGCAGGAGCTGCTGACGGCAAAGTCCGACGACGTTTACGGCCGCACCAAGATTTACGAGGCCATCGTCAAAGGCGAAGCCGCCATGGAGCCCGGCGTACCGGAATCGTTCAACGTGCTGATCCGCGAGTTGCAGTCGCTCTGCCTCGATGTGGAACTGATCAAGGCAGGCGAGAAAAAGCCCACGGCCAGCGCGGCTGCGGATTAGCTGCAGTACTCAGTACCCGGTACTCAGTACTCAGTGAGGTCCAACTGAGATCGGGTGCTGAGCCAAAGCGAAGAGATTGTGATTTGAAGCCACTGCGGCATGTGAGCTCAATGCCGCATGAAGAGGCTGAAGGTTCACTGAGTACCGAGTACTGAGTACTTACTCAAAGAGCTCCGTCAGCGGACGCGTGAGAACCGCAGGAAGCGGAGGAACACCTTGTTTCGTTCGAGCCCATTTGAAATGGCAAATGTGATCGCGGACTTCGACGCCATTCGCATCAGCCTGGCATCGCCGGAAAAAATCCGGAGCTGGTCGCATGGCGAAGTCACCAAGCCCGAGACCATCAACTACCGCACCTTCAAGCCGGAGCGCGACGGCTTGTTCTGCGCCCGCATCTTCGGTCCGGTCACCGACTGGGAATGCCTGTGCGGAAAATACAAGCGCATGAAGCACCGGGGCGTGATCTGCGACAAGTGCGGCGTAGAAGTCACACTGTCGAAAGTACGCCGTGAGCGACTGGGCCACATCGAGCTGGCGTCGCCCTGCTCGCACGTGTGGTTCTTCAAGGGACTGCCCAGCCGCATCGGGCACCTGCTCGACATCTCCCTGCGCGACCTCGAGTCTGTGCTCTATTTCGAAGCCTACGTCGTCGTCGAACCCGGCGACGCCCCGGTGAAAGAGCGCGAGGTCATCAAGGACGAGGCCAAGTTCCGCGAACTCGACCAGCAATACCGTCCGGCCGGATTCAAGGCCATGATGGGCGCCGAGGCGATCAAGGAACTGCTCAAGCGCGTCGACACCGACGGGCTTTCCGTTGAACTGCGCGAGAAGATGAAGAACGAGAGCTCGCTGCAGAAGCGGCTCAAGTACGCCAAGCGCCTGAAAGTGGTCGAGGCCTTCCGCAAGAGCGGCAACAAGCCGCACTGGATGATTCTCGACGTGATTCCGGTCATTCCGCCGGAGTTGCGCCCGCTGGTTCCACTCGATGGCGGTCGGTTTGCAACATCTGACCTGAACGACCTGTATCGCCGAGTCATCAACCGCAACAACCGGTTGAAGAAGCTCATGGACCTGCACGCGCCCGAAGTCATCGTGCGCAACGAAAAGCGCATGCTTCAGGAAGCCGTCGACGCCCTGTTCGATAACGGGCGCCGTGGCCGCGTGTTGCGTGGTGCAAACAACCGTCCACTGAAGTCGCTTTCTGACACACTCAAAGGCAAGCAGGGACGCTTCCGCCAGAACCTGCTCGGCAAGCGCGTTGACTACTCCGGACGCTCCGTCATCGTGGTCGGTCCCGAACTCAAGCTGCACCAGTGCGGGCTGCCCAAGAAGATGGCGCTCGAACTGTTCAAGCCGTTCATCTATCACCGGCTCGAGCAGACTGGCAACGTCACCACCATCAAGCAAGCGAAAGAAATGGTCGAGCAGCAGGAACCCATCGTGTGGGACATCCTCGAAGAAGTCATCAAGGATCACCCAGTGCTGCTGAACCGCGCTCCCACCCTGCACCGCCTCGGCATTCAGGCGTTCGAACCGGTGCTGGTGGAAGGCAAGGCCATCAAGATTCACCCGCTGGTCTGCACCGCATTCAACGCCGACTTCGATGGCGACCAGATGGCGGTTCACATTCCGCTGTCTCCGGAAGCGCAGGTCGAAGCCAGCGTCCTGATGCTGGCCTCGCACAACATTCTTTCACCGGCGTCAGGCCAGCCCATCACCGTGCCCACGCAGGACATGGTGCTCGGCCTTTATTACCTGACCAAAGCCAAGCCCGGCGCGAAGGGGGAAGGCCGCGCCTTCGCCAACATCGAAGAAGTGCTCATGGCGCTCGATGCCGGTGAAGTCGAAACCCTGAGCCCGATCCGCCTCCGTTACTCGGGTGAACTGATCGACCTGACCACCGCTTACGACGATCAGGACATCATTCACACCGAACCCGTTCAGGTGGAGCGTTCCTTCGTCAACACGACGGTGGGCCGTGCAATTCTGAACGACCACTTGCCGGAAGGCATGCCCTTTATCAACGGTCTGCTCAAGAAAAAGGGCATCGGCGCGCTGGTGAACTACTGCTACCTGCGCTTCGCGCTCGAGACTACGGTCAAGATGCTCGACGAGGTCAAGTCGCTGGGCTTCCGCTTCGCGACCCGCGCCGGTTTGTCCATCGGCATCGACGACATGGTCATCCCGGACAGCAAGAAAGTCCTGGTCAAAGACGCCGAAAAGCAGGTGGTCGCCGTGCAGCAGCAGTATCTCGACGGCGCCATCACCAACGGCGAGCGCTACAACAAGGTCATTGAAATCTGGTCGGCGATCACCGAAAAAGTGGCCGACGAGATGTTCGGTGAGATGCAACGCCGCGACAAGGCCGGCGAACTCAATCCGATTTACGTCATGGCCGACTCTGGCGCTCGCGGATCGAAACAGCAGATTCGCCAGCTCTCCGGCATGCGTGGATTGATGGCCAAGCCTTCCGGCGAAATCATCGAGTCACCAATCACGGCCAACTTCCGTGAAGGACTGACGGTGCTCGAATATTTCGTCTCCACCCACGGCGCCCGCAAGGGACTGGCCGACACGGCGCTCAAGACGGCCGATTCCGGCTATCTCACCCGCCGCCTGGTCGACGTGGCGCAGGACGTCATCATCAGCGAGTACGACTGCGGCACCGTCGACGGCATTTACGTGCAAGGCATCGTGGAAGCCGGCGAAATTATCGAGCCGTTGCGCGACCGCATCGTGGGCCGCGTTTCGCTCGAAAAGATCAAAGACTATGACGGCAACGTCATCGTCGATATCAACCAGGAAATCACCGAAGACCTCGCCGGAGCGATTCAGGCTGCCGGTATCGAGCGGGTAAAAATCCGCTCGGTGCTGACCTGCGAATCCAAGCGCGGCGTCTGCGTCATGTGCTACGGCCGCAACCTGGCCTCTGGACGCCTCGTCGAACTCGGCGAAGCCACCGGCGTCATCGCGGCGCAGTCCATCGGCGAACCCGGAACCCAGCTCACCATGCGTACCTTCCACATCGGTGGTACCGCATCGCGAGTCTCCGAGCAGTCGCGCCTCGAAGCCAAAAACAACGGCTCGGTCCGTTTCATCGGATTGCAGACCGTAAAGGCGAAGTCGGGCGACTGGGTGGTCATGAATCGCCAGGGCTCGATCGCGATTGTCGACGAAAAGAACCGCGAACGCGAGCGCTACGCGGTCGTGTACGGCGCGAAAGTCAAGGTCAACGAGGGCGACGCAGTCACGCTCGGCCAGGTCATGGTCGAGTGGGATCCTTACACCTTCGCCATCCTGACTGAAATCGGCGGCACCGTGCAGTTCAAAGACTTGCAGGAAGGCGTCACGCTGCACGAAGAAGTGGACGAAGTCACCGGCCTCTCGCGTCACGTGGTCGGCGATTCTCCCGACGAGAAGCGCCAGCCTGCAATCGTGATCAAGGGCGGGAAAACCAGCAAGCGCTACCTGATGCCATCGCGTTCGCACCTTATGATCCAGGACGGCGATGCAGTGAGTCCGGGCGACGTGCTGGCCAAGATCCCGCGCGAAACCACCAAGACGAAAGACATCACCGGTGGTCTGCCGCGCGTGGTCGAACTGTTCGAAGCCCGCAAGCCGCATGAAACCGCGGTCATCAGCGAAATCGATGGCACGGTCAAGTTCGGTGAGGTTTCGAAAGGCCAGCGCAAAGTCTACGTGGTCGCCGACAACGGCACCGAAAAGGAGTACTCGGTTCCGCGCGGCGTTCACATCAACGTACAGGAAGGCGAGCGCGTGAAAGCGGGCGAACCGCTCATGGACGGCCCGCTCAACCCGCACGATATCTTGGCCGTCCTCGGCGAAAAGGAGCTGCAGGCTTACCTGGTCAACGAAATCCAGGAAGTCTACCGCTTGCAGGGCGTCAACATCTCCGACAAGCACATCGAAGTGATTGTCCGCCAGATGATGCGCTGGGTGAAGGTCGAAGACGTGGGCGATACGCAGTTCTTGCTCGAGCAGCAGCTCGACAAGTTCCGCTTCCGCGAAGAGAACGAGCGCGTGATTGCGCAGGGCGGCAAACCGGCTACTGGCCGGCCGCTGCTGCTCGGCATCACCAAGGCGTCGCTCTCCACGGATTCGTTCATCTCGGCGGCGTCATTCCAGGAGACCACGCGCGTGCTCACCGAAGCTTCCATTCAGGGAGCCGTCGATCACCTGCGCGGTCTGAAGGAAAACGTCATCGTCGGACGCCTCATCCCTGCCGGAACCGGCATGGAGTACTACCGCAACGTGCGCCTCTCGCCAGAAATGGAAGAGGCCGCCGCCAAGGTACAGGCGGAAGTCTCGGCAGCCTACGAGGAAGCCGAGCGCGCCCTCGAATTGATGCGCCACGAGGGCGAGACCGACGATCTGCCCGCGGAACTGCCAGCCGCGGAGTAGTCAAAACTGAAATAAGCCTCGGGGGCGATCCACTTCGCCCCCGAAGCCACATCTGGAGCCAAAAGTACGAATGCACGCTTCCCCCCAGCGAGTGCGATTCGAGGAACCCAGCGCACTTCCTTCTTTGCGCCAGGTGCCTCTGGGCCCTAATCTAGGGCCACGCATGCTTCGCCTTCTCCGCCTTTTGCGTCTTGCCTTCTGGCGTGCCTTCGTGCACGACGCGTTCGCCACGGCCAAGGCCTCGGCCTATTCCTCGATTCTCACCTTCTTCCCCGTGTTGTTGGTCGTCGGTTCGGGTTTGGCGAACTGGCGGAAGGGTGCGCCATATCTGCGCGAAATCTCCTATGCCTTGGGCAGCATTTTGCCGGCTGGCAGTAATACCGCGCTCAGCTATTTGAAAGGCGCCGCGCAACATCCGGTTGGTTGGTTGACCACGACTTCGGTCGTCACCCTGTGGACCGCCTCGGGCGTCATGATTTCCTGGATGGACGGTTTCCGCCGCTGCTATGAACTGCCCAAAACCTGGGGATTGGTGAAAGAGCGCCTCATCGCATTTCTGCTGGTCGTTTTCGCGCTCGTTCCCATGACCTTCGCCACCCTACTTGTGGCCGTTGGCAGCAAGTTCGAAACTCGCCTTCTGCCCTACCTTGATCCCGATTTCAGTGTCTACGTCCTGTTGCTCTGGGGCGGGATGCGGTGGGGGATTGCCACCCTCACCAGCATCGCGGTGATCGCGCTGATCTACCACAACGCCGTCCCCCGCACCCAGCCCTGGCATAGCGTGATTCCCGGCGCCATTCTGGCGACTGTCTTATGGTTCTCTGGAACGGTGGGATTTCGCTCGTACCTGCAGCATTTCGGCAACTTCGCCACCATTTACGGATCGCTCGGTGTCGCCATGGCATTGCTGGTGTGGATGTACCTGATTTCCCTGGTCGTCCTGGTGGGAGCCGAATTCAACGCGCTGCTCTACCCGCGCGCCATGCTGGGGAAGGAACTGACCGCCATCAACCACCGCACGCCGTAGAGACGTTCTGCTGGCAACGTCTCTTCTATCCATGAGCAAGAAAGAAGTAACAACCTAGGTTCCTACGATGATCGTATCTCCAATCGAGGAGAGAATTGAAAGCCGATTCGAAGGAATTTGATGCACCAGACGAGCCGGGCACGGCCCACGCGGCCTCAGCCGAGGGACTGCCCGCCCGGTCTGCGTCTCGCCGCGCCAAAATCATTTGCACCATCGGCCCTGCCTGTAACACTGAAGCCGCCATGCGCGACTTGCTTCGCCTCGGGATGGACATCGCGCGCCTCAACTTTTCCCATGGCACACACGAGGACCACGCCCGCAACATCGCCCGCCTGCGCCGCGCCGCCGATCGCGAGGGCCGCACGGTCTGCATCCTCCAGGACCTGCAAGGCCCGAAAATCCGTACCGGGTTGCTGGAGGGCCACACGCCGGTCCTTTTGAAGACCGGCACCGTCGTGACGATCACTCCTCAGGACGTCGCTGGCACACCCACTCGTATCTCTACTACATTCCCCGACCTTGCCCGTGAACTCGCGCCAGGCGCCCGCATCCTGCTCAGCGACGGCCTGATCGAACTCCGCGTTCGCGGAGTCCGCGGCAAAGACGTGCTGTGCGACGTCATTAATGGCGGCATGCTGGGCGAGCAAAAAGGCATCAATCTTCCCGGTGTCGCGCTCTCGATCCCCGCACTCACCGAAAAAGACCGCAAAGACCTGGAATTCGGTATCGATCACGGTGTAGACGCGGTCGCCCTCTCCTTTGTTCGAACCGCAGCGGACGTCAGCATGGTCAAGCACATCATCGCCACGCACCACAGCGATGTGCCCGTCATCGCCAAACTAGAAAAGCCCCAAGCTATAGATCACCTGGAAGAAATTCTCGAAGCCGCCGACGGAGTGATGGTCGCCCGCGGCGATCTGGGCGTCGAAGTCGCCCCGGAAAAAGTCCCGGTCATTCAGAAGCACGTGATTCGCCGTGCCGGCGCCTGGCGCAAGCCGGTCATCACCGCCACGCAGATGCTCGAGTCGATGATCGAAAACCCTCGCCCCACCCGCGCCGAAACCAGCGATGTCGCCAACGCGATCTTCGACGGCTCCGACGCCGTAATGCTCTCGGCCGAAACCGCCAGCGGAAAATATCCCCACGAATCGGTCGCAATCATGGCGCGCATCGTCGTCGAAGCCGAAGGCAACATGGGTGACTTCATCCACTCCCGCCGCCGCCGCGAGCACCGCGGCCTCTCCGTGGCCGAGACCATTTGCGAGTCCATCGCTCACGCCGCCGAAGATCTGCCCATGGGGGCCATTGCAGTTTTCACCGAGACCGGAAACACCGTTCGCATGATTTCAAAATATCGCCCGCGAGTCGCCCTCTACGGGTACACTCACAGCCTTCCGGTGGTGCAGCGCATGAATCTCTACTGGGGAGTTCATCCCGTACATTGCCGGCAGGCCCGCTCCGCGGAACAAATGGTGACAATGGCCGAACAGGATCTGGTCCGCCGCGGCCTGCTAAAGCCTGGAGACGTCCTGGGAGTCGTGGCCGGCACGCGCCAGGCCTCCGGTTCCACCAATCTGATGCGCCTGCATGTAGTCACCGACGAAGAGGCCGAGCGCATCGCGCATCCCAGAAAGCCGAATCGCGGGAAACCGCGCCGCCCCCGCCGCACGTTATAATCCACCCTTATGGCGCAAGAGATACTCTCGGTTGCCGTCTGGGAACCCGTCCCCGAAATGGAAGCCGCGTCGCTCGCCACCCTACGCGAACTCAGCTCCATCGTGGTGGCCAAGGGATACGGCCGCGATCTCCTCTATCGCGACCGCGAATCGCACTACGTTTTCCTGCGCTACTGGAACTCCGAAGAAGCCCGCCGCACCGCCCAGGAAGATCCCGACATGCTCCGCTGCTGGGCTCGCCTGGGCAACGAAATCAATATCGTGAAAGTCTACGAAACGCTTACGGAAGTTGCGCTCGACCGGTCTCAGTAACCCGCGCTGATCATCCGCAGATCACGCGCTCTTCGCACCATTTCACTTCGAAAGTTCCTTTCTGGATTTCGCCGCCCTTGAATTGCAGTTCGTAGTGTCCTGCCGCGCCAGAGCGTTCCTGATAGTTGTCGAAAACGATCGTGGCCGATTGCGCGAGTTTGCAGTCACCTTCCTTGGCGCAGCGAGCCGCGGAACCCGCGTCTGAACCTGCTCCGAGCTTAACGACTTGGCCTGCATGGATCGGCAGGCCTCGCCAGACTGCGATGGAGATGTAGGGTTCGGTGACTCGCTTGCACTGCGCCGGTTCCGTTGTCAGCCTGATCTCGATCGCAGGTCCGTCCCACGGCGCACAAGAGCTTTGCATCGTCCCGTAAGCGGAAGACGATCCGGATGGAGTGGCGATTGCGGCAATCGCTGCCAAAACAAAGACCGCGAAGGTGGCGACCTCTTGTCTAACCTGCATCCGGCGGTTCTCCATGGACTTGCTGCTAGTCAGAACGATAACACGCGCAAGGTTTACGCATATCGCCCCCTGTCTGGCGTGCTCCTGGATCGTGACGCAAGAACCGGCATGGCGGTTTACTCGGTTAGAATGTTTTCTTGCCTGCCACCGCAATCCGCGAATTTGTTGACACTGGGGTTGAGCCCCCCATCCGCGGTTTTCTGCATGTTCCCGCTTCTCCCAGGGGAAATGGCATGGTGCTGACTCATGGCGCCGGTTCAAACGCACAAGCCCCTCTGCTCGTGGCTTTGGCCGAAACCTTCTCCGCCGCTGGATTCACCGTCCTGCGCTGCGACCTACCCTATCGGCAGGTGAGACACTGGGGGCCGCCCGGACCCGGCGACGCGACTCGCGACCGCGCGGGATTAAAGAACGCCGTCGCCGCAATGAAGGCCACGACTCCGGGATCGGTGTACCTCGCCGGGCACTCCTACGGCGGACGCCAATCCAGCATACTCTGTGCGGAGGAGCCAGACTTGGTCCCGGCCCTGCTGCTGCTCTCCTACCCACTGCATCCGCCCCGCAAACCAGAGCAGCAGCGCACCCAGCATCTGCCCAGCCTGCGCACGCCGACTCTATTCGTCCACGGCACGCGCGATCCGTTCGGCTCGATCACTGAATTAGAGCAGGCGCTGAAGATGATTCCCGCCAGGGCGAGACTGGTGGCGGTGGAAGGCGCCGGTCACGACCTGGGATTTAAAGGAAAGATGAAGAAAGACGAACTACCGAGGCTGGTATTTCTTGAATTCACCAAATTCCTTGAACTGTCATCCTGAGCGAAGCGAAGGACCTATGCATTTCTTTGGTGCGATATAAGTGCATAGGTCCTTCGCGCAAAGAGCGCGCTTGATTGCATAACGACGTTGGCTCGTCGCAGCGAGTAGATTGGTTGTGACAAAACAGACCAAGGCTCGAGAGAAGGAGCCAACGTCATGCTGATTATAGGCTGTGATTTTCATCCGGGTTTTCAGCAGGTCGCGATCTTTGACAACCAAACGGGAGAGTATCAGGAGCGGCGTCTGGGGCACCGCGCCGAGGCGGAACAGTTTTACCGCGCGCTGGCGGGCCAAGTGGTGCGGGTGGGAATGGAAGCCTGCGGACACTATCCGTGGTTCGAGCGGCTGCTGGCGGAGTTGGGGTTCGAGTTGTGGCTGGGGGATGCGGCTGCGATCCGGGCCGCGGTGGTGCGGAAGCAGAAGACGGACCGGCGGGACGCCGAGCATGTGCTGGAGCTGCTGCTGCAAGGGCGGTTTCCGCGGATCTGGGTGCCGAGTCTAGAGGAGCGGGACGTGCGGCAGTTGCTGGTGCATCGGCACAAGCAGGTGCAGGCGCGGACGCAAGTGAAGAATCAGTTGCAGGCCATGGCGCTGAGCCAGGGAGTGCAGAAGAAACGCAAGTTGTGGACGGAGGCGGGGCGGGCGGAGTTGGAGCAATTGCCCATGTTGCCCTATGCGGCGCAACGGCGCCAGCAACTGCTGGAGGCACTGGACGCACTGGGAGCCGAGATCGAGCCACTGAACCGGCGGGTGGAAGAAGAAGTGGCGCAACGGCCAGCGGCGGTTCGGTTGCAGACGCATCCGGGAGTGGGGCCGGTGACGGCGCTGGCCATGGTGTTGACGCTGGGGCCGGCGGAGCGGTTCGCTTCGGGCAAGCAAGTAGCGAGCTACTTCGGACTGATTCCCAGCGAGCATAGCAGCGGCGGGCGGCAGCAGTTGGGGCACATCAGCAAGCAGGGCAGTTCGTTTCTGCGCTTTTTGCTGGTGGAGGCGGGCCAGTCGGCGGCACGTTACGACGCCGAGTTGGGACGCTTCTATCGTCGCTTGGCGGGGCGCAAACATCGCGCCCTGGCCAAAGTGGCGGTGGCGCGCAAGCTGGCGGTGAGGTTGTACCTGATGTTGCGCGAAGACTGGACCTACGCGCAACTATGCAGGGCGGTCGTGCAGGCGAGCCCGAGTCATCCTGTGGTGGGACGACAGAACCGAGCGCTTGAGTAGGCAGCCTGCCTCCCCGAAGCAGCGGGGAGTTCGAAGCACGAATCATGGGAGCACGCCCCGAAGAGATGGATGGCGGGACCTTGCGTCCCCCGCGAGATTAAAGGACACGGCCTTGGTCTGGACGTCAAAACCTTTTCTGCTAGAGCGAAATGGCGCTTCTTTAAAACCCGACGCGCCAGCGGAGAGCTGTCGGCAAAATGTGCTTGACACGCGCCCGCGTCGTTAGAGACAGGATGACAATTCCGATTTCAATTCACCCACCCCGACTTCCCGCCGCCGTTCCCCTTGCGCACGTCGTCATCCGGAGGAATGTAATTCCCGTGCTCGTCGAAGTGCACTTCCTGATCGTGCTTCCGCATGTAGACTTCAAACTTCTTCGCGGCCCGCCGCCGCTTCCAGCGGTAATAGGAATTGCGCATCCCGTAGTAGCGCTCCGCCAGACCAACGTTGACCATCGCCGGTTTTGGCCCCCTCCGCACGTAGAGCCAGCCGAAGAGCAATCCGCCGAGGTGCGCCACGTAAGCCACGCCGCCGCTCCCCGACATCGCAAACGCCAGCGTCACTACGATCAAGATGCCCACAAAATACTTGGCCTTGATCATGAAGGGGAACGGAATCATCATGATCTCGTTTTCCCCAAACAACACTCCAAATGCCATGAGGATGGCGAACACTCCGCCCGAAGCCCCCAAAGTCCGGGTCAGGGGACTGCCCAGCACGTGTGCGTAGGAGATTCCAATGGTGGTAATCGCAGCGCCCACCACTCCAACCGAGAATAGCTCCACAAACCGTCGCGAACCCCACGCGCCTTCCACGGCCGAGCCGAACATCCACAGCCCCAACATATTGCCGAACCAATGCCAGAATTCGAAGTGAAGGAACCCGTAGGTCACCAACTGCCAGATTGCGCCATGCACTACCGCCTGCGGTTGTAGCGCAAGATTGTCAAGAACCCACAGCGGAAGGAAGGGCTGCGCCCTCATCAAAAGCAATAGCAGTAAGTAAATGCCGGTATTGATCCCCAACAGCCATGTCACCGCCTCGGTGAACGGTGGCAGGCTCAACGTCATCGGTTCGCCAGTTCGCCGCACTCAATTACCTCTGACTAATTCTACTCGTTTGGAAGTCGGGTGCCCCATGCTTGTCTCGCCGTACTTTGGCGAGACAGGGTGGGGATTTTCACGAAGCAAAGGGGGAGGTTTTTTGCAGAGCCCACGAATCCCATCCTACCGCTCCGGCACCGGCACTACCGGTAGGCTACGATGCCCCGCCGCATCCACCGCCCGCACCGCGAAGATTACTTCATCCTTGGAAACCTGCAGCGTCGCCCGCGTAACGTTGCCCACCTTCTGCGTATGTTCCCACTCCGGGCTCGCCGTCGCACGCCACACCACTTCGTAACCCGTTGCCAATCCGCCGGGAGAGGTGTCCCACGTCAGCGTCGAGTCGTTCTCCAGATTTTTGGTCAAAAGATGCACGTTAGCCGGAGGCGCTGGCGCCGCAGCCAGCGAGGCCAGAGTCGCCGCATTCAGCCGCGCCACCCGCGCCACGTAGTCGTAATCGACGAACTTGGGCAAATCCCCATATTCCACGCCGTTCTCGGTCCGCGGATTTTGATGCTGGTGGTGAAAGTCCTCTCGCAACTCCGTGAACCTCACCGCCGCGAACCCCTCCTGGTTAAACGAGGAGTGATCTCCGCCCCGCAAGTAGCGGTCCAGCCGGAACACCAGAATCGGCTTCACCCCCGTGTCATAGGTGCGGCCGACATCGGCGATGTACCGCGCCACTTGCCGCGATGCCGAATCGCTCTCCCCGCCCAGCCCTCGAATCCGCCGAATCTCTTGCTCCGTTGCCGCTGCCGGCAGTCCCTCGGAAAACACTCGCACCACCGAGGGGTCTTGACCGGGATTCTTGTCTCCGCCGACGATGTCGTTGTTCAACACCGCTTCCAGGTCCCACCCCTTTTCTTTGGCCATCAGCGCAAAGTGCCGGCTTCCGTAAAGCCCTTGCTCCTCGCCCGCGACGGTCAGAAAAACAATCGTCGCCGGGAATTTCAGTTTGCTGAGCACGCGTGCGCACTCCAGGCTCACCGCCGTCCCGCTGGCGTCATCATTGGCGCCGGGTGCCGATCCCTTGGCATCCATCACGTCGCTGTTGCGGGAATCGTAGTGTCCCGTCACCAGCACCATTCGCTTGGAATTGGCGGCGTCCGTCCCCTTCATGACCGCATACACGTCGGTAATCTCGGTCGGACCTGAAATTCGCTCCCCCGGCTGTTCCACGGATTTGTAGGTCTCCACGTCCAGGCAGCCGCCGCAATCCTTCGCATACCGCTCCAACTCCGAGACGATCCACAGCCGGGCCGCCGCGATTCCCCGCCCCTCGTTCTGCATCCCGGGATCAGATGCCGAAAGCGTCGACCGAGTGTAGAAGCCAACAAGTTTCTCAATGCTGGCCTGAATGCGTTCCGCGGAAACGTCCCGCAGCGCCGACGCGATCTGCGGATCCGCGGCCTCCGCCGGGGCCTTGGCGGCCTGTGCCGCGGTGTTCAGATGCAAAGAAAGCAGGTTCACAGAAAGAAGCCCAACCAGAAGGGATGCCCCGCATCGTGTCGATTTGAGTGAACGGAACATGGTTTTGAGTAAACTCCACAAGAATCCGTGGCCGCAGGGAGCCGAAGTGCGCGGCCCCATAGAAAAGCGGTCGCCTTTACCCGAGAACCCGGTGATCCCCAGCCCACCCCTTGACCAACCGCCCGGTAGAATCTAAATATTAACAGGAGGCTCTAATAGGCGAGGGAGGCTTTATGGTTCTCTGTCCCGAATGCGAAAACAACCTGGACGTCGAAGAAGATGACGTCGACGAGGGCGAAGTCATCTCCTGCCCCGAATGCGGCACTGACTTTGAGGTGATCACCACCAGTCCGCTCGAGTTAAAAGCAGTGGAAGAAGGTTACGAAGAAGAGGAAGAAGAACTGGAAGAGGAAAACGAAGACGGTGACTACTCCTAGTCCGCGCCTGGGTTGTTCAAAGTTCTCGCCTCTTGCTCTCCTGCTCGCCGGAACGCTTCTCCTGAGCCTCAGCCCGCGCCTTCAGGGTTCCGCCCCGTCACATGGCAAGGATAAAGACAAGGACAAGCCGTACGCGCTCATCTTCGGTACCGTCTGGGGGCCAGATGATCGCCCTCTGTATGGCGTAACCGTGAAGATTCGGCGCGCCTCAGATAAACCCAAGAAAGTTCGCTGGGAGCTCTACTCCGACCATCATGGTGAGTTTGCCCAGCGCGTTCCCGCCGGAGAGTCCGACTACATCCTTTGGGCCGACCTGAAAGGCTTCAAGCCTGCCGACGGCAAGCCCCTTCACCTAGTCCAGGAGGTCACCGTCCACGTCTACGGCGAAGAGCGCGAGGACACGGGCCTGCATCTTGTCCACTAACCGGCCCGTCCGTCAATCGTGAGACAATGAATCTCAACATGAATCGCAAACGATCGGTCATGATCGCGGTAACCGCTTGTGTTTTGCTGCTAGCGATGGGCGTGGCCCACGCGTCGCAAAAGGACCGGTCCGCCGGGCGACTCCTGTTCGGCAAAGTGCTCGACCCCCAGGACAATCCCCTGCCCGACGCCGTCGTTTACCTCACCAACACCCGTACCCGTACGGTGAAAACGTACATCGTCGGTAAGGACGGAACCTACCGCTTCCCCGCGCTTTCCAGCGCCATCGATTATGAGGTCTACGCCCAGTACAAAGGCATCAAGAGCGACGTCAAGTCGGTCGGCCAGTTCGACGACCGCTCCCAGGTCTACCTCGATCTAAGAATCAATACAAAATAACGGGTGGCGCCGGGCACTCTTGCCCGGCGATCCTATCCACAAGCGGGAAGTTCTCGTGCGAACACGCACCATTTCATGCAACTTTTCCATCCGCTTTCGGGTTCAATATAGAGGAGACCGTTGGAGGACCCCGTGAACGGACTACTTTACTCTCGCAAGTCGGCCTTCCCGGCCGCCAAGATTTTTCTGGCCTGCTTTACCCTGCTTTGCGCCGCAGCCGTTTCGCTTCGAGCTCAGCAAGGCTCCATGAGCCCCTACCAGGACGAAAAAGATGGCGTCAGCGCCGGCGGCAAGTGGATGGAGTTCCAGTCCGAAGACAAGATGACGGGCGCCAAGAAGGTACGCTTCGAACTCCTGGCCGAGAACTATTTCCGCGAAGATCCAGACTACAAACCGAGAGTCGAACTCTTCTGCGAGGACGGCAAGCTGAAGCTCTCCGACTTCAACCCCGGCGTCCGGCTGCCACCGCCCAACCGTCCCGGCTTCTGGGGACAGCCTCAACTGGAAGTCATGGTCCGCATCGACGACACGCACGCCTACCACGGCTGGAACTGGGTCCGCGGCCATTTTCTGTCGATGGACAAGGGCACTACGCGGGGCATGATCGGCTCTCAGGTATTCAAAGTCGAACTCCCAACCAGGAGCGGCCGCCAGATCGCCGAGTTTTCGCCCGCTGGCCTGAACCTGGACCAGGTTCGCCAAGCCTGCGACCTGACGCCAAAGAAACCAAGCAAAGACTAAAAGCCGGGGGACCGCCAATAGCCATGTGGGGACGGGCGCTTTCGCCCGTCCCGCCGTGGCGAAGCCCCGCGGCCTTACTCCACTGAATCCGGGTGGAGGCCTCACCCCACCTGACGCAACCCTTCCGGCACTTGCCCACCGACCCTCCCGCTGGCACCTTGTTGATAGCCGAGGTGACGATGGACAGCACCCTGATTTCGGGTCTGGCATTCTTTCTGTTCGTGGCCGGTGTCGTGATCTACACCGTGATCCTCTACAACGGCCTGGTCCGCCTGCGCAACGAAAATGACCGCGCCTGGGCCAACATTGACGTTCTACTCAAGCAGCGCCACGACGAGATCCCCAACCTGGTCGAGACCGTTAAAGGATACATGCAGCACGAACAGCAGACGCTCGCGGCCGTCACCCAAGCTCGGGCCGCGTCGATGAACGCCGCCAGCATCAGCCAAAAAGCTCTAGCCGACCTGAAGATGGCCAGCGCTCTGCGCGGACTTTTTGCCGTCGCCGAAAACTACCCGCAACTCAAGGCGAACGAAAACTTCCTCAAGCTGCAGAACCGCATCAGCGAACTCGAAGAGCGCATCGCCGACCGCCGGGAGTTCTTCAACGACGACGTCAACACCTACAACACCCGCATCGGCCAAATCCCCGACGTCTTCGTAGCCAGCTTCATGAACCTCAAGCCGCGCTCCATGTTCAAAGTAAGCGACGAAGACCGCAAGCAGGTGGAAGTTAAGTTCCAGGGCCAAGGTGCCGCAAGAGCGTAGCCAGCGCGCAGCGCATAAATAACTCCCTCCGTGGTGTCCTTTTCCAACCGTGGAAGTCACATTTCCCTAGAGTTTCTAGAGGGTCCCGTCCCAACGTAACCGCACTTCAGTAACGGCGCACAGGTTCCCGTCACAGACCGTGGCATTCGCTACGGCCGATAGTGACAGTTTAGGGCTGCTCAACCGCCGTTCGATGGCATCCCACGCCAGACCGCGGAATGAGGCACCAGCCTGCTTTGAGATCATGCGACGCACCGTTTTCACCTTGGCACTGCTTCTGACGGTCGGGCAGTTTCTCCACCCGGCACCGAGCTTCGCGCAGCAAGTCAGGGTGGCAGGGAAACGCAAGATCCTCAGCCAGGTCAAGGCCGTTTATCCGCCGCTGGCCAGGAAGATGAACCTGACGGGAATCGTGAGAGTGGTCGCGATCGTTGCGCCGGACGGCACGGTAGTCCGCACTGAAGTGCTTGGCGGCAGTCCTGTACTGTTGCAGTCTGCCGTGGATGCGATCGCTAAGTCGAAGTGGCAACTGGGGCCACAGGAGAGTAAGGAAGTAATCGAAATCAAGTTTGAGCCTGAAGCGGAATGAGCCCGTAAGGCGAGTTCGGCTGTCGACGTATCTGTCGAATTCAACGCAGACGGAGAGTCTCACCATGAAGCGCAACAAGTCTCTATTCCCCAGCATCACTAAATTGGTCCTGGTGGTGAATGCCATCTTGGCCTTCCTGTTGGTTGCCCCCTCCCTGTTCTCCCAAACGAATATGGGCCGCCTTTCGGGAACGGTGACTGACCCCGCCGGAATCGCGCTGCGGAGCACGACCGTGATGATCAGCGACGCGCAACACGGCGCCACTCGAGTGCTGGTTACTGAGCAGTCTGGCGCCTATGTCGCCCCCAATTTGCCACCCGGCTTGTACTCGATCCGCGCCGAGGCCGATGGATACAAGACTGTCGAGAGAAGCATTCAGCTTGAAGTTGGCCAGGACGTTCGCATCGACTTTGTCCTGCAGCCGGGTGACGTTTCGGAAAAGATCACGGTGACCGAAACCAACCCGATGCTGGAAGCGGTCAACGACGTTTTGGGCGGAACCCTGGGCAACAAGCAAATCAATAGCCTGCCTTTGAACGGCCGCGACTTTCAGAACCTGCTGGTACTGCGGCCCGGCGTGATGCGTTATCCGGGCGGAGGTATCGGTTCCATCAGCGCCAACGGCCTGCGTTCCGAGGAAAACAACTTTGTCGTCGATGGCACCGACAACAACGATCCCTATTTCGGCCAGAGCGTCATCAACGGTTCCGGCGTGCAGGGAACGCCCGCGGCCATCCTCCTCATCGATTCCATCCAGGAATTCAACGCCCAATCGAACCCCAACGCCGAGTACGGTTGGAAAGCCGGCGCCGTCGTCAACGTTGGATTGAAATCGGGTAGCAACAGTTTTCACGGCACGGCATACGATTTTGAACGCAACGCCGCTTTCGATGCCCGAAATTTCTTCAACCCGTCGCCTAACTCCAAAGCCCTACGGCTTCACCAATTCGGCGCAACTGTCGGCGGCCCTGTTTTGCGGGACAAAGTTTTCTTCTTTGGCGGCTACGAGGCGGTGCGCAGCCTGGTCGGAGTCACGCAAGTCTTCTCCTCACCCGCGACCGTGTCCTTGCAAGGCGACCCTGCCAACAGCATCCCGGACGCGTTAGCCGATTTGCAAGCTCATGGAATCGCCGAAAATGCATTGAGCCAGAAGCTGGTGACGCTGTTTCCCACCAACAACGGAAGCAACCCGAATGGGATCGTCACCAACTTCCCCAACACCAACCGTAGTGATAACGCGGTAGCCAAAGTCGACTACCATGCGAATGATCGCCATTTGCTCACCGCCTCTTACTTTATCGGCGATAGCCTGCAGACCGAACAGGATCAGCCGGTAGCCCGACCGCAATGGATGTCGCAGGCCAGGACCCGCGGGCAAGTGCTCGGAGCGGGCTGGATTTGGATGCCCAATCCGCGCTGGGCGAATGAGGCAAGGTTCGGCTACAACCGCTTGTGGCAGACCTTTCTCACCGCCGATGCCAATCTCAATCCGGCAACGGTCTACGGCATCGATACCGGAGTCGCCAACCCGCTCGACTATGGCATGCCGACCATTCGCATCGGCGGCTTTGGCCCGCCGCCGCCCGCTGGAGTCTTTGGCGGCAATAACGGCTGGCCCCAGATGCTTCGACCGGCACAGACCTTCCAATTCACCGACAACACTTCTTACAATCACGCCAAGCATGCCCTTAAGTTTGGAGGCGAAGTGCGCCGCAGCAGTGTCGACCATCTCAAGAACCGCGGCGGCAAAGGTCGTATCGATTTCAACAACGGCACCCTCTTCAATCCAACCTTTACTCCACCTTTTCCAGGTGCGACGCCGCTGGAAGATTTCCTCGCCGGAGTGCCCAACAATGGCCGCATCCTGCTGGGTGACACGCATCGGCAAGTAAGCTTCTGGTCTTATGCCGCCTTCGTACAGGACGACTGGCGTGTGCTTCCCCGGCTCACCATGAACGCGGGACTGCGCTATGAACTGAACACGGTTCTCCGTGAGTCTCACAACCTGCTGGGCAACTTTGATCCGACTCTTGGAGTGGTGCAGGTCGGAAACCAGGTCAGCTCGGCCTACAACGGAGACCACAACAACTTCGGGCCCCGGCTCGGCGTGGTGTGGGACGTCACCGGCGCCGGCCGTACGGTCGTCCGCGCAGGCGGCAGCATCCTCTACGACATGCCCAATTTCAACACCTTCATTGGCCAGTTCAATTTCACCAACGACCCAGGAACGATCGGAATCAACATTGTTCCCACGGCCGCACTCGGCATCGGTCCCGCCGGCGCAAACGGCACGGGCACGATCAATGCTGGCGTCTTGCAAGGCATCACCAACCTCAACTGGTCGCCGAACGCTCAGGTATTCAACGTCTCGCAAATCGATTGCCGTGTCACCCCGTGCGACATCTTTGCTGTCAACCGCAACCTGCGTACTCCCTACGTCACCAATTGGAACATCAACCTCCAGCAGGCTGTCAGCAGCACTCTCTCGCTGCAGGTGGGCTATGTCGGCGACCACGGAACGAAGATACTCAGCGTTTACGACATCAACCAGGCCGACCCCAACTCGCCCGCCGAAATCGCCTGTGGCCATTGCGAGCAGGCTGGCCGCCCGTTCAACGCCAGATTTCCCGGCTTGAAGTTCATCAACCAGCTGGGGAATGGCTATGAGTCCAACTACAACGGCTTGCAGGCGACCTTGACCCAGCGACCTTCGCACGGCTTGTCGTATCTGCTGGGCTACACCTACTCGCACGCCTTCGACCAGGCATCCGACAATCGCGCCCCGCAGGCCATGGACGGCACCAACCCTGCTCGCGAGTACGGCAGCAGCGACTTCGACATCCGCCACCGTCTCACTCTCGCGTTCACTTACGCCGTCCCCGGCACCAAGTCCTGGGGCCAACTCCTGCAGGGATGGCAGCTCAACTCCATCGTGACCATGCAAACCGGCCAGCCCTGGAACGTGGTCGACACCGGCAACGATATCAGCCTGACAGGCGAGGGCGCCGACCGATGGAACTTCTTCGGCAATCCCGCCGACTTCAGCCCCTCGCACTTCGCAGGAATTCCGTTCTTCCCCGACGGCACGCAGAATACCGCCTGTGCAGCCCACGCTTCAGCAACTCAACTGCAACAATTCGGCTGCTTCGCCAAAGGCGCCAGCGTCATGACTCCTCCTGATGCAGGTACTTTCGGCGCTATGCCCCGCAATCTCTTCCGCGGCCCTGGACTCGAAGCCTGGGATCTGTCCGTGGTCAAAGATTGGAGAATCACCGAAAAGGCCAAACTCCAATTCCGGGCGGAGTTCTTCAACGTGCTCAACCATCCGAACTTCGCGAACCCGTACGGAGCGAATTTCACCTATGGCCGGGTCGACCCCTCAAACCCCGCCCAGTTCGGTTGTGCCTGCGCGACGCCCGACGTTGCCGATGCCAATCCTGTGATCGGCACCGGCGGCCCGCGCAACATCCAGTTGGGGGTGAAAGCGGTCTTCTGACGCGAACATCAGGCCACCAGCCCGCTCGTAACGATGTCCGCCTGCGCCATTTCAACTGGGGGTGGGGATTTTCAGCTGAGGGAGGCGGAGGGGTACCCGACCAAACAACTACTACCCCAGTAGTTTGGCCGCGTCTTTCGCGTAGTACGTGAGAATAATGCTCGCCCCCGCTCGCCGGATGCTGAGCAGCGACTCCATCATGACGCGCTCGCGTTCGATCCATCCATTGCGGGCGGCGGCCTCGATCATGGCGAATTCGCCGGAGACCTGATAGGCAGCAAGCGGCAGGTCGAACCGGTCGCGGGCGGCGGCGATGACGTCGAGATACGGCATGGCAGGCTTGACCATGATCATGTCAGCGCCTTCTTCGATGTCGGCTTCGATCTCGCGCATGGCCTCGCGCACGTTGGCTCCATCCATCTGGTACGAACGCCGATCGCCGAATTGCGGCGCCGAGTCGGCGGCCTCACGGAACGGTCCGTAGAACCCGGAGGCGAACTTGGCGGCGTAGGAAAGAATGGGCGTGTTGATCAGACCCGCCTCGTCGAGAGCCCGGCGGATCGCGCCGACCCGGCCGTCCATCATGTCGGAAGGCGCGATAATGTCGATGCCGGCCCTGGCCAGCGAAACCGAAGTACGCGCCAGCAACTCCAGCGAGGAGTCATTGTCGATCTCGAAACTTGCCTGAACGGCTTGCGCCGCAGCAGATACCGCAGTCTTGATTGCCTTTTCTTTCTCTGCTTTATTCTTCACCGCGAGTACGCGCTGCGAAGGCTTCACGGCGTTGAGAACCGCGGCACCCAGCGATTGCGGCGTGAAGGTCGATTTCACGATCCCGCAATGTCCGTGCGACATGTACTCGCAGAGGCAGACGTCCCCCATCAAAACCAGGCCGGGGACTTCGCGCTTCATCGCCCGCGCCGCCTTCTGCACAATCCCGTCCTCGGCCCATGCTCCGGTGGCGACTTCATCTTTCTTGTCGGGAAGCCCGAACAAAATCACCGAGGGCACGCCCAGGGAATGCACCTCCTGAGCCTCTTTCACCGCTTCGTCCACCGATAGATTGAACACGCCCGGCATGGAACGAACTTCCTTGCGTACGCCTTCTCCCGGGCACACGAACATGGGACACACGAAGGAGTCGGGAGTCAGGCGGGTTTCGCACACCATGTTGCGCAGTTCGGCGGTGCGACGGAGGCGGCGAAGGCGGGTTACGGGAAACGCCATAGCAGATCACCAGGGGAAGGATTGAAATGATGCCACCTTCCCGCCCTTTATTTTACATCTTTAGATTTCCGGAGCAGTTGCCTGGCCCGCCTCGCCGGTAGGTGTAACGGAAGTAATCTGCCCGTTTTCAAACGAGGCTCGGCATTCCCGATTAACTCCCATAGAATTGGGACGGATGAGTCTGCTCCAACGCCACCGGTGGTTTATCGCAGCGGTCGGGATCACTCTGGCCTTTACCGTGGTGTCGCTCACTGCGCCTAAGAGTGCCGGATTGACCGCGTTCGCCGATGTGGGTGGCTTAGTGATCATGCTGATGGCCGCCGCGGTCATGCTGTGGAGTGCCATTCGCAAGCCCAAGCCGGAACGCGGCTTCTGGGTGCTCATGACGCTGGGCTTCTCGCTATGGGCGTGCAATCAGGGAGCCTGGGCGCACAGCGAACTCGTGCTCCATCAGCCGATCCCCGACCCTTACTTCTTCGACATCGTTCTTTTCTTCCACGTGCTGCCCATGATTGCGGCCGTCGGCTGGCGTCCCGATCTTGTGAAGAAGGAAGGAAAGATTCATCTCAGCATGCTGAATTTCCTGATGCTGGTGGGCTGGTGGATCTTTCTCTACGCTTTTCTCGTATTTCCCCACCAGTACGTGGTGCTGAACGTAGCTTCCTACAACAAGTTCTACGATGGCCTATATCTGCTCGAGAATGTCTTGCTGATGGCGGTGCTGAGCCTGGCGGCCTCGACCAGTTCTGGTGGTTGGCGCCGAATCTACCTGAACTTTCTTGGCGCTGGCGTGTTGTACGGCATTGGCTCCCAGTTCCTCGATCGGGCGGTTACCAATGGCGGCTACTACTCTGGGAGCTTCTACGACGTCCCCCTGATTGGGTCTGTCGCGTGGATGGCGGCCACCGCTCTGTCAGCGCAGCAGTGGGGGCTGAAGAGCGTAGAGTTCCGGCTGAACCCGCGATGGCGGAAACTTGTTCCTCGGCTTGCCATGCTGGCTATACTCTCGCTGCCCGTCCTGGGAGTGTGGACCGCTTTGTTCGACCAATCCTCCGCCCCCGCGCGAACCTTCCGAATATTCTCCGTGCTGGCCGCGATGTTGTTGTTGGGAATGTTCGTTTTCCTGCGCCAGTACATACAGGACCAGGCGCTGATGAGCCTGCTGCGGGACTCGCGCCGCGGCTACGACAACCAGAAACGTTTACAGAACCAGCTGGTGCAGAAAGAAAAGCTGGCTTCGCTCGGGACGTTGGTGGCGGGTGCCGCGCGTGAGATCGACGTTCCCCTGAAGGCCATCATGAACTATTCCGAGCGGCTCTGGGCACAAGAGCGGATGACCGACGAGCAGAACAAACTGGTCCGCAAAATAGTAAGCCAGGCCCAACGCACCCACGACCTGGTCGCCAACCTGCTGAGCTTTGCGCAGCAAGTGCCGGGAGAAAAAGCGTCCGCCGATTTGAGCATCCTACTCCACCGCGCGCGCCAAATGATGGAATCCCGCTACCCCGGCGGCAAGATTCAGGTCTCCGTCTCCATCGAACCGGGTTTGCCCCGCGTGCAGGGCAACGTGAACCAGCTCTTTCAGGCGTTTATCGAGATCATCGAAAATGCCATGGACGCTCTGCAGGAAGCCGGCGGTGGATCCCTCGAGATCATCGCCGCGCGCCAGGGCGCCGACGTCGTGCTGCAGTTTTCCGACAACGGTCTTGGAATTCGCGAGCCCGACCGTGTCTTCGATCCCTTCTACACCACCAAGCCCGTCGGCAAGGGCACCGGCCTGGGCCTCAGCGCCGTCTACGGAGTGGTCCAGGACCACGGCGGCCAGATTACATGCCAAAACAAGCCCGAGGGCGGTGCTCTGTTCGTCGTGAGATTTCCTGCTGTCGCCGAGCCCGCCGCGCAAGTGGCCGGCGCCGCTGGCGACTAAACAGCTTGCTGAAAAACTCACGATTCGTATTCAGGGCATCGCTCTACTGGCTGCGGAAAACTCGAATGCGCTCGATTCCGTGGAAGAGCGGTCCTTTCAAGGCCGGAGGCAAGGATCAGCGCGGGCAGACCGGTCGCGATCCAACGCTTTTCTGAAGTTCTGCTCCTGCTACCGCTTTACCCTGCGGAGCGCCTCGCCGCGAGGCCCTTCTCCTGTAACATAAATTTGCCATGCTCGAGCTGCTCCATTCCTCCGCGCGCGTGCTGGAATTCGACGCCTTGCGCGAACTCCTGCGCGGATACGCCTCCTCGCCGCTCGGACAAAAGCGCATCACCGCGCTCGCCCCCTCGACCGACCGCGACTGGATCAAGAGCCAGCAGGAACTGGCGAGCGAGATCCGCGAATTCCGCCGCGTCGGTGGTCGATTCGATTTCTCCGGCCTCATCGAAGTCGGACAACTCGTCGACAAATCGCGCATCGCCGGAGCCGCCCTCGAAACCACCGAGATTCGCGACGTCATCCTGGTCGTCGATCGCGCCGCCGAGTGGCGAGAAATCGCGTTGCACCCCCCGGCCAGCATGAGGTCCGAATGGCGCCGAGTCCGCTCCCTCTCCGACCAGATCGTCGACTTCACCGACTTTCTCCGCGCATTCCGCAACAAGATTCAGCCCGACGGCACCCTCGAAGACAAGGCATCCCCCGAACTGGCGCGTATTCGCCGCGAGATCGAAAAGCAGCGCCGCGAGATTCAGGAATCCCTGCGCGGCTATCTGCGCCGCCTGGCCGAAGGCGGCGCTGTGCAGGACGAACTGGTCACCATCCGCGGCGAGCGCTTCGTCATCCCCGTCAAAGTCGAGCAAAAGCGCCGCGTGCAAGGCGTAGTGCACGGCGCCAGCTCCAGCGGCCAAACCGTCTTCGTCGAGCCCCTGGAAACAATCGAGCAGAACAACGAACTGGTGCGCCTGTTGGAAGAGGAACTCGCAGAGATCCACCGCATCCTCCTGGAAATGACGCAGCGAATCGGCGTCGAATCCGAATCCATCCTGTCCGCAGTCGACGCTCTCACGGAACTAGAAATGCAGTTTGCCAAGTCCCGCTTCGCCGAAGACTACAACTGCGTAGAAGTGAAGTTGAGCGAGGGGACCAGCAAGAACCATGTGGGGACGGGCGCCTTCGCCCGTCCAGGCCGAGCGAAACTCGCCTGCTGCTGCACAACGCCCGCCATCCATTGCTAGAAAGAAATCTCAAAGCCAAGGGCGCCTTCGTAGTCCCTGTCACCATCGAGCTGGAAGCCCCCCGCCGCCAACTCATCATCACCGGCCCAAATACCGGCGGCAAGACAGTAGCCCTGAAAACCGTAGGCCTCCTATCCTTGATGGCTCAGTCAGGCCTTCCAGTCCCCGCCGACCGCGCCGAGCTCCCCGTCTTCGACGCCGTCCTGGCCGACATCGGCGACTACCAGTCGATCGAACAGAATCTCTCCACCTTCTCAGCCCACGTCACCAATATCGATTTCATCTCCCGCACCGCGACGGCACATTCTCTAGTCCTGCTCGATGAGTTAGGTTCCGCGACCGACCCCGAAGAGGGCGCAGCTCTGGCGGTGGCGATTGCCGGCCACTTTGCCCGCATAGGCTCGATGACGGTAATCTCAACTCATCACACTTCGCTGAAGGTCTACGCCGCGAATACACCCGGCGTGCTCAATGCCTCGGTAGGCTTCAACGAAAAGACCCTGCAGCCGACCTACGAGCTGAAAGTCGGCGTCCCCGGCGCATCGGCAGGAATCAACATCGCGCAGCGTCTGGGATTGAATCCCTCCATCATCGAGAGCGCCCGCTCGCGTCTGGGCACGCAGGCACGCGACGTCGGCCAGTTTCTCGACAAGCTTCACGCCGATCTCCGCGAAGCCGAGAACGAGCGCCTGCGCCTGAAAGCGCGCGAGCAGGATCTGGAGCGCGAGAAGGCTCACCTCGCCGCCGAGGGCCGCAAAGAGCAGCAGGCCAAAGTCCGCGAGATGGAGAAGAAACTGGAAAGCGTTCTGCGCGATTTCGAATACCACGCCCGCGAAGCGGTAAACGCCATCCAAGATCGCGCCGCCGCCCAGAAGCTCTCAAAAGACGCCGAGCGACGCATCGCCAAGCTCCGCCGCGAGTTCCGCGAGCAGTTCGATTCCACCGTGGTCGCCCACTCGACCGGAGCCGATCAAGGCGATCCGCACGCCCAGCCGCAAGTGGTCAAGCACGTCTCTGAAGGCGACACGGTCAAACTGAAGTCGACGGGCCGCCCGGCCCGGGTCGTGCGCAAGATCGACGACAATCATTTTGAAGTCGAGATGGGCGCGATGAAAATGAAGATCGCGCGCGACGACATCGCCGAAGTCCTGGCCAGCGCCCAGGGAAAGGCCGCCCCAACGCCCGTGGCGGCAGCGCGCGCCCGCGGCATTTCGGTCTCGCTCGAAAGCGAGGGCGCAAACGTCCCCACCGAGATCAACGTCATCGGCCAAACGGTAGACGACGCTTCGCGCGAAGTTGAAAAGTTCGTAGACCGAGCCTTCCTAGCCGGCCTCCCGCGCGTCCGCGTAGTCCACGGCAGCGGCATGGGAATCCTGCGCAAAGCCCTGCGCCAGTTGCTGCAACAGCACCCGCACGTGGCGTCGGTCGCCGAGCCGCCACAGAACGAGGGCGGCGGCGGTGCGACAGTAGTGGAGCTGAGAGTTTGACCCGTACAAGCAGCGGTGGAACGTGCGTCATCGACGAGCGGTGGCCTCTGCAAAATCCAGCCGCGAAGCGGCGCAAGAATAGAGCCCACCGCGCAAGCCGTGGGTGAAAAGCGGGAGTTGAATAAGCCCCCGAGGGGCGTAAGAAAGGCTACGACAAAGATTCCACAACGACGGAGCCGTCCCCATCCGCTACCACAGAATCTTCTTCCAATTCTCATCGTACAGGGCGTCGCGTGCCGCCTTCGCGATGGCCTTCTTCTCCGCTGCCGAAAGGTCATTCGACACAATGTTGTCCGAGTTCGCCGGATCACGCACGACCGCCGGCTCGAAGCGGTTCGAAATGTAGCGAAGCACGGTGAGCACATTGTCCGCCAGCTGTCCGAATCGTTCAGCCGCGAGAGCGTGCAGAACTGTGAGTTCAAGGTAAAGCGAAGGAAAGTCCAGCCCGCTGCGCTCGCGCCAGATTTTGACCGCGCAGATTTCCTGCTGGCGTCCAGAATTGGCCACCTGGTGAACGTGTTGGGCCAGGTCCGTATGAACCGCCGCGCCCGATCTCTTATTGAAGAGCACATTCCCGGAGCTTTCGCGGTCGCGGCAGGCCGGAATCAAGTCCACCTTGTGTCCCTTGCTCTCCAGTTGAATCGACACGTTTCGAGTGTGGGGCCGCAAATCATGGTCAGTCAGATATTCGAACAGCCCCCAGAAGATCCCCTTCATCTCCATGTTGGGCACCGGATTGAGCGCGATGAGAACATCCACATCCGAAGACAGCGACACGGCGGTGTTCTGCGCGTAAGCGCCCGACAGCGTGATTCCCAGCAGATATTGCTTCCCCCACTGCTTGACCAAGGGGATGACCTTGTCGGCAGCCCGGTGTGAAGCCGATCCCGTATCAGCAACAACATGGTACTTTTCAACAATCGATGCTGCGTATTGTTCAGTGGTAAGCACGGAGAAAAAACCCTCCACAATCCCCATCGGCAGAATGAAGGCGGAGTTGAGGGGACCGCTTATCCTTAATAGGCTTTGGGAAGAATAGGTTTTGTGGAAGGGCACGGCTTCAGCCGTGCCGCCCAAACCGCAAAGAAGTCCGGGCTTTAGGAGGGTCGCAGTTGCGACAGTGCTAAGTTGAAGGCATGACTGAGACTTTGAAATGCGCAACCTGCGGCCAGGTGCACGTCGGCCTGCCGATGAGTTTCGCGGCGGATTCTCCGGACATGTACGCAAACATGAACCGCGATGAACGCGACACTCGCTCCGTCCGCGGCTCCGACCAATACATCATCGATCAAAAATGGTTCTTTATCCGCGGATGTCTCGAAATCCCAATTATCAATTCGGAAGAAGTCTTCTTATGGGGACTCTGGGCTTCGGTTCGCGAGGGAGTTTTCGATGAAATAGAAGATTGCTGGGAACTTCAAGGTAGAGAGAAGTGTCGGGGACCCTTTAAGGGCAGGCTTGCCAACTCTCTCGCTGAGTACCCGGAAACTCTGAATCTCAAGGTAAAGATCCTGCTTCAACCCGTGGGAACACGCCCAACCTTCGTAGTCGAAGAATCTACGCACCAACTCGCTCTCGAGCAGGCTCAGGGTATCTCTCGCGACCGGGCTCTGTACCTGGCCTCCCTTGTGATGCATCGGAGACCCGAAGGATTTTCCGAATCCGAATAAGGGCGAGTTTTCCGGCTGCATCAACCGCTAACGCTCGATTCCCACAACTTCTCCACAGCAAGTAACTAGTTAGGTACTCCCGCGGCCGCAACCCATCGCCGACTATCAAAGACTAAGCCTTCGGTCCCTAACCTCATGTCGGCCCCGTCGTCTGATTACAATCCGGTTTCTTCATCCGATCTCACCGGAGCTCCGCGGTCCGACTTCAAAGAAATCGTCAAGCAGCAGGCCGACATCGTCCGCATCGTGGGCGACTACGTCAAGCTGAAGAAGGCGGGGGCGCAGAACTACGCCGGGCTCTGTCCGTTTCACGGCGAAAAGACTGCCTCGTTCTCGGTGCATGCCACGCGCCAGTTCTATCACTGCTTCGGCTGCGGCGTTTCCGGCGACGTGTTCAGCTTCGTGCAGAAAATCGAAAACATCACCTTCCCCGAGGCCGTGCGCCTGGTGGCCCAAAAACTCGGCATCCCCCTGCCGAAGACAATTTATTCCACCGAGGGCGAGGCCAAAGAAGCGCGCCTCCGCGGCCAGTTGCTCGATGTACACGAGCGCGCCGTCGCGTTCTTCCAGGAGTGCCTGAAACGCCCCGAGGGCGCCCGCGCCCGCGAATATCTGCTGGGCCGCGGCTTGGACCAGGACACGATCGCGAAATTCCGCATCGGCTACGCCCCCGATTCCGGCTTCCTCCTCCGCGACCGTCTGAAGAACGAGTTCAACGAAGAGCTTCTCCGCGAAAGCGGCCTGTTCTCATGGAAGGAACCTAATCCCGAGGGTGCCCCGTCCAAGCTTCGCTTGGGCGGGGACTTTGACTTGGCCGGACCCGATAATGTGACGGTCGTCTCAGCAGAGCCAACGACCGTCGACCGTTTTCAGCCCACCCTGAGCGAAGCGAAGGGACCAACGACCGCGGCCATGTACTCCAAATTCCGCAACCGGGTGATGTTCCCCATTGCGAGCGAAGCCGGCAAAGTCATCGCCTTCACCGGCCGCACCCTGTCGACTGATGAAAAAGCCGGCCCGAAGTATTTAAACTCGCCCGAGACCCCGATCTACTCCAAGGGTCGCGTCCTGTTCAATCTGGACCTGGCCAAGGAATGGGTGCGCAAATTCGATTACGCCATTCTGGTCGAAGGCCAGATGGACTGCATCTCCGTCCACGCCGCCGGCTATCACAACGTAATCGCCAGCTCCGGCACCGCCTTCACCGAGCTGCAGGCCAAGCTGCTAGGCCGTTTCACAAAGAACGTCGTAGTGAACTTCGATCCCGACACGGCTGGCGCCAAGGCCACCGAGCGCACCCTGGGTCTGCTGGTCGAGGAAGAATTTCAGATCAAGGTACTCACCCTCGAACAGGGATTCGACCCCGACCTCTACATCCGTCGCAAAGGAAAAGACGCCTACGGCGAAGCGCTGCGCCACTCGCAGAGATATTTCGACTACCTGATCGAACGCGCGCGCACGCAATTCCCCGCGCGCAGCGCCGAAGGAAAAGTCAAAGCCGTGAATTTTCTGCTGCCCCACGTGCAGCGCATCCCCAGTCGCATTGTGCGCGACGAACTGGCTCACGAAATCGCGCAGAAGCTAGCCATCGATTCCGCGGTTCTGCGCCAGGAGTTGCGCCATGTCGCTGGGACGCGCTCGGCGTCGGCCGTCAAAGCGCCCGCGCAGTCGCAAGCCACCGACGCGGAAAAGATCCTGATTCGCGCCCTGTCCTCAGCCCGGCAGATGCAGCCCGGAGAGGAGCGCCTCTCCCTGCGCGACGGTGCCGAAGAGGAATTCGATCCCGCCCGGCAAGCCGCCTTCGTCCTGCAGAATGAGGGCCTACACCGCGGCCTGGCGACCGAATCGCTGGCCGAGTCGCTTCTAAATGCCAGCCCGGACGTTGCCGATGTTCTAGAAGTCGCGGCCACGGAAAGCGACCGCCGCCTGCTGGCGTCGATCCTGCTGAAAGAAGATGAGGAGCTTACCGCCGAGGTGCTGGAGTCAGCGGTTCGCGCTCTGCGCCGCATTCACCTGCGTCGCCGACAGGAGGAGGTGCAACAGGAACTGAAAAAGCCGGGTCTTTCTGCCGATAAAGACCGCCTGCGCGAGCTACTCAGTGATCTCGAGCGAATCAGCCGCGCCCTGCGCGACCCCAGCTTGGCGGAAGATGGTCTCAAGGCGACCGAAAAGAAGAAAAGTGCTTGAAACAAAAACACTTCCCTGGCCATCTAAGTATCTAGGATAATTGGAAATCCCGGCGGGCAACGACGGCTAAAGCGGGCAACCGATAGACGACGCAGCACTTATGTGCTACACTCTGTAAGTTTGTGCTAGATGCACAATCCCGCTATACCCAGATTCCCACCTTTTTGGAAACTTTACCACACGCTCCTGTGGAGCGGAAATAAGTAGTTTGAGGACACCTCTTGGCTCTTGATGACAAGTACGACGACATAAAAAAGCTGATCGACACCGGCAAAGAAAAGGGATATCTCACGTATGACCAGGTCAACGACCTCATACCGCATGACGTGCACAGTCCCGAAGACCTTGACGATCTGCTGACCACGATTGGTACGCAAGGCATTGACGTGCTGGAAGGCCCCAAGCTGCCTTCCGCCGCGCTCGACAAAAAATTCGACGAATCCGAGGAAGGCGAGGACGTTGAACTCGACCTGACCCCCGGAGCCCTGGAAAAAACCAACGACCCCGTCCGCATGTATCTGCGCGAGATGGGAACTGTGCCGCTGCTCACGCGCGAAGGCGAAGTAGAGATCGCCAAGCGAATCGAGCGCGGCCAAATCCGCGTGCTCAAGGCGCTTTCGCGGTCTCCGATCGTGATTCGCGAACTGCTCACCCTGGGCGAAGACCTCAAGAAAAACGTCCGCTCGATCAAGGAAGTGGTCACCTTCGATGAAGAAGAGATCACCGACGAGATCCTGCAGAACCGCCTGAATGAGTTCACGGGCAAGATCGACGACATGGCCAAGCTGTACAAAAAGGCCAACGTCCTCGAAGAAAAGTACAAAGAAGTCTCGCTGAAGAAGCATCCGAAAGATCATCGGCGGGCGCGGCGCAAGCTGGCACGCGGCATCATTGCCGTGTCGATTGCGGTGCGCCGTCTCGGCTTCACCAATGCCGAGCGTAAGCGCCTGATCGAGCGGGTCAACAAGACCGTGGACGGCATGCGTTCGCTCGACCGCCAGGCGCAGAACCTGGAGCGCAAGGCCGAGGCCACTCGCAGCGAGGAACAGAAGAAAGAATATCGCCGCCAGTCGCGCGCCATTCGCGGCGAGGTGGAAAAACTCGAACTCGAAACCGGCGTGGCGTTCCAGGAGCTCAAGCGCACCCAGCGCGAGATCATCCAGGGCGACATGGACGCGGAGCAGGCCAAGCGCGAGCTGATTGAGGCCAACCTCCGCTTGGTGGTTTCGATTGCCAAAAAATACACCAACCGTGGCCTGCAGTTCCTCGACCTGATTCAGGAAGGCAACATCGGCCTGATGAAGGCCGTCGACAAATTCGAATACCGCCGTGGCTACAAGTTTTCGACCTATGCCACGTGGTGGATTCGCCAGGCCATCACCCGCGCGATTGCCGATCAGGCGCGTACAATCCGCATCCCGGTACACATGATCGAGACGATCAACAAGCTGATCCGCACCTCGCGGCAGCTGGTGCAGGAACTGGGACGCGAACCGACCAGCGAAGAAATCGCCAAGCGCATGGACATTCCCGTCGCGAAAGTGCGCAAGGTGCTCAAGATCGCGCAGGAACCCATTTCTCTTGAGACCCCTATAGGCGAAGAGGAAGATTCGCATCTGGGCGACTTCATCGAAGACCGCGCCGTAGTCTCGCCGGCCGAAGCGGTGATCAACGTGAACCTGAAGGACCAGACCGGACAGGTCCTGCGCACGCTGACCCCGCGGGAAGAAAAAGTCATCAAGATGCGCTTCGGCCTCGAAGACGGCAGCGAACACACTTTGGAAGAAGTCGGGCAGAGCTTCGCGGTCACCCGCGAACGCATCCGCCAGATCGAAGCCAAAGCATTGCGCAAACTGCGGCATCCGTCGCGCTCGCGCAAGCTGCGGGCGTTTATGGATGGAGTACGGGACTGAACTTCATCGCCACGCATTGACGCGGATTCGCACGGATTTTTTCAAGGCACGGCTTCGGCCGTGCCTTTTTTGATTTTCCAAATCGGGACGTGAGTCCAAATATTCGCCCCCTTGTGCGCAGGACACACAAGCGACTTCCATAGAATTGAATTGGCGCAGGACGGCGGTTGTGGAGGGTGTTGCCAGTGGGTACTGGCCGCCGCCTGCGAAGCGGTCGAGTGGCCTAGTCAGCCATTAGGGTTCGAATCCCTCGCCCTCCGCACGGTCACTCGATATTACCAATGAGTCTTGACAAGGTCGTTGGGCGGAATAGAATTAAACATGCAGGCGGCGGTTAGTACCCATTTCAAGCCCCGAGTGACTCTCGGGGCTTTGGCTTTTTGGGCCGTGCTCGAAGTAAAACTCGCCGCGGCCGGCAGGGAAACAATCCAAATCTCCTGTCTCCACGGTCGGAATGCCCACCCTTTGCAAAAAAGCGCAAAGGACGGGGCACCCGGTGGTGGCGACATCATTCATCAACCTCCGGAGGACCGGGAAGGAAGGGGTACACTTATACCGCGGGTTGGTAGGAGGTTCTACAGATGCGAGTATTGACCCGTCTTCTACTTAGCGTTCTCTTCGTCGCGTGTATTGCATTGATCGTCTTTCTGCTTTGTGGGCCGAGGACAACAGAGACGTGGGCGACCCTCACTGGAGTCCTTGCCGTTCTTGCCGCTCTGATCGCCGTCTTGCCGTCACTGCGTGTTATCCAACTTCAGGAGGATGCTAGTCGTCCAGCGCCGACTCCGTACTTCGACATCACCAGCCGCTATTCACTACTTCTGCTAAGGATAAAAAATCTCGGAGGAGGTGTCGCTTACGATGTGCGCCTGAATTGGGAGAAGCATCCGCAAGACCAAGACGGTAGAGAAGTCACAGCACTCGATCAGATTTCGGCCCTCGTACCTCAACAAAGTGCGTCCGTCCTGTTAGGAGTCCCACAGAAGCTATTTGAGAAATACGAGGCAATGGAGTTTGCTGGAACTCTCGGGTTCAAAGACGCTGCCGGGAAGCGCTGGGAACACCGGTTCAGGGTGAGTGCAGATGAGCATCGTGAACGTCTCGTCCACGACGACGAGCTACCTCGAACTCTTTATGACGTTCAGCAGATTCCGAAGGCACTGGATGAGATCAGCAAAGCAATACAAAGTCTTCGGAAAGACGAAGACAATTCCTAACTGGTGCCCCGACCGGGGCGCTGTTCTGCATGGATGTGGCAGTGCTGGCCTTGTCATCTCGTTCACACGATGATTGGGTAGCTGGTGCAAAATCGCCATTCGACTCATCGACCCCGCTGAACTCCGATAGTTCCTTCCGTCGAACGCGGTAGGTTCTTCCCCCGTAGGCGGGCAGGCCGCTGGTAACGGACGTCGCCGCCTGTCGCTACCAATAGGCGTTTTTGCAGGCGGTTTAGGATCGGAGAGCACGAGCTTGCCAGCGCGAGCTTCTCACCTTCGCGGCCTTCGTCGTTTTCGCCGGCTTTGCTGCCTTCGTGCCTTTGTCGCTTCTCATCTGGTGAATCCTCCTACGACTATTGAACGAGGGACGCCCGAAGGGATACGAGAGGAATCGCCGCCTCCCGTTAGTTGGCCTCAGTAAGCGAGAGCCGCTACTTTGGACGATCGAGTCTCCTGCAACAAGGGGAGCGACAGTGCACAACGACAGGCGGGGAGGCGAACTACGAGGGTTGGACCGTTCGTCTAAATTCTGCTCCCGACTCTATCAAGACGGCGTCAATCCATGCGGGCAAGGGCAGTGTGGCATGTGGATTTAGCAGCAGCTTGGTTTGTGGCAACCAGGCTTCGCCTGTCTGGGTAAGGAGCAATCCCCCTCCAAAAAGGCAGACGGCGCTGACCCGAGTGTGCATTTGAGGCTGGAAGCGCCTTCGAAGAAGGGGCTCCCACGACTTGAACGCGCTAGGCACCCGCGAAATACCAACCATGATCAACCCCGGCGTTCCTTTGGGAAGCTGCCGTGCCTCGGTGGTTAAGACGGCTTCGGCTCTTTCATCGGAAAAAGCCATTCGCACGGAAATATGTCGATGCGGTTCGGCAGGTCCAGCAATTGCTCTCGCCACGCCTATGCGCGGACGAATCTCCTCTCCGTGATCGCCGGTAACAATCAATCCAGGTGCGGATTCATTCAGAAGCAATAGTCCAAGTCCAGCAGGTAGCTCCTCCTGTCGAACTCCTTTCTGATTGCAGAATCTTGGCAACGTTTGCAGTAGCTGTCCCAGTTCTTCTTCGGCAGGCTCGCGTCTCAAGAAAACTTCCAGAGCAAACGACGTTTTGATGTCGGTCACAAGTGCTGCTACGCGGTCCAATACGATTCTGGCCCGTTCCGTCGCTTCAGACCAGTCTGGACGGGTAACCTCAACATAAGTCCAGGCGGCTTCCCCGTCGCGAACGCGAAAATCCGCGACACGATTTCCAACCGGCGGATAGAGTTCCACTTGCGCGGTCATTCGATGGGATCGAATCAGGAAAATGGCCGTCAGTTCAGCCTCGGCGGCGTCGTCACCGCGTTGAATGTGATCGATCAATTCTGCCGTTCCAGCGATGCCGTCTAAGACAGCCAACCTCCGTCCCATGCTTACTACCCGAAGAGTTGGTGCAGAGCCTCGAACGACGGAGCCGCCAGAGATGCGACACCCGTCGATCCAAGCTCGACCCAGAATGTTCTCAACCCTTACAAAGGCGGCAAGAGTCTCGTCCGCGCTCAACGCGATTGTTGATACCGCGCCACCAAGCCAGTCTCGTTCGGATTCGTTGCGCGCGAGATCCCCTTCGACTGCGCTCTCCAGAAACTCAAAGTGTAACCTCCGCGATTGGAATAAGTTGCAAATCGAGTGCGGCGGCTTGTTTTGTGAGCCAGAACAGTTGTCGTTCGCGGTGTTTGGCTTCGTAGTGGGCCACGCCTTGGTCATGGTAGGTTTGGCCGAACTTCAACATGCGATAGACGATGCGGGCCAGCTGATAGGCCATGGCGGTGATGGCCTTGGGCGGTCCGAGGGGGGCGCGTAAGCGGCGAAACTTGGCTCCCAGCGCGCTCTGGCTGCGGATTAGATTCCAGGCCGCCAGGCGCAGCGCGGTGGCGGCGCGGTTGACCACGTGGCGGGTACCCCGCTTCAGGATTTTTCCTCCGCGCACGCGATTGTCGGGGGCCAGGCCCAGCCACGAGCCCAAGTGCTTTTCCGTTTTCCAGCGGCTCATATCGACGCCGACTTCGGACAGGACGGTCTGGATGGTCTGCACATCGAGTCCGTCGACTTGAGTGAGGTCGACGCCGGTGACGCGATAGAGTTCGCCGCGGAGATCGAAAGCCGGCTGGCGTTTGCGCGACCAACTGGCGCGGCGGGGAGCGGGAATGGGGTGGGCCACGGGATCGATTCTGGCCTCCATGGTTTGCATCTGTGCCTGGATGCGCTGATCGCACTCCTTGATCTGAGCCAGATAAAAGTCATACTGCTTCAGATTTTGAGACAGGACGAAGAGTAACTCTTCGCGCCAGTGGCCCTGCAGACTTTGCGCAATCTCTTGGCGCGTGGCGCGAATCAGGCTGTGTTTGAGCGCGGCCAGTTGGTGCGGATCGCGCTCGCCCGCGACGATGGCTCGCAGAATGGCCAGGCCGGTGGTTCCGCTGATGTCGCTGATCCCGTTGGTGAGTTGCAGGTTCATCTCGGTCAGCGCCTTCTGCATGTGCTGCACGCAGGTAGCGGCGGCCGCGACCAGCACTTCGCGCTGGCGCATGTAGGAGCGCAAGACTTGGATTTGCTGCGGCGGGCGAAAGCTGTTGTTGAGCAGGCCGAAGGTATGCAGGGTTTGCAGCCACTGGCACTCCTGCACGTCGCTCTTGCGTCCGGGCAGAGTCTTGGTGTGGCGCGCGTTCACCACCTGGACCTCCAGCCCGTACTCTTGCAGGATCTGATGGAGACCGATCCCGTGCACCCCGGTGGCTTGCATGGCCACGGTCTGGATGCGACAGGCCTTCAGCCATTGCGCCAGACGATGCAGGTCGGCGGTAAAGCTGCCAAAGCGGCGCACGGACTGGGGATCGCAGTGGGCGGGCACGGCGACATAATGCTCGGCACTGCCCACGTCGATGCCGGCGGCATGCAGATGTAGCACGGGCAGACTTTTCAGATCGTGCAGTGTGATTTTTTGCTTCTGTTTTTTGGGCACTCGCTGCGGCTTCGCCATAGACTGACCTCGCTTCGGGAAATCGGCGAGACTCGGCCCGGTTGCGGATCGGTGAAAAAACTCTCCAACGGGGTCGAGTCCGCCCCACCTTGCGGCGAACTGCCACCAAAGTCCTGACCGCAAGCCACCGGAACCATGCTCCGGGACGGGCACGAAGCGCCATGTCGTAGTCGGTTATAGCTTGCCGAGACACGCCCTGCGCAGTCTCTCATTCGACCCACGTTTCTGCCAGTACTGACGGTCCCCAAGACCGTCCTTTGCTCAGGGCAGGCTCTAACCGCTGGTGAAAGCGCGGGGCTTCGGGATGACGGATTTGCTTTGAACGATCACAGAGATTGAGCTTATGGTGTCTCCGGCGCGTTTCGGTGTTTGTGCCCGCAGTGGCTGAAGCCGGTTCGTTTTTATCAGGCCTTGACGGCACGACTCGAAGTCGTGCCCTTCCCGAATCCAGGGTTATGGTCGCCACCCGCTGTTAGGGAACATAGAGGCCCCACTCTTCGGCTTCGGTCAGAGCTTACCCTGAGCTTGCCGAAGGGGCAGGCTTTCTCGCAAAAGACGCGAGAAATGGGGCACTCGGCGAAACAGCTCTAGCTGCACGCGAACTGGTTGAAAAGAAAGCGTCGCGTTTCGGAACACCTGGGCGTTTACTGAATGCGCTCGTGGGTGAAACGGTCGCGGCCAGCCCAAAAGGGACATTGCGGACAGGAGGTTCCGTCCGGGTAGTCCGTGCCTTCTTCGTGGGGGCAGCCGATAATCCGGTCGGCGACCACGGTTGAGCGGGGAGAGTGAGCCTTGAGGAAGGCCGCGACCTCCTCGCCAATCGCGGGATCGCTACGCACATCCATCTCGCCATTGGAGAACCAGCGCTGGAGAAAATCCGGCGGGCCATTTTCGGTGAGAAAGATGCTCACGGCGACCTTGGTAGCCAGCTTGTCGGTCGGCCCGTAGAAGGCCATGGTTGCAACGGGGTAGCCTTGAAACCCCTGACGGGGTTTGTGCCGCAGCCAGGGGCGGGAGTGTGAGCTTCTCTGTTTCGGCAGCCGTTTCTTTTTCTTCACGAGCGAAATGATACTCCCATTCTCCCGGCCGGAGTGTGCTGCACGGCTTTCTTGATCGAGAGCGGAAGTCGAAGAGGAAAGGTCGCCCTGTTTATCGTTCCACCACGGTGATTATCCTGTGGTGTCTCCGGCCTGTTTCGGTGGTTGTGCCCGCAACGGCTGAAGCCGGTTCGTTTATCGGGGCTTGACGGCACCCTTCGGCTCGCAGCGCTCGCTCGGGGCAGGCTTAAAGCTGAAGTCGTGCCCTTCCCGTTCGTTGCCTCGTCAATCAAAGTCAAAAGCAGCGGACGGGGCGTCCGCTCCACATGGGTCTCTTTCCTGTTTTGGGAAGCACTCCCACTTCTTTCTTTCAATTCCGTTGCGTTCGACTCTTCATTCCTGTCGGATAAGAACTAAGGCGGCAGGGGCGAATTTTCAGCGGATGCCGCTTGATTTGTTTACGGGGCGGGTGGATGAAGAAGCGCAAGCCTGGGATCATCAAAGACCCGAAAGCTCGTGGTGAATGGGCGGAGATGCGATTCATGGAGCGGGCTGCGGAGCGGGGATTGTGTGTCAGCAAGCCTTGGGGAGATTCGAGCAGCTACGACTTCGTGATCGGACGTCCGGGACACTTCGTCAGTGTGCAGGTGAAGTCGACGGTCTGCCAATCGGGGGGTGGTTATGAATGCTGCATTCGAGGCAGGAAGAACGAGGCGTATGAGCCCGGGTCGTTCGACTTTCTCGCGGCCTACGTCGTGTTGAGGGATGCTTGGTACATCATTCCGGCAGGCGCGGTGTTGGGGAAAGAAACCGTGGCGCTGTTTTCGCAATCGAAGCATGCCAAGTACGAAGGGTATCGCGAGGCGTGGCATCTTTTGCGGGAAGCCTCCGCGGCCTGTGAGGATACTGCGACCAGCGAAAGATCCGCAGACGCAGAACCGGTCACGAATCCTGGCAGTGGCGCAGTGGCGCGCATGGAGAATGCCATGAACTACTTCAAGCGCTATCTCGCACAGGGCAACGTGCTGCGGCAGAAGGAGAATGAGGATGTCTAGGAGTGGCGGATTTTCTCTTAGTTTTCCTCGTTCTTCCACAAGGAAGGCTGATCGTCCACAGGTTCTGCACAGGGACGGATTCCTTTTGTATTGCGGGGCGTAACGTTCTGGCTGACAGTGGGTGAAGCGAAAACGTGAGAGTCCTGAGTGCCGGACGATTGCGGCAGAGCCAGCGGGAATTTCCAGAAACGCGGATACGCGACTGGTTGCCCCGGGCGTTGCGGCCTCCTCCCCGCTCCCTTGATCAGGAGAGGGCTTGCTGGCCACCGCAGCAGTTGCGGTTCGTGATCGCAAGGTCGCGGGTCGCAGCTGGCTTTGGCAAATGCGGCGTTCTTTTGGAGCGCTGTCGGGCCGAAGCGGTCGTCCACCGCGCAGCGGTGACAAAGGCAGAGCAGGAATCCACGTAACGATGCGGCTCGGGTGGCTGGCCCGAGCCGCATTCGATTTTTTGGGGCTTTGCTGGATGCGTGGGGCTTTCAGTTCCAACGATGCGGTTCTGTCTCGCCTCGATGGTGCGGACTCGCGCCTGCGCTACTTCTTTGTGGCTTTGCCGTCCATCACCGTGTTCCACTTGGTGCCGTCTTGCGACATTTCGTACGTGAAGGTGTAGGAGGTGGGGGAGAGGAGCTTCATGGTGAAGCGGCCTTTCATCATCGTGCCGCCCATTTTTTCGTCATTGGTCCAGGTCCAAGTGTCGTTGTCGACGGAGCCCTTCGACTCCATGGACTCGCCCCAACTGTTGTACTCGCGGTAGGTGTAGGCCTTATCGTCGGCGGAATATCCCAGGATGGAGAGGCCCGCGCCGTCGCCCATCGAACTCTTGAAGTCGGTGTGGCAGACGAGGAAAAAGCCGCCGTCCATCCAATCGCACTTTTCAATTTCGGTCATCTTGCCGCCTGGTCCCATGGGGCTGGGCTTCATGTCGCCGTCGAGCGTCCACGAACCGGAGAGAACGTCGAGTTTTTTGTGTTCGGGGCCGGGCTTGGGCATTTCCATCTGCGCGACCGCTGTCAGTGCAAGGAACAACCAGACTGCCGAGATGAGTGCTGTGGTCTTCATGGGTGCCTCATTGGAGATGGTCGATCGAGAAGCGCTCGTTCCCGCAGCGAGATATTAGGCCCGCTGGCGGGGCTAGTCAAACGGAACGTGCGATTCGGTCTCGAGCATCGAGTATTTTAATCTTCAATCAAAAAATCCAAGATCAGTTTTCCTGCGGGGCGTCTTCTACCAATCTCCCCAATGGGACGCCGTCCTCTGCTGGAACTTCATCTTCCACGCATCGCCCTGCTTGACCCAGACCGTGCTGAAATGCTGATAGCGTGGGGGAGGACCTTGGTCTTCCTCCTGAGGGACGCGCAAAACAACATCGTAAGTCACGAGTGCGACACCGTCCGTGATGGCCATCACTTTCATGTTGTAGGGCATTAGATCGAAGCCGGCATCGCTGTGCTGGTCGATCATCTCCTGCCGGTCAGCGAGTTGGCCGTCGAAGCCGACGAAGGAAAAATCGTCGGTGAGAGTGCGTTTGAAGAAAGCGGCATCGCCCTTCTTTGCGGCGTCGACGAAGCTTTGCTCGGCGGCCATCAGCGTCTTTTCTTGCTCACTCAGAGGTTTAGACGGATTAGGCGCCCGTCCGAAAGCAGCGGGGGAGAGGGTGCATAACATAACGATTGCGACCATGAGACGAATATTCATGTCAGCTCCTGATGTGTGTTCCATCTTCCGCGAAGTACGAGGGCAGATGTTTGGAGGTTGCTTCGTGCCATTTGCAGCTTGACCCCAAGGGTTACAAGACTTCATGAGAACGCGTGCTGTTCCTATGAATCGTTCGTGCCAGGTCTGTGCGCGGGACTTGTAGTTGCTCGCCGGTTGCCAGGTTCTTGAGCGCGAAGGCGTCGGCTTTCACTTCATTCTCGCCCACAATAAGGATGTATTTTGCTCCGGCCTTTGTGGCGGCTTCGAACGATTTTTTCAGGCGAAAAGTTTCGTCGCCCAGTTCGACCACCAGGTCGTGGCGGCGCAATTCGCGCGCCAGGCGGGCGGCTTCGGGGTTCATGCCCGCGCCCAACGGCGCTACGTAGACATCCGGCTTGCGCAGCACGCTCTCGGCGGGGGATTTTTCCTGTAGCGACATCACAAGCCGATCCTCGCCGATGGCGAAACCGATGCCGGGAGCGGCCGGGCCGCCGAGCGCTTCGGACAATCCGTCATAGCGTCCGCCGCCCAGGATTGCGTTCTGCGCGCCCAGGGCGCCGTGGGTGAACTCGAAGGCGGTGCGGGTGTAGTAGTCGAGGCCGCGGACCAAACGGTCGTTTATCTGAAACTGGACACCAACCGACTTGAGGATTTGCTGCACTGCTTCGAAATGTGTGCGGCAAGCTTCGTCGAGGAACTGGCTGATGCGCGGAAGTTTCTCGATGATGGGCTGATCCTCGGGGACCTTGCAGTCGAAGACGCGAAGGGGATTGGTGACGGCGCGACGCTGGCAATCGGCGCACATCTTATCCTTGACCGGCTCGAGAGCCTGGCGCAACGCCTCGTTGAATTTGGCGCGGTCGTTGGCGCAGCCGACGGAATTCAGTTCGAGATTCCAGTCCGTGATGCCGAGGCGGTCGAGCAGCGTGGCCAGCATCTCAAGCACTTCGGCGTCGCGGGCGGGGGACTCACTCCCGGCCGAGGCCGGGCCGATGACCTCGGCGCCGATTTGGTAGAACTGGCGGTAGCGTCCCTTCTGCGGGCGCTCGCGGCGGAACTGCGGGCCGATGTAGTAGAGCTTGTTCAGGCCGCGATCCCAGAGTTTGTGTTCGATGTAGGCGCGGACTGTGCCGGCGGTGTTTTCGGGGCGGAGGGTCAGGGATTGTCCTTTGTCGCTGGCGGCGCGACCGCGATCTTCCCACGTGTACATCTCTTTGGAGACGATGTCGGTCTCTTCGCCGACACTGCGGGCGAACAGGGCGGTTTCTTCGAAGATGGGCGTGCGAATTTCCTGGAAGTTGTAGGCGCGGAAGACGTCGCGCACGGCGGCTTCGACGAAGTTCCAGAGTGCCGTGTCCGGCGGGAGAAGGTCTCGCGTTCCTCGGACTGCTTTGATCATTGCTTTCCAGTCTTTCGTCCCGGAGGAACGTTTGATAGTAGCCCGCCGCTTCAGCGGCGGGTGAGCCGACCTCGATGCCCGTGCCGTATGCACGGCTGAAACGCTCCTCGATCCGGGATTTCAACCGTCCCTAACGGGACGGGTGTTCTAAGTCGCGCGTCTTTCCCGGCGTTGAAACGCCGGGCTATTTTCAGGCGTCCCTGCGGGACGCACTTGCGTGCCGACTCGGTTCCGGCAGCGGAAGTCGTCGGGCTATCATGCGAGCGCCGGGTGCGAACGCCTCTCCAGTGCAACTCAAGTCTAACCTGCAGAGGTCCTTCGACTCCGCTCAGGATGACAGAGCTTTATGAGGGAGCTGCGGTTCCCTCAGGGGCTAAAGCCCGCGTCTTTTGAGAGCCTAAGCGCCTGACGTCGTGCCCATCCCAGAACTACCGAGACGGCTGAAGCCGTGCCCTTTCCAAAACCGCATGACCGCCTACGCCCGACGCTGGATGGCTGACGCCCGACGCCTACCGTTCCCTTAGGTAATCTTCTTTATAGCCGAGATAGTTTCTCGCGTAACGCATGATCGTCTCTTCTTCGTCAGGGCCGAGTTTGCGGCGGAACTTGCCGGGGGAGCCCATCCACAGCGATCCGGGCTCGACTAGCGTTTTCTCGGGAATCAGTGTGCCGGCGGCGATGATTGAGCCGGCGCCGATCTTCGCGCCGTTCAGAATGATCGAACCCATGCCGATCAGGCAGCGGTCTTCGACGACGCATCCGTGCAGGGTGACCGAGTGGCCTACCGTGACGTACTCGCCGACGTAAACGCCCCATTGTTGCTTCATGCCGTGGAGAACGCTGTTGTCCTGAACGTTCGAGTGGGCGCCGACGCGGATCTCGTGGACGTCGCCGCGGAGGACAGCGTTCATCCACACTGAGGCGTGCTCGCCGAGGACGACGTCGCCGATGATCTGGGCCGAGTCGTCGACGAAGCAGGAGGACGGGATCGCCGGGCGGACGCCTTTGAAGGATCGAATCATGGCTCGCGGCTGGCCGCAATCAGCAGCCAGAGAAGGAAATTCAACATACCATGATTTCACGGTTCGACGCAGTCGTGGCGCCGGAGATCCCTCGCTCCGCCTGAAGGACGGCTGCGCTCGGGATGACGCCACATTAGAAGTGAGATGGGGCCGCCTCGTACAGTTTTTGACAAGTCACCGACAGGCGCGCGACATTCCCCCGCGCTTTTTACAAAGTCAGGACGCACGTGTGACATCGGGCCAAGCCCGGCTGCGTAGCTTTAAGGCTGTAAGCGGATTGCAATGAGGACGCAAGCTGGACACAACGCAGACAGCAGCCACGAACCAAGGTTCTGGAGCCGATCCCGGGTAATTCGCGAGAGGAGAAAACACATGAAGCTTAAGACACTGATACTCGGGGCGTTCGCGATCTTGGGCGTTTCTTCGTTCACCTTCGCTCAGCAAACCGGATACTCACAGACCAACCTCGTCGCCAACACAGCCGGTGTGGCCAACCACACCGATTCTCAGCTTTCGAATCCCTGGGGAATTTCGTTCGTCCCGGGACAGCCATTCTGGATCGCCAATAATAATGGTGGCACCTCGACTCTGTACGACGCGCAGGGAAATAAGAACTCGCTGGTCGTGGGCATCCCCTCAGCCAGCATGAATCCCTGCAACCCAGGGTGCCCGACGGGCACGGTAGCTAACTCGCAGAGTGGATACTTCAACAGCGGAGCCTTTCTGTTCGATACGGAAGATGGAATCATTGCGAACTGGACGGGACAGGGCAACGCGGTGGTGGCTGTCGACAATTCTGCCGCGGGGGCGGTTTACAAAGGGCTCGCGCTGCTCACCAACAATGGCGGCACTTTCCTGCTGGCGGCGAACTTCCGCAGCGGCAAGATCGAAGTGTATGACCGGAATTTCAATCCCACGAATCTTGCTGGAAACTTTACCGATCCTAATCTCCCGGCGGGATATGCTCCACATGGAGTCCACGTGATCGCCAACGTCGTCCTCGTCACCTATGTTCAGCAAGATGCCGCCAAACACGATCCGGTGACCGGCGCGGGTCTGGGCATCGTGGACGCCTTCGACAGCACAGGCAATTTCACGCGAACCTTTGCGAGCGGTGGCACCTTGAATGCTCCCTGGGGAGCAGTCATGGCGCCGGCAAGCTTTGGGACCTTTTCCGGTGATGTGCTGATCGGCAACTTCGGCGACGGCACCATGAACGCCTACGACACCCAAGGACATTTCGTGGCGCAAGTCACCGATTCTGCGGGGCACGTGATCACAAATCCCGGACTCTGGGACATGGTATTCGGTGCGGGTGGCACGGGGGATCCCAACACGCTCTACTTCACGGCGGGAGGCGCGAACCAGACCAGCGGATTGTTCGCGACGCTAGTACCGGCTTCGGCTGCGGGTGCGAATTTTTCACTGAGTGTGTCTGCGCCGACGGTTACTGTCGCGCCGGGAGGCAACTCTGCGATCACCGTGCACTCGGCGGCGGTGGGCGGCTTCAACGGTCAGATCGCGCTCGCCTGCTCGTCGGCTGCGGGGTTGACGTGCTCGTTTTCTCCCAACACGATCTCGCCCGGATCGAGCACGGCGAGCTCGACTCTGACTCTCACGGCGGCTGCGGCTCCTCCGACTGGCGGCTACGGCGGGATTGGAATGGCTCTGCTTTCGGGCTTGGGCCTGTTTGGGACGATGTTGACCACCGGCCGGCGTAAACCGGGTGCGAGCAAAGGGAAGAGCCTGTTGCTCATGGCTGGACTGGCTTTGCTCGTCGCGGGCATGACCTTCACGGTTGCGTGCGGCAGCAACTCCAACCACCAGACACCAACCAACAATCAGGTCACGCTTATGGTGACGGGGACGTCGGGTGCGATCAGCCACACGGTGCCTGTGATGGTTACAGTCCGATAGCTTGTCCACTCCAAAAAAGAAGGCCAGGGGCACCCAGGGTGCCCCTGCTTCTATTTTTTGAGGGCACTTCCAGAAACTCAGAACACAAACTTCAGCGACAGCTGAACCTGCCGTGGTGCGTAGGCGGCATTGGGCTTCATGAAGTTGCCGGGTAACTGGTAATAGCCCGGGTAAGTCGCCAGGCCGTTGGTGACCGAACTCTGCACAAAGGTGGAGGACGTGGCCACCAGCCCGTTCGAAGTGATGGCGACGCGCTGGTTGTCGCGGTTGAACAGGTTAAAGGACTCGGCCATCAGGTTCAGCTTGTAGCGCTCGGTCACGCGGATCTTTTTTGTGAGGCGGAGGTCGGTGGTCTCATAGTCGGGTCCGGTAAAGGCGTTGCGGCTGTATCCAGGAAGACGGTCGTTTAAGTCGTTGCCATCCTGGTTGGGGTCGCCCGACACCGTGGCATTCACCGGCCGTCCGGTGCCGTAGTTCACCACGCTCGAGATCTTCCAGTCGTTGAACAAGTGTCCCAGGAGTTCATGGCCGCGGTGAAAGGGCCGCGGCTCGGCGGACAGTGCCACAACCATGCGATGCCGCTGGTCGGTCACGCTGGGTCCGCGCTCGGATGCGGGATTGTAGGAATTCTGCACGGTCGCGGGTTGGCCGGCGACAAGGGCGTCTTGTCCGTCGTCGATCGCGCGGGCATAGGTATAGGAGAGCCGCAGATAAGTCCCACGAGCGAGGCGGCGATTGAGCGAGAGCGTCGCACCATTGTAGTTACTGGAAGCCGCGCTTTGGAATTCGTTAATGGCGCCAAGTTGAGCGATGGGCCGTCCCAGCGGATTGATGCATGGCGGCCAGGGACAGGTTAGCGATCGGGTGAATTGCCAGGTCGCGAAGGAATCGACGGTGTAGAAACCGTTCTGGAAGATCGAGCCCGTGGAATCGAAGATCGGGTAGTTCAACGCGATGGGCTGCGGCAGGTTCACGTCCAGCGCCCGGATCAAATGTTCGCCGCGCACGTTGAGCAGGGACACAGACAGCGTAGTGCGGTCGACTACTTCCTTTTCGAACGTGAGGCTGGTTTGTTGCACGCGCGGAGTCACGAAGTTGGTAGCGAACGCCGAAACGTTATTGGTCACGCCCTCGGTGAAACCCGCAGGCGGCGCGCAGTTCGCCGCGTATAGAGGGCAACTTACCAGCGGATTCGGATACGTGGGAAAAACCTGGTGATCGTAGTAGTTCGTGTTGTTGAGGAAGACCTGCGTGTCCGTTACTCCGTTGTCCGTCTGAATGATCGAGTTGTAGATTTGCGGAATGCGAACGTAAAAAATCCCGTATCCGCCGCGCACCACGAGCGGTCGCGAGTTGCCGAACGAATAGGCAAATCCGGCCCGCGGCGCGAAGTTGTAGGGCTGAAACGGAACTTTCCCGGAAGGCGGAAACAACGGGTTCGAAACTAGCCCTGCAGTCGTGAAAGTCTGCAAATCCCAGCGCACGCCCAGGTTGAGGGCAAGACGGTTGGTCACGCGGATCGTATCCTGTGCGAATGCCGCGTATTCTTTAGTGTCAGGATGCGACTCGGCACTGCCAAAGTTTTGCAGATAATAGTGCGGCACTTCGTGAGCGTACGCCCGCAGCGGCGTGAGTTGAAGCCCAGCCTCCATCGGCTCAAAGGTGAACGGGTTCACCTTGACGGGATAGAATAGATATTCTCCGCTCTGCTGGCTGGGGAAAAAATCATAGATCCACGTCACGAGCCCGTCGCCGCCAAACTTCAGCGAATTGCGGCTCCCCTCGAAGCTGATCGTCTCGGCAAGGTGCAAACGGTGCTCGCGAGTCTGGCGCGGCAGAAGATTCGATCGCCCCATGCCGTCGAGAATCGTAGGAATCTTCACCAGCACGTCGCTGGTGTTGCTGTAAGACTGCTGCCGGTCGCGCGAGAATTGCGCCCGCAAATGGCTGATCCAGCGCGACGAGAGCCCCGAGGTCAACGACAGCGAGCCGGTTTCGGTGGATACCACTTCCTGCCCGTTATTGCTGATGGAATCGTAGGTGACGGGGCTGGCTGGGTCGAGGAATACATTGTTCGCCCCCCAGTAGCGCGACGTGTTGACCCGCAGCGCGAGCTGATTGCGCGGAGTCAGGTTGATGTCGAGCTTGGCGTACGACGAATTGCCGATCTGGGCCGCCGGATATTCTCCCGCCAGCGAACTCAGGTGCGCGGCGGTGGCGAACACCAGCGCCTGATCGCTAGCCTCGTAGTCTCCCGGCGTATAAGGGCCGGCGGCGGCCTGAGGCAGGACCTGCGAGCTTCCGTTCAGGAACTCGACCACGTTGGGCACGTGAAAAATGTGCTGGTCGAAGCCCGCGAAGAAGAAGATCTTATTGCGCTTCAGCGGGCCGCCGATCGTGCCTCCGACCTGCTGCTGGCGATTGTGCGGCCGGAAAGCGAGAAAGGGATTCGACGCCCCGAACGAACTATCGCGCAGATAATAGAACGCCGTGCCGTGCATATGGTTCGACCCGGACTTGGTCACGACATTCACCACCGCTCCGCCCGAGCGTCCTAACTCCGCGCCATAGGAATTCGTCGAGACGCGAAACTCCTGCACCACCTCGGTCGAAAACTGGTAAGGAGCGCGATAACGCCCGCGCGCCTGCGCGAAGAAAGCATTGTTATAGTCGCCGCCGTCGACCAGAAAACTGTTCTGAAATCCGCGAATCCCTCCCACCGAGAGATCGCCGTTCGTCGAAGAAGTCAGACTGCGCGGGTCCTGCGTGACCCCGGGCGAGAGCAGCAACAGGTCGGAGAATCGCCGGCCATTCAGTGGCAAGTCCCCGACCGCACGCTCATCGAGCAACGTGGAGACCGCGCTGGGCTTGGTTTCGACCAGTGCGGGCGCGGCCGAGACCGTGACATTCTCCTGCGCGCCCGCGATCGTCAGCCGGAATTCCAGTTCGGCCGCGGCACCCACGTCCACATGCAGTTGCGGCGTGACCTGCGGCGACATGCCGGCAGCCTCCGCGCGCGCCGAGTAGTCACCGGGAGGAAGCAGTTCGAGCGCGAATCGGCCTTCGCTGTCGCTGGTGGCCGTGTATCGCGTGCCCGTGGCGGCGTTGACCACCACGATCGAAGCCTGCCCCATGCGACTCCCGCTGGAGTCAACCACGGTGCCCCGAATCGCCCCTGTGGCGGAGTCCTGAGCGTTAAGGCAGATGGGCACCAGAGCGATGAGCACTACGATGATGGCGATCACGAAAGCAAAAAGAAAAACATTGCGCGTCGATGTCATAAGGTCGTCCTGCCAGCGGAATCAAGCTCGGAGGGACGGCCCGAAGCGCGTTAACCGGACGCGAGGCGGGAAACTCCGCGGAGAAGTGCCGGAAGGCGCGGTCCTAGGCGCGCGCGGCCGGAAAGCCTCTCCGCGGAATAGGGAGAAACCATTTTTTGTATAGCATGCGACGGAAGAAGACTTCAGTGATTGGGCGGGCTTTTTTCGGGATGATTCCCGGAGTGGAACGGGTCGTCCTGGGGAGTGTTCGGAGCGTCCTCCGGACTTGGAATGTCCAAATTGATGACGATGGGCTCCTGGCCGCTGCGTACGATCACTGCCTCCACCGGCTCGTCCTTACGCGCGTTCAGTTCCTGATGGGGAACGTAGGGAGGAATGTAGACGAAGTCACCCGGACCTGCCTCATCGACGAACTCCAAATGATCTCCCCAGCGAAAGCGAGCGCGGCCCCGTACGACATAAATCACGGTTTCCAGTTCCCCATGATGATGAGGTCCGGTCTTGGCATTGGGCTGGACCACTACCGTTCCCGCCCAGAGCTTTTGCGCGCCGACCCGGGCCCGCGAGATGGCTTCGGCGCGAGTCATACCGGGGGTCTGCGGCGTGTTATTGTCCAACTCGCCGCTGCGAATGATACGCAAGCCGTGGTTTTTCCAATCGGGTCTTTCGTCGGAGGCCGAATCCTTCATGGTGTACGTTTCCCCGTCGTCGTCACTGCTACTAAGGATGCGATCTTGGCGTTGACGGTTCGAAAACTCTCGTCGGAGGAGTCCGCTTGCATGCGGTCAATTGACGGTGAGGACCTGTGTGCTGCTGGTGCCGCCGCTCGAGCAACCGAGGTTGCCGCTATTGCCGGCGGGTGTCTGCACGACGACATTGAAGCTTCCAGGACCAGCGATCATGGAGGACGTGATGTTGACCGTGAGCTGAGTACTGCTGATCACGGTGGTGACGAGGTTGGCGCCATTGAAGACGACGACGGAGGCGGAAACGAAACGGCTGCCCGTAGCAGTGAGGACGAAGCTGGGCGGCAATTTTGCGAAGACCATTGTTGCTGGAGAGATCGAGTCGAGGATGGGCGCGGGGCGAGCGCTCCCGCAGAGGGGATTCAGCGTGTTGCACCCAGTCAGGAGCAAGAGCACGAGCAGCCACGATGTGAGCAGCACGCTCCGCAAGGAAGGGGGCATAAACCAGTGTAACTTACCCGACAAGGTAGGGAATGTTGACCCAGGATCAAGGTGATGGCCGCTCTCTAACATCTCATTGAAACGGAGCACCTCTAGTGCAGTGTTTCTAAAATGTCTTTACATTGACGCTCTGAAAGGGCGCGGCTTCAGCCGCGCCGACTTGTCTGAACCCCCGGCCTTTAGGCCCTGAGGGATGTGCCCTCAGCGCCTAAAGGCGGATTCGTGACGAACTCATGCGGCACGCCTGAAGGCGTGCCCTTTCAAGGCTAATCACTGTAACTTTATTTTCGAGACACGACACTAGAGGGGCTCTGGATCGATCTTCTGGTCCAGATAGATCCAAAGCACACGTGAAAGAAACGTAAGCATGGGGGCGAAGGGCAGGAACAACAAGACTGCCCAGATTGCAATCTTGTCCAAACGCCAACCGGTCAGGAACCAGAGGGCGGCGCCGAGAACAAAGATCAAGGCAAGGGCCAAGCCGTAACTGATGTACATGGCACCGAGAAAATATCCTGCCTCGCGATTGAAGTGGAGGCCGCACGCGGGACAGCAATCATGCATTTTGGGGACGCCCCAATAAATGGAAGAACGGAAAATTCTTGCAGATCGGCATCGAGGACAAAGCTGGCCGAAGATACTGCGCAAGGCGGATGGACGAGAACGGAACAAGCACACATGATAGTGGAGAGACGAACAATTGCACTCGGAGATCAAGGCTCGGATCAATGCGAATCCGCAGCAACCCATCAATGAGCGTACTGGCGATATTGCGCCAACTGAGAAAGCAGTCATCAGCTCACTGACAAAAACTATGCCGCAACATAATGAATGTGACTCGATTCGGCGACCCCAAACTCGTCACCAGGACACAGCAAAAACGGGTTCGGGACAGGAACTTCGGTAACCTACATCCCGGCGCTCCAGCAAGCGCACAATCCTGTCTTGAGCCACTACTTTGACCACATGCCAAGCGAACAGCCTAGATGATTAATCTCCTACTCATCGGACTTGTGACAGCGCTGCCAGTGCTCGCTATATTGGCGAAAACATGCAGGCGTAAGCCCAAAAGAGTAGAGAAGCGGGAAAAAGGAGAGATCATCAAGCAGCTCTTGGCACTATCTAACCGCGAAAACAGCGTTTCGGCAATCGCTCCCCTTCCCGCCAGAAATCCGCAACCTACGTCTGCTCGCACCATTCGTATGGACGCGTTGCGACCGTGCACGGGTCGCGAGCAGAATTCTAAGCGTAGGTACTCCCCGATGTGTGCCAGCCCGCCTATCTCGGTTCGATCAAATCGAACCAATGCCACAATCGAAGAGCAAGTCCGCCAACGGGCATATGAGTTGTATCAAAGACGTGGCGGAGGGAATGGAAACGCAACCGATGATTGGCTGCAAGCGGAGGAGGAAGTCTTGTGCTTGAGGAAGGCCCAAGGGCCCACGACCTCGTCCTAGTTGCCCCCCCCAAAGCTGACTCGGGCACTGAACCCGACATTGCCATGGAATCAATTTCAGGCATTGACCTCGCCGAATTCATGTCATTGAGTGAAATGGGTATTTCAACAGTTACCGCCCAAAGCACAGTGACCGCACTCGTCAATGACATTTAGGTTTCATGCTACCTCCCCCTGCAGCCGCTTAATGGGCGTGTCGTAAAGGAGAGTCGTTGATTGCACCTGCAAATCTTGTTTGTCCCCACCAGCACCTCCCACCATGCCACTGCTAGATCAGATTGACCCGATTGTTTGTGAGAGATGGATCAGCGCTGATATCGAGAGACTTGAAGTAGAATGGCCGGGCAAAGTGCAGTGCTTCAGCGATGCGAAGGATATTCATCAGCTACCGCCGGGATGACTCCGCAGCCGATATGACGGATCGGGTTTATGAGCACCTTGCTCGGCGCTGGCCCAGCCGCGTTTTCATGGACATTGACAGCCTTAAAGCTGGCGATCTCTTCGCCAACAAGATAGACGAGAACCTTCAAAATTGCGTGGTTATGCTGGTGATGATGGGTCATTACTGGGGTTCACTTGTTGATGAGCAGGGGGCACGCCGCATCGACAACCCTGGAGACTACCCGAGGATGGAATTGGCCGCAGCACTGAAGCGTGGCATACGAGTGATTCCTGTCCTTGTGGGAAACACTCCATTCCCGAAGCGCGAAGAACTACCCAGCGAGATCGCAGGATTAGTGGATCGGCAAGTTCTGCGCCTTTCGCGGGAAGACTTTGATGCAGATATGAAACGACTCATGTCTTCTGTGGCGCGAGACCTGCCTCGGATAACTTGGACAGAGATGCCGTGGAAAACTCTTGCTGTTGCAGTAGTATTTTTGCTGTTCGGCATACTCACATACATTAAATTTGGTCATAGCCTGCTTTTCCATATAAGCAGCACGGAAACTAGCTCCTCATCCGCCAAAGTTCTGAACATATCGGGAAAGTGGGGAACCCCATTGATCCAAAACGTCTACTCACCCAACGAGCGGTCAACCATCGTATTCGAGTTTACCCAATCGGGGGATACAGTGGTGGGTTCGGTTACGGAAATGGCTGACGACGCGAGAACTGCAAGCACAAAAGGGATCGTGGACGGAAAGATACGTGACAATGTGCTTTCGTTCTATACGAATGGGGAAATAACATGGGGCTCCGGGAACACGATTGCTTACAAAGAGACGTACACAGGAGTTCTCCAGAAAGCAGGACGAGAGATCGCATTTCAGCGCTTTAACGATGTACCTAGCGGCGGTGAGGTAGAACGGTTTATCGCTACGCCAAAGTGATCTTGCCCGGCTGCGCCACTCTGTCTGCACGATAACCAGTCTCGCTAGAATCGACCATGCATGCGGTATCAGATGTGCCGACTCAGGTCGATCTCACAGAATACGAAGCAAGAAGGAGGCACTATGACGAGAATCTCTCAATGGTGTGTGCTGACATTCGTCCAGCCAAGCGTTGCCTCCACGGGGCCGTCAATACATCAGTACCGGCTAACCGGAATTGGCTCTCACTTAACGACAATTGATCGATCTGGGTCTACTTAGTGCAGCGTCGATATTTCGACAGTTGTGGGGAGACATAACGTTCGCGTGTCGAACGGGTCGACTGATTGCAGCCAGCCTCGCAGTGCAAGTCTTTTCATCTTGACCGCCACCATCGATGTAAGGAAGAATGGCATCCCTTACGACGGGAGAACCTATGAAGAGACCAGACGGCCTGAGTTTCGTAATGCTATCGCTGGCGGGAGTGGGCTTGATGGTCGCCCCGTCCAGCGCACAGAATAAAACCGGACCGGAAGTGGTCTACGAGATCTACCACGACACTTCACGGCCCGTACGCGAATATCCCTCGCCGTTGCCGGCGGCCGCGCCTGCATTGCGCGTGCGCCCCCTGCCCCGCCGCGTCCTGCCAGGTGCGGCGCTCCCGCAGGCCGATACAGCCGAGCAGGCCTTTGCCTTGCCTCCGGTTTCCGCTACCCTGTCGCACAATTTTGACGGCATGCCCGACTCAGTGAACGGGACGCTCGCCGGCGTTCCGCCGGACGAAAATCTTTCGGTGGGTGCGACCCAGATCGTTGAAGTGATCAACACTGCCTACCAAGTCTTCAACAAATCCGGGGTATCAGTTCAAGCGCCGAAACAAATCAGCAGCATTTTTACGGGGATGTCTGGGTTATGCGGCCAAGGACCCACCAGTTTCAATTACACGGACCCGATCGTGCTGTATGACAAGAAGGCCGGACGCTGGTTTATCGCCATCGTGGCCGGAAACAACACCTTTAGCACCGGGAACGAATGCATCGCGGTGTCGAGTACTTCGGACGCGACGGGCACGTATCACCGCTATGCGTTTTCGTTCGGAACCAATGTCTTCAATGACTATGACAAATTTGGTGTGTGGCCCGATGCCTACTACGGGTCGTACAACCTGTTCAGTCCTACCAGCTTTCTGGGAGCGAAGGCATGCGCCTACCAGAAGTCCGCGATGCTGGTGGGCACGGCGGCAAAGGCAATTTGCTTCACCAACGTGAACGAGTTCAGTTTTTTGCCTTCTGACCTCGACGGAGCCACTGCGCCACCGGCTGGTGAACCCAACTTCTTTGTCGATCTGTTCAGCACGAGCGCACTCCACCTGTTCAAGTTCCATGTGGATTTCACCACGCCCAGCAATTCCAAATTTACGGGGCCGATCGCGATTGCCGTGACACCTTTTACCCAAGCCTGCGCAGCCACCGGTACCTGTATTCCGCAGCCGGGCGTACCCGATCAGCTTGATTCGCTCGGTGATCGGCTCATGTTTCGGCTGGCTTATCGAAAATTTGCTACTCATGAGTCGCTGGTCGTCAACCATGCAACGAAAACCAGTGTGGCGGCTTCTGGAGTGCGCTGGTACGAGATCCGCAGCCCCAATACCACGCCGGTCGTGTTTCAGCACGGCACTTTAGTCAGCGGCGGCACTTCTTTGTGGATGGGTAGCATCGCCATGGATAAGCTTGGGGATATCGCTCTGGGATTCAGCGAATCCAGCAGCGCACTTCATCCCTCCATCGCGTTCACCGGCCGGGTCCCGAGTGATCCTGCGGGCACGATGGAGAGCATAGCCAACATCTTTACGGGCAAAGGTTCGCAATCCGGCGGCACCGCCAATGGCAGCAACCGCTGGGGCGACTATAGCGGCTTGGCCATTGATCCTTCGAACGACTGCACCTTCTGGTATGTCAATGAGTACATTCCGTCGAATGGGAGCTTCAATTTTCATACCCGGATAGCATCCTTCAAGTTCCCGTCCTGCATATAGGCCTGAGCGAACTGGCGAAATGTATTACTGATGCCGGGCATTCCACTCAGGGAGGCGTTAAGTGGTGTTCGCGCGATCGGTTGATGCCTACCGACCACTACGTGTGGGATTAAGCCAGCGGTGGGCTTGATGCGAGTTACAAATTCTTTATAACTTTCTCGGTAACATCAGGAGCTCATTGGGGCATCCAACCCTCAGTTCCAAGGGTAGGCCGCCGCGTTGTGGAGGCTTTGCCCTTGAGGGGATGGTGCCCCTATGCCGAGATCCGTGTTAGTGGTTGACGACAATGAGTTTATCCGTCGAGCGCTGTGTCGGTCATTCACTTTGGAAGCGGACTTTCGAGTATGCGGGGAGGCAGAGAACGGAAAAGAGGCGATCGAAAAAGCTCAAAAACTGCGTCCCGACGTGATCGTTATGGATCTGTCCATGCCCGTTATGAACGGTATTGATGCTGCCCGCGTTCTAAAAAAGTTGATGCCTGCGGTGCCGCTGATCATATTCAGCGAGTACGCCGATGCGTTCTCGGAAAATGAAGCTCGGTTGGCAGGAGTCTCCGCGCTCGTCTCCAAGTCCGAGCATGTTTCGGTTCTACTTGAAAGAGTGCGCCGTGTTTGGGGCCCCTTCGCCGCTTGAGCTTACTTTTTCTGCCAGTCTGGGAACCCGAGATTCTCCCTCTTGAGAATACGGAGGCCTGTCAGAGCATCTTCAATGGCTTGCCGTTCGGCGTGGTTATCCGCGCCGCGCGATATTGTTTGAAGGCGCTTGAAGATGGCCGTTTCTGCTGCCGTTACGCGCTCCAGCATTTTCTTTGGGTCGAGCTCCATGAGGGCTGCGCGGTACTCACCTTGCCATTCAGGATAAAGAATTTCAGGAAATGAGGAATCTGGGTCTGCCATGATTGCCTTCTTGTAAATAACCTTTCTTTCATCCCTTTTGCAGAAGGGACCCCAACAGGCGCGACGAAGAGATAGGTAATGGAACAAGTCCCGCCTATCACCCAAGTGGTGCTGAATACGTCGGATGTCCTACGAGTAAATGGTAGAAACCTTGCTGCTGGCCGACTGGGCCACGCCGTTAATTAAATCTTACGCGAAAATCCCGTTTACTTTCGCTCGCACTGCGCGGCCGATCACGAAGCGTCAAGGATGACCTTCCCTGACATCGAACGCTGAGTTTGGCAGACGTATAATGCTGCCAGCTTTTCGCCGATTCGCCTTCATGAAACGTCCAAGCGTCAGCGTCGTGTTTCTCGCCTTCATTCTTTGCTGCTTGTTGTCGACGGCACGAATCGTTTGGGACGCACCCAGGCTCAACCGTCCACCAGATTCCGCACAGCGAGTTGCGCGACGCTCGGACCAGCGCTTCGCCGCGCTCAAGGCATCGCTGCCAGAACGAGGCGTGATCGGCTATGTGGGAGAGCGGGGCGCGGCGGCTTTGGGCGACTATTATCTGACCCAGTATGCGCTGGCCCCGCTGGTGGTCGATCACTCGCTGAATCACGCGCTGGTTGTCGGCAATTTTCCGTCATCGCCGGGAGTGGCGCCGGTAGTGTGGCCGTCTGACAATCTGCAAGTCGTGCAGGATTTCGGTGATGGCGTCCTGCTCCTCGCCAACCATGGTGCCAACTAGATGGCGCTCGTCCTGCCGGCCCTGGTCTGTCTCGCGTCGGGATTTCTGCTGGTTTGCCGGGGCTGGTCGCGGAAGGCACCGCTGGCGTCGGACTTGCTATTGAGAGTGTCGCTGTCGGTCGGGTACGGGCTGGGAGTGTTTTCTGTCATTTTCTTTCTGGCGCGGGTTTGCAACGTCGGGAACCTGATGCTGGCTGATCTTCTCGTCCTTGGCCTGCTGACTGCGGCTGTTGTGCTGGCGGCGAGAGCGAGCCGGGCTGCGCCCGGCCTGACCGGGTTCCCCTTCGGCAGGCTCAGGGCAGGCTCTCGACTTTGTTCGGGACTGGCTGAGACCCGGTCCCACACAAGCCCGGCCTGGTTGCACCGGGTTTTGACGGGCGCATTCGTCATCGCTTTGTGTGCTGCACTCTATTCCGCCCTGCTGCGGTTGCGGGCCTATCCCCACGGCGACGGGTGGGACGCCTTCGCTATTTGGAATCTCCACGCGCGCTTTCTCTCTCTTGGCGGCCCGCACTGGCGCGACGGATTTACTTCGCTGATTCCCTGGTCTCACCCCGACTATCCCCTGCTTCTTCCCGCTTCCATCGCGCACTTCTGGACTTATCTCGGCCGCGAGGACCCGCACGTCCCCGCCAGTATCGGCTTCTGCTTCACGTTTGCGACGGTCGGAGTCCTGTATTCGGCACTCTCCATTCTTCGCGGCCGGGCGCAGGCCATGCTGGGAGCGATCGCGCTGCTGGCAACGCCATCCTTCATCGAGCAGGGTGCCTGGCAGTACGCGGATATACCGCTCTCATTCTTTTACCTGGCCACGATCGTACTGGTGTGTCTCCACGACGAAGGGACTCGGGAAGCTTCCTCACAGCCGCCTGCCGGGTTGCTGGCTCTGGGGGGAGTGGCTGCTGGTTTTGCCGCCTGGACAAAGAATGAAGGGGTGCTGTTTCTGGGCGCGATCATTTTTGCGCGGCAACTGACCTCTCTCCGCGCTCACCCAACTGCGTTGCAGGGGGAGAAGATCGCCTTCGTACGCCACAGCGGCCCCTTGCTGGCGGGAAGCGCGCCCCTGCTTCTCTTGGTCATTTATTTCAAACAATGGATCGCGCCGCCTGGCGATCTGTTTTCCGATCCCAGTTCCATGCTTCACAAAGTGCTCGATCTCGCCCGGTATGGGGCCATCGTCAAGTGGTATGTAAAAGACTTCTTCCGCTTCGGCCAATGGTTGCTGATTCCGGGCTCGCTTCTGCTGGTGGGACTGTACTTTTTGGCCGGCATAGAGGACCATGGCCCAGCGCGTCCGGGGTTTCGAACGTCAGTCCTGGCTCTGGCTCTGACGCTTGCCGGATATTTCGCCGTCTACCTGATCACGCCGTACGACATCTACTGGCACTTGCGCTTCTCCCTGGGCCGCCTTTTTCTGCAATTGTGGCCGGCGACGGTGTTCCTGTTTTTCCTGACAGTGCAAGGTTTGCCAGGAGATTCCCGGAGCGAGGTTTGACTCCTCAGATTTGGCTGGGCGGAGGGCGCTACAAAGCCCCACTTGAAGCGGTTTGGGTTAGCTGGCGGTCCAACTTCCCAGAACCGTTTATGGATAACTTCTGGTTGGCCGACTATCCGGGAGTTATCACATGTGGTTCAACGGCAGTGGCAGAATGGCTATCTTCTACCGATATCCAACTCTGTCGGTTTACTTCGCAGAACCTACTTCAGTTCCGTGAAGACCGCGTGCTGTTTTCCACGAACTAGCGATTCAGTGTGTGTGCGGTTGCGAAGGGCGAACCTGACTTCGCCCGGGGTGTGCGGATTCACGACCGACTGTCCGTCCGCAGTGGTCGACTTCAGATCGCCGTCCTCGAGGAACAGCGCCACGGTGTCTTTATCGTGGAAGTGCATCGGAGCGGCCACGCCCAATGTCCCGGTGCAATCCCACACGATTACGCGCTCATTCTCCAGGACCTTCTTCACGCCCAGCCGCGGAAACGCCAGCGGATAGCCGCTGGTATTTTCTATGGGCGCGACTGGATGGTCCTTCAGATCGATCACGATCGATCGTTCGGTGATCTTCGGCGGCGTGCCCTTAGGTAGGAACGCCGCACTGCCTGAGAAAGACACAACTACGGAATCCAACGCCTGCGCAGGTGCGGAGTCCGTGACATCCCAGACCACGACGCGGTCATTTTCGAGGATCGGCTTCGACGCCGTTTGCGAACTGGCCTCAGTAACCTCGGATCTTCCTGGCTTGTCAGCGTGAACGCAAACCTTCAACAGCTCTCGAAAAAATTGTTGACTCGCATCGCGATTTCCGCTGAGTTGCGCCGCATGCGCCGCTCCATAAAGTGCGCGGAAGCGTCCCGGCTCTTTCTTCAGCGTCGCTTCGAATTGCTCGAGTGCCTGTGCAGGCTCATTCATCTCCAGCAACATCTCGCCCAGCAACTCGCGCGCTGGGGCCAGCGGACCGGGCGTCACCGCGCTTTTCTCCGTCCCATCTTCCAGTTCCGCTGCCGACTTCATCTGCCGCAGCGCTTCCTCTTTCTTACCTTCGGCGAGCGCCGCCCATGCCCTCACCCCAAGCTCCTGGATTTCCACCTGCAGTGCCCAATAGTTTTCGCCGGCCTTCAAGAGGCGCTCTCGGATCTGCTGCAGCGCTGCGGCTGACTCGTTCGCCGCTGTCGCCTGCCCCAGTCGCGCCGCGCCTAGTCCGCGGGCGAACCACGTCATTGCATCCGTATGAGGAAATGGTGTCTCTCGCACTGTGAGTTGTGCGGCCTGCTTCCAGTCCCGACGTTCCAGCGCATAGCGTGCCGGGATCGCCGCCAGCGCAAAATATCCCGCGGAGGGGCCACCGGCGCCGCTCATCACCGCCTTCGGGTCGAAGCGTGATGCGATCTCTGGCAACGAATCCACGATCCGCCGCGCCGCCTCGTCCTGCCCAGTTTGCAGGTAGGCGTAAATCTCATAGTCGCTGGCGTGCAACTCTTCTGCCGTCTGACCCTCGCGCCGCGCCGCTGCCGCTGCCGCTACGTTGCTGTCGATGGACTCTTGCCAGTAACCCGTGCGGGTGAAGGTATGCGATGGCATGTGCAGCGCATGCGGCGCATCGGGCGCAATTTCCGAGTAACGCCGCGCCGCCACCAGCGCCGCGCCCCGCCAGCGCTGGCACGTCGTACGTATGGATAATGTAATGTGCCAGCCCGGGATGCGTCGGCTCCTCCGCGAACAATTTTTCGAGTATCGCTCCCGCCTTGAGTCGCCCCGCGTATGTTTTGTCCGCGGGATCTTCCGAAGCCGCGATCGCCAACGCGTAGAAGATTTGCGCCTCATGGTCTTCCGGATATTTCGCCGCGACTTCCCGCATGGCGTCGCGATAGGCGATCAAGCGCGCTCGCTGCGGCGTGCTCTCGAAGTCGCTGTACAACTTGCTGACGGCCGCGAGATACGCCCGTTCGCGCTCCGTCTTTGCGCCTACGGTCTTGCCGCGTTCCGCGCTCTCCCGCCCCGCCTGCAACTGGCTCTTGTCTTTCATTCCCGGCGCGAAAGGATTACTCCAATCGCTAAGCGCGATTCCCCAGTACGCGATTCCGCACGTCGCGTCCTCCCCCAGCACCGCGTTGAATCCTTCTATGGCACGGCTGAACTGGAAGGAATGCAGCAGCGCTACCGCCCGGTTGAATTCCTTCTGCGCCACTTCGTTGCACGATGTGGCAAAGTGCACCGTTCCCAATTTCTCGCCATTCCCATGCTGATGCTCCTGCGCGAGGCAACTCGCCGCCAGCGTTAGTAGAAATCCCGCAATGACTCTAGCCCCGACCATTTCGTTTCTCCAGTCCCTAGGATTATAGGCAGGTTTCAGGATCCCCACCTCGCCGATAAAGCGGATGTGCGTAGAAGAGTCCTCGTTCGTAACCGCTGGTTGGCGCGTCTCGGCTTTTGGTCCGGGCGACGAGCAAATCGGAAGTTGGCTAGAAGTCGCAGGCAGGGAAGATTGAAGATTCCCCCGAGAGCCGCCGTTTCCCTGCGGAAGACGGACTGGACGCGATTGAAAGCACCTTCTCCCTTGCGTTGACTCCTGGGGTATTCAGTCGCCGATCTAAACCCCTAACCGTCTCAAAATGAGTCGCACCTAAGGCGAGTTTCGTCCAGCTTCCTTGACGCTCGCACTTGACTTAGAGTCAAAACCCTGCAATAACTATTCGGTCCTACCGGACGAGTCTGGGGGTGTGTCAGTTTGGCAGAAGTGAGGCTTCAAGAGGGAGAATCCCTCGAGAATGCTCTGCGCCGCTTTAAACGCAAGGTGCAACAGGAAGACATCATTAAGGAGGTCAAGCGTCACTCCTTTTACCTGAAGCCCGGCGAAAAGAAGCGTGTGAAGGCTGCGCTGGCTCGTAAGCGCGCCCGAAAAAAGACACGCAAAGAACAGGATTAAAGCAGGAGAGAGCCGCTCCCTCCCGGGGCGGCTCTGCTCGATCTGGCCCCCACCAAGTTGAGCTGCAATAGGGATGGTTTCACACTCATAAAATTCTTCCGGCATGAAAGCATGATCGTTCGAACCCACGCACCGTTCTGGAGCGTGGTGGGCCGAGTCCAAGGGGCAGTGCGAGGGGGATATACAGAACCCTGTTTTTCTCCGTACCACCGCAGTTCTTTCCCCGCGGGTGGGCGCGCGAAAAGGGCTGAAGGGAGCCGTCCTCAATGGAATTTCAGGACAAGGTGCTGAAGTGTATCGACTGTGGGGGTGACTTTGTTTTCACCGCCGGGGAACAGCTTTTCTTTTTTGACAAGCAGTTCAAGAACGAACCGAAACGATGTAAGACCTGCAAGGCGAAACGGGTTTCCGTGCTCGGGGCACCCCCTGCCCCCGGGCAGCCGAACTACCGTTACACCAAGGTAGAGACCCAGGCCACCTGCTCGGGATGCGGAAAGCAAACAACGGTGCCGTTCCGCCCGACCCAGGGGCGTCCGGTGTTCTGCCGGGAATGCTTCCAGTCGCGGAGAACTGCCGCGACGGCATGATCCTGCTCGCTTCTGATTTGCGCCAATGGGGCGGGAGTGTGTTTGCACGGCGTGGGCGCCGGTGCAGATCCGAAGTCTGCGCTACCATAGAGAAGTGTCTGGGTACTATGTAGAAAACTTCGGATGCCGGGCCACGCAGGCTGATGGCGCTGCGGTGGAGCGTCAGTTCGAGGAGCAGGGTCTCGCCCGCGCTTCGTCTGCGGCGCAGGCTGCCGTGGTCGTGCTGAATACGTGCACCGTCACGGCAGCGGCCGACCAGGATGCGCGCGCCGCCATCCGCCGCTTGCAGCGCCAGAATCCTGAAGCAAGAATCGTCGTGACCGGGTGCTATGCGCAGCGCGCCCCGGAAGAAGTCGCGGCGCTGCCGGGCGTCAGCGTTGTCATCGGCAACTCGCATAAACATCAACTGGCGCAGATTGCCCTGCACGGGAAGGCGGAAGCCGCTTTTCCGGGAGTATTGATTCCCCTCGATGCGCTCACGTCGTCCTCCGGGCGACCGGTGGCCAGCGACGAACGGCCGATCTTCGTTTCCGACATTTTCGCCCACACCGAACTGCTTGCGGCCCCCGTCTTCGACGCCGCCAACGAACGCACTCGGCCTAACCTTAAAATTCAGGACGGATGCGACAATCGCTGCTCGTTCTGCGTGATTCCCTTTGTCCGCGGCCAGAGCCGCTCGCTGCAGATGGTCCGGATCGTGGGTGAGGTGAATGCGCTGGTGGGATCCGGTTATCGCGAAGTAGTGATCAGCGGCATCAATCTGGGCCGCTGGGGAAGAGATCTGGGCGCCGGCGGTCGACAGGCGACGCTGGAGTCCCTTGTCCGCGCGATTCTCGACGAGACCTCGCTGGAAAAGCTCCGTATCTCTTCAGTCGAGCCCATGGACTGGTCCGACGAACTCATCTCTCTTGTCGCCGGATCCCCGCGCATCGCCAAGCACGCGCACGTGCCCATGCAATCGGGGAGTGACTCGGTATTGCGGCGAATGCACCGTAAATATCGGCCGTGGCACTATCGCGAGAAGATCGAAAAGATTCGTGCCGCCATGCCTGGGGCGGCGATCGGGGCTGATGTCATGGTGGGATTTCCCGGCGAGACGGACGCTGAATTCGAAGCCACGCGGCGCATGGTGGAAGATTTGCCTTTTACTTACGTGCACGTTTTCACCTATTCCCCGCGTCCCGGCACTCCAGCCGCGGTCATGCCCGGTCAAATTCCAGTACAGCTGGCCCGGGAGCGTAACCGGATTCTGCGCGAGTTGGCCGCGGCGAAGAAGTTAACGTTCATGCGCGGATTCGTGGGCGAGACGCTGGAGGCGATCACGCTGAATGTTGTAGGCCACGACGCCGATGGAGAATTCACCGAGACCCTGACCGACAATTATTTGAAGCTGCGGCTGCGCGGGCGGAACGAGGCGAATCGCTGGCTGCGCGCGCAGATTGTAGATGTGGTGGACGGCGCGCTGGTGGGGCGGGAATCGATCTCGGCAAAGGCCGCAAGATGATAAATGGGAAAAACGAGAGGGGTCGGCCCGCTCCTCTTATTTTGCTAACTCCGTAAGAAGAGAAGCGACTAGTTTAGCCCCTTCTGCGCTGTTCCAATGAATCGCTATGTTATTGTAGACCTGCTTCCCGGGTTGGCCCGGTACCGCAGCACCTTGCTGTATTTGAATATTCGTAGGAGTGAAGGCAAACTTCCCTCCTCCCTTCTCTTTTGCCTGAAAAATCACGATCATCTCTTCATCGGAAATGCCATTGAGAAGAACTTGTCCGCTTGTCATGCTCACTTTTCCTCGTCTGGAATTTCTTGATCGGTTCCAAAAATTCCTAGCTCCACTAGCCTCGCAAAGGACGGGACCATTCTCTGCAGCCCTTGCAGAATGGATGAACGTTCTCGGCCGTGTCCGGCCGCTTGAGCATCCAGTTTCTGCAGTACCAGTTCCGGAGCCAGATGAAACTGATGCACTAAGAACTCATCCGGCGTTTGGCAAACGATGCCGTACTGTTCCACGCATTCGGCGGGAAAATGTCTTGTGTTTAGAGTGACGATTGCCTGGGCCGGCCCGCAGATGGCTGCGGCAAGCACGTGGCAATCGTTCGGGTCGGAATACAGGTGATGGCCTTAACCATGTCCACGGGGACGTTGATCTCCGCCTCGGGGAAGGCCCCTCGCATCGCTAGAAGCCTCCTATCTCGCTGAAACGGGGTCCGATTTAACTTTTTTTCCAGGGCATTACCGACCTCACGGAGAATTAGATCGCTCCACAAAGGTCGGTAAATTGCTGGTTCTTCCGCGAGCCGAAGGAGCGTGTCGCAAAGAGGCATCGGAACCAATACGCACGCATCTCGGACTACGGCATATTCATTGTCCTGGGTTAAAATCATCTGGCACTTGGTCGTACAGCCCTTCAGCATATTCCGCTCGGGCCAAGTCATCCAGAGTCTTGCGGCGAGACAGATCGCGCTCTGCTTTATATGCCAACACGTCACGCGCATACATACGGCGATGCGTGCCAACGATGTGAAGGGGTTTCGCCTTCTTAAGCCATTCCACAAGGAATTCTCTTGACATTCCGAGTAGCTTGCTGGCTTTACTAGTCGACTGCGCCTGGTTCTGGAAGATGGTGATATAGTATCCGGCCCTCAAGTCCGAGAGCAAATCGGTAAAGAAACGAGTCCACATTGTCGGAAGGATTTCAATTTTTCCGTTCGGGCCTATCACTTCGCTTCTGCCGCTCGAAGCTTGGAAACAGTTCTTCGACCTCTCGCTGGTCCTCCTCGAAACCAGTATCAGCATGGCAGCTTTGCTTGTGTTGTCCCCTGCGACATTGGAATCTCTCCTAAATGTATGGTTTTGGACCATCTAGATGCTACATGTGCCACATCTGCTACAAATGTACCCGATATTTGCTACAAATGCAATTAAGGCATATTTGGAATGTAGTAACCAAAGTAACCTTCTGATTATAAAGGGCGTTTCGGTCATTCTCCCGCGCGCTCTCGTGTCTGCGCGACGGAGAGATCTACCCGCTTGATCTTGACAGA
>CAWFUU010000046.1:0-5324 GCA_963819035.1 uncultured Acidobacteriaceae bacterium | reverse complement strand
CGAGAGCTCAGAAAGATCCCCGCAGAAAAACGCACTGGCCGCTTCGTATGCGTGATCGCCGCCGCGCGGGACGGTCACACCCTTGCCGTATTTCACGGCCAGGCGGAAGGCCTGATGCTTGACGTCCCGCGCGGATCAAATGGATTTGGCTACGACCCGCTGTTCTACTTTCTGCCGATTCAGAAGACCTTCGCGGAATTAACGCCCGAGGAGAAAGCCCAGTACAGCCACCGCGGCAAAGCCTTCCATCATTTTCTGGAATGGATTTCACAGCCGCGTTGAGGCGTCTGGAATCTTCGTAGCGCCGGCATCCCTTCGACTTCGCTCAGGGCAGGCTTTGCCGGCTGTCCCGAGGGCGTCTCGCCCTCGGGGCGGTGGGCAGGATGCCCACCGGACAGCCGGCGGGACGCCGGCGCTACAAAAACCGGTGCACTGACTCAATATCGGCACGCTGCCTTCCTTGACTTCCCTTCTCCTTCACCAAGATAATAAAAAGTTCTCTTATCATCTCTGACTTCACAAGGGGTCTAGTGGCAACGACTGCCAGTCCTGCAGCTCCATAAGCGGCCATGAAGGTGTGCCTCCTCTGCGAGCGGGCCAGGGATATTCGTTTTGGCTGCGCAGGCTGCACTCGCTCAGCGGCATTATTCCGGTGGGCGCATTCCTGATTGAGCACTTCGTTTCCAACGCGTTCGCCACGCGGGGTCCGGCCGCTTACGCCAAGCAGGTCGAACTGCTTTCCAGTTTCCCGTTTGTCTTTTACCTGGAATTGTTCGGCATCTGGTTGCCGATTCTCTATCACGCGCTTTACGGTTTCTACATCTGGTTCCGCGGCGAGAGCAACGTTGCCGACTATCCCTGGACGGGCAACTGGATGTTCAACGCGCAGCGGTGGACCGGTGGGATCGTTTTCTTCTACATCATCTGGCATACCTGGCATCTGCGCTTCAGCGGCGTTCATATCCTGAGTCATCCGGATGCGGCCTTCGGCAAAGTGCAACTGGAATTTCAGCACGGCTGGGCCATCGCGTTTTATATCGTGGGAATTTTCTGCGCCTCATGGCATTTCGCTTACGGAATATGGCTGTTTGCGGCAAAGTGGGGAATTACGACGGGTGACGCGGCCCGCCGCAGATTTGGATACGTCTGTTTTGTCATCGGGGCGACGTTCATTCTGGTGGGGATGTTGACGATGCGTTCGTTCTTTATCACGCCGCAACAACCGATCGGACCTGAAAATGGAACGAGGGACTCGTTTGCTGGAGCGATAAAGCCCGGAAAGGCTCACCGGTAATCGGGGATTCGAATCGCATGGCAGCACAACCGAAGATTATCGTGATCGGCGGCGGACTGGCGGGACTTTCCGCCGTGATCAAGATTGCCGAGATGGGCGGAGAAGTGGACCTGTTCTCCATCGTGCCGGTGAAGCGCTCGCACTCCGTCTGCGCTCAGGGCGGGATCAACGCGGCCAAGAACCTCAAGGGTGAGGGCGATTCCACCTGGCAGCATTTTGACGACACCGTTTATGGCGGGGACTTCCTCGCCAACCAGCCTCCGATCAAGGCCATGTGCGATGCCGCGCCAGGCATCATCGATCTGCTCGACCGCATGGGCGTGCCCTTCAACCGCACTCCGGAAGGGCTGCTCGATTTCCGCCGCTTCGGCGGGACGCTCTATAACCGGACCGCATTCGCGGGCGCCACCACCGGGCAACAACTCCTCTACGCGCTCGACGAACAGGTCCGCCGTTACGAAGCGGAAGGCAAGGTCCGAAAATTCGAGCACTGGGAATTTCTCTCGGCGGTGCTTGATTCCAACCGGGTCTGTCGCGGCATCTGCGCCATGGATTTACGATCGATGGAAGTCCGCACTTTCCCTTCGGATGCCATCATCCTTGCCACTGGCGGAAACGGCGCAATTTTCGGCAAGTCAACGAATTCCGTGGTGTGTACAGGTTCGGCACAATCGGCGCTCTACCAGCAGGGATGCTATTACGCCAACGGCGAGTTCATTCAGGTCCATCCCACTTGCATCCCCGGCGAAGACAAACTGCGCTTGATGTCAGAGTCGGCGCGCGGAGAAGGCGGCCGCGTCTGGGTGCCGAAAACCCCCGGCGACAAGCGCGACTTCAAATCTATTCCCGAGAGCGAGCGTTGGTACTTTCTGGAAGAATGGTATCCGAAGTATGGCAACCTGGTTCCGCGGGACATCGCAACTCGCGCCATCCACAAGGTGGTGTACGAACACAACCTCGGCATCGACGGCAAGCCGATGGTTTATCTTGACCTGACCCACATCGATCGCAAGATTCTCGACCGCAAGCTGGAAGGCATTCTGGAGATTTACGAAAAGTTTGTAGGCGATGATCCTCGTGACGTACCCATGAAGATCTTCCCCGGCATGCACTACACCATGGGCGGCATGTGGGTGGACTTTACGCAAGCCACGAATATCCCCGGCATCTACGCCGCAGGGGAGTGCGAGTACCAGTACCACGGTGCCAATCGGCTGGGCGCGAATTCGCTGGTCTCATGCATATTCGGAGGGTTTATTGCCGGGCCGACGGCCTTGAACTACGCCCGCAATCTCAAGGCTGCGCCAAGCAACGGCTACTTCGATGCCGAACGCAAGCGCCAGGAAGAAAACAACTCCACGCTGATGAAGTCGGACGGCACCGAAAACCCCTTCAAACTGTGGCGCGAGTTGGGCGATCTGATGACCAGGAACTGCACCGTCATCCGCTACAACAAGGATCTGCAGGAGACCGATGCTGAGTTGTCCAAGCTGCTGGAGCGCTTCCGGCACATCAACCTGAGCGATCGCTCGCAGTGGGCCAATACATCGGTAATCTTTACCCGGCAGCTTTACAACATGCTGCAACTGGCGAGGGTCATCGCCCAGGGCGCGGCGATGCGCGACGAATCGCGCGGGGCACACTACAAGCCGGATTTTCCCGAGCGCGACGACAAGAACTGGCTGAAGACGACGAAGGCCACGTTTGCTCCCGACGCCGACGAGCCGAAGTTTGAATTCGAACCGGTGGACGTGTCACTGATCCCGCCGCGGCCGAGAAGATACGACGCGGTGAAATGATTTACGTAGGGGCAGGTGTCCCACCTGCCCGGCCGAGCAAAGCTCGGCGGTTGAGTTTTGCGGCATCGCAGACCGAGGCGAGCTTCGCTCGCCCGCCCAGACGAGGACGTCTGGGCCTACGTGAGTCGGGTAGCGAGGATCCGGCGTTTTTTAGGCTAAAAGCTAATGGCTAATTCCAAAACGGTGGTCTTCAAGATCAAGCGTCAGTCGAATCCCAACGTGCGACCTCACTGGGAAGAATTTGAACTTCCCTGGCACGCGGGCATGAACGTGATTTCTTGTTTGATGGAGATTGCCGCCAACCCGGTGACTCGCGAGGGCAAGGCTACAACGCCCATCACTTACGACTCGAATTGCCTGGAGGAAGTCTGCGGCTCCTGCGCCATGCTGATTAACGGACGCGCCCGCATGGCGTGCTCTGCGCTGGTCGACAAACTGGAACAGCCTATTCGGCTCGAGCCTTTTTCCAAATTTCCTGTGGTGCGCGATCTGGCAGTGGATCGCAGCGTGCTGTTCGAAAACCTCAAAGCGGTAAAGGCATGGGTTCCCATCGACGGCAGCTACGATCTCGGCGCCGGCCCGCGCATGACCATGCTGGAGCAAGAAGCGGCCTACCCGCTTTCTCGCTGCATCTCCTGCTGCTGTTGCATGGAGGCCTGTCCCCAGTTCAACGAGGACACCGGATTCGTCGGCGCGGCCACGATTTCTCAGGTGCGCCTGTTCAACACTCATCCCACGGGCGCAGCCCTGAAGCGGGAGCGTCTGGCTGCACTGATGGGAGACGGCGGAATTCAGGAATGCGGCTATGCGCAAAACTGCGTCGAGGTCTGCCCCAAGGACATTCCTCTCACCCGCTCCATTGCAGAGGTCGGCGGAGACGTGATGAAACAAGCCATCGGCGACTTGTTCAGAAAATGACTGCTCATCGGTAACCCCACGAAAGTGGCAGTCGGGAACTGTCATCGCTGCACCGCAGTTTGTCATTCGAAAGGGCCAGAAGCCCTGTAAATAGGCTTTTTCGACCCGTAACCTCTTGTAAATTACCACTCGCACAATGGCAGTCCGGTTGCTTCTACAAAGAGCGGTTACCACGGGCGCGCCGATAGCGCGAGTGCAGTAACCTCGGGTAACGCCCGGGTGGCCCTTTTGGGTCACCCCGGGCTTAAAAAAAAGCACTTGTTTTTGTGCAGCTTAGATTTAGAATACGCGCCTGTCTCCAGCGCCCTGGGACAGAGCCGCTAAGAAATCAGAGGCCACTTCGTGAAGAGTAGGATTCATAGCGCGATTTTTGTTTTTGCACTAAGCTTCGCGGTCTGCGCTCCGGCGTTTGCACTGCACAGCTATGTTGCGCCGCGTCGTACTCGCCATGTCCACCGCGCACATCTTCGCCGGCTTCGCTGGAATCCCGTGTTTCGTCCTTCTCGTGAATCGCTGCTGTTGCAGAATCACGAAATCGACCGCCTGGAATTGCCTCGCATTCAGGACGACGCCGAGCTCGAGCAGCTCAAGGCTACCGAGGATCTGGTTCCGATCGTCGCCGGTCCGACCCTGCGCTTCGATCCGCGTCTCGATCCTGACCGGCGCTATTGCCGTCCCTGGACGCGCGAGTTCCTGGACGATCTAAGCGCGGCGTATTACAAGCAGTTTCGTACTTCGATTCAGGTGAACTCCGCGGTTCGAACCGTGAAGGTGCAGAAGAAACTTCGCCGCCACAATCGCAATGCGGCGCCGGCCGAAGGCGAGATTGCCTCGTCTCATCTCGCGGGTGTGACAGTTGACATCCAGCGCCGGGGCCTGAGTCGTGAACAGATCAAATGGATGCAAGCCTACATGCTTCCGCTGAAGCAGCAAGGTCTGGTCGAGCCCGAGGAAGAACGTCATCAGTGGGTCTTCCACGTGATGGTCTCCGGCCGCTATACGGACTGGCGCGAATCCATGATGCTGGCCGGCGAACAGCCCAACCCGGAAGCCTCCGAAGGCGAAGAACTTTCTCTGCGACAGCAGTAACCCAGACTGAACATTGCATGTGTGGGACCGGGTCTCTGACCCGGTAGGGCGGTGCGAAGCACCGCAGCAAGTCTGCATGAGAGTTAAGACTGCGGCCCCTTGGGCCGCCTGACCGGGTCAGAGACCCGGTCCCACACAGGCCGCTTGCCGAACTTCCCCCAATTGCCTCGCAACCGTATAGAATCCTTGCCTTGTCGTCTCCCACAAGACCCATGAACCCTTCC
>CAWFUU010000045.1:0-18884 GCA_963819035.1 uncultured Acidobacteriaceae bacterium | reverse complement strand
CGCTTTTTTCCGGAGCCGGACCATTTCGATCCTGACCGCTTTCTAGCAGGGAACAAGATGCACCAGTTCGCTCATTTTCCATTCGGAATCGGGCCGCGACGTTGCATCGGAGAAGGATTCGCGCTCATGGAGGGGGCACTGGCGCTGGGCACGATCCTGCGGCAATGGGAAATCGAACTGCTTCCGGAGACAAAACTTGTGCTCGACCCAAAGGTCACGCTGCGCCCGAAGTTCCCGGTGCTGGTCACTGTCAAGGCCGCGTCGGAGAAGAGTGCGGCCGGATCGGTGCGGGAATGCACTCCTACCACCAGATTAGCTGCAGGCCAATGAGCGCCGCACATTGCAACACGAGGTAAATGTGGAAGTAGTTACGCTTGGACGACAGACCAAAGAACTGGAGGGTGGCAGAATCGTAGCTCAGGCGGATAAAAACCCGGAGCACTACCAATATCAATAACGCGTAGAGAATCGCGCGGTGGCGGACTGGATCATAGAGGGGAAGCAAACCTGCGATACCGGCGAAGACTCCGAGAGCGCCCCATGGGCGCAGCACTGCGACCATGGGAGAATCGGCCGGGAAGCGAGCTCCAAACAAGCGCTGGTAGAGTCCAGCCGAACGCTTCGGAAAGAAGACGCCGGCCAGACCGGTGGTTAGATGGTCGGCCGCAAGAATGAGCAGATTCAAGTTCGCGATAGCGTGCCAGAGCTTCATGCTTTAGCGTCAGTTGACTGTATGGAGGATTCTATTTGAAAGACCTGACCCAAGGCTCAGTGTGGGGAAACCTGGTGCGGATGTCCGCCTTCCTCATGGCGAGCATGCTGGTGCAGGCGCTCTACTTGCTCGCCGACATGTACTGGGTCGGGCGTTTGGGCAAGGAGTCTGTGGCGGCGGTCGGGTTGGCTGCCAATCTGATGGCGTTGACGCTGGCTCTGACGCAGATGATGGGAGTGGGGACAACGACGCTCATCTCCCATGCGGCCGGGGTGAAGAATCAGGATCGTGCCCGGTTCGTGTTCAATCAGTCGTTCCTCATGTCGATCGTCGGCGGGGGAGCGCTTTGCTTTGTGGCGTTTGTGCTTCGCCACTCCTATTGTGCGGCGCTTGCAGCCAGTCCCGAGACGGTTCGGCTAGGTACCTCATACCTGGCCTGGTTCGTTCCCGCTCTTTTTCTTCAATTTCCTCTCATTGCCATGGGCGCTGCCCTGCGCGGCGCGGGAGTGGTCAAGCCCACGGTCGCCGTGCTGGTCGTAACCGTTATGCTCAACTTGGTGTTGGCGCCGATCTTGATTTTTGGGTGGGGCACGGGACGCGTGTTCGGAGTTAAGGGTGCGGCCATGGCCACGTTTCTTGCGCTCGCGATCGGGGTGGCTGTCATGTTCGCCTATTTCGCCGCGAAAGAAAGATATCTGGCTTTTGACGTTTCCGCCTTTCGGCCCGATTTCGCGGTGTGGCGGGAAGTGTTCCGCATCGGCCTGCCGGCGGGCGCGGAACTGGGAATCCTTGGAATCTACCTGATCGTTGTTTATGCGGTGATCCGGCACTTCGGCGCTGAAGCGCAAGGCGGATTTGCCATCGGAGCCCGCGTGATGCAGTCTCTGATCCTGCCGGCGGTGGCGGTAGGGATGGCGAATGTTCCGATTGTCGGTCAGAACTTTTCCGCTAGTAGGCCGGTGCGTGTGCGCCAGAGCTTCCGGGCGGCGTGTTGCGTCGGTTCGGTCGTAATGCTGCTGCTGACTGTTCTCTGCCAGTTCAAGTCTGGTGCGATTGTCAGTCTCTTCTCCAAGCAGAGCGACGTTGTGGCCGTCGCCGCTGAGTATTTGCGAGTGATTTCCTGGACCTTTCTCGCAACGGGGTTGATCTTCGCTTCTGCGAGTGTCTTTCAAGGGCTGGGCAACACACGTCCGCCATTTTTGAGTTCGATCATTCGATTATTCGTGTTCGCCGTGCCGGTGCTTTTGCTTTTGCGGTGGCACGGACTGACCTTGCATCACATCTGGCTGATCTCGGCGGGATCGATCTGGGTTCAGGCATTTACCAACTTGTGGTTCCTCGGCGGCGAGTTGCGTGCGAAGGCGGACACGATTCCGGAGAATGTGGCCGGGGCTGAAGCTTTGGGACCTGCGGGCTAGGATCTCCATGTCGAACGCACGAACATTCCTTTGGCTATTCGCCTACGTGCAGATCGGGTTCATCACCTTGGACCTCTGCGAACATTGGCGGCTAGCTCGTAGAACGGGCATCCGGCAAATCGTGGGGCGATACCGCCTGCTTATTGTTGCGGTTACCGGGGCGTGTGTCCTTTATTTCGTGATCCAGATTGCGCTTGCTTCGGTCCTTCCCACGATTGGCAAGCTTACCGACTACGTGATTCGAGCTTCGCACGTGAGCATTACCCAAGTGGATGCGAGGTGGACCGTGTCGGTGTTCCTTGGCGCTTTCTTCATCGGCACTTTCTTCGATTATCTCGTCCACCGCTTCCTGTTGCACGGGGTTCTCTGGAGATTGCACGAGAATCACCACTTGCCTTCTGTCGTCTCGAACGTAATGCCTGGGATCGCGGCTCGTCCTTTCGTTGTGGTGCCCAACTTTCTTATTAACGCTGGTTCCTGCGCGGCGATCTTTGGCATGGTCCGCGCGATCGGGCGGCCACAACTGATCGCGACGTTCATCCACGTTGTGCCCGCGCTCCTGCTGACCTTCGCGTTCGTGGCCAGCGCGAGTCACTCGATCTTTTTGCGGCGGTTTGATTGGGTCGAGACCGTGTTCCGGAGTCTCTTGCTGATCAGTCCTCGGGAGCACCTACTGCATCACGCGGCGACTATCCAGGGGAACTATGGCAACTTCACCGCGGTATGGGATCGCGCCTTCGGGACTTATGTCCCACCTACAGGAGGTGAGTTTCCTCTTGGGCTTGATTACGACCAGGACTTTCTCGGTGCCATTACTGCCGGCCGGTTCAAGCTGTCTCCCCGATCGCGATTACGCTATCAAGTCGGGCGAGTCTGTCATCTGGAGGAGGGGACCCGCCCGGCGGCGGAGTAACTCTTAGGGCACCACTTGAATTGGAGACTGGCATTCGCGGGAATTTTGCAGCAGCATTCTAAAATCTCAGGAGTTCACTATGAATCGCCACACCGGGATCAGATTACTCGCTGGTTTCATGGGGATTTACCACATTCTGATGGGGATACTTGGGATTGCGTCGGGCTCGACCGCGGCCTGGGGCGCCCGCGTCTTGTGGCACGCGACCGTGACAGTGGATCCGCAGTTCAGTTATCTGGCGAAGTTTCTTGGCGCCTACGTGGTCGCTTTTGGCGTGATGATGCTGTTCATCTTCAAGGACCCGGTGCGCTACTCTGGACTGGTCTATCCAGCCGTGGTGGTCGCGGTGCTGCGCATTGCAGAGCGGCTGATTTTCGCTGGCGAGTTGAAGACGGCATTCGGCATCGGCATGGATCGCACCATCATGACGATTGTCATCGTCGGCGCTCTGAACCTGGGGCTGCTTATACTGAAGCCGCGGGAGCCTTATTTGCCGTCGCGCTCGTGAAGCTGCAAGAGTCCGGCAGCATGCGGTCGAATAACGACAAAGATAGAGGAGTGCGTCAAGAGTCTGGGGCATAGGGTTTCCGCCCGCTGGGGCTCGCTCATTCCGTTCTCACCCACGGCTTGCGCCCGTGTGCTTTATTCTTCCGCCGCTTCGCGGCTGCTATCGTTCCTAATGGCGTGTTCTTTGCACCCGACCCGAGGTCCAACAGAGGCTTTTCAGGCACGGGCTTTGTCGATCATCGATTCCCAGATGCCTTTGGATTTGAGAACGAGTTCTACGGCTTCGCGGATTGCGCCGTGTCCGGCGGCGGCTTTCGTGGTGTAGTGGGCTGCGCGCTTTACCTCGGGAACAGCGTCGCCGACCGCCACGGCGAGGCCGGCGCGGAGCATGAGTGGTATATCCGGAAGATCGTCACCGATATAAGCGACAGCAGAATCGGGGACCCCAGCCTTCCTGACGATGTCTTCGTAGGCCGGCATCTTCACCGGTTGTTTCATGTAAATGAACTCCATCTTCATTTCGTGAGCACGGCGGAGGAGTGCCGCACTTTCGCGGCCTGTGATGCAGCCGGTGCGCAGGCCGGCAGTGTGCGCCAGGGTGAGGCCCTGGCCGTCGTGCGCGTCGAAGGTCTTGATTTCAAGGGCGGTGCCGTCGGACTGCGAAAGCAGGGTGACGCCGCCGTCTGTCATGGTTCCGTCTACGTCCATAAGGAGTAGTTTGATTTGCGCAGCGCGCTTCTTCAGTGCGGACGAAATTTTGGGAAAGCTGGCCAAGAAGCCTCCAAGAAGAAATTTTAGGTTAGTAGTCTAAATCGATCTTTCGCAAAACCACTCACGTCGCTTGTGAGCGCGCCTGCTGCACCATTTCGACCAAGACTTTTCGAGTTTCTGCCGCGTTGGTCACTTCCCGCAGAAATGCGATGCGGGCGCCACGCATGCCTTCCTGGGTCTTCATTCGCACGTGAAAACCAAGGCGGTCGACCGTCGTCATGGTCGCTTCCTGGGATTCGATCCGGGCAAATCTGCGAGCGAGCAGAACGAGCGCATCCTTGTGGTCGGCATTCATGTGCTCGATGATTTCTGTCATTGAGTCAGCGAGGGGGTCAAGCCGTGCGTGGTCGTAATCCGATGCCGATACCCAGCCCATCACCCCGAAGCCGCCCACATAGTAAACATCCACTACATCCATTCTGTAGAAGGAAAAGTCTTCAAAGTCCACCCAATACTTGCTGTTGGCATAACGCGCCAAGTAGAGATCACGTGACTCCGGCACCTCGGCTTTCGGTACGGTCCGCACATTTCCCACTAACGTGACCCTTGATGCGCCGAGCGGGTCGCCGCTGACGTCGTCCTGGGTCACTAGCAAACTGGCACGTGGGTCTGATTGCAGGTTTTGCGTGTGCATGGCCATGGTGCTGATTAGGAAGATGGGGCGTCCGTTATTGTCTAAGCCGTAGGGCATGACAGATCCGAAGGGGAATCCCGGTTGTTTCCGCGAGAGGGTCGAGAGGCTACCAATACGGCTCAGGTGCATCAGGGTGCGGGCACGCTCGGCGAACGAGGGCTCGGGGATCGATGGCTGGTCGCTGGATGGGCCAGGGCCGGCATGCTTTCTGCTGGATGAAGACGCGGACGACATTGGTAATCTCCTGGGCTCGAGAATGGCTGCTAGAAAAACTTATTCTTGATCCCGGCTCGAGTCCCTCAGAGGCTAAAGCCGGGTTGGTTTGTGGTACTTAACGGCACGGCTGTAAGCCGTGCCCTTTCAAAGCAGCCTCGCGGCGGCATATTGCGTCAACGTCGCTAGAGTGGCAGATCTTCTGATCCCCCGGTTGCGGCTCTGAGATTCGCTTTGCTCCCTGGGCGACCTTTTACGGACCGCCGCGGTTCGGTGCGAGCTGCATCCAATCGTGTCGCGATCGCAGGGAAAGAAGTTGTGGAGCCTTTCCACCGCAACTGATCCACGTTCTCAAACAAGGCAATATCGGTCCGGAGCGTGGCGAGTGTGCGAAAGAGCAGTGCGCGTTCCCGTTCGCGGGTGAGCGTGCCTGCAAGGCTGGTCGCATTGGCAACATTAACGTGCCACTCGCGACTGTCCATGGGTATCGATTCGAGATGGAGGAATTTGGCTAAGACAGCAGCCGATGACTTCGCACCCCAGCCTGGCAGACCCGGATAACCGTCTGCCGCATCGCCCACCAGCGCCAGGTAATCGGGGATCGATGTGGGTGAGACGCCGAACTTGTTGATGACGCCGGTCTCATCGAGAGTGACGGCGGTGCGGCGATTCAGTTGGACAATGCGCGTGCCCTGCACACATTGAGCGAGGTCCTTGTCGGGCGTGCAGATGATTACGTGTTCGACCTGCTTGTCTCGAGCGGCCGCGACCGCAGCGGCGGCTAGCGCATCGTCTGCCTCGAATTCCACCATCGGCCAGACGACGATGCCGGCGGCGGAAAGCACTTCTTCGAGAAGAGGGAATTGCGCCCACAGATCGGGTTCGATGCCTTCGCCGGTCTTGTAGCCGGGCCATAATCCGTTGCGGAACGACTCGATGACGTGATCGGTCGCAACCGCGACGTGCGTGGCACCGCCTTTCATCATGCCCAGCACCGACGCCAGTACGCCTCGGACCGCGGCTACCTCTTGGCCGTCCACATCACGCGCAGACGGCAGGGCGTAATAGTGGCGGAACAGTTCGTAGGTGCCGTCGATGAGGTGGACGTCCAAGAGCAACTCCATCACAACCCTATAGGACTTTTGCCGATTCAATCAAACGAGAGTCTTTCAATGTGTGGGACGGACACTCCTGTCCGTCGCTTTTGACTTTGGTTTTGAAGTTGGGGCGGATCAAACGTTGAAGATCCCACAGCAGAAGCAAAGCCAAGACCAAGATCAAGATCAAGATCAAGATCAAGATCAAAAGCGACGGACAGGAGTGTCCGTCCCACACTTCAACAGAAGGTCAAGACCTCGACCGGGTATTCTCTGCACCGTAAATGGTGCTATCGCTTCCAAGCGCCTGAATCCTCGGGGTTTCCAAGGTTCAAGTGTTGTGCAATAAGAGCACTGTAAGTTGCTTATTAACAACTACTTGCGCTCGGTCGTTAAATCGGTTTAACCTCCCGGCAGAGCGAGCTGGAAATCGGCCTGATCACGGGGGTCGGGTCGCCCGACAGAATGTCTGCGTCATGTCCTCCACTGCTCCGCACGGGGTATCCCTTTGCGACAGCAGCCCATCGAGCTTCGCTCAATTGGGCGGCCTCCGACTGATTGTCCCAATCTCTACGAGCATGCTCCAACACGAGTGATCGTGATCACACCCCTTCCACAGCATTCCCGGCGAGAATGATTGCTTCGGGTAGCGAGCGGGCCAAAAAAGGGAATCATGGTTCCCGTCTTTGGAGCCGAGGACAATGCCTACAGCTTGTGAGAAATTCGAAGATTCGCAAAGAGGGAAGGGAAACAATATGAGTCTTAGTCAGCTTGCTCGGTCCATCCGAGAGTCCGCGACTCTCAAGCTGAATGAAACAGCCGCCCGGCTCCGCGACAAAGGAGAGCCGATCATTCATTTGGGAGGCGGCGAACCAAAGAGCAAGGCGCCGACCGATGCGGTGATCAACTGCGCCGCGTTGCTGAATACGGGAGAAATCCGGTACACGGCGCCTGACGGAATTCCTGCACTGAAGAAGGCGGTGATTCGATACACCGAAGACCACTATCGGAAGATCGTCTCGGCGGACAACCTGATCATTTCGGGTGGGGCCAAGCAGGCGCTCATGGTGTTGCTGCATGCCATCCTCGATCCCAAGGAAGAAGTGATTTTCCCTGCGCCCTACTGGGTGAGCTATCCGGAAATGGTGAAGCTCGCGGGCGGTGTTGCTGTACCGGTGACGGCGGAGGATGGATCATTTTGTCCGACGGTGCAAGAGCTCGCGGACGCGGTCGGCTCGAATACGAAGGCCATCATTCTGAACAGTCCCAATAATCCCTCGGGAGCGATGCTGGCGAAGGATTTCGTGGAGGAGATGGTTGAGTTCTGCGAGAAGAAGAGCCTCTATCTCATCATGGACGACATTTACAACCGGCTGGTCTTCGACGGCAAGTGCGCGCCGATTTGTTACGACTTCGCCAAGGTGCCGCTCGAGGAATCGAAGCTGGTGGTGATCAACGGGGTATCGAAGATGTACGCGATGACGGGATTCCGCATCGGCTGGGCCCTCGCGAGCAAGCCGCTGATTGAAGCGATGACGACGATCCAGTCGCAGCAGACCTCGGGTCCGGCCTCGCCGTCGCAGTGGGCGGCGGTGGGCGCGCTCAATGGAGTGCAGTCGTCGGTGGAGAGCCTGAGAGTCACACTTGAGAACAACCGTAATGTGATGCTGGACCACCTCAAGGCTTTTGACGGTGTGAAGGTGCACAAGCCGGACGGGACGTTCTACTGTTTCCCTGACTTCAGTGCTTACATGAAGGATTCGCAGAAGCTCTCCACGTTCCTGCTCGACAAAGTGCGGGTGGTTACGGTCCCGGGCAAGGAATTTGGTTTTGAAGGGCACCTGCGGCTGAGCTACTGCGGGACGATCCGCGATATCACCGAGGGGTTGGACCGCATCAAGTGGGCGCTGGACCCGAATTCGGCGAACGAACTGTACCTCGGCGACCGCAAGCTGGTGAGGGAGTGGTTATGAATATCTACCTCGATGTCCAATCTCCGGCGGTGAAAGAGGCGGGGAAACTGGCCTCGAATTACGGGCTGCAGAATCATGGACTGGTCAATCTGCGCCGGGTGTACTGGAATCTGCCGACGCCCGCACTCTACGAGGAGAGCATCTTTCGGTCGGAGGGAAGGCTGTCGCACCTTGGGCCGTTGGTGGTCGATACCGGCAAACACACGGCGCGAGCAGCGGCCGACAAGTTCGTGGTGAGTGAGCAATCCACCGAAGAGAAGATCTGGTGGGGGCCGTACAACCGGCCGTTTACGGGCGAGAGCTTCAGTTTGCTGCTGGCGCGCCTGCAGGGCTACTTGCAGGGGCGCGACGTTTTCGTGCAGGACTGCTTCGCGGGCGCGGACCCGGAACACAGCCTGCCGGTCCGGATCATCACGCAGAAGGCGTGGCACAGCCTGTTTGCCCGCACTATGTTCCTGAAAATCCGGAATCAAGACGCGCTGCAGCATCACATACCGGAGTTCACGGTGATCGTGGCGCCTGGGTTTCAGGCATCGCCGATGGTGGATGGCACTCGCACGGAGACCTTCATCATTATCAATTTTCGAGAACGGCTGGCGATTATTGGAGGCACGAGCTACGCCGGGGAGATCAAGAAGACCATTTTTACCGTGCTGAATTTTCTTTTGCCGCTCGAGGGCGTGCTGTCGATGCACTGCTCGGCCAACGTCGGCAGCGAGGGCGATGTTGCGATTTTCTTCGGGCTTTCGGGAACCGGCAAGACCACGCTTTCGGCAGACCCGAAGCGCCGACTGATTGGGGACGACGAACACGGCTGGAGCCACAACGGAGTGTTCAACTTCGAAGATGGCTGCTATGCGAAGGTGATCCGTCTCTCGCCGGAGGCCGAGCCGCAGATCTACGCTTGCACGCGCAGGTTTGGGACGGTGTTGGAAAACGTCACTTTCGATCCCGTCTCACGGCATCTCGATTTGAACGACTACACGGTGACCGAAAACACGCGGGCGGCTTATCCGCTCTCTTATATCGAGAACTGCATGCCGGAGAAGCGCGCGGGGCATCCGAAGAACGTCATTTTCCTGACGTGCGATGCGTCGGGCGTGATGCCGCCGATTTCGAAGCTGAGTCCCGACCAGGCGATCTATCACTTTATTTCCGGCTATACGAGCAAGATTGCCGGGACCGAGATTGGGCTGGGCGTGGAGCCGGAGATGACGTTCAGCACCTGCTTTGGCGGGCCGTTCATGGTGCACCATCCGCTGGCTTATGCGGAGTTGCTGAAGAAAAAGATCCAGAAGCATGGGGCATACGTGTGGCTGGTGAACACTGGATGGACTGGTGGGCCTTTTGGTGTGGGCAAGCGCATCAGCATCCATCACACGCGCGCATTGCTCAACGCGGCGCTCAGCGGGTCGCTGGTTTCGGTGAAGTATAAAAAAGATCCGGTGTTCGGCTTCGACGTGCCGGTTCAGTGCGACGGAGTGCCATCGCAGATTCTGGACCCGGCGAATACCTGGCCCAGCCGCGACGAGTATTTCCGCAAGTACGACGCGCTTGCCGCACGCTTCATCGAGAACTTCAAGCTGATGATGGCGGAGTGCCCGGAGCATATCCTGGAAGCGGGGCCCAAGCGCCTCGCCACCGTGCATGCCTGAATCACCGGCAGGGGAGAATTGAGCACATGTGCAACTTGCGAGTTGATGTGCGCCCGAGATCCTTCGCTCCGCTTGAAAAACGGCTACGCTCAAGATGACGTTATAGTAGAAATGGCTACTGCGCTTCCAAATTGAGCGACCGACCATTTGCGCCGCGCCTCCGAAGAGGCGCGGTTGTTGGTATATACTTCTCCCCACCTGTCTGGGGGCGCAGCGGAGCGCTTCCGACTGCCCTCTTATACGCCAAAAATGGAGAAACGAGACCCAGGGTTCGATCCTCGAGATCGGGGGGACGCCGGCAAGCAGGGTGGGGTGAGCGTACCTATCAAGGGTGATAGTTCCGCACCTCCGTCTGCCTCCGACACTCCCACCGTCTTCGATCTTCCCAAAGCGTCAACTGATCCGGAAGCCACGTGGGTCGATCCCGAAGCGACCTTTGTTGATGCCGGGCCTATCGGCGGACTTCCACCGCCGTCTCCCGCTCCCGTGCGCAAGCCCGTTCGCGCGCCGGGCAGCGGCCCTCTGCTGCAGGCCGGGGACGTACTCGGCGGCCGCTACGAAATTCTGCAACTACTGGGCGAAGGCGGGATGGGCGCGGTGTACAAGGCCAGGGACCGCGAACTGGACCGGCCTGTAGCCCTCAAGCTCATTCGGCCGGAGCTGGCCTCCAGTCCTTCGATTCTTGCTCGCTTCAAACAAGAACTTCTACTCTCCCGCCAGGTCACGCACAAGAATGTCATCCGCATCTACGATCTCGGCGATGCCGATGGCGTGAAGTTCATCACCATGGAGTTTGTGGAAGGCCGCGACCTGCGCGCCCTCATCCAGGAAAAGAAGAAGTTTTCTCCGGAAGAGGCGGTGGAAATCATGCAGCAGGTGTGCCAGGCGCTGGAAGCCGCGCACAACGTGGGCGTGATTCACCGCGACCTGAAGCCGCAGAACATCATGCGCGAGGAGAGCGGCCGGATTCTGGTCATGGACTTTGGCTTGGCGCGCACCGTGGAAGGCGACGGGATGACGCAGGTTGGAGCCCTGGTCGGCACGATGGAATATATGTCGCCGGAGCAGGCGCTGGCCAAGGATCTGGACCAGCGGTCCGATCTGTTCACTGCCGGTTTGATTCTGTACGAAATGCTCACCGGCAAGATGCCGTACAGAGCGGAGAGTGCGCTGGCCAGCCTGATCAAGCGCACGCAGGAACGCGCCATCCCGATATCTGATCACGACTCGACGCTTCCCGGCGCCCTGACGGGGATCGTGAACAAGTGTCTGGAGCGTGATCCGAAATTGCGCTATCAGAGCGCTACGGAATTGCTGCGCGATCTGGACGCGTGGCAGGGCAAGCGTGCGGCGGCCACTTTGGGGTTTCACGCCGATGTGAAACCTTGGGGCCAGACGATTCCTTGGCCGCTGGTGGCCGGTATTGTTAGCGTGCTGATCTTGGCCATTGTTGGCTATGTTTATCGCGCTGCGCTTTTCTCACCTGTGGCGGAAAGATCGGGCCCGGTTCTGTCGCTGGCGGTCATGCCGTTTCAAAATGCGTCAGGCGACCAGTCATGGGACTGGCTCGGGCCTAGCCTCGCCGACATGCTGAGCACCGACGTGGGGCAATCTTCGCGCTTGCGAACCGTCTCCCCGGATCGAGTGCAACAGGTCTTCCACGACCTGAGGATTGCTCCGAACTCCGCGGTGGACTCTGCGACTCTGCGACGAGTTGCTGAATTCACGAATGCCGACACTCTGGTCTGGGGACAATACACCCGGCTGGGCGACCGGATTCGGATCGATGCTACGTTGCAGGACCGCCAGCACAATCGCACCATCCAGGTAAAGTCGGAGGCGGCCAGTCAAAAGGATTTGTCGGCGGCGGTCGATCGGCTGGCCGAACAGATCCGGCAGAATCTTTCACTTTCGCAGGACCTGGTGAAGGAACTGCAGGCACAGTCGTTCAAGCCGACCTCGAGTTCGGTGGACGCGCTCCGCGATTACAACGAGGGCATCCAATTTCTGCGCCAGGGGAACAACCTGGAGGCCCAGCAACGCCTGCTGGCCGCGACCAACGAAGACCCGCAATTTGCCGTTGCATATTCGAGACTCGGCGAGGCCTACTCCGCTCTGGGTTACGATGCCGATGCGGAGCAAGCGGCGCGGCGCGCGGTGGAACTCAGCCAGGGCCTTCCGCTGGCGCAAAAATATTTCATTGAAGCCAGCCTGGCGCGCGTGACCAAGAACAACCAGCAAGCGATCACGGCCTACGAGAATCTGGCGAAAAGTTTCCCCGACAATTTGGACGTGCTGTTTGCGCTGGGCAGCCTCTACGAGGACGCGGACGATCTGGACAAGGCGCGTACCTACTACGGCAAGGTGCTGCAGGCCGACGGCAAAAACCTGGATGCGCTGCTGGCCATGGGACGAGTGGAAATCAAGTCTGGCAATCCGCAGCAGGGCCTCGATCCGCTTGATCGCGCGCGGCATATCGCCATCGACTTAGACAATCAGGAGCAGCAGGCGCTCATTCTGCAGGCTACGGGCATCGCCTACAAACTGATGAATAAGCCGGCCGAGGCGCTGCGCAATTATCAGGATTCGATGGCTATCAACCAACACCTGGGGCAGAAGCGCGGGGTCGCGGCCAGCCTGGTGGAAATTGCTCAGGTGCAATTGAAGCTTGGAAAATCGGACGCCGCTTTGGCCGCGTATAACGAGGCTCTGAAGATCCGGCAGGAGATCGGCGCCAAGAAAGAAGCGGGCGACACTTTGATCGATCTAGGCGTCTTTTACCTGGATCGCGGTCAACCGGACAAGGCGCTTCAGGTGTTCAAGGAATCGTTGCAGATTCAGCGGGACGCCGGGGATGAGCATTACCAAGGCTTGTGCCTGAACAATATTGCCGATGCTTACGCGCAGAAGGGTGAGAACCAGGATGCACTCACCTACTCGCAACAAGCCCTGCAAATCCGCGAGAAGTTGAACGTCCCGGACGATATCGCCGAGACACTGCAGAATCTGGGAGGGGCCTACGCGGCGTTGGGTCAATTCGATCAGGCGATGACGTCCGATATGCGTGGCTTGGAGCTTTACCGCAAATCCGGGAACAACGCGGGCGCGGCCAAGACGTCGCACAGCATGGGTTTGGTCTTCGAATATCAGGGCCGGTTAGGGCCTGCGATCGGCGCATTCCAGGATTCGGTGAAGGCCTTTCGGGATCTCGGGGACCGGAGCAGCACGATGGCACAGGGGCTCAGTGATCTTGCTGGAGCGTTGGCTAGAGCGGGACGAGGAAATGAAGCGGCACCGCTGCTGGACGAGGCCGAGGGACTGGCTCGCGGTCTAAAAAATGATGCGCTGCTTGCCGGCGTTCTGAACGAACGGGGTGACGCCAACTTTTTTAACGGCGACTTAAAGTCGGCGACGGATTCCTACGAGCAGGCATCGCGGTTGGCGTCGCGCGCAGCCGATAGGGATGTGCTGTTTACCGCGAAGCTGAATCTAGCCAAGGTTGCGGTAGCGGACGGACGTTCTCGGACCGCAGTCAACGATTTGCGCACCCTTGGCCAGCAAGCTGATTCTCAGGGCAGGAAATATATTTCCGTGGTGTCGTCGGTTTTGCTGGGCGAGGCCATGATCAGGAACAAGGAGTACGCGGCCGCGCGGCAGGAATTGCAGCGGAGTTTGGGAAGAGCGGAAAGGCTTGGGCTCCGGCTCGAGGTCGCCAGGGTCCACTACCTGTTGGGCGAGGCTCTTCGGCTGTCCGGCAACGCTTCGGAATCTGCCTCGCAGTACCGCGAGGCTGGACTGGGGCTCGATGAGATCCGCAAGGAACAAGGAGCCGAACACCTTGCCGAACGTTACGATCTGAAACCTATTTACGCGGCGGCCGCGCAGCTTTCCCAATAGAGCGAACACTGAACCCGTTGGGCCGTTAGCGCGGCAGCGCTGAAATTGCGCGCCAATTTGCGATTCACTCCACTCGAATCTCATCCCAAAGAAAAAGGGGCGAGATCAGAAAGATAATCATCCAGTTAGGGTGTGGCAGCCTAGCGCCGGACCACAGTTGCCGTCACAGGGATTTGCTGCGGGCTGCCCGTGACATTGTCTGTAACGATGGCCGTCAGCGCGAATGTGCCCAGTTCCGATGCAGAGAATGTCACTGTGAAACTGCAATTCCCGCCGGGTGCTACGGCCGACTTGCAGTTGTTGCCGATGTTGACGAGATCCTTGTCCTCGCCTATCCCAGACAGCACGATACTGGTGACGCTTAGCGGGGCCGTGCCTGGATTGGAGACTGTTATCGTTATTCCGTGCACGGACCCCCGCTTCACGGTTCCGAAGTTTATGCTGCCCGGTAAGAAGCCGATCAACGGCTGGGTCACCAGCAACGTGACTTGCTTGCCCGCCGATGTGTAGTCCACCGCATCGGAGGGTGTGAACGCGACAGAGAGGGTTTGCATTCCGGCTGGCAGAACTGTGCCTGCCGCCGGCGTATAAACGAATGTCCCGGGCACACTTGCTGTCGCATTCAACTGCGCGCCGCTGAGCGGTGTCCCGAAGGTGATGGAGGCCGGATTCGCCCAGGTAATCATCGGTGTGGCTTTGTTTACCGTGTAGCTCACCGTACTCGCAGGGCTGACATTGCCAACCAAGTCCTGAGCGTTCACGGTGAAGGTGTGCGTCCCGACGGTGCTGTCGACGGCAGTGATGATGGAACCGGTATTCAGGGTTGGCGGAATCCGCTGGGAACCGGCCGGACCGCACAGTACCACGCCGGATCCTCCATCCGTGCAACTGTAGGTCGCGGTTAAGGCCTGGCCGAAGACCGGTGACGCGGGCAAAATCGTCGGAGTGGTAATCACCGGCGCGGCCTTGTCGACTTCAAAGGGGCCGAATGAACCCTGCACAGGCTGAGGCGCCGAAGTGTTCCCGGCGATATCTTTCACCGTCACTGGTGCAATGGTCGCGCTGTTCGTTTCCGTGCCGGAAGGAACATTCGTTTGAACATTGAACGACGTAGGGCCGGCTACTCCTGACCCGCTGTCGGTAGCCGTACAGGGCACGATGACGTCGGTGGCCTGCCAGGCCGGTGGCGGAGGAGTGCACGTGAGGGTGGGAGGGGTCAGGTCCACTTTGATGATGAAGCTTGGCGATGAGGAGCTGACGTTATTGCCACTGTTGGTGACCACGGTCTCCACAACGTTGGAGTTGTCTGTGCCCGCGTATGTGATCGTGGTTGTGCCTTCCGTGGTCACGGGCAGGTTGATCGATCCGGTCGCGCCCGTGATTGTCCCAGAGGGCGGAGACGGTACGTTCGGTCCGGTCACCTTGTAGTTGATCGAAGTCACCGTCGGCAGCGTCGACGGGGCACCCGCGCTGTTGCCGGGGACAATCTCTGTGCCATTGAAATTAACGCTCACGTTCCCGTTGGTCCAGCCGGCGTTCAGGGTCGGATTTGTAGTGATGCTCGTGCTCGGCTGAACCCCGCCAAGAATCGGAATGAGGACGGAATTGAAGTTGTTCGTGCCCCCGCTGCTGGTCATCTTGTCGCCATTGATCGCGGTGAAAATGCTGACCAGCCCTTTGCAGGTGTTGTCCGCGCTGGCTCCGCAACTCAGGGCGTTGTCTTTGCCCATGATGTAACCCGGCGCAATAACTGGCTTCTGCGCGGGATCCAAGTCGTAAGTATTCGAGACGACGATCAGTGGGGTAGTCCCCGTGGTCAAACAGTTTGCGCCCGCCGGCACGGAATTCGTCGGAGTCGTGCATAGATCGGTCGTCGTTACGCAGGAGAAGCTGCCGTTGCCCGTGTCCTGATGCTGACATGTGCTGCCTTGAAAAGGGGTATTGGCCACCAGGTCGGCAAACTGCTGGTCAGTGATGGCGGTGACTGTGCCCTGCATGAACAAGCCTTGAAACGAACTGGCCGGCAACCCACTCTGCGAGTAATCCGTGACGGCGCTTAGGTTGGTTGTGTAATTGAAATTCGTCACCGTGGGCTGCACTGGTTGGGTGATCGTTATCGGGGCGAGCGGCCACTGGCTGAACGACCAGCTCACAATATCGTTGTTCTCTACGACCGCGCCGGTCGCCGCGGTAAAGCCGAGGTAGGCGCTGCTGCCGCCGGTCAGATTGAGTTGCTTGGTGATGTCCACGGTCGTCTGCAGGATCAGGGTGCTGTCAAAGTAAACGCTCAGGTTGTTGCAGGCGCTCGTGCAGGTTCCCGGCGGAAGGTAGTTTACGGTGATGGTGTGGGTGAGCCCGTCGGTTAGCGACATCCCGGCAGGCAGGCTTTGCAGAGCCAGCTTCGCCAGGTTGCCATCCGGGCAGGCGTAATTGTGATCAGCGCTATTCGGAGTGAGCGTGCTGGCGTTGTTGGGTCCGCAACTCTGCACCGCGATGTGGTTGCCGTTGGGATCGCTGTAATTTGTATTCTGGAAGGTATCCAGTTCGATCGCGAGGCTGTTCCGGATCGCTGCCCCTGGCCCGCTGGCAGTGGAGACGTCGTTATTGCCGTACGCCATGTTCTGGCCGTTCCCGGTGTAACCGATGGCTCCGGTGCCAGCGGGATCGTTCTGGATGACCAGAGCCATTCCGTCCGCGGGAAAACTGCAGGAAAAGCAAGCGTTGGTCTTGGAGACCTGGAACTGAAATGCCGTGGTGAATCCTGTCGCAAGAGGTTGTTGGAGCTTGAACCATGCGGAGCCGTGCTGGTTCTGGGTAGCCCTGGTCAAGCGCAAAACGCCGCCGCTCGCGATCTGTGGTTGATTGGGCGAGCCATTGGTCAACACTTGGCAGGCGGCGGCTGGAGTGCTGCTGTTCGCGCAGACGTTTGAAGTGGTAAATCCGCCCGCCGGAATGCTGAAAGACTGGGCGGAAGCTTGCACCGCAAACTTCGGGCCTACCAATAAAACTGTCAGCAAAAAAAAAGTAAGATTCCTGCCATGCATAGCGTTCTCTCCTCGAATTTGTCCGAAACACACACACGCGCGGCCCAAGCCGCTGCACCGCGTCCTTAAGGGGGAGGAGCGAATGTTCGATGGTCAACAAAGTTGGCCGAGAGAGGAAACGGCCCCACAAAGCCCGTCCGCCGCCAATTCTCGCTGGTGAGCTTCAGAGTGTCAAGGGAAAACACCCGCCGCAGCTCATCCTGTGCTGAAGACCTTGATTCCAGTTTGGAGAAAGTGACTCGTAATCAAAGTGGTTTCGCCTCGGCTATTTTGCTCGCCGGGTTTCGGCGTCCGCCATCCATCCGCGTATCAACTTCTCCGGCGGAATGCTCGACAGGTAGGGCTTGATATCCAGAATTGGGGTCCCATCCAGCATGTCGACGCCACGGACACGCAATTGCCTTCCTTCTCGGCCGAGCAGTTCGACAACGGTGAGCCCGATCGGGTTCGGACGTCTTGGCGACCGCGTCGCAAAAACTCCGTGCGGCCGATCGTCGATTGGAGGAATGCCGAGCAACTCGAATCCTTCCGAGCGATCGAAGACCCACAGAACGAACAGGTGAGAAAAACCTTCAATGTCAGTGAGGCCGGTTTCGAATTCGGGCAGTAGCTCAAGCACGCCCTCGGCCTCGTGCTTGGCACCAAATCCCTTCGGTATTTCTTGCGATCTCTTGTAAGGACTTCGTACGTATCCGATCGGTTGCGGCGAGAACATAGGTTCAGAGATTCCTTGCATCAGTCTTTCTTAGTTTGAACGAGCTCGCACATCCAGCATTCAGAAATCCTGCTTCTTACGATCGCACATTTGCGTGAACAGATTCATTACAAACTTTTAAAAATCTTTACTCATGCATGACAAAAATCCGGGTTGCGAAATGCAACTGTTCCGAAAAAGTCACGCATCACAAGCAGTGACCCTAATCGTTTATTTGGTGTCGAAGCGTGCGCCGCTCACAAGCGCCGCCCGATTCGCCTCACTCTAATTATTCCATCGCAGTGCAAGCAAACAAACCGAAGGAGAATATGCGCCATGTGCCGAGCCCTTGTTTTCGTAGCGAGCACCGTCCTGTTACTGGCTATGTCCGCCGCAGCCCAGGAAAGCCGGTCGGAGATCAGTCTGCAGGGAACCGGTTTCTTCACCAAAGCCACTAGCGGGAATGGCACGTCTTACAGCGCCACTGAGGCCGGAGGCTTTCTCGCTGGGTATCGATATCACCTGAATCGCTGGTTGTCGGCCGAAGCTGTGTATGGCATGGATCGCAACACGCAGAAGTACCTCTTGAATTCAGGGGACTTCAGGATTCAGTCTAATGTTCACCAGGCGACTGGAGGCTTCGTCATCAGCCTTCCGCCTTTTGCCAAGCGGAGGCTCAGCCCGTACGTTCTGGCCGAGGGTGGGGCGCTGGTGTTTGATCCGACCAGCAATCAGGTGGATATCGGAACTACATCTCAAACGCAAGCGAAAGGGGTCTTTGTCTACGGTGGAGGCGTGAGCTACGCCATTCTCAGGCGGGTCTCTCTGCGGGCCGAGTATCGCGGCCTTGTCTACAAAACGCCCGACTTCGGGTTCGGCGCCCTGACTACGAATTCTATTACCCACACGGCGCAGCCCTCGGTGGGCCTGGCGTTTCGGTTCTAAGATTTACCATGAAGATGCGCGCGGCGCCAGATCGTCCGATGGGAAACACTGGCGCCACGCAATTGATCTCGCGACCGCTACTGATCTTCCTTCTTCTCTGGTTCCCGGGGAAGCGGCTTTTCAATCGGCTTGCGGGGGAGCATCTGATCCCGCATGGCCGCCTGATAAACGAAGCTGGCTACGATGACTGAGATTTGTTTCAGATCGTCGGGTTGCAACCGGTCGTACACATCCATGTTGGAGTGGTGGGTGCGTGTCTCGTACTCAATCGGATCCTGGATGAATTGAAATCCCGGGATGCCGACGGCGTCGAAGGAGAGATGGTCGGTGCCGCCGGTGTTACGCATGGTTAGCGTCGTCATGCCGAGGTCCTTGAAGGGCTGCATCCAAGCCTCGAAGATGGGTGCTACA
>CAWFUU010000044.1:0-39242 GCA_963819035.1 uncultured Acidobacteriaceae bacterium | reverse complement strand
TTTGCCGCGAGATCGGCGTGTTCGTGGCCAACCCGCATGTAAACAACGTCGAGGGAGCCGGCCGGTACCGGGCCGACAACGTGCAACTCCTTGCCAAGATACGCAACGACCCGAAAGGGCTACTGAATCCGGGAAAGATGATCACCTTTCACGCGGAAACCGTAGTGACAGCGACGGGCACGACGCGATGAAGACCTGGATCCCCGATGGTCGCAACTTTGCCTATCTGAACTGGAAGCAGGTCGACGCTTTGCCGCGCGAGTCAACCTTGCTCGTCCTGCCGACTGCGGCCATTGAGCAACATGGCCACCATTTGCCTTTGGCGACGGACACACTCATCAACAATCTTTTGCTGGGGCATGCCTTGCAGAAACTGCCCGCGGAGTTGCCTGTGTACGCGCTCCCGCCCGTGCATTACGGCAAGAGTAACGAGCACATTGGCTTTGCGGGGACGCTGGCGGTGAGCGCCTCCACCTTTATGGCAGTGCTGCGCGACCTGGGGGCGAGTCTGGTGAGCGCGGGGTTTCAGAGACTCGTGCTGTACAACACGCACGGCGGCAATACAGCGCTGATCGACGTGATGGCTCGCGACCTGCGCGCCGAATTCGGTCTGCGGACTTTCGCGCTGCACGGTACCGGCGGAATTTCGTTCGAGGGTCTGAGCCCGCAGGAGCGCGCCTATGGATTTCACGCCGGCGAAGTGGAGACCGCATTACTGCTGACCTCAGTCCCGGAGTTGGTGGATCGTTCGGCCTACACCGTCAATTACATTGCTGATGTAAACGCGAGCGCAGAGTTGCTGCCCGAGAACGCTCCCGCAACCTTTGCGTGGCTGACTCGCGACATCGCCGCCAGCGGTGTGATGGGCGACCCACGCCCCGCCACGCCTGAGAAGGGCGCCCGCTGGCTGGAACAGGCCGCTACAAAGCTGGCTGCCGCCCTGGAGGCGATGGCCCACTATCCCAATAAGCGCCCGTCATGAACTTGCCTGGTCGTGAGCTTCCAACGATGAGCGAATCGCATTCGTTCGACTGCGGTCAAGGAGTACGCCTGGAGCGCGGCGTGCGCTGCCGCATGTCCGACAGCGTGCACCTGGCCTCCGACCACTACTATCCCGCATCGCCCGGTCCGCAACCAACACTCCTGATGCGACAGCCCTACGGGCGCGACATTGCATCGACCGTCGTCTATGCACATCCGGTATGGTTTGCGCGCCACGGCTACAACGTGGTCATTCAGGACGTGCGCGGCCGCGGCGACTCTGAGGGCGAGTTCTATCCCTTCCGCAACGAAGCGCGTGACGGTGCAGAGACCATTGCGTGGTTGCGCGCTCGACCTGAGTCCAACGGGCGAGTCGGGATGTACGGTTTCTCTTATCAGGGAGCCACGCAATTGCTGGCCGCGGCCGAACAACCGGAGGGCTTGATCTGCATTTCACCCGGCATGACAGCCTGCGACCTCTATAACGGATGGTTTTATCGGCAGGGAGCGCTGCGGTTGGCTTCCACCATCGGCTGGGGACTACAGATGCTTAAGGCCGACGCCCGCCGCAGGAAGCTGCGCGAGGCGAGTGATCGTCTCGAACAAGCGTGGGCGAACCTGGCCGCGCAAATCGGCGTGTTGCCTTTCCGGGACCACCCTGCACTGCAGAGCGAGGGCCTTCCCAAATATGTGCTGGACTGGTTCGACCACGCACAACCCGGCGACTACTGGTCGTCTCTGGACCTGAGCCAATCGCTTCACCGGATCTGCGTGCCGGCGCTGCATTTCTCGGGATGGTATGACACTTATCTGGAAGGCAGTATTCAAGGCTTTGTCGCGCTGTGTCGCGAAGCGGGTAGTGAATTTGCACACCAACACCAGTACCTGGTCGCCGGACCGTGGCAGCACATCCCATGGGGAGATCGTATTGGCGCGTCCGACTTCGGACCCGAAGCGCTGCTGAATACGGATGAACTCCTGCTGAGATGGTTCAATCATTGGCTAAAGGACACGGGCGAATTTGCAAACGAGCCCAGGGTCCGCCATTTTGTGCTGGGTGAGAATTCTTGGAGGAACGCTGATGCCTTTCCAGTTGTTGCCAGTCATACCTTGTATTTGCACAGCGCTGGCAAAGCAAATTCACGCAAGGGCGACGGCATCCTCGCATCCGTTCCACCCACTTCTGAGGAAGGAGTCGATGTCTTTGTCTACGATCCCGAAGTGCCCGTGCTCGCTCCCGGAGGCCCCGCGGCCCTTAACGGCCAGTTCGACCAAGCCACGTTGGAGTTGGGCAACAACGTTCTGGTGTTCACGTCTGCTCCCCTCGTGCAGCCAGTGTGGGTTTTCGGCACTCCACGGATCTCCTTGTATTGTTCTAGTTCTTCGGCAAACACTGACTTCACCGCAAAACTGATTCGTGTTCGGCCGACTGGCGCGGCGGAGTTCATCTGTATAGGGATTGCCCGGTCGACCTGGCTGTTCTCTGAAACTGGCTACGCCGCAGACTCGATTCGTCGGTGGGAATTCGATCTTGCGCCCACATCCGTATGCTTCGGGGTCGGCGACCGCATCCGCCTGGAAGTCGCGAGCAGCGCCTTTCCTCTATACGACCGAAATCCCGGGAGCGCCGTGCTCTCATGCCGTGCAACTTCATGGGACTGGCAGCGCTCAACTCAGATCGTCTATCACGACGTCCAGCATCCTTCCGTGCTGTATCTGCCGGTGAGCGAGGGCGCGCTATGACCGAGACCTTCATCGCGCCGCAGGTGGAATTCGCGGGCGTCAGCAAGAGTTATGCGGGCGGGCGTCGTGTGCTCGACTCATTCGACCTTACGGTGAAAAAAGGGGAGTTCGTCACTCTCCTTGGTTCTTCCGGCTGCGGCAAATCGACCGTGCTGAAGCTGATCTCAGGGCTGACTCCGCCCAGCTCAGGAACGATCCGCGTCGACGGAATGTCCCCCAAAAACGCGCGTGAGACCATCTCCTACATTTTCCAGGACGCAACCTTGCTGCCTTGGCGCACGGTGCGGCAGAACGTAGGCCTCGGCCTGGAGTTGGAGGGAGTGAATGGCGACCGGCGCCGGCAGAAGAGCGCTTCCTTGCTCGATCTGGTGGGCCTTGGGGAAGTCGCCGAAGCCTACCCCCGCGAACTCTCGGGGGGAATGAAAATGCGGGTCTCAATCGCTCGCGCATTGGCCACCAGTCCGCGCCTCCTGCTCATGGACGAGCCGTTCGGCGCGCTCGACGAGATGACACGCGACCGCTTGAACGAAGAGTTGTTGCGATTTCGCGAGGAGCAGCAGTGGACGGCGGTTTTCGTCACGCATAGCGTCGCGGAAGCTGTTTTCCTCTCGACTCGGATCGTGATCCTCGCACCGAATCCCGGGCGCATCCACACCCTTGTGCCCATCGAACTCCCTTTTCCTCGAACGGCGGCGCTGCGTTCCTCGCCGGAGTTTGGCGAACTGGTCCTTCGGGTGTCTCAGGAGTTGCGGGGGCCAACTCCCCAATGAGACGACGTTTGATCCCGCTTGCGAATGCTCTTGGTGTCTTTGCGGCCCTGCTCTTCTTGTGGCAGTTGGTGTTGTGGATCTTCCATGTCCCCCCTTTTATGCTGCCGTCGCCGTGGGCGGTGGCCCGCTCTGTAGTCGCGCGATTTCCCGCGCTGGTGACATCCCTCTGGATCACGGCCGGAGAAGCCGGCGGCGGGTTACTTGCCAGTGTGGTTGCGGGCGTAGTCGTAGCACTCATCTTCGCGCAGTCGCGCTGGGTGCGGCGGATGCTCTATCCCTACACGATCCTGCTACAAACGGTGCCGATCGTGGCCATTGCTCCTCTGATTCTGATGTGGGTCGGCGCAGGCGCTGCCGCGGTGACGCTGATTGCGTTCATCATTTCTCTGGCCCCGGTGATTGCCAACACCACGCAGGGCTTGGTCAGCGTCGATGAGAATCTAGTGCATCTGTTCCTCATGCACAACGCATCGCCGAGGCAGTTGCTCTTCAAATTGCGACTGCCGCATGCAGTGCCGTCCCTGTTTGTTGGGATTCGCATTGCCAGCGGCATTTCCGTGATCGGAGCAATTACGGGCGAGTTGTATGCGGGGTCGAGCCGCGTCGGCGTTGGCGGATTGGGGTACTCCATCCTCTACGCTTCGTCGCAACTGCAAACCGACTATCTGTTTGCGCTGGTGCTGGCGGCTACGGCACTCGGCTTCGGCTTTTTCTTTATTGTGATGTTCCTCGAATGGTATTTCCTGCACCGCTGGCACGAGTCCGCACGCGCGCCAGAGACCGAGTGAATCGCGAGCCCCTGTATCAGAGAGGAGGACGATCGTGTTGCGACTGGAAACGGAAACCGGCTGGTGGCTGATTACGCACCCTGATCATGCGCGTCTGGCTGGAGCTTTCGCCGAGCGCTGGGGCAACGATCTCTTCTTGCCGCCCGAACCACGCGCCAACGTGCTGAAAGGAATCGCGCGCCACGACGACGGATGGACCGCGCGTGACGCCGCTCCGCAGGTCACCCGCCAAGGCAAGCCGAGCGCGTTCTCGATCGAACTTGTGGGCAAGTATTCGGCTTTCGAGGAAATTGACCTCGCCGACTATCTCGCGGTACGGGACCGTGCTGTGCGACTGATTGCCGCCGAAGATCCCTACGCCGCGGTGCTCATCTCGATGCATACCTACAGCTTGCTGACCGACCACGCGGATCGATCCACGATCACGCCGGAACAGTTGCCGCTGCTTGACGAATTCCTCAAGCAGCAAAAACAACTTCAGGAGTCTCTGATGGGAGAAATTGCCGCAAGCCCAAAATTCTCTTCAGAACAGGCATGTGCATCTGCGATCAGAGACCACTTCCGTCTCCTGCAGGCGACCGACAACCTGTCACTGCTAACCTGTGTGGATTTCCGCGCGCCCGCTCACTTGCTGCACCCTTTGCCCCTGCGCGGTGGAGAATACAGTCGTGTCGAAGTGACGGCGGTTGGTTCTCGCCATTTCGTGCTCACTCCCTACCCGTTTGACAAGCCTTCGCTGACCCTTGAGTTCCCAGCGCGCCATGTAAGAGGCAGTGTGTTCCCATCAGCTGCAGAGCTGCAGCGAGAGTTTAATGCTGCGCCGCTGGAAACCCTTTCAGTTACCGTCAGCGCAAACTAAGGCAGGCCGCTAGAGGTTTACGGTATCACCGACACATGCGCGGCCACGATCCGCCAACCCTCGGGCAGCCGGACCCAAACCTGGCTCTGCCGCCCGCGTACGAGTCGGCCATCTAACGATCGCTCGAATTCCAGAGTGATGCTCCCGAAGTCTCGCCCAAATGTGACGATGTCTAATCGGCGCACGGTGCGTGCCAGATTTACCGCCGAGCGCCCTTTCCGGAACGCTGCAATCTCATCGATGCCGTAGAGGTTCTCTGCCAATCCCATACGTACGACATGTGCGGAAGTCCAGAACATGGCGGTCAGTGTCGAGACGTCGTTTCCCACCAGTGCCGCCTCATACTTTGGGTAGAGGGCTCGGAGTTCCGCTACCGTCTCAGGGTCATTGATGAGCATGCCTAGAACAGCCTCCGGACCGGAAGCACCTGTTTCGGCAGCGCGGCGCTGATCGTGTACATCGGTTCGTTGACGACCTGGCTCAGGCGCAGGTGCATCACGACGCTGCACAGCAGGTAGGCATGAACCTCGGAGAAGCCCCACCTCTCGGCGAGGAAATCGATCATGCGTGACGTCGCCGCGCGAGCGGCTGACACGGCATCTGTCGCCGACTCCACTACGATCCACTCGTCAGGTTCCCGCGCCTGCGAACGGGTCGTTTCAATTAGCGGACCCGCGAGCCGCTTTCCCTTGTGCAACTGGAAGCGCAACGTCGCATCCGCCGGGCACTCGATGCCATTGATGCACACCTCACCGTCGCCCTGCGCCGCATGAGCATCACCCGCTGAAAACAAAGCACCCTCATTCAGCACCGGCAAATACAGAGTGGCTCCGTTGCAAAGCTCGCGCACGTCCATGTTGCCGCCGAAAATTCCCGGGGGCCGGGTTCGAAACTCGCCGTCCTCCGCCGGAGCTACGCCCATCACTCCACAAAACGGCTGCAAGGGGACCTCCGCTGGCGTGAGCGATCTGCTGACTGCGCCGTCGAGCTCCCAGTGAAACAAGTAGGGCTCGGTGAAGCGTTGCTTCAGGAATCCGAGACCGGCGATGACGCTCGACCAGCCCCAGCCCTTGTGCGCCACTTCAAGCACGTCGACCTGGAGAACATCGCCCGGTTCGGCGCCACCCACGAAGATCGGGCCGGTGAGGGCGTGAATGCGGCCCCGATCAATCGTGAGAAACTCGCCGACGGTCATCCCTGGCCGTACCTGCGCGCCGCTGGAATCTACACACTCTATGTGCACCGTGTCGCCCGGGGCGATGCGCAAGCGCGGAGGAAGAGCTCGGTTCCAGCGAGAGTGGGTCGGCTCGGCTGAGAGCACATGCTCTGCCATCGCCCCTACACCTCCACCGTCATCTGCACTTCGACCAGCGCATTGCGGGGGAGTGCCGACACTCCGATCGCAGCTCGCACGTGTCGTCCTAGGTCGCCCCAGACTTGAACCAGAAGGTCGGACGCTCCGTTGATCACCTTCGGTGAATCGGGAAAACCGGCGATCGCATTCACATATCCATTCACGCTGATCACGCTACGCACTATGTCGAGCGATCCCAGATGCCTCCGTAGCACCGCCAGTTGGATGAGCGCGCAAGCTCTGGCCGCTGCGTAACCGTCGTCGATAGTGCGATCCGCACCCACCGCTCCAGTGATCACGCTCCCCGCATCGGTCGAAATCACTCCCGCCAGATAGACTAACTGCCCTACCGTTTTGGCCGGCACATAGTTTCCACCGGCTGTGGGCACGTCAGGCAGCAATATCCCTAACTCCCGAAGTCGCGCTTCCGCTCCCATCGACGCGATCGCCTCCAAAACACGAAAAGTGGAGTCACTCTAACACAACGGCCTGCATTTCTTGCCTGCTTCCCACGACTCCGCTAACATATGCCATGCGAGACTTGGTCACGGCCGTGTTTTTCGCAATTGTTGTCGCCGCGGCGATCACTCTTCAAATTCCATTCGCAACCGCGTCTTCTTCCGCTACCAGCCTCGTCGCCAAGGCGCACGCCCAGCGTCTCTCCGCCACTGATCTCGAAATCGCCGGGGACATCGCAGGTCTTTCTGCCGGAACGCGTTATCTGAGCCGAGAAGACTTGCTTGCACTTCCCCAGGTCACCTACACGGTCACCGACGACTCAAACTTTAAGGGTTCAACCGAGATTAGTGGCGTCCTGCTGGAGGATCTGATGCGCGCGCTCGCCCGCAAGCCCGACGCTGATCTCGGGATTGCGATTTGTGATGATCAATACCACGCCCACTACCCGCGTGCCTATCTCGCGGCGCATCATCCGTTGCTGGTGCTGAAAGTGAATGGCCAACCGCCCGAACGCTGGCCAAAGGATGCGGAAGGTCAGGGTCAGTCAATGGGGCCCTACATGATCTCCCATCGCCAGTTCACCCCCAGCTTCAAGATCCTCGCACACGAGGACGAAGCGCAGATTCCATGGGGCGTGATTCGTCTCGAATTCCGCGACGAAAAAGCGGTCTTCGAGGCAATCGCAGCCCGCGGAACGAACGCCGCCGACTCGACCGTCCAGTCCGGGTATCGCATTGCCCAACAGAATTGCTTTCGCTGTCACAACATGGGCGATATGGGCGGTGAGAAGGCGCGCCGTCCCTGGCTCGTGCTCTCTGCCTGGGCAGCGGCATCTCCCGAGCATTTCGCGGCATATATTCGCAACCCAAAATCGAAAAATCCGCAAGCCCAGATGCCCCCAAACCCCGGGTACGACGACGCAACCCTGCAAGCTCTGACCGCCTACTTTCGAGCTTTTTCGTCTTCATCTCCGTCATCCCCCGCGAACTCGGAGAAACCATGACCCTGCGTGCAGCCAAGCTTTCGCTGGTCATCGCTGTGGCCTTGTTCTACACGTTCGTCGTCTTCAACAATCTCACGGACTACAACACCAACTACCAGTTCGTTCGTCACGTGCTGATGATGGATTCCACTTCTCCCGGCAACCACGGCATGTGGCGAGCTCTGAACTCACCGGCGTGGCACACGGCATTCTACGTTTCCATCATCGCGTGGGAAGCGATCGTGATGTTGTGCTGCTGGTGGGGAGCAGCGCGTTTAGCGCGCGCATTTTCAGCACCGTCGGCCACGTTTCATCAGGCAAAAGGTGTTGCCGTTGCTGCGCTGAATCTCGCCCTGTTGATGTGGATGGTCGCCTTCCTAGGCGTGGGCGGAGAGTGGTTCCTGATGTGGCAGTCGAAAACGTGGAATGGTCAGGATGCCGCCTTCCGGATGTTCACCGTGATTGGGATCGTACTGTTGCTGCTGGCCAGACCGGACTCCGACGAACAGCCCTGATGCTCGCCTGTCGGTTCGTACCTCGGCGAACTCCAAACTACCTCAGCGGTGATGCTTGCCGCCCCCGTGACCGCTGGAGTGACCCCCTCCGCCGTGCGAATGCCCCCCACCGAAATTCTTGCCACCGCCGTGGAAGCTCTTCGGCGCATGCCCACCGCCACCCATGTGGAAGCCGCCTGAGCCGCGGCTGCTAACGTTCTTGGGCGCGCGCCCGCCGCCGAACAGATGGAAGCCACCCGAGTGCGGTGCTTTTCCGGCGGAGCCCGCAAAGTCCCTGCTCGCGAAAACCCCGGAAGATCGCCCCCCGAATTCGCCGCGCTGAAAACCTGAGGTCGGCCCGCGATAGGCCTGCATCGAACGGTAGGAGGCTGCGCCCGCCCGCCGCGGTAGCCTTCTCTGGTCCCCCGGTTCAAGCTGGATCCGTAGCCACCGCGGTCGAACTGCTGCCTGCTTTCTGGCACCTGCATATGGTTGTAGGCCAGGCGCGGCGTCCGGTCGGAGCTGGCTCCAAAGGCGTGGAAGCCGCGGTTGTAGTTTCCTCGCCAGCTCTCGGCATATCTTTCATGCGGGCGGGAGAATCCCTGTCCGTGATTCCCGTTGTATCCGCCGCCGAACCGGTGGTAACCGCCCAGCCCGCGGTCACCGCTGTGCCTCGCAAACGCTCCCCTTCCCGCGTAGGCATGAAGCGTATCGTGCCGGAATCCCCAATCCGCCACCGATGTGCTGTGCGAAGAGTAGTCAGACTGGTTGAAGAGCACGGACTGGGCTAACCAGTTCAAGCCCCACGCCAGCCAGCCCCAAGGCGTCGCCCTGAAGGCACTCATCGCGATCCCGAACCCATAGTTGATCGGCGACGAGCCCAGAAATGATTCCACTGCGCCGAGCAGCGAAAATCCGGGGTAGGGCGAAACCTGCTCTCCGTAGACCGTCCACGGGTTATACGTCGGCACGTACACCACTTGCGGATTCACCGGCATCAGCTGGATGTAGCCCTGGTCGTAATGCACCGTCTGCTGCGGCGTGCTCTGGAGAGTTCCGGCAGCCTGAGCGCGCCGGCGCATCACCTGGACTGCCTCGAGTACGTCTAGCGGCTGGTTGTAGTAGGCGTTGCCCAAGTCGGTGGTCCATTGCAGATTGCGGTCCATCTGCGCTAACACGTGAGGAAATGCCGTTAACGCTTTTACGCTGGGGTCCCAGTTCTGAACGTCGGCGCCAGCCGCGATCTGGTCAGAGGAGGCATAGCCTTGCGTCTGCAGCCAGTGATCGGCATCCGCAACCTGACCGGGGTAGGTCGACGCAGCCAGCACTTGCGCTACCAGCGTGTCCGGATAAAGCGCGATCGGGGCCACGAGTTGTTCCAGTTGCACTGCATTGAGCGGCTGAGCCGAAGATGAGGCTCTGGCCATAACCCCGCTCCGGATACGCCTGAACGGAATCCGAATAAGGCCGTCTGCGCCGTCCAGGAATCGTCTGCGACCATCCCTGATCGCCGGGCTGTGTCTGCTGCGCCAGGAGTTTCCCCGGTTCCAGCAGAAGGAGGAGAAGAAAGACTACCGCCAGCACCAGCAAGCCCCTGAGCTGCCGTGCCACGCTTTTCGCGGTGGCGGCCGCGGCACAAGGAGGTGAATTAGGCGGGAGACAAGAAGACCTGGCAGCGCGAGGTGCTGACCGAGGCATTTGGGGTTTCATATTTCCTTTCGGCGTCCGACAAAAGGCTCGCCCGTGCTCCCAACATAGCGAGCATCGTCCCACGCCAGTTCCAACTTTTCCTCTGAGGCCAAGATGCTTGAAATCAAGCAGGGGATCAATGCAGGGCAAGTCAATTCTGGGTCAACCGCCAAGTGTCTGAAAACACAATCGTTCTACTCTCAGGTAAATCCCAGCCAATCAATTCGTGCATCCTTTTCAGCCGCCGTCGCCGTTCAGGTTGCGTTCTCAGTGTCCTGATCTTCTGCTCATAGGGGCGGGGTCTGTCTTCTGTGAAGAAAAGGTGAGCCTCTCGGTATCAAGTTCGAAGCTTTAAATGGCGAGTGGTCCTACCTTTGCTCAGGCGAGTGCATCTAAGTCGGGGGAACTATGCCGAATTTCACTCGCCGAGAACTACTTAGAATCGGATCTGCGGCGGCAGTTGCCGAGCTGGCGTCCTTGGGTTTGCACGGTTGCGGTATTTCCAAGTTGGTTCCGCCCCTACCTACCGGTTGCTCCAAGTTGACGGACATCGAACATGTGGTGATCCTGATTCAAGAGAACCGCTCTTTCGATCACTACTTTGGAAGCTACCGGGGCGTGCAAGGATTTTCCGATCAAAGCGCGGCATTCCAGCAACCCGATCCAGCGAACACCACGATCGCACCGGTGGGAGATCTCCTGCCGTTTCACCTGGACACCTCGCAAGCGAATGCAGCGTGCACGCACGACATTGACCACGGCTGGGTGTCGCAACATCAGAGCTGGGACAACGGCAAGATGGACGGCTTTGTGAGTTCGCGTCTAGCGATTGATTCCAACGACGCGGTACTAAGCATGGGCTACTACACCCGCGCAGACCTTCCCTACTACTACGCTCTGGCCGACGGCTTCACGATTTGCGACAACTATTTTTGCTCAGTAATGGGCCCGACCGACCCGAATCGCCTCTATACGATGGCGGCCTCGATCGATCCAGATGGAAAGAGTGGCGGACCGATTTTGCAGACGATCGTCACAAATCGCTCGGCGATGTACGGCCGTCTGACCTATACGACCATGCCCGAGCAACTTCAGGCTCGGGGAATTTCCTGGAAGGTTTACTCGACGCCGGATGAGAATATTCTGGGCGGGATCCTGTCGGACAATGTGCTCTCTTACTTCAAGAATTTCCAGGATCCGGCATCGGTGCTGCATCAGAATGCATTTGGACCACAGTTTCCCGTCGACTTCCTGTCCGATGTAGCGCTCGGCAATTTGCCCCAAGTATCCTGGCTGATAGGATCGATCCTGACTTCGGAACACCCGCCCGCGCCGTCGCTCTTTGGAGAGAATTTTGTTTCCCTTATCATCAGTGCTCTCACCGCGAACCCCGCACTGTGGGCGAAGACGGTTTTGTTGGTTACGTACGATGAAAATGGTGGATTTTTTGATCATGTTCCACCGGTCACGGCGCCTTCGGGCACGCCCGGCGAATATGTGACCGCGCCTGCGGTTCCGGACCCGACCGTAGTCGGCAGTCCGGCGATCACCGGGCCGATTGGGTTAGGTTTCCGCGTACCGATGTTGATCATCTCGCCGTTCAGTCGCGGGGGATTCGTGTCTTCTGACCTCTTCGATCACACTTCGGTTTTGCGATTTCTCGAAACTTTGTTCGGGGCCGAAGTGCCCAATTTGAGCGCATGGCGCCGGGCCACGGTCGGAGACTTAACGAGCGCGTTTAATTTCAAAAATCCTGACCAGTCGATTCCGAACTTGCCGTCCACTCTCCAAGGCGATGCGCAGGCAATCTTACAATGTGAGGCCAACCTGGCTGGAACGACGCCCTACACGGTGCCGGCGACGCAAACCCTCCCGACTCAGGAATCCGGGACAACCAGTCGTCCCAGCGGAACATGTTAGGTGAGAGTCGGCTGCCTGAGATGGGAGACGCATTAACCGACGGCTTGGCGGGTTGTTCTCGAGCCGCACGTCTAGTGAGCCGCTGGCTCCAGCAGTTGAGCTGCGGATTCGATTAGCGCCGATTCGTCCTCCAGTGCCTTCCCGACTCGTGCGATTTCCTGTTCCGCTTCCGCATACTTCTTCTGCTCAATACCTTCCCGCACCCCAGGAACGGTCTTCACTCCGTACCCGCTATAAATTCCGGGAGCGTAGAGAAGGTGCTTGTACCAGGGACGGCGGGGAAGTCCGTCGTCGTTCGTCAACTTACGTTCGCTCTCGATCAGTCGCTGGTTCAGAGCCCGCAGCGCTTCCGCGTCGGAGTCCGCCAGCGCGGATTGTTTGTGCAGCAAGGCCTGCCGGTAGTGCTCGGCGCTGCGCGCCAGCGATTCGGCGGCATTCTCCATGGGGGCGAAATTCAGGTGAGGCGGAACTTCCTCTTTCGGCGGAGCCACCGTCGGACGTCTCGGGTCGAGCGTAGCCTTGAAGACTCCCTCCTCCAGTTCCTGATTGCGCTCGCGAATTTGCTCCTGCTTGTCCGTGAGCAGTTTCTCGAGGTCCTTCGTGTACTTCTGCACGGTGTCCGCGAGATCTACGAAATCAAAAGGCAAAACTTCGGCGTCGGCCAGACGCATCACCGACGTTCCTACCGTCTGCGACAAAGCGCGCCCGTAGACGAAATCACTGTCGGAGAAATGCATGTACCAATAAAAATCGTCGTAGATGGAATGGTAGATACCCTCTTCATCCTCGCCGCCATAACCTAGGTCGAGCGTTGCGATGCCGAGATGATCGAGAAACCCGGTGAAGTCCGTGCCCGAGCCCAGCGCGGCGATGCGCAAGTCAGGACGTTGCCGCAACTCTTTTCGATCATCAGCGGACTTGGCCTCGGCAATCTTTGACAGGTGCACGCGCTGCCACGCCGTGAGCTTGGTCTCAGGGTCTTCGATGTCGCGCGCCACTCCGTTGATGAACTGTTCGAGGCTGTGCGAGCCGCCCATGTTGAGAAGGCCGCGATCGTTGCCATCGGTGTTGATGTAGACCGCCGCGTGCTGGCGCAACTCTTCGGCGTGGGCCTCAACCCACTCGGTTGAGCCCAGCAGCATGGGCTCCTCGCCGTCCCACGCGGCGTAGATGATGGTGCGTCGCGGCTTCCAGCCTTGTTTGACCAGCGCTCCCAGAGCGCGGGCTTCTTCCAGCAGCGGGGCTTGGCCGGAGACGGGATCTTCGGCGCCGTTCACCCACGCGTCGTGATGATTACCGCGAATGATCCATTCCTCAGGCGCGACGCTGCCGGGAATCTTCGCGATGACGTCGTTGACAGGTTTGATGTCCCAGTTGAACTCGACCTTCAAATGAACTTTGGCTGGCCCCGGGCCCACGTGGTATGGGATGGGCAGGGCGCCGCGCCATTCCTCTGGCGCCATCGGTCCTTTGAGCGCCGCGAGCAGTGGCTGCGCATCGCCGTAGGAAATCGGCAGAACGGGAATCTTGGTGATGCTCTTCGCTTCCTTCACCGTGAGCCTCTTGGCATCTTTCGTGGCTCCGATGCCTGGAGTAAGCGGATCGCCCGGGCTCGCCGAAGCAAAGTCCATGACGCTGCCTCGCTGCACCCCATCCGGATTACGCATCGGTCCTTGCGGGAACACATAGTCCCGCGAGTAGCCATCGTCCTGCGGTTCGGAGTAAATGAGGCACCCGATCGCGCCATGCTCGGCCGCAACCTTGGGCTTCACTCCGCGCCAGGAGTGATAGTACTTGGCGATCACGATTGCGCCTTTGACCGAGATCCCCAGCCGGTCGAGCTTTTCGTAATCTTCCGGTAATCCATAATTGACGAACACCAGCGGCGCCGTCACATCGCCGTCAATCGAATACGCGTTGTAGGTGGGAAGTTGCTCTGACTTCTGATTCGACGTGGGATCAATCGCCAGCGCCGGTTCCTCGAGTTTGGCGGTGAACTTCGTGGGCTCGATCATTTCGAGAACACGCACTTTCGGAGTGGGGAATAGCACATCGAAGGTCTCGATGTGGGCATCCAGTCCCCATTCCTTGAAGCGCGCGAGGATCCACTCGACATTGTCCTTGTCGTAAGGCGAACCAACGTGATGCGGGCGCGCGCTGAGATGACGCATGTACTCACGGAGATTGACGGAGTCCGGGATGGCGCGGAACTTCGCCTCCCAATCGCGCTCACTTTGGCTGGAACGCGGCGCATAGCCGGCTAGCGGACTCTCATCTACGGCAAGTGCCAAGGTTGGAAAAATCAGGGTGAAGATCAGCACAACTGCGGCGAAACGTCGCATGTAAATCCTTTCGTGGGTCGGTGGGGGGTAATTATATCCGCAGCAGGAATTCGCTAATCACGCAGGAGTCCGGCAAGTGCCTGGGTGTACCGCCTAGCGGTGGCTCTCGAACGGTACGGTCACTTCAATGGTGGTCTGGGATGGCCCCGGCGTATAGACCCATTGCCTCACTGCTTTGCTGGCAGCTTCGGCCAGAATGGGATTGCCCCCCAGTAAGGCCACTTTCTCGACGGTGCCCCTCGGCGAAATGGTGACGGCCAAACGCACGACGCCGCCGATCTGAAGCTGCTGTAGCGTCTCCGGGTATTCCGGCTCGACGCGGGTCAGCAACCTTCTCTCGACGCTGCGCCCGTCGGAGACCACAAGCACCTTCACTCCCTCGGTGGCGGCCACGCCGGAGACATATCCGATGGCTCCTCTGGTGCGGGCGACGTAGACCACAACCTCGGTATCGGAGTTGAGTTCTTTCGGCATCGACCCCTTGCCGGTGAATATCAGCCCCTGATAGTAAGTCTGGATTTCCTCGCTGCCTCGGTCGAGGTATTGCCGAAGGAATTCCTCGTGAGCCGCCCCAGATTTCTCCAGCACGGGAACCACCGGGGAGCCGTCTTTGAGCGTTCTCCTCTGCAGCAGGAAGACGCTCTTGAGTTCGCTGGCGGAGATCGAGTCGGCTCGCACGCTGACATTGCAAATGATCTTTACGTCGCCGGCAGCAACGTTTAACGCCGCGGCGATCACGAATCCTGCGGTGATCAACAGTCGGCTCGGTTTCATCAACATTTTCCTTTCCGTGCTCCCGGCCTCAGAAGTGGAATCCAGTCTTCAGGATCAGTGCGTTCGTGTTCGGCTTGAATCCGGCCGGATTGACTTGAGGATAGAAGCCGTTTGGATACGGGCCAATGCCGTAGCCATCCATGAAATGGCCTTCAACCTTCACGTACACGAAGCGGTTCAAGTCAAACCGGGCCGCGACCACCTTGTCGTACACATGGTTCTGCGGAAGGCTCGTGTCCATTTGGGCAGGGGCCACCACTGTGGCTATGCCCTCGTCCAGATACGCCAACGTGTAGTGCGAATAGTAGGATCCAATCTCAAGATGCTTGCGGACGCGGTAGCTGCCCGAGACATACCAAGCTCGTCCGTCCATTTCCACGCGGGAACCGGGCAGGTAAGGTGCTTCGCTGTAGCATCTGCGATACTCCGCATCGAGCCGGAACTTTCCCAAACCGTACTCACCATAGAACTGGTTGGTCCACATTGCTTCCGTTGACGTTGCGTAAGGAAGCAGACCTGCCGAGGGATTCAGTGGGCTGATGAACGATCCCTTCCCAGTGATGTCCTGGTTCATCCGCGCCGCGCCAATCAGCAGACCTTTCAACGGCGTGTTCCAGCGGACATCCCCTCCGTATTGCAGCCCGCCCAAGCTGTGGAAGTACACACCCCATTGCGATATGAGATAGGGATACCCGCTATAAATGCTGTCGCTGCGGTGTCCGACAAACGCTGTATATGAAATGTCGCCGAGGTGATGGTGGAGCGGAACGTTGCCATATATGTCCCCTCCGGTGTGGGCAATCGTGGTATCACGCAGATCGGTGGGATAGACACCCTGCGGCAGCAGGGCGAACACATGCAGAAAATCCAGATCCTGGGAGTCGTTATACAGCCCCATGGTCGTCTTTACTTTTCCTGCCCGAATCCCAAACCAGTTCGTGAACCGGTAATCCCCCAGGGCCCAATCCAGGGAAGGATGCCATTGGCCGAGTCGCCCCAGGTTGCGGTCATACACCTGCGCTCCCACGCGGAATTTGTCCGTGAGTTGAGTCGACAAGTTCAGGCCCATATCCGTCATGGCTGCGCTACCCTGGCTGGTATTCATGGTCAGCCAGTTGTTCTGATCGGTGTACACAAACCCTTGCGAGGCGAATCCGTGGACCTGCACCGTACGGTTCCACAGTCTGAGTTCCTGCGCCCGGCTCATTTGGCCCGCGCACAAGCTGACAAGCAGCCATCCAATCATTCGCCGATGCATGCGGTCTCCTTCGAAAAATAGCTTTAGTCTTAGAATCGGTCGGTCTCGAAAAAACTTGAGCGCGGTCGAGTTCGCTGCCAGTACCCTCGACACGAGGACTTGGACTCGGCTTCGCGGTTTGACGATTCTTCACTCTCCCCGTACCCTGTAAAGTGCGCTCAAAAAGCTCTGAAATGTCCTGCCTGCGCGTCGCCGACGACATCACGCAATTAGTCGGCGAAACTCCCATGCTGCAGTTGAAACGGCTCGTAGCGCCCGGATCGGCGGACGTGTTTGCCAAGCTCGAGTATCTGAATCCGGGCGGCAGCGTGAAAGACCGCGCCGCGATTGGAATCATCCGGCGCGCCGAACAGGACGGCAAACTGATCCCCGGCGGAACCATCGTCGAGGCCACCGCCGGCAATACCGGCATCGGGCTGGCACTGATTGGCGTCAATCGCGGATATAAAGTGGAGCTCTTCGTGCCCGAAAATTTTTCTCAGGAAAAGGTGACCATCATGCAGGCGCTCGGCGCCCACGTCGTGCGTACTCCCGACGACGAGGGTATGCAGGGCGCCATCCGGCGGGCCAAGGAACTCGTCGCCAGTGATCCCACCGCCTTCATGGCCGGACAATTCGAGAACCCGGCCAATCCTGATTATCATTACGAAACCACGGCGCAGGAAATCTTCGAGCAGATGGAAGGCCGAATTGACGCCGTGATCGTAGGTTGCGGCACCTGCGGCACGTTTACCGGCGTCGCTCGTTATGTAAAGGAAAAATTGCCGCGCGCCTTTACCGTCGTGGTCGAAACCCAGGGCTCCGTGCTGGCTGGCGGACAACCTGGACCCCACAAGGTCGAGGGCATCGGAGCGAGCTTCATTCCCAAAACCTTTGACCGCTCGGTGTGCGATGAAATTATGATGGTCCCCGACGACGATGCCTTCGACACGGTGAAAGCGCTGGCAGCGCGTGAGGGCGTGCTGGCCGGATCGAGCGGCGGCGCTGCCGTGTTTGCCGCGCTCCAGATTGCAAAGCGGCTGGGAGCGGGCAAGCGCGTGGTGACGATCATTCCCGACTCGGCTGAACGGTATCTATCCAAGAAGATTTTCGAGGGCGGCGTCTAAGCTTCTCCGGTTGGGCGAAATACTAAAGATGAAAAAAGAAAAGGAACTTGGTTTCGCGACGCGAGCCATTCATTCCGGACAAGAGCCCGATCCCCTGACCGGTTCGGTCACGGTCCCGATCTATCCCACTTCGACCTACGTGCAGCAAGGGATCGGCGAGAACAAAGGATACGAATACTCGCGGGTGTCGAATCCTACCCGCACGCGGCTGGAACAGAATCTGGCGGCGCTCGAAGGCGGAGTCGCGGCGCGCGTGTTCTCCAGCGGCATGGCCGCAATCCATGCCATCGTGAGCATGCTGAAATCGGGCGATCACCTGGTCTGCGGCAATGACTTGTATGGCGGAACGCCCCGGTTGTTCAACCAGGTGATGGCGGATTTTGGCCTGGAATTCTCCTACGTCGACACCTCCGATGCGGAGAATGTCGAGCGCGCCCTGCGCAAGAACACGCGCATGGTTTACGTCGAGACGCCGACCAATCCGCTGATGCGGCTCAGCGATCTGGCGGCGATCAGCGCCATCTGCCGCCGCAGAAAAGTCGCGCTGGTCGTGGACAACACCTTCATGTCCCCGTATTTCCAGCAACCACTGGCGCTGGGCGCGGACCTGGTTGTGCACTCCACCACGAAATTTCTCAATGGCCACAGCGACGGTCTGGGCGGGGTCGTGGTCTGCGCCCATCAGGCACGCGCGGAGAAGTTGGCCTTTCTGCAAAAGGCCGTCGGCGCGATTCTTTCTCCCTTCGAGTGCTGGCTGGTTCTGCGTGGAGTGAAAACGCTAGCCGCGCGCATGGAAATTCACGACCGCAGCGGCCGCATTGTGGCTGATTTTCTGGCCAAGCACAAAAAAGTGAAAGCCGTTTTTTATCCTGGTCTCGCGGATCATCCGCAGCACTCTCTGGCCAGACGTCAGATGAGTGGATTTGGCTCGATGATCACCTTTGAAACCGGGTCACTCAAGAATGCGAACAAGATGCTGAAGAAGGTTCGTGTGTGTTCGCTTGGCGAGTCGCTCGGCGGTGTGGAAACCCTGATCTCACACCCGGCAACCATGACCCACGCAGCCCTGGGACCGAAGGGGCGCAAGGCCATCGGCATCACCGACGGGTTGGTGCGGATTTCCGTAGGCATCGAGGATGTCGATGACATTCTCGATGATCTCGATCAGGCGCTCGACGCGATCTAGTTGTGCTGGCAGCTCTGGAGGAACGGCAGTGACGAGGGACGAGGCTTGGAAACTGGCCAACCATTGGGTTGCGGCCTGGAACGCTCATGATCTGGATTTGATAATGACGCACTATGATGACGCAATCGTGTTGACGTCACCGGTTGCCGCACAACTGCTGGCCACGTCTGATGGGAAGGTGGTCGGAAAGGCGAACTTGAGAGCTTACTTCCAACGAGGGCTGGAAGCGTATCCCGAACTCCGCTTTCATCTTGAGGACGTGTTGTCGGGCGTGAACAGTGTGGTGCTGCTCTACACAAATCAAACGCGGACACGCGCGGCAGAGTTCATGGAGCTGACACCGATTGGAAAAGTATCCCGAGTTGTGGCCAACTACGCCGCTCAGCAGCCCTGATCCCACGCATCCCAAGCTATGAGTGCTCGAACCTCTCGCGAGTGGAATTCTTCGGCTTATCACCGGCTTTCCGGTCCGCAGGTGAGTTGGGGCAAAAAGGTGCTATCGCGGCTGAAACTGCGCGGCGATGAAGTCGTGCTTGACGCGGGGTGCGGGACCGGACGGTTGACCGCGGAATTGCTCGAAGCGTTGCCGCACGGTCGCGTCGTGGGTCTGGACCGTTCCCAGAACATGCTGCGATCCGCGCGTGAGCATCTGGCACAGTTCGGTTCGCGCGTGAGCCTGGTCTCGTGCGATCTTCCGCAGGTGCCGTTCGTTCACGCCTTCGACGGCATCGTCAGCACTGCCGCGTTCCACTGGGTGCTCGACCATGATCAGTTATTTCTGAACCTGCGTGAGGCGCTCGTCCCAGGAGGTTGGCTGGAGGCCCAGTGCGGAGGCGGCCCGAACGTGGTGCGGCTGCGCCAGCGTGCGGATGAACTGGCTGCGACCTCGAGTTTCGCGCCGTTCTTCGCGGGCTTTCGGGAGCCGTGGCTGTTTCAGTTTGCAGAAGGCGCGGCAAAAACCTTGCGTCGCACGGGATTTGTTGACGTGGAGACCTCGATCGAGCCGGCGCCAACCGTCCTCGACAGCGCCGGGCAATACAGTGAGTTCGTGCGCAACATCATTCTGCACCGGCATCTGGAGAATCTTCCGACCGAAAAGCTGCGGATGCAGTTCATGGCGAGGCTGACCGAGCAGGCCGCAGACGATGATCCGCCGTTTTCGCTCGACTACTGGCGTCTGAATCTGCGCGGCCGGTCGCCAGAATAACGACCGCACGGTACAGACCCGCGAAAGTTCCAACTTCGGATGTTACGAAGTGAGGTCGTTGCCTAACGACTCCCCCAGCCAGGCCAAGTATTCCGTGCTGCCGTCTTCGACGTTCAGCGAGATGCATTCAGGAAGGTCGTAGGAATGCAACTCCTGCAAAGCGTCGCGAACCGCGGGAAACTGCCCCGCGCTAGTCTTGATGAGCAACAGCCACTCCCGGCTCGACTCAACCTTGCCCTGCCAGCGATAGATGGACTCGACTCCGGGAACGATGTTCACGCAGGCGGCCAGCTGCCGCTCGACCAGGAGACGCGCGATCTTGCGGGCCTCGTCTTCGGAGCCAGCGGTCGATAGGACGATTCGTTTGTCTGTCATATAAAATCCAGCCGTCAGCCCTTCGCTTGCGCCTAGGGCAGGCTAAGATCAGCCTTTAGCTTGTCGCGGAGAGCTTAGCACTTCGCTGCAACGGAGTGAGGTCGAATATGCCGTTACAAATCAAATTCGGTACATCAGGATGGCGAGCTGTCATGGCCGAGGAGTTCACCTTTGCCAACGTGCGCCGGGCGGTGGGTGGAATTGCCCGCTACGTCGCGTCGCAAAAGCCGCAAGGCGCGCGGGTGATCGTGGGACGCGATCCGAGGTTTCTGGGCGAGACCTTCTGCTCCCTGGCAGCGAACATTCTGGCGGAGCAGGGAATTATTCCCCTGGTCGCGGCTGAGCCCGCTCCTACTCCGGCTTTTGCCTATGCCGTCATCCAGAACAAGGCCGATGGAGTGATCAATTTCACCGCTTCGCACAATCCGCCGGAATACAACGGGATCAAGTTCTCCACGCCCGACGGCTGCCCCGCGCTGCCTGAGGTGACGAAGAAAATCGAAGCGGAAATCGTTGCCGGCGATCAGGCGTCGTCTGCCCGTCCCGGCGCGCAAAGTCCTGCCGTTACGCAGACGCTCGATCCCAAGCCGGCATATCTGAAGCGCCTGGGCGAAATCGTGGACCTCCAGGCAATTCGCGAGGCGGGCGTGAAGGTTGCTTTCGATCCAATGTGGGGCGCGGCGCGCGGTTATTCTGACGAACTGCTGCGCGGCGCCGGGGTGCAGGTCGCCACTGTGCACGACTATCGCGACGTTCTGTTCGGTGGCCACGCGCCCGAGCCTGACGATCACCTGTTGGAAGACTTGCGGGTGAAGATGCGCGAGACCGGAGCGCAGATCGGCATTGCCACCGACGGCGACGCCGACCGCTTCGGCATCGTCGACGCGGACGGAACCTTCCTTCAGCCGAACTATGTCATCGCGTTATTGTTCGACTACCTGGTCGAGAGCCGGGGCTGGAAAAACGGTGTCGCCAAATCTGTGGCCACCACCAACCTGATTAACGCGCTGGCCGAGGTTCACGGTGTGGAACTGCACGAGACTCCGGTCGGATTCAAATACATCGGCGAATTGATCATGCAGGACAAGATTGCGATCGGCGGTGAAGAGAGCGCCGGGCTTTCCATCCGGCATCACGTTCCGGAGAAAGACGGTCTACTTGCCGGCCTGCTGTGCTGCGAATCGGTGGCCAAAAGAGGGAAGTCGCTAGGCGAACAGTTGAAGGCCCTGAGTAACCAGGTTGGTTCGTACTTTCCGAAACGCGAGAACTTCCGCTTGACCCCCGAGGTCAAGGAGAAGTTCACTGAGAAGTTGCGGTCCGATCCGCGCCAGTTCTGCGAACGCCCGGTGAGCCAGGTCGTCCGCACGGACGGATTGAAACTGCTGTTCAGCGACGGCTCGTGGGTTTGCTACCGCTTGTCGGGAACCGAGCCCGTGGTTCGCGTCTACACGGAAGCGCGAAGTGAGAGAGGCCTGGAGAAACTAAGTACGTTGGCGAAGAATTGGATTTTCGAGTAAAGCGCTTTCAAGTGAAGACCTTTTCCACCATCCCGCGGTTTCCGCGGCCAGAAGACGGGCTGCGTGCAATGGTCGAACGTGCGCCGCAAGCCGAGGCCCTGGCGGCTTCGTGGATCGAGCCCGCACGGCCCCTTGCCCGGCGCATCTATGCCCTGCGCCGCCGCATTGCCACGCTAGCCGTCGTGCTGATGGCAGTGGCTCTGTTTGTGCATGTTATGTTCGGCGCAAACGGCATGGTCATCTACAAGCAAAAACGGATCGAGCATGAAGTGCTGCGCAAACAGATTGACCAGGCGCAGCAGGAGAACGATCGATATACGCAGCGCATCCAGGGTCTGAAGAGCGACCAGAAGGCCATCGAGAAAGAAGCGCGCGAACAACTGGGCTACGCCAAGCCGGGAGAGTATGTATACGTTGCCCCCGCCCCGACCAAGCCCGCGGCGCCGGCCAATCACTCCGCTAAAAAATAGCCGCTCAAATTTTCCTCACGTGCAACTTCTGAGTTACCGACCTCACCCGTGCAATGACAAACTCCGCGCGTTCCCGTGGTATATTTCCCTTGCCTCATCTCACAATCGGACGGGGATCAGTGGGTCCTCAAGGGACTCCGTCTTCGACTCGCTGTGGTTTCTGCGGCGTGGGGCCGCAATCTGAATTTCGAAAAGGAGAAAAAACCGGCCATGAGAAAAGTGCTGCTGATTTGTCTTGCAGTGTGCTTCGTGCTCGCGCTGTCGGCGCTGGCGTTTGATGACATGGGAAAGAGCGGAACGGTCAAAGGGTGGGTGGTGGACGACAAGTGCGGCGCCAAAGGCGCCAATGCGGGGGGCGAGGCATGCACCAAGAAATGCCTGGCCGCCGGAGCCAAGATGGTTGTGGTCACGGACGGCGATCAGAAAGTGCTCGCCGTTGAGAACCCGGACGCCCTGAAGGGGCATGAGGGCCACCACGTCGCCGTAACCGGCTCGATGGGGAAAGACTCCATCAAGGTGGACAGCGTCAAAATGCTCTGAGGATCGCAGATTCTCGCGAGATAAATGGGGGCGGCTTTCGAGCCGCCCTTCTGTTTTTCTCCGCCGACAGCATTCCGGACGATGGCAAGAGAGAAACGTGACAAGCAACGTCTCTGCAGCGAAAGACGCGCGAGGGAAAGACGCGGGCGGGGGCGCCCGCGCCACACGGAGCTACCGGACTACTCCTTCCAGCGGGGAACTGGCAGTCGCGTACAGCTTCTTTGCCATGCGGCCGGCCAGATAGGCCTGACGCCCGGCGATGACGGCGTGCCCCATGGCTTCGGCCATCAGCACGGGATCCTGGGCGTTGGCAATTCCAGTGTTCATCAGCACGGCGTCGGCGCCAAGTTCCATGGCGATCGCGGCATCAGAGGCCGTGCCCACTCCTGCGTCCACAATCAGCGGCACGCCGGTAATCATTTCGCGCAGGATGCGGATGTGGGCCTCATTCTGAATGCCCATGCCGCTGCCGATCGGAGCGCCCAGCGGCATCACCGTCGCGGCTCCCGCGTCAATCAGACGTTTGGCGAAGACGATGTCGTCCGAAGTGTAGGGCAGGACCGTGAAGCCCTCTTTCACCAGCACGCGCGTGGCTTCGAGGGTTGCTTGAACGTCGGGATAGAGAGTGGCTTGGTCGCCGATCACTTCCAGCTTCACCCAATCCGATAATCCGACTTCGCGGCCAAGGCGCGCTGCGCGGATAGCTTCGTCGGCGGTGTAGCAGCCGGCGGTGTTGGGAAGAAGGAAATACTTCTTGGGATCGATGTAGTCGAGCAGGGATTCCTTGCTGCGATCGAGATTGACACGGCGCACCGCGACCGTCACCATCTCCGCGCCGCTGGCCTCGAGCGCGCGCGCCGTTTCCGGGAAGGATTTGTATTTTCCCGTGCCAACGATCAGGCGGGAGCGGAAGGAGCGTCCAGCAATAATCAATGAGTCCGACATGCTCCTATTGTAATGAAAGTGAGGGACGCGAGCACGCGTGGCTGCGAATCGCTTCCTAGTGCTGCGCGAACTGGGTGGGAGCCCAGCTCCCATCGAGAAAAGATGTCAAATGAATTGTGGGTCGCCTGGTAAGAATCAACGATTAAGGATGTTCGATCGTGAGTGACAATCGCTATTTACGCGAGCAGTTGCAGGGTGTACATTCTTCACCCGGTTTTAAATTTGGATTTCGGTTGGAGGAAATCATGGTTCGACGACAGCTTCTGTCAAAGATCCCGCAGCTGTTCGGCATGAGTCTGCTGGGATTGGGGTCAGCCTGTGCCCAAGAAACCGCGGCACGCAAGCCACTTAAGATCATGATGAAGAGTGCGTGGGGATCGGATGATCCAACTCGTGCGTCGTTCCCGTTCGCGCATGGATTGGCTCTGGCCGACGCAGGCCACGAGGTACAGATTTTTCTCCTCGGAGAAGCCACCTACCTGATGCGCAAGGCGACAGCAGCCGCCATACTCCCGGTGGGCTGGCCGCCGCTGACTGAAATGTTGGACAAAGTCGTAGCCAAAAGCATTCCTGTCTTTGCTTGAGGAGCCTGCTCCCGGGCCCGTGGGGTCACGGAAACAGACTTGAAGGATTGGGGAGCAAAGTTTGGCAATCCGGCGGTATTTGTTTCGCTAGTCGAATGGGCGGACCGGATCATCGTGGAATAGGTTTGCGTCACGCACGGGTTGGGGTTACCCGCTTGTTTAGCTGCTTTGGGGTTCCTCGTCCGGCCGTGAAATCGATAGACCACAGGGAAGAAATGTGCAACTTCGCGAAAAGCACCGGGGGGCCTTGCGGCTCCCCCGGCGTGAAGTTGAATCACTGATGGACGGCAACGCCCTCGATGAAGTTCCCGGGATTAGCCGCGGACACATCAATCAGGCTGAAGGACGAGCGGTCTGCCGCGACTTGAATATTGAGGTTCCAGCCGCAACCCGTACCGCAACCCAGGCCAGCCGTACCGCTGCCGTTGGAACTCAGGCTGTTAATCTGGAAGGTCGCGCCGGTGCTGGTGCCGTCGCCGCAACCTGCGGTGTGGGACGTCGCGACAACGTTCGACGCGACCCCGGCGGAATTCAGGGTGAAGGTGTACAGCGTTGTTCCAAAGCCGCAGCCAGTCTGGCCGATGGTGGTCATCTGCCAGGCTCCTGCTAAGTCAGACTTGCTCACATTGCCGATGCTGGCTTTGCTGGTTCTGACCATCGCAAATATTGCGACCAGGCCAAGCGCGACCAATCCGGCCAAATGCGCACTTCGAGTAACGTTTTTCATACTTCCTCCTCTGTTTTTGCACAGGGAGCTGCCGGGGGGCAGTCGGCTTTGCCAACCCAAACTTCCTTGCATTCACTAAAGCGAAAAACGCGAGCGAATTGGCTCATGGGCGGGAAAAATTTCTGTCAAGACTCTGCGGACGTTCGCTCAAGCACGCTTGAGAAGGGTGGCTTTCGTTCAACTGCGGTTAGCTCTTGGGGGCGTCGAGCTTCGCACATCGACCTGGCCGTCCTTAGCCCCTAAGGCGCTGTCGCCACTTCCGCCTGGGCATAGAGCTCGTCGATCTGATGGCGGTAACGCTCCTCGATTACACGCCGGCGAAGCTTGAGCGTCGGCGTCAGGACTCCGTTGTCGGCGGTGAATTCGTCGGCCACCAGCAGCACGCGCTTCAATTTCTCGAAGCGCGCCAGGTTCTGGTTGATGGCTTCGACGATGCCCTCGTAGAGAGCCCGTACTTTTGGACTCTCGATTAGCTGCGTGCGCGAAGAAAACGAAACACCATTGGTGCGCGCCCATTCCTCTAGCATTGGGAAGTTGGGGGAAATCATCACCGCGGGAAACTTCCGCTTGTCCCCGAGAATGGCGGCGACTCCGACGAACGGATTCAGTTTGAGTGCGTTCTCGATGGGTTGCGGCGCAATGAATTTTCCGCCCGAGGTCTTGATCAGATCCTTTTTGCGGTCGGTGACGGAAAGATATCCATCGTCGTCAATGTGTCCTATGTCGCCGGTCTTGAACCAGCCGTCGACCAGCGCCGACTTGGTTTCTTCGGGTCGGTTCCAATAGCCTTTGAAGACGGAGGGCCCGCGCACCAGGATTTCGCCGTCTTCAGCTATGCGCACTTCGAGATTGGGAAGAATCTTTCCCACCGTGCCGATGCGGTGATTGATCGGTGTGTTGACCGCGATGACCGGCGATGTCTCGGTCAGACCATAGCCTTCGTAGATTCGAATTCCCACCGTGGCGTACCACTCGGCCAGTTCGCGGCCCAGAGGCGCGCCGCCGGAAATGAAAGTTTCGACCCGCCCGCCTAATCCGGCACGAATCTTGGAAAACACCAGCTTGTTAGCCAGTTTCCAATTGCGCGACGCGGGCGTCTTTCCGGCAAGAATTTCGGGTTTGGCGCTTCGGCCCACGGACAGAGCCCAGTTAAAGATGGTGCGTGCGGGGAATCCCTTGGCCTTCTGCTCCGCCTGCGCGTAGATCTTTTCGTAAACCCGAGGCACGGCGACGAAAATGGTGGGCCGCACCTCCAGCAGCGCCGCCGGCAACCGCTCCATGAAGGGACAGTAGGCCAACGTCACGCCGTGGTAGAGCATGGAGAAGTCCACGTGCCGCGCGGTGATGTGGCACAGCGGTAGGAACGACAGGCTGATTTGCCCGGGCTTGATGTCGAATCCGAGCAGCGAGCACTGGATGTTGGACGCGATGTTGCCGTGAGTGAGCATCGCCCCCTTCGACGCGCCAGTCGTTCCGGACGTGTAAACGATCGTCGCCAGATCATCGGGAGTAATAGAGCGGGCGCGGGCTTCAAGAGCGGGAGGCAGTCCATCCGGCCCATCAAGTGTGATCTGATCCATGGTCGAGCAAGCGGCAAGCCTCGACACATCGCCCGTGAATTCGACGTGGTCCATTACGATGATTCGTTCAATCCGCGTCTGAGAAAGAACCGGCAGAAGTTTTTGCAGTTGGTGGTCCGACGAAAGAAAGATCGCTCGACAGCCCGAATCGTTCAGGGCAAACGCACTCTGCTCGGCGGTGAGGGTGGTGTAGAGAGGAACCGTGACCGCGCCCAGCAACAGGCTCGCCATGTCGGCCATCGGCCACTCGGGGCGATTCTCGCTGAGAATGGCAATGCGATCGCCGGGGCGAATCCCCCAGGCATCGAGTGCTGCGGCAGTGCGGGCGACCCTGCCGCCGAACTCGCGAGACGAAAGCGGCAGCCACTGCCCGGCCTCGCGATGCAGCATCATGCGGTCGAGATCGCGCTCCATGGCTGCAAAGAAGATGTCGTTGAGTGTGGAAATGCTCATTGCGTTTGTGGGTCAACTGAACTGTACTGTTTTGCGGCCAGATTCGGCAATGCCAAAAGGTCGTGCGACGTGGGGTACTTCCGGGTTTACCGGGACGCTACCACAGGTTATCCTAGCAATCACCCAAGGGAGGGGTTCAAATGGTTAGGAAACGGTCTTGGGCTCTGGCGGCGGGGTTGTTGCTCGTGATGGCCGCCTCGCTGTTCGCGCAGAAAAAGGAGGACTCGGGAATGCCGAAGGTCGGTGACGTAGCACCGGATTTTACGCTCAAATATTTTGACGGTAGCAACCTCAAGGACGTGAAGTTGAGCGACTATCGCGGCAAGAAAAACGTTGTGGTGGCGTTTTACATCTTTGCTTTTACCGGTGGTTGAACCAAGCAAATGCAAGCCTTCCAGCAAAATCTGAAAACGCTGGAAGCGGCCGACACCCAGGTCCTGGGTGTGAGCATGGATAGTGCCTTCGCCAACAAAGCCTTCGCCGACCAAATTGGAGTGACCTTTCCCTTGCTGAGCGACTGGGGCGGCAAAGTGACCCACGAGTACGGAATCTACAAAGACGAGTACCAGGCCCCGCGCCGCGTGAACTTCCTGATCGGCAAAGACGGAACGATCATGGAAGAGCAGGTGGACAAGGACGCAATCGATCCCACAAAGATCGTGGACGCCTGCCAGCGCCCGAAGCTGAAAAACTAACCGATTCGCCGCCGCAAAATAATCGCAGAGACGTAGCTTGCTACGTCTCTTCCGGCGGATTCAACACCGTCGGCATTCCATACGATGGTGAGAGAGACGTCGCGAGCAACTTCTCTACGCCATCTTCCTCTCTCCGAAGCACTTCGACCCGCAAGGAAACTAAAATGTCTTTATCGGGTTTATAGGCATGTGGGTAACATCAGTGCATATCCGATTGCTGTTCGCAGGGGCGAATTATGAAAACGCAGAAGTTGTGGGCTGGGATGCTTCTTCTGGCAAGCTTTTTCTTTGTCCTTCAACTAACCACCATTGCGATTGCACAAGATCAAGGCGACGAAGATCAAGGGCAGGATCCTCCGGGCCGCGTAGCGCGCCTCAATTACTCGCAAGGATCGGTGTCCTTCCGGCCGGCGGGGGAAGACGACTGGGTTACGGCTGTGCCGAACCGTCCGATGGTAACGGGCGATGACCTCTGGGCGGACGAGGATTCGCGCGCCGAAGTTCACGTCGGCTCGGCGGCCATTCGGCTGGGCCCGAAGACGGGCATTACCTTCCTTAATCTCGACGACAACACCACGCAGATCCGGCTGGCACAAGGCTCGCTGATCATGCGCGTGCGTCATGTCGATGACGATGACACTTACGAGATCGATACGCCGAACACCGCATTCAGCCTGCTGCAGCCGGGCGAGTACCGCGTCGACGTCAGTCAGGACGGAAGTCAGACCATCACGACGGTGTGGCACGGACGCGGCCGGGTCACCGGCGGAGGGTCCTCCTACACCGTGATCGCCGGACAGTCGGCCACCTTCACCGGAACCGATCAGGTGAATTACGACCTCGGGCAAATTCCCGACCGCGACTCTTTCGATGACTGGGCTTTTGAGCGCGATGACCGCGAAGACCACGCCGATGCCGCCAATTACGTTTCCCGCGAAATGACCGGCTACGAAGATCTCGACGAGTACGGCGATTGGAATTACGAAGCTGGGTACGGTCCGTGCTGGAGACCGCGCGCGGTGGTGGTGGGATGGGCCCCCTACCGCTTCGGACACTGGGTCTATGTGGGTCCGTGGGGCTGGACTTGGGTGGAAGATGAGCCCTGGGGATTTGCACCTTTCCACTACGGACGCTGGGCTTTCATCAATGAAGGATGGTTCTGGGTACCGGGACCGGTCGTCGTGCGCCCGATCTGGGCTCCCGCGTTGGTAGCCTTCGTAGGCGGTGGCCCGAACTTCCGCTTCTCCGCCGGTGTGGGCGTAGGATGGTTCCCCCTGGCTCCGGGAGAAGTCTACCTCCCCGGATATCACGTGAGCCGGACCTACGTGAACAACGTAAACATCACCAACACGACGGTGAATATCACCAAGGTCACGAACGTGTACAACACGGTGATTATCAACAAGAGCACGACCATCAACAACATCACCTACGTGAATCAGCGCGTGAACAACGGTGTGACGGTCGTCGATCGTGACACTTTTGTGAATGCGCGCCCCGTTGCGAACCATGTGATGAGAGTTGAGCCGCGGGAAATCGCGTCCGCCCCGGTGAGCCACATCGTGGCCGCCGAACCGCTGCGGACGAGTGTGATCGGAGCAGGTCGCCCCGTGGCGGTAAAGCCGCCGGCTGCGGTCATCAGCCGGCCGGTGGTGGCGGTAAGGACTGCTCCTCCCCCACCGCGCCCGATTGAACAGCGCCAGACGGATGCCGGTGGGCACCTAAATCAGCAAGCGCTTGTGCGTCCGGTCGGACCTTCCCAACCCGCGCAGACGAATCAAGGTGCGCGCTCGCAGCCGGCGCAGCCTGGGTTCAGGCCGTTTGGCCAGCCCAACCCGCCGAACACAAATACCAACAGCCAGGTGAAACCAATGCTGAGGCCGCAGCCGCGGGTTTACGAGCAGCAGGGAACTTCAGAGCCGGAGAATCGCGGTATGCAGGCGAACGAGAACCGCAACCCGGAACCGAATCGCAACCCGCAGCCTCCGAACCAGGGCTTCCGTCCGCCGCAACAGCAGGAGCGGCCGTTCCCGCAGGAAACGCATCCCCGGGTGCGGCCAACGCCTCCCGTGCAGGAGCATAACCAGCAACAGGAACAGCAGCAGGCGGAGAAGTTCCACCAGTGGCAGCAGCAGCGGCCCACGCCGCCTCCGCCGCAAAGGCAACAGCCCTCGCGGCCGGAGCCCCAGAGACAGGAGAAACCGAAGGGCCATTAACGCCGACGGGCTCTGCAGTGTGATAAGTTCGCAGAAGATGCGCTTGCGGACACGAACAACGATGGAAGCTTACGCCGGAGCGGGCCAACCTGCCCCGGCGTTATCTTTTCTGGCAGAGCGCTGGTTGGCCGAGCGTGTCTTGATAGAACAATGACCGAGGCAAAGCGTTCCACTCTTAGCTGGATGGATCTCCTGTGGCTGGCCTTCATCGTGGGCCTGGCCATCCTGCCGCCGGTGAGGGAGATCCACAAGCAGCTTATCCTGCTCGCATTCGCGGTGCTCCAGTTCGGAGAAGGCTGGCTGATTGCGCGGGTGCCGCGGCGCGGGCCGTCCTATGTTGTCTTACTAAAAATTGTCCTGGCGACACTGCTTGTCGATCACACCGGCGAACTCGCCATCAACAGCTACTACTATCCCATTTACTTTCTCCCCATCCTGACTGCGGCGGAGTACTTCGGTCCGTGGGCCACTTTGTTCTGGACGACTCTGGCGTCGGCGGCGTATTGCTCGAACCTCTATCCTGGCCTGCACCCTGAGATTCAAGAGTTCGAGATTACCTGGGAAAATTACGAACTGCTCGCCATCCGCATCCTCTTCTTCTTTCTCGCGGCCATGGAAGTGAATCGCTACGTGGTGGAGAGCCGCCGCCAGACGCGACGTTACCAGGAACTGGCCGAGACCCTGGCCGAGACCAACCGCCGCCTGGAGCAGGCGCAGGCCGAGGCGCGGCGCTCGGAGCGTCTTGCTGCTCTCGGCCAGCTTTCGGCTGGACTCGCGCACGAGATTCGTAACCCGCTGGGAGTGATCAAAGGCTCGGCAGAAATGCTGACCCAGAAACTGGGAGAGTCCAACCCGCTGGCCACCGAACTCGCGGGATACATCTCGACCGAGACCAATCGCCTGAGTGCACTGGTGACGCGCTTTCTCGATTTTGCCCGGCCGCTTCATGCCGATCTCGCACCCCAGGACATCACCGCAGTACTGGATCGCGCTCTGACCGACGTGGTCACGTTGTGGAAAGGCGCGCCCGTGCGAGTCGAGAAGTCGTACGAACCGAACCTGCCGCCAGTCGGCCTGGATGAAAGCCTCAGCGAGCAAGCCTTCGTCAACATCGTGCAAAACGCATATGACGCCATGGGCGCCAACGGTGGCGTGCTGCGGGTGAAGGCTATAACCTCAAACGCGGGCGGCCGTGAAGGTGTGGAAGTGCGAATCGAAGATACCGGCCCCGGCATTCCGGTCGAGTTACGGGAGCAGATTTTCAATCCCTTCGTGACCACGAAAAAAACTGGCGTGGGCCTGGGACTCTCCATCGTCTCGAAGATCATAGACGGACATCATGGGTTTATCCGCGTGGAAGACGCCGGGGCGGGGCAGGGAACTGGTGCACGTTTTGTGATGTTCTTTCCGGCTGCGACGGAACACGCCGGAATCGGAGAAAGGGCTCACCTGGTGATCTCATGAGGCAGTGGAGAGGATCGAGGAGGGCGCGGCGATGCCAGCCATTCTGATTGTCGAGGATGAGGCCAAGATGCGCCGCTTGCTCGAGTTGAATCTCGGCGAGGACGGATTCACGACGTTCTCCGCCGGCGACGCTGAGACGGGTTTGAATCTGCTGAGCGAACATGCCATCGACCTCGTCGTGACCGACTTGAAACTTCCCGGCATGGACGGGCTGGAATTCCTGCAAACGGTGAAGCGCCAGAACGCTGCTCTGCCCGTCGTGGTGATGACCGCATTCGGCTCGGTCGAGACTGCCGTCGAGGCCATGAAAGCCGGCGCCAGCGACTACGTGCTGAAACCGTTTTCGCTGGCCGAGATGCGGCTGGTCATTCATAAAGAGTTGGACGTCCGCGATCTGCGCGAAGAGAACCGGTCGCTCCGCGAGGCGCTGGGCAAACGCTATGCGCATCCCAACGTTGTAGCGCGCAGCCCGAAGATGCAGGAAGTGCTGGCCACGGTCGAGCGTGTTGCCCCCACCAACTCGACGGTGCTATTGGGCGGAGAGAGCGGCGTCGGCAAGGACCTGATTGCGCGTGCGATTCATGAGAAGTCGCGCCGAGCCCGCGGCCCGTTCCTGAAAATCAACAGCACGGCGATTCCGGAAAATCTGCTGGAAAGCGAGTTATTCGGCTACGAAAAGGGCGCGTTCACGGGCGCGGCGGCGAGCAAGCCCGGCAAGTTCGAACTCGCCGACAAGGGTACGCTGTTTCTCGACGAGATCGGCGACGTGCCTCCCGTGACCCAAGTGAAGTTGCTGCGTGTGCTGCAGGAGCGGGAATTCGAGCGACTGGGAGGGACGCGCACCATTAAAGTCGACGTGCGCCTTGTCGCGGCCACCAATCGTGACCTGCGGGCGGCGCTCGAGGAGGGCACATTCCGTGAAGACCTTTACTACCGGCTGAACGTCGTGCCCATCGACATCGCCCCGCTGCGCGAGCGCCGCGAAGACATTCCGGACCTCGTGAATCTGTTCATCACGCGTTTTGCCGGAGATTCTGGCAAAGGCGTCGAGGGAATCACGCCTGAGGCGATGCAAATTCTGGTGAACTATCACTGGCCAGGAAACGTGCGTGAATTGCAGAACATTGTGGAGCGGGCGTGCGCCCTGGCGAAAGGCAGCGTCCTCGACGTCGCAGATATTCATCTAGATATTCGTCCCGCCAAGACAGCGAATGGCGCCAGCGGATTTCTTCCCGACGGCATGACCCTGGAGCAGTGGGAAGACGAAATGGTTCAGGAGGCGTTGCGCCGTGCCAACGGCAATAAGAGCCAGGCGGCCCGCCTTACTGGGCCTCTCACGAAACGCGCTGCGCTACCGGCTGTCGAAGATCGGCATCGCGGACGAAGCGGAGAAAGAGTGAGTTCTCGCAATGCTCCGGGCAAATCGAGAAAATAGCTTGTCTCCCAGCGCGAAGAAGTGCACAATATCGACCGCCGGGCTCAGCCAACCCGCCCCAGTCCTACTCGACCATGTCGCTAAGAAATCGTGCCGCTTCACGATTCCTACTCCATCTCCGCGAGCGCACGATTTGCAGCACTGTAGCTCTTGTCGTTCTTTCAGCTGTCGCATTTGGGCAGGGACCAGGTCTCCAGTTCACAATGGATTCTGTAAACGTCAGGCAGGAAGGAGTGGTAAGTTTTTCCACCCTATTCCTCGGGCCCGATAGCCGCTCCGATTTCTCTGCGCCACAGTTCCTGTTAGGCCAAACCGACGATCAAACCTATCGTCTCTACCTGGATGTGGACAGCATCCAGCAAGTTCGCTTCAACGCCTTTACCTTCGCAGTGTACCTGGCAAGTGCAAAGGAGGCGGGCCGCGGCTCGTTCAAATTCCAGGTAACTGGAAACCCTACAGGATCGTTCCGTGACGCCCCGGTCAGAGTTTCTTTTCATGTGAAGAATGGGACCAGTAATGCCGTCGGCGGGATCATTATGCCGGTGTACAACGCGACTAAGACCGACCTGCTGGTCGCAGAAAAGCAGGGAGAGCCGGCATATGTCAGCGTTTCTGGCACAACTCCGCTTCAAATCCACTTGAGCAATGTCGCCGATACGCTGCCAGTGTCCGTGACCGACGTATCCGTGGGTGAAGGCTGTCCAAAGTGCTGGACACGAGTGGCATCGCCGGTGAACGACAAATCTCCGCTGCAGATTGATCCAGGAACCACCGCAAATCTTCCCGTCGACCTGTTTCCCAACTCCATCCCAGCTCTGCTGCAGGGAGCGCTGGTCGTCAAGACCGACGTCCCGCACGATACGCTCTCGGTGACTGTGACTTATCACACGGTTCCCGGGGGAGCCGACAAGAAGCAAACGATGCTGGCGCAAGTTCGCTTTGGCCCCGGTCTTTTCGGACTCGCAATGGCGTTATGCGGCGGCATTGCGCTGGGTCTGGCGGCGAAGTATCTCCTCACAGGCAAATTGGGCAAGGAGGGCGAACGGTCTGTCCACGCAATCTTGACGGCCCTCGTCTTTGGAATTATTGCCGAGTTCGTGGGCATCATGCTTACCGCCTACGGAAGCTCAAAGTTGATTCTCTTTGGCCTCGATATTGACCCGCGGCAACTCTTTCCGGCATTTATTCTGGCGATGCTGGTGAGTGGAGGACCGGCGGTGGTGTCATGGATGAAGGAGTTATTCGGCAAGACAGCATGACGGCCTTTCATTATTTTCGAAACGCATTCTCGAGGCTCCGGACGTTGAGTCCGATCGCGTTCGCAATCGCGTTCTTACTGCAGCCAGCCGTCGCTCAAGATCGAGCGAAGCTTGAGCGGCCGGTCATGATGGACAGCAACGGTCCCGGTTCCGATCTTTTCGTTCTCGACGCTTCCGGAACTCTTCATGAATTTCACGTGACGCAAAACAGTCTTCAGGAATATGGCAACGTCCCGCTACCAAAGGAACTGACCGCAGCCGATATGGCTTTCGCGTTGGTGGGAGGACGGGATTCGTTGCTGATCGCCGGCACGCAGGCGGGCCGCGGAGTGGTCGTAGATTTCTCGCTGGATGGTCAAGTGCTGCGAACCTGGAACTTTCACAACATCTGTTCCGGCATCGACTTCAGCGCAAACACTCAAACGGCGTACGTTGCAACCTCGGACTCCAATGAACTTTACCAGCTGGATCTAGGGAAAGCTGAGCCGACATTCCTGACCCATATCGAAGAAGCCACCAAGCTAGGTCCGGTAGGCTTTGACGAGGCGCGAAAGCAGATCTTTGTCGCTGATGTTGCCAGCGGCAAGGTCTATCAGTATTCGATCTCCAGCAAGACGTCGAAAGTACTGGTGTCGGGACTGAGTGCTCCGACTGCTCTTGCCTTTGATGCCCAATCCAACCGGCTATTCGTCGCCGATCCCGGACGCGGGGGAGTCTTCATCATCGACACACGATCCGCCGATCCTGTCCTGGTCAGTTTTGCGAGCAACGCTCTGAAATCTCCGTACGGCATGACTCTGATCTCCGGGAGCCGAGTCGCTGTCGCCGACTATGGGGCCAACAAGGCTATTGTGCTGTCCGCGAAGGGCGAGATGCTTTTTCGTTTTCCATCCTCAGACTAGCGATTGAGCAACGGGTGGCTGAAAACCACCACACCGGCCGCTACGGGCCAGGCTGGGCCGATAGCAACCGCAAAGCCTGTTTCCTTCCGCTGAAAACAAAGAAGTTAATGTATTAAGTTGCGGTGCCTTTTGGCACGGTAGTTGCCTCTCTCCTAGGCGGAGACATTCCTCAAAATGCGGGTTTATAAGTTTAGGTTCGGTGGGAAGAGGTGGGTTATGAAAAGCAGAATTCTTACCGGCATCGCAATCTTAACGTTGGCGGTAGCGGGCGCATTCTCCATCAGCGCCCTGGCGCAAACGACCGAGGAAGGCACGGGACCGTCCGAGCAGCCCAGCGCCCCGATGGAAGTTGGACAGCAGCAGCCCACGGACGCCCAATCGAGCGACATTCAGGCTCAACCCTCCGACGCTCAGCCTACGGAGGCGCAACCGGGTGGTCCTTCCGGCGAGGGCCCGGCGAAGAGCGACCTGGGCGTGGCGCGCATCAGCATGATTCACGGCGATGTGTCGACTCAGCGCGGTGACTCCGGGGACTGGTCGGCGGCCGCATTAAACCAGCCCGTCATGGGCGGGGACAAGGTTTCGACCGGCGATAACGCGCGCACGGAACTGCAACTCGACTTCGCCAATATTTTTCGGTTGGGTGCCAATTCGAAGGCCAACCTCGCAACCTTCACGCACAAAGATATCCAGATTCAGTTGAGCCAGGGCATTGCAACCTACACGGTTTCAAAAGACAGCGAGGTTGAGCCCGAAATCGATACCCCGAACGTGTCCGTGCATCCAGCGCATCATGATGGTGTGTTCCGCATTGAGGTGCGGCCGGACGGCGACACGCTGGTGATCGTCCGCAAGGGCGAAGCTCAGATCGCCACGCCGCAAGGTAGCACCGAGGTGCGCAGCGGCGAAATGGCGACGATTCGTGGTGACTCCACTTCGGCCCAGTACAAGATTTCGCAGGCTCCCGACGCGGATGACTGGGATCGCTGGAACGCCGACCGCGACCATCTGATCCAGAACGCTCAATCGTGGCGTCACACCAACCATCGTTACACCGGCGCGCAGGACCTTGATGCGTACGGCCAGTGGAGCAAAGTGCCCGACTACGGCGACGTTTGGGTGCCGAACGAGCCCGAGGGCTGGGTTCCGTATCGTGATGGCAACTGGGTTTGGGAACCCAGTTATGGTTGGACATGGGTAGGCTATGAGCCTTGGGGCTGGGCGCCGTATCACTACGGGCGCTGGTTCCCGTATGGCAGTTCGTGGGCCTGGTGGCCAGGCCCGGTGTATGCCGGCTACGACCCGTTCTGGGCGCCGGCGTACGTGTCGTTCTGGGGATGGGGCGGTGGCTGGGGCTTTGGCTTCGGCTTCGGCGGGTGGGGTGGTTTCGGCTGGCTCCCGGTCGGCCCTTGCGACTGGTTTCATCCGTGGTGGGGCGGATATCGCGGCCGCTTTGGCGTGGTGAATGTGATCAATGTTCACAACGACATTGGGCACCGGTGGGGCGGCATCGGGCCGCTACACGGCGGGAACCGGTTCTCGAACATTCACAACATTCATAACGATCACGTCATGCGCGCCATGTCGACGGTGGGTGCAGGCCGCTTCGGTGCAGGCCGAGTAACTGCGTCTCCGGTGACGCGCCAGCAGTTGAGCGGAGCGCGCATGATGGCGGGTAATTTGCCCGTGGTTCCATCGCGCGCCAGTCTGTCGGCCAGCGGACGCGCCGCAGCCCCGTCCACGATGCGTAACGGTGGTGCGGAACACTTCTTCGGTTCGGCGCACAACAATGTGGCACGGCCGGCTTCGTTCCAGCAGGAGACTGCTCATTTGCAACAGTCCATGCACCAAAGCCATGTGAACGGATTCTCGGCTGGTGGTCGCGTGACCGGCGGATCCGTTGCCGCGCAGGGAACAATGCAGCGGCCCAGCCCGGGAACGCCCTCGAACCGGCAGTCGATGAACAACCCCGGCAACCGAGGCGTGAACAATCCGTCCTCGCCGATGCAAGGTGGGAACCGTGGCGGGTCCCGGCCGTTCACGCCACCGACCAACACCAATGTGCATTCGGTTGGAACGATGAGTCCAGGATCGGCGAACTCAGGATCCGCAAACGCGGGAGCGTCACACGGCACCAACACCCAGCCGGTGAACCGTGGCGGATATAGACCGTTTACTCCGCCCAGCAGCGCCTCCAGGCCCTCTGGTTCGGCCAGCGCTGAGCCGCAGCGCGGCGTGAATCAATCTGCGCCATCGCAAAACCACGACGGATTCCGGCCCTTCACGCCGCCATCCGGCAACCAGGCGTCTCGCGGTGTATCGAACGCCTCTCCGCAGCGAGGCAGCAGCGGAAGCTATTGGAGCCGCACCGCGCCCAGTTCAATGCAGTCGCCGCGGGGTTACGGTGCTTCCTCCGGCAGCTACGGCGCGGGCGGTTACGGGCGCGGTTCGTCATCGCGTCCACAACTCGATATGAGGCAGCCGATCGTCCGCAGTCCGTCCTATGGCGGAAACCCGGGTCCGAGCGGCGCATATTCGCGTCCCAGCTACGGTGGATACGGAGGTGGTGGTCGTAGCGCTTCCCCGAGCTACGGCGGTTCGCGCGGTAGCTATGGAGGCGGCAGCCATTCGAGTGCGCCCAGTGGCGGTGGCGGGCGTTCCTCTGGTGGAGGCGGTGGACACTCCTCTGGCGGTGGCGGCGGGCACTCCAGTGGTGGAGGTGGCGGACACTCCGGCGGCGGACATCGCTAATCGGACACCTTTCAAACGACCTAGGGCGAGCGAGTTGATGTAAACGCTGTAAAGCGAAGTGAACGACAGAGGCGAGAAAGGGCGTGCTAAACGGCACGCCTTCTCTCTTTTGACGGTAGTGTCGACGTCATTGCGCACCCCGGCTCCCGTATGTTAGCCTCATATCGGAATGACTACTTTGCAGCACAAAGTGCCTGTAGGCCTCGACCGCAAGGAAACCGAAGTCTACCGGCGGCTGGATCCGGCACGGCTCCCCAGACACATCGCAATCATCATGGACGGCAACGGCCGCTGGGCCAAGCGCCGCCACATGCCGCGCGTGGCCGGACATCGCGCCGGAGTCGCCGCCGTCCGCTCGACCGTCGAAACCGCGGCGCGCATTCACATTCCCGCGCTGACGCTTTATGCCTTCTCAGAAGAAAACTGGAAGAAACGGCCCACCAGCGAGGTCGGCTTTCTTATGCGTCTCCTCAGCCGCTACCTGAAGGCAGAGGTACCCACGCTGAACCAGAACAACATCCGCCTCGAATACATCGGGCGGCAGCACGAACTCCCCGGCGATGTACAGGAACGCATGGAATGGGCGCGCCAGGCCACGGCGCGCAACTCAGGCATGGTGCTCACTCTGGCCCTCAACTACAGCGCGCGCAGCGAACTGGTGGATGCATTCCGCTCCATGGTGAACGCGGCTTCTGTAAACGGCGGACTGGAGCATTTGAAGATCGACGAAGACACGGTGGGCCGGCATCTTTACACCCGCCATCTTCCGGACCCGGACCTGGTGGTGCGGACCTCCGGCGAGATGCGTTTGAGCAATTTCCTCCTGTGGCAGTTGGCGTACGCCGAGATCTACGTGACCGCAACCCTGTGGCCCGATTTTCGCGGCGTGCACCTGCTCGAAGCCGTTGCGGAATATCAGAAGCGCGAGCGCCGCTACGGCGGGCTCAATCATCCCGACTCGAACGGGCCCGCAGAGTTAGAGCCTGCCTTGGCGCACCACGGCCAAAAGAACTAACCTCAGAGGACGCGGGGCCTAAACTTTCTGCCTCTCGAGCTCGAAACGGGGTTTTGAGCGCAATCGCCTTGTTTTCGCCAACTATCGCGTCCTCTTCAGTTGCTCTCCTGCGATAACCCGCAGATTCTGGCAGACGATATGCTTCCAGTCAGGCATATTGAAACCCCCGACGCTCTCAAGCCAGGCGGCGAGATTTCTTGGTACTAACTTCGGCGATTCCAGCGCCCAGCAGCGAAAAAGCCGCCGGTATTACCGCGAATCCGGGCGGGACTATTCCCAGCGATTCCACGCGGGCAGAGACCGACTGATAGTGATTCACTAACCCGGAGAGCGTGAATCCAACGACAAAAAACAGCAGAATCCGAATCTGCTGGATACCCGGGTTGTTCGCGAAAGAGTGCG
>CAWFUU010000043.1:0-29410 GCA_963819035.1 uncultured Acidobacteriaceae bacterium | reverse complement strand
TTCGGCGCCCTCAAGCTGCCGGCACGAGCTTCATTCGACTCGCGGCTCCGCGATATTCATCAGCTGATTGCGCGCCTCGTCGAAGAATTTTCGCCCGATGCCGTTGCAGTGGAATCCGTGTTTACGGCGCTAAACGTACGAACCGCTTTGAAGCTCGCCGAAGTGCGCGGCGTGGTGCTGCTCGCGGCGGCACAAGCTCAGGTTCCGTCGCACAGTTACTCGCCACGCGAAGTGAAAGTGACCGTCGCAGGTTACGGCGCCGCTTCCAAACAGCAGATGCAGCAGATGGTAAGCTCGCCCTCGGACTCACCAGCTATCCCGAACCGGCCGACGCCGCCGACGCCCTCGCAGTAGCACTATGCCACGCGCACCTGTCGCAAGCGCGCGAACGCATGTCCCGGGCGATGGGCATTCAACCGGCAACGATCGCCACAGGGAACCGAAAGCGACCGATTCGCATCCAAATTCTTCAATGATCCAGTCGCCAATGAACAGCGCCAGATTCAGGTGCGCTGCTTTTCAAAAGATTCCCTCGATAAGCGCGGGCATGCTGTTACTGGTTCTTCTCTCAGTCGCGTCCGCGCTCGCCGGCGGCCCCGCTGACGGCCCGGCCATCATTTATCGCAAGGTGTTCAAGTCCAGCTACCCGGAATACGTGCAGATCGAGGTTAGCCAGAATGGCGCCGCCACCTACGATATTCGCCAGCTCGACGAAGAATCCGAGCCGGTAGCTTTTCAAATCAACGCGACGCTCGCGCAGCGTATTTTCGACCTCGCCTCCAAACTCCACAATTTTCAGGGCGTGGATCTGGACATCCACCGGCGTATAGCGAACCTCGGCGAAAAAACCTTCCAGTACACAAAGGGATCAGAAATCCACGAAGTGAAGTTCAATTACACCCTGGACGAATCCGCCACCCAGCTGCTGAATATCTTTGAAGGCTTGGGGCGACAGGAGTCCGATCTCTCCAACCTACAAAGAGTAATGCGTTACGACCACCTGGGCGTAAATGACGCCCTGGTCCAGATCGAAACCGACTACAACAATAAAATATTCCCCGAGCCGGAACGCCTACTGGGCGCCCTTGACCAAGTCTCCGCGGATGACAAGTTTATCGACATCGCCCGCCAACGTGCCCGAGCGCTCGCCAGCCGCATCCGAAATTCACGTTGAGATTTAGAGCTAAATGCTATTACAGTGAGACAGCCCTTTAGTTCCCAGGACAACCGGGGTTTTTGCCTCGGCCAATCCTCAAGTCGGATAGTACCTAGTCCGCCAAATATTTACGCTTTCGAGGCAACCAGCAACCATCTTATTTGCCCTTTCGGGGCATCAGAGATACTCATAAAAACCATGCGACCCACACACACGGTTACCACCAAGTTGTTTGTACTCTTTGCTTTTATTTCTATCGCCGCGTTTTCCACGCCGGCGCAAACCAACCAGGCGCGTTCGCTCGTCACCGCTCCAGTCAACGAAGGCCAGATGGTGAAGCGTCTCGGCAGCGTGCATCCGCTTGCCCGCGCGGAATTCGATCGCGGCCTCGCGCCCGATAGCCTGCCCATGGACAACATGATGCTCGGCCTGAAGCGTACTCCCGAGCAGGACGCCGCGCTCGCCACCCTGCTTCGCGAGCAGCAGGACCCCACCTCCGCGAACTATCACAAATGGGTCACGCCTCAGGAATTCGGCGCCCGTTTCGGCCCTTCGGATCATGACGTCCAGGCCGTCACATCCTGGTTGCAGTCGCACGATTTCCAGGGCATCGAAGTTTCACCCTCGCGCACCGTCATCCATTTCTCCGGCACCGCCGGTCAAGTTCACGACGCATTTCGCACCGCCATCCACCGCTACGTGGTTAATGGTGAAGAGCACTGGGCCAACTCGTCCGATCAGCAGATTCCCGCCGCGCTCGCTGGTGTCGTCGCCGGCGTTGGCACGCTGCACAATTTCGCTCCGAAGCCGGCCAGCCACTCGCGCGGCACCTTCACGCGAACCGCCGACGGCAAGGTAAAGCCGCTGCACCCCCTGTTCACCTTTCCAGTGGTAGGCGATTGCGGATACGTCGCGAACAACTGCTTCGCGCTCGGCCCCCAGGATTTCTCCACAATTTACAATGTGCTACCGCTATGGAACGCAGGCATTGACGGCACCGGACAAACGATCGCCGTCGTCGGCGATAGCAATATCAACATGCAGGACGTCGTCAACTTCCGCAAAATGTTCGGGCTCCCCGCCAAAACGCCCACCATCACCATCCCGCCCGGCTCCACCGATCCCGGAATCACCCCCGACGAAATTGAGTCCGATTTGGACGTGCAGTGGTCGGGCGCAATTGCCAAGAACGCCACAATTAATTTCGTGATTGCCGCCAACACGAATTCCACCGCGGGCGTAGATGTTGCCGCTCAATATGTTATCGATAACAAACTGGCTCCGGTTCTCACCGAAAGCTTCGGCGATTGCGAGCTGGATCTCGGCACTGTCGTAAATGGGATGATCAATACCCGCTGGATGCAGGGCGCAGCAGAAGGCATCACCATCGTCGTCTCTACAGGTGACAACGGCTCGGCAGGATGTGATTTTGACGATCCCAATGTTGCCACAGAACAGCCGGCCAAGCTGGGCCTCGCCGTGAGTGGCCTCGCCAGCACGCCCTTCAATGTCGCCGTCGGCGGCACCGATTTCAATCAACTCACCAACGCCACTTCGTTCTGGAGCGTGGCAACCAATCTGAGCACCAATCAGGGCTCGGCCCTGGGCTACATTCCCGAAACTACCTGGAACGACTCCTGCACCAATACGATTTTCGGTTTGGTTGGTTTTAGCACCACTCCGGAAGTCAATTGCAACGACACGGCAAATCTGGCGAATTCGATTGGCCCCATCGGCGCGAGCGGCGGCATCAGCAACTGTACAACGTCAACAAACCCCAAAGACCCTACAACGTGCTCCGGCGGTTATCCGCGCCCGTCATGGCAGACGGGGCCCGGATTCCCGGCGGCAACACGCGCCTGATCCCGGACCTCTCACTCTTCGCGGGTGACGGAATCGTTGGAAGTTTCTACATCATCTGCCAGCAGGACACGACCACGCCGAATAACAATAACACTCCTTGCAGCTTGGGTGCAGATAAGAATGGCAACTCGTTTTTCGAAGGTGTTGGCGGAACCTCCGTCTCCACTCAAGTGATGGGCGCGATTTTCTCGCTTCTCGTCCAAAAGACCGGCGGAAATCTCGGCCTTCCGAATCCCACTCTTTACTCGCTGGCAGCCCAGCAAAATGCGGCTACCTGCAACTCAGCGGCTCCCGCGAGTTCATGCATTTTTCACGACGTCACAGTCGGCACGATTTCATCCCCGTGCGTCAAAAATACCCCGAATTGCAACGTGGCCACGCAGGGCGATGCCAATGGAATTCTCACGGGCTATAGCGCTGGCACAGGCTTCGACTTGGCAACCGGCCTTGGCTCCGTGAACGCCTGCAACCTCGCGAACAATTTCGCTGTCACAAATCCAGGCGGCGCTGCCGACTTCTCCTTGTCCAATTGCGTCGCGCTCGTAAGTGTGCCGGCCGCTGGTGGCTCAGGCACTCTAAATTTGACCGTTACCGCCATCAACGGCTTCAGCGGCACATTCAATTTCACGCCGTCTTCATGCACGGGCCTGCCGACAGGAGCGGCATGCAGCTTCAGTCCTGCTTCAGTCACTCTCGATTCCACGCACCCATCCGCATCAACCGTCGTTACAATCACCACCACAGCAAGCGTCCCGCCAGCCATTGGCGTTCGACCGAATGGAAATGAACGCCTCTACCTGCCCGCGGCGATTGCTCTTACCATGATGATCGGCATGGCCTTCGTTCTCTTCGGTGGGAAGCTGAAACAGCTAAAATGGACCGCGGCTGCGATGCTCATGCTCCTCGCTCTCCTATTCGGGATGGCCGCATGTGGCGGCGGAGGCAGCGGGGGAGGAGGCGGCGGTGGCGGGGGTGGCACAACCGCAACCGGTTCCAGCACCACTGCGACGATCACGGCTACTTCCAACGCCACCACGCATTCGATGACGTTTACCGTAAACGTCTTTTAGCAAACCACACTATCGCCAAACTTCAACCGGCAACCGCCGGCATCGCGTCATCAACGAATCACGATGCCGGCGTAACCCACCACGTGCTCGCGGTCGCCGTTAATATCTCCTGACGTCGCGTACCGCACGAGTTCGGCACTCGTTGCACCCAGATCGCGCACCGCTACCAGCATCACCACCGCCGCCGCGATTCCGCACATCGTAATTCCCTCCGCCCGCACGGTGTCGTAAAGTCCGCGAGGATCGAGCGCCAGCACGCGCGCGATCGCATGCTCGTCCTTCACCCGTGTGATCGCATCGCTTTCATAATGATTCATGTCCGAACTCGCCACCACCAACGCAGGTTCGCTCTGCGCAGCCGCCACTTTCGCCACCGCATGCCCCAATTCCTCTAGAACGCCATAACGATCCGTCCCCAGCACAATTGGTACAAATTGAAAATCGCTGCGTAGCCGCTGCAGGAACGGAATCTGCACTTCGAGCGAATGCTCCCTCTCGTGAGCCACCGCGTCTTCACGCAGCCGTGGGAATTCATGTTTCAATTCCGCCGCAAGCGCGGAATCGATCTTGGCCTCACCGAGAGGCGACGCCCAACTCCCTTCCGACAGGATCGCAAGCGATTCACCGCGCGGAAAATGCCGCGGTCCGATGAGAATCAGTCGCGCAGGAATTTCGAGCGTGGAGTAAAGAGCGCCCGCCACGTGTCCCGAGAACATGTAGCCGGCGTGCGGCACCACGCACCCCAGGGCACGCTTCTTTTCCGCGTCCGGCGATAAAAACGCATCCACGCCTTGCGCGAGTTCGTTTGGATTTGACGGGTAAAAATGGCCGGCAACTGCAGGAGGGCGAATCATCGAATTTTTGTGAAGCACTGCTTGACGCACTACGAGATTAAAGCGGTTTCGAAGGGCCTCCGCGGATGTCGAGCGCCTCCGTCTTCCCGGGCATGTAGCGTATCTGGATCTTGTCAATGGTCGGCGTTCATCTTTTCGAGAGCCGCATCGGACCGTGAAATTTCCCTTGTAATCTTGTCCGGTTGTGAGGCATCCCAGCGAGCGAGCGGCGCTTTCTGCTTCAGGAGCAGCCAAATATCAAGGCTCTTTCGGTACCAGGACCGGGCTTCGCGCCAACTCGCGATCCTCGAGGTTTCCAGGACGCCGGTTTGCAGGGCTAAACGCGAATAGGTTTCCCCCAACGCGGCGTAGGCGTAGGCAAGGTCTGGGGCCTTGTAGTAGGTGTCGGCCTGGTCGGCGCTAGCCAAACTCTCCATGATCCGAAGGGCCTTGCGAGCGGATTGAATGCCCTCAGCCGGCTCGCCCTCAGCGGCAAGAGCCAGGCCGATCCTCATATAGCACTTGGCGAGATAGCGCATCGCCACTACGTCGTGGGTGTCAGACGAAGTCAATTCCTGATATCCCGCTAGCGCTAGTTGATAGTGAGCTAAAGCTTGGCCGGGAAGGCCCTTCTCTGCGAGGTAATACCCAACCCCGTACTCGGCCTGCAAGAGGAATTGTCGCAGCGTGGCGTTCTGCGCGTCGGACTTTACCAATCGAGCCATGATGTCGCGCGCCTTTTCCTGAAGGGAAAACGCGGAGTTAAAATCGCCCTGCAAATACACAACCTCCGACATATAGTCGTCCGCCCCTGCAAGGTTGGATTGCACTTGTTCCTGGAAGGCCGCAGAACCTCCCTTAATGGCTTCGCGGATCGTAACCGACTTACGAAAATAATCCAGCGCTGTGCCTAGGTCACCCATCTCAGCGAGAGACTGAGCCATCGCAAAGTATGTCCCGGCCACCGCTTCCTGCGTTTCCGGGTTGTCCTTTTGCTCCACCGCCAGCCGCTCCGCTATGGGGTATGCGCGTTGGAGAGCTTGCATCGCGCCCGGAAAATCATTTGTGGCTTCGAGGCTGGAGCCCAGTTTCGAGTATATGGTAGCCAAGGCCACACGATCGTCGGGGGCACCCCGGTCTTCATCCGCCAGCTTAAGCCGGAGGCGGAGGGCATTGCGATAGCTTTCAATGGCGCCGGCAGTGTCGCCGAGATTCGCGAAGCGGGGGTTCCCTTGGACGTCGCCGACCCTCTCATATGCCGACGCTAATTCCCGCGCCAGGGAAAGATCATTGCCACCCTCCGCTGATAAGCTGTCGAGGTATTGCCGTGCGCGATCGACAAGAAGCTTACGCGCTGACGTTGATCCGGGAAGGTCGCGAATGCTGTCGTGGATTTCAAACATCAGCGAATTAGCCATCGCTCGGACGTCGTTGAAACGCCGCTCCGCGCGAGCTTTTTCCTGACGAGCCAATTCCGCCTGACGCTGCGCGGCGCGAGCTTCGCGGAAGGTTACGATGAGTGCGGCCACCAACACGACCACTACTACAGCGGCCGCTATGACGCTCGCTCTATGACGAGCAAAAAACTTCGACGCCCTGTAGCGCGCAGTGTCCTTGCGGGCAATTACCGGCAGGTTCTGAAGGTGCCGTCGAATGTCCCCGGCAAATTGTTCTACCGAGCTGTACCGGCTCCGGGCCTCCTTGCGCAACGCCATCAGAACGATATTGTCCAAATCGCCGCGCAGGTGCTTGTTATGCCCCTGCAATGGGGCACTCGGCGCCGGGGTCATTGTTCCCGGCGTTCCTGCATCTTCTCCAGTTTTGCGATCGCCGGCGATCATCCTACTCAGCGCGCTGCTTGGCCGCTCCGGTTCAACTTCACAGACCGCCCGAGCGAGTTCATGCGGAGTGCGGCTGGCTAGCCGATAAGGGCTGCGACCGGTTAGTAACTCGTACAGGACCACTCCGAGGGAGTACACGTCGGAGGCGGTTGTGATCGGCTCTCCCTTGACTTGTTCGGGGCTGGCATACCCGGGAGTGAGCGCCCGGAACACCGTCATGGTTGCTTCGGCGCCGCCACTGGCGGGGTCAAGCAGCTTGGCAATTCCGAAATCGAGCAGCTTTGGCGTTCCATCGGCGCCGACCAGGATATTGCCCGGCTTGATGTCGCGATGGATGATCAGGCGCTGGTGCGCATACTGAACCGCCTGACACACCTTCAGGAACAGGTTCAGCCGGTCCTCGGTGCCCAACTGGTGATGGTCGCAGTACTCGTCGATCGGCTTACCCTCGATCAACTCCATCACGAAGTAAGGTGCTCCGTCCCGGGTAGTGCCGCCGTCCAGCAAACGCGCGATGTTCGCGTGGTCCAAGCTGGCCAGAATCTGGCGTTCATTCTTGAAGCGGCTGACAATGAACGCTGAATCGTGCCCGGCATGGACAAGCTTGACCGCGACCTGTTTCTGATACTGATCGTCGGCTCGCACCGCTCGGTACACGGTGCCCATCCCGCCTTCGCCGATAGGCTCGACAATTTTGTAGGGACCGATGCGGTGGCCGATCCTCGGGTCGATGTCGAGGCGAGAAACCGCGCCATCTTCGCGCGTTGCGTTGAGCAGGTCCGTTCCCGCGCACTGCTCCGCGGCCAGCAGCGGCTCGATCTCAGCACGAAGAGAAGGATCGCCCGCACACGCCGCAGCCAGGTACGCGGCGCGTCGCGAACGATCCAACTCGAGGACGTTCCCAAGTACTTCCTTGATCTGCTGCCAGCGTTCGGGGGTCATGATGTCAAAAAGCCTTGCGCGTCATCTCGTTGCAGGCTCCGGTCCTGATCGGTGCATTTCCGAGCAAGGAGGCCACCTGCCAAGCGGCGCGCGACGCAAACGATATGGGTAAGCCCCTCGTGGGCCTTGAAGTCTCCGCTAGTCCAGCGGGTCAGGAGTCGAGCTACCTGGATTGAAGAAGCCGAAAGCACGGCGCCTCTCATTCTGGGGGGAAGAGGGCCTGGGGGGAAGAGGGCCAGGGCAATAAGGTAACCCGCTTTGAAGCAGGCGTCAATTCTCGAGCAATCGGTTCACAAACTGCTTAGAACCTATCCTATGCCTCGCGCGCCGCCAGTTTCGCGAGCCCTCTCCCCAGAGTCATGCCTCCGCTGTCCGCCTAATTTGGTGCAGGAGCCAAGCCCGCGCGGTAGCCCAATCTCTTTTGACTGTCGCGGGGGAGACTTTCAGCACTTCCGAAGTCTCCTCAATGGAGAGGCCGCCGAAGTATCTCAGCTCCACGATACGGCTCTGCTGTAGGTCCAGCTTGGCAAGCTCATTCAGCGCATCGTCTAACAAAACCAGATCCACGTTTCTGGCGTTGGCTGGCACCAGGGCTTCATCCAGGGTGACCTTGTATCCCCCCTCCCGCTTCGCCGCCCGCCGCCCGCGCGCATATTCGACGAGGATCTGTCGCATCAACTGGGAGCAAATCGCAAGAAAGTGGGAGCGGTTCTCAAATTGCACGTTGCCCCTCTTTTTCAGGCGAAGATAGGCCTCATGAACCAGGGCAGTACTCTGGATGGTATGGTCCGAGCGTTCCTTGCGCAGCTGTTGGTGAGCCAACCGGCGGAGTTCGTCATAGACGAGAGGCAGCAGAACATTGAGCGCCGCCTGATCCCCCGCCTTCCATTGATCCAAGAGCTCAGTGATTTGCTTCGGTTGAACTTCGGGCATGTAATCCCGCTCCCCCGGCGGAGGCGTTCTGCGAAAGATATTCCGAACTCGATCCCAAGTCAACGGGTTGCAAGTGAACGAACCCCTTGTTAATTGAAGGTTACAAGCCTTACTGCTTAGTCCGACGGTTGATGCGGCTTGCGTGTGCGCGCCAAGCTGTAGAAAATCAAAAGCTAGCGCACGCTTGGTTCGTTGCCGAACGCGGCGCCCCGGAGTTTAGAGCCATGTTCACCAAAGCCGGAATCACGGAATTGCATGGTGCGATGCACGAACGACTCGACCTTTTGCTGCGCCATGTCGGGACCGTGCCGGATGACCTGCAGCACAAGCCGATTCCAGGATTCGGGCACGCGTCGATCTGGAAGCAACTTGTGCACATCCTGACCTGTGAGGAAGGCTGGGTACAAGATTTGCAGGACAAGACGTTCGCCGGCTGGCGCGAAGAAGATTGCCCGACGATGACAGCACTGCTAGCTGCGAAGGGCCGAATAAGCGACGCAACGCGAACCTATTTGAATCATCTCAGTGAAGAGCAACTTAACACTACGCTGGCAAAGCGTCCGGTGGACTGGGGAGGTGAACTCCGGAGTCCTGCTTTTATCTTGTTGCATGTCATAACCCACGCATTTCACCACAAGGGGCAAGTTGTCGCGATGCTGCGCATTCTGGGATATCCAGCCCCTGATACGGACCTGCAGCAAGTATAGGTTCGCGCTCGCGGTCGCTGACGGCGAAGTCTTGGTCGTGGTTTTTCCTGTCAGAAGAAACTGGCCTTGAACTGCTCGTGTCGACGGAGGGCTTGCTGCATAAGGGTCTGGAATTCAGGTTCATCGCGGAGACTTTGCAGCAAAGGATCGCGCTCGAAGTAGGGATAGGGGAAAAAGCCGCCCCCGATGCTATGCCGCAGCATGTGCAAGGCGGAAACCTTGTCCCCTAAGACCGCGTAGGCTTGAGCAACTTTGTAAATGCCCTCCGCGTCGCTCACGCCACGCTCTTCAATCTTGCCTTCGGTTTGCCGCAGGAGCGTCAAGCCGGCGGCGTTGTTATTCCGGATTGAATAACTTAGGGCCTTGCCCACGTCCGCAGGAAGAAGAGAGGGCTCCCTGTCAAAAGCGCGATCAAAGTCTTCGGCTGCCTGTTCGCGATTGTTCATGTAGTACTCGCCAAAGCCGCGATAGAAGAGAATGTATACGGAGTCGTTCGCTGGCAAGCTCTGCAGAAATTTCTCATACTCCCCGAGGTAAAGATAGGTGTTCATGGCGGAGCTGTTTATTTTGACCTGGGGGTTGTTCTGGCGCGCTTCTTCGCTCTCCGCCGCCGATTCCTTTAACATTCCTCCAAACCGGTAGGCATATCCGAGTTCCCAGTGCGCCTCGGCGCTGTTGGGACTGTCATGCAGGACTGATCGGAGCAAGGGCACTGCCTGCTCGACTCTTCCCGTGTCAGTGAAAAGGTTAGCCTCGTAGATTCGTGGCTCAATCAATGCAGGATTCAGCGCGATGGCTTTCTCGTATGCAGCCTGCGCCTTGCCGTAATCCTCTCCTCCGCCGAACTGAAGCGATGCGTTCGTCGTGTAGGCCCGGCCCAGATGCGCCCACGCGGGAGCGTAGTTGGGCGCGATCGCGATGGATTTTTCCAGCACCTCGATGGCCACCGCAAAACGATTGAGCGAATAGAGATCAACTCCTCGCAGGTAATATTCGTATGCAGCGGCATTGATCGGTTTATCAGGTTGGAGATTTGCCGTCTCAGCGGGCGACAGGTTTAGCTCCAAACCTTTGATGATTTGCTGCGATACCCGGTCTTGCACGGTCAGGAGTTTCTCGTACTTCAGGTCGATGGCATCGCGCCACAGGATCCTGTCTGGCTTTACGTCAATCAGTTGAGTCGTAATTCGCAGATCGTCGCCATCTTTGATGAAGGTGCCAGTGAGTAGGGTGTCAACGTTCAACTCCGCTGCAACGAGCTTCGGATCGATGATTTGATTGCGGTATTTGTCGATGGAAGATGAGGGGCGGACGGTCAGCGCGTTGACGTAGCCGAGCTTGGTGATCACGGCGTCCGCCAGGGAGAATCCGAGGAAGTCGGTCTCAGGGTCCTGCCTGAGATTGCGGAAGGGGAGAATGGCCAGGCTGCGGGGCCGCGGCGGTGTGCCGGCCTTATTAGATCTGGTCATAGCGAGGTAGCCGATGACGACGACTGCGAGCACCAAAAGCGCCAGTGCCCCCAGCCACGTTCTGGAAAAAGAGGTCCGCGCCACAGATTCAGCCGGGCGGATTGTTCGGACGGGCGTGTTCGTGCGCGATCTTATCTTCAGCGGGCCCGGAAGGAGGGAACCATGGACCTTAGCTTGAAACTCAGCCCGAAACTCAGCCTCCTTCTTGAGATCCTGGAGGTCGATGAGCAAGTCCCTGACCGCCTGATACCGGGTCTCGCGGTGCTTGCGCAGTGCCTTGGTGATAATGCGCTCGAGTTCCGGCGGTACATCGGGAGAAGAATCAGCCGGCGGGGGAGGCTCTACCTTAAGGATTTCAGCAATCACATCACTCGCAGTATCGCCCTGAAACGGCGCTCTTCCGGTGACCATTTCGTAGATGACCGATCCCAGGGTGAAAATGTCGCTGCGCGCATCCACTGCAATTCCCCGCGCCTGCTCCGGGGACATGTACTTGACTGTGCCCACGATCGTTCCAGGTTCGCTGGCTGAAGATGCCAGCGCCGACGCCGTTCGCCGGATCGTCTCTTCGACCCGCTTCTCGCTCAGCTTGGCGATTCCGAAATCCAGGACTTTAACAATTCCGTCGGTTCGCACGATCACGTTATCGGGCTTGATGTCGCGATGAACAATTCCGCTGGCATGAGCGGCGGCGAGAGCGCTGGCGATCTGGATTGCGATGTCAATCGAGGGATTTAACTCCAATCTGCCGTTCGCCATCCTCTGGCGCAGGGTTGCGCCGTCTATAAATTCTGAAGCAATAAAGTGCAATCCGTCTGCCAGGCCGAATTCGTAAATCGTAAGAATGTTGGGATGATTCAACGCGGACGCTGCGAGTGCTTCGTGCTCAAAACGCCGGAAATCCCGGTCATCCCGAGTCAATTCCGGTCGCAGAAGTTTGAGCGCGACCTTGCGTCGGAGGCGTGTGTCTTCTGCCAGGTAAACCTCACCCATGCCGCCAGCTCCCAGCAGGGAAGTGATTTCATAGTGACCCAATTGGGCGCCGGGGCCGATCATTTCCCGACGTTTTGCTGCCATGATCTGATGGGCCGCGTCGTTTACGGGCTTTTGCAGAAGGTCTAAAGGCTTGGTGGCGGAAGCAAGCAGTGTTTCTATTTCCTTGCGCAGGTCTGCATCGTCAGGGCAGTTCTTGGCGAGAAACTTCGAGTGCTCTTCCGGCTTCAGATCGAGAGCCTCGTAAAACAAGGCTTCGATTCGTCTCCACCGATCGGACGAGGAAGCCATTACCGGGCGATCCTCGAAATCAGATTTGTCAGGGGTCGGAGCCACGTTATCGCTCCTACGCCGAGCCTTGACCGAGTTCGCGGTAGAGCCAGGCCTTGGCCAGCGTGAGTTCGCGATGGACGGTAGCGGGAGAAATGTTCAGCGCGGCGGCGGCCTCGTCATAGGTCAGTCCGCCGAAAAAAAGGAGTTCAATCAGTTCGCTCTTCCGCTGGTCCTGCGCGGCCAGGCGATGCAATGCCTCATCGAGTTCCACAAGACCTTTGCCGCCCTGCGGTCCGACGAGCACGGCTTCATCAAGAGGGACCTTCTGGAATTCACCACCGCGTTTCTTCCGGTTGTTGGACTTGGCGTGATCCACCAGGATGCGCCGCAACATGCGGGCCGAGACGGCAAAGAAATGTACCCGGTCCTGCCACGCCACATCGGAATCAACCAGTCGCACGTAGGCTTCGTGAACCAGAGCGGTTGCCCGAAGCGTATGGTTGGGGCGCTCGGCTCGCAAACAATTGGATGCCAACTTGCGGAGCTGGTTATAGACGACAGGCATCAGTTCGTCCAGGGCTTGCTTGTTGCCGTTGCTCCATTGGTGGAGCAACTGGGTCACTGCCTGACGATCTGGAGACACGTCCATTTTGTCTACTCTAGCGGCTCGGAAGATTTCGTGGAAGCGGACCGGACACTTCGCCAAGTGCTCTTGCTTGGGGAGTTCAAGCGCTCTTTTTAGCCGAATCGCCCGGCGCTTTTACGTGGCGACATTATATCCCACAAGCAAAGGATGTTGGCGCGGTAGATCCTTAGTTACAAAAACGGAACATGACCGAGGGTTCGGTGGCCAGGTCGGGGTCGAAGATCAGGGCTCCTTGGGCTTTCTTTGTGGCCGTGAGGGAATCTGCCGCGAAATGTCGCCTTTATCAGTGGCGGGAAACAACCCGCGAGATCAAAGCGCCATGTGCGCAGTACGAATCAAGGAGTAGGGAAAATGAACAGCGAAGTAATCAATGGCGCGGTGTATAGCCGTGCGAACACAAACAACCGGATTTCGAAAAGCGCGGCTTGGATGTTCCTGCTCGCCGTAGTAGTTTCATTCACAACGGTCAACTTGAACGCTCAAGCTCCAGCCAGTTCGGTTCTGAACGCGCTTGGTACCCCGCAAATCCTTTCAACCGTTCCTTTCAACGGCGATATGAATCCCTACGGAGTAGCGTTTGTGCCCGCGGGATTTCCTACTGGCGGCGTGCTCGACGCCGGCGACATCCTCGTCTCCAATTACAACAACAACCAGAATCTGCAGGGTACAGGGACCACGATCGTGAAATTTCGCGACGGTCAGCGGAACGTGTTCTTTAAGGCTCCGGCGGGCTCGGGTCTCAGCACGGGACTGGCAGTTTTGAAGGCTGGCTTTGTGCTTGTCGGAAACATGCCAACTACAGATGGAACTTCGAACACGGTGCAGCCCGGCTCCCTCATCGCGATCAACCCGCAAGGCCAGGTTGTCTGGACGCTCGCGAACAAACAGCAAATCAACGGCCCCTGGGACTTCACAGTTTATGATCAGGGATCGAAGGCCACAGTGTTCGTATCCAACGTGCTCAACGGAACAATCGAACGCTTGGTTTTGGGCTTCAACCAAGGCGCGGTGTCGTTGCTCAGCTCGACTCTGATTTCCTCAGGTTATACGCATCGCGGCGACCCGGCGGCTCTGGAAGTTGGCCCCACGGGTCTGGCGTACGACGCTGTTCGCGATACGTTGTATGTCGCTTCCGCTGACGACAACGCGATTTATGCAATGCCCGATGCAACGCAGGTGGGCCAAAATGGTCTGAAAGGTTTCCGGATCTACAGCGACCCTCTGCATTTGCACGGAGCGTTGGCCTTGACGATCGCACCGAACGGCAACCTCATCTGCAGCAGCAATGACGTGATCAACGCAGCGGCGGGCCAGCCCAGTGAACTGGTCGAATTCACTCGCGGCGGCGCGTTTGTGGCCGAGCACCCAGTCGACCCGAACCTGGGCGGCTCTTTCGGACTTGCCTTCGGAACGGTCGGCGGCAAGACCACCTTCGCAGCGGTCGATGACAACACGTCTTCGTTGGAAGTCTGGACGTTGAACTAAAGGTTTGCAAGCGGATCATTTTAGATGGCGCATTCCATCGTTAGCCGCAACCGCCTGGATTGCTTGTGAATCCAGGCGGTTCTTTCTTAACGGTCAATCGACAAACGAGTTTCTGCGGAAGGCACAAAAAAGCGGCGCCACACGAACTTGCAGCGCCGCACTGTACTGCTAGGGCAATCTCTTACTGCACGGTCACGGTGACATCGTCCAAGTACATATAGGTCAAGTCTCCGTAGCCATCTCCATGGTCGTTGAAGTAGACGCGGATGGACTGGCCCTTGTATGAAGTCAAGTCGTAGGTGACTTGGGTCCAGACCTGCGCGTTGGAGCACACCTTCATGATCTGCGCCAGCGTTGTGCCAGAGGTGTTTTGCACCTGGGCTTCCTGCCAGTCGTAGGTGATGGTGTCGGTGGTGGACGGCCAATACCAGAAAGTCAGCGTCGCCTTGGTGGCGGTGCTGGGAATGGTAATGGTCTGGTAGAGCGATGAATCGCCATTAGGTTCGGTGCCGGAGCTGGCGCTCAATTGCGCGGCGTACGTTCCGCTGTGCCTTTGGACCGTCTCGACGAACGGCGAATATACGCCGCCCGTGGTCCAGTTGGCCAGAGTGCCGGTTTCGAAAGTACCGTTCTGGATCAACTGAGTGGAAGGTGCGGTGACCGTCAAGGTGATGGTGGCGTGTTGCGTGATAGAACCCGACGTGCCGGTCACAGTCACCGTGCTGGTGCCAGTAGTGGCAGTCGAGGAAGCGGTGAACGTTAGGGTTGAGGTCGCGCTGGCATTAGCCGGAGGAGTGACGGGGTTGGTGGAGAAAGCGGCCGTCACGCCGGTGGGAAGACCGGACACGCTCAGGGTGGTCGCTGAGTTGAATCCGTTCTGGCTAGTGACCGTGATCGTGCTGTTGGCGTTGGTGCCCTGCTGCAGGCTGACTGTGCTCGGGGACGCCGAGACGGCAAAGCCTGGAGTTCCGGCACCCACGGCGAAGATCAGGTCGTCGTGATCGTTGTACGAACCCGATGTGCAAGACGAGGCGCTGCCGAGGTAGCGGAATTGCGCGCGTACCGCCTGCAGGCTTCCGCTGGGCAGTGTGTAGTTGGCGGAGAGAGTTTGCGCGCCGGCCGCCGTGGGAGTGATGGTCCCAATCAGCGTCCACGACGGAGTGTTTGCGTTCGCGGTGTAGTAGAGATCCAGATGGTCCGAGGTGAACCCGCTATAAGCCCAGACCGTGGCACTGACCTTTACCGTCTTGCCGCCGGCGAGAGCGCTGCCATCGGTGGTGGAGATGACGAGGCGATCGTTGGATTCATCGGAGTGGAAGGTTCCGGATGTGCCATCGGCGCAGGAGCTGTTAATGGTGTTGGGTTGATTGGGTTCGGCGCCTCCGGACATGGTGTCGCGACCGAGGAGCAGCGATGGGCCTGAGTCGCATCCCGAGCCGACGTTCACGCACTTCGGTGCCTTCAGCGTGGAGTCGAAAACGGCGGTTTGCAGTCCGACTGACGAATTCACAGTGAGTGCGATGGTTGTGCTGTGAGTGAGTGTTCCGGAGGTTCCGGTGATGGTCACCGTCGCACTTCCGGTGGTTGCTGTTGCCGAGGCGGTTAGCGTGAGGGTGGACGTAGCGCTGCCGTTCGCGGGCGGAGTCAGCGGGTTGGTGGAAAACGCCGCGGTTACGCCGCTGGGCAAGCCGGTGGCGCTGAGCGTCGTCGCCGAGTTGAAACTGTTTTGACTGGTGATCGTGATGGTGCTGGTTCCGTTTCCGCCTTGAGCGATGGTGAGAGAAGACGGTGAAGCGCCAATCGTGAAGTTAGGCTGCGCTGCTGTGTTGACGGTAAGCGTGATGGTCGTGGTGTGAGTGGTGGAGCCCGACGTGCCGGTGATGGTGACCGTCGCTGCCCCTGTAGTGGCCGTCGAAGAAGCGGTCAGTGTCAGGGTTGACGTTGCGCTGCTGTTGGCAGGTGGCGTTACCGGATTTGGAGAGAACGCAGCGGTTACACCACTGGGCAGGCCGGATGCGCTCAGCGTGGTGGCCGCGTTGAAGCCGTTCTGACTGGTGATGGTGATGGTGCTGGTTCCGTTTGAGCCTTGATTTATCGTCAGCGACGACGGCGATGCGCCGATGGTGAAATTCGGCGGAGGATTTACCGTCAACGTGATGGTGGCGGTGTGGGTGGTCGAGCCCGACGTGCCGGTGATGGTGACTGTGGCTGTGCCCGTGGTTGCGGTGGACGAAGCGGTAAGCGTCAGTGTTGAGGTAGTGTTGCCGTTCGCGGGCGGCGTGACCGGGTTGGTGGAGAACGCCGCCGTCACCCCGGTGGGCAAGCCGGATGCGGTGAGCGTCGTGGCTGCGTTGAATCCGTTGAGGCTGCTCACAGTGATCGTGCTAATTCCGTTTGAGCCTTGAGGAATCGTCAGCGAGGAAGGCGAAGCCGCGACCGTGAAGTCGGGCGTCTGCGTGGTAGAGCAGCCGGGGAACTTGAAGTTGGCGATGCTGGTGTTCCAGTTAAAGCTGCCGGTGGTAGCCATGTACTCCTGGGTGTACCAGAAGGTACAGTCATCCACCGGATCGACCTGCATGGCGCTGTAATCGCCCCAGCGGGTGAGGCCTCCGTTCTGGGAGCCGCTGCCGCTGATGATATTGACTTCGGCTTCCATGGTGCTGGCCGGATCGGTGGACAACCGTCCGGTAAAGCGCACCGATGGAAAGACCGAGCTGCTCGAAACGCTGTAGCCGAGTGCCATATCACCGACGTGGTCCATGGCAACGGAGCCCATCCAGCGATAGTTGGAATCGGGAGCGAACGTACTCTGTTGCGCCACCGAGGGGGTGCCCGACGGATTCTGGAGTTCATACCAGCGCACACCGCCGCCGGACCCGGCGACGACCGAGTGGTTCACCACCAGCGACTCATGCGTGCCGAAGTTGCGGTACGCCAAACGGTACATGAGCCGGTCGGCGAGCGAGTCGACTTGCTGCGACACATTGGGCTGCGGGACGCAGGTGCCGCCTCCGCACAGCGGACTGAATGCGGCCACGTTGATGACAGTCGGTCCGGTGAAGGTCGAGTTCGCTGGAGTCGTGAAGTCGACGTGGAATTTGAAGAGATTCAGGTTGTTCGTGCCGAAATACAGCATGTAGTTCGGCGAACCAGCGGGAGGAGGGGTGGTGCCGTCAAGGTCGGAAGGCAGCAGGCCGCCCACGGCAGTTCCTTGCTGGAAGCAAACCTGCGTGGCGGCGCTGCCCGCGAGCATGGCGTTACGGTCGTAGGCGCACGCATCCGCGCCGACAAATGTGGTGCCGCCGGCGAACATGTTGAACGTCTCGTAGTAGGCGTCCGGCCACACGGCCATCTTGGGATAGTCGTCGAAGTTCGAGTACTGGAACGAATAGCGGTTGTAGGTCCCGGTTGCGTCAGACGTGGTCGATACCGCAATGCACTGCAGGTAGGGTGTGGTCGAGACCGAGAACTGGCTGAAGATCCAGCGCTGGGCGATCTTGTCGTAGAGCACGATTGGGTCGCCATCATTATTCGACTGGCAGCCGCCGCCGAATCCGGACCACAGAGTGTTGCCGGCAGTGGGTCCGGCAATCAGAGCGCCGGTTGATTTGTTGAAGACCGCAAACGAAGTATTCACCCACTGCACGTATTGGGTGGCGCCGACCGTGCCCTCGGTGTCTGGAGGGGCGCTGGTGACGCTGAAGCCGTATTGTCCATTACCTAGCCCCTGAAAATTCTGCGTGACCGGAGGCGTTGGCGGAAGCACGGTGGCGACTTGCATTACGGAATCTTCCTGCTGTTGCATAAGTTCTGGTGGCAGAGGGATGCGCCGCAAAGGCTCGACCCGCCGGCGTAGGAGCGACGCTGGAGGAGCGTGCTTCATCATTTCCAGGAGTGTCGGGGAAACATCGTGGTGAACATCGTGGCGAACCGTGGTGGGGCCCGATTGAGCAGCTAGAGAAACGGTGAACGACAAGAACATTGCCGCCAGCACGAAGCGCTGGGCGGTTGCATAGCAGGGCGTCAACATATTTTCTCTCCTGGGCTTGGGATCAGTTACATGGTGTTTCTCGCTTCTTCTCGACCCCGGGGGGCGCGTTTTTACGCAAGTGTGTCCGCTTGTGGTGGCGCTTAGCAGCATGACTACGAGTCAAAATAGTTGGCATAATAACCGAGCTTGATTGTTTTGTTTCAAGATTTTTTTGGTGTTATGAAACGCGAACAAGCCTCTGGACGAGAAAACTTCCGAACGGTCGGTTGGGTGGGATTGTGGAATGGGGCGAGGGACACGGCCGCTCGCCTGCCTCACGACCACTGGGAGTAGAATCTGTGCCATTGCGACGGGCAGCTGCCCATCCTTGATTTATGCAGGTAAGTCCTCCAAGCCCGCGGCTGAGTGCATGGCTTGTCTTGGCTATGCTCGCCATGATCGCGGTCCCAGCGGGGATCACGCTGCACACGGTTCATGATCCCGCGGTCCTCCAGATTACCGGGACGAACCCGACACCCTATGGCTATAGCTGGAGCTTGCTGTTGTTTGTTGTCCCCATCGTTGTGATCGGATGGTGGTTTCTGCCCAGCGAAGGGCTGCGAATTCCCCAGCGTGCTTTCTGGCGGACGATTTGGATTCTGGTGCCGCTAGGGTTTGGGCTCGACTTCTTCTTTGCCAACCGATTCTTCGTCTATCCCAATGCCAAGGCGACGCTGGGGATCGGAGCACCGGCGCTGGGGGGAAATGTTCCTATCGAGGAGTACAGTTTCTATTTCACCGGGTTCGTTGCCGTCCTTCTGATGTACGTTTGGCTCGACGAATACTGGCTGGCGGCTTACAACGTCCCCGACTATCACGGTGAAGCAAAGCACATTTCCCGTCTGCTCAAGTTCCACCCTTCGTCTTTGATTGTCGGAGTCGTCTTGATTGCGGCGGCGATTCTCTATAAGAAACATTCTCAATTCCCGGAAGGATTCCCGGGTTACTTCACCGTGCTGGTGATCGGGGGAGTGATACCTTCGGTGAGCTTTTTCCCCCGCCCGAAGATTCATCAATTGGCGCGCTTTTAGTCTGACCATATTCATGATTCTGCTCATCAGCATGTTCTGGGAAGCGACGCTGGCCGTGCCCTATGGCTGGTGGGGCTACCAGCAAAGGCAGATGATGGGCTTGTTCATAGGAGCGTGGGCGGGCCTGCCGATCGAGGCCGTCGCGGTGTGGATTGCCGTTACCTATGGGACCACAATCGTTTTTGAGATTTTGAAAGTCTGGCAAGCTTCGGGCAAGCCTGCCCGGCATTTATTTCTCGGCGAACCGTAAGGGTCGAGCCGAATCCATAGCCATCTTCCGTCAACGACCGCTGTGACACTTGAGAAACTGTCCCATCCTGGCCACGATCGCTGCACCCTCGACACTACGATGCTTCCATGAGGAGCGCGAGACTCGTTTCGCTTTGCTCCCTGGGAGCCAAGAATGCCACTTATCCGCTATCGGGGAAGTTGCTAGCTTGACCTTAACCTTCGGGGTAACTCCAAGAATATGAGCGTTGTAGCAGGGATTACAGAGGTCTCCGCCGTAGCCGCCGCCCCTTCGAGTGCTGCGGTCTGGGTGGTTCCTCGAAAGAACGATCCCCGCATTCCCTTTGCTTGCATCCTGACCGCCTATGCGGTTTTGGGATGCACGGTGCTTGGATTCAACCGGACACCTTTGCAGATTCTGCTTACGGTCGTCGCGGGCTGCGCGCTAGATATGGGACTCCACTGGCTCTTCTGCAGGCGGGAACGGTTGGTGCCGCTGAGTGCGTACATCAGCATGATGTCGATTGGCCTGCTGCTGAACTATTCGCACAACTACTACCTTCTGTTTCTCCCGGTATTTTTTACGATTGTCTCCAAATATGTCGTGACGTTCCGCGGGCGGCACGTTTTCAATCCTTCGCTGTTTGGGTTGGTCTGCGCTCTGCTTCTGGGGCAAGGGCTGTATTCGTCGGCGCCAGCCTACCAGTGGGGAGGTTCTTGGGCGATCGGGGCTTTCATGATCACAGCGGCGTGTGCGCTCTTTGTCTTTCGCATTGGTCGGACGCCGCTGATCGTTTCATTTCTTTTCTTTTACGCGCTGCAGACTTTGCTGCGCGCCTACATTCTGCGCGATCACCTGCCGATGGAAACGCTGATCCTGGGGACGTTGACTTCCGCGCGCTTCTACCTGTTCACGTTTTACATGATGACCGACCCTAAGACCTCGCCACCGGGAAAATGGCAACAGGTGGGGTGGAGCTTCGTTGTGGTTGTGGTCGACCTTTGGTTTCACACGATGGAGTCGCTCAGCACTTTGTTTTACGCACTATTCCTAGTGGCTGCGGCGCGCTTTCTTTGGCTGCATTGCAAGGCGTTGACGAATGAACGCTGGATGCACCTGAAGCGGGCGTTTGATCTTCAACTTGCGACTCGGGTCGCGGTGTGTGGGGCACTGGGCGCCGCTGGGTTTTTCGCTTATGCGGAAGTTATTCACCCGCGTCTGGCCATTAACGATCCTGGATTTGAACTGATTGAAGTTCCTCCGTCAATTTCCGGGATCGACTCCCAGATGAGCGACGTGATGAGTCAAGTCGACCCGCGCGTCCAACACTTCGCCAAGTGGATGATGTCGATTGGCGACGCGATTGCGATTGGCGACTTCGACAACGACGGCCTGCCGGACATTTTTCTGACCAATCCGCTGAAGCATCCCGAGGATCGAAATGTTCTTTATCGCAACCTGGGGAATTTTCGGTTTGAACGTGTCGAGATCCCGGCGCTGCATGAGATTAATCTGCATCCCGAAAGATATGGCTTTGCGGCCGGGGCGACCTTCGTCGACTACGACAACAGTGGCGCCCAGTCGCTGTTTCTGACTTTTGCGTATGGTAGAAACCGGCTATTGAAGAACATGCTGCCGGTCACGGGGAAGGCGGAATTCAAGGACGTCACCGACGAGGCAGGCGTTGGCGACTACAGCACCTCGGTTGCCGCCACCTTCTTCGATTACGATCGCGATGGGAAACTCGATCTGCTGGTCGGCAACAGCTTCGCTCCTTATTTGAAGGACTATCGCGCTCCCACGCCGCTCAACATTTTTGCCCTCCCGCAGCCCGAGTATGCCGGTGACCGCCGCATGTTCCACTTCATGCACGAGAGCTGGAGCAACGCGCAAAACGGCGGGCCCAACGTGCTGTTTCACAACTCCGGCGGTGGCCGCTTCGAGAAAATGGACATGGCCGCCATGGGCATGCCGGAAACGCATTTCACTTTGGCTGTGGCCACGGGCGACCTGAATGGTGATGGTTATACCGACCTTTACTGCGCCAACGACTTCGGACCTGACGATCTTTACCTGAACGATCACGGGCGGCGATTCGTCCACGTGCAAGGGAAGATGTTTGGCAGCATTGGCAGAGATACCTACAAGGGGATGAACGCTTCCATCGGCGACCTGGATAATCGAGGCCAGCTCGACATCTATGTCTCGAACGTTCATGTTCCTTTGCAGGCTGAAGGCAGTTTGCTGTGGAAGACCTATCCCACGCATTCGTTTGTTCCCGAGTTTCATGACGAGGCGACGGGCCGCGGTCTTTTGAACGAGGGCGGCTTCGGCTGGGGCGCCGCTTTCGGCGATCTCAATCTTGATGGCTGGCAAGACGTTGTGCAGGCGAACGGCATGGTTGACGACAGCATGGATCGCCGGTTTGCCAAGCCGCGCAACTATTGGTATGCGGCCGAGAAGGTTATGCTCGCGCCGTCGAGTGTGCATTCTTACGTCGACCGCTGGCCGGACTTGCGCGGCTACGAGATCTTTGGGCACCAGGCAAACCGTGTCTATCTGTCGCGTGGGGACGAGACCAGTATGCAATTTGTGGACGTGGCGCCGCAGGTGGGGCTGACGCAGTTAGGGAATTCGCGCGGCGTCGCCTTAGCCGACTTTAACAATCAGGGCGTTCTGGATGTAACCATCACCCATCAGTTTGGCCGGCTGACTCTCTATCGCAACACGTTGCACGAGGAAGATCTGGCGCGCGGGAGAGTCCATCACTGGATCGGCTTGGCCATACAAGGGGACGGGCAGAAGATCAGCCGCGAAGCCATCGGCACTCAGGTGTTCGTGAGCTACTCGCAGGACGGCAGGCGGGTTCGACAGATGCGAGAGGTGCAGATCGCGAATGGTTTCTCGGCCCAAAATGACCGGCGTTTGCTGATTGGTCTCGGAGATTACGATGGCCCGGTCGAAGTTGAAGTTCACTGGTACGGAGCGGAGACGCAGACTTATGGCGGGCTGGGCCTCGACCAATACCATGCCATTCGGTATCGGTCGCCATTGCAACTGGCGAGGAAGTGAGCATGAGCCTTAAAGACTACTGGTATATCGCGGCGGAATCCCGCGAAGTGAAGAAGAAGCCGGTCGCGGTTGCGACGTTGGGTGAACGCATGGTGCTGTTTCGGACGCATGACGGTCAGGTGGCAGCGCTGGAAGATCGTTGCTCGCATCGCAACATGGCCCTTTCACGGGGCGAAGTTTCTTCAGGTTGCGTCACGTGTCCTTACCATGGCTGGAAGTTCGACGCTGCCGGACGGTGTGTGCAGATTCCGTCTCTCGGTTCTCGCGATCGCCTGCCAAACCACGGAGTACGAGCTTATCCGGTTCGTGAGCACGATGGCTACGTGTGGGTCTATCCGGGCGAATCGATTCCGGAGTCGTCTCCGATCCGCTTCCCAAACTACGACGCGCAAGGCTGGACTAGTTTTCGAATGAGAACGCGGTTTCAGGCATCGGTAGAAGCGTGCCTGGAGAACTTCCTCGACTGTCCCCACACCGTGTACGTTCACCAGGCCTGGTTTCGGAGTCACGATACGCGCGAATTGTCCGCTACCGTGCGCTCGATGACGGGATCGGTGGAAGTGGAGTTCCGGGGTGAGCCGATTACGAGGAGCCTGGTGTCGAGGCTCTTTTTTCCGAAAGGGAAAGAGCTGCGTCACACCGATCGTTTTCTGATGCCCAACATCAGCCGCGTCGACTACGACTTCGGTCCGGGCCGCCATTTCATTATCACCTCGCAATGCACTCCGCTCGGGGAATACGAGACGGAAGTGCACACGGTGATTACATACAGTTTCGGCCGGATCGGGCCCCTGGTGCGCCTTTTGCTGGAACCGGTCTGCCGCAAGATTATCCGGCAGGATGTGGACATTCTGGCAGCGCAGACCGAACAGATTCGCAGCTTCGGTGGGCCACAGTTTTGCCATGTAGATACCGATCTGCTGGGGCTGAAGATTCAATCGATGCGCAAACGTGCGGAGCAGTCGGAAGCCCCGGCGGCGCAAGCCCCGCAGGAACGCGAGATCACGATCTGTTTCTAGGTGCACGTTCTTAAGAGACCATGAGAGATCAGGTTCTACAAAGTCGCATTGTCCCCGTGGCGGAGATCACCGAACTTGATGCGCACGCCATGTTCCGGATTTTTACTCGCCACTACGACTGCGTTTCCTCTGACAGATTCCTGTCAGACCTGGCCGAAAAGGATTACGTCCTCGTGCTTCGAGAGGGGAGTGGTGCTATCTGTGGATTCTCCACCCAGAAATTACTGCGCGTGTCGGTAGCGGGTGTTCCCATCCGCGCCGTATTCTCCGGCGACACGATTGTGGACCGCGCGTACTGGGGTGAGCAGGAGCTGGGGCGTTGCTGGTGCCGGTATGTCAGTTCGCTGTATACGGAAGAGCCGGACGTTCCGCTTTACTGGTTCCTGATTTCGAAGGGATACCGGACCTATTTATATCTGCCGCTCTTTTTTGAGAACTTCTATCCCAATTGCCAGACGCCTACGCCGGAATTCGAACAACGCGTGCTCGATACGCTGGCGATGGGAAAATTCCCCGGCTGTTATCGGTCTGAAAGCGGAGTGATCGAGTTTCCCCAGTCCCAAGGCCAACTAAAGCCGCATTTGGCTGAGATACCGGCGCGGCGGTTGAGAAATCCGCACGTGCAATTCTTTCTCCGCCACAACCCGGCTTTTGCGGAAGGTTCGGAACTCGCTTGTCTCGCCGAGATCTCGCCTTCGAACATGAAGCTGTTCGCCGGGCGAATCATGCAGCAAGCGCAAGCTTCGGGAGCAGTTGTGGCAAGGAGCAGACTGATGCTGCAGCCACTGGTGTATCGCGCGTTGAATACGCTGCCCTTGGCCGGATTCTGGCGTGCGGCCCGGCAGTTCGACGCGACGTTGCACAATCCGGAAGCAGTGCAGAGCGGCCTTTTGTTTCAGCTGTTGCGGCAGAATCAAGGTTGCGTGTACGGAATGCAGCACAGGTTTGCCACGATCCGTTGCGTTCGCGAGTACCAGGAACGCGTCCCCATCGTCTCTTACAACGATATCTCGGGCTGGGTGGAGCGCATGAAGGTGGGCGAAGGTGCAGTCCTCACCAGCGAACCTTTGCTCATGTTCGAAACAAGCAGCGGCTCTGTTAGCGCGGCCAAGTACGTCCCGTATACGCGCACCTTGCGAATGCAGTTTCACGCCGCCTTAGGTCCTTGGATCACCGACCTCTACCACTCGTTTCCGGGATTAGCAAGCGGTTGTGCGTATTGGCTGGTGACGCCGCTTTCGCGAGGGCAGGAGCGTACGCAAGGCGGTATTCCGGTTGGATTCGAGAGCGACGCTGAGTACTTCGGGCCTCTGCATCGGTGGCTTCTACAAAAGACGATGGCGGTTCCCGCTGAACTGGCGTTTGTGCCAGGTTTGGACAACTGCGTGTACCTGACTCTGCGTTTTCTTCTGCAGGCCCGGTCGTTGACTTTCATCTCCGTCTGGAATCCGAGCTTTCTCCAGATTCTTCTGAACCAACTCGAGTTGCACGGCGAGCGCCTGGTGCGGGATTTACTCGATGGAGAAGCTAGTGTGTGCGCCCCGTTACCCCGGGGAATCACGAGCTCACTGAGGCGCGACACCACCCAAGCTGGAAACTTGCGAGCCATGCTGGGCCGAGGTCGAATCGAGGCCGAGGCGCTCTGGCCGAGGCTTAAGCTCATCAGTTGCTGGACTTCCGCAGCCTCGGCTGGCATGAAGAGTGAAATCCAGCAAGCTTTTCCCGGAGTCGCTATTCAGGGCAAAGGACTGCTGGCCACGGAAGGCGTGGTTTCCATCCCGATCGAGAGATACAAAGGCTGCGTAGCAGCGGTCACCTCGCATTTTCTCGAATTCCTCGATTTGGAGTCTGGCGCCTGTCGTCTTGTGTCTGAACTGGAGCGGGGGGCCGAATACTCCGTGGTTCTCACCACGGGCGGAGGGTTTTGGCGCTACCAACTCGGGGACCGGGTTCGAGTGACGGGATTTGCCGAGCGGACTCCGGTTCTGGAATTTATCGGCAAAGAGGATTGCGTGAGCGACCTGCGCGGAGAAAAGCTCAATGCAATCTTTGTGGCGAAGGCTCTGGAAGAGCTCGAGTGTTGCCGGTCTGCAACCTTCGCGATGCTGGCACCCTCCTGCTGCGATCGTGGGATTCCGGGTTACATTCTCTTTCTCGACAGCGGACACTGTGAGACCGATCTGGCCGCACGTCTTGATGAAAAGCTGGGGGCAAATCCGCATTACGCATACTGCCGGAGACTTGGACAACTCGCTGAGCCTCGACTGTTTCTGATCCAGCAGGGAGCGCGAGAGGCGTACCTCAAGCATTGCGACGCACTCGGACAGCGGGCGGGAAGCATCAAAACGACGGCTCTGCACAAGCAGAGCGGGTGGGAACAGGTCTTCTGCGGGAGCTATTTGAACTCCGACCCGGCAGAGGTTTGCGCATGATTGCGCCCGTTGTTCCTTTGGCGAGGTCACTGCCGCCAAAGTCACGCTTTGAGATCGGGTTGGCAAATGAGGCCGACGACGACCAACTCCGCGGATTGCTGCGGCGCAGCCCGATTCCAGGCTCTATCAGCGTGACCTTCGAGCGCGAGCCGAGTTTCTTCGATTCCTGCCGGGTGCGAGGAGACTTTTTTCAGGCCGGAGTCGGTCGCGATGGCCGCACAGGAAATGTTATCGGTTTGGGCACGCGCTCTGTTTCTCCTGCATTCGTGAACGGTCGACCCATGCCGTTGGGCTACCTCGCCGACTTGCGTCTCGACGAACCGTACCGCGGAGGCACTCTCATCGCACGTGGTTATCGCTTTCTGCGGCAACTTCATCAAGATCACCGTGCCCGCCTGTACACGACAATGATCTTCAGTGGGAATCATGCCGCGCTAACGACCATAGCCAGCGGGCGCGCAGGTCTGCCGCAATACCACGACATGGGCGTGGTGCATTCGCCGGGCATCAACATTCACCGCGCCAAACCACCGGTCAACGCCGGTTGTGACGTTTTGCGAGGATCAGAAGACCTGCTTCCAGAGATCGTGGAGTGCCTGAACCGAAACAATTCGCGGCGCCAATTCGCGCCGGTCCATACTGTTGCGATGTTCAAGAGCCAGTGGCGCGACTTCCGAGTCACAGACTTCTACGTCGCTGTCCGAGGGAGTCGGGTTATTGGAGCGCTTGGATGTTGGGACCAGAGTTCTTTCAAACAAACACGCGTTACCGGCTACGGGCCACGGCTGCGATGCCTGGTTCCATTGGCAAATATGCTGCGCCCGATCACGGGAGTGCCCTTGTTTCCCAAACGAGGGCAGGAAGTCTCGTACTTCTACATCAGCTTCATCGCCGTGGACGAAGACGATGTGCAGATCTTTCGGGCACTCCTTCGCGGGGCTTACAACGATGCCGCGGGCAGTCGATACGTGTATGCCATCCTCGCTTTGCACGAGCGCGATTCTCTTTTGCCTGCGCTGTCCGACTATTCTCTGACCCCGTTCTCCGGCCGGCTTTTTTGCGTGACTTTTGAAGACGGCGAAGATTTGTACCAGAGTCTCGACCGCCGTGTCCCCTACCTCGAGGCGGCAACCTTCTGATGAGGAATACGACCACATATCTTGGTCCTTTGCGCTACGGTGCCGATCTGAGGACACTCGCATTTCTAGCTTTGTTCAACGTTCTGCTCGCGGTGCAGTGGCTGGGCATTGTCCGCGGAGCATATCTGCTTCTGCCAACCTACATTCTGGCGGTTGTGGCGCTCGTGGTGAAGCACAACCATGTGCACTCCCCCACGTTCCGGAGTGCGGCTTGGAATAGCGCTTTCGAAGTGTGGCTGAGCGTTCTTACGGCTCATCCGACCTCGGGGATCATCACCTCGCATAACGTTCTGCACCACGGCAGCAACAATACGGAGGCGGACTTTGTTCGATGCTCGCTGGTGCGCCATCGCTCGAACTTTCTCAACCTGATGGCGTTCTTTTTTGCTTCGGTCAGGACGATGTATCGCAACAAGCCCAACGATCTTGAGGCATGGCGGCAGTCGCGGCCGGAACTCTACCGGCAAGCCATCGCCGAACGTGTCTTTACTTATGGGTTTCTTCTGCTGCTGATGCTCGTCGACTGGCGTTCTACGCTGAAATACTGCGCCGTGCCTTGGTTCTTCGCTCAATGGGTTCTGGTGACCATCAATCTTCTCCAACACCAGGATTGCGATTTCAGCTCCGAGTACAATCATTCCCGCAATCTCACTGGGCGCCTTCTGAATTGGCTGCTGCTGAACAACGGTTACCACACGGCTCACCACATGTTTCCCTCGGCGCATTGGAGTAAGCTGCCTGCCATTCACCAGCGTGTGGTCGCAACGCGCACCGACCCGGCTCTTGAGGAGAGGTCGCTTTGGCTCTGCGTTTGGCGGCGCTTTGTGCTAGGCAAGGGATGGCAAGGGGCGGGAGCGTGAAGTCGCCCCCCAGTCCGCCCGGGCCGCGTTCGTATCTGGGGATTCGCGAGGCACTGGCTTTTCGCGCCGCGCCGCTCGCTTACTTGCAGGATCTTGCCCAACGCTATGGCGACATCGTGCACTTTCGCCTGGGCTGGAGGGATGCCTTTCTGCTGAACCATCCCAACCTGGTTCAGGAATTCCTCGTCGTCCATGCTGCCAAACATGTTCGCGGTCCGATTATGCAGCGCGGGCGGGCGGTGATGGGCGATGGCCTGCTGACCAGCGAAGATCCACTCCACGCCGCTCAGCGACGGCTGATTCAGCCGGCATTTCATCGGGAGCGAATTGCGCGCCATGCTCAGGTAATGTCCGATTACACGCGCCGCGCCTGCAATCGATGGCGGCCCGGCGAAACCATCGACCTGCACAAAGAAATGATGCGGCTCACACTGGCTATCCTGGGCAAGACTCTCTTTGATCGGGAAATTGCGGAGGACGCGAGCGATATTGGGGAGGCAGTTACCGAGTTGATGTCTCTTGTGGACTTGGTATTTGTGCCTTTCTCCGAACATCTGATGAACCTGCCGTTGCCGGGCATGCGCCGTCTGAAAGGAGTGCGCCAGCGGCTGGATCGCCTGATCTATGGCCTCATTGACGAACGTTTGAATTCTGGCGCGGAGGGCGATGACCTTCTTTCGATGCTGCTCCGTCATCAATTGACGGAAGGGAACCGGGCGCAGGCCGTGCGCCAAGTGCGCGACGAGTGCCTCACTATTCTTCTTGCGGGGCATGAAACTATCGCGAATGTATTGACGTATGCGCTATTCCTTTTGGCGCGGCATCCCGAGCACGTCGCCAAAATTCGCAGTGAAGTGAACGGGATCGCTGGACAGAAACAATTGGGAGCCGAGGAATACGAACACATTGCCTTCACGCGCCGCGCGCTGGCTGAGTCGATGCGTCTGTACCCGCCGGTCTGGGTGCTGGGCCGTGCCATCACCGAGCCATGCGCGATTGTTCCGCTGATTTGATTGGAGACCGTACCATGCTGACATGTTTGAGCCGCGCCGCCCTCGTGCTCGCGTTTGCCGCCGCCTGCATTGCCGCCACCGAGGCCAATGCCCAAAGTCCGCAGAAGATGACGCTGGTGCAGATGCACCCGATCATGGGCGTCGGCGAAGAGATATTTCTCTACGCCGTCCCCAAGCATCTTGGCTATTTCTCTGCCGAGGGGCTGGATGTCGGTATTCAGAACACCCAGACCGGCATGGGTCTCAGCGCAGCTCTTGCAGTCGGGCAATGCCCAAGTCGGCACCACCGCCGGTGACGCCATTCTCGCAGTCCGCGAGCGCGGCGGCGATCTGATTTCGATCTTCAATCTCAAGCGCAATCCCGGCACCTTCAT
>CAWFUU010000042.1:0-74914 GCA_963819035.1 uncultured Acidobacteriaceae bacterium | reverse complement strand
TGGAAGAATTCTTAGTTGAGCCCCAGTTGGCGCGGGCGATCGTTCGGCGGAAATTCTGAAAGTTGCCAGGACGGAAAAGCGCGATTGGTTGCGATTGCTGGACACGGACACCGGCTGTTCGGGGATATTTCACACCACCATCATTACTCGAGTCTCCACCAATGATCAATTCTAAATCTCATCGTCCGCGCGGAGGGAAAAAATTATTCAAGGCTCGGTTGACACGTAGGTGCAGACTATTCGTTGATGTCCCCTGGGTTTCCGCAGAATGACCGTCTCGCCATCAACTTCGATTGCTTTTCCATTTGCCGTTGCCCGCACAATTTGCCTGTGGTCAGGCGTCCGGAGAACCAGTCGCAGTTCCTTTGGCGCTGCCGGTCGGGAGATTCCATATCCACCGTTATGTTGTGACCGTCTGATTGGGTCCTGACTGCCAATTTTCCAAATAATGTGGGCGCATCTTGCACCACGATGGACTGCCCCTTCGCAAACCAGCGCCGCGGACACCCTCGGAGAAGCCAAAGCGTCCCGTTGCTTGCATCCTGCTCGTCAATGACCATCCGGCGCAACATGTCAATTATCCGGCCATTACCCGAGCATTTGGGCTAGCGGACTGAAATTGGGATCGTCAACGTGAAACCGCTGAGGTTTGGCAGGTATCCTGCGACATCCCATACGCCAGGTCCGAGTAAAACACCAACAAAGCCTTCTCAATCTCGTTTCTAGCCAGGTAGTCTTTGAAGTAACCGCGTTCCGTTTGGTTCGGATACCATTCAGAACCTCCACTGTATGTTCCGAAAGCCCCATCAACATCCCGGTCCCTTGCGGCGGGTGTATTCCACCAAGTCCGCGAAGTAGCTGTCATTCGGGCGCAATAATCCGGTGTCGAATAACTGAATGGGGCCGTTTCCCACCCAAACCGGATCATTCAACTTGCCCCCGACACCGTTGGGGGAGGAACCTCAGCCCGGTTTCGCGGTCGGTCACTTCGGTTTTGCGGATCGCCTCAAGGATGCAGCCGCGATATTCGTTTGCCTCACTGGTCAGGCGAGCCGATTTCCGGCAGGCCGGCTTCGCGAAATGCGGCGGCGATTTCCGACATTCCCAGCCAGGCGAAATTGTCCGACAAGGTGAAGTTGAGTATTTGCCTCCCAAGTCATCCGGAAGTCCGGCGGGCAGAAGGCCGTAGTAACTGACTTTGTTGCCGTTTGCATTAACGATGCGCGTTTGGGTTCGTTCCTCCTGAATCCAGTCCCACGCCGCCAGAATGCTTCTCTGATTGGATTCGAGCCACTTGATCTTTTGAATAGCGGTATTTTTCAGCCAAGGCCCACAGAGCCGAACCGTTCTCGTTCATCCAAAATTCGATATTGCCCACGTAGCAGCCTTTAGTGGACTTGACTCGCCGGAGGGGCCGATGTTGGCGCTGTGCGCGCCCACGTAGTTCTGCCGCTCGACGAAGTAACTGAGCGCCGGTTCCAACTCGCGGCCATAGCCGATCGACATCATGGGGACGGCCATGTGCGCGAATTCCCACGCCCATATGCTGTCCACTTCCGGAGTTTGCAGCGGCTTTTGCCACGGTTTGTCAGGGGTTTTCACCATCATGCCGAGGTTGGAGAGAATAAGCGCCTTGTAGATATTATTGAGCCGACGTTCAGGAGTGACCAGCTTCATTGCCGGCCTGAGCTCACGCTCCCAACAGGCCGACGCCTGCCTGAACGCCGGGTCGAAGGTCACATGTTCCATGGACGTCTGTTCGCTCCGGGGATAAAGCTGCGAAGTGCCTGCCACCACGAAGTCGAGAACTCGCGCTTCTCCAGCCTTCAACCGGACGGCGAAACGCAAACCATTATTGCAGTGGGTGAGTTCCGTGGGGGCGCCGCCTTCTTCCGACCGCCACTTCGCATAGAAACTCGCGGGAGTGGGAGCGCTGCATTTCCACGTGAGCAATACCCTTCCCTTTAATGTCAGGGCAGAATCCGTTGCATCGATTCGAGGGGCTCGGTTTCCCAGCGTGAAACCGCCGCCAGGAACGGGCTATAAGTCACGTCTTGACTCTCGCCCATCTTTCCTATCAGCAACCAGAACGGAACTTTGCGAATGAATCGTCATATTGGCGAGCTTTATTCGCACGATGACATATTGCGGCTCCTTGCCTGTCATCACGTCGCGGCGTCCGGGCACAATACTGAACGCAGTCTGCGTCACCAAAATATCTCCGTCTCTCCATTCGGATGTCACCACGGGCTGGCAGCCTTTGTATAGCGCGCGTGAAATCTTCCACAAGTCCGGCGACCGCCGCGGGGTTGCCAAGAGCAAATCCTATCCCCAACGAGTCTTTTGCAATTCCCAAGGAAATGGACATGTCCGGCTGGAGGAAAACCAGGTCTGGATGGTGACAAACCTGTATGGGAACCCGTAATGACGAGGGGTGTCGCCATGCCCTTGAGGGAGTCGAGATCGACTTCGATTGCTCGCGCGCCACACGCTCCAAATTGTAATCCTTCTGCAATCGTTCGCCCGCCGCCTGATAGCCCATCAATCCACGATCGTCACCCCTGACAGAGAGTTCTGCCTGAGCCACGGCCAGTATCACGGTCAGTGCCAGCGTCGGGAATCGCAACGCTGAATCAAGACGGCGGTGTTTTCCAGGTTTGGGGTTCGGAATCGGCATCTGGATGCTGAACATAAACCATTTAACTTGGCATTTCCCATTTGTTTTTGCCCGCGAACAGCGCGGGTCTTTTTTTGTGATTTTCCTCCCACTCGACAGATTTGCGAGTCCTTTGTCCAGCTCCACCGACGGTTTTTCTCCGGCAAAGGGAGCGCGTCGCTGACATTTGTCCCATTGCGCACGTTTTTTTCTATCCTGTCGTGGCTGCTAAGCCTTTTGCTCATTGCGTTTGGAGAATGTAAAACCGTTGGGGGACGGCGCCGGTTACCGTATTGGTGGCGGTGATGGTGAAATTCCCACCGGCGCTCAATATATTGGTGGCGACGGGCGTCCACTGGCTCAACGGCAGGAAGATGTTCGTGCTCGTCAGCACATAATATGTCCCACCGGAACGCCCATTGATCCCGCTGAGCACCAGATTTGCGCCGGACAGCCCTAGGCTGGCAATGCCGGGTTGCGCTTGCGCCAGCACGACGCTGATATCATCGAGACCGAAATAATCAATACCATCTTGAAATCCGAATTGAAGAACCGCGCTCGCGGCTGTCGCCGAAACCTCAAACTGCACATCTACGAGCGCGACCGCCATTTGCTGAAGTTTCTGGAAGCACGCGGCATCCGTCCCGGCGCCCGGTTCCGCCTGCTGCAACGCAACTATGACAAGACCCTCTCCCTCCGCACCGCGGCCGGCGCCATCGTCCTCGGCGGCCTCGCAGCAGAAAAGGTCTGGGTCGCGCCCGCTCCCACCTCCAATGCATGATCCAGATACTTAACCATAGTTAACCACTTTAAGTGTATACTACCTAGCATACCCTTCGACGGTCCGGGGTCTACCGGGAGAATGCCAGGGATGAGAGGCAGCGACGAATTAGGGCAGAAAGATGTGCCTACGCGTCGTGCTCCCACTACCGTCAGCGCCGAAGTCGCGCCCCGCGGCAGTTTGTCGCTGGAGGGCGCCCACAACTCGATTGCCGTGCCGCATCACGATGCCGGATTCTGGGAGCAGTGGCGCGCCTTCGTCGGTCCCGCCATCCTCGTCAGCGTCGGCTACATGGACCCCGGCAACTGGGGCACCGATCTTCAGGGCGGCGCCCAGTTCAAGTACGGCCTCCTCTGGGTCGTCGGACTCGCCAGCCTCATGGCCATCTTCATGCAAGTCATCTCCGCCCGCCTCGGCGTCGTCACCGGCAAGGATCTCGCCCAATGCTGCCGCGACTGGTATCCCAGCTGGACCCGCTGGCCCAACTGGCTGATGTGCGAATTCGCGATCGGCGCCTGCGACCTGGCCGAAGTGCTCGGCAGCGCCGTCGCCCTCAACCTGATGTTCCACATCCCCTTGCTCTGGGCCGTCATCATCACCGGCATCGATGTGCTCCTGCTCCTGGCCCTCCAGCAGTTTGGCATGCGCAGCATCGAAGCCGTGGTCCTGCTGCTGGTCGCCACCATCGCCGTTTGCTACTTCATCGAAATCTTCGTCCTGCCGCAGACCCAGCCCAGTTTCCTGGAGATGGGAAAGGCTCTGGTCACGCCCCACTTCCGGCAAGCCGGCATGCTCTACATCGCCATCGGCATCATCGGCGCGACCGTCATGCCCCATAATCTCTACCTGCACTCGGCCCTGGTCCAGAGCCGCAAATTGCAGAAGGACACGAAGTCGATCCGCCGCGCCATCGACTTCAACACCATCGACTCCGTTGCCGCCTTGACGGTCGCCTTTTTCGTCAACGCCGCGATCCTGGTTCTCGCCGCCACGGTCTTCTTCGGCAAGCAGAGCGTCATCGCTGCCGGCGGCCAAGTCATCCACTTCGACACCAGCAGCGACTGGATTCGCGTCGCCTATCTTACCCTCGCCCCCTTGCTCGGCACCGGAGCCGCCAGCACCCTCTTCGCGGTCGCATTACTGGCCAGCGGACAAAGCAGCACCATCACCGGCACCCTCGCCGGCCAGGTCGTCATGGAAGGCTTCATGCACTGGCGCCTGAAGCCCTGGGTGCGGCGCCTCATCACGCGCACTCTTGCCATTTTGCCGGCCGTGCTCATCATCGGCCTGCGCGGCGACAGCAGCGTCACCGACCTGCTCACGCTCAGCCAGGTCGTTCTCGCCCTGCAACTTCCCTTCGCCATGTTCCCGCTCCTGCACTTCACCAGTTCTCAAAAGCGCATGGGCGCGTGGAAAAACGGCTGGTTTCTCCTCTCCGCCGGTTGGGCCAGTGCTATTCTGATCACCTTCATGGACATCTACGGCCTCCCCGATTCCATGAGGGCCGCGTGGCATGTAATTACAGGGTCGTGACGCGTGAGGTGAATGAAAAGCGGGTGCCCCATCCTAACGTCGCGCATTTTGCGACGTTAGGTTGGGGATTTTCGCGGAGTAAGCGGAGTAGCACATTGAGTCCCAACGAGCCCCGAATGGGCCAGAGGGCAGTCGGCGAAAGGGATCTTGCGAAGCGGGAAATGAAGCGCCCCGCAGGGGCGAAACAGAATAGCCCAGCGCTTCAGCGCTGGGTGAGCGTACAAAATTGAACGAGTCCCGGAGGGACGGCACATGTACGGCGCGTCTCGTGCCAATTCCTCCGCGCTGTTCGCTGCAACCAAACATCCTATGTACGACAAGATTCTCGTAACTCTCGACGGCACCCCCACCGACCGCGCCATCATCGACCACGTGAAGGACTTGGCGAAGCTGGCTCACAGCCGTCTGGTCCTGCTACATGTCGCCGATGGATGGGCCGCACGAACCTACGGTTCCGATGCCGTCAGCCCGGAAATCGCCGAAGACACCGCCTACCTCGAGAAAGTTCGCGCCGAATTCGAATCCGCCGGGATTGCCACCGACGCCGAACTGGCCTACGGCGACGCAGCCACAGAAATCATCAAGTGGGTCGAGCAAAAGGGATGCGACCTGGTGGCCATGAGCACTCACGGGCACCGCTTTCTCGCCGACGTTTTTCTGGGTACGACCGCCACCAAAGTTCAGCACAGCATTCGTGTGCCTGTCCTCCTCCTTCGCGCCAAGTAGTGTCTGTGTGGGGACGGGCGCCTTCGCCCGTCCAGGCCGAGAGAATCTCGGCTCGATTCTTTTTTTGTTTCTGAAACGGCGCAAAGCTAGACGAGACTCCAAGCCATCCGAAAAGATCGGGCTCCGTGTCGAACCCGGAAGGGCGCTCGTGCCATCAAGTCGTTGAAATGAGACTGCGCTTCAACAGAATCGTCACCGGTTCTAAACTTATGAGCGCATCCATTACACTGTAGTGTTGAGGTTTTGCTTCGCGCCCGCTTTGTGCCCGCGCAACATTTCCTCCCAAGGAAGGCCATCATGTCTCTGAACAGTTTCAACAGCCGCTCCTCCCTCAAAGTTGGCAAGAAAGAATACGAAATCTACCGTCTCGACGCTCTCGACAAGCAGGGAATCTCGACCAGCCATCTACCCTTCTCGCTCCGCATTCTGCTCGAGAACCTGCTGCGCACCGAAGACGGCCGCAACGTCACCAAAGAAGAAGTGCGCGCCCTCGCAGCCTGGAACAGGAACTCCAAGCCGGAAAAAGAAATTGCCTTCACCCCCAGCCGTGTCCTGCTCCAGGATTTTACCGGCGTCCCGTGTGTGGTCGATTTGGCCGCCATGCGCGACGCGATGAAGCAACTGGGCGGCGATCCCACACTCATCAATCCTCTGCAGCCCGTCGAACTGGTCATCGATCACTCTGTCCAGGTCGACGAATTCGGTACGACCAACGCCTTCGACATGAACGCTCTGCTCGAATTCCAGCGCAACAAAGAACGCTACTCGTTCCTCCGCTGGGGCCAGACCGGCTTCCGCAACCTGGCGATCGTCCCCCCCGACACCGGCATCGTCCACCAGGTCAACCTCGAATATCTCGCCCGAGTCGTCTTCGTTCACGAGAGCCCCGGCAAGCGCATGGCCTACCCCGACACGTTAGTCGGCACCGATAGTCACACGACGATGATCAATGGGTTGGGAGTGCTGGGATGGGGTGTGGGTGGGATTGAGGCCGAGGCCGCGATGTTGGGACAACCTGTGTCCATGCTGATTCCGCTGGTGGTGGGCGTGAAACTTACCGGGCGGCTGCGCGAAGGCGCGACGGCGACCGATCTGGTTCTGACCATCACCGAGATGCTGCGCAAGCACGGCGTGGTTGGAAAGTTTGTCGAGTACTTCGGCCCCGGCCTGCGCGATTTGCCCCTGGCCGATCGCGCGACAATCGCGAACATGTCCCCAGAATACGGCGCGACTTGCGGAATTTTTCCTATCGACAAAGAGACTCTGCGCTACTTGCAGCTGACCGGGCGCAGCCAGGAACAGATTGCGCTGGTGGAGGCTTACAGCCGCGAGCAGGGACTGTTTCACGATGACAAGACTCCAGAGGCCGAGTACTCCGAATTGCTCTCGCTCGATCTGGCGACCGTGGAGCCGAGCCTCGCGGGCCCGAAGCGTCCTCAGGACCGCGTCGTGCTTTCGCAGGCAGGTGAGTCGTTTCAAAAGGCCCTGCCTTCGCTGATCAAGCCGAAATCGGCAGCGAAAACCGGCCCACCTCCCACTGCGAATGGTCCGCGCTGGGAGCAAGAGGGCGGAAGTCCGGCCGCCATCGGCGTGGAAGATCCCAACGTGCACGAGCATGTCCCAGCCTCGGTGAAAGGCGCGCTCAAGCACGGCAGCGTCGTGATCGCCGCGATCACATCGTGCACCAACACGTCGAATCCATCCGTGCTGATTGGTGCCGGACTGCTGGCGAAGAAAGCGGTCGAGAAAGGCCTGTCGGTTCCGCCGTGGGTCAAAACTTCGCTGGCGCCGGGATCGAAAATCGTGACCGACTATCTGGCGAAGGCCGGGCTGACGCCATATCTCGAGAAGCTGAAGTTTCATCTCGTCGGATACGGCTGCACAACTTGCATCGGCAACTCGGGCCCGCTGCCCGCCGAAGTGTCGCAGGCGATCGACGAGAAAGAGCTGGTGGTCGCGTCGGTGCTCTCGGGCAATCGCAACTTTGAAGGACGCATCAACTCCGAAGTTCGCGCCAACTATCTGATGTCGCCGCCGCTGGTGGTGGCCTTTGCGCTGGCCGGACGCATCGACATCGACCTGCGCAAAGATCCGATCGGCAACGGCAAAGATGGCCAGCCCGTCTACATGTCCGACATCTGGCCTTCGCAGCGCGAGATCGAAGAAACCATGCAGCAGTCGATTACGTCAGAGATGTTCTCGAAATCCTACGCCGAGGTTTTTCAGGGCGACGAGCGCTGGCGCGGCCTGGCCGTCCCCAAAGGCGAAACCTACGCGTGGGAGAAGGACTCGACCTACATCCGCCAGGCTCCGTACTTCGATGATATGGACGTGAAACCCGCGCCGGTTCAGGAGATCAAAAAGGCGCGCGTGCTGGCCGTTCTCGGCGACAGCGTCACGACCGATCATATTTCCCCCGCGGGTTCGATCAAGAAAGACAGTCCCGCCGGGAAATATCTGCAGGAGCATGGCGTCAAGCCCGCGGATTTCAACTCCTACGGATCGCGCCGCGGCAATCACGAAGTCATGGTGCGCGGCACCTTCGCCAATGTCCGCTTACGCAACAAGCTGGTCGCAACCGAAGGCGGATTCACCCGCTATCTGCCGACGGGAGCGGAGATGTCAATCTTCGACGCCTCGGAAAAATATCACGCCGAGGGCACGCCGCTTTTGGTCTTAGCCGGAAAAGAATACGGCTCGGGCTCGTCGCGCGACTGGGCGGCGAAAGGCCCGGCGCTGCTGGGTGTGCGCGCGGTAATCGCGGAAAGCTATGAACGCATTCACCGCTCGAACCTGGTCGGCATGGGCGTCCTGCCGCTGCAATTCCCGGCGGGCCAGAACGCGGAAACGCTCAAGCTGACGGGCGAGGAAGTATTCGATATCACCGGCATCCGCGACGTAGTCGAGCACTTCGCCGCCGGACGCACCGTGAAAGTGCGCGCCGGGAAGACAGAGTTCAACGCCCTGGTGCGCATCGACACCCCTCAGGAAGCGCTGTACTACGCCAACGGCGGGATTCTGCAGTACGTGCTACGGCAGTTGTTGGCGACGAAACCGCAGGCGGTCGGTGTGTAGGCGTGGACACTCCTGTCCGCCGCCTTTGCTTTTGTTGAGCGTGCAAGAGTCAAAATCCCCGCCCTGTCTCTCCAAAGAACGGAGAGACAAGGACGGGGCACCCCCGTGGTTCTCGGCTGCGCTTTCGGGTCAATCTGAGTTTTGAGGGTGCCCCACCCTTGTCGCGGTTTGTGCGACAGGGTGGGGATTTTGACTTTTGCAGACAATCCTTGGCTCGGCGCCTGTGCGCTCGCGCTTACGGGCTGTCCATTGCGATTCGATTTCGACCACTCCCTCAACACCCGTTGCATAGTGGCGGAAGCTGCTCCACGGCCAATCCTCGGGACGCTCGACCAGGCCTCGTTTCACAGGATTACGGTGAATGTAACGCAGCTTCTCAATTCGCTTGTCGTCGCTCCACACGTTGAAATCGTAGTAGCGGGGTTGCCAGAACGGGCTGCCTTCGGGTGGACGGAGCTGGTGCGCGGTGTTCTGCTTTAGCATTTGCAGTGCTGTCGAGAGAGTGCCGCGTTCCGGTTCGCTGATCAATAGATGGACGTGTTCGGGCATTACCACATAGCCGGAGACGAAAAATCCGTACCAACGACGGACGCGTTCTAGAGTCTGTTCGAACACATCGCGGACCTGCGGGGTGGACAGCAGCGGGTCCCGATGGTGACAGCTGAAGGTTATGAAGTGGAGACAGCGTGCTTGTTGGTAGCGCTTGAGTCCCCAGGGCATGGCTGTGATCGTAGTTCCGGAACGGGGAATGAGTCTGTGATCTGTGAACATCGGCGGATTCGATTTTCCTGGAATGGGAAATACTAAAGTCAAAACCCCCACCCTGTCGCACAAAACGCGACAAGGGTGGGGCACCCCTGACCCAGGAATCAGTGATGGCGGGTGTTGAGTTCGGTTCGGCTCTTTGAGAGTAATCCCCAGGCTTCGCGGTAGTGTTCGTAGTCGTGAGGGGGCTGGCCCAGGTTTTCGTCGCCGTAAACATTCCCCCAAAACCGGCTGCCCCACGCTTCGTGGTTTTCGAAGCGTAGGGCATTCCTGCCGCCGTCGCTGAGAGATTTTCTCGGCTGCACCCCATCCCCTGCGACCTTTTTTTCACCGCCCCTCCATCCGTGACGTTCACCGGTCACAGCCACGGCGCTCCAGCCCATGCTATATCTCGGCCATGCCCAACCGGTTGCATCGATATTACGGGGCGGGGTACTCCCACTTCATCACGACCAGTTGTTATCAGCGCTGGCCGCTGCTGGGCAGCCGGCGCAACCGAGACCTGTTTCTGCGCGTGCTGGAGCGGGTGCGGCGACGGTGTCACTTTGTGGTTGTGGGATACGTAGTGATGCCGGAGCACGTGCATCTGCTGCTGAACGAGCCGCAGCGCGGCGATCCGTCTGCGGTGATGAAAGCCCTGAAGCAGGGATTCGCCCGATGTCTGCTTGGTCGCCTGCGGCGCGAGCTCGATTCGACACAGATGCCGCTGTGGCAGACGCCGGTCGAGCGCGGGCGCATCTGGCAGCCACGATTCTACGATTTCGTTGTATTCTCCGAACGCAAGCGAGTGGAGAAGTTGCGGTATATGCATCGCAATCCGGTGAAGCGAGGACTGGTGCGGGAACCGCAAGATTGGCCGTGGAGCAGCTTTCGCCACTACGCCTATGACGGGCGGGACCGGTCCTCGTGAACGAACCGGAGAACGCCGAGTTGCGGATCCGGAAAATCCCTTGATGCCGGCAGCAGGAATGCCCACGCTTCGAAAACAGCGAAGCGTGGGGCAGCCGATTTCGTGGTGGCGTTTACGGCCAGAAACCTGGGCCAGCCCCCTCGTTGCTGGCTACTTGTTCACCTGCACTTCTGAAATCTCTACACCATGTATTCTTCGAAACTCCATTTCCAACACGCTTCGCAATGAAGGGATGTCCTCCTGAAACGATCTGAGTGCTGGTTCGATAGTGCCTTTGAATTCAGCCGCACTTAGTCCCTTGTCATAACTCGATTTAGCACCCCAAAGCCCAATCGCTAAAACGGCCTTGTTTAGTTTCCCAACGTACTTGTCCAGAGAATCGCAAACGGCCCCGGGAAGGTAGATACGATGCGTCTCCAAAAATTCCATGAAGTCTCGAAGTTTCGCTGCCGCATTGTTGTACTCCTCCGTTTGTTGGGGTTGTTGGCCAAATCCCGGTCCGTGAACGAAGTGACTAGACTGCCAAGACACAATCACAAGACGCGCGTACAAATCCGCGATCACGTCCGCTCGCTTCTCTTGTAGATTACTGAAACGAATCTGACGTTCTGCCGCGACCATTTGAAGTGAATTCTTCAAGTGCTCAATCTCGATCGTCGCATTCGTTTCCAATTTGGTTTTGAAGTTCTCCGTAGCGCGTTTTAGCCACTCAGACACAAGCACCTTGACGAGCCATCCGACAGCAGCGAGCGCCAGAGCTTCTCCACCAAATATCGCAATGAGGTTTTGCCAGCTTAGCGTCATTGTTAGGCGATTGTGACGTACTCTCGTTCCCCATGCAATGACGCGTGCCTGAGTCACGGTCAGCAGTGACGCCAGTCACAGGCGTTTTATTAGGGCTCACGTTACATTGCATTGTTGCTCACCTCCCCAAAGGGGCCTCCTTGCGACCCATCCCAATCAACCCCGTTTTTTGAGGCGAACACAGCAATCGACCGGGGCGGGAGGAAGTAGATATATGTTCAGGTTCAGGCTGGCATTCTTGTTCTCGCTTTGTGCCCTGCTCGCCAATTCCGGCTGTGATTCACAGGAGCGGAACCAGAGAATCCGTTCGCTCGAAGCAGACGTCAATCAATTGAAGGCGGACGTTGCCGAACTGAAGCACAAACCCAAAACAGAGCACCATTACGAGTTGCGCAACCAAGGATTGAGGACATTTCGCTTTGATCCGGCAACAGGTGATACCTGCATTAAGTTAACCAGCCCCGCCGATTGGAAACGGAAAGAGACTCAGGCTCAGAGCTGCGATTGCTCAGATCTCAGGCAGCAATTTATCGAAATGCCACGGCACACCGACGAAGAACGCAAAGCCGCTGCTGATTTCGCTTCATGGGTGAATCAGGCTTGCGGAAACTAGCTTATGAAACTTGTTGGGGGCTGGCCCTAGTTTCCTCGCCGTAAACACTACCCCAAAACCGGCCGCCCACGCTTCGTGGTTTTCGAATCGTGGGCATTCCTGCTGCCGTCGCTGGGGGATTCTTCTCTGCTGCACCCGTCCGCTGCTGCCTTTTTCACCGGGCGGATGGGGAGTCCGGAAGTTTTCCACAGATTTATTTCCCTCAATGTTTACATAACCGTGACTGAGATTTTCATTCCTTCCATACTGCGCGCGTAACCAGCGAAAACGCATCCTCAAGCCGCACCTAAGTTCCCGGGCCTCAAGATTTTGCCCGTAACTGATTGCAGCCCAAGGACGAAATCGCAGTTTCCCGCCAACCCCAACATTCCAATAGATCGAGGGGGAGGGGGAGGAGGCCACGTGGCAAGTTTTCCCAATCGCTGTCAGCACATCAAGGTCAACGGCACGCAGTGCGGATCGCCCGCACTCCGCCGCAACCGTTTTTGTTACTTCCACAAACGTCACCACGAGGAGCGCATCGCGCTCGCCGCAGACCGCGCCAAAAGCGCTGGCCGCAGCCGCCGCAGAGCCGCTATCGACCTGCCTGTCCTCGAGGATGCCAACTCAATCCAGATCTCGCTGATGCAGATCATGCGCCTCATCATCGCCGGCAACATCGACAGCAAAACCGCCGGGCTTCTCCTCTACGCGCTGCAAACTGCCAGCGGCAATTTGCAGCACACTAAATTCGAGCCGCGCATGCATGATGTCATTCTCGATCCTCGCTCCGTCGCCGATACCCTGCTTGGCGAAAGCATCTGGGAAGACGAAGACTTTGAGGAAGAAGACGACCTCGATTCAGAAGAAGGGGAAGACGCGACCGAGTCCAAACTCGCTCGGGTCACCGACAACTCCGTCATCACCCCTTCCGGCGAGGAAGTGCTGAAGGGCTTCCCCCTCGACGCCCTTCGACAGGCCGCCAAAGAGCTGAATCAGCGGGCATAAGCAAACTACGCTCCGGTGACGAAGAACTTTTCGTCGGGCTTGGAGTCAACCTTTTCGGGGGCGATTTCGGCGGTTACGTCCTGGACGAATTCGCGGCGGCGTTCGGGGCCTTTGCGCTCGACTACGCGGACGCGGCGCGTGGGCATGGTGCTGGGTTCGAGGGCGATAATGCGGCCGTCGCGGACCTGAATCTGCGAGCGGAACCAGTCGGTGCGGTACATGCGGCCGGCGGCGTAGAACGTGGCCGAGACGGCGATGGGACCTTCGAATTCCTGTCCGGTGCAGGCCAGGATGCGGCGGCCCATTTCCTGGGTCCAGGTCATGCCGCCGACCAGAGGATCGTTGAGACGGCAACGCTCGAAGGGCATGGCGTGGGAGAGCTTGCGCAACTGCAGAAGCTGCAGCAGGACCGAGGTCTTGGCCAGGTTGGTCACGATCACTCTCGCCTCGGTTGGGGAGATTCGCTCCATCTTGATGTGCAGATCGGGAGACCATTCGCGCTCGAATTCTTCGCGGGCGAGGGCCAGGCCTTTGTCGGTGGCTTCGACGTAGCGCAGAGTGGCGCGGGCCAGGATCACGCTGAATAAGGTGGTCACGATGGTAGCGATGATCGGGATGTAGCTGATCAGAGTCGTGAACGGGATGCGGAGCTGATTGGCCAACTGCATAGGCATAGACGAAAGCGGCTCCTGCGGACGCGGTTTGGGCTCGGCGAACCGACGGGGATGAGTCTAGCGAGAGGCGGGCGGGGGCTCCAGATGCGCATGGTGTGGGCTGAATAATGTGGGGAGTGCCGGGACTTTGGTAACTGTGGATAGAGTTGTCGGACATGACGTGCCGACGCTGACGACGAGGCCGACCCACACTGAAACTATTCGAGGACGCTGTCGTCTAACTTTTTCTTGCCCCAGTCGGCGGCGGCCTGCACGAAGGCCAGGACCAGTGGGTGCGGTTTTTTCTCGGTGGAGGAGAGCTGGGGCTGGAACAAGGTGGCTACAAAGAATCGGTGAGTGGGGGACTCGATGGCGCGAATCTCGCCTTGGGGGCCGCGGGCGACTACGGGGAATCCGGCTTCCATGGTGGTCCATTCGAAGTCGGGATTGATTTCGAAGTTGCAGAAGAATTCTTCGGTCACGGTTTCTTTATCTTTGCCGTAGAAGGTCTGCAGGTAGGACCCGGGGCGGAGGCGAATCTCAGGGACTGCGCCGACCAGTTTGGGCGCGTTGCCATTGCGATCTGGGACGGCGCAGGCGACGGGATAGATGATGATGTTCTTCGATCCGGAATTATTTTCGGCGCTGTCGGCGTCGGCGATGTGCAGGACGTTGCGGGCAAATTCGATGAAGGCGTATTGGAATCCGCCGCAGGTGCCGAGAAAGGGCCAGTCGCGGCGGCGGGCGAATTCGATGCCACGGAGCATGCCATCGAAACTCTTGTAGGGACTGCCGGGCGAGGCCCAGAGACCGTCAAAGGACTCAAGCTTCTTTTCGGCGTCGGTGGGGGTTAGCGACGGTGTGGGCACCCACTCGGACTCGACCTGCAGCTTTAGCTTGCGGGCGGCGTGCTGCAAGGCGTCGGTGGTGGCGTGGTGCGAGCGAAATTCAGGGTTGAAATCGCCCAGGATTCCGATGCGGACAGCGTCGCTCACGCGTTGATTGTACTAGAGGGTCGCAGCGGGCCAGCGGGAGACGGGGCTGATGAGGTTAGAACTGTGGTGCGAAGGTCAGAACAGGTGCTCGATATTGATCAGAAAGTAGAGGCTCAGAAGGGCGAGAGCAGGGCCGCCCCAGATCATAAGAATGCACTTCCAGCCCAGAGAGCGGGCGACCTGCTTCTGGCTGCGCCAGGAGATCAGGAACGTCCGGTTGTTCGTTCCTTTCATCAACGCAACCGGCGGATGAGGGTCGAAGCCTCCGGCTTGAACGGCGGAGCTGGGCTGGGATGTTTCGGCTGCCGACGGGTCTTCGATTACCGGGACGCCCATTCCCCCTGACGTTACTCCGGCCGCGGCCCAGGCGGCTGGGTTGGAGATGCCGGCTTTCAGTAGAGCGTCGGCGACTTTCTGCGGCGGTGCGGCCTGGGCTCTCGCGGGGCCGGAGATTGGAAGGCGCCCGGTTATCTGGGGACGAGATTCGTATGACGTCGCCAGGGCTGGGGAGCCGGACAAGAAGTCATCTTCGCTTCCGTTGGTATTAAACGGAAACAAATTGATCGAAAGAGAGAATCCCGTGCGGGAGAAGGAGTTGATCGCCTCGGTATCCTGGACCGGTCGCGGGGCGACTTCAATGCCGGGATTTTCCGCCACCGTGCCGAGGATGAACAGCGAGTTCTTGGGCTTGATGCAGTATTCCTCGACCTTGATTCGGTTGCTGGTGACGACGCCGTGGCGAGACAGGAAACTGTTGACGTTGCCGGGAGCATCGTCGCGGGTCGAGAAGAAGGAACCGTTGAATTCCTCCTGGAAATCGCGGTGCAGGTCGAGATCGGCGCTGCGCGGGTCGACCAGCAGTCGGCCGGTGTTGTCGTCGACGAAGAACGGCACGTGCATGCACTCGCCGGCCACCTTGACCCATTTTTTGTTTCTGCCGTCCTGTTTGTACTCCCAGACCAGCGTGCGGTAGTAGTAGCAGGGACGCGCAGTGATGGGCGCGATCATATTGTAAGGGCCGACCGCAAGGCCGCTGACTTCAACCATACCCATGGAGGCGCTGCGGATTTTTGAGAAAGGCGTGTCGAGGATGAGACGGCGGCGCTGCAGGAGACGAAATCCGTAGAAGAAAAGACCGATGCCGGCGCAGAAGCCGACGGCGCACCAGAACAGCAGTCCGGTGGAGTCGTGCGAACGAACGATCAGGGCAGAAAGAATCACCGACGCGGTCCGCGGGACCGGCTCGACACACTGCGTCCCATGGTCAGGCTAGCGGAGGGCCGCAGGCCGGGGCAGCAGAAAACCGCGGCCCGCGCTTACCTCGGTAATGCCTCGAATCACTGACGGACTTCGCGTGAGCCATAGATCAGCGCGCGTCAAACGGCTACTCAGTGAACTGAACTACGACAGCGCTTGTGATGAAGGTATGGAGCGCCGGCCCTCAGGGGCTAAAGCGCAGATCCTTTTCTCAGCGACTCAATGGCACGACTGAAAGTCGTGCCCTTCCCAAAACATGCTGGGCCAGAGTTTTTCCGCAACCTGTGAGCCGTGTTTTTGCCGGGCGCAATTCTCGCTATGCCGTAAGGCGAGAACTGCACTGGTTAGCGCTTCACCACACTTCGCAACGCTTGTCGGCTGGCCGGACCATGGGCGCGTCGGCTTTGCAACTCCACGCTTTCTGAAATTCCGGAAGATTTGAGAGCGGGCCGATGACGCGGTATTTCGCGATGGGATGAGGATCGCTCTGGACCATCAAGCGCTGGGTTTCGGGGCGAGTCTCGTCTCCGCGGAACTGGCCCCAGGCGATGAAGAATTGCTGCTCGGGGGTGAAGCCGTCGATGTCGGCGGGGCGAGGCTTCCCTTCGAGCGATTTCTGATATGCGAGATAGGCAATTTTCGCGCCGCCCAGGTCGCCGATGCTTTCGCCCAGCACCAGCTTGCCGTTGTGATGGATGTCTTTCTCGATGAAGTAGTGATCGAACTGGTCGGCGACGCAGGCGCCGCGGGCCTGGAAGTCCTTCAAATCGGCGTCGGTCCACCAGTTGCGCAGACGTCCAAGATAGTCGAACTGCGCGCCCTGATCATCGAAGCCGTGGGAAATTTCGTGGCCGATCACCACTCCAATGGCGCCATAGTTCACCGCGTCCACTGCTTTCATATCGAAGGCGGGAGGTTGCAGGATGCCCGCCGGGAACACGATTTCGTTGAGCAGCGGGTTGTAGTACGCGTCGGAAGTGGGAGGTGTCATGCCCCAGCGGCCGCGGTCGACCGGGTGGCCAATCTGGGCCCGGTCGTCCTGTTCCACGAACTTTCTTCCCGCGATCGTGTCTTCGAAGAATGCATCGCGGCGAATCTCGACGTGGCTGTAGTCCTTCCACTTGTCGGGATATCCGATCTTGGGATTGAAGGTGGCGATCTTGGCCATCGCCTTTTCCTTGGTGTCATCGCTCATCCAGGGGCGGCTGAGAATGTCGTCGCGCATGGCGGCGAGCAGATTGCGCACCATCTCCTGCATGCGAGCCTTGGCCTCGGGCGGGAAGTATTTCTCGACATACTTCTTTCCCAGGGCCTCGCCCAGCAACTGGTCGGTCGACTCGACGCAACGCTTCCAGCGCGGCTTCATCTCGGTGGCGCCGCTCAGATATTTGCCGTTGAAGGCGAAATCTTCTTCCACGAATGGCGCGGAGAGCGAACTCGCGGTCGAGTTCAGCAGCTGCCACTTCAAATACACCTTCCAATCCGGCAGCGGAGTCTGCTGTAACTGGCGGTCGAATTCCTGCATGAACTTGGGTTGGTCGACATTCATATCGACGTCGGTGGGCAGTTGGCGGTGCTTGAAGTAGACGGTCCAGTCGAAGTGAGGAGCCATCGTCTGGAGCTGAGCGAAAGTTGTGTTGTGATCGGTGGCCGCGGGATCGCGCAGGGCGACGTTGTCGAGAGATGCCTCGGCTAACTTGGTCTCCATGCTCATGACGGTCTGGGCCGCCGCCGCCGCGGACTTCTGGTCCGCTCCAGCAAGCTTGAACATGGCGGTGACGTGCTCGACGTATTTTTCGCGGGCCTCCTTGAAGCGGGGTTCGGGCTTTAGATAGTAGTCGCGGTCGGGAAGGCTAAGACCGCTGGCGCCGAGATCGGCCAGCACCCAGGAGGGCTTGTGCGGATCCTGCTGGCTGCCCAATGCGAAGGGAACTGCCACGAGAATGTCGTGCATTTCGGCGATGACTTGCTGAATCGCGGCGATATCGCGGGCGGAGTCGATTTTGGCGAACCAGGGCTTGATCGGATCCATGCCGCGGGTATTCACGCGAGACTCGTCCATGCAGGCGCCGTAGTAGTCGCCGATGATCTGCTCGGTGCTGCCCTGGGGGGCGTTCTTGTCGGCCGAAGTGGCTTCCAGGATGTCATGCAGCTTGTCTTTCGCAAATTCGCCGGCCTGCCAGCGCTTGCTCCAGCGGGTCATCGATGCGGGAATCGGATTGTTGGCGCGCCATGTGCCGTTGGCGAATTGGAAGAAATCGGTGCAGGGATCGGCTTTGCGGTCGAGATCGGTGGGGTCGATGCCGTGGAGGGTAGATGTCTGCGAGGAGAGAAGAGACGAGCAAGCGAACAGCGATGAGATCAATAGAGTCGACAGCCACACCTTACGAGCGCGCATGAGTTCCTCTTTCGATAATCGTGGAGCCTCCCGGCATTCGGTATCAATCCATGCTTCCGGGAAGATTACGGCAGCCATTTTAGACGAATGGCCGGGCGAAAGGTCGGCGGGGACGGGACGGGGACACTCGATTGAGGGATTCTAAGGATTGCTGGGGCGGGAGATGTGATTCATTTCTTCTAGAAGTTGTGAATGAGTGCCATCGGGATTTTGCGCCAACCACTAAAAAGCCCACAGACTCAGCTGTGGGCAACCTTGGATCGACCTATTCGTTATGTCGAGAAAAAGACTTGCGAGTTCGCGGCGCAGGCTGCACGAATTGCAGATTCTCCTTGCACAATCGGGGCCGGTTTAGCAGAGATCGGTTTCACTTTCGAAAGTCTCACGAGCAGTTCTTCAAGCTTGCGCTGCTCATGGGGCTGGGGCAGGCTGGTCCATGTCATTATGCAATTCTCTCACGCCGTGGGGCAGAGGAGAAGCCCTCAGACTGCACCATTTGCAGGGCGTCATCTGTGAAAATATTGAAACATTCTGCGAACGCTTGTGGGTGATCAGTGAGGGGAATGGCGGTGTTTCACCAGCTAGGAGCGGCGTTAGAGAGGTAGTTGCAACTGCAGGCGTATGATGGACTCGGTCTTCAGAGAGTTGGATTATGAAGTGTCAACCCCTGATTCTACGCCTGCACATCGAATCGGTATCCTGATGTCCCCCGACGGGCGTTTTCTTGAGTGCATCCACTGCCGATTACGATTTGAATTTCCACAAGGGACGATCTTCGACACAATCTCTAAGCAGTTTGCACCTTATCCGTGCGGTCCGACGGTCCATCCGAACGTTGATCAGTCAAAGTAGTCGTTGCCAACTGCTGAAAATAGCAATTTCACTCAAAGCCCCACCGCGAAGGACGTCGGGCAAAAGGCGGTTAGAACGAAGACGGCTTGGGCGAGAGCATGAAGCATGAATTTTTTCACGGGAGAATGACCTCGCTGGACGAACGGAGCGAGTCAATTGAAGTGCGGAAAGTATAGCCTCATCGCTTTATCGCCAACCAACGTACAAGAAGTATCCAATGAAACAAACACCCCCGAGATAATACATTGCGACCAGCCACCAAAACTGCTTCGGTTCTTTGGCGCGGTAGACCACACGACCGAAGCGTGCCCACGCTTCTCCGGTGCACGTCCCGGCCACAGCCAGGAACAATGAGAAGACCCCAAATAGCAACAAACCATACATCGGCGCACCGGCCTGTCAAGCAGCAGTGTTTTGAGCGCCTAGGCCAACACCAAGAAGTGCCAGAATGACAGCGCAAACGCCGCGTTCCATTCTCGCAGTCTACTCTGCCCCCGGAATGGTTGTCGAAATCAGCCATTTCACGCAAAACCATCCCCCCAACCAACGAGGCGATTGTTTTCACATGCCCGACTCAAGTCTTTTGCCGAATTATCCGCCAGCTTTGAGTTCGGTCAAGACTTGCTTGGCGATTTCCTTGAGTGTTTCGAAAACGCCGACGCCCTGGAAGGCTACGGCTTCGACCACGGGTTCGTTCTTGCGGCGCAGTTCGGTGCTCAGCAGGTCGACGGGCAGAATGTTGGGCAGGTCGCGCTTATTCAGTTGGAGGACGTAGGGAATCTTGTTGAAGTCGTAACCATGTTCTTTCAGGTTCGACATGAGGTTGTCGAGGGCTTCGACGTTGGCGTCCTGGCGCTGCTCCTGGGAGTCGGCGACGAAGACGATGCCGTCGACGCCGCGCAGGATGAGCTTACGGCTGGCGTCGTAGAAGACCTGGCCAGGGACGGTGTAGAGGTGGATGCGGGTCTTGAAGCCGCGCACCGAGCCCAGGTCCAGGGGCAGAAAGTCGAAGAACAAGGTACGCTCGGTTTCGGTGGCCAGCGAGATCATCTTGCCCTTCTGCTGGTCCGCAGTTTTCTGGTAGATCAACTGCAGGTTCGTGGTCTTGCCGCCGAGTCCGGCGCCATAGTACACGATCTTGCAATTGATCTCGCGGGCTGCGAAGTTGATGAAACTCAAAGGCTTTCCTCGAACGCGGGCACACCCTCAGGGGGCTACTCCGCTCACAAATGTCCTTATGGAGGCTCGGGGCTTTTATATCATACGGGACCTACCGAAGGCAGGTTACTCAGGTGACCCCCTGTCCGTGGAGGACGGCTAGCCTCGCCGAGCCATGATCCAAGGGACGGGCTAGCGGCTCGGTGGCGGAGCTCTGATTTGGTATTTTCAGCGCCTGAAGGCGCGCCGACAACGCTGGCACTGACCGCATGCCTGAAGGATGTCGTGGAACTTTACACCTGAACACATGCCCTGATACGAATCCCGTTTTGCGCTGCCTCGCTACTCGCTACCCCATACTCGGTCCAGGTTTTGTGAGACCATAAACCGAGCCCATGATCCAGCTTTCTGGCGCCGGCAAACGCTTCGGCCACAAACTTCTTTTCGAAAATGCGGACTGGCTGATCACGTCCAATGACCGTATTGGCCTGGTGGGCGCGAACGGCACCGGCAAGTCCACGCTGATGAAGATTCTCGCGGGCATGGACACGTTTGACTACGGCACGCTGACGGTCGCGAAAGGGACCTCCGCCGGATATTTGCCGCAGGATGGGCTGACGCTGTCCGGCCGCAGCGTTTTTGCTGAGTGCATGTCTGTCTTCGACGACCTGCGCGCGATGGAAGTGGAGCTTGAATCTCTGACCCAGAGCATGGCGGAACTGGACCACACCAGCCCGGAATACTCGGCTGTGGCCGACCGCTACCACCGCGTCGAACACGAGTTCCGCACCCGCGACGGCTACTCGGTCGAGGCGGAAGTCGGCCGGGTCCTGATGGGTTTGGGTTTTACCAAGGACGACTGGCCGCGGCAGACCGACGAATTTTCCGGCGGATGGCAGATGCGGCTCGCGCTGGCCAAGCTTCTGCTGCAGAAGCCGAACCTGCTGCTGCTCGACGAGCCGACGAACCATCTTGATCTCGAAGCCCGCAATTGGCTGGAAGAATATCTGCGGACCTATCCGAACGCGTTCGTGCTGATCTCGCACGACCGGTACTTTCTGGACGTGACCGTAAACAAGATCGCCGAAATCTGGAACAAGCGCTTCTGGTTCTACACCGGCAACTATGACAAGTTTCTGGCGCAGAAGACCCAGCGCAATGAGCAACTGCAGGCCGCCTACCGCAACCAGCGGGAGCGCATCGAGCAACTGGAAGTGTTCATCAACCGCTTTCGCTACCAGGCGACGAAGGCGAAGCAGGTGCAAAGCCGCATCAAGGAACTGGAGCGGATGGAGCGGATCGAGGTTCCGCCCGAGGAGAAGACGATCCATTTCACGTTTCCGCAGCCGAAGCCGAGCGGGCGAATCGTGGCAGAGTTCGAAGGCGTAGCGAAGAGTTACCCCGGCAAGAACACGGGCGCCGAGAAGGAAGTCTTCCGCAACGTCGACTTCATGATCGAGCGCAGCGACCGGATCGCGCTGGTGGGCGTGAACGGGGCGGGCAAGTCGACTTTGATAAAACTGCTGGCTGGCACCGAACCTGTCACACACGGGGAATACCGCCTCGGACACAATGTGCAGGCTGACTACTTTGCTCAGGATCAGTACAAGGAACTCGATCCCGAGGCCCGCATGCTCGACGACCTGGGTGAGTGTTCCCCGCGCTCGACTGAAACCGAGTTGCGCGGTCTTCTCGGCTGTTTTCTCTTTTCCGACGAAGACGTCTTCAAGAAGATCGGAGTTCTTTCGGGCGGCGAACGGGGGCGCTATGCTTTGCTGCGCCTGTTGCTACACCCGGCGAATTTCCTGCTGCTTGATGAGCCGACCAACCACCTCGACCTGCGTGCGAAAGACGTCTTGCTCAACGCGCTGATGGAGTACACCGGCACCGTGGTTTTCGTCTCGCATGACCGGTATTTCATCGACAAGCTGGCCACGCGGGTCTTCGAAATCGGTGGCGGGCAGGTCGAAATATTCTCCGGCAACTACGAAGACTATTTGTGGCGCAAGGAGGGCGGGCAGCACGTCGCCCCGACCCTTGAGGACGTTCCAGGCGCCGGCAGGCCACGAACACCATCCGACCAGAAGCCTGTCGCTTTAGCCGAGCCGACGAATGGAAATCGAGGCAGCGAAGCGGCTTCGGCGGAGGCTGCAAAGAAGCGCCTGAACCCGATCAAGCGCAAGCAGATGGAAGACCGAGTCGGCGAGTTGGAAGAGGAAATTGGCCGCCTGGAAGCTGCCATCGCGCACCTTGAAACCGCGATGCAGAATTTCGTCAGCGCTGAAGAGAGTCAGCGCCAGTCGCAAGAACTCGAGCGCCACAAGGCCGCTCACGCTGCGATGATCGAGGAGTGGGAGGGACTCTCTGAAGCACTCCAAGAGTCTTAGGCATCATCGGGCTTGCCGTCGTCCGCACCCCGCGCCCGTACAGCGCCTTCCGTAATCTAAGGAAATACTTACCCCTGTGCGATATTCAGCTTGGCCGAGTGGCCAGCAACTGCCGAAGGCCGCAAATTTAAAGACCAACCGCATGGAGCGGACGCCAGCCCGAGCGCCCCGCGCGGGAAATCCAAGGAAGGTCGCATGCTTCAGTCGTCGGAGAATTCTTTCCTCAAGTCCAACACACCGGCTTCCAACCCCAACGCTTATAACCCTGTCAAAACCGTCACCGCCCCCGTGGATCAGGCCACCATCGGCCGCACACTCGTGATCAAGGGTGAAATCAGCGGCTCGGAAGCGCTCTACATCGATGGCCGCATCGAAGGCAAAATCATCATGCCCGACAGCCGCGTCACCATCGGGCGCAACGGCAAGGTCGATGCCAGCATTCAAGCCCGCGAGGTCGTGATCATGGGTAAGGTGACTGGCAACATCGAGTGCAGTGATCGCGTGGATATTCGCAGCGAAGGCTCGGTCAGCGGAGATATTTCCACGGTGCGAATCAGCGTGGAAGATGGCGCCGCGCTCAAGGGCGGCATCCAGGTGCACGCTGAACCGAAGTCGCAATCGCAGCACCAGGCCAAGCCGGTTGAGCCCCCCAAGGCTCTGGCCGCGACGGCTAGCGCGTAGTTCGACGGACGAGTCTCAACGGATGGACAAAGGGCACGCTTGCGCGTGCCCTTGTTTGTTTTTGTAGCGCCGCCGTCCCGGCTGTTGCGGGGCCGTCTCGGCCCCGCACGCGAGGCCAAGATGGCCTCGCGACAGCCGGCAAGGTGCCGGCGCTACAAAATACCCGACTACTTCTTTTCGGACGGTTTGAAATCCAGCGACGCCGAATTCATGCAATAACGCAGCCCTGTGGGCGCCGGACCGTCTTCGAACACGTGTCCCAGGTGCGCGTCACAGGTGCCGCAGCGGACCTCGGTGCGCACCATGCCGTAGCTCGAATCGCGGCGCTCGACCACTCCGCCGCCTGACGCGGGTTTAGTGAAACTTGGCCAGCCAGTGCCGGAATTGAATTTCGTCTGCGAATCGAACAGCGGAGCCCCGCAGCACACGCAGTGATACATCCCCGCATCTTTCGTGTTCCAATACGCGCCCGTGAAGGCGCACTCGGTACCGGCTTCGCGGGTCACGTGATACTGCTCCGGGGTGAGCTTCTGCTTCCACTCGGCTTCCGTCTTCGTAACCTTCTCTGCAATCTTCTCAGCCATGAATCAGCTCCATTCCTAACGATTTATTTTGCCAATGATTGGATGTTCGGAGGTGGGAAAAGTGGCATAACGCGTCAGCGTGCAACGGTCATCATTTCTCTTCAACATCCTCCCCTACCTTGCGGTACTTTCCCCGGAAGAACAGCAGCGGGTCACCGTCGCGCACCACTACGTCTTCAACTTCCGCGATGAAGATGGTGTGGTCGCCCGCCTCCTGGGCCGAGTGCAGGCGGCATTCCAGGTAGGCCAGCGAGCCATACAGCATCGGGGTGCCGTGCTGAGTGCGGTCAAAACGTGCGCCCGCCTCGGTCTCGGCGTGCTCGTGGCTGCGGTCCGGGCGCGCGTAGTACTCTGAAATTGTCCGCTGGTCCTCGCCCAGCACATTGATGCCGAAGCGTTTTTTGGCGTGCAGGTGGGCATGGGTGCGCGTCTCTTGATCGACGCAGACCAACACCAGCAGGGGATCGAGGGAGACCGAGGCGAATGCGTTAGCAGTCATGCCGTGGACCTCGCCTTCCAGGTCGACGGTGATGATGGTTACCCCGGTGGCGAAGCAGCCCATGGCTTTGCGGAATTCGGAAGGATTCAGGGTCATACCCATCGTAGAAACGATCTTGTTTGCAACGTCTCTTACCATCGTTCGCGGCGCCGCCGGCAAAGACGTAGCGGCAACCGCCTACATTACCACGCTCTGCCGTTGTATCATTCGATTCAACCGTGACCTTGACCTCAATTACAGCCGTCGCGCCTTTGCGCCTGGGAGCACCGATCTCACGCGAAGTAGCCCTGCGACTGATTCGGTGCGGTGACGACGACCTGCCCGAACTTCTGGCCGACGCGCGGGCTGCCAAAGAACGCTTTAAGCCGGGGGTCATTACTTACTCGCGGAAGGTATTCCTTCCGCTCACTAATCTTTGCCGCGACTACTGCGGATATTGCACCTTCCGCCGCGATCCCGGCGATCCAGGCGCGCACACCATGACGCCTGACGAAGTGCTGGCGGTCGCGCGGGAGGGGGAAAAACTCGGATGCACTGAGGCGCTGTTCAGTCTCGGAGACAAGCCGGAGCTGCTGTTCCCCGAAATGCGTGAGACGTTGCGCCGCCTCGGCTACAAGTCCACGCTCCACTATCTCGAAGCCATGTGCGAACTCGTGCTGCGCGAGACCAGTTTGCTGCCGCACCCGAATCCCGGCCTGCTCAGCGCCGAGTGGATCGCTCGCCTGGCGGCGGTTTCGCCCAGCATGGGCCTCATGCTCGAGACCACCAACGCTGCATTGCTTGCCCCCGGTGCGGCCCACGATCACGCTCCGGACAAAGTTCCGGCCAAACGCTTGCGAACCATCGAGGACGCCGGCAAGCAGAGCGTTCCGTTCACGACCGGCCTTCTGATTGGCATTGGGGAATCGCCCGAAGACCGGATCGACACCCTGCTGGCGATCCGCGACTTACACGAACGCTATGGCCACATCCAGGAAGTGATCGTGCAGAATTTCCGCGTCAAGCCGGCTATTCCGATGTCCCAGTGGCCCGAGCCGTCGCACGGCGAAATGCTGCGGGCGGTGGCAGTAGCTCGATTGTTACTCCCTAACGTCAATATTCAGGCTCCGCCGAATCTCTCTGCGCCTTACTATGAGGACTTGGTGGATGCCGGCATCAACGATTGGGGAGGAATTTCGCCGCTGACGCCCGACTACATTAATCCGGAGATGCCTTGGCCGCACCTGGAGCAGCTTCGCCTGCGCACCGAGGCCAAGGGACTCGCATTGCGCCAGCGGCTGCCGGTGTATCCGGAGTTTCTCCCCGCGGTCTCAGCCGAGCCAGGACTTTTGTCAGAGAGATTGCGTGCGGCCGCCGATGATCACGGCCTGGCAAGAATGAGGGCGGCATGATCTGCGTTCTCAGCGGGGGCACGGGCGGAGCGAAATTTGTCGACGGGCTGCGGCAGGTCATGCCCCCCGAAGAAATCACGATCGTCGTCAACACAGGTGACGACCTGCTGTGGTGGGGGCTTTATGTCTCGCCCGATATCGACTCGATCACCTACGTGCTTTCCGGCATGCTGAGCCGCGAGCGCGGATGGGGAGTGAAGGGCGACACATTCCTTTGTCTGCAAGCCATGGGACAACTCGGCGAGCCCACGTGGTTTCACACCGGCGACCGCGACCTTGCCGTGCACCTGCTGCGTTCTCGCCTGCTGGCCGAGGGCAAGACTCTGTCGGAAGCGACGTCGATCGTCTGCGGCAAGCTGGGAGTGCGAGCGCGCATTCTGCCCATGAGCAACTCTCGCGTCGAAACCCGCGTGGATACACCCATTGGCGAATTGAGCTTTGAAGAATATTTTGTCCAGCGCTGGTACCAGGACCCGGTCAATTCGGTGCGCTTCGCCGGAGCTTCTGACGCGGAGCCTGCGCCCGGTGTGATTGAGGCGATCACTTCCGCCGACGCGGTTCTGATCGCGCCCAGCAATCCGGTGACTAGCATTGGCCCGATCCTGGCCGTTCCCGGAATTCGCGATGCTCTGGTCCGCGCTCGCGGCAAGATTGCCGCGATCAGCCCGATCGTGGGTAATGCTCCGGTCGCAGGGCCGGCGGGAATTCTCATGGCGGCACAGGGGCTGCCGAGCTCGATTGCCGGGGTCGCACAAACCTATGAAGATTTTCTCGACGTCCTGATCTGCGATACGCGCGACGCCCGAGCCGCAGAAGCGATCCGCAAAGGCGGCTTGCGCGTGCAGTGTACCCAGACGATCATGCGGAGCGCCGACGACAAGGCAGCACTGGCCCGGGAAGCGCTGACTCTCGTCGCCGGTGGTTTGCTCAAGGACGAACCCGCAGCGGATGGTACCGTGCCACGGTTCGGGCAGCCGTGATTCTGGTCCCCGTCAAGAATCTGTCGGGTGCGAAGCAGCGTCTGGCAGCCGTTCTGGATCAACCGTCCCGCACAAAACTCGCGCAGGCCATGCTGCACGACGTCCTGACCACCCTGCACGGATGGAAAAGCTGGCCACAGGTTGCGGTGGTTACCGGCGATCCCTACGCCGTCACGCTGGCGACGGAGTGCGGATTCGAAATCATCGCGGACCCTGACAATCCGGGAGAAACTGGCGCAATCGAGATGGCCACACGCGTATGCGTGGACCGCGGCGTGGACAGCACGTTAATCATTCCTGCCGACATTCCCCTGATCCAGGCCTGGGAACTGGAAGAAATCATGAAGAACGCGCCGGCCGCGGGCAGCGTGCTGGTCCCGGCGGCAGACGGACGCGGCACCAACGCCGCATTCCGGCGCCCGGCGGACCTGTTCCCGCTGCGCTTCGGCAATGACAGTTTCAAACCGCACTACGCCGCGGCGCAGGCCACCGGCAAGCCTTGCGTCGTTCTGAATCTGCCGGGCATTGCCGTCGACGTCGACAATCCCGCGGACCTGAAACAGTTGCTGGCGCTCCCCGGCGAAACCCGCGCTCAGAAGCTCGCGCGCGAATATCTATCGTAGAGACGTTGCTTGCAACGTCTCTGCCGCACGCTGGACAGGTAACATGTAATTCATGAGGCAGGTGAAGGGCGCCAAAACGGAATCAGCCGCGAATCGGCGGAAGGAACGGCCGCCGGCACCGCTTGAGCAACTTCACCTCATCCCAATTCCATTTGCCGATGAGATCCAGCCGGGTGATTCGTTGGCAGACAAACTGCTCGAAGCCCTCCGCCGGCGTCACCTCAAGCTCCAATCTGGAGACATCCTCGTCGTCAAACACAAAATCGTCTCCAAATCCGAAGGCCGTGTAGTTGACCTTGCCACCATTGTGCCATCCGCTGAGTCCGTCGCTTGGGCACGGCAGTATGGGCTCGACGCGCGCGTGATCGAACTTGCCGTGCGCGAGAGCCGCTCCGTCATTCGCCGCAAGAATGGGGTTCTCATTACCGAGACGCACCACGGGTTTCTCTGCGCCAACAGTGGCGTGGACGTTTCCAACGTGAACGGCGGCGGGCATGCGCTGCTGCTTCCGGAAGATGCCGATCGCTCGGCTGCGAATCTCCGCCGCGCACTCAAGAAGTGCACTGGCCACGCCATTCCCGTGATCATTACCGACAGCTTCGGGCGCCCGTGGCGCGAGGGACTAACTGAGTTTGCCATCGGTGTCGCGGGCATGAAGCCGCTGCGCGACGACCGCGGCCGCCGCGATCCCCATGGCTACAAGTTACGCGCGAGCGTTGAAGCCGTGGCCGACGAACTGGCGTGCGCTGCGGGGCTAGTTTGCGGCAAGCTGAATCGCGCACCGGCCTGCATCGTTCGCGGATTTCGCTATGAAGCTGGCGCGGGACGGGTTCGCGAGTTGCTGCGTCCGGCGTCGACCGACCTTTTCCGCTAGATTCCGCTACACTGTACGGATATTGCCTGCGATGACGTGCCGGCGCAGGCAGAGACGTAGCAGCAGCGTCTCTACGGAGTGAATTATGGCTCGCGAATTGACTTCCACGGAACTTCAAGGCTTCCCCTCGCTCGACTGGCTGGAGATTGTTCCGCGTTTGACTCCGGTTGTGCGGGCGTCGCTTGAGAAGATTCTCGAAACCCAGAATGGGGCTGAGTTGTCGCTCGAGGAGTCTTACTCGCTCGCGAATACAGCAGGTGACGACCTGCTCGGTTTGCTGGTGGCCGCGAACATGCTCCGCTGCGAGCTGGTTGGCAACATCGTGACCTACGTGGTGAACCGCAATATCAATTTCACCAACATTTGTTTTGTCGGGTGCAAGTTCTGCGCCTTCAGCCGCGGGCCGCGCGAGTCCGACACTTACTTCCTCACTCCCGAACAGGTCGGACAGAAAGCGGCCGAAGCCTGGCAACTTGGCGCGACCGAAGTGTGCATCCAGGGAGGACTCCCGCGCGATCTCCCGAAGTTTTATTACCGCGACATTCTGCGCGCTGTGAAAAACGTCACTCCGCGAATGCACATTCATGCCTTCTCCCCGATGGAAATCGTGTATGGCGTCGAACTGACCGGCATGGCGCTCGCCGACTATCTGACAATGTTGCGCGACAACGGTCTCGGCACAATGCCCGGCACTGCCGCAGAAATTCTGGACGATGAGATTCGACACATCCTCTCGGCCAACAAGCTTTCGACGGCGCAGTGGGTCGAAGTTATCGGCACGGCGCACCGCTGCGGCATTCGCACAACGTCTACGCTCATGTACGGCCACACGGAGACTCCCGCCCACTGGGTGCGACAGATGCTCCTTCTCCGCAACCTGCAATCGGAAACGGGAGGCTTCACCGAATTCGTCCCGCTCGGTTTCGTTCATCAGAACACGTTGCTCTTCCATCAGGGACTGGCGCGCAGCGGCCCGACCTTGGCGGAGCATCTCAAGGTTCACGCGCTGGCCCGCGTGCTGCTCGCCGGCTCCATCAATAATATTCAGGTCTCGTGGGTGAAGCTGAATCGGCAACTGTCTCGACTTTGCCTGCATGCCGGCGCCAACGACTACGGCGGCACATTGATGGAAGAAAACATTTCGCGCGAAGCAGGCGCGACGGCGGGCCAGTACACCAGCCCGGAGGATTTTCAGGCGCTGATCCTGGAGATCGGCCGCATCCCCGCCGAGCGCAACACGACCTATTCGCGCATCCACATCAAGGCTGCACTGGACGAATTCACCGCTGAACAGGCGTGGGAGGCCGAGTTCGCATGAGCGCCAGCTCTGCGGGCGGCGCGCCGATCCGCCCCATCGCCATCATTGGCGGCACTGGTCCGGCGGGCATGGGACTCGGGCTGCGTTGGGCACGCGCCGGGGAAACCATCATCATCGGGTCTCGAGATGAGCAGCGTGCTCGGCAGGCGGCCGCGGCCATTCAGCAACGGGCGGGAGGGCAGGCGAACGTCTCCGGCATGGAAAACGGTCACGCCTGCGCCGCCGCCGACATCCTGATGTTGACGGTCCCCTTTGAGAGCCAAGCTTCCCTGCTCCGGCAACTCAAGCCGGCAATCACCGCCGGCAGCATCCTCATTGATGCAACGGTGCCGCTTGCGGCCGGAGTTGGCGGGCGCGCCTCCCGCACGTTAGGGGTCTGGCAGGGTTCAGCCGCTCAGCAGGCCGCCGAACTCGTGCCCGAAGAGGTGAGCGTAGTGGCGGCTTTTCACAATGTTTCCGCCGAACTGCTGGGCGGAGACGAACCGCTCGACTGCGACGTTATTGTTTGTAGCGACGATCGTGACGCCGCGCAACTGACACGCGACCTGGCCGCAAAAATACCGGGCGTCCGCGCTATCGACGGCGGCAAACTCGAGAACGCCCGCATCGTGGAACAAATCACCGCCCTGCTGATCGGGATGAACATTCGTCACAAGGGCCACGCGGGAATTCGCATCACTGGCTTGCCTCCGTCGGTGTACCGCTGACGCTGCCTCTTAAACTCGAACTCAGCCATTCCCAGGGCTATAATTGGCGCACACATGGCCCTGACCTCTGGCACGAAGCTTGGGCAATATGAAATCCTCTCGCCCCTTGGGGCCGGCAGTATGGGCGAGGTGTATCGGGCACGCGATCCCCGCCTGAACCGCGACGTCGCGATCAAGGTCCTGCCGGAACTGGTTTCGCTGGAACCACAGCGCCTGCTCCGCTTCGAGGCTGAAGCGCGAGCCGCCGCGGCGTTGAATCATCCCAACATTCTTGCCGTTTACCAGATGGGAACCTATCTGGGTGTCCCTTACATGGTGACAGAACTGCTGGAAGGCAAGACCTTGACCGAGACCATCCGGCGCGGTCCACTGCCGTTGCGCAAAGCGATTGACTACGGTGTGCAGATCGCACAAGGGCTTGCCGCGGCGCACGAGAAAGGGATCGTCCACCGCGACCTGAAGCCGGATAACCTGTTCGTCACCAAAGATGGACGGATCAAAATATTAGACTTCGGTCTGGCAAAGCTGGTGCAACCGAAAGAATCGGTAATCAGCCAGGCGGCCACCGTCACCCTGCCGGGAGTCGCCATGGGAACGGTGGGCTACATGTCGCCCGAACAGGTGCGGGGACTGGCGGTTGACCACCGTTCCGACATTTTCGCGCTCGGCGCCATCATCCACGAGATGGTGATGGGGAAGGCGACATTCCAGAAGCCGACTTCGGCCGACACGATCAGCGCGATCCTGAACGAAGAACCTGCGCCAATTTCTCAGCTTGCGCCCGATACACCTGTGGGTTTGGAGAGAGTGGTGCACCGCTGCCTGGAAAAAAGCGCGGAGCAGCGGTTTCAGTCTGCGTCCGATCTCGCTTTCGCTCTTCAAGCGTTATTGGAACCAGCCATAACAACGGCGACAGGTCCTCATGAGATTCGAAAAGAGGACCACCGCCTCAGAATTGCGCCAGCCGCAATCGCGCTGCTGTCCGTGATCTGCGCTGCGGTGATCCTCCATTTTTGGATGCAGCCCGCAGCCGCGCCTAAGGTCGCAAACTATATTCAGCTCACGCACGATGGGCAGCAGAAGTCGCTCGTCGGTACGGACGGCGCAAGGCTCTATCTGGATTTGGGAGGCGGAAGGGCGGGAAGCTTCGCCTCGCATGGCATCGCCGAGATGTCAGTCTCGGGCGGCGAACCGAGAAAGCTTTCGCTCGCGCCTTCTCCGAACATGGTTCCCGTTGACCTATCCGCGGACGGCTCTGAACTCCTCGTCGTCGACGGCCAGGGAGCGCCTCCGAAGGGGCCGCTGTGGAGTCTGCCAATTCTGGGGGGCTCGCCGCGCCGACTCGCAGACGCGGTCGGAGAATCGGCTGCCTGGTCTCCCGATGGCAAGAGCCTGGTCTACACCAGCTTGGGCGACGTGTTCCTTGCGAAGGCGGATGGGACGCAATCCCGCAAACTGCTCGGCGTCAAGGGCGACATCCTGAACATCGTGTGGGCGCCCGACGGCAGCCACTTGCGATTTGATTCTTCAGAGACCGCCGGCACTGTCGGACGACAACTGGTATGGGAAGCGTCCGCAGACGGCACGGGCGTGCATCGCTTGCTCGAGGGTTGGCACGAGCCGCCAGACGAATGCTGCGGCCGATGGACTCCCGACGGAAAGTATTTCGTATTCCAGTCGGGCGGTCAGATCTGGGCGCTTCCGAAGGCTGGGGGCTTTCTCCATTCCGAATCCAGCCCCATTCCTCTGACCTCGAGCCCGCTGACGTTGTCCTCGCCGCGTCCCAGTAAGGACGGCAAGAAACTTTTCATGATTGGCCAAACCTACCGCGGCGAGGTTACACGTTACGATGCGAAGTCCGGCCAGTTCGTACCGTTTCTCGGCGGAATCTCTGCGGAATACATCAACTTTTCAAAAGACGGTCAGTGGGTGAGCTACGTTTCGTATCGCGAGGGAACCCTGTGGCGAAGCAAGGTGGACGGGAGCGAGCGCCTGCAACTTACCTATCCGCCCATGTATCCCCTGCTGCCGCGCTGGTCACCGGACGGGAAAAAGATTATCTTCTTCGAATTCGCGTTGAGCGGAGACAAGCCAGCTAGAATCTATGAAGTCTCGCCCGACGGAGGAAGTCCGCAACAACTGCTGCCGGACGATCACAGTCAGCAACTCGATCCGAACTGGTCGCCGGATGGGAGCAAGATCATCTTCGCCGGCGAGTCCAATGATCCGACGTCGGCGATCCACATTCTGGAGCTGGCGAGCCGCCAAATTTCCGACCTGCCCGGCTCGCAAGGGCTTTACTCGCCGCGATGGTCGCCCGACGGGCGATACGTTTCCGCATTTTCTGCAGACTCGAAAACTCTCCTTCTGTTTGACTTCCAGGGCAAGAAATGGACGGAACTGGCCGCTGGCTCGCTGAGTTGGCTGAACTGGTCGCATGGCGGACAATACATTTACGTCCTGGATTTCAGGGGGAAGAATGCGGTGGTCAGGATTCGGATCAGCGACCATAAGATCGAGCAAGTGGTCGACTTGACGAATTTCGTGACCACCGGACGGTACGGCGGCAGTTTGGCGCTCACGCCCGATGATTCGCCTCTGCTACTCCGCGACACCGGCAGCCAGGATGTTTACTCGGTGGATTGGCAGGCTCAGTAAGCGATCGTCTCGGCTAAACGCCTCTGCTACTCGTCGCCCAACGGCGTATTCATTTCTTCCGCCGGTTCCCCGCCGGCCATGGCTTGCGCCACGATCAACTGCCTGGCCTCGGCGCGGATCTTCGGCAATTGCAATCCGAACCACCAGGCGCCGGCAAGCGAAGCCAGACCACCGAGGGCCACAGTCAACGGCGCACCCAGTCGGTCCGACAATGCGCCGCCGAGCAGTGCTCCCACCGGAGCCATGCCCATGAACATCATCGAATACAGCGCCATGGCGCGCCCACGCAGTGCGTCGGGCACCATGACCTGAATCAGCGTGTTCGACGATGCCATCTGCAGCATGATGAAATATCCCACCGGCAGCAGCAGCAGGACTGAGAGCCAGAATGATTTTGAAAACGCAAAGAAGATCAGGCTCAGGCCAAACCCGCCGCAACAGACCGCAACCCACCTCCCCAGGCCTTTAACGCCAGAGCGCACCGCCAAGGTGAGCGCTCCCAGCAAGGCGCCAACGCCGGTGGCGCCCATGAGAATGCCCAGTCGCACCGCGCCCAGGTCGTGCGATCCGATCAGCGAGGCGAATTCCTGACCGCCGTTGTGCAGAATCTTATCGGCGAAGATCGGCATCAGCACCACGTAGGGCATTCCCGTGACGCTCACCAGCCCCAACAGCAAGAGTAAGGTGCGAATGGGGGCAGTGTGCCGCACGAATTGGAACCCCTCGATGATGTGTTCCCAGGGCGAGGTCTGGGCCGATGCTCTGGCCGGGGCGTGTACATTCATCATCATCAATCCAGCGATGACGGCGATGTAGCTTACCCCGTTCACAAAGAAGCACCAGCCTTCGCCCAATCGTGCCACTAAGACTCCCGCCACAGCCGGGCCAATCACACGCGCGCCGTTGAACATCGAGGAATTCAGCGCAATCGCGTTCATTAAGTCTTCTTTGCCCACCATGTCGACGAGAAAGGATTGGCGGCCGGGGATGTCGAAGGCATTCACCACGCCCAACAGAGCCGCCAGCACAAAGATGTGCCAGACGCGAACCGTGTGCGAGAGGGTGAGCGCGGCCAGCGCGAACGCCAGAATCATGGACGCGGTCTGCGTGCCTATCACAATGCGCTGGCGGTTGCCGCGGTCGGCGGTAATTCCTCCGATGGGAGCGATGAGAAAGACCGGGATCTGGCTGGCGAATCCGACTGATCCGAGCAGCAGTCCCGATCCGGTCAGGCGGTACACGAGCCAGGATTGCGCGACGGTTTGCATCCAAGTGCCGATCAACGAAATCAGTTGGCCGCTGAAAAAAAGCTGGAAATTGCGATGCCGTAGGGCGCGCCCGGCGGCCTGCCAACGCAATCCGCGGTTCTCGGGTGCCGGCGCAGAATTGTCCTGCAGAGTTTTCGAATCAGCCACGTTGGATATCCTGGATGACGCTGCGCGTCCTTAGACCACTATATCTGAGCCCGCGCGAGAGGCTGGAACGGCGGTTACAAATCCCGGTTTTCCACAGGTCCGTTCCTTCGGAGGCGGCGACCCCTTCGCTCTCCGCGAGTCCGCAAAGTGCAAGTCTTTGACTACTTTGGGAATGATTCTGGCGTCGTAACGAATTTATGACTTTCCCTTCCGCCCGGCGTGCGCTAGAGTAGGCGCTGCGCTCCCCCCGGCGACTCCGTACCTAAGGACGTGTAAAACGATGACCACTCCTTCAGTTGGGGTTGAACGCCGTGTTGGACAAAGGTTTCCCTACCTTCTTTCGGTTTCTTTCCGCGAGCCCGCGACCGGTGTAGAGGGGCTCGGCTTCACACAAGACCTGAGCTCACGTGGGGCCTTCTTCCTTACCGACGCGCCGTTGCATGAAGGCGCCGAAATCGAGCTCACATTGAAGATGCCCTCGGAGATCACCTTGGGAGAGAGCATGCGCGTGCGCTGCCGGGGCCGCATTCTTCGTATCGTTAGGCGCACCGGCAGGCCCGGCCAGGATTCGTTGAACACGCCCTGTGCCGAGACCAAGATTGGCGTTGCGGTTCGTCTCGAAGGCTACGAATACTTGCCGGAAACTGAGCCCGCTTCTGGCTTCGCCAGGGTTTCCACGCTTCACCCAAGCGACGACACGGAAGAACCACTGGCCAGCCGCTGACCGCCTTCTAACTGCTGCGCGCTAGCGGAGAGACGGGCCGTGCGAGGCATCTTTGCAACCCTTCCGTCTTGGCATACAATGTTCTGTAACCGAAGTGAGAGGCCCAAGTTGTCTCTTCAGTTCGTTGCACTCCCCACGGCGAGTCTGAAATGCAGTACCTGTGCTGAGTACACTGGCACATGGCTCCGTTGTGCGGTTGCTGTGGGTTACCTAGGTCACTTGGCGAGGGTCGGGATCTCTTTCTAACATGCAAACACCGAGAGAAATCAGCGAGAACCGCGCTATGCATGGGATCGCCGTCGCCCTCCTGACCGAGGACCGGGAACACTTATCCGCGCTCGAAACCCGCCTGGAGGCTACGCGATTGGGAAGGGCTGTGTTCAGCCATCTCGGATTTCCGGCGGGGCCAACCGATTCGATCCTGCGGCAGCTTCAAGATTCGCGCGCGGAAGTAGTGATCGTCGACATTCCTGAGCAGGACGCGCACCGCGCCATCCGCACCATCGAACTGATTCGCGCCACCACCCTGCAGATCGCCATTTTCGCCAACGGTGAACTGACACAGCCCGCCAACATTGTAAATAGCATGCGGGCCGGCGCCGGAGAGTATCTCGATCACTCTGCCGGCGCGGAGGCTTTGCTCGAAGCTCTCACGCGTTTCAGCACGACGCTCACCCGCGCTCCCGGAACGGGCGGGAAAGCCCGAGTGCTCACTTTTCTCAGCGCCAAAGGCGGGGCAGGCTGCACCACTACTGCCGTCAACACAGCCGTGGCGCTGCAGCAGGCGCATGGCGATGTGGTTCTAGTCGACTTCGCCCCCATCGGTCATGCTTCCCTTCATCTCAATTTGAGGCCGCAATTCGGCGTGCTGGACGCGCTGCAGAACTTGCACCGCCTTGACGTCTCCTTGCTCGACGGCTTGATGACACCCACCAAGGAAGGCTTGCATCTTCTCGCCGGATCGCAGCAGCCTTATCCTACTGAGCCGGCGCCGGGTGAATTGGCTCGTCTGTTTGATCTGCTGGTGAACCACTATCGCTTCGTGGTCGTCGATGCGTCCAGCCGGCTTGATGCAACCACGCGCATGCTTTCCGACCTCTCCAATGCCCTGCTGGTCGTGGCCCAGACCGACGTGGTTTCTCTGTGGAGTGCGGGACGCATCCATGCCTTCCTGGAGGAAGGCTCCGGCCGCGACCGTCTGCGCATCATCTTGAATCGCTACAAGAAGATTCCGGGTTTCACCGACGCGGACGTGGAGCACGTGACCAACTGCAAAGTTCTGGGGAAGCTGCCCAACGCGTTCCATTCCGTCTCGCCTGCGATTGATCACGGCACGCCCGTGGTTCTGCAAGAAAGCCTTGAGATCAGCCGTGCCTTCCGTGCCCTGGCCGACATTCTGGCCGCGGCGGCCTCGAATTCCGAGGGTGGTCCCGATCTCGTCTACGGCCAGGAAAAGACGGCGACTAAGAAGGCCGCTGCCGGACGCCTGAATCTGTCTCCCATCCGAGCCGGGCACTAACTCAGTACCGGTTTGCGAGTACTGGGGACCGGAAAACGCCTCTAAATCTCAATATTTTCTATCGAGGCCCGCTTTGCAGTTGCCTTATCAGAGAGGATTTGTCATCTCGAACGAAGCGAGGGATCTAGGCGTTCGGGCAGTGGCAACCCAGATGGTGCGGGCAAGGGCCCAGATCCCTCGCTTGGCTCGGGATCACACCCAGGTTCAATGCACGCAAGACACGACAATGGACGTGCTACTCACTGTCTGGTTGCCGGGGTCGGCGAGGCGTCCTGAGGAAATATCTTGAAGGCTACTTCCTTGGCGTGGGAACTCGCTTTCTTATTCACATCCGTGGAACTCTCGGTGAGCGAGCCTTTGAGGACGTAGTAAGCCTCGTCCCCAGGATTCTTGCCTTCGCCCCGCTCAATCGTCCCTTTGAAGTCGAATGATACGCCATGCACAATTTCCGTCGTGAAGCTTAACTTGTTGCCATCGAGTTTGCCGCTTTTGAAGAACTGATCCAGGAACGCACCCTTGTCACTCTCTCCGTCGCCATAGCGCGAAACGAAGCCGGTAACCCGGCCTTCATCTTCTACGGTCACTTGAACAAATTCGCCTTCCTTCCGGAAGGTGTACATCCCGGAGTAGGCGCGCCCGTCTTTGGCGTCCTTTTGCGGGGCAGCTTGCTCGCTGGATGTGGTGGTCCCGGGCTTGGCGTCTTGTCCTGCGGCAGTCAGAGCGAGACCCGCAGCGCCAAGCGCGAGGATCACGAGCGAGACGAAGATCACAACAAGTCTGTGCATTGTTTTACCTGCCCTGCAACAATCGTACTCCAGCAGCGAGCCGAAAGCCTACGCGTTCCCGAGGCCGCCAAAAAATCGCGGCAGAAAGATGTCCTTCCAGCTACCCCAAAGCTGCTCTGGCCATCTACCATATGGAGATGCTCGAACTCCTGGAGCTCCGCCGCCCGATCGCGCAGACCGTGCCGGATCTCCAGCTTCTGGTCGAGTTGCCGTCGTGGCCACGGGTGTTTTTCGGGAACCTGCGCGACCTGGTCTTTCCCCGCCCCTTGCCGGAGCTTGAGCTGCGTTCGGCCCCGGCGCCTTTCTGGCCCGACGTCTTCGTGAAGCGCGGACTGCCCTGGTTCAGCTTTCTCGAATCCTGCGCCTACCACCTTATCGCCAGCGCGCTGGTGGTCGCACTGACCCGCTTTCTGGCGCTGCAGCCTCATGTGGTTCCACAACCGAAATTCGATCACCACCAGGTCATTTACTACGAGCCTTCGGAATACTTGCCGCCGATTGACACGCGAAGTCAGCCGGAGGCTAAGCCTGCGAAGGCGGACCCGGAGTTCGCCCGCCAGCCCATCATCTCGCTTCCTCATGAGGCCGACAATCGCTCCCAGACCATCGTCACTCCGCCCAACATCAGATTGAAGCACGATATGGCCATGCCCAACATTGTGGCGTGGTCCGACAACATGGAGAGGCCGCGCTTGGCGATCCCACCTGCCCCAATAACTCCCGCGGCTGAACTTACGCGACTCGCGCCGCAGATCGGAAATTCAGTAGTCGCCCCGCCGCCCGATGCAGCCCACATTTTGCATCGTTCGAACCAGCCGAGTTTGCAGGCGACGGTAGTAGCTCCTCCCCCGGATCTGCGCACGTCGCGGCAAGCCGCCGCTTTTGAGGCCCCACAGGCGGCTGTGGTCGCGCCTCCCCCGGCCGTCGTAAGTGCTCCCACTCGCCAGCTTGGCGAGTTGAATATCGGCCGCAGTAACGTCATCGCGCCCGCTCCCCAGTTGCCCATCGCCGAACAACGGGCCGTTCCTGGAGGGAGATCATCCGCGGTCGCGGGCATGGCTCCGCAGGTGGTTCCTCCGCCCCCGTCGGTTGCGGCCTCGGGATCGGCCGGACAGTTTGGCTCTACTGGCCGCGTGATCGCATTGAACCTGCATCCCGCTGTAGGCGCGCCGCCTGTGCTGCCGTCGGGTAACCGCCGGGGCGCGTTTGCGGCTACTCCCGAAGGGCATGCTGGAGCGTCTGGCTCTCCCGGGTCGTCCTCCGGCAATTCGGCAGAAAATGGAAACGGATCGAAGGGGAAAGGGAAAAGCGATCTGCCTGCGGGACTTTATGTAGGGACCCCGGCGGCGTCGGCAAAGACGTCGCCCTTGGCCGGTGATCCGGCCGCCGGCAAGGGCGCAACAGCTGCTTCCACCCCGAGCCCCGCGAGCGTCCCCGCCCCGCGCGTAACCAGTGTTCCGGCGAGGACCATGTCGCCCGACACGACTTCGAAACTGTCAGAAGCGGAACGCGTCGTCTTTAACGGGCGCAGGTTTTACTCCCTCACCATGAACATGCCGAACCTGAATTCGGCGGGCGGCAGCTGGGTCATTCGTTTCGCCGAGCTCAAACAGGACCCCAAGGCGCCATCCACAGACCTCACCCAGCCCGTAGCGACGCGCAAAGTGGATCCCGGCTATCCGACGCAGTTAATCCGCGAAAACGTCGCGGGCACGATCATTCTCTTTGCGATCATTCACGCCGACGGCACCGTCGGCAACGTGCTTGTCCTGCGCGGCGTCGACAACCGACTCGACAAGTTCGCCAGCGATGCGGTGGCACAGTGGAAGTTCCAGCCCGCGACGAAGGATGGCACCCCCATCGACGTCGAGGCCACGTTCCAGATTCCGTTCCGCCCCCCGCGCAACTTCTAGTCGTAGAGACGCAGCTTGCTACGTCTTGCCGACAGCATCACGAATGACGGTGAGAAAGACGTTGCAAGCAACGTCTCTACGAAGAAGTTGTGGTGAAGGCGATCCACTCCGACTAGCTGCTTGCGCCCTTGCGTCTTTCCAGTGCTGCGTAAATGACCGGATCGGTGCAGACCTCGTAGTACAAACGTTCGGTCCAACCCTTTACGGAGAAGTCGGCGGCATCGATGCGCGGAATGCGGCTTTCGCGCACGACGATTTTGCGGAAAATGTCCCGGTCAATCGGCACGGTGGCGGTGAACAGCTTGTGCTCGCCTTTGTCGGACGACGCCAGTTGTGGCGGCAGCCGCACTTTCAGCGGCTCCAGGGTGATCTCCTGCTGCAACTTGCGAAAGGCAGTTTCGTTCATGCGAATCCCGCTGAGGTTGAAACTCAGGGTCACATCTTCGGGATTGCCCTCGGCGTCCACATCCGCCGCCTGAAAGGCGTACACGTGGAACGGCCCGGCCTGCGGTTCCATCACTTTGCGGGCCCGCTTGTTACAGGCGGATAAGCGGTCGCTCTCGTTCAGCGCCTCGGAAATCATGATCTGGTGCTCGCCGTCCATCAGATACAGGGGCGCCGAGTCCTGCAGCGTGATGCCCACGCCCAGTTCCAGTTGAGGCATGCCCGAGCGTTGCATGAGTTCGTTGTACCCGCGCACGATCTCGATGATTTCCCGCGCCAGCACACACATGCGGCTGACCGCCAGCCCCGGCTCGCCTTCGCGCTCCAGAATCGCAAGAATGATGGCGTCGCCCTCGAGGAAAACTTTCTGCGCGCCATACTTCTCGAGCAGCTTGTTGACCGGATCGTAGAAATTCAGGCTGAAGTACGAGGCTGGATTCAACCCCTTCTCCATCATGGTTCTCGTTAACCGGGTCGAATCGCGCACATCCGCCTTGAGCACCACATGGCGAAGCACTCGATCGGAATCACCCTCCCCTTGTTCTTCAGGAAGCAGGAATTCATAAAGCGTGCCGTTCACCTTCGAGAGTTGCTGCAGGCGTTCGTTGGGCACCAGGTTGACGGAATCCAGGGCCCCGTTCAAGACTTCCAGCCGCCGTAAATCGCGGTGATAGTGGAAGAAATCTCCCAGAAACCGCGCCGCCACCTTGGCCCGTTCTGCCCCACGGCAGGCCGCGACCTTCGCGACTGCCGTATACAAACTCGTGGGCGACAGCTTGCCGTGATCCTGAATCATACGCTCGACGCGATCGCATTCGGTGCGGTCGATCAGGGCATTCTTCAACTGCTGCGGATTGATGCGCGGTGCATACTCGCTAAGCAGCGGGACGACATAGTAAGAGGCGATCACGTTTTCCATGACGTGCTCGTCTTCGAGCCATCGCACCCAGGCGGCCAGCCGCTCCTGCTGCGCCATCCCCTCGTCAGAATCTTCCGGCGTCCCCGTACCGACCAGGATCCGGGCGTTCTCGGGAACGTTCATCCAGGAGTCGAGCGTTTCGGCGCTCACTTCGTCGCCGTACAGCGAGCGCAGGAATCCGGAGGCCACATCGCGCATCCGGGTGTAACGGTCCGGATCGCGATCCCAGTTGCCCAGCATTACGTAGTGCTCGGCGCAGAGGAAGTCATCGCGGCCGTCATCGGAAAAGACCAACCGGTTCACGAACAGCGGATAGGTGAAGTAGCTACCGCCGCCGGTTTCTTCGCCGAACAGTGACCGGCGGGTGCGCGCCAGCGTGCTCTTCTCGATCTCGCGCAAGGTCTCAAAAAATTCCTGCCCGGTTTTGCGCAGGATGATCTTTTTCCGCACCTGGAACGTCGCCAGCCGCTCGCGATACTCATGGGCTTTTTGCTGGCGCATGTTGTCGTAGCTCTTGAGCAGCACGCGACATCGCTCCAGCACCTGGGCAAACTGCAGGTTCATCTCCGTGCGCAGAAACTTCGTGACCGCCAGACGGGCCAGGACGTCGACCGCCAGCTTGAATTCTTTCTTGGCCCGGTTCAGCGAGCCAACTTGCAACTCGGTCAGCAGCGACCGCCATTCCGAAGGATCGTTCTTGGGCCGCACCGCCTTGCCGGCGAGGTCCCTCATCCACGAGGGCCCGGCCATCGAAGACGGAGCCTCGGCGGCGAGCAACCCCTCTAATTCACCGTGCCGGGCGATGAGGCGAGCGATCTGCGCCCGCACCACCTCTACAAATCGGGGGCTCAGCAATACATCGTGGCGCAGGTTGTCCACTCCAACCGAGAGGCCTTCCAGCGAAACAAAGGGCGTGGAAGCGACCAGGGTCGGCGGCGCCGGTTTGTCTGGCGCTCCGCCTAAGCGAAAGATGGGAATTCTCGGCATTCAATTTGGAATCCCAGGCAGGATTCTCTTCGGAAGTTGCTGATTACAAACGTACATGTCGAGGCTAGCATGGGCGAGAGGGAGGCCCAAGTTACCTAGGTTACGGGGGCTAACTCGTTTGAAGTCAAAGCGGGACCCGTGCGCTCAGGACAAGGCGCACGGTGATCTCCGACACGGTGCAACGGTCTTCGAGCGGGATATTCTTCAAGCATGCCAGCCGAATCAGTCGCAATCACCGAAGAATCGAGTCTCGTCCGTCTGCGTTCCTTCTGCTTTCCGGGTGGGGAGGAGGCGGCGCGTCGGATCCGCGTGGTCCGCACCACGCAACGAGGGGAAATCCGCATCTCTCCCGAGGCGCGCTGGATCCCCTTCACCGCCAACGAATTCATCGACGCGACCCAGAGCAGCTTTCGTTGGGAAGCCCGGCTTGACCCCGGCAAGATCGGCTCGCCTACCGTGATCGACGCCTATGAGGGTGGCCACGGCCGCCTTCAGGTGAAGCTGGGGGGCATCGTGCCGGTCAAGAAGATCACCGGCCCCGACGCCGACAAAGGCGAGATCCAGCGCTACCTGGCTTCTGTCGTCTTCTGCCCGCCCATGCTGCTGAACAATCCAACGCTGGATTGGAATGCCGTCGGACCTTTCACGCTCAGACTCCGGGACCGCCAAGACTCGACCCGGGCAACCGTCGACGTGGAACTCTCCGAAGAAGGCCGCCCGCTCGTGTGCCGCGCCGACCGTCCGCGCCTGGTCGGGAAACAGGCCGTGCTCACGCCCTGGTTGGCGACAGGCAGCGAATTCCGCGAGTATGAAGGTCTCCGCGTCGTTACCCACCTCGAAGTCGCGTGGCATCTTCCCGAAGGCCCGTTCTCGTACTTCCGCGCTGAATTGACTTCTTTCGCTGCCGTCAGGTGAGTTGTATGCGTCGTGCTGAGAGGCAAAGCGTTTGCATCAGTGCTGCGTTTTTTGGCGTTTGGTCAGATTGGCAACCGCCCGACGGCATGTTTCTGGGTCTTCTGAATCGGCCAGAGTCTGAAGGAAATCTGTCGGACAGTTTGGATTTGAGGCAGCATACTTGGCCGTCGCTGGATCCGAGGCCAGTTTTTTCAGCTCTTCGGGCGGACAATCCGGATTCTGTGCTGCCAATATGCGGTCCCAGAGTCTCTCGGAAACGGCTGCTTTTTGTAGATACGAAATTTTCGGCCCTTTCGGAGTACTCGGATTTGCGCTGGCAGCCTCGCGAACTCTGAAATTGTCATCCGCCAGCATCTTGGCGAGCTGATCGGGTGGACTGTCTGGGTTGCCTGCCGCAGCTTCCCGTTCAGAAAAAGATCCGGATGCAGCTGCTCTCTTGAAGTAGGAAATCCTTGCAGTCTCCGGTAGCCTCGGATTCGCAGCTGCCGCCCTGCGCACATCGGAAGCATTATCGTCCAACATCCGAACCAGCACTGGAATCGGCACATTCGGATTCCAAGCGAGGTTGTACAACACTTGATATAGATTGCCTGGATTCGGCAAACTGGGATCTCTTTCCATTTCGACAACGTTGTCGAAAACGATTTCCAGAACCTCCGGTGGACAATAGCGTCTGTCCGACAAGTGCCTCATGATTTCCACCGTAGTTCGGTAATGCCGGCTCGCGCTCTCAAGTTCGATCGCGTTGTCTGAATGAGCGTCAAGATAGGTGTTGACGGCATCCACCTGCGGTCCTGTTAACGGCTCCGGGAGCGAGGTGATACCGTTCGCTCCCAGTGCTGCCAAGGCCTGTTGCTTCTCAATCTCTTGCCGCTGCTGAAATTGGACTCCGCGTAATTTCTCGGTGCGGATCGCTTCCAGCCGCGCAACTAAGTCACGATGTTCAAAGACGATGAGAGGCTCAGAACAACAGGCAGACACGGCAAACAGGATGATGGCGGTCTTTACCGGCCACGCACGGGCCCGGCGCGCCAATCGCAGGCTTGATGCAATGGCGCTGATCAGCACGGGCCAGACAAGTCCAAACGTCAAGGGAACGTAAAGCACGGCCATCAGCGGATGGAAATTGAGGAATGTCCCCCTATGTGTCTGCCGGTCGCTATATGCAATCCACGCTGTGGGAAGCGTGCCCGCGAGGATGGCCGCAATCACGATCGACAGCCATAAGACATACCGGTTCAGACGCGGTCGAGCGGAGGACGACATAGGCGTTCAGCTAACCATTAACCAGGTGTGCATCAGTCGTGCGGCGCTGCAGTTCGCCGGGCCTAAGCATGCCCACTTCCTTGAGTTCTTTGCGAGAGTTGGGCTCTTCACTTTCATGAACGGCCGTCACAACTGGAAACGCCAGAACCGTTGGTGCTCACTGCTGGGCTTTCACCCGCGCCCCTTCAAACTCATCCCCATGCTGCCATCCGATCAGCTTGGGTAAACTCGCCGCTTCCCAGCCCAGAGCAAATCCGAACCGCGCCATCGCTGAGTCACCGACAAAATCCATTTCTGGATGGTACTCGTCGCTCGGCTGATGATAATGCTTCTCGACGTATTCGTGTTCCTGATCAAGTCCCCAGGACTCCGAATGTCCCTTATATTTCATTCCTTCATTGATTGAAAAGGACGGAATGCCCACGCGCGCCAGGCTGAAATGATCCGACCGGTAGAAGTGTCCGGCCTCGGGCAGCGCATCCGGACGGATGGCCAGCCGGAATTCCTTCGCCGTGGCCTCGACCTCGGGATAAAACGTGGTTCGCTCCGCCCCGGAGACTTCCACTTCCTCGGGCGCACCCAGCGGCTTCACGTCGTCGTAGTTCAGATCCAGAGTAATCTTTCCCGCCGGCGCGGGTGGATGTTTGCCCAGATATTCGGAGCCCAGCAATCCCTGCTCTTCGGCGGTGACCGCGGCGAAAAGAATCGAGCGCCGCGGCCTCGCCGCTGACGTTCCGAACGCACGCGCCAGTTCCAGCAGGATGCCGCAGCCAGTGGCGTTGTCGTTGGCCCCGTTGAAGATATTGTCGCCCGGCATATCGGCACGGATGCCAAAATGATCGTAGTGCGCCGTGTATATCACCGCTTCATCAGCCACTTTTCGATCAGACCCCGGCAGAATTGCCACCACGTTATTCGATTCGAAGTTCCGAACTTTGCTCACGACATGGGCCTGGAGCTTCGCCCCCAAACTCACTGGGCGGAACTCGCGCGACTGCGCGTCCTGCATCATTTTTTCCAGGTTCATCCCCGAGGCCAGCGCCAGGCGGGTGGCGACATCCAGATGAATCCATGACGCGACTTTCAGCGCCGGCCCCTCCACTTTCAGATACGACTTTTCTCCGGAGTTCGAGTTGCGCACCACTTCCCACGGATAACTGGCCATCTCGGTCTCATGCACCAGAATCACGCCCAGCGCGCCCTTGCGCGCCGCCTGTTCGTACTTGTAGGTCCAGCGCCCGTAGTAGGTCAGCGCCTTGCCTTTGAAAAACCTGGGATCGTCCGACGGCGGCTCGTTGACCAGCATCAGCAGCACCTTGCCGCGTACGTCCACGCCCTTGTAGTCATCCCAGTTGTATTCGGGCGCTTCGATCCCGTAGCCGACGAAAACGATGTCCGCATCCACATCCGATTGTGCTTGCTGGGTCTGGTCGAAGGCGACGTATTCGTCCAGGGGCTTGAGGTGCATGGTCTCGCCGCGCTTCGGCACGAGAGAGAACTGCGTCTCGGGAAGGGTGGTAATGCCCACCAGGGGCACCTTTTGCATGTACGTGCCGTGGTCGCCCGCGGGCTTCAGGCCATACTCGGCAAACTGCGTTGCGATGTATTCGGCGGCAATGTCGCCGCCGCGTTGGCCAGTGCCTCGGCCTTCCAGTAAGTCGTGCGATAGATAGCGGACGTGCCAGCGAATGTGATCTGGTGTGATAGTCTCCAACGCCGTAAAGGCAGCGCTGGGCAGCCGGACCGAAGGCGTCTTGGCGCCCTTGGCACCTCCTGCCGCCCCTTCAGCCCAACCCGGCAGGCTCAGGCACACCGCGAGATACGCGGAGATGATTCTCCTCAGGGCTTGCATCGACAGGTTCTCCCCCAACCAAGTGCCAGCGAAAAAAGCTTATTCTGGAAGTCTGGGAGAATTGTAAAGGACGCGAGCCTCCCCCAGTTACAAAGAAGCTACACGGGCGCCTGCACGACAGTGCAACGCCCCTAAGACCGCTCTCCCGGACGGCCCTGTCCGGAGGTGTATCCCGTGCTGTCTGTGGTTTGCTTTTGCTGCCAGACTGGCAGCTAGTTCTTGGCCCCTCAACCAGCGCGGAAATCGCGGACGTCTTCGCCGGGCTTGAACACCGCAGCTGGCGCGGCTTGCCCGGCTTCCGCCATTTTGCGGTTGATCTGATCGAAATCGGCCTTCACCCATCCGACGCTTGAGATCTCAATCTCGCCATCCGGCGCGACCCAGAACAACGTGGGCACGTTGGTCAGCCCATACGCATTCGAGGCCGGATAAGAGCGGGTGTCGTCGAGCAGCACGGGGAAGGTCACTCCGAATTCCTTGAGGAAGGAGGCCGTGTCTTTGGGGTCGTTCTGCGAAACGCCCACGAGCGCAACGCCCTTTTGGCCGTAGGCTTTGTGCAGCCTCTCGAGGAAAGGGAACGCATACTGGCACGTCGGACACGACACTTTGAAAAATGCCAGCACCACCGGCCCGCGAGCCAGTTCGTCACTCAGTGAGAACTGTTTCCCGTCGAGGGTCTTCAACTCGAAACCAGGCGCCTTTGTCCCCGCAGCTAATGCTGCCATCTTCGGTCCTCCCCTTCGTCTTCGAAACAAATCTCGCAGCCAGCCCATGCTCTGACCTGCTCCATTTTAGATGACGGAAAAGTCGCAACGAATCATGCTTAACAATGCTTGCGCTCTTGTCAAAGCACGCCCGCCTTCCGCAGAGCCTTTCGCGCAAGGCCGGTAAGAGCAACCTGCTTCAACCGACCGGCTGAAACCCATGCCCCAGACGTCCCGGCTGGCGCGGTCGTTCGCCAAATATGTACGGTGTAGTCCGTCACGGTAATGGAATGCCGCACCTTGAACAAGAGCTCCTGGGTTCCGTTATTGGCGTTGCCATTCGCTCTTCCGTTCGTTTTGTCATTCCGACCCTGAGCAACGCGAAGGGGAGGAATCTGCTTTTCTCCCGCACGCGCCACGGCCGCTTCTATCTCCGGTAATTCCCACATCCCGGCCATTAAACCGGCATCGTGCGGCCGCTGCGCCAGAAATACCCTGCTATCGCGGCCGTCTCCATCTCGAAAATCCAGCGCATAGTGAATCTCACGCTTCTTCTGCTTCGCCGTTTTCGGCGAGACCGCCAGTTCCCCCCGCGTCGCGCACAACTCCACCACCGGACACGTCAGGCATGCTGGCGCCCGGGGCGCGCACACCGTAGCCCCCAACTCCATCATTGCCTGGTTGAAATCTCCCGGCCGCTCGCGGTGGAGCAACCGATCGGCTTGCCGCCACAACTCCTCTCCTGCGATCCGCTTGCCGGTACAGCGCTGGAGCACGCGCTCGACATTTCCGTCCACCACAGCGACGGCCTCGCCAAACGCAATGCTGGCAATCGCCGCCGCTGTGTAGCGGCCAATCCCGGGCAGTTGTCGCCACGCCTCGGCAGTCACGGGAAACTCTGTATTCAACTCCCGTGCTACCACCTTCGCAGCTGCATGCAACATGCGCGCCCGCCGATAGTATCCCAGCCCGCTCCAGGCGGCGAGCACCGAGGCCTCCCGCGCCGACGCCAATTTCTCCACCGTCGGAAATCGCCGGAGAAATTCGTGATAGTGCTCAATCACCGCTGCCACTCGCGTCTGCTGCAACATGATCTCCGACACCCACACTGGGTAGGGGTCGCGGCGGCTTCTTTCTCCTGGCTGCTGGCGCCACGGCAGGTCGCGCGCATGGGCGTAATACCAAGCCAGAAGACGCTCGCGAAACATGGCGATCCTAGTCTTAGGAAACAGACCGGTCTTAGACTCTCGCATCAGGGACTCTCACATCGACGACTCTCGCATCAAGGCGGACTCCAGCCCGACGCGTTCAGCGCACGTCGGGTGCGGGATCGATAAATGGATTCCGAATCAGCACGGTGCCGTACCTGCGCCCGTGCTCAAAATCTTCGGACAGAATTTCAGACATCCCATAGTGTTCGGCGTAAGCCCATAAGTGAGCGTCAAACCAGGAGAGCCGGTAGGTGGCCATCCCGCGCAAGGCAGTTCTCACCATGGCTTCATCTGGATACAGCACGGGGAATTCGATCAAAAGTTCTTCGGCCTCGCGAATGGCGTCTTCCGGAGGCAGAACCTGACGGTCCATCCAGCGGATTCTGGGTGCCACGGCCATGAACTCCACTATTGCTTGATGGGGAATGTAGAGAAGTTCGGTGCCCACGTTTTGCCGCAGGAGCTTCTCCGCCAGGGCTTGCTTTCGTGGATCGCGCGGATCCCATCGGTAGATCAAGATATTGGTGTCAACGAGGGAAGCCACGCGGGAGCCCCCGATCATCGTTGTAAAGCTCCTCGCGCGTCCACCCACGGCCCGACTCCTGAGGCTTTGGGCGCGGTTTGCCGTTCAAGAGCGCCTCTTCCTTTTCTTCGCGCCGCTTGGTGGCAGCATCAAATAGCGACAAGCGTTCCTCCTCGCTGAATCTGGCTCTCATTTTCGCCTTCCGCCGAGCCAGTTCGACGCGGATTCCGTCTCCGGCGGGAATCCATTCCAGTTCATCTCCGGGACGGATGCCGTATTGATCCGCAATCTTCTTGGGGACGGTCAGCTGCAGCTTGCTGGTCACCTTGGGCATATCCTTACTTTATCAAGGATTTAATCCTTACCGCAAGCGCCACACCAGCGCGCCCACACCTGCGTTAGTCTCTATATTCGCTTGCCATTGACCCTTGCCCTCCAGGCACGAAATAATGGACGGGCTTGGCACCCGGAACATTGCGTGAGCCGACTCACGCCCATGGATCGCGAGGAGTACTATGAACGACTTCAACCGCAAGGTGGAAGGCGCTTCGTCACGCGTCGGCCAAACCATCAACGAAGCCGCCGAGCGTCTGGAAAAAGAGATTCCGGAACTCATCAAGTACCTGAACGAAGAGGTCGTTCCGGCGGTGCGCACGCACTCCACCAAGGCGCTGCGGACGGCTTCGCAAAAGCTGGCCGAGTTTGCCGACTACATGGAACAGCACCAGCCACCCGAATAGTTCACACCGCGGGTATTTTCGTACCTGAACGATGCCGTGCGCCCTTTGTCAGTGCCGTCATGATCCTGATCCTGCTGCTCTCGCTCTTGCTGATTACCGCCTGCGGACATCCCAAACAGGCGCGCGTGGAGCCCCCACCACCGCCCCCCGCAACGAAGGCGGCTCCCGCCGGTCGACCCGCGGGCAACATCCCTGCGACGACCGAAAATCCTGCCGCCGGAGAATCCAACGAAGGCGCCGACCTGGCCGAGCCCACACTCCCTGCCGACGCCAAGCCGATCGTCACCGAGACCGGACTTGCCAGCTGGTACGGCCCTCCGTATCACAACCGCCGTGGATCGAATGGCGAAGTCTACAACATGCACGCGATGACGGCGGCGCACCGCACGTTTCCGCTGGGCTCGATCGTGCGCGTCACCAATGTGAAGACTGGAGACCGCGCACTCGTCCGCATCACCGACCGTGGCCCCTTCATTCGCGGGCGCGTCGTTGATTTGTCGCTGGCGGCCGCACGCAAAGTCGGCGTCTGGCAACCTGGCGTCGCCAAAGTGAAGGTTGAGTTGATGCAGGCCGCGGCCCCGCTCGACGCGGGCGGGAAATGGGCCGTGCAAATCGGCGGATTCCCCGACGAAGACGCTGCCACAAAACTCGCCGACCACCTCACTCGCCGCTACCACACCGCTAAAGTTCTGCGCTTCGCCAGCCCCGCCGGAGATTGGTGGATTCGCATCCGCGTCCTCGACGACGACCACGACCGCGCCCGGAAACTGGCTGCCGAAACCGATACTCCCGAAGGCGCGGTCTTTCTCGTGAGGTTGGACTAGCGCTGCCGCTCGCTGCGATCTGACCCGCTGACAATTCCCAGGCCCGAGTGTTATCGTTTGCCCAAGGTGAGCCAGCGATGACTGATCCTAATTGCCTGTTCTGTCGGATCCTCCGGGGTGAGATTCCCGCGAAGAAAGTTCACGAAGATGAACACGTTTTCGCCTTCGAAGACATTAATCCCAAAGCGCCTACGCACGTACTCATCATTCCGAAGAAACATTTCGCGGGGTTAAAGGAAGCCGAGGCGGACGACGCCGAAATCATCGGCCGCTGCCACCTTGCCGCCGCCCATATCGCGCGCCAGCGCAACATTGAGCAGGGGTACCGCACCGTCCTCAATGTCGGCCCCGGCGCCGGGCAGTCGGTCTTCCACCTGCACGTCCACCTGCTCGGTGGACGCCCCCTGGCCTGGCCGCCGGGCTAGGCCCGTCTGTTGCCCCGTCCCCAGCGTCCTGTGATCCTTGTCACAGCCGACTGTGAGACCAATCATTGCCGTCTTCAGCCTGAAACAAGCATTCTGCCTAAACCCTCCCCCGGGTTGCCAATTAAAGGAGCCGCATGCCGGGCCTGCAGAGTTTTACACATGATGAGAGAGTGATCGAGGACGGTCTTCGAAGGGCCGAGCCGTTCTCTCTGAGGAAAAAAGAAGGGACAACCGCACAGTGCGTTCTGGCCGACGTCTATGAGTTTCTCGAGGACTACGCACCCACGTGGTATTCCGATAGGCTCCGGGGAAGAATCCTGACCGCATTGACAGCGTCCGAGACAAAACGCTGACGCGCGTTTTTCCCGCTATGATCAGGCTCGAATAGCTATCGACCGGCCGTGCGCCGGAGACTCTCCAGCCAATCTGCGAACGGCAGCACGTCCCCTATTGCACCGATGGTTCGGCGTCCTCGGGCGCGCCGTGACGGCGCAGCAACTGCGGCAGATTCTGTGAAAATGCCGAGCGCGGCAGCACCATGTCGCATCCCACTTCGTGGGCCTTCTGCTTCAGATCGCCCTGCACGTGCGACAGAAAACCGATGATCGACGTGCCCTTCTTCAGCTTGCTCTTGAGCTTCGGGATTAGCGTCAGGGGCTTGGCGTTAGCGTTGTTGAGATCGAAGATAATTAGCGACGGCTTCTCTTCGCCATTCTGCTGCATCCGCTCCATGAGGTCTTTGTCGTTCTTGACGAACTCGACCTTCACGTTGAGCTTGCGCGCGGTTTCCTGAATCTTGGCCATGAAGAACAGGTCTTCGATAAAAGCGAAGATGCGTGAATTCGAGTCTTCGCTCGTCACCGGCAAGGGTTCAGGCTCCGGCTGCGGGTACTGGGATGCAAATCCCGGTCGCTGCCGCCCCCCCTTATGGCCATTGTTGCTCCCACCCATCGCGGCCCGATAACTGTGGTCCATCGGAGCGGTGTAGATCCCGTCTTGATTCTGACGGCTTTGGGCTGGGCCTTGTCGTTGATTGTGTGGACGGCGTCCGCGCCGCCGTCTGCCTCTACCTCCGGCACCGGAGGATTTTCCTGGTCCTGCGTTCATAGTCCTCTCAAGCTTGAGACTGTCGCAAAGTCTTACATCGTGAAAACCGCAAAAGATGAAAAGTCGTCGCTCCACGGTCATGCGCCGCAGGGCGCACTCCGACCCTCAACGCACACTCAAGTCGCGGCTGGATGCTGGCTGAAAACGAACCCCAACTCCTGAAATGAAACAATTGCTTGCGAACGAATTCTACTTTTTAGTATCGGCTTTCCGTTTTCGGATCCGTCGGCGCCGCCTCGGAACGGCTGGCGCGGAAGGCCTGCGCGGGAACGAGGCCAATGAGAACACTTTTATGGTACTCGTCCTTGGCCCGCGACGCAAGGCCCCCGCAATCCGCCTTTTGCACAGGAGGACATGCCTCAAGGGTAGACAGCCCGGCAAGGCTTGTTTCCCAAGAGGCGATATGGATCCGGGCCGTGGGCCGGTGTTTGTTATGCCCCTGACGATACTTGGTGCGCCCACTGCTGGGCCCGCCAGTAGAAGCCGGCAACCCGTTCGGGGTCCAGGTTCAGGCTTTCGCTCAACTGCGAGGCCGATTCCCACTCGCCGCTCTCAAGGGCGAGCACGAGCTGATACACCGGGCGCAGCAGGCTGGGCTGGCCCAGCAGCACCGCCTTGGTTTCGTGATCGAGCGGAACCCGCTCCAACACATCGGCCATCGGCATCTCTAGCATGGCATCAATTAGGGAGAGCAGGCCGAGCAGAAACAGGTCCGATTCGCCATGCTGTACCAATGGCTGCAGCAATTCGCCAAAGCGCCCGCGCACCAGCGCTGCCAGCACCAGATCGCTGGTCTTCTCCTGTCCGGCGCCGACTGCTGCCACCAAGCGCACCCAGCGACGCACCTGGCACTCCCCCAGCATCGAGAGCGCGTGCCGAACCGAATGAATCTCACTCTTGAGGCCGAACACCGCCGAATTCAGGTAGCGCAGCAGCCGGTAGCAGACGGAGGTTTCCGACTTGATGACCCTTTCCAGTTCTGCCACGTCCAGTTCCGGTCGCGAAACCTCCGCCAGCATGCGCAGGTAGTTCAGGCGATTGGCCGGCATGTCGTGCGTGTTCAGCATCTCCGGCCGGCGGAAGAAATACCCCTGGAAATAGACGAACCCCTGATCGCGTGCTCGAAAGAAATCCGTTTGGGTTTCGACTTTCTCGGCCAGCATGCGGCAACGCCACGGCCCGTACTGCTTGACCAAGGTCTCGCGCTGCGCCTCGGTCGTCAAGAGCAGGTCGACCTTAATAATGTCGGCGATCTCGGCCAGGGGCGCCCGGGCATCGTTCGCCACATAATCGTCGAGCGCGATCAGGTACCCCGCCTCTTTTAAACTGCAGCAGGCCGCTATCACCTCCGTATCGGGCGGGACATTTTCCAGAATCTCCACCACCGTCGAAGCCGAAGGAAGCAGGGTGACCAAACCGTGGATGAGAGTATCGCGGGTACAATTTACGAAGGCCCGCCGCCCGTCACAGAGCACATCGAGGCCCATGAGCAGCGATCGATCCAGCGTAGCGCGCGACGCTTCATCGCTATCGCCGCTGAAAGCATTTGCCAGGCCGTCTCGAAACAGCAGTTCGTATCCAAAGACCTGTTCTTCGCGGTCTAGAATTGGCTGCCGTGCCACGTACTTGATCGTCCTGGAATCTTTGGCCCGCGCCGGGGCCGCGCCCTGCCCTGCCGACATGTTGCTCACCTATGAGTCTATCGGCGCGCTATTCAAAAACTTGGCTTGGGAGTTGGCATCTGTCTCCGCACCGACGGCGAAAATGAGAAGAATTTAAGGAATCGCCGAAGCTCGCCAGACCGAAGAGACGTACCTGCTACTCTCTACCTGGTTTCACACGTCGTTACGGGTTCGCCTTCTCCGGCTCCGCGTTCAGGTGTACGTTGCTGCCGCCAGTGACCTTCAGGGTTCGTTCCCAGTCTTTGTATCCAGCCTTCTTAACCGTAACAGTGTGATATCCGTCCGGTAATTGAATGTCGGACGGCGCGTTGCCCACAAAGCTGCCGTCGACTTCGATATCGCAGCCGTCGGGTACGGACGTGATCGAAAGTTTGCCGCCTCCTGGTGCCGCTGGAGCGGCTGGCGGCGGATCGGTCGCGGACTGAGGAGGAGCGGTGGCGATTGGCGGAGGCGCTGAGGCGGACTGTCGCGGCGGGTCTTTAGCCGCGGCCGGTGCCACAGGCGGGTCAGCCGACGCCTGCCGTATCTCAGCACCGTGAGTAGCCCAGTCTTTGACGATCGCCTCACAAGCCTCCTGCACCGAGCCGCCCAGAGACAGTGTCGACTTGCTGACTACCGAATCTCCGCTCACCCGCGCAAAGACCGCAACCTTGTTCTTGTGGCGAACGAAACTCTTCCCACCCTCATGATCGAGCAGAACGATGTAGTCGGCCCTCTGCTGTAGGTTGTTGGTGACCACCTGCGGACACCGCTCGCCGAACGTCTTGATGATCTCCGCCGTCTGCGGGCGTGCACCGCCTTTGGTCATCGATCCCCCGCCGCCGGGCCCTCCGCCGCTGTAGCCGCCGATCTCCCACGACTGGCTGTCAGTGATAAAGACGCGCGGCTTCGAATTGTCTTCCGCCCTCGCCGAGCCCACGGCCAGACTCAGCAGCACGAACGCCAGAGATAAGGCTTTCAACATAACTGCCTCCACTCGACTGCATGTAGTTAGGGGGGACAACCGGAGCCGCTATTATCCACCAGCCGCCGCGAATGTCAAAGCAAATCGGGAGAAGAATACGAGCGCCTTCCCAGGCCGATAGCTGCTGGGCGGAGCCCGCTTGCGAGCGGCACGGGGCTCCTAACCACCGCATCCCTTCGCATCGAGCCCATACCCGAACCAGCGCTGCTAAGAATCAGGACTTGCAACAGGTGGGATACGAAGCCATTCTCTGCACTGTCTTGTTCACGGTTGCAAGCGCGCACCTTACAAAAGTGGAAGGTGCTCGCTCTTGACGCCGTACGGTCCAAGTCGGAATCTAGTTGGTAAGAGTGGAAGTTTTTGGTGCGTCACCGGACTTGCACGCTGATTACTCTTCCAATCGACTGTCGCAAGTGGAAACAGAAGGCTGAATTTAGCTCGCAATCACGGCAACGTGCGCGGCGCCGGCCTGGCAGCCGGCTTATGGTCCTTGGGATACACCACCAGATGCCGCCGCATGCCTTCGCCTTCGCTTTCGGTATGCAGGTCGGCCTCATTGCGCAGCGCGAGGTGGACGATTCGCCGTTCCCGCGACGACATTGGAGTGAAGTGATAGGGAGTGCCCGTCTTGCGAACTTTCTCGGCGGCCACGTTGGCGGCCATGTGTAGTTCCTGGATGCGCAGCGACCGATGATTCTGGCAATCGAACGACACCTTCTCATGTTCGCCCGAAGGCAGCCGCAACATTTCCAGCGCCAGCAGTTCGAGCGCCCGCAGAAGTTCGCCTCCGCGGTCGAGCAACAGGGCCGAGTCGGGCCCAGCAAAATCCACCAGGATTTCCGGCTTCTCCCAATCGCGGTTCTCCGGCAACGGCGGATCGACCACGATCCGGTACTTCAACCGAAGCCCGCCGTGCGTGACGACGGTCTGCAGAAATTCGTTGATCTTGTTGGCGGCGGCGAGTTTGTCGGGTATGGGCAACGTCGGCTCCTAGCTTCTAGCTCCTAGCCTCTAGCTAACCATCCTTGCAAAAGGCGGTTCTATGGCTTGATGAATCTCGCGATAAAACCTGGCACGGAATTCTCTTGGTCCAAGCTAGTAGCTAGAAGCTAGAAGCTAGGAGCTATTTATCTTTCTTCCTCGCCCGCTTCTCCATCATCTCCCGCATCTCTTGGCCAAGCTTGGTTCGGTTCATGACGGATTGCTGGGCGATGCCAATCAGGTTGACCACGGCATAGTACAGGTTTAACCCCGCGGCCAGGCGGAAGAAGATGAAGCCCATCATGAGGGGCATCATCACGTTCATCATTCGTTGCTGTGCCGGGTCCATCCCAGCCTGCGGCGTCATCTTCTGCGTCACCAGGCTGCTGATCACCATCAGGATCGGCAGGACGAAATAGGGATCGGCAGCGGACAAGTCGTGCACCCACAGCCAGTGCGCGTGGCGCAGATCGAGCGCCGTGCCCAGCATCCGGTAATAGGCAAACAAGAACGGCATCTGGATCAGCAGCGGCAAGCATCCGCCCGCGGGGTTGACGCCTTCTTTCTTGTAGAGCGCGCTGATCTCCTCGTTCATCGCCGCCTTGCGCGGATCGCGCAGGCTGTACTTCTTGTACTTCTCCTGGATCGATTTAATCTGCGGCGCCACACGCTGCATCTTCAACATCGACTTCATCTGCGTGATGCGTAGCGGCAGCAGCGCGATCGAAATAATCAGGGTCTGCACTATGATGGCCCATCCCCAGTTGGGGACCATGTGGTGGTACGTCCAGCGCAGCCACAGAAACAGCGGCTTGGCGATGATGCCCCACCAGCCGAAATCGACCAGCCCGTTGAGATCGTTGTCCGCGCCCGAGACGCCTGGCACAGGAATCTTCTGCAGGACCTCAAGCTCCTTGGGACCAACGAAGACGCGCTCTGATGTGGGACCGTGCAAGTTGCCCACGGCGGTGCCGAGCACTTCAACCGGGATGACTTCCTTGGAGTCGGCTTTCGACGGATCGCGCGGAATCGACATCGAGTTGCGCAGCGTGACCATCGAAGCCGCCGCGGGTTCGTCCGGGATAAAAATGGCGGCGAAATATTGATCGTTCGGCCCGGCCCAGTGAAACGGTCCGGGAACCGTCCCCCCACCGCTGATCTTCTTGACCGGCAGGCGCTGGATGTCTTTGTTGTACTGGTAGTCGATCAAACTCGCAGCGTAGAACGGGGCGGTGGACTGGTCGCCGAATCCGGCCGGCCATGCGGGCAAAGCCGCGACGGTACTGCCCTTGTACGTAACGGCCGTTTCTACGGTCACGACATAACTGTGATCGAAGCGGAAAGTCTTGTGTACAGCGAGATCCTGATCGGCGTATTCGAAAGTAATTGTGGCAGGTGCTGTTTGCTTGCCTTCGGGCGACGCCACGTAAAGTGCGGAACTCAGACGCCCGCGCAGCCCCTCGTCGTAAGTCCACAGGGAGAGCGGGTAGCCATACATCGCCGAGGCCTTATCGTTGACCAGATCGAGCGGCCCATTCTGCGCTTCGTTGTCGAACTTTTTCAGGATCCACGACTTAACCTGCGCGCCCTTGTTGGTGAACGTAATGCGGTAAAGATCGTTCTCGATGACGGTTTCGGCTTCGCCCGCCGCCTGTTTGGTGACTCCAGCAGGAACCGCAACCGCCGGTCCGGCCGGTGCTGTGGCAGCGCTGGCCGCCGTCTGCGTTGGAGCCGGCTGACTCTGTTGTTGCGGCGCGGCTTGCTGCGGAAAGTATTTTTTGAATAGCGGCTGGAAGGCGAGTATGACGACGAACGTTACCAGGAAAATAAGCAGCAGGCGGCGCTCGCTGCCGGGTTCCTGTTGAGGATTTTTATATTCGGCCAAAGTTTAAACTTTCCTCAGAGGTGCATGGGTGCCCCACTTCTCGCGCGTCCTTTGCGCGAGAAAGCTTGCCCCTTCGGCGGGCTCAGGGCAGGCTCTGAGCTTGTCGAAGGGTTGGGATTTTGAAAGCTTCACCACCGGATCGTAGCCTCCGCGAGCGAAAGGATGGCAGCGCAACAGTCGGATCGAGGCCATCAGCATTCCCCGCACCGCCCCGTAGCGTTCGACTGCTTCCATCGCGTATTCGGAGCAGGTTGGAACATAGCGGCAGGAAGGAGGAAACAGCGGCGAGATCGCCCACTTATAAGCTCGCAGCACCTGCAACGTGACGAGTTTGGCGAACTGGCGCATCAGAATTCAGCCTTCACGAACTTCGGCGCTCGAGACGAAAACCGCGCAACCGATTTCCTTCGTGATCCTTCGTGTCCTTCGTGGTTCAAGCTTTTTCCTTCGCCGCCTTGCCCTTAAGCTTCTGTTCTATAACTACGAAAGCACGCCGGACTTCGTTCAGTACCGCCTCGAAGTCAGTGGAGAGCAACGACTTCTTGGGATTGATGACCACATCGGCGCTCACCTCCACCGGCGGAGGCGCAAGTCGCGTCGCCTCGCGCAGCCGGCGCTTCATGCGGTTGCGATCGACCGCGCCTCCCAAAGCGCGCCCGACGGTGAAGCCGACTCGGAGCCCCCCCTTTGCCGCCGCCCTCGCGCGCACCCTGCGAGCGTCCTGCGTCTGCTCTTCCGGCCGCGACAAGTAGAACACCGTCATCGACGCAGAAAAGTGGCGACGCCCCATCTTGTACACACGCTCGAAATCGGCGTGACGCAACAGCCGCATGCCACGAGAAAATCGGGCGCCCGCGGCTCGCGGCTTCCCGCTCTGGTTCGATGCTCCGGGCACACTGGCGGTCACAGTGCCTCTAATTTCCAGCTCGCTGGTGCCACTGGCGGGTTCGCGGACAGACCCTGCGCTGAGCGAAGTCGAAACGACCGCCCGCGCCTCACTGGACTATTCGCGGAAACCTGGTTTCACCGAGACCCGCTTGCGCCCCTTGGCGCGGCGGCGTGACAAAACCTTCTGGCCGCCCTGGGTCTTCATGCGCGTGCGAAATCCGTGCTTCTTCGATCGCTTGCGCCGGTTGGGTTGGAATGTACGCTTGGGCATGAAAAGTAGCTGCTCCTGATTCGTTCAACGGTCTTAAGGCAAACTATGAGTATAAATGACGCGCGCACTGCGCGGCAAAGGCTCACGCGACAGATGGCGGCGCCCGAAAACTGGCTTTGCCACTCCGGGTGGAACAAGGGCCGTGGTTTGCAGCCGCGAAGCGGCGCAAGAGTAAAGCCCGGGCCGCAAGCCCCGGGTAACCGTGGGAAATAATTCAGCCCCATCGGGGCGAAAGAAAAAGTCCTAACGCGCACTATCTGATCGGCCACGCTCGCACGAACGTAAATCTTCAATCATTCGCGCCACACGCGAATTGCATCATTCGCGCGGCAGTAACCAGCGCGGCACTTGACAGCAAGCGCGCTTCGGGGTCTGAATACGGATTCGGCAAAATTTCCAGCCGAAGTTTTCCACACAACAAAAAATTTTGTGCTAGTATGCCGCACTGATCCTTCTTTTGAAATGGTTCGCGTTGCGGCAACAGCGCAACAGCTTTACAGGCGCATTCCGCAGTAAAATTAACGGTTCCAGCTACTTCGTAAACAGCAGTCTTTAACAGGCGCCCTCAGACCAGCCGCCGGAGGGCCGCGGTGAACATTTCATATATGTCAGTTCCAAGCACAACTCTCTCCCCGAATCCGTGGGCCCGCATTCTCGACGCTCTGGAAAAGAAAATTAACCGCCATTCCTATGACACCTGGCTGAAACCAACGCGCTATAGCCACTCCAGCGGTGGCGTGTTGTTCGTTCGCGTCCCCACCGTCGAGTTTCGGCACGCCGGCGACAAGTACGCCGACCTGATCCAGGAAGCGATCGACAATCTGGGCCTCGGTTTCAACGACGTAAAATTTGTCACCCCCGAGGATGATCCCGCTGCCACCACCGTGCGGCACGACGGCGGTCTCTCCGCCGTTCCGACGAGCGCTGCGCCATCGCAGGCTCGCTTCGACTGGGACGGCGCGGCGCAACTGAATCCGCGCTATACCTTCGACGCGTTCGTCATCGGCAGCGGAAATCAGTTTGCCCACGCCGCCTGCCAGGCCGTCGCCGAGCGTCCTTCCAAGGCCTACAACCCGCTGTTCCTCTACGGCCCCGTGGGTATGGGCAAGACCCACCTCATGCAAGCCATCGGACACGAAATAAAACGCCGCACGCCTCAGACCGCCATCTGCTACGTATCCAGCGAGAAGTTCACCAACGACATGATCAACTCGCTGCGCTACGACAAGATGACCAGCTTTCGCGACAAGTATCGCGGCGTCGACGTGCTGCTGATCGACGACATCCAGTTTCTGGCGCAAAAGGAGCGCACCCAGGAAGAGTTCTTCCACACCTTCAACGCCCTGCACGAGTCGATGAGGCAGATCGTGATCGCCAGCGATCGCTCCCCCAAAGAACTCGCTGAGATCGAGGACCGCCTGCGTAGCCGCTTCGAGTGGGGACTGATTGCCGACATTCAACCCCCCGACCTCGAGACCAAGGTCGCGATTCTTCAAAAGAAGGCCGAGCAGGAGAAAGTCACTCTGCCCACCGATGTAGCCCTGTACGTCGCCTCCAACATCCGGTCGAACGTGCGCGAGCTGGAAGGCGCCCTGATCCGCCTCGTGGCGCACTCATCGCTGATTGGCGCCGAGATTACGCTTCCCTACGCCCAGCAGGTCCTCAAGAACTTCATCGATTCGCAGGCGCGCAAGGTCACGATCGAGTCGATCCAGAAAATGGTCGCCGAGCAGTTCGGGCTGAGGTTGGTCGAGATCAAGGCAAAAAATAATTCGCGGGCGATCGTCTACCCGCGCCAGATTGCCATGTATCTGGCCAAGCATCTGACCGAGGCATCGCTGCCTGAAATCGGCCGCCAGTTCGGCGGTAAGCATCACACCACGGTCCTGCACTCGGTCGAGAAGATTGACGAACTTCGCAAGACCGACAAGGATTTGAACAGGTTGGTCAATAAACTGACCGAGCAATTAGGCGGATGAATGGCGGGCCTGTCTGAGTTTTCCACTCACCAGTCCAGTCTTCCTTCGCAACCGCTGTGAATGAGATGTGGAAGTTGTGCAACGCCAGCAAGAAATCGTAACTGTGGCGAAGTTATGGTAGGGCCTCCGCAAGGTTCGGGACCGATTTCTAACATCAAGGGTCGGCCGGAAACCCGGTGAGAACAGGTGAGTTGTCCCGGTTTTCCACTTCTGCGACCTGCCTACTGTTACTGCTGGTTTTATAGGTTTTGCATTTGATATAAGGTAGTAATAATAGTAAGGGCGAAGTTGCTGCTTTCGGGGAGACGGACTTTATGCCGGTGGAAGCCGCCGTTGCTGCGGGAACCATGGAGATCACAGTCAGCAAGGTCGAGTTGCTGCGCGAATTAACCGCGACGCAGGGAGTAGTCGAGCGCAAAACCACGATTCCGATCCTGTCCAACTATCTTTTCGACGCCGCCGGAGACCGTTTGTCGCTCACGGCCACGGACCTCGATTTGAGCCTGCGTACGTCGTGCAATGCAAAGGTGAAGAAAGAGGGATCGTGTACGATCCCGGCGCGCAAGCTGCATGACTACGTAAAACTCCTCCCCGACGCCGACATCACCATCAAATTGCTGGAGAATCACTGGGTAAGCATCCGCTGCGGCCGCTCCAACACGAAAATGGTGGGGATGGCCAAATCGAACTTCCCCAGCCTGCCAGTATTTCCAACCGCAGGAGTGATCACGATTCCCGCCCAGGTATTACGCGGCCTCATCGCTCGCACCTCCTTCGCGATCTCCAGCGAAGAATCGCGCTACACGCTCAATGGCGCCCTCATGCTGGTTAAGCCCGAGTCCATCACCATGGTCGCCACCGACGGCCATCGCCTCGCCCACTGCGAGCGCGCCGGTGAGAAATTCGAAGGCGTCTCCGGCGAGATGAAAACCCTGGTCCCGAAGAAGGCCATGGACGAACTGAAGTCCTTGCTCGATTCCACGGAAGCCGAGACCGTCGAGTTTGCGAAAGATGACTCAACGTTATTCTTCCGCATCGGCTCGCGCCTGCTGACCTCACGCCAACTCACCGGACAATTTCCCAACTTCGAAGCCGTGCTCCCCAAAGACAACAGCAAGGTCGTCCCGCTGAACACCGAAGAATTAAACGCGGCGATCCTGCGCGTGGCCCAGTTTGCCGACGAGCGATCGCGCGCCGTCCGCCTGCGCCTGGAAAAAGGCGAGGTCAAGCTCTCCGCGTCTTCGAGCGAAGCAGGCGAGTCGGAAGACTCTCTCGAAGTCGACTACACGGGCGAGCCGCTGACCATCGGCTTCAACGCGGCTTACCTGGTCGAATTCCTCAAGGCCGCCGGCACGAGCGTGGTGCGCCTGGAGTTAAAGGATTCGCAGTCCGCCGGCCAGTTGCGCCCCGCCGAAGGCGACGATTACAAGTACCGCTACATCGTGATGCCGATGCGGATCTGAGGGCACTTGCTCGCGCTGTGAGGTAGGCTGTAAATGATATTGAGCGACGCAGGAATACAAAAAGCCATCGAGACCAACCAACTTGAGATATCGCCGGTTCCAAAAGAAGACCAATACACTACCTCTGCTGTGGATCTGTTCTTAGGACCCTATTTCCAAGGCTGGGACGAAACGCCGTTTAAAGTCCCCGGTGCCAAAATCGAACTCAATCTGGCTGAGCAGAAATTCCAGGCCACGGCGGCTGGGTTTCTCAGGGACCTTCCTTTGGAAAAAGATGGTAGCTTCCTACTACCACCTTACGCCAAGTCCCAACTACCCGTTCTAGCTATGACGCGGGAACGAGTGCATCTCAAGCCGGGCTCGCGGCTGGCTGCAAGGGTAGAGGGGAGAAGTTCTTTGGCGCGCTTGGGCCTGATGGTTCACCTGACCGCTCCTACAATCCACGCAAACTTTAATGCCCCTATTACCCTAGAGATCATCAACCACGGCCCGTTTTATCTACGTTTAGTTCCCGGCACAACCAGGATTTGTCAATTGATTGTCGAGAGATTGGACAGCGACCCTGCGGGTGAAATAAAGACGGAATTCCAGCATCAGACAAGGCCGGGCGGTTGAGGTTCTATGCCGTTGCTTGGGCGGGTTCGAAAGCTTTTGTCGGCACCCAGGTTCGCAAGCCCCCGACGACCGCCTGCCCTGGAATTTCTATAAGTGCCTTATCAGGCCTCTCCTCAACGACGTACGCCAACACTTTGCCATCAACGTCAATATTTCTTGAGGGAATGCGGTCAACAAACACGTTCTTCCGGTCAACAAATGCCGATGAGTCGTTGACGACTACGTAGAATTCCGTCTCAAAGAACCCCAATGAAACGCGGCAGTTCACATATCCAAGCCTTGCCATAAAAAGTCCAACTCCAATCTGCTGACTCGTTACTCTACAACACAACCCTGTGGACGACCGAGCCAAATCTTATAAAGAGGCAGTACCTATACCTGCACTGTATCAAGTTGGTCCCGGCGTCCATATTGAATTAGAGATCTTCGGGTCCTGATCGGCTTCTAAATGTCTGCAATCATTAAATACGGAAAATTTGGGTCGTCCAGTGGGTTTCCGCTTGACCTCCCCTTGTTCCCCTATTTTCCGGCCAAGCCCGAAAAGCGCCGTTGTGCTTGACCTTCCGCCGTCCCTGCCTTACATTGGCCGCACTTCATTTTTGAAGGGGGCGATTTTTATGTTAAACGGATTCAAGAAATTCATCCTTCGTGGAAACGTAGTAGACATGGCCGTGGGCGTGGTGATTGGCGCGGCGTTTGCAAGCGTGGTTGGGGGCCTCACGAAGGCTTTTCTTACGCCATTGATCGCGCTGGTTGCCGGCAAACAGGACTATTCAACCCTCAACTTTCACATCCGTGGGACCGAGTTTCCGGTGGCAGACTTCATCAACGCTTGCATATCGTTTTTTTTGATTGCGGTCGCCGTCTATTTTTTCGTGGTCGTGCCCGTGAATGCGCTGATTGCGCGCATACATAGGGGCGAGAAACTGCCCGATCCCACGACGAAGAAGTGTTCAGAGTGCCTGAGCGAGATTCCAATCGATGCACGCCGCTGCGCCCATTGCACCCAGCCGCAAGTCAGCAAGGCCGCGTAAGCGGAACCCGAGTGGGCGGCTGAAAAGAATCTGGTTGGCTCAAATTGAAGTCTGTGTTCGTTCCAGCGTTGAAAGGGCGCGGCTTTAAGCCACGTCGTATGTTTGTGCAGAATCATGACGGCTTTATCCGCCGCGAGTGCCACCCGACCTTCCTTCTCGGTTGGTAAGATGACGGAATGGCTCTTCGTCGTGCGCGGTCCCCCTTCGTTTTCGTCCTGGCAACCACAATCGCTGCGCTCGCGTTATCGGCTCGACTCTGCTCGCAATCGTCCCCGGCCTCCTCTTCCGCAAAACACACGAAGAATCCAGCCCCGAATCCGCAACTCGATCCCGGCTCGGTGAGCGCCGGCACATATCGTAATAAGACGTTGGGCCTCTCCTGCAAGATTCCCGAAGGCTGGGTATTGCGAACCGAAGAAATGAATGCCCCGGATTCGGACAAGCCCGCAGATTCATCCGCGGGAAACGCAGCCTCCAGCGCGGGCGCAAGTGTGTTGCTCGCCGCATTTTCCAGGCCTCCCGCAGCCAAGGGCGAAGATGTGAATTCGTCGATTCTGATCGCGGCCGAGAGCACCTCAGCCTATCCGGGACTGAAAGACGCCGCCCAATATTTCGGCCCGCTCACCGAGGTTGCCAAAGCGCAGGGCTTCACCGCCGACGCGAAGCCGTACGAAATTGCCATCGGGACCAGAGCGTTAGTGCGGGCCGACTTTCACAAGGACGTCGGCAGTCGCGTCATGTGGCAATCGACCCTGGCCTTCCTGGCGCACGGCTACGCGGTATCGATCACCCTGATCGGCGGGACCGAGGACGAAGTCGAGAACCTGATAGAGAGCCTGAGTTTCAGCACAGGTGGAAAATAGCCGGGTGCCCCACCCTTCTCGCGTTCTTTGCGAGAGGGTGGGGTTGTTGACTTTCGTGGTAGCCACTTACTCCAGAGGTTCCGGGTGCAGACTCAGATCCTTCTCCCCCGCCGCCTTCTTCTCGGCGTATTTCTTCATCCAAGCTTCCCAGCTCTTGCCCGCAGCGGTATCACGTCCGGTGAAAGCAAGAGCTGCAATATCCGCGTAAGAGATGGCAACTTTCTCGTCGGAGTTCTTGGGGTAAAGGCGCACGACCGAGTCTTTCAGCGTCGCGGCGGTCCGCCGGTCGAACAAATACCCTTCAATCTTCGATCCGTCTTTGCGGGTAATGGTGACATCGCCCCGGTAGTCGAAAGCCTTTTCCAGCGCCCCGCGGATTTCTTCCTCGCTGGCGAGTTGAGGGATCCACCCCTCAAGTTGCTCGTGCTCGGTGCCCGGAGCGACCTCAAGCGCATCCGGATTCACGTTCGCGTGCGGCGGCGTGGCCTGCGGAGAGGCGTGGTCGATGTGTCCTGCTTCTTTACCCGTCATGATCCGTAAGGTTCTACCGTGGAAGAGCGGCGCTTTCAGCGCCGCGTAAAGCGGAATCGAATTTCGAACCGGGCTTTAGCCCCTGCACCCGCGTGTTACATCTAAGCCCGCGTCTCCTGCAGCGTTTCCCTCGGCGGGGCAATCTGCACCAGCGGGTTCACCGGCGCTTGCGGCTCTTCCAGCAACCTCAGCGCCTCCTCATCTCGATACCGCGTAAACAGCGTAGCCCTCACCGTCGCCAAAAATCCTTCTAGCGAGCTGAACGTAGCGTTTACCGCCGAGGCCTCATACCCGCTGTGCACCATGCAATTGGCGCACGCCGGATTCCCCGACTCGGTCCCGTAGTTCTGCCACTCAGTCGTAGCTAGCAACTCGGCGAAACTCTCCGCGTATCCGTCCTGTAGCAGGTAGCAGGGCTTCTGCCATCCGAACACGTTGTAGGTCGGCATCCCCCAGGGCGTGCAGGGATACGTGCGCTTGCCCATCAGAAATTCCAAAAACAGCGGTGACAAGTTGAACTGCCAGTTCCTCTTCCGGTTCGACAAGATCGCTCGGAACATCCGCCGCGTCCGCGCCCGTCCCAGAAAGTGTTTCTGATCCGGCGCCTTATCGTAGGAGTACCCGGGCGAGAGCATCATGCCCTCGACGCCCAACTCCATCATCTCGTCGAAAAACGCCCGCACCGATTTCGGATTCGCGCCATCAAACAGCGTCGTGTTGGTGGTGACCCGGAAGCCGCGCCGCAGCGCTTCTTTCACTGCGTCCACCGCGATGTCATATCCGCCTTCGCGGCACACCGCCAAGTCATGTTCCTCGCGCTGCCCGTCGAGGTGCACGCTGAACGTCAGATACTTACTCGGCTTGAAGAGATCAATCTTCTCCTTCAGCAGAAGCGCGTTGGTGCACAGATAGATATATTTCTTGCGCGCGACCAGTCCTTCAACGATCTCACCGATCCGCGGGTGCATCAGCGGCTCGCCCCCAGGGATCGACACCATGGGCGCTCCGCATTCGTCGACCGCACGGAAACATTCTTCCGGCGACAGGTCTTTTTTCAGAATGTGAGCCGGGTACTGGATCTTGCCGCATCCGGCGCAAGCCAGGTTGCAGCGAAATAAAGGCTCGAGCATCAGCACCAGCGGATACTGCTTCCGCCCGGCAAGCTTCTGCCGCAGGACGTAACTCGAGACCGTCCACATTTGTGAAACAGGAACTGGCATTATGAATCAGTAACCCCTTTTCTTTTAATTTTATCAGGCTTGCCGATGTCGTGCTTGGTGAGGGGTTCAGACCGGTGAAACCACAGCCCTTCACTACCAGACGGCATCTAAGGTTGACCCGGCGCCTCGCCGTTGCAGGCCGGGCGAAAAGATACCCGTGGTGAGAATTATGGACGAAATTCGAACGTCTCGATTGACACGAGTCATCCCAATGACTGAGGAACCCGGAAAGTTCCTCCTCTCCCTGGTGCGTTACGCCCGCCCCATCGCAGAGAAGGCGGGCGACGTAGCGCCGTGACACTCCGCATCGCCGTCAACTTCGCCTCCACCAAATCGACAATCCAAAATCAACAGCCTACAATCGCCTCATGAGCAGCCTCGGCCAGCAGACTCCGGTCGTGGAAGAACGCGACAACAGCCGCCTGATCATCGTCATCGCCGTGGCGGCAGTGATCGCGGTCATGCTGGCAATTGCCTTCCTCCTGCGCGAGCCGCCGAAGCCGGTCAAGACAATCTCCCCCTACGCCGCCAATCTAAAATTCTCTGACTTCAAGATGAGCGCCGCCGAGAATTTCATTGGCGCGACCGTCAGCTACATGGATGGCACCGTCACCAATGCCGGCGACAAGACAGTGACGCATCTCATAGTAGAAGTTGTCTTCAAAGATGAAATCGGCCAACTCGCCGGGCGCGAAGAAGTCCCCCTGCGTGTGCTGAAAACAAGCGGGCCTTATCCGGAAGCCGTGGACCTCAGCGTTTCGCCTCTGCCTCCAGGTCAGACCCAATCCTTCCGCCTGACCTTCGACAGGATCTCAGCCCAGTGGAACCGTCAGTATCCGGAGATACGGGTCACGGACCTCACGGTGAAATAGGACCGCCCCCTGCCGGATGGAAGCGGATCCGTGCTCGCTAAACCGAGTCGAAAGCAGGAATCATGCGGGCTACAGCGCCTTATTCCTGTCCGGGAAGGGCACGACTTCCACTCCTGCCAATACCGTTTGTGCTGGCTATTGCGCGTCAGCCCAAGGCCTCAGTCCCCCGGGGCCGCGCTTCCAGCCGCGAAGCGGCGCAAGAATAAAGCCCACGCCGAAAGCCGTGGGTGGGCCCGGGTAAGGGATATGACAAGCCCCGAAGGGGCGTAAGAAAAGCTGCTGAAATCCGACCCCGATTTCCGGGGACCAACTCCGGCGAAAGAGCCAGTCCCCGAACCAGGGCATGCACTTCAGTGGAACAGCTCGGCACTGGCAAGATCGCCCAGGTGGTTGCCGAGCTGGCTCTCATATCCTCCCGCAGCTAGCACTTGTCCATTAGTAAGCAATGCCGACGCGTGTCCCTGGCGCGGAGTATTCAGGCTGGCCGTGTTGCTGAAGGTTCCGGTCGCCCCGCTAAGTCAAGAAGATGTAAAGCCTTTGTAAGAACTTTCGCGCCAAGTGTGGAAACCCGCAGGCCATTCCCCAGCCTGCTCTCCGCTACAATGACCTCGTGCCAGAGACAAAGCCGTTCCGGCTGACAGAGTCGGTAAAAGCCGCAGGTTGAGCGTCCAAGCTAAGTCCGGCGGCGCTGGACAAGGTGCTTGGGAAATTAGCCCGGCAACACGACCCGAATGTTCTGGTCGGCTTCGATCACGCCGACGACGCCGGCGTGTATCAAATCGCCCCCGACCAGGCTCTGGTGCAAACCGTCGATTTTTTTACGCCCATCGTCGACGATCCCTACACCTTCGGCCAGATCGCCGCCACCAACTCGCTGAGCGACGTCTACGCCATGGGCGGCACCCCGCTCACCTCGCTCGCGCTCGTGTGCTTCCCCGATAAAGCGGACCTGGAAATTCTAGAACGCATCCTGGCCGGTGGCCTCTCGAAAATGATCGAAGCCGGATGCACCGTAATCGGCGGCCACAGCATTCGCGACGAAGAAACCAAGTTCGGCTACTCGGTCACGGGCCTCATTCACCCGAAAAAAGTCCTGGCCAACGCCGGCGCCCAGCCCGGAGACGCGCTCCTGCTAACGAAGGCTCTAGGGACGGGTGTCATCTCAACCGCGATCAAGAAGGGAAAAGCCGAGCCAAGCTGGATCGAAGCCGCCGTACACTCGATGACCACCCTAAACAAGCGCGCCGCCGAAGTAATTACAGGCCGCCGTGTGGGAGATGCTCATGTGGGGACGGACGCATTCGTCCGTCCGGCCGAGCAAAGCTCGGCTGCCGCCGCCGCCCGCGCAACGAATGGCGGCTTTGCCGTCCATGCCATGACCGACATCACCGGGTTCGGCCTTATCGGCCACGCCCGTGAACTAGCGCTGGCGTCGGATATCTCGATCACTCTCCACGCCGCCCGCGTCCCCCTGCTCGAAGGCGCACTCGACTGCATCCGCGCCGGCCACATTCCCGGCGGCCTAAAAAACAACCGCGACTTCGCCGAGTGCCATGTGGAATACGAAGCCGCCGTCCCCGACGATGTCCGAACTCTCCTCTTCGACCCCCAGACCGCCGGAGGCCTGCTGATCTCCGTCGCCGCCCCCGACTCCGCCCGCCTGACGCAGGCCCTCAGCGAAGCCGCCGTTCCCGTCGTCGCAATCGGAGAAGTGCTGCCGCGCACCAAGCCCCTAATCCGCGTGTCTTGAAAGGGCGCGGCTTTCAGCCGCGCCGTCCAGAGCCTAAACGAATTGGGGCTTTAGCCCCTGCGGGACTCCGCCCATGACGCAATAACTTCACGCCCCCACCAGTTCCAGAATGTGCGCCAAATGATGATCATCGTGCTCCGCCACAAAGTAAAGGTGATCCACGAGTCGCATCGTTTGCTTGAGCCGAGGATGCAACATCGTACGCCCCGCAACGCTGCGCTCGATCATCTCCACTCGATTCACCATCTCCATTCTGCCGCTTCGGAACTCGCTAAGAATCTCCTCCAGCGGACGCGCATTGTGGTTCGCCTCCGAAGTCTTCTGATTCCTCAAATCCGCGACCGTCAGCTCACCGCCACCCCGAGCGAAATCCTCCACCCGAGCCATCCACAGCGGTTCCAGATCCAACAAGTGTCCAGCATGCTCCTGCGCCGACCACTTCCCATCCGTTTTCTTGTACCGGATTTGCTCCGGACAGATTCGCAAAACTTCCTCCATCCGCGCCGGCGTCCCCCGCAACCGCGCCACCACATTCGGATACAGCTCCGCCGGAAACGAAAAATCAAACTTCCGCTCAAACCACGGCAGCACTCGGCTCATTCATCCCTCCCCAACTCCCGCCAGACACAGATGCGCCAAAATCCCCACTCGACTCACCGAATCCCTGCAACGCCTGCGCCCTCCCAACATCTAAAACCGCAGTTCCGCCAGGGTCATAATCCACCGTGGGTGCCCCATCCTTGTCGCGTTCTTTGCGACCGGCTGCCCTGAGCTTGTCGAAGGGGTGGGGATTTTGAAGGAGCCAGCCATGAAAACGCGTCAGCTAGGCCGCAGCAACCTCAAAGTCTCCGCCCAAGGCCTGGGATGCATGGGCATGTCCGAGTTCTACACCGGATTCGACGAGCAGGAATCCCTCGCCACGATTCACCGCGCGCTCGAACTCGGCATCAACTTCCTCGACACCGCCGATGTCTACGGCCCGCACAAAAATGAAGAACTCGTAGGCCGCGCCATCAAAGGCAAGCGTGACCAGGTCGTGCTCGCCACGAAATTCGGCATCGTCCGCGACCCCGCCAATCCCAGCGTCCGCGGCGTGAACGGCAAGCCCGACTACGTTCGCCGGTCCTGCGAAGTCCAGCCTGCGCCGCCTCGGCGTCGACACCATCGATCTCTACTACCAGCACCGCGTCGATCCCGCGACCCCGATCGAAGAAACCGTCGGCGCCATGGCCGCGCTGGTCAAAGAAGGCAAGGTCCGCTATCTCGGACTCTCCGAGGCCGGCCCCGAAACCCTGCGCCGCGCCGCAAAAGTTCACCCCATCACGGCTCTGCAAACCGAGTATTCCCTCTGGTCCCGCGATCCCGAACCCGCGATCCTGCCCACCTGCCGCGAGCTCGGCATCGGATTCGTCGCCTACAGCCCCCTCGGCCGCGGATTCCTAACCGGCCAGTTCCGCCGCTTCGAAGACCTTCCCGCCGACGACTACCGCCGCCAAACCCCGCGCTTCCAGGGCGAAAACTTCCAGAAGAATCTGGACCTGGTGCGCCGCATCGAAGAAATCGCCCGCGAGAAAGCCTGCAAGCCCTCGCAACTTGCCTTGGCCTGGGTCTTGGCCCAAGGCGATGACATCGTCCCCATCCCCGGCACCAAGCGCCGCAAATATCTGGAAGAAAACGCCGCCGCGTGCAACGTGCAACTGACCACGGAAGACCTGCAAAGAATCAACGAAGTCTTCCCGCTGGAAGCGGCCGCCGGCCCACGTTATCCCGTAAACGCCATGGCGTTGGTCGAAAGGTAAGTGGAAAGGTAATTGTGGAGCGGACACTCCTGTCCGCTGCCTTTGATCTTGGTTTGATCTTGTTTTTGCTTTTGCTCTTTACCTCTAAGTATGCCGGCCCGATTCCCCGACCCATCGAGCAGAAAAAGGAGATCGCCGGCAGCAGTTGGCTGACGGCGATCAAGTCTGAGAATCGTTAGTCCGCGCTCTGACTACGCAGCTTTTCGCCCTCCGGTCGTGTCGGTCTTGCCCGGGTCGGATTTTGCATCCTTCGTAAAAGAGAGATTTTGACCTCTCGTCTCCTCCGCCAGTTTTCGTCTTCTCCACCGTTGGAACAGAGGGACCATTAACCCGATGAGGATCACCACCACGACAATCGAACCTAACATCAATGTGGACCGGCCCGTAGGCGCCTTAGGAACTGCAGCAGGCGCGGCAGGGGTACTGGCAGTCTCCGAAGATGGACCAGCTGACGCGGTAGGTACAGCCGCAGTAGGTATAGCCGCGTCCGCGACCGGTGTGCTGACAGGCTCAGCGGGCTTAGCCGCGGCAGCGGGCGTTGCTGCCGGTTTCTCAGGTCGTGCTGACGGTCGCGCTTTGTGAACGGGTGCGCTGGCAGGTTCCGCAGGTACGATGACAGTCGCAACCGGCGCAGTCGCGGCAGGTGCGGCAGCCGCCGCAGGAGGTGTGCTGACAGTCTCGGGCGGCGTACTGACAGTCGCATCGGGTGCAGTTGCGGCAGGTGCGGCGGCAGGCGCAGGAGGTGTGCTGACAGTCTCGGGCGGCGTACTGACAGTCGCAGCCGCGTGCAGCCGCGGCAGGTGCAGCGGCAGCCGCGCCAGGTGTACTGATCGTCTCCGTGGGTGCACTGACACTCGCAGCCGGCGCAGCCGCAGCCGCGTTGCAGTGTTCGGAGATCATGTTCACTCCCGTGATGGTAACGCTGTTCTCAGCAGTACCTGCTTTGTGAGCGACGAGGTTTACCTCCTGGCCCGAATACGCCTTGAGATCAGCGCTGCTGGTAGTGATCTTGAAAATCTTGCCCGTGCTGTCTTCCGCAACGGTGTAGCTACCTTCAGAGCCACCCAGGCAACCTTTAATGTTGACCTGATCTGTATTGCCGCTCGCTGCGGGAGTCTGTGCAAACCCCAGCGCGACCAGCAGGGCCGGTACAACCATCAGCAGGAATACTCTCTTCATGGAATCCTCCGAGAAGTCTCGCCTTGCGGCGGTCTGAATTCCGCTTGGGTTTGATTGTGCTTCCGATTTCTCTGTCGAATTCTTGCGCGTTCAGAGTTCTGGCTGGAGAATTTGGAACATCCAAGTGAAACAACAACTCAACCTTATCGGGTAAGAAGTAGGACTGTCTGATCCAAACCGCTCACATTCCCGTTCATATTGCGAGAGAGAACCACCTGATCGATCACATTCTTCAGCCCCGTCAGCGAGTGTTTGCCTCGGCCGTGCGATGGTGTAAAGGCTTGTTCCATTTGTTTCGTCCGCTACTTGGGCGTGATTTGCCTTTGCTCCTGGAGTCTTCCGTGGTTTGTCATTCCGACCCCGACCAAAGGCGAGGGGGAATCTCGGTCTTCTTCTGCCTGGCAGGCTGCGGAAAAACTCAGAACGGTGGTGTTTCCGTGGAAGAGCGGCCCTTTCAGAGCCTGCCCTGAGCTTGTCGAAGGGGCCGCGTAAAGCATGTGGAATCAATGCGGGCTTCAGCCCCTGCGGTCGTCTTTTGGCAAAGGACTTTTTACGCTGGGAGCCGAATTCTTGTCAAGAGGCAAAACCACCCCCTCGACCCCTATCTCCTTGCATCCACGGACAATATAATCCTCGCCAAATGTCCGGTTCCCCCCACCCAAATTGCTATACTGAATATAGAGAGCAAAATAACCACGCGGCCCGCCCAGGCCGCGTTTTTATTGCCCAAAATCACTAAAAGCAGGCCCAAATTCCATGCCCAATCCAAGCTGTCCCATCCGCCACGCCAAGGCGCGCGGCGAGTGGGCGGAGCTCCGTTTCATGACCCGCGCCGCCGAACTCGGCCTGCGCGTCACCAAGCCCTGGGGAGACAATGCCCCCTACGACCTCGCCGTCGAATCCCGCGGACACTTCCTCCGCGTCCAGGTCAAATGCACCCAACAAAAACGGTGGCACTCCTACCGCTGCCACCTCGACTCGAACGGCTCCCCCTACACCCCCGACCAGATCGACTTCATCGCCGCCTACGTAATCCCCGCCGACGTGTGGTATATCCTCCCCATAGCCGTAACCGCCGGCCACCCCGACATCCTCCTAACCCCCCACCGCAAAACCAGCAAACACGCCAGATACAAAGAAGCCTGGCATTTGTTGAAGTGCAAATGAGTCACTAGATACCCTTCGGATTGGACCTGAGGACGTCCGTTAGTCGGCGCAGCGCCTTCGACCGCCCGCCTTCATTCTTCAGCGCGTGCTCCCAGATTCGCATGACTTTCCAGCCGCGCTCGCGCAATAATCGGTTCACGCGCCGGTCACGTCGGCGGTTTCCCGCGGCCTTCGCAGTCCAGTAGGGGCGATTGTCCCCTGGAAGCCGAAAGCACCTCGGGCATGCGTGCCAAAAGCAACCGTCGATGAACACGGCGATTTTGAACGAGACAAACGAGAAGTCCGGCTTGCCTGGCAGGTCCGCGTGCCTTCGCCACCCCGAAACGTGCGCCCGCCGAAGTAGCTTGGCGAACAGTTCTTCGGTGCTTCGGTTGCGAGTCGACCGAATGCTCGCCATGTTGTTGGAACGCTGCTCGGGCTTCAACCAGTCGGTCATCGGCGGCTCTTAGTTGGTCTTGGGTCTGATATTCGAGTACTTACCCTCGAGCCATTGCAACAGGTAAAGCTGGTCGTCGACTGTTGCTCGCCGAACCTGCTTCATAAGCTCGAGCCTGTCCGGTTTAGGCGGTGCGGTGTTCTGAAGGGCTTGATCCCGGCATGTAATACCTTTCGCTGACACACGAATGCTGCGACGGCGAAGAGCGACCTTGAGTCTCCGAAAAACGCTCTCGTTATCGATCCAGATGGTGAACCCTCGCCCGTTTGCGTTTGACGAGGATAGATACCCCACGCCCTCGTGGCTCTTTCTGCAGACTGGACACGAGCACGGTCGATAGACGTTCAGTTGCCGATTTCTCTCTCCACGCCAAGCAAGATCGACACCTCTCCTCACGATTGCCTCCCATCCCGATGTTCTAGTTTAGAACATTTTAGGTCGCTGCAAAAGCTACCCTGTTCGGTGTGAATAAGAGGCCTGCGGGAAAGAACATAAGCGGCAGGCGAGTGTCTGCAGCACGCCGGGCGTGTAGCCCGGCACTGACGCAGGATGCCCTTTCGGGAAGATTGGCGCGGCTCGGCATCCAGCTTGACAGAGCCGCGATCGCCAAGATCGAGAACAATCTCCGTCACGTCCTTGATTACGAGCTCAAGGGGATGGCCGACGTGCTCGGTGTAGACCCCAATTGGCTTCTTGGGAATAAAAAAAGGTGAGAGATCCTACCTCTCAACTCCGTGCTGCTACTCGGCGCGCAAAATCCGATGTAGCGAACAAGCTAATCAGTATGTTTCTCCACGAATTGAGTCGGAAGATCAGCCACAACTGGCGACTTAGGGTCGATAGTGAGGAATACGGAACGCTCGTACGCGAGCGGTTCAACAATCGATGCCCATACTGTTCCATTGACTTGGCTGACACCATCTGCGTAATTGAGCATCTGGACGGAATGAACCGCTATCGGGCTGGTCTGCACGTGCCAGGTAATGTGGTGGTCGCTTGCAGGCGATGCAACAATGAAAAGCGACGTGATGATTCTTTGCAGACCCTATCGCTCGCTATTTCCGGCTGGGAATCATTTCTATCCCACGATGGTACTCGCTGCGCTCCTACCTGCCTTACTTGCCGCTATTGGCAGGAGGTTTGGCAAGACGAGGCAGAGCGAAAGTCGCGACTCTCCGAAAACTTGGCGAGACTTCGAGCCTTCCGAAAATCATTTCAAGACTTTGCCGAGGTTCAGGCCTCCCTTGCTCAGACCCTGCCCGTGCTCCTGCCCAAGGTCTACACCGACTGGCAGATCTTCGCTGAAAAAGAGATCAAATCTTTACTGGAAAAATTCGAAAGCATCTCCCGGCTCACACGGGACCTGTTGACCTGAAAGTCGAACTGCGCGTCCTGGCCGTAGCAGGTTGGGAACGTCGAGCGCGTGATCCAATCTTCAGCCGCGAAGCGGCGAAAGAATGCAGCCCACGGCGCAAGCCGTGGGTCAGCGGAACAACCGAGCTAACAAGCCCCGGAGGGGCGAAAGAAACTAATCCCAGATATATCGCTCGTCGTAGGCCACATTGTTCTTCTTGAGGAACGCGACGAATTCCTCCTGAAACGAATGCTTCTGATGATGCTCTTCTTGTCCGGCGATATATTTCGTAACCGCGCCCACGTTTGATTCGCTCACACTGAACACCCCGTATCCCGCCTGCCACGCGAATCCGGGCCGTTTTTCCTTCACCCAGCGCGAAGAATTCGTCTTCACCACGCGCGCGATTTCCGCGGAGGAATGGACAGGACGAACGCGCAACAGCATGTGAACGTGGTCGGCGGTCCCGTTGATGATCAGGGCCGTTCCATGCATCTCGCGGATGATGCCTCCGAGATAAGCGAACAGGTCGGCACGGAAATCCGGTTTGATCAGCGGCCGTCGACCCTGCGTCGAGAAGATGAAATGGAGCAAGATGTTGCCAGATGTGTGAGACATCTGTTGTCTTTCGCCCCTCCGGGGCTGCGTTCCTCTCGTTCGGCCCACCCACGGCTTGCGCCGTGGGCTGCATTCTTTCGCCGCTTCGCGACTGCCCTTTTAAACGCCCGATCCATCGTCTCGAACGGCGGCTCCGAAATGCGGTGACGGATGTCACATTGGCCGTTTTTCTGCTGCTCGTGCGTACCAAATTGGTAAACTTTCGATCCCCGCAAATTCCCCCTT
>CAWFUU010000041.1:0-98784 GCA_963819035.1 uncultured Acidobacteriaceae bacterium | reverse complement strand
CCCAAGCCTGTGTTTTCAGTTAATTACGGCAAGTGCCATTTCGTCAAGAGTGGCATTGTGTCGCAATTGTGTCGTAGACCTGCGGGTGTTCAGGACTACGCGAATACGCTCGACCTGTTCCTTGGGCGGATGGTTGTAGCGCATCGTGGTTTTGGTGTCGCGGTGACCCATAAGGGTGCCCACGAGTTTTGGATCGCCAGTGGCGGCCATTGCCGTCGTGCCAAAGTCGTGGCGCCCACAATAAGGTACCAAGGCTTCTGGCAGTCCAGCTTTTCTTCGTGCGTTGCGGAAGACTTGATTTATCGTCGTTAAGTGTCCGGTCTTGGATCTGGATGTCGGGAAGACCCATCCTTGCGCGGGCAGCCCTTGTTTCAGGTGCCTGCGTTTCAAGATTTCCAATACCCGATCACTCAAAGGAATTCCGGGCCTTTCCGCGGCTTCCGTTTTGCCTTTTGGATTGGTGTAGCAGAACCAATCCCAATTGACGTATTCCCATCTCATGCGGCAGACTTCGCTGTGGTTCCGCATTCCGCTGTCTCGCGTAATCACAATCACATCGGCCGCGTTTTCGGAAAGCAATGGAAGAATCTTCGCCTCAGAAGCATCGTCCATAAGCAGCAAACGCTGGGCTTCATTTCGGAGTTGGAGTTTGGGAAATCTTGCGACCAAACCGTCATCCTTCGCTTTACCGAACATCCTGCGCAAGGTTCGGATCGCACAGTTCGCGTTGGACGGACCAGCGGAAAACGTTGTCACTTCGACATGCTCGTCCCTGATCTGATCCATGCGAATGTGTTTCAGTTTGGTGCTAGCCAAAAGATTCCAGCCCTGGCGGTAATACTTCCGGGTGCTTTCCGATATTCGTTGGCTGTTCTTAACCCAATCCAGAAATGCCGGAGAAAAAGCCTCCAGAGTCGGGGATTTGCGAACCAAAATCCCGTCCTCCCTGAGTTGGGCCATTAACTTCGATTCAAACAGTCTTGCCTTCTGTTCTGTGTTCTGCTTGGTCGATCCTCTATGTCTCGTACCGTTCCATTCAAAGTCGTAGTGATAGAACGGCGAACCATCTCTTTTATAGACTGACACGCGCCGCCTCTCTTTCAAAGTGTTCGTCCCGCACAGAGAAAGTGATTCGGTTAGCGCGAACCCATTCTATCACCTCCTCTTCGACGTAGGCCCACTGCCCTTCCAGCTTGTAGCATGGCGGACCTTTGCCAGAGGATCGCCATCGGCGGAGTGTGCTTTCGGGGCGACGCACCATGTTCGCAGTTTCCTTCGTGGTCAGGAAATTCATAAATTCGTCTCCGCGCGCGTTGTGGTTGTCCAAGGAAGTCCGCTTGGCACGAGCGCAGCGTATTTTTTGTAGCGATGTAGATTGGTCACGAGAAATTCATCTTCCTCTCGGGCACGACGAAAGATGAGGGCTACGAATCCGGCGGCGGGTGCCAGGGCGAGCCACGAGCCTATTGAAAGAGCAGTTGTTGGAACGGCAATGCACATGGCGAAATAGCCGGGATGCCGCATGAGCCGGTAAGGGCCTTTAGCAATGAGATGGTGACCTCGTTCTGTCTGAATCCTCACAACGGGTGAGAAGAAAGGATTAACGATCATTGCCCAAGTCTGAAACGCCCCACTGAACAGGAATGCGGCAAGGGCGAGGTGGCGGATCGGCGGAGGCGCGTTAAAGCCTCGGTGGCAGTGCCCTACTGAGAAACCGGCGACGGCCAAGGTGAGCAGGAAGAGTAGACCTGTGGCGAGTCGTGACTCGTCGGTGCCTGCATCTTTGGGCTTGGCGCGCTCTTGAGCCAAGCCGGGGTCTACGGCGAGCATCGTAGCCAGTAAGAGAAGTGAGAACGCGACAAGATAATTTCGGATAGAGGCGATGTGGGTTGTCCCCGCGGATAGGAAGAGCAGGGCGGCAATTGACGCCGTGATGAGCGCCCAGCGGGTGAGAAGGCGTGTTGTTCGAGTTTTCATGGTCACTCGCCTCGTGCAAAGAGTTGCTTGAGTTCGTACCGGTCGGTGTCAGAGTTGTATCCGACGATCTCCAGAACCTCCGAGACGAACCGCGTTCCGGGTCGCCGTTCGATGTGGACGAGCAGGTTGAGGGAGTCGGCGATGTTGCTTTTGATTGCGCGATAAGGCAGTTCGACATTGCTTTGCAGGACGCAACTGGTGAAGCGGTTGATGGCCTGCAGCGCGGAGTTGGCGTGAACTGTCGAGAGCGTTCCTGAATGCCCAGTATTGAGAAGCTGTAACAAGTCAAACGCTTCCGCTTCCCGAATCTCTCCGAGCAGAATTCGATCTGGACGATGACGGAGGCTCGCTTTAAGGAGCTCCCGGATGGTCACTGCGGGAAATCCGTTCTGCGCGACCCGCGCTTCGAAACGGACAAGGTTTGGGGCGAGGATCTGAATTTCTGCCGTGTCTTCGATGATGAGAATGCGCTGGTCTGCAGGAATGAATTGCGCCAGTATGGTCAGCAGAGTCGTTTTGCCTGTGCCAGTTCCTCCTGAGATGAGAATGTTTTGACGGCTTACGACAGCCTTTTGCAGGATGGCCGCAAGTTCGTCGGTGATGGTGCCAACGCGGATCAGGTCTTCGATCCCAAAGTGTTTTGCATTGAACTTGCGGATGGTAACGTCGAACACGTACACGGCTCGGAAGCCAACGAGTTGCTGCTCTGGCTTGCGCTCGTCCGCTGCATTGTCGGTGTCAATCTCGGTCGCGACTTCGTTCTGGCGCGACCTGCGGTAGCCGACCATCGGGGCAAGAATCAGGATGCCCTTCTCGCCTCTTTTGACGAACCGGCCAAGCGAGTTCCATGTGCGAATGCCTGCGACGTTGGTTGCCTGTGGTTTTTGCCGAGCAATCAGCATGATGTTGCCAAAGCTGTAGTGATGAAACCGGGCCATTGCGCTGAGATACTGCGTCAACACTTCACTCTCTCCCGACTCCAAAGCTGCCACCAGATAGCTGACTGCCTCGTTGGTTTTGTTCTTGATTTCTTCTAATTTCATTGTTTTTTCCCTTCTGCCGGTGTCGGCTTGTTTTTTCTTTCACTTGAGCGGCAGCGAGGAAAAACAAGGCGACACGGGCGAAGGGACGAAACGGAGCCGGAAGGAGGGTGGCAGGGAGTGAGTGAGAGCGCGGCGAGTGCCAAACGCTTTTGCTTTATGTTTGGCGCGAAACCGGCGCAGTCCGAAACGCCCGTCCGAGCCCGCGGCCAAGTGGGCGTCCACCCGGAAGAGGGCGCAGTGGAAGGAAGACGCGAAGCTTTCCGCTGATGTTGGTTTGGAAGGTGGCTAGATTTCGGATGAAGTGTTGGGCTGGATGAGAGATTTTGTTAGGAGTCGAGCACAATAAAGTTGTATTCGTACGGCATCTGGGTGCTTGTAGCGGTCCGGGACCCTCCTTGATTTAGGCGGTGGCGGTGGCGGTGGCGGCGGTGGCGGCGGTGATCGTCATGGTAATGCTGTTCATCGCCATGCTGGTGGTGATGATGGCGATGGTGGTGGTGATCATCGTCGTCATCATGTTGGTCGTCACGGTGAACCGATCTACGGTGTCGGTTACACCGTAGGTGCAGACTCTCCGATTGTAAAGATGAGTCGCTCGCAAGTGAGGCGTACAGCTGATTGAATCTTGTCCAGATCTGATTTTCTGATCCTGATCCTGAAATCGTGGGCTGCGGTGTCCCCTACTTCCTTGACTCTGTTCAAACCGTCGATCGTTCTCCTCTGCATATGCAGCCGGGCGTCGCCATTAAGTTTTCCGATCAGTGCTTTGAGCGGCACAAATTCGTTAGTACCGGGGTCCTGAACGTCTTGACTCCAACCTCGCCGGGAATATAGCTCTATGATCAGAGTTTCCATGAGGCGCCGTAATACCATGGCAGCCCCTTCATACCACTCGTGCTCGTATGACCCATTGATCTGAGGTACTAGCCGGACAATGTACGGCGGCATTTTTTCCAGTATGTCGGGCTGCAGATACGTGGGGCGTCGTTGCAGGGCCAGCTCGATAAGAAGAAACTGGACTCGCCAATTTGAACAGGGCGTCGCCTTCATAAAAGATCGGCAAGCAATCCTCCGTCAAGGTGCTGTCACTGCGGGTCGGCGGACGCGGCTAAGGGATGAAATCCTGGATCGCGTCACTCAGCTGGAGAAGATTGCGGCACTGCCCGCCTTAGACGCAAAAACGAGAAGCGCATGCCATAAACGTCTGCTGCGTTTCAGTGCCAGTCTACCGCAATTGTTTTATTCGAAAACCAAGCACCAAGACCTGAAACGATTTCGGGGCGCGCGCCGGCGCCTTCTTCAAAAGCTCGTTGACATCGTCTACGACGCAACTGACAATCAGGCGATAGCAAAGGCTTTAGTTGAGAAGATCTTGCGTAGGCTTTGAGACGCGGACGGCTGAGCCGTCGTGAGGATTTTTTGGACGATTCGTAAGCCCTAAAACGCCTGCAAAAGAGACTGTCTCAAGGGTTCTCCTGTTCAGGTCATTTGTTTTCATTCGTTTAGACCGATCCAACTTGTTTGTTATTTAATAGTAATTGTGTTGTTATTTAAGCGGCATTGTGATACACTGACATTGAGGTTAGGGAGTCTCAAAACATGGCAGTATTGACCCCGCCACGACCGGATTTGTTGGCGTACCGGGAAGCGACAACTCTGGAGTTTTCCAAACTCGTCACGGAGCTGACGGGAATCCTGGGGAAGAAATTGACGGCCTACATCGCTTCGGTCAAAGACGCAAGAGCAGTAGAGCGTTGGATGGCCGGCTCAGAGCCGTACAAGGGAGTTGAAGAACGATTGCGGCTTGCTTATCGGCTGGCGAAGATGATTAGCGATCACGAAGGGCCACGCGTGGTTCAGGCCTGGTTTACGGGTCTGAATCCAGAGTTGAATGATCGCGTGCCGATTCGGCTTTTGCGAGAAGAGAATGTAGAGGCCGTGGGTCCGGAGATTCTTGGGGCGGCGCGCGCATTTCTAGCCGGAGGATAGTCATTCTTGAAAGTCCCCGGCGTGATCTATCGATTGGGGAGGAAGCCTGATCCCTGGTCTGTCCCCGACTGGGCCTCGGCGGGACCGGACGGAACCTTTGGCAATCGGTTTGACGATCCCGAAGGGATGTACCGTGTTCTGTATGCATCCTCGCAAAGGCTTGGTTGCTTTCTCGAAACGCTAGGCCGATTCCGTGTTGATCCCAAACTCCTGGCTGAATTGGCCGAGATTGAGGGAGAGGATGACTACTGTCCACTGGGAGAAGTACCGTTGGAGTGGGGCGAGAAGCGAGTCATGGGTGTTGCGACTGCTGGCGGAGAGTATGCCGACATTTGCAGCAGCGAGTGGATCGGGCGACTGCGGAACTTGCTGGCAGCTCATCTGGTGAAATTTGGCTTCGATGATTTGGACGCATCCGTGTTGCAGCAGACGGCTCCGCGAAACGTGACGCAGTTAGCATCACGCATCGTCTTCAGCGACGGCTTCGCGGGAATCTACTACCGCTCGAAGTATGGACACGACGTTGAAAACTGGGCCCTATTCGAGCCCTTTCAAATCAATGCGCAGGATCCTGAGCCCATCCGACTTGACGATCCAGACTTGCAGAGAGCCCTCCGGCTTCATTCGTTGAAGTTCAAGAAGTAGCAGGTGTGGGGCTTAAGGGCTTGAGGGATCAATTGCTTCGTTCCGTATTCCGTGAAACCCGCTATTTATCGGTGTTCCGCAACGAATTCACGAAGTTGCTTGAAAACTTAGCCGGGGCATAGACTTTCCGTGACATGAAGACGACCGAGCTTGTTGCTTGGGTAGGCGCAACGACGGGCATAGCCAGTCTCGGCTGGAACATCTACACCAAGATCACAGCGAATCGTCCGAAGTTGGTGGTGAAGGCTTACGCCAACATGGTGCAGATGCCGCCCCCACCGAAGAATCCAAGGTTTCTCAGAATCACTGTGCAGAACATCGGCACGGCACCTACCACCATTACCAACGTGGACTTTTACAAGATCATTCCCCGGTGGAAGCGACTTCTCTACAGACTCCATCTTAAGAAGCGGGGCGAAGAAATCCACGCGATAATGAACGACTACCGGGGAGGGCAAATTCCTCACAAGCTAGAGGTAGGAAGCGAATGGGTTGCACTGATGGAGCAGGACGGGGGTTTCGAGGATTGGCTGAACACGGACAGGCTTCACTGTGCGATTCATCATTCGTTCTCAAAACGTACAGTGGCGACGAAGATCATTCGAGGGCCGATCAAGGCGGTAAAGGAGTAGCAGCGAGTCCCGCCGTTATTCGTCAGGTAAGAGTTGAACGCCGATGAGGGGCTGCGTGACGCGAATGGTAGGATCAGTCTGAAAGGACTGACGATGCCTTACATCCGACGTGACAAATCCAACGCAAAGCCCAATGCTCAGGTCGTGTACGCCGATCCCGAGACCGAGAAGATGCTGTCGGAAGCTGGATTCGTAAAGGCTTCTGGCGCTCCGTACTACAACTATATGGGCACTTCAGTAGATGTCATCGTGTACGATGACGGCACGTGGGAGCCCAATCAAGGTACAGGTTTTCTATCCGATGAATGGAAAAAGATGCGTGAGTTCGTGGGGGTCCAACTCAAGGATTTCGTGGCTTGGCTGAAACAGAACTACCAATTCATTGACCAGTATTGTGCGAATTTGAAGCCTGACGACTACCGCAAAGAAGAGACTTTCAATTTCACGAAGGTTTACAAACATGAGCCAGACGAGCAGGAGTACGCATGGTTCATCCAGCATTTCACACTGTTGGGATCAGACGGCGTGATCCCCGCTGACAAAAAGGCAATCCCAAGGCAGTATTGGTTTGTCAACGGAAAATACCACGAGTCAACGTCTGCGTTCGCACCTACTGGCATCCTGAATCAGTTTTCCCTTAACCAGACTCCCGATCTGAAACGAGAGATGACCGATCCCTACGTCATCGAAAGAATCAAGGACGCTTTCATCAAAGACAAAAACCGCTAGCAAATCACGGCGAATCGCTGTTCATTGGCCAAAATCATGTCCGACACACCGCTCTCGAAAGGCAAAGCCGCACAGCCCAAATCTATAAACGTCTATAGAGTTTCCGATTTCCTCAGCGAGATCGAAGAGATAAAGGAAGCTGAGAAGAAGAAAGGTAACAGTGCTGACTTCATCTTTCGCGGTCAGAGCGTAGACAGGGCCCTCTTGCCGAAGCTCGGACGGGTTGTACCTAAGGGGAACCGGGCGAATATCGAACAGTTGATGTTCAAGGAGTTTCAACGAACCAGCATTGCACTCAGCGACCTTAGACCCCAATCAGAATGGGATTTCCTATCTCTCGCTCAACACCACGGTTTGCCGACCCGATTGCTGGATTGGACGTACAGTGCCTTAGCCGCATTGTTTTTCGCAGTGGCGAACCCGACAGAAGAAGTGGAACCCGATGATGCAGTCGTGTGGCTCCTAAAGACGAACAAGGAAGACTTCATCGACGAAACCACTCGCGAGAAACCTTTTGACAAAGGCAGCACAAAGATTTTTCGTCCTAAACTCATCACTCGTAGAATAGCCGTGCAGGGCGGTGTGTTTACGGTACATCGACTCTCAGACGACGACACCTTTGTTCCTGTTGACAACAATAAACACTTTAAGTCGCGGCTCGTTAAATTCGCGATTCCAGCCTCCAACTTTTCGCATATTCTGCAACATCTGGACGGCTGTGGAGTGAATAGGTTCACATTGTTCCCCGACCTTGATGGACTATGCGATCACCTTGCGTGGCGTTTCACGAAACCGAGCGACGAGGAATAGCCACACTATGCGAAATTTGACAGTCTCTGTGCGGGACGCTGGTTGATAAAGTTGTTTGTAGGTTAAATTCCAACAAAGGTACGTAAAGTCCCACAGGAATTTGACCTGCTGAGGGAGTCTGGCATCAGATCCCCACGGGCCTGAACCGCGTCCTGGTTAAGTTAAGCCTTATCGACCGATTGCAACGACAGATGCTCTACCGCGTCCTTGTGTAGCTCTCGGTGGTATGGTCAATCAATGATCGCGATCGCGTCAACTTCGATCAGGTAGTCGGGGGACAGCGTCGCTACGCCGAGCACCACGTCCGCTGGCTTGTGATCTCCGAACAGCGCTATCCGGGCTTTTTCAATAATCGGCAAGCATTCGTCGCGTTTGTAGTTGACGACGTAGATTGTGATCCTGGTGACCTGCGCAGGCCGCGCACCGGCAGCAGCAAGTGCTCGGCCCAGATTGCCAAACACCTGGCGCGCCTGAGTAGCAAGATCACCAGGGCCAACAAGCTTGCCATGTATGTCTTCGGGCTCCTGGCCCGAGACGAATACCATCTTGCTTCCCGTCGCAACGACGACCTGGGTGTACGTTTGCGGAGTAGGCAGATCCTCGGGATTGATGCATTCGAGCGTCATTGATTAGGTCTCCTGCTATGGTTAAATTCCCTTTATGCCGCGGGGGGCTCGAAGAGCGCAGGGATTGGCACCGTTTTCGGCGTTTTCACCAGGCGTTGAATCTCCTGAACTGCTGCCGGTCCGAGGATCAGACGACCAGGATTGTTATAGTTCGCCTGATCGCGGTGGTAGACGGATTTCTGCCCGTTGCCACGTGCTGCATAAATGGGATCAAGGTAAATGTGAGGATCGTAGCGCGAGGGAGCCACGGCGACCTCCCGTTCCAGGGCGGTAATTGCATCCTCGGGGTACCCCGCCTCAAGGTAGGCCCGCCCGAGATACTCATTGACCATGCTTCCTTTCGGGTTCAGCTCAACAGCACGCCGGAGATAGGCGACGGCGCGACCCGGATCGCCCGCTCTCATATAGTGGGCGCCTACCCATAAATTCAAATCGTTTCCGGGCCAGTCGCAGACGTTGATCAGTTTCGGACTCTTCTTCACCGCCTCCAAAAGGAGCTGCTCCGTTTCCGGGTTTGTGCGCGCCCACCAGAGTTCGCAGCGCGCAAGGCCGAGCATCGCCTCGGCGCTATCCTTTTGAAGTTCGAGACACTTCTGGAAATGCTGCTTCGCGGCGTCGAGGTTCCCGGAGTAGAAGCAGGCGTATCCCAAGTGGAGATGTCCGACTCCGGCGTCCTCTCCCCGTCGAACCTGGTCCTCGAAAATAGCGGTTTCGAGGTCCGCCTTTTGCTTCCACCACGAGGCCCTGACAGCCGGGTCTTTGAACAGCTGTTCCCTGACGCTGGCCAGCTCCTTCCGCCAACCCGCGACTTTCTCGGGGCTTGGCATGGGCGGCAGCGCCATACCTTGCGTTTGGAGAAGCTTGCTCGGTTCGCCTTCTGGCGCCTTGACATAGCCAACCCCAGTTGCTCCGTCGAATTTTAAGCCAGCCTTGAATATGGCAGTCTCCATTTGAACCGATTGAAATGGCTTATCGTGTGTACCAGTTTCTTCTGGGGTAAAGTCCGTGCCGGAAAAGTCAACAGGTCCTTCAAATACAGTGTTTTTGAACGATACGGGATGCGTGCCGCCATGGTGCTGGAACTTCGCACCCGAAAAACTCACCTCTGCTTTGAAAACGGTCTGATCGAAGGAAACAGTCCAATCAAAGATGGCACGGTCAAAACGTGCCACGGACTCGAAGACGCTCTTGTCTAATCGCACGCTGCGGAAGGTCGCGTCTCTGAAGTCCGCAGTAGTCGGAAAGTTCTGCCCTGCCAAGCCCTGGGTCGGAAGTATTTCGAACCCCCGAAAATCGTAGATCCCACTCTCGACGCGTTCCTTGAGGCGAGACTTATATTCTGCTTGGAAGGTGTCCCAAAGAACACCGCCGATTCTTTGAGAGAGAACCCTCACGTCGCCCTTCTTCATATGGAACAGACACAACCCATCAGGACACACCGTCACCGCCTTCTCACTGCAAGAATAGGTGCCGTCACTTCCGATACGGAATGCGCACAACTGGTCCGAAAACAACGGTCCGACTTTTGCAGTCGGGTCATGCGCAAAATTCCAAACTAGATATCCGTCGTCGTTGATTTTGGCGATTTCCCATTCGTGTGGCCAGCCAGCATCGCCGTTGGTTGCATATACAAAAAGATCATGGCGAACCTTTATCGTTATACGTTGATCGTTCATCAAGCTCTGCCCTAGGTAGAACTCAACGCTGCCGAGCATTTTCGAAAACGATTGTAGGGTCTTATCGACGGTGGAAGGGAGCCGCGGATCGGTTAGGTCCAAGGCGGGGACGCTTTTCAACGCGGTGAGAAAATCACGGTAGTTCTCCACTTGCATGCAGGCACGCCCGTTCGCTTCCTGCTGTGCGTGATGAACAGAAGGATCTAAGCGGGCAAGTGGGCTTCGGTTGTGGGCCGCACTGGCTGCCGCGCTACCTGCGGCCGCCGTCTTGCTTTGAGTGGCGTCATCACCAGTCTGTTGCATGCACGAGTACAAAGCGAAACGGCTCGATGGTAGCTTTACCACCAACAAACTGAATACGCCATCGAGTACATGGCAGTTCACCGTCACGCCAAGATCCGCCTCGTGATGTAGCGAAACGAACACGCGACTCTTTTCAGCGCGTCCGACCTGGTCCATGATTTCATCAACGACGGTTTGAAAATCACCCGTGACTGAACTCTCGAACTTGAGATTCTCGGTCACAATGAGATCCTCGCGGTTCTTCCAAAGTGCTGGGAGTTGTCTGGTGATTTTCAACGGCGACGGTGGCGCATTTCGAACCGGGGCCTCGCGCAGCAGCTCTCTGAGTTGGCGGAGGAGCGTGGGATTGGGCCACTCTTTCCCTTGTTCTTTTTTTGCCGAGCAATATTGGAGGATGGCCGAGAAGTCATCGGCCATCTCGTATGTCAGCCTGTCAGCCTTGAGCGTGCTTTGGGCCGTTCTACTGGGGACAGTGGGCGCATTCGTCTGAGACATCGGTTCAGGCTGAGTCGTCGGCTCCGAAGAACCAAAAAACTTTTTCCAAAACGCCATACAACGAACCGTTCCTTTGGTTTCGGATGATAACAGAAGGGCAACCTCTGAGACTCACGGTGCGGGTTTTACCTGTCCTGCGACCTGGTCCGCATAGCCTGGAAGCATGCCACTGTAGAGGATATGACTCCACGGTGAAATGGAAATAGGGAACTCGTGAAATGAACGGGGACGCATGCATGACGAGAAACGGAATGTGGGGACTTTTGTGTCGCACGAAAAAGAGCACGTTCGTAAATCATTGAACGCATTGAGCGTTTTGAACGGCGACTTTGACGATCTCTGTGCGGGACGATGGTTGATAAGTCGTTTGTTTGTAACAACTAACAGCTAAATTGCCGCGCGTTTATGCGGGAATTAAGAGTCAGTTGCTCTGCCAATTGAGCTACGCGCCCACGGTGGGGATTCAGCTGGAGGGACAATCCAAAATTATAGCATCCGCTCGTGCGTTTGCAGTTGGAATCGGGGCGCTAGCGAGGTTGAACGTTCATCGCAGCTACGGCGCCCCCCGCGGTTGAGGTCAACCGGATCTGCATTGGCGGGCCATTCTCTCGACGCGCGTCAGAGGTTAGCACCGTCTCGCCGATCCTGTACGGTCACCGAAATCAAGAGGACTCACAGACGCTGCCGTACCTCTGCAGGCAGCACCCGCGAATCTTCACTCACGGCAGTCCGGCGGCCAGGCGTGGGGCCGGCAACGATCGGAGGACGGTGCTCAATCGTACCGATCACCGGTGCTTCATTCACGCCGACGAAGTAAGCGGTGGATGCGAACTTCTGCTCGCTGCACAATCGGTCGATCAGGCGTTGCTGGCGGCGCGAGAGCACGGCGTGCGGAAGAATAGGAAAGTTGCGGAACATCCAGAGCAGATAGACACGCTGCAGGAAAGAAGGCATTACGCATCGCGGTCCAATCGGCGTCTGCACTTGCACCACGCCGCCCGCGAGTTTCTCGATCAGCATATAATGGCCCACCCGGAACCTGAAATGTATGATTGCAATTCTAGGGCCGCCATTATTGCATTGACGAACGATGCAATGGGAAGCTTTTTTTCACAAATTCCCACTCAGAAGGACCCGGATCCTGACTTGTCGCCTCCCAAGAGTGAACTTTTGGGACAACCGAGCCGGGAACGATTCCTGAATTGGTTCTGATCCGATGCCCCTCTCCGGATGCAACCGGGCGGGCTTAGATCGTGATTTCGGGGAGGATGTCCATTCGGCGGATCTGCGCCGCCACCCCGAACTCGGGGCCCTCTTCTTCGACCCGGACGATGGTCGCCTGGCAGCACACCCAGCACTTTTCGCCGGAGGTGAGTTCGGGGGGAAGGATCAGCACCAGCTCGACGTCGGTGCCCTTCTCCATGCGAGTCTTGGTGTAAAGAAAGACGCCGTTGGCACTCACATCGCGGGTCTGGCCGGTGTGGTCGGTCCCCTCGGACGTTCGCACGCGGGTAGGAACGCGGGTCGCGATTCTTGATCCAGCGCGGCGCTCGGTGTCGGCGTCCATCGGCTCTGAGGCGTCCACCTAATGTACACCAGGCGTCAAGAGGCGCAGGGTGTGCGCGAGATTTCGCAGGACGGGTCGCCGATTCTTCTAGATGTTGGGCCGTTTGGCGCGAATTCCGGGAACTACCAGAGCTTGCTCCATCGTGGGCACGTTGGTGCCGCGCAGCCTGGCCTCTACTTCGTGCAGCTTGTCAGTCCGCATCGTCTGGTAGTAGGCCTGCACCAGGAGTTCCATCGTGAATGGATTGTCCTGATCCTCCTCGAGCTGCGCGATGGCGTCCTCGTACTTTTTCTGATCCATCAACAGCGCGCCGGCCGCACCGTGATATGAACTTTGGATCACGCGATTGCGACTGCCGTTGGCCAGGGCCTCAAGCCGATGCAGGGCTTGATCCGCGAGCGGCTGATTGCCGGAGCGGGCAGCCCGCAGGACACGGTTGCGGAGGATGCGCGAAAGCTCTTCATCCCGGTCGGAGGGTGAAATCGTCGCGCGATGGCCGAGAGATTCCTCGGCGAGCCTAAGATGCTTCAAGGCAACATTGTCGTCAGTCTGATACTCGGCCATGTGGCGCAGCGCCTGCGCCTCCTGCAAGTCGTGATCCTTGGCGTGCGCGGTCTCGGCGATTTCCAGGTATTGCTTGTCGGCCTCGGCGTAGTTGCCGTCGCGGACGAGAGTCATCGCCTTCTGCATGCTGTAGGTGAGGCGGTCGGCCTCGTTGGGGGCGAAGCGGATGGCCTTGTCGTATTCGATGCGCGCTTGCTCCTGATTGCCCATGAGAGCGTAAGTGTCGCCAAGGCCAAGTTGCGAAGTCACGAAGTCGGGATCAAGCTTGAGCGCGGCGCGATAGTGTTTGAGCGAGCCTTCGAAGTCGCCCGCCATGCGGAGTAGTTCTCCGTAGGAATCCTGCGGGTTGGGTTGTTTGGGCAGCAGCGCCACGTAGCGGTCCATGGCTGTGAATGCCTTATCGAACTGGCGGTTACGGGCTTCCACGTAGGCCAGATCGTTGAGCGCGGCGGGAAAGTTCTTGTCGATGGCGAGCGCCTTTTGCAGGAAGTGCTGTGCCTGGTCGCTGCCGTTTTCTCCCATGAGCCAGTTGGCGGCGAGATAAAGCAGATGCTTATCCTTGGGATAGAACTCGAGCATGTCATTCATGGCCGTGATGCCGCCGAGGAAATCGCCCTCCTGCACCTTGACGATCCAGGCGATCATGAGCTGTTCGCCGGGAGTGAGTTTTGGCGCGAGTTCCTTGGCCTTGGCGCGAGCCGCGCTGACTTCCTCCGGATTCCCGCTATTGAAAGCGATCCAGGCCCACGCGACTGCCAGGTTGGGATCTTCTTTGACGGCGGCGCGCCAGTCCTCGTTGCAGCGCTCCAGATAAAGATTCTCGTAGTCAGCCATTCCCTTTTCGTACAACTCGCGAGCCTTGGCAGACGAAGTCGTTACCGGCAGCGTGCCTGACTCGCCCTTCTTGCCGTGGTGCGCATAAAGCGGCGCTGCGAGAAACAGACCGAGAGTTACGGCGGCGAGGTTCTTCGTCATCAACGTGCAACGAGGCATTGAAAAAGTCTCCGGAAAAAGAGCTTTGTGGGGAGGGACTACGTTAAGAAGGTAACATCGGCGTAATGGGGGGACGAGGTGACGGAAGACTTAGGACCGGTGCGAATATTGCTTGAGTTGAGGCCTTGCCGTTTTGGTGGCGGGTGGGCTTACGGCGGAAAGAAAATTTGACGGGGATGAGTAAGTTCTCTGGCGCATTTCCTCTTTTGGGCTGGTTATTACTGATTGGTAACCCCTACCCCCTCCCCCCTCGTCTATTGGAATCATCAGTTTAAGGGGAAATCGTCCGTAAGATCTTGGGCTTCAGCGATTTAGAGCCAAAATCTTGAAAACAAACGAGCTAGCTGCGAGCCAGGTGCTTGGTTTTCCGCTCGCACGTGGGATGATGCGCCATTTGCGGAGTTGAAGGCAAGGTTGGATGTCACATCGGGCTGTGGGAAACTGTATCTTCCGAAATGACCGCCGACGGGAAGGAGGTCGAACGAAACTCGTGCCGTCCGCTAAAGCGGACTCAGCTTCTTCCCGGCACTTCCGTGCCGGGCTTTCACATCCCTCCGCTACGCGGCTGGAATTCAGCGACAGATGCGAACTGCTGCGATAAAGCGGATTTCGGCACTGTACAAGGCCACGCGGACCTGGTTCGTTTCACCGCACGTTTGCGACCCTGCGTTTCGTACAGCCTCGCAAGGGTCTAACTAGCTGGCTGGCTCCAGGCTCCGTTGGCTGCTTGGGCGTGGCCATGGCTGGCCAGTTGGTGTGTTGAAGGTAAGGTTGAATGTCAACGGGGGCTGTGGATACTCCGGGCTCAATGAGTGTGCGTGAGAACTTCAAGCGTCCCTACGGGGCGCGAGACGGTCCCCCCACTTTTCCCGGCGCTGAACGCGCCGGGCTACTATCAGACGCCCCTCCGGGGCGCAAATCTCAGCGTTGTGGTTCCACCGCGTCGTCCGAAATCCAGTTCTCACGCACTCTCTCAATGCCCCTGCGGCTATGCGGGGCATCCCAGCGGCTGAAGCCGGTTCCGCCCCCACGGCCCTGACGGCATCACCGAACAGGCGGCGGAAAGAGTAACCGACCTCGGTTAGAAGGTGATCTTGGCGGCGAATTGCACTCCTCGCGGACCTCCTCCGCCGAGGAATGGGTTGCCAATGCCTACGTCGCCGGTCGCCGTCAGGGAATAGAAGCCGCTGTGCAGGCCAGTGGCTGCATCGGGCGCACCGATGTTGCCGATGAAATTCGGCAAGAGCGGATTCGAGAAGTTAGGGTGATTGAACAAGTTAAAGAACTCGGCGCGGAGTTGCATGGTTACGCGTTCCGCCAGCTTCGTGTCTTTGAAGATGGAGAAGTTGAACTCCTTAAAGCTGGGGCCCTTCAAAGAGTTGCGTCCCAAGCTTCCAAAGTGCCGCGTCCCAGGGATGCAGTTGGTTTCGTCAGACGACGGAGCGGCTGCAGTTCCGTCGTTGAGTGGATTGCCCCAAGTACAGGGAGCCGCAAAGGACGAGAGATCGAGATACTGAGCGGGATTGTGGGAATACACCATGGGACCAATCACGTCGGGGCGATCGAAGCCCTCGCCCGCACCGGAATAATCTCCCTGAAACTCATAGTTCAAATGCCAGGGTTGTCCGTCCTGCAAATTGACCACTCCATCGAAGCCCCATCCGTTCTTCAGCTTCGACAAAGCTCCGGCCATCTTGGGGAACTGGTAAGTGAAGTTCCAGGTGAAACGACGGCGGATGTCGAAGCTGGAGTTTCCGCGGTCACCCGATGGATTCAGGCTATTCTGAGGCTGCGCCTGGTTGGGCTCGAAGTCTTCGAGATCGCTGGCAGTGTCGATGGAGTGGGACCACACAAAATTTGCTTGCGAGGTCAACCCGTGCCATCCGCTGGTACGCAGGCTGACCTGCAAGGCATGATAGATGGAGTTGGCGGAAGACTGTTCCTGGTTGAGGTAGAAAAAGTTGGGGGCGAAGGTGCGCGGAACGCCGTAGCTGTTAATGCAATTGCATCCCAGATCGGCAGCGGTGATTTGCGCCTGGCTTGGCTGATTGATGTCCCTGAACTGGAACAGCTTTGTCCCCTTCGAACCCACGTAGCCGACCTGAAGCACAGTCTTGGTGCCTAGTTGCTGTTGCAAGTTCAGATTGAAATTCTGGATGTATGGGGTTCGCATCTTGGGATCGACAGCGAAGAAATCTCCTTCGGGGCCGTATCCGGAGTAAACCGGGGTTCCCGCCGCCAGAGCCGTCCCTGCCGCGACGCTGCCGGTGGCAAGGGCTTGCGGGCCCAACCCGGGGTACGCCGGGCCCGGACAAAAGACGCAGTTCCACGGCAAGTGGCCCAGGAACATATCCTGAGAGAATGCGTCATAGAACAGTCCCCATCCGCCGCGGATGACGGTCGCTCCCTTACCGGTTAGGTCATAGGCAAACGCGGCGCGGGGGGCAAAGTTATTCAGGTCCTTGCCGTAGAGCTGGCTGGTGGGAACATTGTTGTCGCTGACGGGATCAAAGGTGTAGAACATTCCAGATTTTTCGCCGGTGACGCCGAAATAATCCCAACGCAATCCATAATTAAAAGTCAGGCGAGAAGTGGCGCGATAGCTATCCTGGATAAAGAGGCCGTGGCTGTTCTGAAATGTGTGTCTCTTGGAATTGCCCTGCACCTGCTTACCGCCGTCGGGGAAACCTTGCAGAAAGCTGGACAAGTCCGAGAAGCTCAACGTGCCCCGGAAATTGTGATCGATCACCTGCATGATGGTGGTGCGCCGGAACTCATAGCCGAATTTCACATCGTGCTTTCCCGACTTCCAGGAGTAGTTGTCGACGAAGTGCCAGTTCGAATCCACTCGATTGCGAGGGATGGAGGTCGTCGCGCCGACTTGAGAAAAGCTGGATTCGCTGGATTGAGCGCCATCGAAGCTGATGGCGGGAAGACCGCCGTCATAGGCGCCGACGCCGGTATCCAGTCCAATGGAATTGGGATTGAAACTTTTGTCTTGCGGGAAAAATCCTTCGGCGAACCGATTCCATCCCAAACGGGCTTCGTTCACCTGGTTGGCGTTGATCACTTTCACATACGAGAGGGCAATCAGTTGCACGCGCGTCGGCGTAGTTGTATTAAACCCGGGCAGCAACCCTCCGGCTAACTGCGCGAAGGGAAAACTCTGGCTGCTATCGCCGAGATAATAGCGGCCGGTCAGCATGTTGTTGGGGTTGAAGTTCTCGTCGATTTTTCCGATGAAGCTGTCCACCCGATTAAAGAACGCGGTTGAAGTCGAGAGATTACTCGCGCTGCAACCAGTCGTGCTTGTGGATACACCCGAAATATTAGGAGTTGGCCATGGCTTGCGGGCCAACAACGCGGTAGCGACGGGGTTGACAGTTTTGCCGCTAGCGACGATGCTGGCCTCGGTCGCCGCGATAACCGCCGGGTCGGGCACACAGGTCGTTCCCGCTTGCGAACCGTTCTCGCGCTGGCCTTCGTAGTCTGCATAAAAGAAGGTCTTATCCCTGATAAGAGCGCCGCCCAGAGCGCCACCGAATTGATTGTTGTTGAACGGGCTCTTCGGATTGGGAGCAAGATTGAAGTAATTGCGTGCGCCCATCTTGCCACTGCGAAAGTACTCCAGCAAGGAACCATGCCAGTCGTTGGTGCCGCTCTTGGTGACGATGTTGATGACGGCGCCGCTGTTGCGCCCATACTCGGCCTCGTAGTTGGAAAGAACGCGCAACTCAGCGACAGCGTCAAGTGGAAGAATGGTGGCGGGATCGCCGAACACACCGGCTTCGTTGATCGCCGGGTCGTTGCGGTAACCGTCGTTCATGTCGGTACCGTCGAGCAGGAAGTTATTCGCACGGCCGCGGGAACCGTTCATAGAAAACGTTCCATAGGATCCGGGAGAATCAGAGATTTGATCTGGAGATCCGGCGACGCCAGGATTGAGGTAGATCAACTTCTGATAGTCGCGACCGTTGACGGGAAGGCTCTCGATCGTATCTGAAGTAAGCGTGCCGCCAAGTTCGGCGGAGGTCGTCTGCACCTGGGGCAAAAGATCGCCCGAGACTTCAACCTTGGTGGAGACTTCACCGGCCCTCATGGAGGCGTCGACACGGCGCTCGGTGGCAACGTCGACGGCCACCCCGGTGGCGATGAAGGTCTGAAAACCGCTCTGGGTTACGGTCACGGTGTAGGTGCCGATGGGCAACTCAGGAATGGAATAGCTGCCGTCGCCGCTGGTTTGGGTGGAGCGCTCCAGTCCGGTGCCGGTGTTTTTCACGGTGACTTTGGCTCCGGCAATGACGGCGCCAGAGGCGTCGGTCACGGTCCCCAGAATGGTTCCGCGGAAAGTCTGTGCCGACAGGCTCCCGGCGGCCAGAAGGACAAATACCAAACCGATCCACATCGGGATGCTGCGCGCTCTCATTGGGTCTCCTTGAGACTGATCATGTTCAGGGTGAGTAGTTCTACCTGCGGGAGGCAAGGATGCCTTCAGCCCGCTTCTGGGAAGGCGCACAATCCCTTGTGCTTTAACGAGATGCATCATCCCGCACGTAAAGTCTTAGACGGGAAACATTAACGAAACCTGTTCCCTGCAGTCAACCATGGAGTTATGAATGGGGAGGATAGATTTTGCGAATGAGGCTGAAAGAGCTTTGATTCCCCATTTCTCGCGCAAAGAACGCGCGAAAAATGGGGCACCCGGGCCGGGCGTCGCTCTCACACAAAGCCAGCCGGGCTGTGCCCGGCGGACAGCCGGGGGCGGCTGTCCCCACATGCTGTCCCCATGTAAGGTTAGAAGGTGAAGGAAACTCCGCCACGGACGGAGCGCGCGGCTTGCACAAAGTAGACGGTCTGGCCGTCCTGGCCAAGAACAGGGACGTATCCCTGCGCCAACAGGTTACGCAAATCGACGATCATTTCCATGTGTCCGGGCAGAAATCCCAGGCTGGGAATGGGCTGACGCACGAAGACATTCAGGAAGGGATCGCTTTGTCCCGGCGACGAGTTGAACATATCCACTGGGGTAAGGGCCGGGCCGTTCACCCAGCGATAAGAAGTAATCCATCGGGTGTGAGTGCGCGGGACGATGCCGCTCAGCTTGCCTGCGACGGCATGACGGCGCTGCGTGCCGATAAACTGCTGCGCGGCCGACAGAGGGACGTCGGGCCGGGCAAGATCAAGAACGCCACCGAACGCATAGTCCAACGTGGCAGTCAGGTCGCTCGAAAATTTGTGCTGCAGCACGAGCCGCATGCCCGAAGTATCGAGGTTCTTGCCAGCGTAGTTGAAGGTGCCCGAGGTGACGTCGGGCAGCAGGAATCCTCCCGCCGAGGTGACTTCACCAGTACCGGTCAGAACGGTGTCGCCAACACGATCGTAAAAAGCCGCGAGCTGGAGGTTGGTGTTCCCCATCCGCTGCGACAGGCTGACTTCCTGGTGATGCGCCCGCTCCACCTTGGGCGCATAGCCAAGCAGGCTGACTCGCGGATTCGACTCGCTCAAGTCCGAGGGCGAGGAATCGAAACCCTTCTCGCTGCGCAGATCGGGGCGGGAGGTGGCGTAGTCGTATTCCAAAACTGTGTTTTGAGAAAGATGGAGATCCGCCGATCCATACGGACGAAAGGCACTAACGTGACCCAGGAACTGAATGGTTTGCAATTCACTACCGAACTTGAGTTCCAGAATGTCGCCGAGCGTGAGGTTGTCGCTGGCAGTGAGCGCCAACGCCTGCAATGCCGCATTATGCAGATTGGGATCGGAAGGGGCAAACCGATGTACGGTCAAACCTACAGAAGGTTCTGAGCCATTGGCCATTTGGCGCGAATAGCCGGCGTGCAGAACCGCCGCGGGCAGACTCTGCCCGTAGCCTACGTCGCCGCTGAAGGCTAGACGTCCGTTGGAGAAAATTGAGCGCTCGAGCGTGAAGCCGGTGCTCATGTCCGATCCGGTGCCGTAACCGCCAGCTTCCGAGCCCGCCAGGAACGACAGCGTGCCCCGCATTTCGTGGTTCTGATTTTCCGCGGTGGAACTGGGATCGTCAAAGACCCGCAAGATGGGACGATTTGCGACCGAGCGCAGAGTCCACTTCCAATCATCTTCATCAGGAAGCGAGCGGCCTGGACCGAGTTGCATGACGTCCAACAAAGTGCTCAGGGTGACGTTGATGTTCAGGCTGATGCCGGGGCGGACCCCAACCTTTTCGCGCAGGGCCGGAAGGAAGGAGGGCGCGGTTACTTTGAGGGTGTAGAGGCCGGGCAACAAGCCGGAGGCGTTATAGAATCCGGCGGCGTCACTGAACACGGTAAGAGTGCGATTGGCCGCGCCGAGGATCTGCACGACCGCACCCATCTGCGGGTCGCCCGACGCATTGCGCACATAGCCAGAGATAGCACCGGACCGCTCGACTGCCGAAGCCGGCAGGCAAAGGCCCAACACGATCGCCCAAATTCCGAACTGGCGCAGTCTCACACCAACCCCACCCCCTGGGGGGGAATCGCAGGGAGTTACTCTACTGCGAACACCGCAGACGGATCAATCGTCTGCTTGGAAATATTATCGTTCACCTTGATCTCAATCTTGTAAACGCCGGGTTGCAAGTTGGCGGTCACGATTGATTTCTGGAGCGTCACCTGCTCGCTTATGTTGCCCATTGTGTCGGTGGACTCGGTCTTCTGGACCACCGCTTTGTTGGTAGCGATGTTGACGATGTCGTATTCAAAAGTAGCGGACGGCTTGTGCGTCTTCTCGTCCAAACCCAGATTGTAAACCTGCATCCAGAAATTCAGCTTCTGGTCTTTGTCCCGCTTGAATAGTGCCGGTTTGCCATCGGCGGGAGGTACGCGGGGCCGCACCTTCATGGTGCCGATGACGAAATTGCCCGTACCGATCGCTTTGGTGGGAACGGGTTCCATCTGATCCGCCACGATGAGAGTTGACGTGGACAGCTTGTCGTCGGAGTAATCAGGAACCACGATGCTCCGACTCCAGGCGCCTTTGCGGTCGCCGTTGACGTCCTTCACCGCGATGTTCAATTTATAGCGACCTGGGCGCAGCGGCAGTGCCTTGTAGTAGACGGAGGCGTTTTCCGCGGTGCGGGGCAGGAGTTCGGCGGGGACGTCGACCTGCACCGTGTCTTCGAAGGTCTGGACAATTTTGCCGGTCAGGGTGGACAGGCGGGCGAAAATATTGGCCGTTCCGCGCTGCACGCCGTCCTTGTTCACGAATGTGATGTCGCGATTCTTCATCTGAATCGTGATCGGAACGAGCGCAGTGTCGCTGGTGACTTTTACGAAGTCAACGTGCACATCGAAGGGCATCGGATTGAGGATGACCTTCGAATTGACGATCTCTTCCAGATCCTTGAATTTTACCTGCGGCGCCTGCTGCAGCTTGGCGAACTGTTCGAGGCGATCGAATTCTTTGCTCTGCAAGTTCGCGCTATCCGGGCCGAGGCCCAAGCGCTCAAGGCCGTTTCCCTGAAAGCGCTGCGACTTGTTCGACATTCCCATCTGCTCCCACTGAGTGAGGCCGGCGTTCGGAGTCATCAACAGTGCGTCTTTCTCGGAGCGATCCAGGGTCATGTGGAATTCGCCGCACATGCAGGTGTCCACGAACTCGATAATGATTTCCTGGCCAATTCCCTCCAGGTAGCGGTAGCGCCAGTCTTCGAATGGGAACGTCGAGGTCTCTCCGCCGCCTTCTTCCATGGGGCGCTCGTAGGTTCCACCGGAAGGATGGGAGTCGATTTCGTCGGGCTTGCCGTAGACGATGTAAATCCGGCCACGATCCGTTTTCCAACCGGGCACACCGGCGGCGAAATGCTCGTTGGCATAAGCAATGCGCTGGTAGTGTTCCTCTTTATACTCGTTCTCCTCGGTATCGGGCGTGGGGTCGCGGCGCTGCCAAAAGGCCTCGATGAAGTTGTCGCGCTCTTCGTCGTTGGAGAGTTGCTTGAAGGCTGCGCGCTCTTCATCGGTGATGATGTAGACCACGTCCTCTTCGAGCCATTTCTTGTAGGGCTTGCTCAACTCCACTTTCAGGGCGCGCTCATTCTTCTTTTTTTGCTTGGCATTGGGAGGGCGCTTGAGCGGGTCTTGAGCTTCGTCGGTGGGCTGGGCCTGAGAGGCGCTGGCCGTGTCTTTCGATGGTTTGTCGGCGGTTGCTTTGTCGACCGCCGAAGCATCCGCAGGATTCTGGGCAGACTTCTGATCTTGGGTGTCGTTCGTCTGGGCGAAGGCACCAGCGGTAACCAGCGCCGCGGATACCAGCAAAACTCGCAGAAAGGACTGTTTCCAAGCTACCGGGAACATGAGAGGGACTCCTGCCAGACAACCGTCGTCTATCTATTTTAGGCCCTTTAGTTGTGCGAAAGCAAGGTTGAGTCGTGCCCCGAGAACCGATTAAAACGGGATTGCCGCCGTCTTTGTTAGAAGCTGGGGATCTAGCCTCGAGTTGCCTGAAGGACGAACCAATCGAGCACTCCACGGCAGGTGAAATCGGGGCTATAATGGCAAGTTCCGGGGGCAGTAGCTGTAACTCTCCACCGCAACGGGTCTCGGCCACTTCTGTTGTTCCTGTACTTCTGGTTGGGAACTTTCTCGGCAACAGGATCGTAACAGAGAGTGTGTGTCCGTCACTCTGGGCCATACCGGTACTTAGGCTTTTTGTTTAAGTTGAGCCTGTGGCAGGACTTGGCCCTCCTCGTGGAGATAAATTCCCCGGACCGTGACGGTAATCATGAAGCCCTGGAAAAAAATTGCAATCGGCGCGGGCGTAGTCGTTTTGCTCGCAATTATTGTCGGCTTTACCGTTCACCAGAGCAGCAAGAACGTGGTGACGGTGCAGACCGGGAAAGTGCAGCGGCAGGATTTGGCAAGCGTGATCAGTGCTTCGGGCGAGATTCGGCCTAAGACCTACGTCAACATCGGCGCCAACGCATTCGGCAAGATCACCCACCTTTACGTGAAGGAGGGGGATCGGGTAAAGAAGGGTCAATTGCTGGTGCAACTGGAAAACGTGCAGTCATCGGCCGACGTAAACGCCAACGAAGCTGGTCTGCAAGCGGCGCAGACTGACGCGGTGGCGGCGGACGCGGCGTTGAAGACGTCGCAGGCGGATTTGCAACGCGCGCAAGCGGACTACGAGCGGAACAAGCTCGACTGGGAGCGGGCGCAGAGCCTGTTCAAGGATGGCCTCATCGCGAAGTCTGATTTCGACAGCCGAAAGAACGCGTGGGCCACGGCAGACTCAGGTTTGGTTCAAGCCCAGGCGCGCGTTGCCCAAGCCCAGGCGCAGCATGACTCCGCCGACCGGCATGTGACCCAGGCCCGCGCCAATTTGACCCGCGTGACCGATGTGCTGCAGAAGACCAGCTACAACGCGCCCTACGATGGCGTGGTCACGAATCTGCCGGTACGCGAGGGTGAGTCGGTGGTAATCGGCATTCAGAATGCGATGGGTAGCACTCTGATGACGATCGCGGACATGTCGGTGATTACCGCGGAAGTCAAGGTCGACGAAACGGACATCGTGAACGTGCATCTGGGACAGCCCGCCGACGTGACGATTGACGCCATTCCGAAGAAGATCTTCCACGGGAAGGTCTCGGAAATCGGAGACAACGCGATCGTACGCTCCAGCGGCGTTTCCACCTCCCAGCAAACGACGGCCAGTGAAGAGGCCAAGGATTTCAAAGTGGTGGTGACGTTGGACGATCCGCCGTCGGACCTGCGTCCGGGACTTTCCACCACGGCCAAGATCACGACCGCGACTCGAAGCAACGCGGTGGCAGTTCCCATCCAAGCCTTGACGCTGCGCAGCAAGCAGCAGGTCGAGCAGCAGAATAATCCGCCTGGCTCGGTTCATGCGGCGGCGCCAGCGCCCAAGGAAGTCGCATCCAAGACCAAGAAAGACGACGGCATGCAGGGCGTCTTCGTGGTCCGGAATAAGAAAGCCCTTTTTGTGCCCGTGACCACCGGAATAACCGGTACGACCGATATCGAAGTCCTGGACGGACTGAAAGAAGGGGATGAGGTCATCACCGGGAGTTACAAGGTTTTGCGCACGCTGCGGCCGGGAAGCAGCGTCAAGATCGACAATACGGTCCCCAAGAAGGAAGAGGAAGAATCGTCATAACCTTAGCTGGCCTGACACGTCCAAAGGGAAAGCCGGCAAGGTCTCAAGAAACCGTCTCGGAAACGGAGCCTGTACCAACGAACTGAACCCTAAAGATCGGAGAGGTCAGTGGCACCGGACCAGGAGAAAAATATGGCAACCGCAGAAGTCATCAGTATGCCTACACCAGACGTACAACCATCCCCGGAATCGTGCATGATTGCGGCGGAGGATCTCTGGAAGACCTACGACATGGGCTCGGAGCAGCAGGTGCACGCCCTGCGCGGCGTGAATCTGCGCATCCAGCGGAATGAATACGTCGCCATCATGGGACCGTCGGGGTCGGGCAAATCGACGCTGATGAACCTGATCGGGTGTCTGGATACGCCGTCGCAGGGAAAGTACTGGCTCAACGGCCAACTGGTCAGTGAACTGGACGATGACGAACTGGCGCGGATCCGCAACAAGGAAATCGGATTCGTCTTCCAAACGTTCAACCTGCTGGCCCGGGCCACGGCTTTGCACAATGTGGAGTTGCCGTTGATTTATGCCGGCATTCCCACCGAGGAGCGGCTGGCGCGGGCGCGGGGGTCGCTGACAGCCGTGGGCATGGAAGCGCGCATGAGCCACAAGCCGAACGAACTCTCCGGCGGTCAAAGGCAGCGGGTGGCGATCGCGCGGGCGCTGGTGAACAAGCCTTCGATCATCTTGGCCGACGAACCGACGGGCAATTTGGATTCCCAAACTGGCGTCGAAATCATGGCGCTGTTTGACCGGCTGCATGCCGAGGGAAACACGATCATCCTGGTCACGCACGAGGGCGACATCGCTGAATATGCGCATCGTGTCATCCACATTAAGGATGGCGTGATTGCGAGCGATCTGAAGGGTCGTGGGCAGCGAAGCTGAGGTTCACAATTCGAATTTTTTGACACGCCCAGCCGATTGGCTGGGCGTTTCTGTGAGACAGGCGCGGGCGTCCCCACAGGCGAGCTTGCGCTCGCCGGACAGCCGGGGGCGGCTGTCCCCACATACACACTTCTGCTCCCGCGATATAGCATTAGAACCATGCAGCTTGCCGTGAACCCGCCGATCCTGCCGATGCTCTCGAAGCGAATTGAAGAATTGCCAAGCGGCGGAACTTGGATCTTCGAACCCAAGTGGGATGGGTTTCGCGCGTTGGTTTTCCGCGACGGAGACGAGATCCTGATCCAGAGCCGTGATGAAAAACCGCTGAATCGCTACTTTCCCGAGTTACTCGACCCATTGCGGGCGCAGTTGCCGGCTCGCTGCGTGCTCGATGGCGAAATCGTTATCGCGACGAAGGGTGGGCTCGACTTCGAGGCGCTTCAGCTGCGCATTCATCCGGCGGCGTCGCGGGTCAAGCTTCTGTCGCAAGAAAGCCCGGCATCCATCGTGTTTTTCGATCTGCTGTGCGAAGGGGATCGGGATCTGAGGAGCGTTTCGTTTCAAAACCGCCGCCGGGAGTTGGAAAAGATCCTCTCATCTGCCGCGCCGCCGATCCACTTAACACCGGCCACCTACGAATCGAGCGTGGCGACGGATTGGTTTCGCCGCTTTGAAGGCGCGGGGCTGGACGGGGTCATGGCCAAACCGATTTCAGGCACGTATGAGCCGGACAAGCGCGTCATGTTGAAGGTCAAGCACGAGCGCGATTGCGACTGCGTCGTGGCCGGTTTTCGATGGCACAAGAAAGGCGAAGGCACACTTATTGGCTCACTTCTGCTCGGACTTTTCGACGACTCAGGCGCGCTGCAGCACGTAGGCGTCTGCGCCAGTTTCACCCAAGAGAAACGCAAGCAGCTTGTAGAATTCCTGGCGCCATATCGCGAGAACGCCCTCGCTGACCATCCTTGGCAGCGATGGGCCGAGCATGGCGCCGCCGCCGGCGAAGCCGGGCATCGGATGCCAGGAGGACAGAGCCGCTGGAGCCAGGGCAAGGACTTATCCTGGGAGCCGTTGCGTCCCGAACTTGTGGTGGAAATCGCTTACGAGCACATGCAGGGGACGCGCTTCCGTCACATGGCGCAATTTCGCAGGTGGCGCACCGACAAGAAACCCAGTGACTGCACGTATGCTCAGCTCGAAGTCGTTCCGCCACAGGAGTTGATGGAAATTTTTGCCGGTGGCCGCTGAGCCTTGCCGCTTACGGGAAGGCCTATTTTGATGCTGGAACGAGTCCCTCCGCGGCTAAAGCCGCGGTTGGTTTTGTGGCAGATGGCGGCGCGGCTGGAAGCCGCGCCCTTTCAAAGCGCCATCAAACTATCGGAACAGCGCACCAGTACTTACGCGTCGGTCTTGGGACGCCACTTGGCATGCCATTCGCGCGTCGGGTCCTCGTCGGGATCGGGAGTCTCTTGCCGAGGGCGCTGCTCTTCGGGCACGTGGCGAAGGTTCACACGGATGCGGGTCCAGGTGGAGGACCTGCCTCGCATGGAGTCGACCAAGACGTCATCGACGGCGAGAAGCCCGGCTACTTCGGGATGCTTGCTCTTCCACCGTTCCAGGCCGGCTAACGCAGCGTCCTTGCTGGGGGAGTTCGCCACCACAACCAGAGGCATTTTGCTGCGCAGCTTCTTCGCGGCGCTCTTGGGGGACTTGGCGCGCGACGGGGCAACGCGCGGGGCTTCGCCCTCCATCTTGCGAAACTGCGGCGGCCAGGGTGCGTCACCGAGTCCGGCAGCCTCATCTCGGGCCGCAAGCTCAAGCAGTTTTTCGAGCGAACCTGGTGAGCTGTCCATGGCAGCGTTCGGATCGCCGTTCTCCGTGAAACGCTTCGGAACCGTGAGCACGGTAAAGTCGGCCGGGTCGCAGTCGGAAACCTCGCTCCAGTGAAGTGGAGTGGACACTCGCGCGTCGGGCAATGGGCGGACGGAATACGCGGAGCACGTCGTGCGATCCTTCGCGTTCTGGTTGTAGTCGAGGAACACGCCGTGACGCTCTTCCTTCCACCATTTCGAACTCGCCAAGGTTGGGACGCGGCGCTCGACTTCGCGCGACAGGGCAAGCGCCGATCGGCGGACTTCGGTGAACGTCCAGCGCGGCTGGATCCGCACATTCACGTGCATCCCGCGCGAACCGCTGGTTTTGGGCCAGCCACGAAGGCCCAACTCCTCCAGAAGGGACTTCACCTCGAGGGCGACACGGCGCACGTCGGTCCAACTGACGCCGGGTCCAGGATCGAGATCGATCCTCAACTCGTCCGGGTGGTCGAGATCGCCGGAGCGTACGGGGTGGGGGTGCAGTTCGATGCAACCCAGGTTGACGATCCAGGCGAGCCCGGCTGCATCATCGACGACGAGCTCTTCCGCAGTGCGGCCGGAAGGGAATGACAGCGTTGTGGTTCGGAGCCACGAGGGACGCTCGGTGGGAGCGCGCTTCTGATAAAAGGCCTCCCCCTCCGCACCGTTCACGAACCGCTTGAGGACTATCGGACGATCTTGAATTCCGGTGAGAGCGCCCGGCGCGATCGACAGATAGTAGCGCACGATGTCGAGCTTGGAGAGCTTCGTCTGCCTGGAAAAATAGGGCTTGTCCGGGTTGGTTACGCGGACCTCGCGTCCCCCGATCAGGAGCAACTCTGCGGCTTGTTCTTTCCCCACGAGTAAAGGCTACACCTTTTTGCACAGGCCTCGGCACTGCAGCCGAGTTCCATGGAAAGGTGCGTGCACGAACGGGTTCAAGACTTCCTGAGTTCGACCGCGGGCAGTTGGGCTTCGATGACGGTCGTCGCGTCGGCCACGACGACTCGATCTCTGCCTTCTCTTTTGGCGCGGTAGAGAGCATTATCGGCAGCGTCCAGTAATTCCTTGGGAGAAGTGCCATGTTGGGGCAACGCGGCCACGCCGACGGATACGGTAATCATTCCCAGCGATTGCCCCTGGTGGAGCACCGTCAACTCGCGCAGTTTGGAGCAAATTCGCTCGGCGCGGGCATGCGAGGCATTAAGATCGGCGGTGGGAAGGATGACGACGAACTCCTCCCCTCCGAAGCGGCACACGACGTCTTCGACCCTGATGCTCTTGCTCAGGAACGATGCCGCCTCCCGCAAAACGGTGTCGCCGGCATCGTGGCCATAGGTATCGTTAAACTTCTTGAAGTGGTCGAGATCGAGCATCAGGATCCCCAGAGATTGCTCAGCCCGGACCGCGCGCCGGATTTCGCGGTCCAGCATTTCGGTCAGGTAACGGCGGTTGTACAAGCCGGTCAGGGGATCCTTGATGGACTGGGCGCGCAAGGCTTCGCGGAGTCGAATGTTGGCGACAGACAATCCGACTTGTCCGGCGAAGGTCGTCTTGAGAGATAGTTCCGCATCGGCCAGGACTGGAGCTTCGTCGGTCGCCTGAAAGTGCAGGATGCCGAGTGCCTCGCCCTGGGCGAGGATGGGAATGCAGAGGTAGGTGTTTTTCACTCCGCTGGCGTGAACGCAGGGAGCCGTCGGATCACCTGCGACCACCAGGTGCGGATGCCCGGTACGCAATGCCCAGCAGCAATTCGGTTCAAACAGAGTCGCCGGAATCTCGCAATCGTGCCACTGGCCGGAGACTTCGACCAGGTCGCGTCCGGCATTGAAGAGCGCGACTGCGCCGCGACTGGTGGGGAAAATCTTTGGAGCAAAGCCCAAGGCAGCCGCGAATACTTCGTCTTTGCTGATGCAACTCTGAAGAAGCTCGCCCATCTTGGCCAGCATGGTCGCCCGCTGCGATCGTGCGGTTAGGTCCTGCAACATTATTTCGTTCTGCTGATCGAGTTTCTGGCGGGCATGGTCGCGTTCCGCCATCTTTTCCTGCAGACGGAGATTGGCTTCGGCCAGTTCTTCAGTGCGTTCTTTGATTTGTTGCTCGAGGAGTTGCTGGTGGTGCTTTTGGTCCTCGATATCGGTACAGGTGCCGATCCATTTGATGATCTTCCTTTGATCATCTCGAAGTGCGTTGGCTCTGACAATGAACCAGCGATAGAGTCCATCGGAGCCCCGGATACGATACTCCATCTCATAAGCGTCGCCCGTGCGGATAGAATGCTCCCACCGTTCCATGCACGCTCCCACATCGTCGGGATGGAGCGCTTGCTTCCAGCCCCAATCTAAACCCTCCCCCTTGGGAACCCCGCTGTAGTCGTACAACTGGTGGTTCAGGAAATCGACCGAGCCGTCGGCACCCGCTGTCCAGAGGATCGCAGGTGCGGTCTGCGCGAGGGTGTGGAAGGAAAGCTCGGTTTCTCGCCGGTTCGCTGGCGGTCTTCCCTTCGCCATCCAAACGCGCCGGAGCACATAGGATATCCCGCCGAGAAGAGCAACGGTCACCGCGCTGATGGCGAACACCGCGAGCAGGCGGACCAAACCGAAGTCGTAATTTCCGTGAATGATCATCGCCCCTGACGCAGAGTCCCTCCAACGCAACGACGCCCAGAATGGCAGGCGAAGTTCTTAAAGCATCTTGCGAGCCTGCTGGAGTAAACATCGGCAGCGGGTGCGTCTCGCGTATTAGAAATCGCTAAGCTGCCATCGGGGTCGAATGAGTTGCGGAGCGTGGCGAAAGAATGAAAGGAGAATGATCTCAAAAGAGCAGAGACGTAGCGGAGCTACGTCTCTGCCAAGATTGGAAGTGAATGACTTGCCCTAGGGGTTGCTGCTGACCGTCTTTACTGTGGCCGTGTCAGCGGGCGAACCGGGGCCGGCGATAAAGAAGTTGTGATCGAACATGTTGCGGTATATGCGCCCGGCAATTTCTGCGGCCTTGGGACCGAACGTGGGGCGTCCACCCTGCAGGAAGACTACGACCACGACGCGTCCTACGCTGGTGTTGGCGTAGGAGGCGAACCATCCGAAGCGGGTTCCTTCGTGGGAGCAGGTTCCGGTCTTGCCCAGGATCTCTTCCTCGTTGAAGTTGAGGCGCAAACTGCGAGCAGTGCCGTATTGCACGGCTCCCGCCATGCCGTCGGAAATTTCAGGAATCAACGGAGCGATGTCGAGCTGGCGCTTGATACGCGGCTGGAAGTTCGCCACCTGTTCCGGAGTGGTGGGATGTTGCAGGTAGTAAAGCGTTCCGCCGTTGGCAATGGCAGAAACCATCGCACCCAATTGCAGCGGCGTCATGGAAACGCCTTCGCCGTAGGAGCACATCTTGCCCACACCGCCGAGTTTTTCCGGAATGGCTTCGTCCGGGTAGGCACCAACTTGCTCGCCCGAAATGTCGTAACCGGCGAGTTCACCCAGTCCGTATTCGTGGGCGTAATAGGCGACTTTTTCGAAGCCGAGTTTGCGTCCCAGCGCCTCGAAGTAAGCGTTGTTGGAATGCGCCAGTGCCGTGGTCAGATTCATGCGGCTGCGGCCGCCCAGAGCAACTTGAGTATCCTTTGAGACGAGCCCCTCGTTCAATGCAGCCAGCGCTACGGAAAGCTTGATGGTGGAGCAAGGCTGCGCGCCGCTGGACAGGGCGAGTTTCTGGTTGACCATGGCTAACACGCGTCCACTGGTGGGCTCGATCGCAACCACCGTGCCATTCATGTTGCCGAGCGCATCGACGGCGGCCTGCCGGACGATGGGATCTTCGCCAGTCGTAACGTCACCGGCGGCAATATCTTCGGCGAACGAACTCATGTGGAAGCGTTCGTGATACCGGCGGCGGCGAGTCGCAGAAACAGTAGTGGCGGAAACGTTGCGGCTGCGCGCCAGGTGGTGCAGGCGTCGCCGCGCGTGCTGGTTCTCACTGATCTTCGGTTGGGATTTCTTCGGCGCATGGGTGCTAATGTGCGCCGCCCAGCTCACGCCTGCCAGAGGCAGACAGGCAAAGAAGGCCAAAAGCAGACGAAGTAGGCTCGTTCCCTTGAACATCTTCTTGCTAACTCCCCTAATTCTAATTCTTCTACTCGGAATCTAGTACGTACAATGCACGAACCGTGCCAGGCGGCTGGTAACTTCGCCGATTTCGCTCAACTCTGCGATAATATGAGACTTAACGCAATCGTGGCAATGGAAAAGTTTCGATCCCGAAAAACATTAATTTCAATTTAACTTGTTTCGGGACAAGTACATACATGGAGATTACTTCGGGTCCAGTGCCTTTAGTAACTCGTTATCGGTTACTCCGAAGGTACCCCCTCATGTGTAAACCTTTGCGCACTCGCACAGAAGGGAGCATCCCTCCCCCTGCAGGATAGTGCAGAACTACATCACGTCGTTGCGTTTGCGCAAAAATGCGGGAACATCGAGATCATCCGGTTCAAAGTTGGTCACCATCGCGCCACGCATCGTGTCGAGCGAAACCACGTCCGCGGCCACACGATCGGAAGGAGTCACGCCCGCCGGGGTCGGGGCGTCCACGTAAACCCGGTCGTCGATCGTTCTCTCTTCCGACATGATGCGCTTCGGCATGGGTTCAGGGATGGGATCGCGCGGCCCGAGCGCGTCGGGGAAATCCATGGCATCGTCGTGAGCGGCGGCAAAAGAGGTGTGAGTCTCCGGCTGCCGGTGGGTCATCGATCGGACTTCGCGGAAACCGGTGGCGATCACGGTAATCTTCACCGCGTCCTTCATCTTCTCGTCCATAACGGCGCCGAAAATGATGTTCGCGTCCTCGTGAGCGGCGCCCTGGATGATCGAACAGGCCTGTTGCACTTCGGCCAGCTTGAGCGAAGTCGAGCCTGTGATATTGATCAGGATGCCGCGCGCGCCATCGATTGCGCCCGCTTCTAGCAACGGCGAGGCAATGGCCCGTTGCGCGGCTTCGATGGTACGCTTCGGCCCAGTTGCCGAGGCCGTACCCATCACGGCATAGCCCATGCGGGCCATGATGGTTTTCACGTCGGCAAAGTCGCGGTTGATGATGCCGGGGATGGTGATGATGTCGGAGATCCCCTGCACGCCCTGCCGCAGAATGTCATCGGCGATGCGGAACGATTCGAAGAAGCCCGCGTCTTCAGCCACTGCGAGCAGCTTTTCGTTGGGGATGACGATCGTGGTATCGACCGATTCCATCAGTTCGGCGATGCCGCGCTCAGCTTGCTGCATGCGGCGTTTGCCTTCAAAGGAAAACGGCTTGGTGACCACAGCTACGGTGAGCGCACCCATTTCGCTGGCCAGCGAGGCAATGATGGGAGCAGCACCGGTGCCGGTACCGCCGCCGAGGCCGGTGGTGACAAAAACCATGTCGGCGCCTTCGAGCGCCTCGATGATCTTGTCAGAGTCTTCGAGCGCCGCTTTGCGGCCGACTTCGGGATTCGCACCGGCACCCAGGCCATTGGTCAGCTTCACGCCGAGTTGCAGTTTCACCGGCGCATGCGACATGCGCAGCGCCTGCAGGTCGGTGTTGGCGACGATGAATTCGATGCCCTCCATGCCAGCATCGATCATGCGGTTGACTGCGTTGCCGCCGCCGCCGCCCACGCCGATGACTTTGATCTTGGCGTCGTTGCGGGGTTCTTCGTTGAAGCTGATGCGAATTTTGGAATCGTTGCTCATTTTGTCCACCTCAAAAACTGAAGTTTCAAAGTTTCAAGGTTTCAGAGTTTCAAGGTCCTTGAAACCTTGAAACCTTTGAAACTTTTGAGACCTTGCCGTTATGCTCCTTTTCCTACCAACATCGCTTTCAATCTCGTTCCCCAGCGATCTTGTTGCAGGCCGCGGGCGACACGGGCGCGCTGGCCGTAGTTGACCATGCCGAGCAGGGTCGCAAACTCAGGCTCCGATAACGTCGAAGGCATTTTGGCCAGCGGCGCCGGCCATGAGAGTCTGACGGCGCGGCGCAGCGCGGACTCGGCCACATCGAAGATTCCCGGAAGGCGCGATGCGCCTCCGGTGAGAACGATGCCCGCAATACACACTTCGAACATGCCGCTCTGGCGCAGGTGGTCGCGCATCATCTCGAAGAGTTCGCGGGCGCGCGGTTCGAGAATTTCACCCACCAACCGCTGCGGAAGCAGCCTCGAGGGCCGGTCGCCGACTGACGGGACTTCGACTTCGTTCCCCTCAGGAATCAGCGTCACGATGACATTGCCATACACTTTCTTGATTTTTTCGGCCTCGGCGAGCGGCGTGCACAGTCCTACAGAGAGATCGCTGGTGAAATGATCGCCGCCGACCGGGATGACTCCCGTGTAGGCCACTGCCCCCTGCTGAAAAACAATCAGTTCGGTCGAGCCCGCGCCAATGTCGGCCAGGCAGACGCCCAGTTCGCGCTCGTCGGAACGCAGGACCGAATCGGCGGCGGCCAGCGGTTCGTAGACCGTATCGTCGACGTGAACTCCAGCCCGGTTCACCGCCGTAATGACGTTCTGTGTGGCGCTGGTGGCCGCAGTCACCATGTGGACGCGCACTTCCAGCCGCGCCGCCATCATCCCCAGCGGATCGTGGACTCCGGCCTGATCGTCGAGAATGAATTCCTGGGGCAGCAGATGAAGAATCTCGCGGTCGGTAGGCAAGGGAATGGCGCGTGCCCGCTCGACCGCCTGCTTGATCTCGTCGCGTCCAATATCCCGCGGCCGCGTGCCCAGGCTGATGCCCCCGTGGCTATTCACACCGCGCACGTGCGCTCCACCGATGCCGACGATGCCGTGTTCGACCGGCGCGCCGGCGATGTCTTCCGCGGCTTCGCAGGCTTTCTGAATTGCGGCCACCGCTTTGTCGAGTTCGACGATTACGCCTTTGCGCGAGCCCCGTGATTCCGCGACGCCGTGTCCGCGATAGCGCAGTCCGATGTCGGTGACCTCCGCCATCAGAGCGCAGGTCTTGGCGCTGCCGACGTCAATTGCCGTAAGAAAACTTCCCTGCTGGTTCCCCATGTCTTATCGAATTCCGCCTTATCGTTCCCTGACTTCCACTAGTTCGGACTCGTATTCACCTGCTACTTCGCAATCCCCGGGCTCGGCTTCGGACTGGTCGCCGCAGTCTTCGCGGATGGCGCAGGCTTTCCCGATCCTGCGCCAGCCTTCGGAGCAGGGTCGCGGACCCTGGTTACCGATCTCTTCGCGGCAGATGGCTTACCCGTCTTCGATAATTTTCTCGTTCTTGGTTTCGGAACCGGCTTGTGTCCAGCCGGCGACTTGGTCTCAAGTTTTTTCGGAGACATTTCGAATGCGGGCTTGGGCACGGCGCGGTCGTGCGTGCCGACTCGCGTCACCAGCGCGGCCGGTTTGACGCCGGCAGCTTCTGCTGCTCTGGCCGCAGTACCTGAGAGCAGGGCTTGCTTCGGCCTGCCCTCCAGGTCGGGATTGACGATGACCTGGTTGTCGTAGCGCAGGTTGACCGATTCCAGTTTCTGGAACTGCTGCCGCCACGCCTGCACGTGGCTCACGTAGATTCGGTACCGTTTCAGAAAATCCGATGAACCGAGTTCCACGAGCACGTCACCCGCCGCATCGTTCACACGAACCTTCAAATCGTCGAGGTCGGTGAGATCGACTTCGCTCAGGTCCTGCGAGTAATGCGCGCCTCCGGCGTCCAAGTCGTGCACGAGTTGGTTGTAGGCCTTCATGCGTGGGGCGCGGGTGGAAAGCGGCTCGCCGGCATTCATCCCCAGGATCACGGGGAAGGAGTACTTATGGTTGCGCGGCAGTTCCATGAGGGTGCCGCCGGCGTCAATCAGCGCGATGCGCGGCCCGACTCGGGCAAATGCGACCGGAGTACGCTCATGAATCTCCACCTTGAGCCGGTTGGGCACAAACCGCATCACGCTGGCCGCTTCCACCCAGGGAATCTGTTCGAGTTGCGCCTTCTGCTGCGCCAGGGGGACAAAGAAGATGTTGCGGCCGATGTCGGCGCCCATGACTTCCATGATTTGCGCCTTGGTCACGTTCTGCATGCCGGTAATTTCGATGTTGTCGCTGGATTCCACACGGAAGCGCCAGGATTGCTCGCCGTAGTGGTAGAGAGCAGCCGCAATCAGCCCGAAGACGCACAGAATTGCTGCAGCGATGGAGGCCCACAGCAGACGGCTCGCGGTTTTTCTGGGAAGAGAACTACGGCGTGCGGAGACGCGCTTTTGCCCGCGCAAGAACGGGGATTCCTCGGCTACATCCAGGTCGACCAGGCGCGCGTCGTCGAGTTCCTCGCGCGCAGACTCGGTACGAGAGTGCTCGGCGCCGGATGGGTACAACTCTTCCTGCAAGATGGTGCCACTGGCTTTCCGCGCCATCAGTTCAGGGCAGTTGTCGTGAGGAATCGCTGAGCTTTTTCACTATAGCCGCATTTCTCGAATTGAGATAGATGGAAAATTGGTTCTTTTGCACAGGCAGGAACCGGATTGGGCATGAGAGAGACTTCGGGGACAGGGACAGCAGATTCCTCAACGCCTACGGCGTTTCGGAATGACAAAACTTGGGGGTGTTTGCTGGCGCTTTCCGATGACAGAAAAATACGGGCGCGGCTTGTTTTCCGCGCCCGTTTCCAGGAGGCAAACTGATCTTTTGTGGAGGGTCTAGACGGGACCGGAGCCAAACGGATCTACGTGGACCACCGGAACCCTGACCATCGGGACCCGTGGCATGTTGACGCGAACCCGCGGACAAACCGAAGGAATTTTCATGTCCAGCATCTTCATGTCAGAGGCCGGAAAGGCTACCGCGGGTATGCGAATTCGGGCAGTCTGGGCTGCAACCTGGGCCTCAATGCGCGCCCGATTTGCTTCCAGTCGTGCGAACTGTGCTTCCTCTCGGGCCGACATGGCTTGAACACGGGCAAAGCTGTTCTCCGTGCGAGCAGCTCGGGTCTGGACCCGGGCTAGGGCAGTCGACCAGCGGCAGGACGCCGTTTCCTCATGGGAAGTAGCCAGCCGCGCCTCGTTTACGAACTGGTCGGCGCGCCCGCTGGCCAGCGCCAAGACGGCTGCCGAGTTATATCCGATCCGGTCCGCGACCTGATGCGCCCACTCCAAGCCGCCGTCGTGGTAGCTTGCGTTCAATCCGGCCGCTACAACCGCCGCTGCCAGCCATCCCCATGCTTGTGTTTTCATCGTCTTAACCCCGTATGCCAGATAGACGAAGGGCCTTTCGAACCGTTAGCAAGGAAAGATACGAGCCAGAGGCTAAAATAGTTCCCGGCTCACCGTCGATGAGGGCCCGGAATTATTATTAGGTGAAGGAGCGGGGAGCTGTGACTACGCGTCGACAGAAGGTTCAGACTCAAATCGGCCGAGCCGCAGTCCAGATCTTTGCCGCGAATGACCGCATGAACCAGATGCTTATCGAAGGTCTTGACTCTGCCGCCTGGAGAGCCAAACCGGCGGGCAAGGCTCGCAGCATTGCGGCCATCTTCACGCACATGCATAACGTCCGGTGCAAATGGGTCCGGCTTACGGCTCCGCACCTGAAGGTTCCACGACAGCTCAACCGCGCGCACTGCACGCCGCAGCAGGCCCGTGCGGGACTGGCCGAGAGCGCCGCTCGCTGCTCGGAGATGCTCGCCGAAGCTCTCGGTGGTGGAGGCCGTGTGCAGAAGTTTCACAGAGACGGTTGGGCTCGGCCTTGGCCGGTTGGCCCGGAGATGCTGTGCTACATGCTTTCCCACGAAGCCCACCATCGCGGGCAGGTGTGTATGCTGGCGCATCAGCTCGGACTCCCGCTGCCGAAGAAGGTAGGGTACGGGATCTGGAATTGGGAAAAGCTATGGAAAGACTGCGGTTCGTCGGGAGGCCCCGGCTGCGATTCTTAACGAAAATGGCTTGAGAGTGGCGCGCTTGCAAGGTGGCGATAGATTTGGCGAGCAGAGCATTCAGGCCCTTGTCGATCGTGTGTTGCCCGAGTTTGCGACGAACCCATTCGAATCGTTGAAAAAGGTCACAGAGTCAACTTTCCTTCAGCCTTTCGAGAATCATCAGTCCCAGCTGCGAGACGCTGCCTGCGCCGAGGGTCAGAATCATGTCGCCGTCTTGCGCCGCTGCCACGGCTGCATTCGCCGCCTCGGCAAAGGAACTCGCGTAGTTGACGGACTTGCCGCTCTTCTCCCGAATCCGTTGTGCCAGCACTTCCCCGGTGATGCCCTCGATCGGCTTTTCGCTGGCCGCGTAAATGTCGAGCACAAACAGCGAATCGGCGTCTGTGAAGGCGGTCGTAAACTCGTTCATGAGGTCGCGGGTGCGAGTGTAGCGATGCGGCTGGAAGATGACGTGAACCTTGCCAAATCCGCATTGCCGCGCGGCCGCCAGCGTCGCCCTGATTTCGGTGGGATGATGGCCGTAATCATCGATTACACTCACACCGGCGGCGCGCCCGCGCAACTGGAATCGCCGGTCGACGCCGCGGAAGTGGTCGAGCGCGGTGCGGATGAACTCGATGCCAATGTCGAGGCCCAGACCCACGGCGATCGCCGCGGTCGCGTTAAGCACGTTATGCAACCCGGGCACGTGCAGCGTAAATTCGCCTAGATCCTGCTTGCGATAGTTGACGCTGAAACGGCTCAGTGGCTGGGAATCGCTGACGACTTCTGGCTTGGCTCCATTGAGCTTGATCAGGAAATCCGAGCCACGCTTCGTTCCGTAGGTCACAGTGCGCCGTTGCACTTCCGGCAACAGGCGCCGGAGCAGGGGATCGTCGTTGCAGGCCACCACCATCCCGTAGAACGGCACCCGGTCCATGAATTCGAGAAACGTTTTCTTCACGTCGCGCATGTTGCGGTAGCAGTCCATGTGCTCGCGGTCGATGTTGGTTACGACTGACAAGATGGGCGATAGCTTCAGGAATGACCGGTCACTCTCGTCGGCTTCGGCGACCAGATATTGAGACTTCCCGAGACGCGCGTTCGATCCCATGGCGTCGACGCGGCCGCCGACTACGACGGTCGGATCGAGTCCACCCGCGGCGAGGACGGCCGCCACCATCGAGGTTGTCGTCGTCTTGCCGTGCATGCCCGCGATGGCGATCCCGTACTTGAGCCGCATTAATTCGGCCAGCATCTCGGCGCGTTGAATGACTGGAATGTGAAGCTTGTGGGCTTCGGCGACTTCGGGGTTCTCTACGGAAATTGCGGAACTGGTAACCACGACCTCGGCGCCGGTGATGTTTTCGGCGCGATGTCCTTCAAAGGTTGTTGCTCCGAGACCGGCGAGCCGCTCGGTGACGGTGGAACTCTTCAGATCGGAGCCCGAGACCTTGTAGCCGAGATTCAGCAAGACCTCGGCGATGCCGCTCATGCCGATCCCGCCGATGCCTACGAAATGGATGCGCTGAATCTTGGCGAACATAAGTCAACTTCCTAGCTACGGATCTACGCGGATCACACGGATAAAACCGAGAACAAGAAAACAAGAAATTAAAGAAGTATCCGTGAAGATCCGCGTTAATCCGTGGCCGAATCTTCGATTCCCGCCACACGCGCCGCCATTGCCGCGATGTCGTGCGCGGCATTGGGATGCGCCAACTCTCGCGCCGCCTGGCTCATTCGTTTGAGCCGCGACGAATCTTGCAATAATGTTGCGATGGTCTCGGCGAGCCAGACGCCTTCCAGCTTTGACTCCTCGACCACGACTGCGGCTCCGTGCCCCGCCAGGGCCTCGGCGTTGACTCGCTGATGATCATCCGCCGCGCGTGGGAATGGGACGAAGATGGCTGGCTTCCCTGCCGCGGCAATTTCGGCGACCGTGCTCGCGCCGGAGCGGCATACCACCAGGTCCGCGCGCGAAAACGCCGCCGGCATATCTTCGATGAACTTGAATACTTCCGCCCAGTCTCCCAACGACCGGTAGGCCGCCAGCGCGTCATTATAGTCACGCTCGCCGGTCTGATGAATGATGCGAATGCCCGGAGCCTCACGCTGCAAAACGGGCAAGCAGCGAATCATCGCTTCGTTGATGGCATGCGCGCCCTGGCTTCCGCCGAAAACCAGCAGAGTCGGAGTGCCGCCGCGTTTTGGCGCGATCTCGAAAAACGCCTGGCGTACCGGAACACCTGTGACTTCTCCGTGGCGAAAATATTTCGCTGTTTCTTCGAAATGAACCGCCGCCGCAGACACGAATCGGGCGACCACGCGGTTCGCGAATCCGGGGACCACGTTGGGCTCGAACGCCAACGTCGGAATATGCTTCATCACGGCCGCCAACATGGCCGGGCCGGAGGCGTATCCGCCGACGCCAATGACCACATCGGGAGCGAACCGGTTCAGCATGCGACTGGCATCCCATATCGCTCTGGGCAGATCGAATGCCGTCTTCGCGCGGGTCATCAGACTTACGTTCTTCAAGGCGCCCACCCGCACCAGTTGCAGAGGAAATCCCGCGGCCGGAACTAGGCGGTTCTCGATGCCGCGTGCCGTGCCGATGAACAGCACCTCGGCCCCGTAACTGTTCTTGAGTTCGTTGGCGATGGCCAGCGCCGGGATCACGTGTCCGCCCGTCCCGCCGCCCGCCAGAATGGCACGCATGGAGTGACTATAACCCAGACCTAAAACTAGCCACGGATCTACGCGGATTCACACGGATCGAACAAGAATCCAAAGATTTCAGAATAATCCGTGGGAATCCGTGCGAATCCGTGGCAAATATTCTATTCCGCCTGCTTCGTAATATTCAGCAGCACGCCGACGCAGGCCAGGGTCACAAAAAGCGACGAGCCGCCGTAGGACACCAGAGGCAGGGGAATCCCTTTGGTCGGCATCATTCCCAGAACCACGCTGATGTTGATGAACGCCTGCAGCACCACCATGCTGGTGATGCCGACCGCAAGGTAACGGCCGAAGAGGTCTTCGGTGCGCCACGAGGCCCGCATCCCGCGCCAAAGAAAGATGGCAAACATGGTAACGACGAAGAGCGAACCCACCAGGCCGAGTTCCTCCGCCATCGAGGCAAAGATGAAGTCGGTGTGCGGTTCGGGCAGGTAGAAGAGTTTCTGCTTGCCTTCCATCAGGCCAACACCGGTCAGCCCGCCGGTGCCGACCGCAATCAGAGACTGAATAATGTGGAACCCGGCCCTCTGGCGGTCGGCGTAGGGATTCAGGAATGCCAGAATACGGTCGCGGCGAAAGCTGACGTGGAAGATCAGAAAATACAGCGGCACCAGTGACGCTCCGAAGGCATAGGCGAAATAGCGCATGCGCATGCCCGCGACGTACAGGATGCAAGCCGCAATTCCGGCGCAGGCAATGGCGGTGCCGAGATCGGGTTCCAGCACAATCAGGCCCAGAAATACCAGCACCGGGGCGGCCGCCGGCACGAGCGTATTGCGCACGTCGTCCATCATCTTGGCGCGTGTCTCGAGGAAATACGCGAGAAACAGAATGAGCACCGGCTTGGCCAATTCCGATGGCTGGAACGAAAACCCTCCCGCATGGATCCAGCGATGAGTGTTATGCGAGCGGTCGAGAAAAAAGACGGAAATGAGCAGAAGCGTGGTCAGCCCCATCAACGAAAACACCAACGCAGGATGATTATAGCGGCGGTAGTCCAGGCGCATGGTGACCACCATGGCGACGAGTCCAGAGCCGGCCCAAATCAGTTGCTTGGACAGGAAGGCATACTCCGACCCGAACCGTTCCTGCGCCATCACCGCGGAGGCGGAAAACACCATCACCAGCCCCACAAACACCAGCAGCATGGTGACCGTAAAGAGCCAGCGATCGACACTGACGCGCTTCGCCATGGGACATTTATTTCACCATGGAGTGGGCGGGGAAATCGGTGATTGTTGATTGCCGACTGTTGACTGTGTTGGTTCCGGTCAACGGTTTGATACGGCCGCTTACTTCTTCAGCATCCAGACGTCCCACGTGACAGGCCCGGCTTCCTCATCGGTCAGTGGGCGGCCCGCCAGCTTGAGAGCCAGCTTGATCTGACCGTGATGGTAGCCCTCGTGCCAGATCATGTGCTGCAGCAGGAGGATCGGGTGGTCGTAGTGAAGGTTCATGTCCCGGCCTGCCTCCACCCTACTCTTCACCGCGTCCCGCACCACCTTGGCGCTTTCGTTAAGCAACTGTGCGATGCGATCACGGTCCCGTTCGACCGCCCACTCCCTCTCGGGCACATTTGTGGCGAACTCCGGGGCATCCTCAAAGACGAACACAAGTCGTACGTAGTGGATGTGGGTGTACAGCTCCGCGATGGATGGGCTGCCCTCCATTGCCCTGGCCTCAAGCCCGCCCTCCGGCAGTGCGCGTACCAGGTTGACCATGATCGTGTTGTTCCGGTCCCAGGAATCCAGCAAAGATTCAAGTAAGTTTTGGTATTGTGCGTCCGGCATATCCACCTGAGTCGATGCAGCCGTAGAGGAGGGCTAGACTTTCCCGCCCTCTCCCGCCAGTCCATGCACGATATCTTTGAACACTTGCCCACGGTGCTCGTAGTTCTTGAATTGATCGAAGCTGGCGCAGGCGGGGGCCAGCAGGACCACGTCTCCTGGCTGGGCCACGGCGTTGGCTTTGCGGATGGCGTTTTCCAGGGTCTCGGCGTGGACGACCTCGGCTTTAATCTGCGATTCGATCTTTGCCGCGGCGGCGCCGATGGTGTATACACGCTTCACCCGCTGGCGCAGCAGGTCGTTGAGCACCGTGTAGTCGCTGCCCTTGTCTTTGCCGCCGAGAATCAGGTGGATGTTCGCGGGGAACGACTCCAGCGCCTTGATGGTCGCGTCCACGTTGGTGGCCTTGGAATCGTTGTAGTAGTCGACGCCGCGGATGGTGGCCACAAACTCCAAGCGGTGCTCGACCGCCTTGAAGTCGCGTACGGCTTCGCGGATCTTGTCTGGAGCACAACCCATCAAGGCGCCCGCGCATACCGCCGCCAGCACGTTCTCGAGATTATGCGCGCCTTTGAGAGGAATTTCGGAAACCTGGAGAATCTCGCGCTGTCCGGATGTGTCTCTGAATACGATATTCCCGTCGCGCACCCATGCCCCCTGTTGAACTTCCTTCTGACGGCTAAACCAGAAGACTTGCGCGCGCGTCCGCGCGGCCATGGTCACGCAGGTCGGGTCGTCGGCGTTGAGCACGGCGAAGTCGCTTCCCTGCTGATTTTCGAAAATGCGGGCTTTCGCATCTGCGTAGACTTCGAAAGTCCGGTGACGGTCAAGGTGATCTGGGGTGACGTTCAGCACGACCGCGATCTTCGGGCGAAAGGTCTGAATGGTCTCAAGCTGAAAACTTGAAATCTCCAGCACGATCACCGTTTCCGAATTGGCCCGTTCCGCCAGAGAAATCGCAGGAGTTCCGATGTTGCCGCCGACCAGCGTGGGCAATCCGCCTGCTGTCATGATCTCGCCCGCGAGCGTGGTGGTTGTGGTCTTGCCGTTCGATCCCGTGATGGCAACGATGGGGCCTGGCAAGAACTGCGCCGCTAACTCAACCTCGCCAATCACGCTCTCACCCAAGGCGCGCGCCTGCACCAGCGGAGGCGCATCCACGGGCACGCCGGGGCTAACCACAATTAGATCCTGACCGCGAAACGTACGATCCCCATGGCCGCCGGTCTCGACCGTAATTCCATGATCGAGCAGCACCGGAATTTCGTTACGCAGTTCGTCGCCGCTCTTGGTGTCCGAGACCGTCACCCGCGCCCCGTGCTTCTTCAGGAACAGGGCGGAAGCCACGCCCGACTTGCCGAGGCCGACCACCAGCACGCGTTTATCTTTCAGTTCCATCCAGTTCCATTTCACCACAGCGCAGAGGAATTCAAAACCGTTGGCCAAGGATCACACGGATTCACGCGGATCAATTTCTTGAATCAAAGAAAGCCTTATCCGTGTAGATCCGCAAATCCGTGGCCACAGGAACTCACCGCAGTTTCAGCGTCGTCAGCGCGAATAGTGCGAACACCAGCGACGCGATCCAGAAGCGCACGATGATCTTCGACTCCGACCATCCTAGCAACTCGAAGTGATGATGGATCGGCGCCATCTTGAAGATGCGCTTCTTGCGAAGTTTGTACGAACCGACCTGCAGGATCACCGAGACCGCCTCGATCACGAACACCCCGCCAATGAACGGCAGCAGCAGTTCCTGCTTGATGATGACGGCGACGGTACCGATGGCACCGCCCAGCGCCAGCGATCCCACGTCGCCCATGAACACCTCCGCGGGATGCGCGTTGTACCAGAGAAATCCGATCGACGATCCCACCATTGCCCCGCAGAAGATGGTTAACTCGGCCACCTGGGGCATGCGCTGAAGTTCCAGATAGGTCGCAAACGTGGCATGGCCGCTGACGTAGGTGAGCACTGTCAGCGCGCCCGCTGCGATTACGGTGCATCCGATGGCCAGCCCGTCGAGACCGTCGGTGAGATTCACGGCATTGCTTGAGAATGTAATCACCAGCGCCACAAATCCGATGAAGGGCAGAAACGCAAGCGGCCACAGATGCGGCAGATGTTCCCAACTCTGCACCACCAAATCCGGATGAAACTGTTTGAAGAACGGCACGATCAGCCGTGTGGAGTACATTCCATAGGCTTGCATGGCGATCAGCATGGAAGCGATCACAATGCCGGTAGCGATCTGCAGGGCTAACTTGGCCCGTGCCGTAAGGCCCAGGTTGCGGCGATGCGCCACCTTGGTGTAGTCGTCGGTGAATCCGATGGCGGCGTAGGCGCAGGTGGAAAATACGGCAATCCAGATGAAACGGTTGCTCAGGTCCGCCCACAGAAGTGTCGGGACGACAATGGCGATGACGATCAGCAATCCCCCCATGGTGGGAGTGCCTGCCTTTTTCTGGTGCGCCTTGGGACCCTCTTCCCGGATGTATTGCCCGATCTGGAAGTCACGCAGGCGGGAGATGACCAGCGGGCCCACAATCAAAGCGGTAAACAGAGCGGTCAGGCTGGCGAATGCCGTGCGGAAGGTGACGTAACGAAAAATGCGGAAGGGCGCAACATAATGTTGCAGCTTGACGAACAGCAGCCAATAGAGCAATCAGCCTCCGTCCCGCATGGTGGTCAGTTGTGGTTGAAGTTCGCTTGCCACGTCTCCAGCGCCTTTTCGAGCTTGACACCTCGAGATGCCTTCAGCAACACCAGATCGCCGTCTCGCGTCTCGCGGGCCAGCCACTCACCGGCTTCCTCGGGCGTGGCCACGAAAACGGCCTGAGTTCCGGCCCGCTGCGCGCTTTCCACCATCGCCTGAGCCCGGCCGCGGACTCCTACGAGAACATCAATCTTCCGTTCGGCGATATGCTGACCGGCTGCGCGATGCATTTCTTCTCCGGTGGGCCCAAGTTCGAGCATCTCTCCGGCAACCACGATACGGCGCCGCGCTGGCATGGTGGCCAAAGCATCGACCATGGCGTTGAGCGCCTTCGGATTGGAATTGTAGCAATCGTTGATGACGGTGATGTTACCCAGTTGTAGAACCTGGCCGCGCTTGTCCGCGGCTGCGAGAGTAGCCAGAGCGGCCACGGTTTCGGACAATCGGAGACCGCGAACCAGGCCCACGGCCACCGCTGCCAGCGCGTTCAGAATGTTGTGCTCCCCTACTAAAGGCAAAAAAGCATGCTCGCGGCCGCCGGCCGTGACAATTTCAAACTTTGAGCCTTGCGCGCCGCAGGACTCCACATTTTCCGCCCTGACATCGGCCGTGGCTCGCGTTCCGTAAGTAATCGCCTTGCCTGCGAAGTCGCGACCGAACTGCGAAACATATTCGTCGTCGGCGTTGAGAATGGCAGTTCCCCCGGCGGGAAGCGACTCGACGAGTTCGTATTTCGCGCGGGCGATGCCAGCCAGGGAATCGAAAAACTCCAGATGCACCGGCGCGACGTTGGTGACCACTCCGATCTCAGGTTGAGCGATTTTCCCCAGTGCGCGAATCTCTCCGGCATGCGACATCCCCATTTCAATCACCGCGACATCGTGCTCGGGTTCGAGCTTCAGCAGCATGAGCGGGAGGCCGAAATGGTTATTGAAGTTCCCTTCCGATTTGAGCACGCGGAACCGCGAACTGAGAACGTGGGCGATCGCTTCTTTGGTAGTGGTCTTCCCTGCTGATCCGGTAACGCCGATCAGCAGCTTCCCCCAAAGCTTGCGCACCGCCGTGGCCAGGGTTTGCAGAGCGACGAGCGTATCGTCGACGGCCAGCAGGCGGGCGGCATCGGGATAACGATGCAACTGGTCCTTGCCCACGACCGCTGCGGCTGCGCCTTTGTCCAGGGCTTCGCTGACGAAGTCATGGCCGTCAAGCCGTTCTCCCTTGACCGCAAAGAAGAGGTCGTTGGCGCCGATCGTACGCGAGTCGATGGAATAGCCCTGCACGACTTCGTCACGCCGAGATTCCGCCTTGGCCGAAATGAAATCAGCAATTTTGGAGACAGCCAGCTTCACGGCTGGCTCCCTGTGGGGGAACACTCGAATCCGGCGGTGTGCAGAGCTTCGCGCGCCACTTCGACGTCATCAAACGGAAGCGATCCCTCCCGCGTCACCTGCACTTTCTCATGCCCCTTGCCGGCGAGCAGCAAAATGTCTCCGGGCCTGGCCTGGCCGATCGCCAGGGCGATGGCTTTGCGGCGATCCACCTCCACACGATAGGCCACACCAGCCTTCTGCAGCCCTACTAACGCGTCGTTGATAATGGCGAGGGGATCCTCGGTGCGGGGATTGTCCGAGGTCAGCACTACGAAATCACTGCCGCGCCCAGCGGCCTCGCCCATCAGCGGACGCTTGGCACGATCGCGGTCTCCGCCGCAGCCAAACAGGGTCAAGACCCTGCCTCTGGGGCCCGCGCGCGTGACAAACTCGCGGGCCAGCGCCGTGAGATTACGCAGGGCGTCGTCGGTGTGAGCATAGTCCACGACGACCGTAAATGGCTGCCCGCAGTCGACGCGCTGGAACCGGCCCGGGACGTGCGTCAGCGACTCAACTCCGCCGGCAATCGCATTCGGGGAACAACCCCGCGCGTGACACGCCGCCGCCGCTGCCAGAGTGTTGTAGACATTTACCCGCCCGATCAGCGGAGAGAAAACGGGGATTTTCTCCTGAGGAGTGATCACGTCGAAGCGTGAACCGCGCGGCGTGATATCGACGTTGGCGGCGTGGAAGTCCCCGCGATCCCAACCGTAAGTCAATACGGAGGAACCGTGCTTCCGGCTGAACCCAGCTAACTTCGCACCGTGCTCGTCATCCAGGTTCGTAACGGCGACGCGCGGCGCATCGGTTCCGCATCCTTCAAAAAGGGCTTGCTTGGCGGCGAAGTATTCCTCCATCGTTTTGTGATAATCGAGGTGGTCGCGTGTCAGGTTGGTGAACACGGCCACGTCAAACGGAATTCCGAATATGCGCTGCTGCACCAGGGCGTGCGAGGAAACCTCCATGACCACGTCGGTCGCACCGTGTCCCAGCGCGTCGTTGAAAATGCGCGCCAGTTCGAGAGCTTCCGGCGTGGTATGCGGCGCAGGACAAACGCGGCCGGCCACGTGATATTCGATGGTGCCGATGAGAGCGCTCTTTCGCCCAGCCGCCGTCAGGATGGCCTCGATCAGAAACGCCGTCGTGCTCTTTCCGTTGGTGCCGGTTATTCCCGTTACAGCGAGCCGTTCGGCTGGTCGTTTGTAGAAATTCGCGCTCAGACGCGCCAGGGCACGCCGGCCATGCGGCACGACCGCCCACGCCACTCCCTCGCGCTGCGGCTCTGCAGGCGAGTCGGTCACTACCGCAACTGCGCCGGCTTGAATCGCGCGGTCAATGAAGCGGTTGCCGTCGGAAGTCTCACCCTGCATGGCCACGAACACAGATGCGGGCTTCACCTGGCGCGAATCGTATTCCACACTACTGACGTCCGGGTTCCCGCTCTGCGCAAGAACCTCTGCGCCATCCAGCAAGTGTTGGAAGGTCATTGCTGGAAATTATAGGTCACCGTCGAGATTGACGTGGCTGAAGGAACCCTGTGTGGCTTGCGATTTCGCATAAGCTCGATTACCAAGGTCATTTTTGTGTGCTCGCCAGGGCGCGCTACATTAGCTCCATGAGTACCGGAGCCAGTCCCGCAAAATATCGTTGCGCGCAGTGTGAACAGCCCGAAGATAGTTGCCAGTGCGAAAAGTATTGCTGTCTGTGCCAGTCCGTGATCGATATTCGCGTTTGCTCGGATGGCCTGATGTATTGCGAACCCTGCCGGAAAGCCTGCGACTACAAGACGTCGGAATAACGCCGGTCCTGCTACACTTTTGCTGAGCCCTTTTCACGAAGATTCAAACTATTCTGCTATCCACTAGAGAGCCGCGAAGCATCTGACCAATGACAGCATTCCTTGGCAAGGAAAGGACATTTGAGGCAGAATAGAGCGTTTTTGCTTTGTGCCGTTATTCTGGGCTCTTCCTGGAGATCGTTATGGCCACCACATTGCATGTCAGCGATGTTGCCGAGTTGCTGAGTGAAGGCAGGACGCACTTCAATCTCTCCCCGGCGGTCCTGGTGGAACATTCGGTCCGGCGCAACGAAGCGAAGCTGGCATCGAACGGGGCACTCGTCGGCTACACCAACCGCACCGGCCGCTCCCCGAAAGACAAGTTCATCGTAAAAGACGAGACCACCGCCCACACTGTGGCTTGGGGCGCAGTCAACACGCCGTTTGAACCAGAGAAATTTGATGCACTCTTCGAGCGGGTGATGGAGCATTTGCGCGGCCGCGAACTGTTCGCGCAGGACCTGTTCTGCGGCGCCGATCCGGCGTATCGGCTTCCGGTCCGCATTGTGAATGAGTACGCGTGGCATAACCTCTTCGTTCGCCAGTTATTCCTGCGCCCGACTCCAGCGGAACTGAAAGCGCATCATCCTGAGTTCACCGTCATTTCTGCTCCGGAGTTCAAAGCTGATCCCCGGCGCGACGGAGTGAATTCAGAGGTTTTCATCCTGCTGAACTTCACGCGGCGCACGGTGCTGATCGGTGGCACGTCTTATGCGGGCGAGATGAAGAAATCCATCTTCAGCATCATGAACTTCCTGCTCCCGCCACGAAATGTGTTCCCCATGCACTGCTCGGCCAATGTGGGGCACGACGGTGTGAGCGCGCTGTTTTTCGGACTGTCGGGGACAGGTAAGACCACGCTCTCGGCCGATCCCTCGCGCGAGCTGATCGGAGACGACGAACACGGCTGGAGCGCCGACGGAGTTTTTAACTTCGAAGGCGGATGCTACGCCAAATGCATCAAGCTGTCGAAGAAGAACGAACCGCAGATCTGGGACGCGCTCCGCTTCGGCTGCGTGCTGGAAAACGTGACCCTGGATCCGCACACGCGGATTCCGGACTACAACGACGACAGCAAGACGGAGAACACGCGCGCCGCTTATCCGGTCGATTTCATAGAGAACGCGGTCATCCCGGGAATTGGCGGGCATCCGAAGAATGTTGTGTTTCTCACGGCAGACGCGTTCGGTGTTCTACCGCCGATCTCGCGCCTTACGCCGGAGCAGGCTATGTATCACTTCCTTTCAGGCTATACGGCGAAGGTCGCGGGAACGGAAGCGGGAGTGAAAGAGCCGTCGGCGACGTTCTCGACTTGTTTTGGATCGCCGTTTCTTCCGTTGCCGCCTAAAACGTACGCGGAGATGCTCGGCCGCCGTTTGCGCGAGCACAGCGCGCAGTGCTGGCTGGTCAACACCGGGTGGCAAGGTGGCCCGTACGGCGTCGGTAAACGCATGGACATTCCTCACACCCGCGCGATGGTCGATGCGGCCGTGGAAGGCGAATTGACTAAGGCAGAGTTCGAAATCGAGCCGACTTTCGGTTTTGCGATTCCCAAAGCGTGCCACGGCGTGCCTCCGCAGGTGCTGAACCCACGGAACGCCTGGCCCGACAAAGCCGCGTACGACCGGGCCGCCGAGGAATTGCGTAACCGCTTCGCCAAGAACTTCGAGCACTTCGACGCGCCACCCGAGGTGAAAGCGGCGGGACCCAAAGCGCAGAGATAGCCCCCCAAACTCCGTGATAGTTTCGATGGTTCCCCTTTCGGAGGAGATCCTTGGCTTACATCCAGTTTCTTGGCGCTGCGGGAACCGTCACCGGCTCAAAACATCTGATTAACACCGGGGATCCCTCGGGCCGGGGCGGATTGCAGGTTCTGATCGATTGCGGCCTCTTTCAAGGTCAGAAAGACTGGCGCGAGCGCAACTGGCGCGATACCCCGGTTCCGGCCAAAGAAATCGACGCGGTCATCCTGACCCACGCGCATCTGGACCACTGCGGATGGATTCCGCGCCTGGTAAAAGAAGGATTCCGCGGGCCCATCTACGCGACGGCGCCCACGATCGATTTGTGCGGCATCATCCTTCCTGACTCCGGCCACCTCCAGGAAGAGGACGCGAACTTCTACAACAAGAAGAAGAAATCGAAGCACGATCCTGCGCTCCCGCTCTATACCTTTGAAGAAGCGCAGAGTTCGCTGCAATACTTTCGGCCGGCACAGGTGGGCAACACGGTTTCACTCTCGTCCGAGCTCTCGTTCCGTTTTGTGCGCGCGGCGCATATTCTGGGATCGTGCATGGCCGAAGTTTCCCTCTCGGCGAATGGGCAAACCCGGCGCCTGCTCTTTACCGGCGACATTGGCCGCATGCGCGATCACAAAGTCGCGCCGGGGAAGGTCGTGCATTCCGGTCCTGCGGAGGGCGAGATCGCCGATCTGGTGGTGATGGAGTCGACGTACGGGAACCGCGCGCATCCCAAGGAAGATCCTCTGCCTGAGCTCGCAGCGCTGATTACCGCTGCGGCCAAGCGCGGAGGTAGCGTGGTGGTGCCGGCGTTTGCCATTGAGCGCACACAGAAATTCGTGTTCATCGTGAAACATCTGATCGAGTCGGGGCAGATCCCACGCTTGCCCGTTTTCTGTGACAGTCCCATGGCGATTAAGGCGGTCGAGATTTTTCTGAAGCACGACGAAGAGTACAGCGAAGAAACGCGCGACATGATCCGGAAATACGGCTCGCCGCTGGAGTGGCCGGGCTTCACGTTTGCTTCGACGCCAGAGGAATCGAAAAAGATCAACGCAGTGCTGATTCCCTCGGTCATCATTTCCTCCAGCGGAATGGTAACCGGCGGGCGCATTCTGCATCATCTGGCGCAGCGGCTGCCCGAACCGAAGAACCTGGTGCTGTTTATCGGCTTCCAGGCGCCGGGCACGCGCGGGTTCGCCATCAAAAGCAAGTCGGATGAAGTAAAAATCTACGGGGATTTTGTTCCCATCCGCGCTCAGGTGGCCGCGCTCGAGCAGTTCAGCGATCACGCCGATCCACCGGAACTTTTGCAATGGCTGCGTACCTTTGGAAATCGGCCCGCTACGACTTATCTGGTTCACGGGGAGCCCGATGCTTCGGGGCAACTGCGGGAGTTAATGGAGAAAGAGTTGGGATGGAAGGTTCAGGTGGCGCAGTATCTGGAAAAGGTCGAGGTGCAGTAGACCGAAAGGTAGTGGCTCAGTTTGAACTCAGCATCTCACAATGCGTCATCCCGAAGAGCCCGCGTTTTTACCAACGGGCCGAGGGATCTCCCGTGGCACACAGCGTCGTAGTGGAGATCCTTCGCTCCGCCTGAAGAACGGCTACGCTCAGGATGACGCCATCGACGAGCGAAGATGCCATCAGAAATTCAAAATGAGCCACTACCGACCGAAACGACGACTTGCATAGGTCCTTCGCTTCGCTCAGGATGACAAGATTTGATCAGGTTGCAGAACTGAAGCGCGCCAGGGCGTCTAGTTTCCCGGCGGCTGCGCCGGAGTCGATCGACTTTGCCGCCAACGGGATCGCTTCGGCAATGTGATCAGTTCTGCCGGCGGCCACCAGCGCGGCGGCTGCGTTGAGCAGGACGACGTCGCGGCGCGGCGACTTTTCTCCACCCAAGACCGCGCGAATGATCGCTGCGTTCTCTACCGCATCGCCGCCGGCGATGGCTTCCAGTGTGGCGCGCCTCATTCCGAATTCCTCCGGTTCGATTTCATACGAACGCACCGAACCTTCGCGGGCTTCGGCCACACGGGTCGTGCAGGTGATTGAGATCTCGTCCAGGCCATCCAGGCCGTGCACCACGAGGGCCCGCCGCAGTCCGAGCATGCTCAACGCTTCGGCCAACTTCTCCACCAGGTCGAGCGAATAGACGCCGACCACTTGCCCGGAAGCTCGGGCGGGATTGGTCAGCGGGCCGAGCAGATTGAACATGGTGCGCATGCGCAACTCGCGACGCACTGCCTGCACCTGCTTCATCGCGGGATGCAGATTGGGCGCGTAAAGAAAACAGATGCCGACCTCGCGCAGGCATTGCGCGGCGCGCTCGGGCGAAAGCTGGATATTTACGCCCAGGGCTTCGATCACGTCGGCGGAGCCGCACTTGGAACTGATGCTGCGATTGCCGTGCTTGGCCACCCGTACGCCCGCTCCGGCGGCGACCAGCGCCGTCGCGGTCGAGATATTGAAAGTTCCGCTGGCATCGCCGCCGGTGCCGCAGGTGTCGACCAACGAGGGGTCGGCGGGGGATTCCTCGACCAGAGCATCGCGGCCCGTGCCGCTGACCGCGAGCGCGTCGGTCGCGGTTGCCCGCTCAATCGGCAGGGACGAGGCTGCCGCGCGGATCGCCTCGGCGAAGCCCACGATCTCCTCAACCGTCTCGCCTTTCATGCGCAGGGCGATGAGCAGGGCCGCGATTTGCGCGTCCGTACACTTGCCCGTCAGAACTTCGGACATGACGTCGCGAGCCTCGTCGCGGCCAAGCGACTGGCTGTGGTGGGCAAGACGATGGAGTGCGTCGAGGATCATGCGTCAGGTGGCATTGTAAGGCATAGCTTCCGCCGCCTGGACTGTCTCTGATTAGATGGGAGGCGCTACGTCACGAAAGAAAGTTGGCGCTATCGCTGTTTTCCTCAAGAATCTGGACTCTTAGACTAAACTTGCGGGGAAGCAGGGGGGCTTGTGACAAAAACTGTGTCCGCACTGATCGTAGTTCTATTGCTAAGCGCGACTTCCCTAGGAGCGGACCCGGAACCGAATCTCAAATCCGCTCCAATGCCCTTTTACCCTCCGCTCGCTCGCCAAGCCCGTATCGAAGGAAAGGTGACGCTCCGCTTTGTCGTGAATGAGCAGGGCGATACATCCGAAGTCGAGGCCGTTACCGGACATCAACTGTTGAGGCAAGCCGCGATTGAGAGCGTCCAAGGCTGGAGGCTCGGTTGGCCACATCCCTGCGCTTGCCGCGTGAAAAGGGAGGCAGTTTTCGTCTACAAGATTTCCACCGAGTTGGAATCACCAGACAGACCTAGTGTAACAGTCAAATGGTTCGGGAAAACTGGCGTAATCCGAGTGGAAATCGAGGGCGACTCCATTCTATGGCAGCCTTAGGGCGCGTGCTCAAAAGTTGACTGGCGAAATATCTCGATCTCACTCCATCAACCGCTCTTTTCCAATGAGCCAGCGTCCGTTCGAGACAGGCGCGGCATAAAGTAGTCTCGCCAGTCTTCCGGCAGCGCTGGGGACGCGATCGCCTTCTCCAACAGAGTGCGGTTGTACTTCTCGTGAACATAGAGCCGGTTCATCTCCGCAATTGTGATCGCTTTTTGATCGTGGCTCAGAAACGCGAAAGAGTCGCCGGCGGCCACCGTGCCTTCCTGCTCCACGGAGAAATAGAAGCCGCTGCGGCCGCTATCGAGGAAACGCTCGATCATGTCGTCGCGCTGAAACTTTGCGGCCAGCTTGTAGCAAGGTTGGCGGGGCTGGCGCACCATCACAATCGCCGAGCCGATTTGCAGACGATCTCCGATGTGAAGGTCGCTCTCGGCCAGGCCCTCGGTCGTGAAATTCTCGCCGAACATGCCCCAGGGCAGGTCCATCCCCGGCAGTTCATCTCGCCAAAAAGGGTAGTGCTCGGACGGGTACGCGTAGACCGCCTTGTACGGGCCGCCATGAACGCTGAGGTCGGCCTGCCGGTCGCCGTCCAGGTTCAGAGTGCGCAGTGGAACCGGCCCAGACACGGGCTGCTTGAAAATGCCGGTATTAATCGTAGCGCCTTTGTAGAGCGCAAGACGCGGGCGCGCAACGTTAAGCGAGATCAGCTTCATCTGTCCCCCACGATCTGCTCGATTTGATCTGAAACTTGGATGTTTCACGGATCGAAAAGGCGCACGATCGCCGAGTTTTGATGAACGGGAGATCCTTCGCTCCGCCTGAAAAACGGCTGCGCTCAGGATGACACCCCGCACAAATTGAAATTCCCATTTCAAATCAGCGGCTGTCAAGAAAACTGCTGCGAGGTTTGCCCTTGTCTCTGTCTCTTCTATAGAATCAAAAGTTTGCTGCCCGCAGTGCGACGCCGCAAGCAGGGTCCTTCCGATTCTTAACTGAAGAGTCATCATTATGAAAATTCATGAGTATCAGGCAAAGGCAATTCTTAAGAAGTACGGCGTGACCGTGCCGCGCGGGTCGATGGCCGCCTCGCAGGATGAGGCCGAAGCCGTGGCCAAAGAACTTTTCAGCGCGGGCGCGACCGGAGTGGTAGTGAAGGCGCAGATTCACGCCGGAGGCCGCGGCAAAGGCGGCGGCGTGAAGATTGCGAAGTCGGTCAACGAGGCCGGCGAACTCGCCGCGAAGATGCTGGGAATGAAGTTGGTGACGCATCAGACCGGGCCGGAAGGTCGCATCGTGCGGCGCCTGCTGATCGAGGAGACGCTGCCGATCGAGAAAGAACTTTACCTGGGCATTCTCGTGGACCGCGCCGAGGGCAAGCCGGTGTTCATGGCTTCGGCAGCGGGCGGAATGGAGATCGAGCAAGTCGCGGCGGAGAATCCGGACGCGATTCTGAAGCAGCACATCGATCCCGGGCATGGGCCTCGAGGCGTTTCAGGCGCGCAAGATCGCTTTCAAGCTCGGGCTCAAGGCGCCAGCAGATCAATCCCGCGGTGCAGTTTCTGACCAGTCTTTATAAGGCGTTTCTCGATACCGATGCTTCCCTGCTCGAGATCAATCCTTTCATCACGACCACTGACGGACGCCTGTTCGCGCTCGACGCCAAGATCAACTTCGACGACAACGCGCTGTTCCGGCATGCCGACCTGCGCGAGTTGCGCGACATTACCGAAGAAGATCCGCTGGAAGTCGAAGCCTCGAAGTACAGCCTCAACTACATCAAACTCGACGGCAACGTGGGATGCATGGTCAACGGCGCGGGTCTGGCCATGGCTACGATGGACATCATCAAGTACGCCGGCGGGATGCCGGCGAATTTTCTCGACGTGGGCGGAGGCGCCAGTTCCGAGCAGGTGGCGCATGCGTTCGAGATCCTGCTCAGCGATAAGAACGTGAAAGCGGTGCTGATCAACATTTTCGGCGGCATCCTGCGCGTGGATACGCTGGCAACCGGGGTGGTCGAAGCCGCGCGTAAGACCAACATCAAACTGCCGATCGTGCTGCGCCTCGAAGGAACGAACGTCGACGAGGGCAAGAAGATTCTGATGAACTCGGGCTTCAACTTCGTGGTCACGGACACGATGAAGGACGCGGCCGATAAAGTTGTCGCCGCGGCTCGGGGTACTGCTGGCGTAACGGAATGGCGCTAAAAGTTTAGAAGTTATAAGCGAGGACTTTTCTTTATGGCAATCTTAGTTGATAAAAATACGCGGGTCGTCGTGCAGGGCCTTACCGGCCGTGAAGGCACGTTTCATGCGAAAGCCAGCGCGGCCTACGGCACCCAAATTGTGGGAGGAGTGACGCCCGGCAAAGGGGGAACCACGCACGAAGGCTGGCCGATTTTCAACACCGTGCGCGAGGCGGCCGACAAAACCGGCGCCAATGCCACCGTGATTTTTGTGCCGCCGCCGTTCGCGGCCGACGCCATCATGGAGGCTGCCGACGCAGAGATCGACCTGATCGTCTGCATCACCGAGGGCATTCCGACGCTCGACATGGTGAAGGCGTGGGAATTTCTGCAGAACCGGCGCTCGCGGCTGATCGGGCCGAATTGCCCCGGAATCATCTCGCCCGGGAAGTGCAAGATCGGCATCATGCCGGCTTCGATTCACAAAGAGGGGGCAATCGGCATCGTTTCACGTTCAGGCACGCTGACGTACGAGGCCGTGCACCAGCTGACACAGCGCGGCATCGGACAATCGACCGCAATCGGCATTGGCGGCGATCCGATTATCGGCACGAATTTTATCGACGCGCTCGACTTGTTCAATCGCGACCCGGAGACCGAGGCCGTCATCATGATTGGCGAAATCGGCGGCAATGCCGAGGAGACGGCAGCGGAATTCGTGAAGGCTCACATGAAGAAGCCAGTGGTGGGTTTCATCGCCGGACAGACCGCGCCTCCCGGGCGCCGCATGGGACACGCTGGAGCGATCATCTCCGGCGGCAAGGGCACGGCCGCGGAGAAGATCAAAGCGCTGGAAGCCTGCGGCATTCGCGTGGCGAAGTCGCCGGCCGCGATTGGGGAAACGCTGGCAGCAGCAATTGGGGTCAACGTCTAGCGCGAGGAGCGAGTGCCGAGACGAACCAGATTCCTCGCTGCGCTCGGAGTGACAGGCGATTCTGTAGACGGGGCGGAGAATTGTTGCAATGAGAGACGATTCAGGCCAACGACTAACGACCAAGGATCAACGACCGACCTATGAAAACCCTGCAACGCACATTCACCATCGTTAAACCTGACGCCGTGCGCAAGAATGCTGTCGGCGACATCATCGAGCAGTTCGAGAAAAACGGCTTCCGCATCCTGGCCATGAAGATGCTTGAAATCTCCAAACATCAGGCCGAGCAGTTTTATGCGGTGCACGCCAGCCGACCATTCTTCAATACGCTGACGGATTTCATGTCGAGCGGGCCGATCGTTGTGCTGGCGCTGGAAAAAGAAAACGCCATCGCCGACCTGCGCACGCTGATGGGCGCGACCAACCCGGCACAAGCCGCGGAAGGTACCATCCGCAAGAAGTGGGCGACCAACATCGAGCACAACGCGATTCATGGCTCGGACGCGGAAGACACGGCGCGCTTCGAACTGAGCTTCTTCTTTGCGGGATACGAATTGGCCAAGTAACGGCTCTTTGCGGGCGTGAGCGAAACGGGAGCCCAAAGCCGTCATCCTGAACGAAGTGAAGAACCCCCTATGCCAATGGTGCAAATCACGATGCTGACAGGCCGGACCGCCGATCAGAAGCGGAAGGTCGCGAAACGGATCACCGACGCTCTGGTCGAAGAGGCCGGGGCGCGCCGGGAAGCCATTATGGTCGCCTTCAATGAGGTCTCGAAGGAAAGCTACGCCTCCGGCGGCGAACTGATGATCGACAAACAGAAGTAGTTGGCATTTCCCAGTGAGCGAACCACGCAAAGAGCTGCTCGACCGACAACTGCAGGAGCCGCTTCGGCCAGTCGTGGAAGCTGCGGCCGGGATGCTGGATGAGTGCGCGAACTATGGCACGCATCTCGTCCTGAAGTGCGACCAGGGTGCCGCCACCCTACAGAAGCACATGGAGGCGGCGGTCCTGCTGGGTCTCCATGTTGTCGAAGTCGTCGATTCGCTCGCGATTCTGATCCGACACTGCTGCGTCAGCCCAGCAAAAAACCTCCTCCGCAGCCAAATGGAGGCGATGTTCGGAATCGAATACATAGCCCAGGATCACTCGGAACGCAAGGCGATCCAGTACCTCGTCGCCCATGCCCATGCTCGAATCGATTGGTACAAGAAACTTGACCCCACTGTCGAGACCGGGAGGCAATTGAATGCACAACTTCGCAAGGACTCCACGTTTAATGAGCTACTGATCGTGAACCTCGACACCACTGCGAACGTAGACAATTTAAGGAATATGCTCGCACAACGAGAATACGCGGAGGTGGAAGCCGAGTGGCAGCGGGTGCAGCAGCAGAAACATGGCCAAATCTGGTGGTATTCGCTATTCGACGGCCCGAAGCGCATCGAGGACCTCGCAACCGCCGTCGGCGATCACGCCTGGTATGAGATTCTGTACAGAATCTATTCGGGTGAGGTCCACGCAACGAACGCGATTGAAAGCCTGCACGCTGCTAACGAAACCCCGAGGGGTGTCTTTCAACCGCTTCGCTACCCAACAGACTTGCCGACCGTGGCTCAATTTGCCACTTCCATGGCCGTTCGAAGCTACAGTTGTCTGATCCGAATGCTGCGCCCCGATGAGGGACACTCGTTCGCTGCCTGGTTCCGTAATGAGATTCAGCCCGTGTATAAGAACGTTCTGCAATGTAAGATCACAGACCCAAGCAGACCTTCGAGAATGCCGCTCAAGCGGCCCACATAGCTAGAGTCTTACGCGGGCGAGTCGCACGCGACCACACTAACCTAGCGGCTCAAACAAATGCCCTTCCACTCGGTCGGCGACCTTGGGCAGATCCTTGCGCGCGAACTGCAGGAAATGGGGAGCGGTGCGGTGCGCTTCGAGCGCGGCGTCGTCTTTGTACTGCTCATAGATGAAGAAGCGGCGCGGCTCGGTCTTATGCCGATGCACCTGGTACATGGCACAGCCCGGTTCCTTGCGGGATTGTTCGGTCAGTTTTTCAAACAGTGAGGCCACTTCGGCTTCGCGCCCAACTTTCGCCATCCAGGTAACCGCCAACACCACCATCGTTCGCTCCTTCCCGCGGCGGGTGCGCCGGGGAAGACATTCTAGGCTTTCTTCGCGGCCGTCTTCAACTCCGTAACGAATTCGTCGACAAGAATGGTGTGGTCGCGGTCGGGACCGGTGGAGATCATGCCGACCTTCGCTCCGGCTTCTTTTTCGACGAACGCCAGGTATTCACGCGCTTTCCGCGGCAGCTTTTCGTATTCCGTGATGCCCTCGGTCGACGTCCTCCAGCCGGGCAGTTTCTGATAGATGCACTCAATTTTCTCGTAGCCGCTGGCCTGCGCCGGGGCGTTGACGGTAGCTTTGCCGTCGATGTTGTAGCCGATGCAAACCGGAATCTCGGCCAGATCGTCAAGCACGTCGAGCTTGGTCACCACCAGCCACGAAGTACCGTTGATCATGCCGGAGTAGCGCAGCAGGGGCAGATCGAGCCATCCCGTGCGGCGAGGACGACCCGTAACCGCACCATATTCGTTGCCGCGCTTGCGCAGATTCTCGCCACCTTGGCCGCTTTCTTCGGTGGGGAATGGTCCCTCGCCCACGCGAGTGCAATAGGCCTTCGTGATTCCGATGACCGAGTTGATGGCGTTGGGAGCCACGCCCGTGCCGATCACCGCACCGCCGGAGGTTGCGCTGGAGGAAGTCACGAACGGATAGGTACCGTGGTCGATGTCGAGCATCGTTCCCTGCGCACCCTCAAATAGGATCGATTCGCCGCCCGCGAGTGCCTCGTTCAGCAGAACTGCCGTGTCGCAGACGAACGGAGCAATCTTGTCGGCGGCGTGAGCGTATTCCGCGTACATCTTGTCGGCGTCGAGCGGTTCGGAGTTGAACAGGGCGTGCGCGATCATATTCTTCTCGCGCACCGCGTTCTCGATGTGCTTCTTGAGTAACTGCAGGTCGAGCAGATCAGCCACGCGCAAGCCGCGGCGGCCCATCTTGTCCTCATAAGCCGGGCCAATTCCGCGCGAAGTGGTACCGATCTTTACCCGCCCGGGAGCATTTTCGGCTGCCAGTTCGATCATGCGGTGGTAGGGCAGGATGACATGGGCGCGGTTGGAAACGAACAGGTGGCCGTCGACTTTCACCCCGGCTTCCCGCAGCGCGCCAACCTCTTTCAAAAACGCCAGCGGGTCGAGCACCACGCCATTGCCAATCACGCTGCGGCATCCCGCACGCAGCACGCCGCAGGGCACAAGCTGGAGAATGAATTTCTTGCCATTAATGATGACGGTGTGGCCGGCATTGTGTCCGCCGGCATAACGGGCTACGACGGAGAAATTCTCCGACAACACGTCGACAATCTTGCCTTTGCCCTCGTCGCCCCACTGGGCGCCTACGATCACCGCGGTCTTGCCTTTTTTCACGTCCAACTCCATCACGGAGATTTCGGGCAGGCACATGGGTGCGCCGCCCCGGGTCGCACACTCCTCGCCCGCGGGGATTCCTTCGCAAGAGGTAACTGGGATAAAAGCGGAGAAGATGTGTACGGAGTATCTTATCGTGCCGGCTGGCGAATGGCAACGCGCAGAGCGATATTGCGTGATGATGCAGTTTGGATCTCGGTCCCCACTTCTAGATGCGTCATTTCGAACCCGGCGCAGTTCAGCCGGGTGAGGGATCTTCCCGGACCTGCGGCCCGTCTGCGCTCGAGATCCCTTCGACTTCGCTCAGGGCAGGCTCTTCCCTCCGCCTGAAGAACGGCTACGGTCAGGATGACGGCCAAGGAAAACGGGGACGTGCGATTTCTCAGGTAAGATGGGCGTTAAGATTTCGCTCGTGGAGGAGGGATTTGTGAAGAAGGTATTCCACTTCGACGCTCCGCGCGAGAAGTATCATTGCGACGCGGCCATCCTGTGGTGCTTCGACAACCGTTTTGAACTGGGCTTTCGCAAATTCCTGAAGCGCATTGGAGTCATGCATTCCGACCCCATCAAAATCGCCGGAGGAGCCAAGGTTCTAGCCTCGCCGGAACATGAAGCCGACCGTGAATTTGTGTTGGAGCAGATCCGCAAATCCATGCGCCTGCACGGCACCCGGCGCGTGATCCTGATGCTGCATTCCGACTGCGGCGCCTATGGCGGGCTGGCGGGAGGATTCCGCGGAGACTCGGCGGCGGAAGCCGCGCATCACGAACGCGAACTCCAGCGCGCTGCCGCAAACCTGAAGGCGAGCATTCCCGGCGTCGAGGTGCAAGGATACTTCGTCGACTTCGACGGAATCTGGGACATTGAACTCGGCGCAACCGAAGAAATGCCTTTATCCACCGTCGCCTGACGCCAAGAATTCGACAACCACACCTTCGACTGCGTACCGTATATCGATATCTATGCCTGCTAATTTCACCACCGAACTTTTCCGCTTTCTGTCCCGCCTTAAGCGCAACAACAATCGCGACTGGTTTCAGGCCCACAAGGACGAATACGAAACCTGGGTGCGCCAGCCTGCCCTGACCTTTATTACTGCCTTCGCTGCGCCGTTATACGAAATCACTCCTCATCTCGTCGCCGACGCCCGGCCCACGCGCGGTTCGCTGTTTCGCATTTACCGCGACACGCGCTTCTCCGCCGACAAACGTCCGTATAAGACTCACCTGGCTATGCGCTTTTCGCACCGCGGCAAAGACGTCCACTCGCCCGGCTTTTATCTCCACCTCGAGCCTGGGGGATGTTTTGCGGCATGCGGCCTGTGGCATCCGGAACCGCCGACGCTACTGAAGGTGCGGAGCGCCATGGTGTCGCGCCCGGAGGAATGGCGCGCTGTCCGCAAGCTTCTGAACTGGGACGATGCCACCAAGCTCTCGCGCCCTCCACGCGGATTCCCAAGCGATCACGAATTCGTGGACGACCTCAAGCTTCGCGATCTCGGCACTGCCGTGGAGTTCACCGACAAGCAAGTCTGCAGCCCCAAGTTCATGCCGACTTTCGCCGCCGCGTGCCGAAAAATGTCTCCGGTCGCTGCATTTCTGAGCAGCGCGGTCGGGCTGCAGTTTTGACTTGAGCGATCGCGAACGGATTTTCAACCGGAGAACGATCTGGTAGGCCCGGCAGGAATCGAACCTGCAACCGTCGGATTAGAAATCCGATGCTCTATCCGTTTGAGCTACGGGCCCGGGATCATGGCACTGCTGACAGTTCAATGGCCAGGATGCGACGGCGGACTTAGCGACTGAAGCATCCTGTTGCCCGGTGTCAGTTGTGGTGTCACTTGCGGCCTTCTGTACGGCCTCAGTATCGCACAGCCTCTGGAGCGCTGCTAGCCGGTGCGGCGTCACCTGTCGCAGCCACCTTGTCGATGCCTGGTGCGTTAAAATCTGGCGTATGCGAGTGCAAAAGCCCGCCCGGCGGATCGCCGCGACCTGTGCGATCTGGGTTGTGATCACGCCTTGTGCTGCCGCGCAGATGCAAGTGCCGCCCAATCCGCCCTCCAGTAGCGCAGAAGCAGAGCTACACACGTACCTCGAACAGGCTGCGGAAGCGATGCACAAAGGTGACAATGCGGCTGCAGCGGGATCTCTTCGCCGCGCATTGAAAATCGACCCGCATTCACTGGCCGCGCTGAACAATCTGGGAATTGTGCTGGCCCGAATGGGGAGACCTGCCGAGGCGATCCCATTGTACGAAGACGCGCTAAGATTCCACCGCGACGACTCTTCGACAAAACGCAATCTGGCGGTCGCCTACTTCAAAGCCCAACACTACCGGTCCGCGTTGAGTTTGCTTCGGCCCATGGCTGTGGCAAATCCCAGCGATTTTCAGATCCAGGAACTGGCTGGCCTCTGCCAGTTTGCGTTGGATCGTTATCCGGAGGCTGTCCGTTACCTGGAACGTGCCAATCAGGCCGAGCCATCGGACCTGGAGACCCTCGATATTCTCGGTAAAGCGTATCTTCGCATCAAGGACTACAAGGCGCTCACCAGCGTTTTTGACCGCATTATGAAGCTCAATCCAAATTCTGCAGCCGCCCATGTCATGATGGGCACGGCTTACGACCAGATGTCGAATCGCGCAGATGCCATCAAGGAGTATCTGGCGGCAGAAGAAGCGGACCCGAATTTTATGGGCGTTCATTCCGGTCTGGGTTATCTCTACTGGCGGCAAGGCGAGACCGAACTGGCAGAGAAAGAGGTCCGCGCAGAACTGCAGCGCTTTCCCAACGATCCCGTAGCGAACTTCATCCTCGGTCAAGTACTGTTGAACAACTCCCAGCTCGCGGAGGCTGAATCGTACTTTCGTGCCGCACTCAAAGCCAACCCTCATTACGGGGAAGCACTATTTGGTCTGGGCAGGACAGAGATTGCGCTGAATCACCCGGAGGCAGCGATTGAGCCTCTGCGCAAAGCGATCAAGATCGACCCCAACTATGCCGAGGCACATTTCGTGCTGGGCACGGCCCTGCGTCAGACGGGACGGGCGGAGGAGGGAAAGCGGGAGCAGAAACTCTCGGTCGATATTCAAGAGAAGAAACGCGCGGCTGCGATCCAGAAAACCGAAGGCCGCGACAGCCATGAGAGCCAGCAATAGGAACTTATTCCAGCCTCTTTCGGAATAAAAACGGCGCACGCCGTCGAAGCGTGCGCCGTTGTCTTGTCATACCAGTCTCGCGGTCAGAACTGGATTTTTGCTCCGAGTTGCAGATTGCGCGGGTCGTGCCAGGCAGTTACTTGTCCGAAACTGGAGCTGCCTAGGGTTACATTAAGCCCGTCGTTGGGCCCTCCACCTGGATTGCCGTGATTAAACGTGTTGAACGACTCAAACCGGAGCTGCAAGCGTGCCCGCTCCGTAAAATTAAAGTTCTTGATGAGCGAGATATCCCACAGCTGGAACCCCGGGCCCAATACCGAACCCGGTCGCTCGGTACCGAAGGCCAAAGACGCCTGGGAGAAAGCAGCTGTGTTGAAGAATTCAGCCGCGGTCTTCGGCCCGTGGGGATCGCCCACCTCGTTCGCCCGGATTTGCATCAGGCCTTCACGCGCTAAGTTAAGTCCCGAGTTGTTGTTTGCCGCAGTCGCAAACGGATCACTGCCCTGCGTCACTGTCACTGACTGCCCGGACTGGAAGTTCGTGATGCCGGAAATCTCCCACCCGCCAAGCACGACGCCCTTGAAATTATGCTCGTTCTTAAAGAACGGGAGATCGTAAACGTAGCTGAGGACAAGAATTTGAGGAGTGTTAAGCGTCGATGGACCGTAATTAGATTTGAGGTTGTACGTATCTTGCGCTCCCAGATCGCGATCCTGTGGGTTCGTGGTCAACAGCTTCGACCAGGTGTACGCAACTCCCAAGGTCAAGCCATTGGTAAGCCGCCGGTTCAAGGAGACTTGCAGAGAGTTGTAGTTGCTGGTGAATATGGGATTGCGAGATCGGATCGACCCGTAACCGAGAAATTGCACCAGCGCGTTTCCGTCCGCGGTAGGGTTGGCCAGGCGCGCTGCAACCGTCGGCTGGTTCAGGTCCATGTCCCCGAGTAGGTGCGTTCCTTTGGTACCGACGTAGCCAACCTCGAGGACTGTGTTCCGCATTAACTCATGCTGGACAGAAAGATTGTAATCCTGGTAACTCGGAACTTTGAACGTGGGAGTTCCGGTCACAACAATGTTGACTGGAGTCACAGGAGTGGGCGCTTTCACGCCGGCGTTCACGTTGTCAAATATGTTGAAACTGGCCGTTCCGTTGTTGTTGATCGCCGACGTCTGAACCAGGGGTGGATCAGAAAACGCGTTTTGCTCCCAAATGCCGTTGAGCGTGCGGTCGTAGAAGAGGCCGTAGCCAGCGCGTATTGCCCACTTGCCATTTCCAAACGGATCGTAAGCAAGACCGAATCGCGGACCGAAGTTCTTGTTCGAATTGGGATTCACCAGGCTGCCAAACGGAGAACAGCTCGCGGTGGAACTAATCGCCTGGGCAGCCGTACAGGTTGCGCCCGTCGGGAAAATCAGGCCGTTGGCGTATGTGGCGCTACTAGCGTTAGGACTAAGCAAAAGATTCATGTTGCCGGTAGCCGGATCAATCGCAGGGGCGCTGCCAGGAACGAACCGTGCGGGATCGAAGTTCAGCAAAGTGTCCTTGCTGTCAGAGGGGGAGGGGAAGTAGCTGTACCTCACGCCCAAGTTCAGGGTGAGGCGCGGTGTCACCTTCCAGTCATCCTGAACGTAAGCCTCGAAATTCACGTAGTGAAGGTAAGGAATCGTATCCTTGCTTTGCTGTGAATACGAGTCTGCCTGTCCCAAGAGAAAGTTCGCGAACTCAGGATCTCCGCCCTTGGCCGAGTGGTCCGAAAAAGTGAAAGTCGCCGCGCCGCCATCGCCATTCTCAGTCTTCGTCATCCACATAGCGGTGACACCGGCGCGAATCGTGTGGTTGCCATGCTGAATCGAGATATTGTCGAAAATGTTGTGGTCTTTATTTCTTTCGAAATAGGGTGCACTCTGGTTTCCCAGGCCTACATTATTTGACGATGCAAAGGTGACGCCCGGAGCGCGACCGTACGGGTCCTGATACGTGGTGAGGCCCGTGAGGTTGCCCGTGAACTTAGGAGAAACCGCGATTGCGTTCACCAGCACGGAATTGATGGCCCCGTAGGCGTCAACGAATTCGACTTCGTTGACTACCTTCGGGGAAAGCGTTGCCGTCGCGTTAACCACGAGATTGCGGCCCGGCGCGTTAAGAGATGTGGGCTCAACTCCCGGGTAGTTCGCGGTTCCCCACAGTCCAAACGGGAAACTATTTGGCACCGAGTCCTGCATATAACGCGCGTACAAGCGGATCTTGTCCCCTACATTCTGGTCAAGCCGGATATTGTCTTCCCGGAAATTGTTCAACTGACTGAAGCTCGTGACCAGTTGTCCGTTGGCGTTTGCCGGATAGGCGTTCATAAAGGCGTTTAGATACGCCTGAGCGTTCTTGCTGAAGCAGGTTGGGCTGATGGTGGAGGTGCCTCCCGAAGTGGTTACACAACCAGCCGGGGCAATGGGAATCGAGCCTGTGAATGTTCCTGCCAATTGTGCTGCGGTTGGCACCGTGAACGTCTGTGGGTCCGGGGTATTTGCTTTGCGCCACTCCTCCGCCCAGAAGAAAAAGGTTTTGTTCTTCTCGGGATGGTACACCTTTGGAATGAAAAGCGGCCCACCGATCGTGAAGCCGAAGTCGTTGTAATGCTCAACCGGCGTAGGAAACGCAGACGGAGATCCGCCCAGGGCAATGGATGCCCGATTGGTGAACGTGTTCGCGTTGTAATCATTGTTGCGGTTGAATTCGTAGGCGCTGCCATGGAATTGGTTCGTGCCGGATTTCGTCGCGACGACAATCTGCCCGCCACCGCTGCGCCCGAACGACGCATCGTAATTGCTCCGCTCAAGCGTGAACTCCTGGATCGCGTCGATGCTGGGCGTATTCAGCAGAGTTCCATTGGAACCGCTGTCGTTGATATCCGCCCCGTCCACCGTCCAGTTATTCGCCCCGGTTCGCGCGCCATTGATCGAGATTTGGGTGTTGCTTTGCAAGCCAAATCCAGGTTTGTCGCCAAGTTGGTTCGAGACGCCCGGTTCCAGCAGTACAAGCTGCTCAAAGTTGCGGTTATCCAGGGCCAACTCCCGAACCTGGTCGCCGGTCACTGTTCCAGACTCCTCGGCGGTCGTGGTCTGGATGGGAGTATTTTCGGCGGTCACCTCGATGCTCTCACTGGCCTTTCCGGTTTGCAGTTGCACATCGAGGGTGTGCTTCTCGGCAACGTTCAGGATGACGCCCTTGGCCACAAAGGTTTGGAACCCCTGATCCTTAACGGTGACCGTGTACCGGCCGGCAGGAATGTTCGTGATATTGAAATTCCCTGTGTTGCTCGTGGTCACGTTGCGAACATCGGCGCCGGTTTCATCGCTGTGAACAATGATGATCGCGCCGGGTACGACGGCGCCGGTGGCATCCGAAACAGTGCCGGTGAGCGTTGCTGCCAGCTCTTGAGCCACGACAGCCGCTGACGTGCTGAGGACGATCAGGGACAGTACGACGAAAAACCGAGATATGGCCCGCACGGCATAACGCAGACCTTCAACATTCGCTGATTGCTTCATCACACAGCCTCCTAAGGATGCGTCCTGGGTTAGCCAAGAGGTAGCAATACAAACGCTCTAGTACAATCCGACTATGCTATATAGCATCCGAATGATCGTGGTCAAGAAGAAAATGTACGATTCCTGGAATTGCTCATACGACACCGCCTCGCGGGTGATCTCTACCACCTTGGGGGCTTGCGCCGTGGAACGTTATTTGCGATGGATACAATCGAATTATTGGGGGGCCGTGGAACCCCGGCGACTGTGGGTCCCTCAACTCGCACCGGCGGAGCCCGGAGTTCAACTTCAGTAACCGGTTTGACATTTTTGGCTTTTACAGGCAGCTTTGAATTAAGCTATATAGCATAAGGAAAGGCGTGTATAGTCCATCCCATGTCCAGACCTTCGCGCAACGGGACGCCGGCTTATAAGAAGATCCAGAACGCGATCCGCAGTCGGATCGACTCTTCGGAACTGAAGCCAGGGGACGTCGTCGCTTCGGAGCGTGAACTTGCGCGAACCCACAAGGTGAGCCTGATGACTGCGCGCCACGCCCTCGCGGGTCTAGAGCACGAAGGTATGGTCGAACGCCGACGGGGAGCGGGAACGTTTGTCGCCGCACCCAAGATCCACTTCAATAAGCTCATGAGTTACACCGAGCAGATGTCGAGCCGCGGATTAAGTCCGCGTTCGCGAGTGCTGGTTGCTAAGGTCATCGAACACGAGGCCGAAGTGGCGGCTCGACTGGGGTTGCCCGCGACCAGCGCGTTAGTGAAGATCCAGCGCTTGCGGGAGACCGGGGACGACCCGTTTGCCCTGGAGACTTGCTACCTCCCGGCGAAAGAATTCGCCGGATTGGTGAGGGCCCCATTGGCCAGAGTTTCTCTGTTCGCCACGCTGGAGGCCGACTACGGAGTAGAACTGGCCTATGCGGACGAGGAGGTCGACGCTACTGCGGCGGAGGTAAACATCGCCGAATTGCTGGGAGTGCCGAGCGGCGCCTCAGTACTGCGCATTCGGCAAGTGATCTACTCGACGACTGGCAAGGCTACGATCTACGTAGTTGGTTTCTACCGCTCGGAGCGCCACACCTTGTTTATCCGCCGATTCCGCTGAGACGCTCATCGGCCGGGCTTCAGGCAAGATCTGCTGCGAGCATAGCTGGGTGCTTGCTTTTTAACTGCTATATAGTTAAAGGTGAATACTTCCCGAGCGACGCTACTTTCGGTGCGCGGTTGCCAAATTCAGCTATATAGTACTATACTCCGCGCGTTCGTACTTTCAGCCGCCTTGGAGGCCTCGCCATGCCAAAGAGTTTTTCAGCTCGCTCCTGCCAAATCATCCTGCTTACCTTGTTGACCGTCCTCGCGTCGGTGGTTCCATCATTCGCTGAAGACAAGATCCTTGGAGGATATTTCGAAGAGTGGGGCATTTATTACGCCGGCTACAACATTGCCAACCTGCAGCAGAATGGAGTTGCCGATAAGTTGACTCATCTCTTCTATGCCTTCGCCAACGTAACCACGACTCCCGCGCCGGCATGTGCTCTTGCTGACAACTGGGCCGACTATCAGAGTCCCTATCTCCCGAGTGTAAGCGGCGTTCCTTATTCTGGTCCGATGCGTGGAAACTTCGCTGCCATCCAGCAACTCAAGCAACTCCATCCCAAGCTTAAGGTCCTGATCTCCCTGGGCGGCGCGTCCGCGACAAACACCGCGGCTTTCGTGAGTGCCGCGAGCACTGCAGCAGGCCGCCAGGCACTTGCGTCTTCCTGCATCGACCTTTTTGTGAACGGCAATATCGCTGCGGACATCTCCGCTCCCGGTTTGTTTGATGGCTTTAACATTGATTGGGAGTTCCCGACCGCAACCGACACCCAGAACTTCACCGCTTTGCTGAAGGAGTTCCGCAGCCAACTGAAAGCCTTGGGGAAAACAACAGGCAAGAAATATGTGATGTCATTCGACGGGCCGGCCGGCTCGCAGAACTACGTGAACATCGATCTGCGAAATGCCGCGAAGCAGGTCGATTTCATCACCATCGACGGTTATAACTACGCCGGTTCCTGGGATACGCAAACCAACGACGCTTCTCCGCTCTACGATTCCAAGCGAGATCCCCTCTTCGGACAGGGCCTCGATATCGATTCAACCGTAAACGCCTACCTCGCAGCGGGTGTACCGCCGCATAAGTACACCATGGGGTTGCCGTTGTATGGCGCCGGCTGGACGGGCGTTCCCAACGTAAACCGTGGCCTGTACCAGAGCTCAACTGGTCCTTCTCCGGTTCTTTTGGCCAACGGCACAGCTTTGTGTACGGACCTCAGCGGCGCCACTCCAGGGTGCGACACGCTGCTGACACCGGGGCTGGCGACTTATTCGACTCTGTCGACTCTCACTTCGAATGGATACAGCAATTACTTCGATCGCAGAAGGATTGCAGTATCGCTCTACGATCCAACTGGCGGCACTTTCTACACCTACGATGATCCGACGACGGCGTTTCTGAAAATGCGTTACGTTGATCTCAAGGTTCCAGGAGGTCTGGGCGGAGCTTACGTTTGGGCGCTCAAAGACGATGATGCCAATGGAACCATGGTGAAAACCATGGCCGCAGGGTTGGGCCGATCGGAGGAGTAAGGACCGGCGTTTCGAATAGACTGCGGTAGGCCTAAACAAAATTGAAGGCAGACTGACTTTTTAGTCAGCCTGCCTTTTTGTGTCGTTATTGGCGCTAGGTCTCTACGGATTGAGGTCTGTAGCCAAGGCTTTGGTCAGGTCGCCATTCGGGTCGTCGTCCTTGACCGCCCAAACGTAGGCGCCGCCCAAGCCGAATGACTTGATGTAGTTCACCTTGCATTGCACCGACTGAGCGTTGTCGTAGCTATATGCAGTGTTGGTTGTCGAGTTGAACATACGGGCTGCGCAGCGGGTGGCGTCGTAGCTGGAGGTGAACCCGTTGTTCAGCAGGTTTACGATTGACCGGTAGGTCGCCATGCCGTCGGTCAAGAGGAAGTCGCATCCCGCAGCTGGCCCTCCCTGGTTCTGGCCTGTCGGGCAATTCCCCACTCCGTTGATATTGGGAACCGGAGCCGTTCCATTCGGAGTCTGAGCTCCGGTCGGATCCGTAGTCCCGGTTGCGTTCTGGTACATGCCGCTGTTGGCCGAGGTCAGACCTCCCGTCCAACCCACACCATAGAGCGGGAAGCCCATGGTGTACTTGGCCGGTGTTGCGCCGTGCGCCAGATAGTACTGCACCGTCGCATCGATGGTGAGCCCCTTTCCGTACTGTGGATTGGAGGTCTCATCGTATAGCGGAGAAGCGTCATTGGTGGCATTCGACCAGTCTCCAGCATAGTTGTACCCGTCGACATTGATGTAGTCCAACACCGCATTCAGACCCGCGATGTCGATGGTGTCAAAACCGCCGTCGTTGCCCGAGAACTGGGCCGCGCCCGGAGTCGCCGGACCTGCCGCCAAATCGGCCAACACATAATACGTCTTGCCTGTGGTTGCCGACAGTGTGTTCAGTTCGTTGCGGAACTCGGTCATCAACGCGGTGAAGTTGGCCTTCTCGTTTGCGTTCGGGAACTCCCAGTCCATGTCGAAACCATCGAAGAGAGTTCCGGTGGAGACACCCGAGGCGATGTTGCCCTGGATGAACATGTTGACGCACGAACTGACAAATGCCTGGCGTTGAGCAGCCGTGCTGGATGCGGTGTCGAAGAGCTGGTTGTAGGTGGGGGGATTCCATCCGCCGATGGAGATCAACACTTTCAGGTTGGGATGGAGCTGCTTGAGTTGCACGAGCGCACCAAAGTTCCCCTGCAGCGGGGCCGTGGCCGGAGTGGCGCCAGGCACTTGCGGGACGTTCTTCTGGTAATCGGCGTAGGAGTCGGCGAGCGCGCAATTCACGTTGCTGCCGTTCGCGGCCGGCTTGGCAAAGGCATAAATGATGTGTGTCAGGACGCCGGCTACGCCGTTGTTTTGCAGGTCCGCAACGTTCGCGTTGGCGTAGTAAGTGCCCCACTCTTCGTACCATCCGGCCACCATCAGAGTACTGGGGGCAGATGTCTTCACGGTGACCGTCGTCGCAGGCGATGAGCCGGCAAAGTCGGTAGCTGTTAGGGAGAACGTGTAACTGGTCGAAGGCGTCAGTCCGCCCTCGGTATCGGACGTAGCGTTGGTGGTTAGAGTCGATGGTCCTCCCGTAATCGAATAGCTGATACTGCAACCGGTGGGAGGACTGACCGCGTTCCAACTCAGATTTGTAGTGGAATCGGTCGTGCCAGAAGCGGTGAATCCAGTTGGCGCGCTGGGCTTGGTCGTGCACGAGCTAGCCAAAGTCGTGACGTTGACTGCCGAACTCGCGGCCGAAGTGCCGGCTGCATCCGTCGCCTCTACCGTGAAGCTGTAGGCGGTCGAAGGCGTGAGACCAGTTACGGCATCGGACGTTGTGGTTGGGCTCGCGATCACAGTTCCACTCTGCAGTACCTTGTAGCTCACGCTGCATCCTGCGGGTGGGTTGACCGCCGTCCAACTCAGGTTTGTGCTGGAGCTGGTGGTGCCGGAGGCCGTCAATCCAGTCGGAATCGCTGGCGCGGACGAGCAAGATGAACAGGCGCCAGTCGCAGTCCACGGTTGGCCGCTGCCGGCTCCGCCGTTGTTGGTCGCCGGATTTTGGTTCTGCGTCCAGAAGTTGGCGACGTAGTTTTCTCCGCCTACGCTCGCCGTCATGCCTGCTGTATAGATCGCAGTGGCACTCCATGCCGTGGCGCACGTGCCGCCGCCGTTCGCCAGCGTGGTCACATTCACCGGAGAACTCGCGGTCGAGGTACCAGCCGCATCCGTTGCCTCCACCGTGAAGCTATAAGAGGTCGAAGCTGCAAGGCCGCTCACTGCGAATGAGGTGCCGGTTGGGGTTCCAATGGAAGTTCCGTTCTGTAATACGGTGTAGCTGCTGATCGTGCAGTTTGCCGGAGGAGTGACTGCTGACCAACTCAGGTTCGTGCCAGAGCTGGTTGTGCCCGACGCCGCTAATCCGGCGGGTGCACTCGGCTTGGTCGCGCAGTTGTTCGCCAGCGTCGTCACATTCACCGCTGAGCTTGGGCCTGATGTGCCGTTACCATCCGTCGCCTCAACCGTAAAGCTGTAAGCGGTCGAAGCTGCCAGTCCGGTCACCGCAAACGATGTGCCGGTCGCGGTTCCAATCGAAGTCCCGTTCTGAAATACGGTGTAGCCGCTGATGGTGCAGTTCGCGGGAGGAGTTACTGCTGTCCAACTCAGGTTAGTGCCGGAGCTGGTTGTGCCCGAGGCAGCCAATCCAGTTGGCGCGCTGGGCGTGGTCGTACAACCGCTACCGCTTCCCCCGGTTCCGCTGAGGGAAGCGGTTTGCGGACTGTTCGAGGCGCTGTCGGTCACGGTCAGTGTGCCACTGGCCGCGCCTGCCGTAGTAGGGGCGAAATACACGTAGATTGGACACGAACTGTTGGCTGCCACCGAGGATGTGCAATTGCTGGATACGACGAATGGGCCGCTGACGGTCACGTTGCTGATGCTCGCGGCAGAGCTGCCGCTGTTGGACAGAGTGAAGGTAAACCACGCGGTGCCTGTGCCGACCGGGGTGCTCCCAAAGTTGTGGCTCGACGGGCTGAGACTGACGGTCTGGGCCAAGAGCGTCAATGGCGCCAGCAACGAGACCGCAACCAGAGTAAGTATGCGCTTACAAACTAAACTCATGGGGATGCTCCTTTGTCCTTTATTCGGGGGACGCCTGCCAAGGCGGGCCCCGCGGTTGGGTGATTGAGGGGGAAGCGGAAGCCTGGCGGCTGCCCCATCGGGCTGTTTAGCGAGAATTCTTATATATAGCACTTATATCGGCTGTCCGAGCCGTGCTCCATTAGATCTGGGTAATCTCCAGATCCAGAAAAATGATTACATCAAACTGCTCTATAGCATAAGAGGCCAGAAGAGTACTTCCCCTTCAACAGCCGAGTCAAGGAAAACTTGTTTCTTGTTGCGCGATCCGAACTGCGAATTCATCCGCGTCCCTCTAACCATTAGAAAGCGTGGGCCGCGCAACGTCGGGACAGGATGGTTTCAAGATGTGGAAAAGTGGTGATTCCCCCGCGGTCTTGTTACGAAAAACGAACTTGATGGATGCAGGTCTGGGCTGAGGCTGCCCTGAGGCATTAGCCAACTATGAAGCGGGTTGATCTTTCAATCAGCCCGCCTTCGTGTTCATTCCGTGCGTTAGGTCTCGGTTTACTTAAGACCGGCGGCAATCGCTTTGGTGAGGGACGCTTTGGCATCGTCGTCATTTAGCGCCCATACGTAGGCACCGCCAAGCTTGTTCTTCTTGATGTAGGTTGTCTTCGCTGCAACCGCGGCAGGGCTATCGTAGGTATAGAAGGTTCCGGTGGACGGATTGTAGAGCGTCGCTCCGACTCTGACCGGATCGTACCAGGCAGTGTACCCGTGCATGTTCGTCAGGTTCTCAATGGTCGAGTAGGTGGCGAATCCCGCAGTCAACACCGTGTCACAACCGGGAGAAGCGGTGGCCTTGTCCGGGTTCGGGCACGGCCCCGATCCGTCGGCCAGAAGTACTGGGGAAGCGCCGGTTGCATTCTGGTACAAACCATGGTTCGCGTTGGGGACGCCCGTCCAGCCCACCGCATACAATGGCAACCCCATGGTGTACTTGACCGCCGGTACGCCAGCCTGAAGATAGGCTCTCACGGTCGCGTCGATGTAACGGGCGTCAGCATACACAGGGTCCTCGGCCGTGTCATAGAGCGAAGACGACTCGTTGGTCTGCTTATCCCACGTTCCGGCATAGTCGTAACCGTCGATAGTGAGGAAATCCACCTGCGCAGCTGCGGCCTTAAGATCGATGTTCACATATTTCTTCGGACTCGCTGGCGAATCGAACGTCAAGACATATTTCTTGCCGGTCATTTTCGCTAAAACGTTGAGTTGCTTGCGGAACTCTTTCAGCAGGGCGGTGAAGTTCTGCTTGTCCGCCGCGCCGGGAAACTCCCAGTCGATATTGAAGCCGTCAAATAAGCCCGGAGCCGTAACCCCGGCGTCGATGTTGCCCTTAACAAACAGATTGATGCACGACGAAGCGAGCGCGGCGCGCCCGGCCGCGGTCGCGGCCGCGGTCACAAAGCCGGTAACGTCGCCCGCTTGTCCCCCCAAAGAAATCAGCACTTTTAATTTGGGATGAAGTCCCTTGAGTTGTTGGATCGCGCCAAAATTTCCATAAAGTGGCGCGGTGTATGGCTTGCCGCTCACACTGGGAAGGCTCGGGTTCTGGTAAGCAGCTACCGGATCGGCAATGGCGCACGCCGGCGGAGAGGTCGGGGTTACATTGCCGAAGGCGTAAATCAAGTGTGTCAGTTCATCGGCCACACCATTTTTCTGCAAATCCGCGATGTTGTAACCGGCGTAATTGATACCCCATTCTTCGAAGTAGCCGCCGAAAATCTTGCCATGGTTTCGCACCTGCGCAGATGACGGAGAGACGCATGCAACAGAGGCCAACAAACTCGTCACAATTAGTCGGCGCAGGCGCGGTAGGAAATGACTTAGCATTCAGACCTCTCAATAACAGCAAGCACATCATCGCTCAATTCTTCGGCGTGGGCAATGTTCCGGGTCGACGGGTTCCAGCCATTACGGCAGTTCTCTTGCCTTGTATAATCGGCCTTTCCTATGCGAGCTTTGCTTCTCTCCTGGGGCTTCACCCTGTCGATAGCAGTGCAGTTATCCACAACGTTGTCGGCGCAAGTCGCTTTAACGAAATCGACGTCGAAGGAGTCCCAGCAGAAGCCATCCGCGTCTGCCGCAACACCCGTCCCCCAGTTTGAAGACGCCGCGCGGAAGGCTGGACTCACGGTCGCGCATATCGCTTCTCCGGACAAGAAATACATTCCTGAATCCATGAGCGGCGGTGTTGGCTTGATCGACTGCGATAACGACGGCAAACTCGACGTTGTCGTCATTAACGGTTCCACCGTGCAACGATACCGCCAGGGTGGAGACCTGATGATTACGCTGTACCATCAGGACGCAGATAGCACAATTCAGGACATCAAGTTCACTGACATCACAAAATCCGCCGGCCTTACGCGCAAAGGTTGGGGAATGGGCTTGGCTGTGGCCGACTATGACAACGACGGCCTGCAGGATATTTACGTTACCGGCTACGGGGGCAACGCGCTCTATCACAATCTGGGGAACTGCAAATTCGAAGATGTAACCGACAAGGCCGGTGTGGGTGCGGGAGGATTCAGCACCGGGGCAGCCTGGGCCGATTACGACCGGGACGGCCGGGTCGATCTTTTCGTCTCGCGCTATGTTCATATAGATATCGACAACCTGCCGCAGTTTGGTAACGACCCGCGTTTTTGCCGTTTCAAAGGAGTGCTGGTGCAGTGCGGTCCTTGGGGACTGCCCGGCGAATCGGACCTGCTGTTCCACAACAAAGGCGATGGCACCTTTGAGGAAGTTTCCAAGAAGGCTGGCGCCGACGATCCTCATCACTATTACGGCCTGGGGGCAACCTGGGGCGATTACGACAACGACGGCTGGCCCGATCTCTATGTGGCGAACGATGCCGGCCCGAATTTTCTCTACCACAACAAGCATGATGGAACCTTTGAAGATGTCGGCCTGCTTGCCGGCGTCGCACTGAGTGGCGACGGCATGGAACAAGGCTCCATGGGCGTGGACTGGGGCGACTATCTTCATGAAGGCCGCTTGTCGATGATCGTCACGAACTTTGTCGAGCAAGGCTCGACTCTCTACCACAATCTCGCCAAACAAAATTTCGCCGACGTCAGCGTGCGCGCCAAGTTGAATAAGCCCACTTATCCCTACGTGAGTTGGGGGACTGCTTTCTTTGATATGGATAACGACGGCTGGCTCGACCTATTCATCGCCAACGGCCATGTATACCCACAAGTGGACACCATTCCCGGTGGTACGCCCTATCGCGAGCCCATGCTGCTTTTCCGCAACCATCACGACGGCACCTTTGATGATGTCTCGCAAGCATTGGCAGCCATGCCTCCGCAATCGCGGCGGGGCGCGGCTTTTGGCGATATCAATAACGACGGAAATGTCGACATCGTGGTACTGAATGTCGGTGAGCCGCCATCGCTCTTGCTGAACCATAACGAAAGCGCTAATCACCGTGTGCTGTTCAAACTGGTGGGAACGAAAAGCAACAAAGCCGCGATTGGAGCGCGCATCACCGTGAAGGCTGGCCCGCTGGTGCAGTTCAGCGAAGTGCGCGGCGGCTCCGGCTATCTTTCACAGAACGATCTGCGGCTGCATTTTGGATTGGGTGGGAACAGCAAGATGAATGAAGTTGGCATCCGCTGGCCCAACGGAGAAACCGAAACCCTTCGCGATGTTCCAGCGGATTTCATCTACACGCTCGTCGAGGGAGGCGGGATCCACGAAAAAGTGGCCCTTCCGCCTTTGCCCGAACCGTGAAGTTGGCAGAGGCGCTGCACTTGGCCCGCCTTTCGAGAAATTGGTACACGATTCTTGACTGCGTCTTGAAAAGTTGATCTATAATTCGGTAGGTCTGCGAAGAGAAGTCTGCACTTCCCCTATTTCTGCACGGCGCGGATTCCGGGTGTTCCGCGCACGGAGAAACTCTAAGTCTTCCCCTCAGTGATGAACACCGCTCCTTCTTGAGCGGTGTCGCGATTCTCTCGCGAGAGGTGGCGGTATGAAACTCTACGGCTCATTATTCCTGGCCGCTCTACTCACCCTTCCGTCGGTACTCGTCTGGAGCCAGTCCGACTGCGATCCTTCCGTCAAAGGCGATGCCGATCATCCGGAAGGGTATCGCCAGCGTGGTGATCGTTGCGAAGGCTTGTACTGGCGTCCGCATGCGATGGAAGGAGGTTTATCAGTAGTGGGGTTCCGGCGTGTCACTCCCACGGACTTGCCCAGTTCGTCGAACTCGGTCCGAGTGGCTTGGAGAAAGAACGCGCCCATTCCGCCGAATACCGAGGTTTCGGTTAAATCCGTATTGTTGCGCTCCGATATGTACTACCGGATGGACGCCAACAAGGTTTACTCCGCCGGAGCTTTTGACTGGCCCACCGACGTGCTTCACGCATTGCACCTGGATTTGAAGGATCTTGGACTGTTTGCGTCAACGTCGGCGAAGATCGGAGGTGTCATGTGGCAGATCTTCCTGCCCCTCGACCTCGGGCCTCCTGCCGCGGGGGGCACGGCTTACGAAGTAACGCTCGTTCCGGGCACCGCTCTGGCCGACTTGTCTTGGCAGTGTTCGAAGGTTGGACCCGACGGCATCCCCACGAAACGACTCAGCGGCGAGAGTCTGAAGCGGTCCTTCCCGTCAGGCGATCCCATTCGATTGCAGATTCCAGTACCGCAGTATGAAGGCTATTTCTACGTCGAAGTCAACGCTGATGCCTTATCTCCCAACGTGACTGAACCGTTAAACGCGGATTTCGCTTTTTTCGCGAGCCACTAGGCTTCGGGGTCAACGGAGTGAACTTCAAATCCTCAGAACGAGCCCGCCTTCGACTCCTGTTGCAGGAGCATCAGCGATCCCTTCTCACCAAGGCATTGCAGTCGAATGGACAAGTCGACGCCCAGGAACTCGAGAGCCTAGGGCGCCTGGAGAAGCTTTACAGCCTTTCCACGTCCAAGGCGCTCACGGTCGAAATTCTGATTGGCGGGGTCGTTGTCCTATGCGTGCTGAGTTTGCTTCTGCTCCGCGTGCCTGAGACGGGCATGGAGTTGCACGCAGAGGTCACGAAAGTGCGCTTTGTGCTCAACGGCAAAACCTCGGTTTCCGGGGCGATTCCTGTGCGCTGGATCACCGTTCAGGGCCAGAAGCAGGTCTCTATTTCGCCAGCCGGCCCCGAAGGCGTACTTAAACAGACCGCCGCGCTGTTTACCGCCCAACTGGCCGACTCCAACTCGCCCGCCATGTCATTAAGGATTCCCGAGTTGCCCGACGGTGGCCTCGTCGAACTCTCGAATTGGCCGGACGGAACCCGCGAAATCGCATTCTGTGACCTCGATCGCCCCGTCCCCCTTCTCATTGCTGCGCCAGTGCAGATTCAGTCAGATACGACCGTGTCGCTGGCAGCCCCGCCCCAAGTCCGTGTGCTCGTGTTCCCAACGCCGCAGGAAGACTCCATCGTGCCTGGTGATACGACTCATTCCTGTCAGCGCAGCGCCATGCTGCACTTCCGCTTTGCGCCCGCAAGGGCCGGGGACTTCGAGTTCAGCCGCGATCTCACCGTTCACGACTTACAGCTTTACGAAGAGCCTCAAGCCACGGGCCAACTTCTCTCCACTCTGGTTTCAGGCCAGTTTCGACTTTCTTCCACAAAAGCCAGCCCCACGACGCTGCTTCCCAATGACCTGCTGGAACTGGGTTCGGCCTCCGGCCGGATGCGCTCGATCACGATGAGTGACAAGAGCACGAAGTTCGATTTTCAGGGGAAGGTGAAGGCGTTATCTATCGGTTCGTCAACCATGCGTCGCTCCATCATGCCGAGCATGCTGGAGTGGTGGTTGTCTCGGGACCTAATCTTTGTCGCGTGGTCAGCGGGGCTGTCCAGCATCGCTTTCCTCCTGGGAGTTTACCAATGGGTTCTCAAACGAAAGTAGCGCAGGATCCCGCAATGAAGTCCCCGTCTCCCTTTCAGTGGCGGAATAAATTACTGCTTTTCGCTACACTCCTGGCCGTTGCAGTCTTGCGCAGCTTTGGGGCGGACGAAGTCGCGGTGGGAGCAGAAATGCAGCCGGTGGTTGCGAACGCCACGACGCCCCAGGGAAACGCCGCTCAATTCGCCGATGTTGCCCGCCTGGTCGTAATGATTGAAGCAATCGTAGACGGAGTTCCATCGCAGGGCGCCGGCATTATCTTTGCGGTGAAAGACAACACTGCCTACGTGCTGACCGCAAATCACGTTGTTCGTTCCAAGGCAGCGGCGAGGAACATTCGCGTTTACTTCAGCACCAACCCGGATGCCTCCGTTCCAGCAACCACGCTTCCGCAGTATTCTTCGGATCTCGATCTGGCCGTACTTGAGGTGGACGTAACTACCGTCGACTTGCAGTCGGAGAAGCTGTTGCCATTTGAACTGTTAATGGGCAACTCTTCAAAACTCGAGCACGGCAGTCCTGTTTTCCCCATTGGCTATCCCGAAGGCTACAAATGGGCAAGCCCACTTCTTGCTCCGGATCGTTTCGACCGCTTGTATGAGCAACGGCTCTATTTTCAAAGTCATATTGTCAAGGTCGGGTTCTCTGGAGGGGCAGTTTGTTCGGCCGATTGGCATGTGGTCGGTATCGTATTGGCCGTGGCTCAGGAGCCCGTTGTAATGGCGCTCCCGATCGAAGCCGTGATGCAACAAATCCAAGGGTGGGGTTTCGAGGTCGGAGCGGCGAAGAGCACAGGACCCGCCCGCGCAGAGTCAATCTCTCCAGTCGTGAAAACGGATAAAGGGACCTCAAATCCCGCCGATGGCGGCCTGAAAGAAGGAAAGACCGTGAATGGCGCTGTGTACCGGACATTCTCTCCATGGGGAGGATTCTCTAGCACCGATCCGACATGGGTCCAGATTGTGGCGCAAAAGATAGAAGGCATTCCGCCTCAGAGAACTACGTTCGGAAACACTCCCAGCTTCGCGCTAGTAATGTCAACCAGTTCGGGCATGAACAGTACTATAGGACTCAGGGCGACCCAGGTAACATTCAAGCCTGGTAGCGAGGAAGATCTTGACGGCGCCCTTATCCGGCTTACCGCTAGCAGTATGTTCAGCACTTGGGATGTTACATTTCCTGCAGCCATTACCTTCCCCAAGGTTCGGCAGAGTCAGAAGCTGGTACTTCGCTATGTCGATAAAGTCATGCAGGAAGTGCGCGATCAGACCGACACGACTGAAGTGACGATGTTCGTCCGGGCACAGCAGTTCCTGCCCGATGCAAAGTCGGGAGACGACGCCAATCCCGGTACCGCCGAGGTGATCGCGCCTGGCGTCCTGAAGGAAGATTCGGTTTCGTTCGACGATTCCGAGGCGACACATCACAAGGTTCTGAACCCGAATGGCACTGGCTGTAACGCCTTCCTGTGGGTTGAATCCACGGGTGAAATCGGTCTTACATCAACGGCACGACAGGTCGACGAAGGCAGCCTTTCGTTAGTTCTTGAAGGTCCCGGCGAGCCGAAGACCGCACTCTATGACGTGCAATGCGAGGGCAAGCGGACGATTCTTCGCGTGCAGGCGGAAAAACCTGGCAGCAGCGCGAAATATTACCTGTTCGTGCGCTCCGGTCCGAACGAGAGTGTGCCCCAACTTGAGGCACCGATGGTCCAGGACTGGATCGATTCCTGGGTAAGCACGAAAAAAGGCACGTTTGATTTCAAGAAAGTGACGACATCGGAGTGGAATGCCATCGATCGTGGTCTGGAAAAGATTCGTCAATACACGTCGCGTGCACCAGATGACTTCATTCTCTCGCTCAACAACTCCCTCGATAAAGGTACGGGCGATTCTTTCTCCGGCATTGCGGAGGGTTACTGGAACTTTCTGGAGTCACTTGTGTCCCGGCACCGGGACGAAATCAGCACCGCTTTGCCAAACTGTTGCTCCACATCCACCAAGATTCGATTCATGACCAACCTCCTCCGCGCTGAGGCCAATCTTCCTTATGATCGGGCGGCTCTCGAATGGGCGAAGACTCAATCTGGTCTGCCCGAAACGATGCAAACACGCGTGAAGCGGTTCGTTGCGTGGAACCCGCCTCCTACTGCGGAAAAGGATCCCAACTAGCCTGGGTAGGTGACCATATCGAACGCGGATCCCGATCCACCATGCGATCGGAACCGGCGTTTGAGTCAGAAACATCACGCTTCGCCGAATTCAACGGATTCGAATCGTTTGCATTTATCGGTCTTGACAAAATCTGTTTCGGCGCGCGGCATATGTACCCCGTATGTGATGATGCTGCGGTCGGCGCGCCCGTACTGTCTGCTCATCTGCTCAGTGGACCAGATCTCGCCTGTTGCTTCTCCGCTATTGAATTGAGTTCGCCCTTGATCCATTCCAAGTCTCGCTGAGTTCGCACGACTGCGTTGAAGTCTTCCGGAGTTTTATAAATCAACACCGTTGCGCCATGGGGAACGGCAGTGCGCAGCTTGTCTTTGCAAGGCATCGGTGTGTTGGATTCGAACAATGCGTCCTGAAGGCGAAAGCTCTTGGCTTGAACCTTCGGTAACCACGTGATGGGTTCCAACAAAGCTGCCTTTTTCAGGAATTCCGGTTTTACGTACTCCCGCCGTTCATCCTCCGGCACAAATGGAGAGCTGGCCATCCAAGTTGGCCAATCTCCCCAGGGATCCAACACATCCAGCACCTTAATGCGTGAATCGGCGGCAGAAGCCAGGATCGCGATGCTTGCCCCGGATCCTTGGGCAAACATACCCACCCGGCTCATGTCCAAATCGCCACGGCTCGCAAGGTAATTCAGAATCATTTGTACATCGTGCGCCGAGGTCGCCAAACATTCCTGCAGTTCACTGATGAACCATTCCCGCATGGGCCTGTCGTGATAACGATGTCCGGTCAGAGCCGAGACGAAACCGACCGCGGCAAATCCGTCTTTCGTAACAGCCTGCTGAAAGCTTGCACTTTTGAAGCGATCGGTGTCGGCCGGATAACCATAGAGATAGAGGATTACGGGTGGCTTCGTTACACCTGCCGGCCTCATCACATACAGGTCGATGGGGTCTCCGAAGCGCCACTGAAGTTGTAGCAGCTCGACGGTATAACCGGAGTTTTCGTTGATGTAGCCTACTAGAGGAGACGCCGCGATCAAAGTGCTAGTTGCAAGCCCGGGAGAAGTCCAATCCTCTTTGACACTCTTAAATCGAGCATCCGATAGATCGGCGATTGGCGGAGACGCCGGCACGAGTTGCGCAGGGGCAGCCCCAGGGAAGAACATTCTCCACAAGAACGCAATATCAAGAACGAAGATTCTGATTACACGCGCAACAAGAAACTTTCGATTCATAGTCTACTCAATGCAATTCCAACCGTTTCCATGCGCTCAACGGCACTCACCGTGGCATCTTCGTACGTGCTTTAGTTGAAAGGGCGAGCTCCGTAAAGCGCTCGCCCTTTTACAACCCAGCCAGTTTGAGACTTACGGGACAACAACGCAAGCCTGGCCCGGACCGACTTGGGCTAGTTTTGTAGTTGTGTCAGAGGTAGCGGCAACACCCGTTGTAGTGAGGATGCATCCGCCTGCATCGCCACCGAAGTCACCCGTGGTTGAGACGTTCACCGGAGCTACGCCCTCTTGGGTATAGTGAGAGCGCAATAGAGCGAGACCCGGATCTGAGGCGCCGACTCTCAAGGCAGGCACGAAGTCGGGAACAGTGTTCACCACAAAGGTTTGTGATCCTGTGACTAGCAATCTCGCGTTAGCCAAGGCAGTTCCCGTGGACACGATGCGCAGCGTCGACCATGCCCGATAAGATCCGTTGCGTAGATTCGGGAACGAAAGATTTCCGCTCCAGATTTTTGATTCGGCACACGGGAAGTTACCGGCACAGGCTGCGGGTAAAGTCGCGGCCGACGGCAAGGCTCCGGCGATTGATGGCTGTCCGGGGTCGATTTTGGTTCCATACTTGTGGAATATCCCATCGACTCCATCGAGCGTCAGATAGCCATAATTGGCACTGTCCGCGATGGTTGAAACGTTTCCATAGCTGAAGAATGTGTAACCGATGCCGTCGGTTCCAGTATTGGTAACCGAATTCTGAACGAATTTCACTTCTTCCCCAGTCCCGATACTGCGGAAGCGTTTGCCTCCAGCGGTGCACGCCTTAGCGAGTGGGTTCGCAGCAGCAACCCCCGCCTCTTGGCTTTTGCCGGTGAAACTTTTAAAGCGGAAGACCGTATATTCGGTGGTGTTCATCGTTCCGGATACAGGCTCGCGCAGGTAAACCTGGATTGGCGATGCCGGTCTGCCAAACGCGCTCGCATTGCAGTTTGTGCCGGAGAACGCTGTTTGTAGCTGTGATTCGCTCGCATTGGTCAGACCCTTAAGGGCCACGGTGCGCTCTACGATGAAGATGATTGGGGCGGCTCCAACTGACACGGTTGTGTAAGCCGGGATGGCGGTTCCAGTGAAGGGATCCTGACCACTTAGATTGAAAGCCAGCAGGTGTGCCGTGGATGTACTGGCTGGGTATGCACTCTTAATATCGCTTCCTTCGAGGTTGGCCAAGGCTGCCCCAAAAGTCGGACATGCGCCAGAGGCATTCACCCCATAACCCAGTCCAGCAAGACCATCGGTTCCGCCTCCAAGCGCAGAGTTGCCACGGCATGTGGCGAACAATGCATCTTCGGGCCGAATGTCGGTCGCGGCTGCGTTTACCCTCACGGTTCCAGTCACAAACAAAGAACTCACTGCTGCTGGAGGTGTCGAGTCAGAAGAGTTGTCACCCCATAGGGTGCTGCTGATACCGTTCCCTGGTGCTGGAAACGAGCTGACGTTCACGGTGCATTGCGGTTGTGCGAAGAAGCAGCGGTCGCCCACACCGGAATCCACCTTGATGTACGCCCACACATTGGTCGTGGATGCGCTGTCCCACACGATCCATACGCTTCCTGTATCAATCGCAGCTGCGCCGCCCTTTACAGTGGGCCGTCCATCTACGAGGTTGAATGCGGTGCTGGAAGTGTAATGAAAACACGGAGCCGTCGCACCCGAGACGCAATGGCCAGCGTTGTACGCAGCCAATGCCATCGACTGCCACATGGCGGAAGAACCCGCAAGCACAACCTTGAGGGTTTGCGCCTGTGCCTGAGGCACGGCACTCGCACTAGCGGCAACAACCGACAGTGCGAACAACAATTTCAAGAGCTTCATAGGTATTCCTTTCTGAAGTTGGACATACTCTGGAATGCGGACCCCTGATAGTGCATGCGGCACCACCCGCCGCGCGCAGTCTACTGACACTGCATGACCCTGGCCAACTCTTCGGTTGGCTGCTAACACCCGATCCACCTGACTGAACTCCGCCACTTGTTGGGAAGTTCGTCGCGAGAATAACCGTTGCTCGGTTACACCAGAATGAAGAATTTATGAATTGTTCGTGACAGGGAAAGATGAACCGCGGATGCTTTTGTCACCCGTCGTTCATCGAAGTTTCATATTCATTTAATACTCGGCGTGGGAAAGCTCCTGTACTATCCGCCTCACCTTCCAGTACTCCACACTGCAACAGAGGTGTTCGTGAGATTTATTGTGTGTCGCAGCCTGTTTCGCGCCTGGGGCGTGAGTGCGATGTGCCTTCTTCTGCCCTGGACCGGCTTTACTCAGGAGCAAACGGCAAACAGGTTGACAACGGCCACCCTCACCGGCACTGTCACCGATCAGACCCAGGCGGTTCTCTCCGGAGCCCAAGTAACTCTTACCAATTCTGCCGGCGTGAAGGTGGAGACACAGACGAACGACAAGGGCACTTATTCTCTTTCCGGGCTTGCACCCGCTACTTATACGCTGTTGATAACCGCTCCGAACTTCACTTCGCAGTCCCTCGACAACATTATTCTCACCGCCGGACAAGAGTTGACTCTGGATGTCTCTCTCAAAGCGGGGGGCGAGAAAACCGAAGTGAATGTCGAATCTGCAGGTGTGGGGAAGGTAGAGACGGAGACCTCCAGCGTATCGGGCACGATCACGGAAAAGGAAGTCGTGTCGATTGGCCTTAATGGGCGGAATTTCACCCAACTAATTGCCCTGACTCCGGGGGTGAGCAATCAAACAGGACAAGACGAGGCCAAGGTGGGAGTGGTTGGCAGCGTGAAATACAGCGTGAACGGAGGACGGGTCGAATACAACACCTTTGAGGTCGACGGTAGCGATGTGCTCAACACCGGCTTGAATGGCGCAGCGAGCACGTTGATGGTATATCCCAGTCTTGATGCCATCCAGGAAGTCAAGGTTCTGACTTCAAACTATGGCGCTCAATTCGGTCGTACCGCGTCCGGCACAGTGCAGGTCACCACGAAGTCAGGAACGGCGGCAGTGCATGGAAATCTCTATGACTTTGTGCGCAACGAGGCATTCAATTCGCGCAACTATTTCGACCCGGTAGGTCGAGTACCTCTCTACCGACGCCAGGATTTCGGCGGAACGATTGGTGGGCCACTAACCATCCCAAAGCTATTCAATACGCGCAGGGACAAGACATTTTTCTTTTTTTCCGAAGAGGTCCGGCTGGAAAAGACTCCGACCGACTACAACCAGGCAGTCCCCTCATTGAAAGAACGCGGGCTTGTGATGACGCCCCAGGGAATTCAGGAAAACTTAAGCACTCCGAATACGGATGGCCTGATTTCTCAAGTCTTCGATTTCAGTGACGTCTGCCCGCTGCAGGGGACGACTGACGCTCTTGGTTTCGATCGGCAGAAATACCCTGATTGTCCCGCCATCCTCGGTACTCCGAAAGATCTTCTGCCCATCTATAACCTTCTGGGCCCGCAGAGTGGCGGACAACCCTCGAATATCGGCGTCGACAAGAGTGCCCTAGCGATCTTGCGGTCGAACCTGATTCCTTTTCCCAACTCGCCGACAGGATGCAACTTCAGCATCGCGAACCCCGACCCCACTGACCCCAATCATTGCTACAACGCGGCGGTATCCCCCTCGACCTATTGGCGGGAGGAACTGTTTCGCATTGACCAGGCAATCAATTCGAAGATCAGGGCAACGTTTCGCTATGTCCACGACGCCTGGGACACAACCGTCCTAGCGCCACAATGGAGCTATCTCCGCACTACCAATCCTGCTGCGGCCAACTTTCCGACGCTACAGAACCGTTTCACGGGGCCAGGGATCAGCCTGGTCGCGCGATTGACCCACACCATTTCGCCAACTCTGTTAAACGACCTAGTGATCAGCTACGCGAACTCAACCATCGTGCTGCTGGACGAGAATGGCGCCGGGGGCGCCCGGTTCCAGCGCAATCCTACTCTGGACCAACCACTCGTCTCTGACCCCTCGGCGCTTGGGCAATGCAATCCTTCACTGAGTGTGGATCCCGTCAGCGGTATCGTGCAGTGCGGGATGGGACATTTGTTTAACAACGGCTTCGGGGGCAAGATGCCTGGCATCGCGATCTTAGGCACCAATGCGGCTTACGGCGGCAGAGGCTTTGCCGCAGACCCCTCGTATATGCCGTGGGGACATTCGAATCCGACGTATGCCGCAAGAGATGATGTCGGCAAATCCGTGGGCAAGCACACGCTGCAGTTCGGAGGGCAATATGTACTCTCGCAGCGGAACCAGACGAATAACGCCATCGGAGCGGCCTCCGGTGACTTGCAGGGGCTGTTGACGTACAACAACCTGGCTCACAGTACCGGGAATGCGTTCGCTGACTTTTTGGTGCAGTCAGTCTTCAACCAAGTAACGACTGGATATATCCAGAGCTTTTCTCAAGACTCCGCACAGCACCGTTACTACCAAACCTATCAACTCGCGGAACCGTATTTTCAAGACGACTGGAAAGTGACTCCCAAGCTCACTTTGAACCTGGGATTAAGAGCTAGCCTGTTCCAGACTTACCGCGAGAAGTACCACAATGCATGGAACTGGGAATCGACCAGATTCAACCCGACAAGATTCTCCGTTGACCCCTTTAGCGGAGTCCTTCTGGATAAGAGTGTCGGTTTAGCCCCGGTATCGTTCAACCCCGCCACGTTCCAATTGAATCCCGCTGTTGTGGCGGATCTCGGACTGGTGCAATGCGGGGCCAATGGCATTCCCTCGGGTTGCATGACAGAGCATCTGTTTAATCCCGCGCCGCGGATCGGTTTTGCCTGGGACCCAATCGGCGATGGCAAGACTTCGATCCGTGGGGGTTACGGCATCTTCTTCGAGCATGGTACGGGCAACGAAGCTAATACCGGTTCGCTTGAAGCCAGTTCGCCTCTCGTGCTGAGCATGACTCAACCGCTTCCTGTGAATTACCCGTGCATTGGCAATGTCGGCTTACGGTTCGACCTTCGATCCAACGAACAGTGCATGTACGCTCGACCCTGCCCATTCAGCGCCGCCAGCCGGTTCAGCCTATCCTCTTGATGTCACTTCGATCCCGACCCGCGCGACCTGGCCCTATGCGCAACAATGGAGTTTCGGTGTGCAGCGGGAGCTACCGCACGATGTCGTTGCGAACGTCGCTTATGTCGGCAGCAACGGAACGCATCTCACGATCGGGCGGCAACTCAACCAGTTAGCGCCGCTGCCCGCCAGTGAGAATCCGTTCGGTCCCAATGAACCTCTGACTTTGGCGGATTGCACCGTTTCTCCGATTGCCGGCGCTGGTCACCCCGGAGATGCCAGCGGAGTGCCTTTCCTTCTACAGAACGGAACGATTGTTACGTCCCGGGATCCCGCGTATGTTCACTTGCAAGCGGCCTGCGCGTCGCCCTTCATCCCGAATGTTAATTCGTTGCCGCATCCCTACCCAGGTTTAGGGCGAGTTCTTGCGCTGCAAAACATCGCGAATTCCAATTATCAAGCCTTGCAGTTTACGCTGCGACGTTCAAGAGGACCGCTCACAGCAGGACTCTCCTACTCCTACAGCCATTCGATCGACGACGCTTCCGATCGAAGCGATCCGGTTCTGGTGGATTCGTACAATCTCGGTGGTAATCGTGCAAATTCAAACTTTGATGTACGTCATCTCGCGACTTTCAGCTATCTGTACCGATTGCCGGATTTGGCGCGTGCTATACGGGAGGAGCTCTGGGCCTCTGAATCCGATCCGGCCCAATCCTCGGCAGATTGTTGCTCCCGGCTAGCAAAAACAATCTTCAACGGCTGGGAAATTTCGGGTGTGACGCTGTATCAGTCGGGCACCCCCTTTACGGTTATTAACAGCGCGGGAAACACGGGCATTTCGCTCACTGACAATGCCGGTGTTGCGAGCGGACTTGGCATCGCGGCCTCTTATCCCGATGTGCAGCGAGGCCTATCCACCCTGGGATACTTGGCAAGATCCAATCTCGAGAGTTTTGGCCCGCTGCTGGGTAACCCCGCCCAATTCGTCGCTCCACGCGGACTGACGTTCGGCAACGCCGGGCGCAACTTTTTGAAGAATCCAAGCCGCCTGAACTTTGACATGTCACTGCTCAAACATTTTCCGATCACAGAGGCACAAGAAGTGGAGTTCCGAGCTGAGTTCTTCAATGTCTTCAACCACACTCAGTATCGGATTTACGATCCCGATAACCCCGGCGGAAGCGGAAATAATGTCGTCAGTTGTTACGCGGGCCCTCTTTATTCGGCTGGCTTTTCTGCGGGCGGAGGCCCGGATTGCGTTACCGGAGCTTCTTTTCTGCACCCGATCAACGCCCATCGGCCGCGAACCATTCAGCTTGGTCTGAAGTGGAGTTTCTGAGGCGTGAGACTCATGGATAGCTCGAAAAAACTGCGCCCAAAGAAGCCTGCAACAGCGCAACCGTCTGCGCTCGTTTCTTTCGCATGGTATTCGAGATATTTATTGGTCCTTGCACTGGCAAGCACGAATTTCCTCGTGGGATGTGGGACAACCCATCCCAATGCCGTCTCAGTCGGTAACCATCGCAGGCAATTGGCAGTTCAACATGACGGCGCCCTCGGACAATTCCTTTTCAGGTGGAATGCAGGGTGGATTTCTCTTGCAAAACAATGGTTCGGTCACAGGCCAAGTCGTTTATTCGATCTTTTTGCCGTCGCAGCAGGCAGGTGGAACCCCGACGCTATGCAACGCCGGGTCCGCTCCAGTTACCGGGGCAATCCAGGGTCAGAACGTAACACTCATGGCGGTTGCTGGAAATCAAAGCTTCTCGCTTACTGGAACTCTCAGCGCCAATGGATCGACAATGACAGGCACCTACACTTCGACCGACGGCCAAGGCTGTGGAACGGAGCAAAAAGGGCTGCAATGGAGCGCGACTTCCGTACCTCCACTCACCGGATCGATTCAAGGCAATTTTCACAGCGCCCTGGACGCCCACCTCAGGGACCAGGACTTTCCTGTCTCAGGGATTCTCACCCAAGGACCAAACATTGGCGCCAGTAACGCAACCATTACCGGTACGCTCAATTTTCAGGGATATCCGTGTCTTGCAACTGCCTCGGTCAATGGCCAGATCAGCGGCAATTTGGTCATTCTGCAAATTATCGCGCCGAACGGATTGAATGTAGGTCAAATTGGCGCGCCGGCGGGTTCTTCCAATCCCTTTCCCGTGACCTTCGCAAGCGTAGCCGGTGGGGCTGGCTCCGTTTTGCAGGGAACAAATGGATATGCGGTAACCACCAAACCCTGTCCAGGCGGCACTCTTGCTGGAGACATAGGAAATGTCTGCCTTGCGGTCGGAAACGCAACGAACTGTAACCAACCGATTACGCTGTCTCCGGCAGCGATCACTTTTCCGGCACAGCAAGTAGGGTCAGCAGCGACAGCCCAGACCATCACTCTCACAAATACCGATCCTTCGGGCGCGCCTCTCACCGGCCTCACTCTGTCTTTCAACCCGCAATCGGGACTGACCAGTCTCTTTGGTCTAAGCGACTTTGATGGCCTGCCCAATTTTACGGAACAAGACAGTTGCGCGAATCCTCCTGGGTCGCCATTCTCCCTTAGCGCGCAGCAGAGTTGTACGATCACGATCTCGTTCGCACCGCAGCAAAGTTGCCCTTGGTTTCCTTCGATCGCACTCGGAGGGGAGCCGCCTTCCTTGTGTCCATTTTTGTTGTCAGCCTCCCTCACCGTCGAAAGCACGGTCAGCGCCGACGGCGACAAGGCTTTTTCCGTCCCCATTACCGGTATCGGTTCTAGCGCAGTTGTGCCCTCCACTCCCGAACTCGACTTTGGAGCTGAGGCGCTCTCGGAAAGAAGCGTGCCTCAGTTGCTCTCCTTCACCAATCAAGGCGCAAATCCCGTGCAGATTCTGCCTTCTCTCAGCCAACCTTGTGTAGATGCGGGAGGCGCTGCTCTTCCCCTGCCTCGACCGCCGGTCGCTGGAGTCATCGCAGGACTGCAGGTCGATACAAGTGTGATCACCTTTAATGGTTCCGCTATCGACTACCACTGCGACAGTGACCTTGTCAGTCAGCAGCCAAACTTTCAAATTTCATCGGACACTTGCTCGGGAACGTTACTCGCGCCCCAGGCTTCGTGCAGCCTTGAGATTACGTTCGCGCCGCAGCCCAGCACTCCGTTAGTTCCCGCCCTGGATTACTTCCTGGAACTCAACACTCAGCAATGCACCGCGACGACGACATCGAATTGTGAAATCGATAGCGGTCGCTTCCCGGTGGAGTTGATCGCGAATGTGCCGAGTCCGCTGCGCATGACGCCAGGAGCAGGCTTGGATTTTGGGAATCAGCCGAAGGGCACGACCAGCGGTCCGCTGACGATTACCCTGTCCAACGACCCGAAAGACCCGAACACGGCAACCATCAATTTCACGGGCAATATCGTGAAAGGCGACTATGCCGAGACCGATAATTGCGGCGCCAGTTTGGCGCCTGGCAGCAGTTGCACGATTAGCGTTACCTTCCAGCCAACGATCGTTGGATTCGATCCGGGAACGATGACCATTGCTTACGGCGCTGGGCAAACTCAATTCGTGCATCTGCGGGGTACGGGGCAGTAACCCTGAAGAAAGGTGGAGGCAGGCTGTGACGTGCAAAGGTTGGATTCCGTCTCTCCTCGCAGCTCTGATGTTGGCGGCGTTGTGGGGCTGTGGCGGAAGCACTACGAAGAATCTGCAAAATCCTGCAGCACCGAATTCGCCATCGGTGTCGATCTCATTTCACCCGGCGCCTCCATCCTCGATCATACTCAACTCCGCGGCGGCTCTTACGGCAGTGGTGAAAAACGATCCATCGAAGGCGGGCGTTGACTGGGCTCTCCTCTGTAAGATGAACACGGATTGCGGCACTCTTTCACCTCTGCATACCGCGAGTGGTTCGGCGGCCACATATACTCCTCCCGCGGCGATCTCCGGAAACAGCCAAACGTTCACGATGGAGGCGTTTGCCACGGCGGATCACAACCAGAATCTTGTAACGTCGATCGCGGTCAATGGTTTTGACGGGAATCTCAAGGGAACATATGTCTTTCAGACCCGCGGTCTAGATGCGAATGGGCCCTTTCAACTAGCCGGTGTCATGACCCTTGATGGAAGTGGCGGAATCACTTCGGGGGAACAGACCCACAGCGATCCACTCCTTTCTGTGGCTGATCGCATTACCGGGGGCAGCTACTACCTGGGCCCCGACGGCCGCGGAACCCTCACGATTAACACGGCGGATGTGAAGATCGGACAGCAAGGTGTCGAAAATCTGAGTCTGGTATTTCTTTCGAGTGCCCAAGCCCTCATTGCGACTCTCGACAATCCAAATCTCGCGCTGAGCAACGAAACGTCGTCGGGCACGCTCGATCTGCAGACGAGCGTCGCTCCGCCTCAGGGAGGTTATGCCTTCGCAGTCAGCGGGACAGACATCAGTCTTCTACCAATGGCTATGGGCGGCATTCTGAATATCGATTCGCCACAAGCCATCTCCGGAACGGGCAGTGTTGCGGACCAGGACGACGCTGGAGCTGTATTTCCCAGCGCGGCCGTTTCAGGAACAGTGTCGAATCCGGATTCGTTTGGGGCGATCACTTTTTCCCTGACAGCAACGTTCGCTTCCGCTCCGATCCAATTCACGGGATATATCGTCGACGCCACGCACATCAAACTCGTCGAGAGTGACATCAACGGCTCGGGCGTGGGCGTTGGTTCTACGGGGGGGCTCGCAATCGGACAAGGTGCTGCGACCGGCACGTTCACGGCAAACAACTCGTTCTCCGGGCAATACGTATTCGAAATTCTTGGTCAAGACCTAACGGGGATTCCGACTTCGCTCGCTTCGGTCGGTCAATTCAGTTCTGATACAAGTGGCAACCTCAATAACGGATATGATGATGAGTTTTTTGAGGGTTTCTTTTCCGAGATTGGCGACAACTTCAGTGGCACCTATACGCTGGATTCGTCCGGCACTGGCCGTGTCGACTCGACGATCAACTTCCTGGTTAACGGCCCGGGACCCGAATTGATTTTTTATCTCACCGGCAATGGAAATCCCGCACTAGTTCTTGATGCCGACGTGAATATCGGCGCGGTGGGCGCCGGCCTGACTTACCCTCAAGCCACATCGCCTCTTTCTTTCAATGGCCGGTACGGCATCTTTTTCACTCAAGGAGTTGCTAACGCTGAAAACGACGCTACTGCACAGGTTACCGTGAACGGCGCTGCGGGCACTTTGTCGGGAGTCGTAGATACAAGTTTGCCGTTATCGCCTCAGCCGGATACAACTCTTACGGGCACCTTCAGCCCGATCCCAAACTCGGGTCGTTTTCCCGGTGGGTTGACCAATACTTTCTTTCCGTCACCCGGCTCCGCCCCGAAGACACTGGCCATGGATTTCTACATGATTGACTCGGCACACGGTTTCTTCATAGAGACCGATTCTCTGTTGTCCGGCGACTTGTCATTCGGTTATTTTGCCGCGCGAGTTCCAGTGTGTCCAACCTGTCCCTGATTAGAGCGGAGGACGGTTTCAGCCAGCGAAAGAGCGTGCGAGAGTCGCACTGGAGCTGTCAAATCTGGGAATTCGCTGAAAGGCGGCGTCTCACCGAGTACGATTCGTCTCCTTGATGCTGCTTCAGTTACCGCTCTTCTTCCTATCCGGCCCCATTTAAGTCACACGCCCCAGAACGACTGGCATGTTCGGGTCCCCGCGCTCGAACGCCACGATCACCATCGCGCCAACTTGAATCTTGGGGTTTGTGAGCGTGACCAACGCCCATGCCTGTCTGCCTTCCACCTCAACCTTCACTCGTCCAGAAATCTGAGGATCGGTATTGTCTAGAACCACGCCCCTGTACACGCCGTAGAATGCCATGTCGCCTCGGTTTGTTGGGTGTGCCCTCGTAACCTGGAGGTGCTGACGAGTGCCACCGGAGTAGATCGCGCCTCCGTCACCCTAGCACTTGAAGGTCGGCAACTCAAGGTCGGGCATCACCGCGAAAAACAGTGACTGCGCATGGAATGCCTAGGAGTGCAAGGTCAACAACGAGCACTCTCCAGTTCCACAAGTTGCCGACGATCCAATCTTGAAGTCCCAGCCATGCGCATGAGCGCCAGTTTCTCCAACAGTTCCCAAGAAGTGGCGTGACGCGGGTCACCCCTGCCCGTGATGCTCTTCACTGCCGGAACTGAGCTCTCAATGGGAGCATGGAGAAGGATCGTTATGTTCACCTTCGGCGACGGGCAACCGCACGAATCGTCGGTGATCGTCCAGGTTAGGGCTCGCGCTGTAATAGTCCCCCCGTCCGCAGACACTCTGTTGTCGTCTGGCGCCAAAAGCCGAACCCGTTGCCAATGTCCCGAGGCGCCAGAAATCCAGCGAAAGCGGGTGACCCATGAGCCGTCACAATTTTCTTTCCATTCGCAATTTCTCACCGGAGGAGATCCACTATCTGCTCGACCTAGCCCGTGAGATGAAGGCTCACCCTTCGGCTCACACCGGGGCGCTAAGGGGTAAGACTCTGGCCATGATCTTTGAAAAGCCATCCCTGCGTACCCGCGTTTCGTTTGATGTGGGCATACAGCAGCTGGGCGGGTTTGCGCTGTATCTCTCCAACGCGGAAATTAGCCTGGGTAAACGAGAGTCCGTCTACGACGTGGCCAAGAATCTGGAGCGCATGGTGCAGGCCATCATGATCCGCACTTACGCTCACGAGATCGTCGAAGAGATGGCCGAGTATGCCAGCATCCCGATCATCAACGGACTGACGGACTACAGTCACCCCTGCCAGGCAATGGCGGACTACCTGACGATGCTCGAGTGCAAAGGCAACGTTGCCGGTCTGAGGGTGGCCTACATCGGCGACGGCAATAACGTTTGCCATTCCCTCATGTTTGCCGGCGCACAGTTGGGAGCCGAGGTCCGGGTTGCAACCCCCGCTGGATTTGAGCCGAAGGCGGATGCAATTCAGTGGACGGTTGAGCGTGGCCGCCAGACGGGCGGCAGTTTCATCCTGACGCAAGATCCGGCAGAGGCGGCGACGGATGCCGACGTTATCTATACCGACGTCTGGGCGAGTATGGGCCAGGAAGCTGAGGCGGAGTCGCGTCACAAGATATTTGAGGCGTATCAAGTGAACTCGAAGCTGTTCCGGCACGCCAAGTTTGACGCGCTGTTCATGCATTGTCTGCCGGCTCACCGCGGCGACGAAGTCACCGATGAAGTGATCGACTCGGCGCATTCCGTGGTGTACCAGCAAGCGGAAAACCGCTTGCACGCACAGAAGGCGATCCTGTTGGAGCTGATGCAATACCGCGAGGTGCTGGAACCGGTGCATGCAGCCGATGCGGTGCTGTAAGGGAGTAGTCAGGAGTCAGGCGTCAGGAGTCAGCGGCGAACTGACTGCTGACTACTAACTCTGACTACTGACTTCTAAATGATCTCCATGCTCATCGCCGTCGGCGGAAACTCCCTCATTCGTGCCGGGGAGAAAGGGACCGTTGCCGAGCAATGGGCAAATGCCCGACGCACAGCCGCTGCGGTCATCGAACTGATTCAGTCTGGCCACCGCCTGGTGGTCACGCATGGAAACGGTCCCCAGGTGGGAGCACAGTTGCTTCGCTCTGAACGGGCCTCCGATCAGGTCCCTGGCCAAACCTTGGATGTTTGCGGCGCTGCCAGCCAGGGAGAGATCGGCTACCTGCTCTCTCAATCCCTCTATGACGAACTGGCATCGGCGGGTGTGAACCTGCCCGTAGTTAGCATCGTCACCCAGACGGTGGTGCGGGAGGACGACCCCGCCATGAGACGTCCGACCAAGCCCATCGGTCCGTTTTATTCTCGGCCGCGGGCGGAAGAACTCCAGCGCCACTTGGGGTGGGCAATTGTCGAGGATGCTGCGCGCGGCTATCGCCGCGTCGTTCCATCTCCTGAACCAGTCGAGATCGTCGAATTGGACGTGATTCGATCCTTGATGAATCGGGGCGTCTTGGTCGTGGCCTGTGGCGGCGGGGGAATCCCGGTGATTCGCTGTGGTGGTCAACTCAAGGGCGTGGAGGCAGTCATTGACAAAGACCGCGCTTCAGCCCTGCTTGCTTCAAAGTTGGGCGTGGACATTTTCGCCATCTCCACTGACGTCGATTCGGTGTATCTCGATTACAAGAAGCCGACGCAACGGCCATTGCGGAGTATTACGGCTTCGGAATTAGAAGAACACTACCGAGCTGGCCACTTCCCTCCCGGAAACATGGGACCGAAAGTAGAGTCTGCTTTGCGCTTTCTCGAGGCGGGCGGCAAGGAAGTCGTGATCACTTCGTTCGAGAAGCTGACGGAGGCCATAGCGGGGCGAGCAGGGACGCACGTTATGCCGGACTCGGCGGCCCTGCTCAGCAAGCCGGCAAACCAGGAAGTCCGTATAGGAAGGTAGGGATCCATGTCGAGCTCGAATCTCACGTCGCTGAAGCCGATCGGTCCCCATCGTTCTCAGGAAGGTCGGCATTTAACCTCGAAATTGACGCACGTGGTCGAGTCGCAGCAATTCACCCTGCCCCTGCTGATGGATTTGTTTCAGCGCTCGCGCGGCATGGAACGGATTGTGGCCCGCGGAGGCACGCTCGAACACCAGAACAAGATTCTCGCCAACCTGTTCTATCAGCCTTCTACGAGAACGCGGTTCTGCTTCGAGGCGGCAATGTACCGGCTGGGCGGCAGGGTTCTCTCCACCGAGCAAGCCGGAGCTTTTTCCTCGGAAATCGCAGGCGAGCAGGTGGAGGACTCTATTCGCATCATTTCGAACTATGCGGATGTGATCGTCGTCCGCCATCCGCAAGCGGGAGGCGCGCAGCGTGCCGCGCAATGCTCCTCCGTGCCAGTCATTAACGCGGGAGATGGCGAAGGCGGTCAGCATCCGACCCAAGCCCTGCTCGACCTGTACACGATATATCGCGAGCGGCCCCTGGTAGGGCTGAGCGTCGCCATCATCGGAGAACTGGACCAGGGCCGCACGGCGCGATCGCTCGCTTACCTTCTTGCCAAGTTTGAGCGCGTCAAGATTTTCTTCGTCGCCCCGCCGGAACTCCAGATGAAACCGGACATTCTGGCCTATCTGGATGAGCACGGCGTCCGCTACGAGCTTGAATCCGAAGTCGACCGCGTGATCGGTGAGGCCGACGTCATTTATCAAACCCGAATTCGTCCGGAGCGAGTCGTGGACGGGCGGCGTCTGAAGCGGTACGCGATCGACGCGGCATTGCTCGGACAGATGAAGCCGGACGCTCTAATCCTCCACCCTCTGCCCCGCACAGTGGAATTGGACAAGGCGGTGGACGACGATCCGCGAGCGCTCTATTTTCGACAGGCCGCCAATGGACTTTATGTGCGCATGGCGCTTCTGACCATGCTTTTGGAATAAACACATTGATGCACCAGGAGAACACATGCCCGTACTGGAATCCACCCACACACAGGAATTCATCGAACTTGAAAACAGTTTTGGGGCCCACAATTATCATCCCCTCGATGTGGTCATCGCGCGTGCCGAGGGAGTTTGGGTCTATGACGTGGAAGGCAAGCGCTACCTCGATTGCCTGGCGTCCTATTCCGCGGTGAACCAGGGGCATTGCCATCCGAAAATCCTTCAGACTTTGATCGCGCAGGCTCACAAGGTGACCCTGACTTCGCGAGCCTTCCGCAATGATCAGTTACCTCTACTCTGTCGAGACCTGCATGAACTCACTGGCTTCGATCGGGTATTGCCGATGAATTCCGGAGCCGAGGCCGTGGAAACCGCGGTCAAGGCGGCGCGCAAGTGGGGCTACAAAGTCAAAGGCATTCCTGATGGTAAGGCGGAGATCATCGTCTGCGCGAACAACTTCCACGGACGAACGGTGACCATTGTGAGCTTTTCGAGCGATGAACAGTATCGCGATGGCTTCGGACCGTTTACGCCCGGGTTCAAGATCATTCCGTATGGAGACGCACGCGCCCTGCGCGCGGCGATCACGGCAAACACTTGCGCGTTTCTGGTGGAACCGATCCAGGGGGAAGCGGGCATCATCATTCCTCCGCGTGGATACCTACGGGAAGCAGCCGCGATTTGCCGTGAAAACCACGTCCTGCTGATGTGCGATGAAATCCAGTCCGGCCTCGGACGCACCGGCGAGTTGTTCGCCTATATGCATGAAGGGGTCACGCCCGATGTACTCATAGTCGGCAAGGCTTTGTCGGGTGGCTTCTACCCGGTCTCGGCGGTCCTGGCGTCGAAGGAAGTGATGGGAGTCTTCCATCCTGGAGATCACGGGAGCACTTTCGGTGGAAACCCGCTGGGATGTGCTGTGGCTCGCACTGCGCTGCGCGTGCTGATCGAAGAAGAAATGGTGAGGAATTCGTCGCTATTGGGCCGCTATTTCCTGGACCGGTTGCTAACGATTCACAGCCCTCACGTGAAAGAGATTCGCGGCAAGGGCCTTTGGATTGGAATAGAGCTGGATAGCCCGGCGCGGCCCTATTGCGAAGCTCTCAAAGAAGAGGGCCTGCTGTGCAAAGAAACGCACGACCGCGTGATTCGCATTGCTCCTCCGTTGACCATCGTAAGCGAGGAAATTGACTGGGCCTTCGACCGCATTCGCGAGGTGATCGAAACCCGTTGATCGACGCTCGGGTTAAATTCGGAGTGACCCAGAGGTCATGTGGGGACAGCCGCCTTCGGCTGTCCCGCCAGGGCGCAAGCCCGGCGGAGCGCCTACCCAGGACTTACGCCCTGGGCTAAATTATGCCGCCGCTCCGCGGCTGACCCGGAAAGGGTTTGGCCGCCCGTTCTTCTCGGAATTGTGTCCGCTACACGGTAGAGTGCGTGTGCTTCTTTGTAAATTCGGCCAGGATCTCTTCCAGGCCGGGTTGGGTCACATCCTCCACTTCGTAAGTCACGCGCAGGCTTGGCTTGTTTAGCTTGATCAGGTGCCCTAAGTCGATCGGAGTTGCGACCAGCACCAGATCACAGTCCACGCGGTTGATCGTCTCTTCCAGTTCGTGCCGCTGCATGGCGCTGTAGCCCATGGCCGGCAGCAGACTGGTGAGGTGTGGATAGTGTTCGTAAGTCCAGCGGATCGATCCTACGGCGTAGGGACGTGGGTCGACCAGCTCCGCGGCGCCGCTTTGGCGGGCGGCCACGACGCCGGCGCCGTAAGGCATTTCCCCGTGAGTGAGGGTAGGGCCGTCCTCGACCACAAGAACCCTCCGTCCTCTCACCAACTCCGGCTCGGCGACCGTCACGCGGCAAGCGGTTTCGACGATCGTAGCCTTGGGATTGCTGGCGAGGACATTCCTCCGGACGGTGGCCACATCCTGAGGAGCTGCCGTATCCACTTTGTTGATCACGACGACTCCGGCGCGCCGCAAGTTGACTTCTCCGGGGAAGTAGGCCAGTTCATGGCCCGGACGGTGCGGATCGACGACGACGATTTCGAGATCGGACGCGTAGAAAGGCGTGTCGTTGTTGCCGCCATCCCAGATCACCAAGTCGGCTTCGTTCTCAGCTTGGCGCAAGATTTGTCCGTAGTCCACGCCCGCGTATACGACCGTGTCTTCGCGCAGATGAGGTTCGTACTCCTCCCGCTCCTCGATGGTGCACTGCTGCTTGTCGAGGTCGCTCATGACCGCGAAACGTTGCACGGCCTGCGCCGCCAGATCGCCATACGGCATCGGATGGCGGATCACCACTGGCTTCCATCCCTCGCGCTTCAATTCGGCGGCGACCAGGCGACAGAGCGGGCTTTTGCCACATCCGGTGCGTACGGCGCAGATCGATACCACAGGGATCGAGGACTTGAGTTGCGTGCGTTCCGATCCCAAGAGCCAGAAGTCGGCGCCTGCGGCCACGGCACGAGATGCCAGGTGCATGAGATTTTGGTGGGAAATGTCGCTGTAGGAGAACACCACGGCGTCCACACGGTGCTCGCGAATCAGCCGTTCCATGTCTTTTTCTTCGAAGATAGGGATGCTTTCCGGGTATAGGGTTCCCGCCAACTCCTTCGGGTAGCCCCGATCCGCAATGCCCGGAATCTGGGTTGCAGTGAAGCCGACAACCTTGTATTCGGCGTTGTCACGAAACACGACGTTGAAGTTGTGAAAGTCTCTGCCAGCTGCCCCGAGAATCAGAATTCTCTTCGTTGTCACGGACCAAGCTCCCTTCTTTCCCATCGTCTATTACAGGACGAAGGGATGACGGAGGCCGTGACAATGGTCTCTTCTAAGGGTGATCCGAGTCACAGGGGGGATACGACGAAATGAGCAGATTGCTGACCATTCGTAGACGCGGCACGAGCGGGGCGAAGTCAGCCTGTTGAGCACCAGCCTGCAATGGTCGAGGTCTGGCAGCTGGAGCGCTTTGCGACGATAATTCGGCTTGATTCGTTTCTTGCCCATGGCGACCGCCTCCGCGGCACCGTAAAGCAGTGGAAGGCAATACTAACGGATCACAAACGGATCACGGCTCAGTGATCACTTGAAAAGCGCCAACGAAGGTGGTCGGGATATTGGTGTTCCACCGTGTCATCCCCTGTCGAGACAGGTCCAATCTGTATCACCTGCGTCCGAGTCAGAGTTCCAACTGTCGCGGTAGGGACGACCATCGCTGATCGCCCCCCGCACAGATCCGAACGTGCGCGTTTACGCATACGGCTCTTACCGAGGATGAATGGCGTCGAAGCGCTTGTCGGGATAAGGATGCAGAACGCGTGGGTGCGGAATCCACCGGTTGAGCAGTGGGTTGAGACGGTCCCAGCCCACCTGCGCGCGTTGACTGCGACGGACGAGAACGCTCCGCCACAATCGCAGAGCTTCAACACCGGAAACATCATCGTACGAGTGAGGTCGGCACATGGCTCCGCTTCAAAAATCTTTCGCCATTCCGGCATTACCGTGGCCTTCAAAACCACGTTTG
>CAWFUU010000040.1:0-58641 GCA_963819035.1 uncultured Acidobacteriaceae bacterium | reverse complement strand
AGCCGGCGAATCTTCTGCAGCTTTTTCCACCAGAAGATCACAGGTGCCGACGATGACAGAGAGCTTATTGATGAGATTGTGTGCTAACGGACAATCCACCTCGTACTTCCCCGCACCTGATTCCTGCATACCGCCACCGTCACTCTCTTCCGTACCCACCAGACTATTGTCCGCTCACGGGTGAGGATAAGATGTGACTGATATCACTGGCGTTAACACACTGAAATCAAACTGGTCCACTCGCGTTCCAGGCCCACCACAGCCAGGGATTCACTTCAGACTTGCTCTGCTTCCGGAGACGAATGGGTTGCCAGCGACAACGTAGCGCAGAGGCCGGTCGGCGGCCTTCGTGATCCCGATCCGTGTCGTCAGCAGGATCCTGCCGGTATGCCGTCCATCCTCGCCGATCCAAAGGCTGCTGGAGGCGGAAGTGAGATCGCATCCGTTGTCACGCGTGCGAGTGATTCCGAAGGCCTGCGACAAGCGTCCAGGGCCGCGAGTGAGCTTCAGCAAGTCGCCGCTGCTGCGGAGAGTGATTCCACGCGCGCGCGCCATTTCTTCGATGCCGGAGAGCGGTTCCAGCGCTCGGAACAGGACGCCTCCCGCCTTCCCTTCGGGTTCACAGGAGACATTGAGGCAGTAGTGATTGCCGTAGATGAAATAGACGTAGGCGTGGCCGGGAGGACCAAACAGGACCGCATTGCGCAGAGTGCGGCCGGCGGCGGCGTGCGCGGCGGGGTCCTGCTCTCCTAGATAGGCCTCCACTTCGACGATGCGCGCGGCAATCCGCGCGGGTGAGTCGTTCCGCACCAGCACCTTGCCCAAGAGTTCGCGGGCCACCCGTCGCGGATTGCGTGCGAAAAAGGACCGGTCCAGCGGGTGGATGACTTCTGCTAGCGTCGAAACCTGGAACTCGGGCATGCGGAAAATGGCTCTGGTCCTTGTGCCGCGCCTTAGGCCGCCTCTTTCAGATATCCCAGCACCTCTTCGGCATGGCCCTCGGGCTTCACCTTTTCGAAAATATGCTGAATCTTGCCGTCGGGTCCGATGATGAAAGTCGTGCGCGCCACGCCCCAGACCTTCTTGCCGTACATGTTCTTCTCCTTCATGACCCCGAAGGCCTCGGCGACTTTCTTGTCGGCATCGGCCAGCAGGGTGAAGGGGAGATCGTATTTCTCGGCGAATTTTTTCTGCGCTTGTGGCGTATCTGCGGAGATGCCGAGCAGCACGGCGCCCGTTTTCTGAATCTTAGTATATGTGTCGCGGAACCCGCGCGCTTCTACGGTTCAACCCGGTGTGTTCGCCTTCGGATAGAAGAAGAGTATGACGACTTTGCCGCGCTGGTCTTTGAGCGAGACTTCTTTTCCGTTCGCGTCCTGCAAAGTGAAGTCGGGCGCTTTATCATGAATATTCATGGCATTTTCTCAAGGGACATCCAAAGCGAAATCTATTAACCATGCGAGGGTGGCTTCCGGCCCGCCAGCTCGCCACAAGATTTTATACCGAGTGGCGTTCCTGGCGTTCCTAATGACCTCGCTGGCCTGGACGGCTTGGCCGGTAACAGTCGTTGCCCAGGAAGAGCGCCCGCAAATCACTCCGGGAGAACGCAAAGCTCCGAGGAAGAAAGACGCGGAGCCCAGGGCCGTGGCCCTTCTGCAACTGACCTCCAATGGCAAGGCATCGCTGCTGCCCATTGCGATCCTGATCAATGGCAAGTTCTGGGACGCGAGCGCATACAAGGCCACACCTGTACCGATGGCGCTGGAGTCGGGAACTATCTACGAAGCCGAGCGCAGTGGGGGTTCGCAGGGACTGTTCACCGTCAGCAGCGCGCTGCACAGTAACGCCCCTAACGCGCAAAGCCCGTGGATCGGAACTGGCAGCTGGGTACCGGCAGGCACGGAAAAGGCGAAAACGTCGCTTCAGGCGGAAGCTGCTCCGGTTGGGCTTGACACCAGCGAAGGCCCACCACGGCTGACCAAGAATCCCTCGAAGGAAACGCCGGCAGCGAGCACCGCACCGGCTTCTACGTCAACTCCTGCACCGTCCTCGCAGCCAAGTTCCGGTGATGAGCCGCCGCGTCTGAGCAAGCCTGCGGCGCCGCCCGCAAGTACCCCGCCAGCCTCGACTCCGAATCCAGCACCGCCGCGAGGCGGCACACCAGGCGCCCCTCAGTCGGAAGACAAGCCGGGAGATGCCAAGCCTGCAGATAAGCCGAGGGCTCCCGAATCCGACAGCGGAGCCGATGTAGGCAGCCGCCCCAGACTGCGCCGGGGAAAGCCCGCCGAGTCGTTTGCCGACGAAGAGATTCCCGGCTACAGCAAGCCCGGGGCTACGCCCTCCAAGAACACGGGCAAAGCGTCGGAGGCCGCGCCTGCAGGTCCGGTTCAGTTGATTCCGGCCATCTCCGACTCCGGTGGCCCTGATCCGCATTCCTTTGGATTCGAATTCCTCAAAGATGAAGAAGGCGAACGCCTGCAGCAGATGACTGCGATGGCCAAGCAGCAGGTTCGTACTTATCTGGACGCGCAGGCTAAAGCGAGAATCACACCAAAACCGACGACGGCCCAGGCATCCCGTCTTAGAACCGCGAAAAAAGGGCCGGAGCCCATCCTGAGCAATGTGCAGATGAAGGCCTACGATCTGTGGTCGTCGAATCAGCCCGTGCTCATTTTCAGCGCGCAGGCCCAGATGCCACCGGCGGTGCCAGGAGCGTCGCCAGGAGCCTCGCTAGGATCCTCGGATGACCTGCAGTATTCGATTCTTCTCGTTGCTTACCCAGACATTTATCACGACCTGCGCAAAATCTATGCCGGCGTGACCGACAAGTATCACCTCGACCTCAGTCCGCGACTCGAATTGATTGACGCCGTAGACGCCGACGGCGACGGCCGCGGCGAGTTGCTTTTCCGCGAGACTTCCGATGGCGGCAGCGGTTGGGTGATTTACCGGGCCAGCGCCGATAAGCTGTGGAGGTTGTATGATAGTTTGAACCCGGAATAGCGTGAAGATCGCTGTGTCTGCCCGATTCCCGGCAAAAACCGGGACGGGCGAAGGCGCCCGTCCCACACGTTCACCGCTACTGCGGTTGGGCCTTTGCTAGTGCTTCAGCCGCATCGCAGAGGAACTGGTTGACGGCATCACTGAAGGGCTGTTTAAAGCTGGCCGGCCAGTTGGCTTTATCGGCATACAGGGTTTTCAGGCTTTGCTCTATGCCGGGATCCCCGCCGGTAAAGAGCCGCAGCAGTGCCTGCCGCCGCTCCGCCAACTTCAGGCCGGTGTCGCTGGTCGGCTCTGCGCCGCTCGCAATCGCCGCCTCCGTGTCTCGCGCCAACTCGGCCCAGCCGCGCTCGGACTCCGCTTGCACCTCGGGCGACCAGCGCTGGCGGAGATTCGCTAGTTGTTCCTCGGTATAGTACTTCTTCATCCAGTCTTTTCTGGTTTGCATTTGAATCACCTCGATGACCTTGCGGAATGGCTCCCAATCGGGCTCCCCGCCCTGAGACACGACCTCTTCGGCTCGCTCGATAGCCCGCACAGCCCGGTCGAGATGGTTGCGTTTCTCGGCCAGGATCTGGCGTTGCTGGCGAAGTGCAGCCCCGAGATCGGTGTCCTTCCGGCGAAGCAGTTCCCGGATTTGGAATAAGGGAAATCCGATGAACTTCAACGCCACGATCTGCTCCAGCCGTGCAAAGTCGCGGTCGGAGTACACCCTGTACCCTGCCCTCGTGCGGCCGCTGGGCTTGAGCAACCCGAGCCGGTCGTAGTGATGCAGGGCGCGGATGGTTACTCCGGCGCGCTGTGCAAACTCGTGAGGCAGATAGGTGCGCATCACGGTTCCCCCTGATCGAAGTTTTACGGTCTGACGTTACGTAAGGGTCAAGCAAGATTTTATCCCGCCCACGCGAAATCGCCTTATATGCCTGCTTCTGTGCAAAAATGGGGTCCGAAGGAGCTCAGATTTAGTTTGCGTCTGACACGCCGCAAGTTTGTACAGTCGATGCTTGGCGCCGGGGCTGTGGCCGGGTTGCCGGCCGTTTTCCTTTCAGGTTGCAGCGGATCGTCGAGGGCCAGCACGGCCCCAACTGCCATTTCTCCCCGCCAATTCACATTGTCCACGAAAGTCGCCTTCCCCAAAGGATTCTTCTGGGGCACGGCCACGGCTGCCTATCAGATCGAAGGCGCCTGGAACGAAGACGGCAAAGGCGAATCGATCTGGGACCGCTTCGCCCATACGCCCGGCAAGATCAAAAATGGCGAGACCGGAGACGTGGCTTGCGATTCCTATCACCGCTGGCGCGAAGACATCGCCCTGATGCGGGCGATGAATCTGAACAGCTACCGCTTTTCGATTTCGTGGCCGCGCATTCAGCCCTCGGGATCGGGAGCTGCGAACTCCAAAGGCATCGATTACTACAGCCGCCTCGTCGATGCCTTGCTGGAGGCGCACCTCCGGCCGTTTGTAACGCTCTATCACTGGGACCTGCCGCAAGCTCTCGAAGATGCCGGCGGGTGGCCCAATCGCGACACCGCCAGCCGCTATGCCGACTATGTGCAGGTGGTCGTGCAGGCTCTGGGCGATCGCGTCGTCGATTGGATGCTGTTCAATGAGCCTTCTGCTTTCGTCGATCTGGGTTATCTGGAAAGCACGCATGCTCCCGGGCGCAAGAGCCTGCTTGATTTTCTGCGTGCCACGCACGTCGTCAACCTCGCGCAGGGGGACGGCTTTCGCGCGCTGAAAGCGGCACGGCCCGCCGCGCGCGTCGGAACCGCGTTCAACATGTCGGCGTGTGAACCGGCGACTAATTCCGAAGAAGACAAACTGGCAGCCGAGCGCGCACACGCCATCATCAACGTCTGGTTTCTCGATCCCGCGCTGCGCGGCCGTTATCCCGAAGCGCTTACCTTTCTCCCCGAGACGGCCATGGGGATCAAGTCGGGCGACATGGAGAAGACCCGGGTCCCGCTCGACTTCCTTGGAATCAATCTCTATTACCGCACGATCGCTTCCGCGCCGCCGGCGATCGAGCGCGCCTCCCATGCGCAGGAATGGCTGTTTCCGGTCAAGATGGACGGTGGCCACGAAGGCCCCAAGACCGACTTCGGCTGGGAAGTCTGGCCGAAAGCCCTTTACGACATGGTCATGCGCGTTACGCGCGATTACAACCGTCCGGTGATCGAGATTACGGAGAACGGATGTTCGTACAATGACGGCCCAGACGCGAAAGGTGTAATTCGCGACGCCCGCCGCATTGCCTACCATCGCGAGTATCTGGCGGCGCTAGCGCGCTCGATCTCCGACGGCGCCGACGTCCGCGGATATCACGCCTGGAGCTTGATGGATAACTTCGAATGGGCGGACGGTTTTGCCCAGCGCTTCGGTTTGGCCTACGTGGACTTCAAAACGCAAAAGCGCACCATCAAAGACTCAGGCCATTGGTACGGGAGAGTGGCGGCCGACAATAGTGTCGGCCCCGCGTAAAAGTCTGAGATGGGTTGTGTGGGACCGGGTCTTAGACCCGGTCAGGCCGCCTGAAAGGCAGCTGCAGCTCTGACTTGAGATCCTTCGTGTCGCTGAGAGCCTGCCCTGAGCGAGCGAAGCGAGTCGAAGGGATGACCGCGCCGGGCTCAGTTCTTAGCCTGCCCTGAGCAACTGAGCTCGGCGAAGTTGCGAATGGGCCCGGCAAACGCGGTCACTTCTGCTGCATCACCAGTTCGCTGTTCTCTACTTTCATAGCCCCCACATTGTCCGGAAGCTTCAGCCGGTCACGCTGCTCGGCCAGCTTTTTCTGCAGGGCCGGATTCACGAGAGAAACCGGAACACTCAGATCTCCCACCTTGAATTCCGTCGGATCAAATGTGGCGTAGCCATCCTTCTCGCCGATGTGGCCGGAAATCGTGATCCAGACGTCTTTCCCGGCAATTTCGGTGAGGAACTGCCCATGGACAACGTCGCCGTCGAAACTGACCTGTTGGTCTTTGATGGTGGGAGCTCCACTGCCAACGTTGGAGTTCGGCGTCAGAGTCGAAGCGCCGGCGTTGCCCAGCGATTGCGCGAGCACCGCGCTGATCTCGTCGGAATTGATGTGCACCTCAGCCTTTGGGCTCTGCGCGCCGGCCAGCGAAGCTGGCTTGGACGCCGGTTCCGCACTGTCTGAAGGCGGACTCGGCTCCTGCTCCGACTGCGTGCCCGGCTGCTGAGTCTCCTGCTCGAATTGAGCCATCTTCTGGTCGAAGGATTGTGCGTGCTCCGCAATGGCCGCCGGAGCCTGCCGCTGCGCCACCGGCGCAGGCCGCTTCAAAACCAGCACAATAGCGACCAGCGATGCCACCAAGGTCGCAATGCTGATAATGCGATCGAGTTTGAATTTCATCGCGCTCCTCTACATCATAGTAGCGGCTGCCGCGCCCCCGCTGAGATGACCAAAGTGATGGTCCCACAATGACTGTGTGGGACCGGGTCTCTAACCCGGTCAGGCGGCCTGAAAGGCCGCTGGCTCTTTCCTCGCCATGAGCTCAGAGGACAGGAATTCTCCCTCTCCAAATCCAGGCATACTCAGCCTCGGTTTTCACCAGTCCCGCTCTCACCGGGTTCTGACAGACGTAGTCCACCCTATCGACCAGACTATCGTTCGATCGCAGAACATGATCGAAGAACTCCTCCTGCCAAACCGGGCCACTGCGCTTGAGGGCTACATTGATCAACCGCGCGGAACGGCCCTTGATTGCCTTCATGGTCTCAGGCAGGCTATAGCTCCAGCCGTCTTGGCGGCGGAGCGGGGAGTAGATCAGGTGCACGTGATCGGGCATGACGACAGCGGCATGTAGCTCGAACTTGCAGCCGTTCTCTCTGACGCAGCACTCAAGAGCAATGTCGCGAGCTGCGGGTGGGAGTTCCCAGCGATGATCCGTGGTGAAGGCGAGGAACAGGGGATGATCGTCTTTTTGATAGTGAGGTAGACGACGGCGGTATTCATACTTCGGCTGCATCGTGGCCTCGGCCCTTCGGGCCGACCGACCGGGTCGAAGACCCGGTCCCACACAATCAAAATCAGCCCAGTTTCTTTGCCAACAATTCATTCACGATCTGGGGGCTGGCTTGGCCTCTGGAGGCCTTCATGACCTGGCCCACGAAAAATCCCAGCATGGTCTTCTTGCCGGCCCGGTACTGCTCCAGTTGCTTGGGATTCGCCGCCAGAATCTCGTCGATGATTTTCTCCAGGGCCGACGTGTCGGTCGACTGCTGCGGCCTGCCCTCTTCCTCGTAGACGACCGGGAAATCCTTCCCCCGCTCGAAGGACAGATCGTAGAGATCCTTGAGCATTTTGCCCGAGATCGTCCCCGATTCAACCAGGTCGGCCGAGGCCGCCACTCCCCGCATCGAAATCGGTGACCGGTCGATCTCCATGCTCTTGGCCTTAAGGCGGCCCATCAATTCGCTCTGCACCAGGTTGGCGACGCGTTTTGGATTCTTCGCCGCTCGCGCCGCCTCCTCGAACTGATCCGCCAGCGATTTGGAAACGGTCAGCACCTGCGCGTCGTATTCGGTGATCCCGTACTCTTTCACCATGCGAATGCGGCGTGCCTCGGGCAATTCGGGCAATGCCCGCGCGATCTCGGCCTTCCATTTCTCATCGACCACCAGCGGAAGTAGATCGGGCTCGGGAAAGTAACGATAGTCGTGCGCCTCCTCTTTTGAACGCATGCTGTAGGTCTTGCCTTCGTTGGCGTTGTAGAGGCGCGTCTCTTGTGTGATCCTGCCGCCAGATTCGATCACTTCGATCTGGCGCCCGATTTCAAACTCCAGCGCGTCTCGAATGAAGCGGAACGAATTCACGTTCTTGATTTCGGTTTTTGTCCCGAACTCTTTCTGCCCGCGAGGGCGCACACTTACGTTGGCGTCGCAGCGCAGCGACCCTTCTTCCATGTTGCAGTCGCTGACCCCGGTGTACAGAATGATCTCCTTCAGTCTCGTTAGATACTCGTAAGCCTCGTCGGGCGTGGTGATGTCGGGCTCGCTGACGATTTCGATCAGGGGCACGCCGGTGCGGTTGAGGTCGATGGCCGTTTTCTCTGCCGCGTCGGGAAAGCCTTCGTGCAGGCTCTTGCCCGCGTCTTCTTCCATGTGCACACGCGTGATGCCGATTTTCTTACGTCCGCGGCCGCTGGGAATATCAATGGATCCATGCTCGGCCAGCGGCTTGTCATATTGCGAAATCTGGTAGCCCTTAGGCAGATCGGGATAAAAATAATTCTTGCGCGCAAAAATCGACGTCTCGTTGATCCGGCAATTCAGCGCCATCGCCGCCAGCGTGGCGAACTCCACGGCCTTCTTGTTGAGCACGGGCAGCGCTCCGGGCATCCCCAGGCAGACGGGGCAGACGTTGGTATTGGGCGGTGCCCCGAATCGCGTCGAGCACGAACAAAAAATCTTCGTCGCCGTCAGAAGGTGAACGTGAACTTCCAGTCCGATGACAGGTTCGAACTTGGGATGAGCGGCGATAGACGTCTCCGCAGTGGTGGCCATAGAAGAGAGATTATAAAGCTCGCAGCCACGCCGAGTTTCGCCTTGATCACGGGTTCCTGGGCGTGTTCAGATACTTGTCGACCGCAATTTCGAAGTACAACAGTTCTTTGCCCTTGGCGTCCGCAACACCCGTAATGTCAATGTTCGCATCCGACAAAGGCGATGTAATGCCGCCGACATCAAAAAACAGAAACCCCGACTGGGTCCCGTGCGGCTCAACCGCCTTGGCCGCGAACTGTGACGATTCAATCTCCTCCATCTGCTTTGGGCTGATCGCCCCCTTCACTTTTTTGCGCGGGATGGGAATTGGGCTTGGCCGCGTGTTCCCCTGCGGATTCGCAAGGCGCCGGTAAATGTCGGCGGGCGTGGTGGGCGTCAGCTTGGAGTGGTGCGCTGTAATGAGCGTGATCTCTATGTTCGCGATGGAGACCGGTTGGTCGCCGTCGTTTGTGACGACGAAAAAAATGGGCAGGAAGCCATGGCCCGCAAAATCCACGGAGAAAATATTGGCCTTTTCCGGCGTGTCGTAAGGGTCGGCCGCGAAAGCGACCTGCTCGTCGCGATGGAAATCGTGCGCAGGATAGTTGATGGCGGACTTCGCTACCGGCTTTACGAAGTTCTTTGCCAGCAGCAGAACCGGAAGAGACGTCGCACTGCAAACCATCAAGATCAGGGATCGACCCGGGAATGTTCGAGCGTGAAACCGCAGCCACCGCATGATTATGATTATAGAGTGTGAGTGATCCGGCGATGAGCCGGTTTAGAATGGCTCAGCTTGAGCTATTTTCTCTACAGCCTTCTGCTGGCGGCGGGAATGCTGCTGAGCCTGCCGTTTTGGCTCTACCAGGTCCTGCGACACGGCAAATATCGCACCGGATTCCCCGAGCGCCTCGGAAGGGTGCCCCTGCGCCTGATGGCGGGAAATGCGGAGCCTTCACCCCGCCGAAAAAGAGTGATCTGGGTTCACGCCGTTTCCGTCGGGGAGGTGCTTGCCGTCAGCGGCCTGGTCGAGGAAATGAAAGCGAGATTTCCTCAGCATCGCGTGGTCGTGTCGACCACGACGGACACAGGACAGGAATTGGCTCGCAAGCGTTTCGGCGAACAGAACGTGTTCTACTTTCCGATGGACTTCGCATTCGCTATCCGGCCGTATTTGCGAGCTCTGCAGCCTGAAATGGTGCTGCTGGCGGAGACGGAATTCTGGCCGAATTTCCTGCGTCTGGCGCACGCCAGTGGAGCGCGCATCGCGGTGGTAAACGCGCGCATCTCCGATCGTTCCTGGCCCAACTACCGGCGCTTCTTCTGGGCGCTTCGGCGAATGCTGGTGCACGTCGATCTGTTTCTGGCACAGACGCAGGCGGACGGCACGCGACTGCAGTCCATTGGCGCGGAAGCGGGCCGCGTGCGCGTCGCCGGCAATCTCAAGTTCGACGTGAGCTTGCCCGCGCCGCCCGCCATCTTGGATACTCTCCGCCGATCGCTGGCCGCAGAAAGTGCGGGGCCCGTGCTGGTTTGTGGAAGCACGGTGGAAGGCGAGGAGCCTCCGCTGCTCAAGGCGTTTGAGAATGTGCGGGTCGGGCATCCGCGCGCTGTGATGATCCTGGCTCCGCGGCATCGCGAGCGCTTCGATGAGGTTGCAATTCTCCTGCAACAATTGGGAATTCCATTTGCCCGGCGCTCGCGCTGGCAGGGCGAGGCCCTTGCCGGCGGAGTTCTGCTGGTCGATTCCATCGGCGAACTGGCCGGACTCTATGCCTTGGCCGACGTCGCGTTCGTGGGCGGAAGCCTGGTGCCACGTGGTGGGCACAACATTATCGAACCTGCGCGGCATGGAGTCGCCATCGTAGTCGGAAACCACACCGAGAACTTCCGCGACATCGTTTCGCTGTTTCAAGGCCGCGACGCCGTGCGCATCGTTGGACTGGCCGAGTTGCCGTTGGTACTGATGCAGTTGCTCGAGAACGATTCCGAGCGGCGCGCTCTCGGCCAGCGCGCCAAAGAGACGGTGCGTTCGCAGGCGGGCGCGACCGTACGCACGCTGGAAGAATTGAACGCGCTCCTCAACGAAGGCCAATATCCTCAGCTCGTTCCCACGCAAGCGGCACACACCGATTGAACCCTCTCTCTGCCATCTACGGCGGTGTCGTCGGAACTCGCAACGCCCTCTATGACCGCGGGTTTCTGCGGGCTCGCAAGCTTCAGGGATCGGTCATCAGCATTGGGAATCTTTCGGCCGGCGGCGCTGGAAAAACCCCCTTCGTGCTGCTTCTGGGCGAACTTCTCAAGGCGAGGGGCTTGAAATTCGATGTTCTCTCGCGCGGCTACGGGCGCAAATCTCGGGGTGTGTTGCTGGTCGATCCCAGCGGCCTGCCGGAAGAGTTCGGCGACGAGCCACTGCTCATTGCGAGAAAGCTTCAGGTCCCGGTCATCGTCGGCGAGGATCGACACGAGGCTGGCTGCTTCGCCGAATCAAGATTCGGGCCACAACTCCACTTGCTCGACGACGGCTTTCAGCACCGGGCCCTCGCCCGGGACTTCGACATCGTGCTGGTAACGCCTCAGGACGCGTCCGACCGGCTGCTGCCCGCCGGACGCCTGCGGGAGCCATTGAGTTCTCTGCGCCGCGCCGACGCCGTGGTGCTCGCCAGCGGCGCCTCCGCTGAATCCTTTTCCGTCGACGGAAAACTAACCTGGCGCGTGCGGCGCGGCATTGCGCCGCAGAATGTGCCGCCACGTCCCGTGGTTTTCTGTGGCATCGCCCGGCCGCAGCAGTTTACGCTGCAACTGCGTGCGGCCAATATCGAGCCTGCCGCTGAGGCGTTCTATCGCGATCATCACGCTTATCGTGAGCAGGACATTCGCGAACTCCTCGCGCTCAAGCAGAAAAGTGAAGCTGGAGGTTTCGTGACCACGGAAAAAGATGCCGTGAATCTAGGGCCTTATCTCACCGCGCTCGAGCCGCTCTGCGTGGTGCCCGTCCGCATGGAGTTCGCCGAAGCCGCTAACGCTGTGGATACCATGCTTCGCATGATCGAGGAACGAAAGCACCGAGCATGAGAGAATCTGTTTTCGCAGCGTCGCAGGACTGAACTTATCGCAACGATGACCAAACACCCCAAAGAAGTCGACCGATTAAGAAAAATCGTCGAAGCGTTTCCCAAGATCACCGTGACGGTCCTGGGGGACATGGTCGCCGATGAATTCGTGTTCGGTGAAATCTCGCGCGTATCCCGCGAGGCCCCGGTGCTGATTCTCAAACACCGTGAGCGCACGGTATTACCGGGGGGCGGGGCTAACGCCGCCAATAATCTCGCCGATCTGGGCGTGAATGTTCTTCCGGTGGGCATCGTCGGCGACGACGAACCGGGCCGACTCCTGCTGAAATATTTTCGCCACAAACGAATCGCCGTTAGCGGTGTGCTCAAAGACAAGACTTTCAGCACGGTCACGAAAACCCGCATTCTGGCTGGCATGACGCACACCGCGCGCCAGCAGGTGGTGCGGGTGGACCGCGAACCTCAGGAGGCGCCCAATCCTCATTTGACCCGCGAGCTGTATCTGGCCGCACGCAACTACGCGCATGCCTCCGACGCGCTGCTGGTCTCCGACTACGGATACGGCGCCGCCACTCCCGCGATCCTGACCGCACTGCGGGAAAAAGGAAAGCTGGGCTCGGTGCCCGTGATTCTCGACTCGCGCTACCGCATGCTGCAATATGCAGGGGTTACGGCGGCCACGCCGAATGAGCCTGAAGTGGAAGAAGCTCTCGGCATCCGCATTGGCCAGGATTGGAATAAACTCGTGGCCGCAGGCGAGCAACTGATGGCGCACATGAACCTGCAGTCCCTCGTAATCACGCGCGGGCGCGACGGCATGGTGGCTTTTGATCGAGGGCACAAGCCGGTCGACGTTCCCATTGTCGGTTCCGACCAGGTGACGGATGTGACCGGCGCCGGGGACACAGTCATTGCAGCCTTCACCGCGGCCATCGCAGCCGGAGCCACAACGGAAGAGGCAGCGCAAGTCGCCAACTACGCGGCGGGCATTGTCGTCATGAAGCGCGGCACGGCCACGGTTTCGCGGGAAGAACTAATGCACGCGCTGGAACAGTCGCCGCCCGCGACGCGACCCCATTGAACCCACATGACAAAATTCTGAGCCGCGAAGCGCTCCGCCGCCGCGCGGAAGAATGGCGCCGCACCGGCCAACGCATCACCCTCGCCAACGGCGGTTTCGATCTGCTGCATGTCGGGCACGTGCGCTACCTGCGCGGAGCCAAGGCTCTCGGCGGCAAACTTGTCGTGGCCATCAATTCGGATGAGTCCGTGCGTGCTCTCAAGGGCGAGGGCCGCCCGATCATGCCGGAGCAGGAGCGTGCCGAAATTGTGGCTTCGCTGGCCGACGTTGATGCGGTGGTGATCTTTCCGGAACTCGACGTGCGCGCCATCATCCGCGAGATACACCCCGACATTCAGGCCAAGGGAACTGACTACACCACGGAGTCCGTTCCCGAGCGCGACGCGGTCGCCGAATATGGAGGACGCGTCGAGATCGTCGGCGATCCCAAAGATCATTCCACCAGTCAGATCATCCGTTCGCGGCTATCGCCGAGGAAATCGTGAGCGCTGAGTCAGCAGAGGTCTCGAAGGTCGAGCGTCTGCTGATCGTACGCCTGAGCGCGATGGGGGATGTGATTCACACGCTCCCCGCGGCCCAGGCCCTGCGCGACGCATATCCGCAAGCCACGATCGGCTGGCTGATCGAAGAGCGCTGGGCCGAGTTGCTCTGTGCGCCGGGCTCGACTCGTCGTGGACCGCGCTCGCCCGAGCGCCCCTTAGTGGACTGGGTACACACCGTGAGCCTGACGGAGTGGCGCAAGTCGCTCTTCTCGATCCCGACTGTGCAGCAGATTGCAAAAGTCTGGAACGACGTCCGCAGTACCCGTTACGACGTCGCCGTCGATTTGCAGGGGGCAATCCGATCGGCTTTGCTGGCGCGCTGGTCCGGCGCCAGCGTCGTGTGGGGGGCGGCCGAATCGAGAGAGTCCCCCGCAAGCCTGTGGTACACGCGCCGGGCCGTCGCGCGGGGAGCGCATGTAATCGAACAGTATCTTTCTGTCGCCGAAGCGATTGCGGCGAAGAAGTTGAAGCGGCCGTGCGCGCAACTACCGCACGACTCGGCAGCCGAGCAGCGCATTGAGCACCGCCTGGCTCAATCCGGCGTTCGCGATTTTGCGATCCTCAATCCCGGCGCAGGATGGGGCGCGAAACGCTGGCCCCCCGAGCGCTATGGTTGCGTGGCAAAATCGCTGGCCGCGAGTGGCGTGCGATCCATCATCAACTATGGTCCCGGCGAAGAGGATCTTGCGGGCGCGGCTGAGGCTGCCAGCGAAGGCACGGCGACGTCGCTGAAGTCTTCGCTTACGGAATTGATCGCGCTTACTCGCCGAGCGAGGTTGTTCATCGGAGGCGACACCGGCCCGATGCACCTGGCCGCGGCGTTACAAGTGCCAGTGGTGGCGATCTTCGGCCCCACCGATCCCGCGCGCAACGGGCCTTACGGAACACGCAGCATCGTGCTGCGCAATCCAGCGAGCCCCACGACGCACGCGCGGCGGTCCGAGCCCGACGAAGGACTGCTCGAGATCAGCACCGACGCGGTCATCGCCGCCTCGCACGCTTTGCTGGCGGACGGCCAAAGCGGCGGACAGGAGTGTCCGCCCCACACGGAGAATGCCCATGGCTGAGTGGTCGCGCATTGCGCGCCGCGTTCGCGTGCCGCTCGGTTTTGTATTCGCAGTGTTCTACTTCTGGTTGGCGCAGCCAACATGGCGCTCTATCGCGTTCGGTGCGGTCATTGTGGTGCCCGGGATTCTCACCCGCGCCCTAGCCTCAGGCCACGTGCGCAAGAACGAAGCGCTTGCGACCTCTGGACCTTACGCCTACACGCGCAACCCTCTGTATCTCGGTTCGCTGCTGATCGGCGTGGGATTCGCCGTCGCGGCGCGCAGTTGGTGGGTCGGCGTCGCTCTGGTGGCGATATTCTTCGCCATTTACCTTCCCGTGATTAAGAACGAAGAGGTGTTCCTGCGCGAGAAGTTCCCTGAATTCGAAGAATATGCACGGCATGTGCCGCGGATGGTTCCCCGGATCGTCACCCATCCGGGCTCGGCGGAAAAGAACGCGGGATTCTCTTTCGATCTCTATCGGAAGCATCGCGAATACAACGCGCTGGTCGGTGCGCTCACGATGCTGGCGGCGCTGGTAACGAAAATGCTGTTGGTAAAGGGGAATTGAGAAGTTTGATTGTCCCCAAGAATCAAGAGTCGTCAATCGCTGCTCGCTACTTCTTCGCCAGCAGTTCCTTTGCGCGGCTCAGTTCCGGCCGCGTTGAACTCCCACCCTCACAGGTTTTCAGCAACAGCGCGTAGTACTCGTTTGCGTCGCTTTGCTTGCCTGCCTCTTCGGCCGCGCGCGCCGCGCCGTAAAGGCCGTTGAATCGGTTGGGATTGAGCTTCAAGTCCGTCTGATACTCTGCCAGCGCTTGCTGGGGGCGCTTCGCCTCCAGCAGGATTTCGGCAATCATCTCGCGGGTAGGGATGCCTTCCGGTTCGTCGCCCAGCGCATCTTCTTTGTCGGCTATGGGGCGCAGAGCCTCGACCGCGTCGTCATACTTGCCTTCGGCAAAAGCCAGCCATGCCCGGGCCTGCTTCAGATCGTTCTCCGTAGCCTCGGCAAAGTCGTTTCTCTTTTCTGACACGAATTTCTGATGGATGGCCTCGATCGCGCTGACATCCTTTCGGACTTCGTCCGGTTGGTGAAGGTGTGCCGCACCGATCGCCTTTGCCCAGTAGGTGAAAGAGTCTTGTGCAGTGCCCGGAACCGCTGCGGGGGTAAGCGCCGCGGCAGTGGCCCAGTCTCGCATCTCTAGCGGATACAACGAAGCAAAGTGCGCCTCCGCTGCCAGGTGCGGATCGAAGCCGATGCCGTACATGTCGTGCATTTCAGGCATGGCCTTGACTTCATCCATGAGCGCGCGGGCATCGGCTTCGCGGCCGCTTTGCAGGTAGGCATAGAAGAGGTAGTTCATGGCGTGGAACTGGTGGCCTTCGCCGCCCATGTGCATGGCCGCCGTCTTGCGTGTCGCGGCGACGGAGGCGAGGTTCGATTTGATGTCGTCTTGCCAGAGACCGACCCTCGCGAAAATATGCGATGGCATGTGCAGGGCGTGAGGCGCGGCGGGCGCGATCTCTGCATAGCGGCGCGCAGCGGGAATGCCCAGCTCCGCCAGTTGCGGCTTGTCGTAGCTGTGAATCAGATAATGCGCCACGCCCGGATGATCGGGCTCGATCGCGAAGAGCTTTTCGAGAATCGCGGCCGCAGCCTTGCGGTTCGCGAACGTCTCGTCATGGTGTGGCTCGGAGGCGAGTAACGAAAGCGCATAGAAGGCCGCGGCCTCGTGGTCGTCAGGATAAGTCTCGTACACCCTCTTCATCGCGTCGGAGTAGGCCTTGGCACGTGCGGCGTGATCCAGCTTGTCGGAGCCGCCATAGAAGGCTGCGATCGCGGTGACGTAAGCCTTCTCGCGCGGCGTGGACTTGTTCGCAAGCTTCTCTGCAGCGGTTACCTCGTCGCGTCCTCGACTGATGACCTTCGCGTCAGGCTCGTTCCACAACTGATGCCACAGGCTCATGGCGACGCCCCAATGCGCCATGGCGCAGCGCGGATCATCTTTTGTAATCTGCAGGAAGCCCTTTTCCGCTTCTTCGTACCAGAACGAATGCAGCAGGGCTACACCGCGCTCGAAGGGTTTCTGAACTGCCGCGGCACAGGAGACCGGGAAATGGACCGTTCCCAGTTGACCGTCGTTCAGATCCTCGTGGTGAGGGTGATCTTTGTCGTCGTCAGCAAAAACGGTGAAGGAGCCGAGGAGGGAGAACAGAAGCAGAAGCAGCCAGGCAAATCGTTTCATTGAGAACCCCACTAAGAGGCGAGTCTAGTAGAGTGAATAGAATCGGTCAAACTTGCACAGTTCAATCCAACAACATGCGCTTCTTCTCAGCGGACCGTTGAATTCGATTGAACAAAACGTATATCCGCACCTCGTCCGTGTCAGAAAAAAAGTAGAAAAATCTGCACTTTTCCACTTGTCAAAAACTCAAAGTTATGGCATCTTCAGTCATCCCCAAATGAAAGGACGCCCGAATTTGTCAGAAATTACAAATAAATCGCTTAGCGGGCTGTCTCGGCCAATAACCTGCCGAGTCAGTTTTAGGGCGTCGTCCGATTGCGCTAATTAATCCTCGGCGCCTCTTAACGCAAAGCTAACATAACAAAGCATGCTGGGTGGCGAAGGCCGCGGTTCCTTCGACTGCTAATCGACAACGCCGCTGTCGCTGATTCCCCCAGCCAAAACCATCCACGCCGCTAGGTAGCACGGCGTCCGAACGCGGACGTGTCTCTGATGCCGAACGTTTTTCGCTCGGGAACAACTCGGTCAGTGGTGAAAGGTTACGGATACTTCTCTTGGCAGAACAGCCTGGGTTTCCAGGTTGTGAGGTTCGAGTCCTCATGGGCGCAAGCCCGCTCCGTCGCCGACCGTTCCCTGACCCTTGTCGCTTGTCGTAAATGCGCGGGGAAATTCCGCGCCAAACAGTTCAGTCAGTGGTGAAGTTCACGGCAACTTCGTGGCGTGCCTGTAACCAAGGCCGGGGTTCGAGCCCTCAACCGTGATCCCAGTTCCCTGGCTGCATCGCAAGGTGTGGCGCGGGCGTTCCGCCCGCGCTGCTTGAAAACGACTTTCGTCGGTAGTGAAAGAGAAGAGTTACTTCGCACCAAGGCAAGGCCTACGACAGGAGCAGGGTCGGCGAACCCTGCCGAGGTGCTGATCTGCAGGAACGCCGGGATCCGCAAGGATCTGGGGGCGTCGTCCCGAAGCTCAGGGTTGCTGCAGAGACCGGCCTCGAGTCGAATCTCTTCTCGCAGGTTCCCCGGCGAAAGAAAGGCTTCGCATTTTGCACGAATTCGCATTTTGCACGAACGGGAAGGGCACGAGTTTACTCGTGCCGTCACGCTGCACAATTTATGCGGGCTTTAGCCCCTGAGGTTTTAAGTTCGGCCGGTGGTGAAGACGAGGGTTCCATCGCCTGAGACGCGGGTGGTCGCAGGTTCGAATCCTGCCACGGGAGAATCTTCCCGTGTAACTCAGCGGTAGAGCGCCTAAACGTACCTTTGTCGCTGATTCCCCGGCTGATTGATTTCCACTTCACAACCCCGGCGCGAACGACGGTTAGAAAAGCGAATATGTTGGAACTGCTAAGAAGAATGTTGACCGGCCAGAACCAGTTTGCCTCTGGCGGGTTGCTGCTCATGGTCATTGGCGGTTTGGGCGTCTGGCTGCGAGCTATCCCACTCTAAGCGTGGGAATGGTTCGTAGAGCAGACCACGATGATGATCACTGTGAAGGACGACGATGCGGCCTTTGGATGGGTCAAGGAATGGTTTCTTGAGCAGCAGTTTCTCAAGCGGATGCGGCGCATCGACTTGGATACAACGTTGCGCACGGAACGCGTCGCGCTCATTCCTGCCCCAGGGCTTCACTGGTTCTGGTATGAAGGAAGGCCGTTTCAAGTCTGGTTCTCGCGTAGCGAGAACACACGCGAGCGGACAGCGAGGCGCGTCGAATCGCTGACCTTTCGAACGATCGGCAGAAGTCAGGCCTTCCTGAAGAGCTTTGTCGATGATGTGGTGCGATGCCATCTCAGGCGGTCGGCGTGCAGTCGTGGCTGTACACCTACAACGACGGCTGGGATCACTCCGAAGGTTACGCGCCACGATTGCTGGAATCGGTGGTTTTGCAACCTGGTGAGAAAGATCACATTGTGCAGGACATTGCCAACTTCCGAAAAGCGAGGGAACGATATGCGCATCTGGGAGTGCCTTATCATCGCGGCTATTTGTTGCACGGGCCTCCCGGAACGGGGAAGACCTCGCTGGTTTCGGCGCTGGCGGCGCATTTCGGGCTGTCGGTGTATTGCTTAAATCTCGCCGATTTTAATGACCGGAACCTGATGAGCGCGGTCAATCAGATTCCGGCGAATTCGGTGCTGCTGTTTGAAGACATCGACTGCATGAAGGGCGGACAGGCCCGAGTCCGCGTTAGCAGCGATGAAACGACATCGGATCGGAAGGAGAAGGAGAGTCCTGCAAACCAAAATGGCGTAACGCTTTCCGGTCTGCTGAACGTTCTGGACGGATTCTTTGCACCGACTGGGGTCCTGTTTATGATGACGACAAGCCGCATCGAAGCTCTGGATCCGGCGTTACTGAGACCGGGAAGAATTGATTACAGGTTGTACCTGGGCCTCGCAACGGAGTGTCAGAAGGTCGAGCTGTATCGCAGATTCTTCCCTCTGGCCGCGGAATCCGAAGCTTATGCCTTTGTGGGGGCTCACTTGGGAACGAAGACGATGGCTGAGTTTCAGGGACTGTTGCTGGCCACGGCGGAGAATCATCCCAGTATTCGCCGCGCGGATATGGCGACAAGCTCGTCTCGGAAAGACGAAGAAGAATTGGTACCCGCGCTGCGATAGGCGGCAAGGACCAAAAGTTTCGCCGGTGGTGAAGACGAGGGTTACTTCATAATCCGACGGCTGCGGGTTCGAGTCCCGCCATGACGCGAGTCATGTAGCTCAAACTTGGATAGAGCATCGGACAAAACACCGTCGTCACCCAATTCCCCGGCGAATTGAAACAACCCCAGATTCCTCACCGGCAAAGAACGCCGGTTCGGAATGACAAAACGTTTTAGCTAGAAGCTAGCAGCTAGTAGCTGGAAGCTTTTACTGACAGCTGAAAGCTGATAGCTGACAGCTGCACAAAGGAGGCCACTCATGGCTCGACTGAATCTGCTCAACCTGAACTTTGGTCCGCGCACGCACGAAGGCGCGCCGGCCCGCAACATCTCGACGGAGCTGCAACTGCGGCGCTCGGTCCTGGCTTGCCTGCTTTGGGAGAGCCAGTTCTACGAGGACGGAGTCGAGATCGCCGGCCGCATCGCGGAACTCGTGCCCAAGGTTGCAGCCGAGAAGGTGGCCGCGCTCGCCGTCGAGGGACGCGAGAAGATGAAGCTGCGCCACGCTCCGCTTCTGCTCGTGCGCGAGATGGCGCGTCATGCTACGCACCGCGGACTTGTGGCTGAGACGCTGGCGCGGGTCATCCAGCGTGCCGACGAACTGGCGGAGTTCGTCGCCATCTACTGGAAGGACGGGCGCGTGCCGCTTTCGGCGCAGGTGAAGAAGGGGCTGGCTGCGGCCTTCCCCAAGTTTGATGAGTACGCGCTCGCGAAGTACGATCGCGGCGGACCCATCAAGCTGCGCGACGTTCTGTTCCTCGCGCACGCCAAGCCGCGCGACGAGGCGCAGGCAGAAGTGTGGAAGCGCCTGATCGCGGGCGAGCTCACTGCTCCTGACACGTGGGAGGTTGCACTCTCGTCTGGCGCCGACAAGCGCGAGGCGTGGGAACGTCTGCTCCGCGAGCAGAAGCTGGGCGCGCTGGCTCTGCTCCGCAACCTGCGCAACATGCGTGAGGTCGGAGTGGACGAGTCGCTCGTGCTCGCCGCGCTCGGCTCGATGAGCACGGCGCGTGTGCTGCCGTTCCGCTTCCTGGCTGCGGCGCGTTACGCTCCGCAGTGGGAAGAGGCACTGGAGCAGGCCATGCTGAAGTGCGTGGCGGGGCAGGAGAAGCTGCGCGGCAAGACCATTGTGCTGGTCGACGTTTCCGGCTCGATGACTGCTCCGCTCTCTCACCGTTCCGAGATGCAGCGTACCGACGCGGCTTACGGCCTTGCGGTGTTGCTGCGCGAGATCGGCGAGAAGGTCAGCGTGTTCAGCTTCTCTGACACGCTGGTCGAGGTGCCGGCGCGTCGCGGATTCGCACTGCGCGATGCGATCGACGCCTCGCAGCGTCACAACAGCACGCAGCTCGGCAAGGCGGTTACCGAGCTGAACCAGTCTGCGATGAACCAGAAGCACGGCTACGATCGCCTGATCGTCATCACCGACGAGCAGGCGCATGACACGGTGCCTGCGCCCAAGGGCAAGGGCTATGTGATCAACGTGGCCAGCTACAAGAACGGCGTCGGCTACGGCAAGTGGACGCACATCGACGGCTGGAGCGAGTCGGTCGTCGAGTACATCCGCACGCTGGAGCAGACGGCGGAGTGAAGGGGACCGCGGAGGCGTTGCGTCTCCGCGGTTTCTGAATAGGGGCGGAACTTGAGCCTCTCGGACTCACGGGGCCCTGACCGAAGTCGAAGGGATGCCGGTCCTATGCTGCAGAGCTACTTGTCGTCGGCATCGTGGTCGGGCTGGCCGGCGCTCTTTAGAGTGACTTGGTCGTGGGAAAGCGCCCCGCTTTTCTGCACCGGCGGAGTTTGGGCCTGAGGGTCGGGCTTAGGTTCCGCAGGCGGTTGCGCGACTTGCCAGGCGTCGATCGGGTGAGCGCTGGTGATTGGACTGATCATTTTATGGTCCTCTAGGGGATAGGATCGACGGGAGACGAAAAAAGTTTAGGGAATTTAGGCGGGAGTGGTGAATCTTCGGTAAGGGTTACCGAGCCCTCGCGTCGTTGAACAGTATGCCTCTTCATTTCGGATCGAATTCCCGCTCCATCAGATGCGCGATTGAGGAGACGCACCTATTGAGGCTGTCTGAATTAGTTAGAGCAACGTTGGGTCTCCACCCTAAATCGGCGTTCTGGATAAATTCGATCATGCGTGACGTGTATGCGGGTCCGACCACCTGTCCACTTCCAGCGTGCGGGACCATGTCTTCCCTGATCGCCCTTCGCTTCGATTTTCTTGCGAGATCGACCATCGCCCGTTTGGGATCTGGGATCGTGTCTGGACTCGCAGGGACCTCTCGTGCAGAGACACTCAGGAACTTGCTCAGGTGTTCGGGGTCTGCCAAGAGCCATGCCTCCAGTTCCCTCACTGCGACACGAAGGCACATCAACCGAGAGGGATTGGGAAGCCAGCGCGGCAGCACGTCAGGAACGCACGCGCCGTCGTTGTCCAAGTCGAGAAGGACAACCCAGTGGCGGAACCTCGCTGAATGGTTGTAGCCATTCAGGCGGGCAAGTACGTACGACTTGCCGCATTTCCCGTAGACCTGTCCCGCACTAGTGCCGACGAAGGAGCAGATGCGCTTCAGCAGGGCTTCATCCGTGAGACCCTCAACGGCCGCTGTGATAACGACTCTGTTCGGCAAGGTTATTCGTCTGCGAAAAAGCTGAGTTGTTCGGCTTGCGCCGGCTTCGTTCGAGGCATAACTATGTCGGCAAGGTTAATGCCCCCCTCAAGAAGCTCTTTCACTTCGGCAAATTCCCCGGCAGTCCGTGCCGAGGTTCCCTCCTGGCTCGGTTCCAAGAGGACCACCTCGTTCAGACCGACACCTTCCCTAAGAAGCTCCGTTGAATGTGTCGAAGCAATTATCTGTCGGCCCGACCTTCGTTGTATTCGCGCAAACATCTGGGGAATATAGCGAATCACTTCAGGATGGAGAGACAACTCCGGCTCTTCCAGCAGTAGGGGGCCGCTTCCATCGAGGGTTGCCCAGAGCAGTCCAAGCAATCGCAACGTTCCGTCGGAAAACTGCTCTTCGGTTTGCCAGGCGCCTTGCGGCCGCCAATGCTGGTACTTGCCTCTAAGATGTGGGGTTCCTTTGACCTCATCACGTTTCAGCTCCAGGGCCTCCAGCTGTGGAACTGCCACTCGCAGGGCGTCCTCGATCCTTTTAAGGCGTGAAGTCTGTGTCTTCTCGGGCGTTCTTGCAATTTGCTCTAAGAAGTCGCCGCCATAGGGGTCGTCCTTTCGCCCCACGGAACGATCGGGCTCCCGCACCAACTGTGGAACAATGTGAAGATAGCGCACTGACGTAAAAAACTCCGCCACTTCTCGGTACTCTTTGTTCACATTGACCTGCTGAAGGTAGGTCTGGGTTAGCCGCTCCGGGTCTGAGTTGTCTGACTCGTTTGGACGCTCGAAGAGTATCCCCGAGTCAAACACCACCTTCTCCCCTCTTATAACCGGCCGCTGAAGGTTGTCTTGATTGAAACGAAGTTCATATTGCCAAATTGAGGGGCGCTCATCAGTTCCAATGTTTACTCTGATGTGAATGTCCGAATACCTACGAGCGAACAATGATCGAAGACCCGAAACGCCGCCTCTCGACTGGATGGCCAGTTCAAATCCCCTTCCTACTGAAACTATGTCGTGTAGAAACCTGAAGAGATCCAAGAAGTTGGACTTGCCCGACGCGTTTGGGCCGACTACGAAGGCACGACGTTGGAGCGGAACGTCGATCTTTCCGAAGTTACGCCAGTTCTCGACCTGTATGTTGGTGAACCGAAGCGCTCTGGTGGCCGGAAGATGCATTTCCTTGATTTCGCCGTTGCCGCGCGATGATTATAGCCGACATCGGAAACGAGCTCATGACCGACCAAACTCAAACGTGATTGCACGAGAAGGGCGTGCCAATCAAGCCTTGAGCAATTGCCGCCAAGATCATCGCTTATCGGGGAAGTGCGGCGTGTGGGCCTTAGCGGCTTTACTGCGGCTTCCTGGCGAACCCTCGGGTGTTTCGAATCCGATGCGACGACGGGGCGGATCCGGAGGGTTGATCAGCTCTCGGATTGCGTCCATCAGGCCCTGGATATCGGCGTCATGGGTTTCGAGACGGCGTTCGACCTCCGCCAGCTTGGCCAGAACCTGGCGATTGGCGGCGATTGCGCGACGCATGCGCACAAAAGCGAGCACCACGAACACGCTCATTTCGATAGCGCGTTCGGAGTTCAGCACAGTGGCAGCCATGATCGCGCCGTGTTCGGTAAAAGCATACGGCCGGTACCGCGTACCGCCATGGCCCTCACTTGAGATCACATTTTGTGATCTCAAGATTTGGAGTTCCGACTGCGAGAGTTGAAACCGAAACGCAGGAGGAAAACGCTTTGCATTGCGTTTGACCTGCTGATTGAGATGCCGCACTTGCACTCCATAGAGTTCGGCCAGGTCTGCGTCAAGGATGACTCGGTGACCTCGAAGAGCCAGAATCTTGGAGTCGACTTTTTTCGTAGCAACGATTGCTGTTTTCGCCATAGTTCAAATTTGAGATCACAAATTGTGATCTCAAGATACCTGCAAAACTCGCAATATGAGGATAGCAGCGGCGGGATACGAGAATGCCGCTTAAGCAAATACTTAGGGCATGAGTTTTGATTCAGGAAAACATATCAATGATCAGTCGCCGCTCCGCGAGGGCTTCTTCGGAACTCACGGGATCGCATGGCGGAGACAGTTGTCGGACAGGAGTGTCCGACCCACACCGGCAACTACACCACCACCCACGGAATGACAAAGGGCCAGGGGCATCCGTAATTCGTAAATGGAACTAACCGGACTTCGTTAGCGGGCAACCGGGTTGTATACTCTACGGCGACACCTCCAAATCCACGACGTCTGTATCCGTAAAACCTCTGGCCGACCGGCGAGACTGGGTACGCCCGGATGCGCAGAGATTTTGCTTTGCTCACAGCCTCGGTAGCTGGCGCGTATTGTCAACCGGCTTCGCGTCGGTGCCGGCCGGCAACGTGGGAGGCGACCGAGGCGCTGGTACTTTTCCGTCCGGCCAGATAGTAAGAAGAATTGCAAATAATCCCGGGAATTGAGGTAGTAGCTATGCCCCCAATCGAGATTCTTACCGTGGAGGAAGCAACCGAGAACGCGGCTCCCACAACCGCGCCGGGGACCGAGAGCGGGTCGAAGCCACGGCGGTTTTACGCACTGACGCTCAAAGACCACTTTCGATTACTCGTGCCTTTCCTGGTGGCGGGAGTCGTGGGGGTGGTGGCCAGGCTCAAGTATCCCTATTGGTGGCCGGCCAACGAACTGGTCTATTTTCTGGCCGACGCCTTTATCGTTGCCATGGTGCTGGGCGTTGCCTTCGACGTTTTCTCCGCCAAGCTACTGGTGGAAAGAGTTTCCGACGGCCTGGCGCAAAGGTTGGTGGGGCGGGGTTTGCCGAGCGAGATGCAGGCGCCGATTCGCGATGTTGTTTCCACAGACCTGGTGCGGGACCACTACGTGAAGTCTTATGCTTTTTCGAGTCCCGAGGATGGTCGCGTCCAGGTGAATGTCGAAGTCCGTTACGAAGTGAGGAACTATTCCGAAGCCGTGCGCGACTACGCGCCGGAGATGGTAGCAGAGACTTTTTTTCACCCGGAGTTTCGCTTCTTGGAGTATGGAATTGCGGGAAGAAAGATCTACACGTTCTCCGATGACAGCCTCTCCTCCAAAGCGGAGGCCTCTGACGAACTCGGCGTCACCCGAGTGCCCCGCACCGCCTTGCCGCCGGTGATCCTGAGACCGGTCAGGACCGGTGAGAAGGCTGCGTGCCGCGTCACGTGGAGGTACGGCTTAACCGTGCCAGAACAGTATTGTGATGTGACCGATCTTGACGAGGCCACGCTGGGCGCGACGTTGCAAGTCGAGGCTCTCCCCGAAGAACTGGAGTTCGTTTCTGGGGGCGATGCCAGCGTGCACCATGAGGCCGGGAGCCAGTCGTGGTATTTCGAGAAGGCGTTCATCGCAGGGCAGCACGTGCGGGCATGGTGGTTTCGGCGGAAGCCCGCGATGCGAGGGGCGCGGCCCGGTAGCCGATAGAGCCCTCAATTCCTTGGTTGCCCCACCCTTGTCGCGGTTTTTGCGACAGAGCCTGCCCTGAGCGAAGCCGAAGGGGTGGGGATTTTGACTTTCAGGAGACGCTGAACTACCACTTCACGCGGCGGCGATCCGCCTGATCAGGTCTTCCTGTTCGGATTTGCTTTCAGCGCCGATGGTGAAGGCGTCGAGCACACCTAACGAGAGCGCGTACTTAATGGCTTCGTCCTGCCGATTGCGCAGGTCGCCTTGGCCGAGAATCTTCATCCCGACTACGGCTTTGCCTGCCGCCTTCATCTCCTTTAGAACTCCAACCACAGTCGCCGGATCGGAGTCCATGTAGGCGCCGACAGGATTGATGCGGGCGAGATCGATTTCCACCCACGGGGATTTCGCGGCGGCGCGCAGGGCTTCGATGCTGTGGCAGGAGCATCCGTGAGCGCGGATGGTCCCCTTTTCTTTGGCTTCGGAGAGAACGTCCATCACGCCTTTGTAGCGCTCGGTCCAGTCACCTTCGGTGACGCAGTGCATGAGGCAAACGTCGAGGTAGTCGGTGCCGAGTTCGCGGCGGAAGCGATCGAGATCGGCGCGGGCGGTGGCCGGGTCGCGCGCCCAAGTCTTGCTGAGGACTGTGACTTTGTCGCGGGGCACGTGCTTGAGCGCTTCGGCGACGTGAGGATGGCTTCCGTAAGAGTCAGCGGCGTCGAAGAAACGCAGGCCGTGATCGTATCCGTTGAGGAGAAGATCGGAGAGGCCTTTGACGCCGAGCGCCGTCTGGTGCGAATGATGTCCGGAGCCAACCGTGCCGGTGCCCATGGCGAGGCGGCTGGTTTTGATGCCTGTGCTGCCGAGAGTGACGGTGTCGGAGGCGGCGAACTTCGCGGGCAGAGTTGCGTTCGCGAGACTGCTCAGTATGGATTTAGAGCTGAGCCAGGCCGCTCCCGCGGCGGTGGCGGAGCGGATCAGGAATTCGCGACGACGCATGGTTCCCTCCTGAGTCGGTGGCACGCCCTCGTTCCTATGAGGCTACACCTGACAGGGAAGGTTGCACGAGAATTTTCGCGCAGACATTTCGCGCACTAGTGGCCTCTCGCAGAACAATCATTACTTAGAGCGGGCCACCTGTTTGCTTGCTTTGGGAAGGGCACGGCTTCAGCCGTGCCGCCCAGAGCTCATAATGAGGCGGGCTTTAGCCCCTGAGGGATTCCGCGGACCGGTAACGGACTCACCGCGACAGGCCACTAGGGCGTGGAGTCATGGCCAGCACGGCGCAGAATCTGTCTCACAAATTCTGTCTTCCCTTGGTTGTATGCTTCCCGGTCGGTGGCAAATTTGTGGGCCAGGTTTCGTTTCAAGGTGACGTACGCGGAAGCATCCTCAACATGGGACCTGAGATAATCCCTGAATGCGATGTGACGGCCGTACTCTCGGCTCCCAGGCGGACAGGCGTACAGGTGGTGTGCAACTTGGCCCGGCGGAGCTCGGAAAGCCTCGCGACCGGCGACGCCTAAGTCTCCCTGATGCTCGTATCCCAGGGAACCCAACCGTGTGCAGACGATTGGCAAGTCGCTTACTGATCGCAACAGGATGTCGATGTCGATGATGGGCTTGGCTGCAAGGCCGGGAACGGCTGTGCTGCCCACGTGCTCAATTGCAGTGGCCAGTTCATCCAGCACCAGAGCGATCCGGCTGCGCAGCATTTCGAATTCTTCAGGCCAATGCGGGTCGTAATCCTCGACTGTAATCGGCGCGGTCATTCGAACTGTTTGCGGAAGGCGGCCAGTTGTTGCTGGACGTCGGCGAGTTCCTGGCGCAGGCTGGCGACTTCTTCTTCGAGACGGGCGAGGCGCTGCGCGGGCGGCGGGACAGATTGCGCGGAGGCTTCGGACACCGTTCCGGAACTATTCGCCTCCCGCTCAACTGCCGCCCGCGAGACGGTAGGCTCCAGGGGTTCGCCAGAGAACAAATGCATATACCGGTATTCCTTCGTACCGGGTTGGCGGGCAAGGATGCAGACGAGCGGGGGCTCGCGCTGGGCAAGGCGGTCGAGAGTAGAGACGACGTCCTCGAGGGCTTCGAAGTGGTACATGCGGTCGGTGCGTCCGCGAAGTTCGCCGGGAGTCTGCGGTCCGCGTAGCAGGAGCACGCAGACGATGGCGATTTCGCGGCGGTCGAAGTTGAAGACTTCTTGCAGTCGGTGTTCGTACTTGGGGACCCGGCTATCGGCTCCGCCTGCGGGTCCGGCCATGCGCTTTTCCTGCAGCGTGGTGAGGGCCTGGCGGACGCTGGCGTCATTGAGGGTCATGATGGGGTCGCGATTATTCTTCTGATTGCAGGCGTTGACCAGCGCGTTGAGCGAGAGCGGGTAGTAGTCCGGCGTGGTGATGTCTTTTTCGATGAGCGAGCCGAGGACGCGGGTTTCGATGTCAGTAAGAAGTAGGGTCATGGATGTCGGTCTTAGCCGATGTCCATTCTAACGGAAGCATTTCGCGGTCAGGACTCCGTTCGCCTGCGCCCAGGGCAGGTCGCTAGCACACCCCGTCCAACGACGCTTCGCTAGATCCGGAACGGAGCGGCGAGGAGGCGGAACGGCAGAGTAATGGCCAGGAAGACGATTTCAAGCACGCCGTGCACCGCTACGCCGATGATGCGGAAGGGAAGCAGAATCAGCCAGACGAACGGATAAGCCACGAGCGCGAGCAGGGCCAACGGCCAGCAGATGACAAAGAGGATGCACCAGAGCAAAAAAGTAAACATGAAACCTCCCTCTCTCTGAATATTGTACGTTCCAGGCGGGCAAGATGTTCCCAGGTTAACGGTTGGGCAACCGGCGGGCCGGACGGGAAGGACCTCGGCATTCAGACGAGCCCAACAGGAAGTGGCCTGGAAGGAGCTTAAAGGCGTGACGGCCTTTCCACTTCTCCACGCCTTGGACGACGACTCAAAATTGCGCAACCGCCGGCGCCAATGACCTGTATAGCGAGACAGCGCTGGGCAGATCGTCTAGATGTGATGCACAGAGACGCGATCGATGATGATTTTCTCGACGCCAGCTTGGGGATCAAATCCAAAGTCTCGGACACCAAGTTCGACACTCTGGTTCTGGAAGTATGCTTGCTGGATGAGGGCATACATCGGGTTGTCCGCGGTAAGAATCATGCTCTGTCCGGTATAGGGGTCGCCGAATCTTGCGATGACGGTCTTCGTGCCGTCGTTCACGGCCACCACGTAGAACCGCTCTTTATCTTGCAGCAGAATCTGCTGAATCTTACCGGCGATCCATGTGAGATTTGGAATGCTCGCTGGTTGGGGAACGACTAGCCTTTCTACAGCTGTCAGTGTAGGCATCGCGTTTACCTTCTTTCTGATAACGTCGTGAAGCATTAGGACACACTCAGTCACGCTAACTTAGACCAAACTGATTAGGCGAGTGCAGTGACATCGCTCACATGGCCGCGTGACTTCAAGCACCTTCTCCCCAAGAACGCGAGAAGGGGACACCCGCGGATCTGTTTAGAACAAGGCGGTCGAGCGGCGCTTCCAGAGTTTCCCCTTTTCCTGGGCGATTTTTTCCATGTCGTTCACGTACGCGCCAGCCTGCGTCAGGACGTGGTGCAAGTCGTTGCCGATGCTGATGAAGGTGAATCCTTTCTCCAGAAATTCACCGACGCGCGCCGTGCCGAACAGGAACAGGCCGAGGATGACGTTGTTCTTGCGGGCGTGCTCGATCAGTTTCTTCGTCGCCGCGTCGAGTTCCGGCGACGTGTACATGTGGGGAAACTCGTATTTGTTGTAGAGGCCCATCGACATGCAGAGATCGTTTTGCCCGAGGAAAAGAATGTCGACGCCGGAAACGGCTGCGATCTCGGCGATGTTCTCGATGCAGGAAGCGGTTTCGACCTGCAGGGCGACGATGCCTTCGTTGTTCCAGTTGCCGGCGTAGCCGAGAAGTCCGCCTTTGTTCATGCTGCGCTGCGGGAAGTAGACCGACCGTGTGCCGACGGTGGGGTACTTGGCGCAGCTGACGGCCTGTCGAGCCTCATCGGCGGTGTTGATGTAGGGAATGAGGACGCCGTCGGCGCCCATGTCGAGCGCTTGCTGGATGCCGGGACGATCGTCGTATCCGCCGACACGGACCAGGGACTTGGCGCCGCCGTTGGAGATGCCGCTGAGCATGGCGGAAAGTTTCTCGTAGCCCATCGGACCATGCTGGGTATCGACCAAAAGCCAATCGTAGCCGCTGTGCGCGAGTTGCTCGGCGACGGTGGGGCTGTGGGCGTTGAGGAACAAGCCCATCTTGGGGGCTCCAGCGCGAAGTTGTTTTTTGAATTCGGATCCGCTGAGGGCGGCGTCGGTCATGAGTGTTCTCCTCGTGAAATTGAATTGCGTAGTGTAACGTATGCCGGTCGGGCGACGGCAAATGCGGCGTTAATTTTTGTCGGTGTGACCGTGGGACAGATAAAGCAGCAGCTTCCTCGGTTGTCGTCGCGCACGCTCCGGCGGCGCTCGGAATGACAAAATCCCGCGAGTAAGCCTATAGTTTTCTAACACCAAGGAGATTCAGATGCGGCTGCTTTTGAACTGGGTGCTCAGCGCACTCGCGGTTTGGATCATGGCGCAACTCGTGCCCGGGATTTCGGTGCACGGGCCGGTTGCCGCGCTGATCGCGGCGCTGGCGATCGGATTCATCAACGCGACCCTCGGCGCGCTGCTCAAGATTCTGACCTTTCCCCTGACCCTGGTGACGCTGGGCTTGTTCTGGTTCGTAATCAACGGGCTGATGCTCGAGTTGGCGTCTGCCGTGGTTCGGGGATTTCAGGTGCGCGGATTCTGGGCGGCTTTTGTGGGTGCCATCGTACTGAGCCTGGTGAACCTGCTGTTGAAGGGCATCGTAATGCCGAAAGACAATCGGTAAACCGGTTCGCGATGTTTGCCGCAAATGGAGCGTTATGAAATACGTGCTTCTCGTTCTCGCGCTATTCGGTGTAATCGCCTCTTCCCTCGCCCTGCGCGAACACTACCGTGAGTACGGCGACGCTCCCTGCGACATCAACGCGCACTGGGACTGTGGCGTCGTCAATCACAGCCCCTACGCCATGCTGGCCGGAATTCCCGTGGCCGCTCTCGGCATCACCGGATACATTCTCATGGGCGCGCTTGCATTTCTGCGCTCCTACCGTCTGCTGCTCGTTCCCACGTTTGCCGGACTTGCCTTCTCCCTGTATCTCGCGAACATTGAAGCTCACGTCCTCGGCGTCTGGTGCATCTACTGTGTCATTTCCCTCTGCATCATTTCTCTGATGTCGCTGCTCACCCTCGGAACCGTCATCGCACAGATGGTCCGCCAACCATCGTCCGCCTAGTGCGGATTCGTCGGAGGCGCTCACTTTTTGTTGCTGAATGCCGATCTGGACCGTGTCGGCGTGCCATCTTTTGCCGCTCGGCAGTCGGGGGCAGGCATAAAGGAGAAGCAGGCGGCGATGCCGCTGCAACGAGGGGGCGATCCCCGTCATAGCGTCCCGCCTGACGCCTGCCCCGCTTCCAGTTCAAGCCCAATTTCATTTGTCCGCTATCGGGTAATGACCCGACCCAAATCAGAAGCAGGGCGCTACTCCCTCGGCGCCGCGGATCTCTTCGCGCCCAGCTTGCGATTAATGTCACCGGCAAATTCGGTGAAAAAATTCAGCAGCGCCCCGTAGCCCGCCTGTCCCAGCATCGCCCTTCCACCCTCGGCAAATGCGTTGCGCGGATGAGGCTTCCATGCCGTAGAAATCAATCCGCCGCCGAACGAGCCTCCATACAACGCCAACTGCGGACGCAACTCCTGCTCGCTCTCGTTGTAAGTAACAAAATTCCGCAGGATCGCGTGCCGCGCCCTCGGCCAAAACCCGCTGCACCGGCATTGATCGTAACGGGGTTCGTACTTCAGCTTCGCATTTCCGAACGCTGCCAGACTATTTGCCGAAATGAATTGCCCTTCGCGTGACGCAAATCGTTCCGCATATCCGCCCCACCCGTCATCCCATTGCGAAGGCGCGCCTCGCGCCTGATCAATTCCGGCCGCAAACATGCGCTTGAAATATGCGCCAGGAGTTGCGAGTGTCTGCTGCAGATAGATCTCCTTCCGCTGTGCCGCGGTCAATGTCTGCAGTTCCCGACTTCGACCGACATAGGGCCCCGTAAGCCACCCGCTCTCCCAATCTCGCATTCGAACCAGCGTCGCAGTTCCTAGCCGCTTCGTCGCCTCGGCCGCAGATTGGGTAGCGGCTTTCGTCTTCTGTGCGGCAGCCTGCGCCGGATTCGGTGAGTCGTCTTTCTCTTCTGTTTTCGGTGGAGTCGGCGAAGGATTGTCCGGCGCGGGCGGGGGCGCGCTGGGCTGGTCCTGTGCCAGGGCATTTCCGCACACGAGGAGCAGGGCACAAATCAGCACTAAGGCCCCGCAGAGCCCTCGCCACGCTCGGAATCCAGCCCCCAAACTCTTCACCATTCCGCGTGGTTCGCGGCCTTTTACTACTCTACAGTCTTTTTGCCCGCGCCCCGGCAACCCGCTAAACTCCTTTCGATGCACTCCCTCTACAACCGCGTTGCCGGACAAAGCGTCGAGCGCCTCGCCGCCCTTAGCGACGGAATCTTCGCCGTGGCCATGACCCTGCTGGTGCTCGACCTCCGGGTCCCCGCCGCCGAAACGGTTCACTCGGAGCGTGATCTCTGGCATGTCCTGGCCGCGCTCGGACCGCGCCTTCTTATCTTTCTGATGAGCGTGATGACCCTCGGCATTTTCTGGGTCGGCCAGCAGACGCAACTCAACCACTTCGCGCGCGCCGACCGTAATCTCGCCTGGATTCACATCTCATTCCTCTGCGCAGTCGCACTCACGCCGTTCTCCACGTCGCTGCTTGCAGAATTCATCCACTATCGGACGGCGTTGCTGGCTTATTGGTTCAATATTTTTCTACTCGGCCTGACGCTCTACTGGAGCTGGAGCTATGCCACCCGCGCCCATCTCCTCTCCGACGACGTCCCCGCCGAAATTCACCCCGCCGTCGTGCGCCGTATTGTCATCGCGCAGTCTCTCTACGCGAGCGGAGCCGCACTATGTTTTCTGAACACGTACTACAGCATCGCCGCCATTGTCCTGGTGCAGGTGAACTACGCCATCGCCCCGCAATTCTGCTGGGGCCTGTTCTCGCGCAAGTCGGCAGAAGAATGACTGCCCCTGAGGAATTCTCTTGGGAAGGGCTGACCTGCCGCATGGATTGAAACGACTGGGTGCCCCACCCTTCTCGCGTATTTTGCGAAAGGGTGGGGATTTTGACTTTGGCCGCAACTCGCTACTCACTACCCCCGCTCGAACGCGTGTTTTTTTTCCAACTCCTCTAGCGCTGCCCGCCGCGCGCTCTCGAACCGCTCCGCCTGATCCATCAACCCCTGAGTCGCCTCCGCCCATTCGCCTTCGATCCGGAGCAAGCCCTGCGCCGCCACCTGCGCGGCCACCAGTCGCGTTGCAACTTCCAGCAAGTGCCCGGGCGTCGTCTGCAAATACTGCGCTTCCGCCGGATCGCCGATCCACACTCGCGGCGCACCCCCGGCACCGGGACTTAATCCCAGCTTCGTCTCCCAATAAACTTTCCTCTCCACGAACTCCGCCATCGCCTCATCCGTCGCCTTGCCAAACACCCACTGCTGTCGCTTGAAGTCGTAATGCCGGCTGGAGAACGGCACCGGCAACAATTTCCCCGACTTCAAAAACTCAATCTGCTTGCGGTCCACTTCCTTGCGCAGCGCGTTGATCACCGGAGCCTCCGCGTCCGCGGGCTCGAGCGACGGCATTACCTCACGCACCGTCTGCGACAAATTCACCGCCACAGGCGCATGCAGCCCCTCCGACCCTTCCAGCCGGATGTCCCCATGCAGCACCCAGAAATCCGCCCCCGACGTCGACCGATGAAACGGCCAGTCCAGCGTGATCGTCAGCGGCAACCCTGTCAGTGTCACCCAGATTTTCTTCACGGCGGTCTCGCGTGCAGCGTCCAGAATTCCCCCGCTCTCCTGCCCGTGCGTCATATCCAATCCCTTTTTGCTGGAAGATGAAACCAGATGTCGGATCAATTCTACCGAACAAGCCGTGGCCGCGATTGCCCAAGGCCGGGTTATTGGCGATTGGACGCTGGCGATTGGCTACTGTTCTCCACCAGCCATCCCAACAGTCCCAGCATGCAGAAGCCGACAGCGTTCAGGATTCCGTGTGTCCTTGCCATTTGCGGGATCGTCAAAACATCGCTCCCTAAAAAATCCGCGATTGCGTATGTGCCCGACAATACCATGCCCGCGAATACCGCTGCCGACGCCACTTGCAGCAGCACCCGCGCCGTAGCGTCATGCGCCCGCATTCCGTGGGCTCGCAGAAATATCGCAAGGACGGCCACGCTCGCCGAAAACATTAACGCCGCCCCCATCTTCAGCGCTGGAGAAATCAGAAATCCAGCTGCTATCACGTACGGCAACCCCACGATCAGCTCAACGACTCTCTTGAGCCAGAGTTGCGGCCCGCGCTTTTCGGCGGACAAAAGCGTCGCCGCCGCAATGGTCGCCGTCGCAAATCCCGCGAAGTGAAAGTGCACCGCGGTCAGCAGCCCGATCGGCTCCTGAATTCCCATGGGCCGCATCCCCAGCCGCGAAGCCACCAGCCAAGCCCCGCCCACAGCCAGATCGATCTTCGCAACCGCAAGTGTGGCGCGGGCGCCCCCGCCCGCGTCTGGCCATGGGGCCCGAATCAACTCGACCAGTCCGCCCCCAGCCAGCAGCACACAAACCAGCATCCATCCCAGCGCAGCCAGCCCGGCGTTCCTCCCTGGCGGAAGCCACATCGCCGTCACCACGAGAGCCGCGCCCAGCGGTTGTAACCGGCTGGCCGCACCGTCACACCAACCCGACCCCGAGATCGCACGCCCGAGCGCCATCGCCAGCGGGACGGCCACCAGTGGGGCGAAGAGAAATATCAGTTCAACGGCTCCCATGCGTGCGATTCCAGCCCGCGCCGCCACCGCTGTCCCCGCCCACGCCGCAGCTCCGATCGTGGCCGAACCTGCCGCCCACCAATGCTGTTTGTCATTCCGACCCCGACCAGAGGGAAGGGGAGGAATCTGCTTTTCGCTGCGCCGCTGCAAGGTTGTCTCCATCGCTCCACACTCCCCGGTTGCCCCACCCTTCTCGCGTTGTCTGCGAGAGAGCCCGCCCTGAGCGAAGTCGAAGGGGTGGGGATTTTGACAGTCCTCATCCCACACTTCGCAAAGCCGCTATCCCAAAAATCACCACCAGCGCAATCAGACTCCCGACATACAGCAGGTCGAGCCCCCGATTCTCGCGCCGCACCTCGCGGTCGTAATAAAAGATCTGGAGCACAATCCGCAGCAACCAGAATCCTGCAATGAACCCGCTCAGGAATCGTCCCAGCAAACTCGATCCCGCAAGATCCGGCGCGAACCCGAAGCACAGCGCCGCAAACAACCCCACCACAATCACGATGTAGAGCCAATGCACATAAAAGATCTGCCTCAAGAACCGCGGCACTCCTGCCAGCCGCTCTCGGACCCGCAACCGCCCCGGCAGTGGAACGTTGGCCGCGACGATTCCCAAATGCACCGCCCCTGCCACCCAGATCAGTTGCTTCATCAGTTCGGAAGACATCTTCACCTCCCGTGCCGTTCTGCCTCCTCCGTGGTTCTGTTCTAAAATCTGTTATGTCAGATACTTCTGTATTAATAGAACGAGCCACGCAAAAAAATTTACCCGGCCTTTTTCCGCACCTTGGTTCCCATTCGCAACAGCTTTCGCACCGTTCCTGTGGGCAGGCGCTTCATCTGGTCGTACAGCTCCGTCACCGCTTCGAAGAATCCCGCCATCGCCTCAAGCCGCTCTCGCGTGTAGACCGCTCCTGCCTCTTTCGGATCGAGGGCCGCAAGGCATCCCCGCAGCACTTCCCGCGTCGGATCGATTTCCCTGCGCTTCCTCTGCTCGATTACCAGCCGGAACATTTCCCACACGTCTTTCATGGACTCATAATGTTCCCGCCTATCGCCCAGCACGTGGACCGCCCGCACGATCCCCCACGTCTCAAGTTCGCGGATGGAAGTGCTCACGTTCGAGCGCGCCACGCTGAGCGTCTCGGCGATCTCCTCGGCTGGCAGCGCCCGGGGCGACAAATACAGCAGCGCATGGATCTGCGCTACCGTCCGGTTGATCCCCCAGCGAGTCCCCATCTCTCCCCAGTGGAGGATGTACTGTGTCTGCACTCCAGTAAGTTCCGCCATGTCGTTTCTTTCAGTACGGACTGAATATACAGAATAATAGGCGGAGTGTCAAGGGATCTCCCGTGGCCCGCTCGGCCCGCGAACAACCGGGGACACATGTGCCCCGTTGGGAGGGAAACAATTGTAGGTGGGAACGCAGGACGTTTTTCCCGAGGCGGAGAGTTCAGGCCCGGGAAGGCGGAAAGTCCCCTAGTTTACAGGCGAATTGGTAGACGGATCGCTCAGGGCAATGAGCTTGCCCAGCGGGTATTCGGCCGGACTTAGGGGAGCGTCCGGATTGGGGTTGATGATCGTCAGCACTTCACCGCTTCGAACTCCGCGGATGGTCAGGCTCTGACTCTCCACGGCAAGGACTCTATATTTTTCGCCAAAGATTCCTGCCCTTGGATCGCTCATGCCTCATTTAGATGCAAGATCTCGAGACAGGGACTCCCTCCTTTTGACTCCGATTCCCACTTTGGGACAGGTCCAGCCGGTGGTCAGCGGCCTGCGTTCTGCGGCCAAAAGGCCTACCCTCTCGCTCCACCTTTCCCAAATCGACGATCCTCCATCTACAATCGAAAATCGCATGCGCCCCGCCCGCATCGCCGAGTTGCTGGAACCGTTCCTGGAGGCGCCGATCGCACTCCCAGAAAGCAGCCATTTTTCGGATCCGTCTGATTCAGCGCTGGCGACGGGCGATCAGGAACCCGCTTTCCTATCCCCCGCACAACTTGAAAGTATATCGACGTACATCGATATACTCACGCGCTGGAACGCCCACGTCAACCTCACTGCCATTCGCGACCCCGACCAGATCGTGACCCGCCACTTCGGCGAAAGCCTTTTCGCCGCCCGCCATCTGTTCCCTAGCTCACTTGATGGGGGGACAGCCGAGCGGAGCGCGGCTTCTCAAGGTCGCCAAACGTCGGTTGCCGATGTGGGCTCCGGCGCCGGTTTCCCGGGACTCCCCATCAAGCTGTGGGCCCCGCACATCTCCCTTACCCTGATCGAGTCCAACCAGAAGAAGGCCACGTTCTTGCGTGAAGTCGCGCGAGCACTTACCTTGGCGGACATCAATATAACAACCAATCGCGCCGAGGCGCTCGCCAGCGGCACATTCGACCTGGTCACCCTTCGCGCTGTCGAGAGTTTCGCAGCCATCCTGCCCGTCGCCGCCAGCCTGGTGGTGCCGACAGGCCGCCTGGCACTCCTCATTGGAACGTCGCAGCTCGATCCCGCTCGCTCAGCCCTGCCCCAATTCGCCTGGTCCAGCCCGAAACCGATCCCCATGTCTCGCAACCGGATCCTGGCCGTCGCTGAATCTCCTTTTTGATTGACATGCGGAAGCGTCGAACTCTCCTCAGCGGGAATCAAGAAAGTTAACGTTCTCGATCAAAGCATGCGTTGGTCGCAACGCCGAAGGTTGCGTACAAGGACGGATGAGTGTGCACCAAGAAACGAAGGGATCAATCTGCCCGGCTGGGCCCGAAGGTGGATGAATTGATGGATGGATTTTCCGATAGCCGAGAACCTATTTCCAAAATGTTCCTGCAGGAACATTTCCAAAACTCGGATACACGCGCTAGAAGACAGATCGCGGGTGATGTATGAATTCCCGCCGTTTCCCCCTGACAACCTCGAGACCCTTGGACGCGCAATGTTGGTTGGAATGTTCCTGCAGGAACATTAGCTCGGTTCCCGCCCGTGTTCTTGCGACTTCTTGTTGCGACTACCTACGGCGGCGTTCCTCGCGGGCGCCGAAGCTCGCTAGCCGCTGGCCGCACCAGGCGCCCCCTCATACCAGCGAGTGGTTCTCTCTCGGCTTTCTCTCTCTATTAGCGTTCCTGCAGGAACACAGGACGCGTTTTGCACACAATTCTCCAACATCCACAGCATTTCGTCATTGCATTTGAAATGCAAACCGCACTATGCTGCCGGGTAGCTCTGGTTCTCCTAACAATCTAATGGGACGCGTCATCGCCGTTGCCAATCAGAAGGGCGGCGTGGGTAAGACCACGACTGCCATCAATCTAGCCGCATCCTTTGCGGCCGCGGAAGTAAACACACTGCTGGTCGACTGTGATCCGCAGTCCAACGCCACCAGCGGCCTCGGCTTCGCGAAGGATCCTGACCGCGTCAACTCCTACCACGTGCTCATGGGCGCAGCCTCTGCTGAGGAGGCCCTGCAAACCACAGAGTTGGAGCAGCTCTGGCTAATTCCAGCGCACAAGAATCTGATCGGCGCCAACCTCGAGCTGGTGGACTTGGAAGGGCGCGAGTTTCGCATGCGCCAGGCACTAGCTCCCTTGCGCGATCGCTTTCACTACATCGTGCTGGATTGTCCGCCGGCGCTCGATCTGCTCACCCTGAACGCGCTGGTCGCCGCAGATTCGGTCCTCATCCCGATGCAGGGAGAATATTTCGCGCTGGAGGGCGTCAGCGAACTCCTCGATACGATCGAACGCATTCGCGCAGCGTTGAATCCGGAGCTCTCGATCGAGGCGGTCGTGCTGACGATGTTCGATGACCGCACCAACCTGGCGCAACAGGTCAAGGCGGAACTGAAGAACTATTTCGGGGCCAAGCTCTGCGTGACGACGGTTCCGCGCAATATCCGCCTGGCGGAAGCCCCGAGCCATGGCAAGCCGGCACTGGTGTACGATCCGCGCTCGAGGGGGGCGGAGAGTTACATCCGGCTAGCGAAGGAGATGATTGAGCGGCAGGCAGCTTACAGCCAGCAGCCGTCGCCAGAATCCTTAGCCACACAGGATGCTGCGGGACCCGGTGGCGATCAGGCGGCTGCGGTCGAGGAAATTCCCGGTGCGGACAAGATGGATAAGACCGCTTAATACATCGATCATCATCGATATATTATATTGATTATCGTCGATGTATTAATTTGCCGCCAAACGCGGGTGGTCTTCTTGGCGGTGCAGTGGATGATCATTCACGAACGTCCGAGAGCATAGAGCGCTGCGGAGGGAAGGCTCGGGGGAAAGTCGCATGGGGCGTTTCGACAAGCTCAGGCAGGCGCTTCGGCGCCAAAGAACGGTGCGTCAGGATGACAAAGAAACTGGCGAACTGAACAGGGGAGAGCGGATGACGACGACGGCGGCGGTGGACAAGGAGAAGGTAGAGAAGCGGCGGGCTTTGGGGCGCGGATTGGAGTCGCTGTTGCCGGGGCCCCGGGCGGTAACGGCGCCGCCGGTACCGGGTAGCGCCACACCAGGTAAACCGCAGGTGCCTCACGTCGTTCGGAATGACGGCCATACAGGAGAGGTAGGTGAAGTGCCCGCGGTGGATCCGGTCGTCCATGGGACGGCAGCAGAGCTGCGCCCGGCCAGTCCGGGTATGAGACCCGGAACCCCATCCGTCGAAGAAGACATCGCGATCCTCGGGCAGTCCGAGTCGCGGGTGCATGGAAACCTGGTCGTGAATCTGGCCCTGTCCGACATTGACAGGAATCCGTTTCAGACACGGCATGTGCACAGCGATAACGCGTTGCTGGAGCTGGCCGAATCGATCAAAGCCAACGGCGTCGTGCAGCCTATCCTGGTGCGTCCTGCGGAAGACGACGGACGGTACATCCTGATCCTGGGCGAGCGCCGGATGCACGCTTCCAAGCTCGCCGGCAAAACGACCATCCCGGCGATCGTGCGGCGGGTCTCGCAGCAGCAGGCCGCCGAGATGACCATCATCGAAAACCTGCAGCGCGAGGACCTCAGCCCGCTGGAGCAGGCCGGGGCGTTCCGCGTGTTGAGCGAGGAGTTCAAGCTGACCCAGGCGCAGATTGGCGAACGGGTCGGCCTCTCGCGGGAGTCGATCGCGAACTACATGCGGCTGCTGCGCCTGCCCCAGCCCGTGCAGGAACTGCTGACGGAAAAGAAGATTAACTTCGCCGAGGCCAAAGAACTCCTGAAGCTGCAGAATGACGATCAGATCACGAAGGCTGCGCTGCTCGTGGTGGAAAAGGGCATGAACTTCGACCAGGTGGAAAAACTGGTCCTGCAGATGAGCGGGTTACTGGACCCGCCGGGAACGCCCGGCCAGGAACGGAAGCAGAGCGGTGCGCGCTGGGTAGATCCGAATGTGCGGGCAGCGCAGATGGAGTTGGAGCGGCTGCTCGGGGTGAGGGTGAGGATCCGCGACCGTAAGGGCAAAGGCAAAATCGTGATTGAGTATCACACCGTGGATGACTATGACCGGGTGGTAGGGATGTTGAGCGGGAAAAAGTAGTACCCAGAACGCGGTTGTCAGACCTCGGGGCGGCGGCCATGGGGCCGCCTTTCTTGTCTTCTAGGGGATCAACAGAGTAACCAGGTGGGAAGGATTGCACACCGCCGGTGTCGGCGACAGAAAATGCGTGGCCTTGATCGGCGGAAGTGGTACGACGAGCCTTAGCCTGTTGACAGAGCTGGTTCCCGAGTTCATGTGGATCCGCGGGTCGCGAGGAAAAGTCAAAGTCCCCACCCTAACCGCAAAAACGCGGTTAGGATGGGGCACCCGCAACGTCGCTTCTGCCGGGCGATCCGTGACTACAACTTTGACACGCTGTTGCTGGCGGAGTTGCCGACCCAGATGTTGGCGCCGTCGAAGGCGAGGCCGAAGGGCGACTTGCCTACGGCATACGTGCCAACTACTGCTCCGGTCGATACGGCCAGCTTGCTCACTGTGTTGCCGCTGAAGTTTGAGACCCAGAGGTACGTGCCGTCGAACACGGCGTTAAGAGGACTCGCTCCTACCGTATAAGTTCCGAGCACAACGCCGGCGGTCGTCATTTTCGTGACGGTGTTGTTGCCGATGCTGACGACCCAGATATGGGAGCCGTCATAGACCACGTCGGTTGGACCAGTGATGCTGTAAGTTGCCAGAACTGCTCCAGTCGAGGCTTGCAGCTTGATCAGCGTGTTGCTCACCAGGTTTGGAACCCAGATGTTGGCGCCGTCGAAAGCCAGGCCCTGGGGATTGGAGCCTACGGGGTAAGTCCCGATCACAGCGCCGGTAGCGGCGTTCAGCTTGGTCACGTTCGCGCTTCCCGTGTTTGCGACCCAGATGTTGGCCCCGTCAAAGGCCACGAACTGTGGATTGTTTCCGACAGGATAAGTTCCGACCGTAGCGCCATTCGAGGCGCGCAGTTTGGTCACGTTGGCGCTGTTCACGTTCGCCACCCAGATATTCGCGCCGTCGAAGGCCAAGCCCTGCGGACTCGTTCCGACCGTGTAGGTTCCCAGAATCGCTCCGTCAGAAGGCCGAACCTTCGAGACGGTGTTGGATCCGGAGTTGGCGACCCAGATGTTCGCACCATCGAACGCAACGCATGACGGGCTGTTCTGAACCGCGAAGCTTGTAGTCCGGTTGGCGCCATACCACTTCAGAATGGCGATCTGGTTACTGTTGACCTGAGCTGCCGCTCGAGGCGTCGCGAAGCCCGCGCCACAAAGCGCTAACGTTAAAAGCCCCGCATGGATTTGATAGTTTTTCATGTCATTCTCTCCTCGCTGATCTCTTATTTTTTTCGGCGCGTTATTCGCGCTCACCCTTATAAGCGTCGTTGGCCGGAAAATTCCCTCAGACGCCCAAAGTTTTTCTCAATCATTGCCTGGACTGAGAACTTACATCGGGGTTAAGACATCAAACCGAGGAGCGATTCAGGTGGAATATGCTGGACCATGAGACCCTGAAATCCGTGGCGGAGCAGTTGATAAGCGGTTCTGAGGTCGTCCTGGATGGCCGGGCCTCGCACGTCACTCGCACCGGGTCGCGACGATTCCGCACCGTTCGATTCGTCATGGGCGGGACAGAGTATCAGGCGATCGAGCAGAATCCGGAGAAGCCCAGCCGCTGGGGGAAGCTGGCGCGAGATGGGCATCGCGTGGTCCAGTTTCGCAATCTGGCCACCCAGAAGTATGTTGCTGCCGCCGTCGATGGGAAGGTCACGGAGTACGGACGGTAAGCCATGGAAAAGCCACCGCAGCGCCCGCAGGGTCTCGCTCAGCTTCCCATTCGTCTTCGATGCCAAGTTGCAGATCGCGAGGGGTCGGGAGTATGGTTACGGTCGCGCGTGCAAACCTGATCGACCTATTGCCCCGCGCCCTCAGTGGCCCTACGGATCTATTCGTTCTCAATTCTGTTTTGGAGGGAATTCATGAGTCGAGTTTGGTTGCGTCGCCTCGCGCTGGGCACGCTTTGGCTGATCTCGCTTCTAGTCCTGACAGCGGCCGATACCGGCTCGCTGCCCGCTCCTCCGGTGGCGAAGAAAGTTCCGCATGTGACCGAGGTCAACGGGCACAAGATGGTGGACAACTACTTCTGGCTGCGGGACAAGCCGAATCCCGAGGTGCGGGCGTATCTGGAGGCGGAGAACGCTTACACCGAGGCGGTGATGAAGCCGACCGAACCGCTTCAGAAGAAGCTTTATGACGAGATGCTCAGCCGGGTCAAGGAAACCGACGTCGAGGTTCCGTACAAGGAGGGCGACTATTTTTACTATGTGAGGACCGAGGCGGGAAAACAGTATCAGATTCGTTGCCGCAAGAAGGCCAGCATCGACGCGGCGGAAGAAGTGGTGCTCGACATCAATGAACTGGCCAAGGGCCAGACATTCATGAGCGTGGCGGCGTACGCGGTGAGTCCTGATGGGACCCTGCTGGCGTATTCCTATGACAACACGGGCTTCCGGCAATACAAGCTGGCGGTGAAGGATCTGCGGACTGGCAAAACCCTGGAGGACCACGCCGAGCGTGTGGGGTCCGTGGTCTGGGCGAATGACAACAAGACGATTTTTTATACGCAGGAAGACGACGTGTCGAAGCGGCAATACCGGCTGTACCGGCACACGGCGGGGACGGCTGGTCCGGACACCATGATTTATGAAGAGCCGGATGAGCGGTTCGAGCTGCAGGCGTACAAGAGCAACAGCAAAGAATACATTTTTCTTATCTCGGGCAGCCATACAACGACGGAGGCGCGCTACATTGCGGCGAAGGACCCGGCCGCAGAGTGGAAGGTTCTGGAGCCGAGGAAGCAGGGCGTGGAATATTATCCGGGTCACAACGGGGATTCTTTCTATCTTCGTGTGAACGATACGGGTAGGAATTTCCGGTTGGTCAGAGCGTCGGTGACGGATCCCGGAAGCAAAAACTGGCATGAGGTGCTGGCGCACAGTCCCGACATCATGCTGGACGATTTCGATCTCTTCAAGAACCACTGCGTGTTGTACGAGCGGGAGAACGGGCTGCCGCAGATCCGCCTGACGGATTTGCGCAGTGGGCAGTCGCGGCGGATCGAGTTTCCCGAGCCGGCGTATGCGGCGTATTCGTACATCAATCGTGTGTACGACACCACGGAGTTTCGCTACGGTTATCAGTCGGCGATTACTCCGGCGTCGGTGTTTGCCTACGACATGGAGAAGGGGACGTCGGCATTGTTGAAGCAGAAAGAAGTGCCGGGAGGATACGACCGCAGCAAGTATCAGGTCGAGCAGATTTATGCTCCGGCGGCGGATGGGGTGAAGATTCCGATTTCGGTGGTGTATTTAAAGGGGACGAAGCTCGACGGGAACGAGGCGTTGTATCTGTACGGATATGGGTCGTACGGGATCTCGATCGACATGTTTTTCAATTCGAATATTTTCAGCATGGTCGATCGCGGTGTAGTTACGGCGGTCGCGCACATTCGCGGCGGCGGCGAGATGGGCAAGGCCTGGCACGACGCGGGCCGCATGATGAACAAGCGGACGACGTTCACAGATTTCATTTCGTCGGCCGAGTATCTAACGACGCACGGATATGGGTCGAAGGAGCGGCTGGTGATCGAGGGGCGCAGTGCGGGCGGATTGCTGATGGGAGCGGTGCTGAATCTGCGTCCAGACCTGTTTCATGCGGCGCTGGTGGGTGTGCCGTTTGTGGATGTCATAAATACCGAACTCGACGAGTCCCTGCCGCTGACGGTGGGCGAGTTCGAGGAGTGGGGAAATCCGAAGGAGAAGGCCGCATTTGATTACATGATCATCTATTCGCCGTATGACAACGTTGAGGCTAAGGCGTATCCGAACATGCTGGTGAAGACGTCGTTCAATGACAGCCAGGTCATGTATTGGGAACCGGCGAAGTATGTGGCCAAGATGCGGGCATTGCGGACGGATCACAATACTCTGATCCTGAAAACGAATCTGAGCCCGGCGGGCCATGGGGGAGCGTCGGGGCGGTATGACCGTCTGAAAGAATCGGCGTTTGATTATGCGTGGATTTTGGGTCAGATGGGGATTGCGCAGTAAATCCCCGTTTCTCCGCCCAAAGAGCGCGCGAGAAATGGAGCACCCGCGATCCGATGTGGAACTGCATGATGGTCGCGGTGCTTTCGATCCTCACGACGATCCTCCCTGCGTTTGCTCAGCAGCCGCACCAGCAGCCGATTCAACTCCACCCCCAGAATCCGCATTACTTCCTGTTTCAAGGGAAAGCGGTCGCCCTGATTACAAGCGGCGAACACTATGGGGCGGTGATCAACGCGGACTTCAACTACCACCGCTACCTCGAGACGCTCGCTGCGGGAGGGATGAACTATACGCGTCTGTTCGGCGGCGCGTATGTGGAAGTGCCGGGAAAATCGTTCGGCATCCAGCGCAATGACCTGGCTCCGGCCCGCGGACGTTTTGTGGCGCCGTGGGTACGCGGCGGCGATAAGTTCGATCTCGACAAGTGGAATCCGGAATATTTCACGCGCCTTCATGACTACCTGGGTGAGGCGGCAAAGCGCGGAATCGTGGTCGAGATCACGCTGTTTTCTTCGCAATATGGCGATATGCAGTGGGATGTGTGTCCTTTCAACCGGGTCAACAATCTCGATCAAACCGACGCCATCGATTGGAAGAAGCTGAATACGCTGGAAAACGGGAACATTCTCTCCTACCAGGAACGGTACACCAGGAAGCTGGTTCGCGAGGCCAATGCCTATCCCAACGTGATCTTCGAAATTGCGAACGAGCCCTGGTCGGATCGTTCGGTACTGGCGGACATCGTGAACCCGTATCTGTTTACCGGGCGCGATCAGTATCCGAACTCCGTTGACTTGCCGGATGATCTGACTATGGCGTGGCAGGCACGGGTGGCGGAGTGGATTGCCAGCGAAGAGGCGTCGTTACTGAACCAGCATCTGATCGCACAGGACTGCTGCAACTTCCGCTATCCAGTACGGCAGTTATTGCCGGAAGTGAGCATTGTGAACTTTCACTACGCATATGCGGAGGCGGCCTTGTCGAACTACGGGCTGGGCAAGCCCCTTTCTTATGACGAGACCGGATTTCTCGGGCGCGGAGACGAGGCCTACGCCCGCCAGGCGTGGAACTTCATGTTGTCGGGCGGAAGCGTCTTCGACAATCTCGACTATTCCTTCACGCCGGGGCACGAAGACGGAACGGACACGGAGCCGAACGGGCCGGGCGGTGGCAGTCCGGCGCTGCGCAGGCGCTTGAAGATTCTGAGCGAGTTTTTGCAAGGACTGCCTCTCCTGGAGTTGGCGCCCGACACCACCACGGTGAAGCACGCGGGAGGCGTTTACACGCATCTGCTTTCAAGCCGCAAGGGTAAGTACGCGATGTACGTCGATGGGCAGGGGCCGGTGGACATCCTCATGAGCTTGCCCGCCGGCGAGTATAGGGTCACGTGGACGGATGTTATTACGGGCGACGCCAAGAATGGTGGGGCCTTCCGGCATACCGGAGGGAACAAAATCATCAGCACTCCCGAGTTTCGAGATGGGATCGCGATGCTTCTTGCGCGTACGCGATAGTGTCTTCTAAGGATCAAGATAGTTAACTGGTGGAATGGAGTGGCGGTCTCGGGGCCGTACATCGGCCTGAAACTGAATAGAACGTGCCCCTGGAATAATGGAAGTGGGAATTGGTGGCAGGCATGCGACAGCCTATTTACTTCTTTGGTTCCCCCGCGACGGCCCAGAAATTCCATTTAGATCAGGCCAGCGCGCAGGCGACGCAGGAAGTCTTCGCCCTCGGCCTTCGCTTGCGCCAGAATTTTAGGCTGATTGGGATATTCGATCGCGATTTCCTGCAGGAATAGCTCGACTGCATCCTTTGGTTTGAACCCGTGCGCCACCATGCTGCGGATGCGGCCGGTGAAGCTGTCCGTGCTGGGTGAGATGAGACGCGGGAGGTGGTCGGCACAATTGTGGGAGCGGAACTTGGCCGCGGCCAGGCGGTCGTACGCGGTTTTGGCTTCAGGATCGCTCAGCAGCGTCGGAATCGGATAGTTCCATTCACACTGCGAGCAGGTCCAACCCTGAAAGGAGCGGTCGACGGTCCAGAGCAGTTCCCTGGCGGTCTTCTTCTCCAAGCCTTGGTGTTCGGCGTTGCGGTCGTCCATGAGCGGCGTCGCCCTGCGCACACAACTTGCGGGCCCATGAGCACCTTTCCCAATGATAGCGAGGAATTGCGAGTTTAGGGCGTACCCAGGGCGGTTCGGGGGGATTTTATGTTCCCCTCATGATGGCACCAGTCTGCGGAACGCATTCCATCTACGCCAGAAATTAACAAGCGCCCCCCTTCGCAAGAAGCGCTATGAATGGGCAACCCGGCATGTTTCACTTACGTTTTGGAGCCGGATACTGGCTGTCTCTGATAGGGGGATTCAGTTCATCAGCAGGTCCCATTGCTGGACTCACGCTGTATCGATGTTCGATGCGATTTACGGTAGTTTCCCGATGTCGGGCACGCTCTCTTAACAGCAGGTCAAGGTCAATGACTCCTTCGCCAAAGTACTTTTCAAAAGTTAGGAAGACACGACTTACAGCACAGTATCGCTCTCTCCAATCGACCTCGCTTCTGTCAGCAGACTTGCGGACGAGCTCATAGAGGTCTGTGATCGCCGCCGCCTCTGGAATGACCAGAAAAGCAGTTTTCTCGTTCGCAGCGTAGTGATCGTAAAGACCCGTGCTTACTGAATTCAGGATCGCGATAGCTCGCTCTCTTTCCTTGCGTTGTTCAGGTGTGGTTACGGCCCCAGGGCCGTGACAAAGGTCTATGACTCTATTGAGCTGATGGTAGATCAACCCCATGTCGCTGTAGAGGGCCGACCGAGCTTGGCGCGTTTTCGCCCAGAGGACCAGGCGAAATTTTAGGGGTTCTGCCGCGATCCCGGCCATGAAACCGGCGCCGGTGCCAACGAGGATTTTGGCCCATTCTTCCACAGGAGCACTATAGCTCCGGTCGAAGCGTCACTCAATTGAAATGGATGAAGCAAATCGCCGTCGGTCGAAGGTGACGCTCACCGATACACCGGCCAGCAGGCTCCCCTATTTTGCGAAGAAGTAGTCGAAGGACTTCACCGCGGTAAATTCGTCTTCCCGGATATCGAAGACGGTGTAGAGCTTCGTAACGTGGAGCACGTCGTGGACTTTCTGGGTGAGGTTGAGCAGCTTCAATTCACCTCCAGCATTTCGGACCGTGGTGAAGCACCCGACCAGTTCGCCGACGCCGGAGCTGTCGATGTAGTCGACGTTGGCGAGATTGAGAATGATCTTTTTCTTGTCCTGCTTGATCAGGTCGCGCACCGCCTCGCGCAAGTCGTGAATTTCGTCGCCCAGCACAATGCGGCCCTCAATGTCGAGGATGGTAACGTGAGCGACTTCGCGGGTGTCGATCTTCAAAGGCACTGATTGGGGCCTCCTCTGCTGAGGCCGCTGGCCGGAATGGTAGTGGGTGCAGGGGAGGCAAGTCAATGGAAAGCGCCCGGAGTCGGCAGAATACGTAGCTCCTGCGGCACTTCGAGAACCAGAATGGGACAATGAACCCGAGCTTTGCTCGGCCTGAGGGTTATTACGAGTGGGCCCCGTGAGGGCGCGAATCCAGTTCTAGAGCCGGCAACTGAACACGGTCCCGAATTTCCTGGATCGGCGAAGTCACGATCGGGGTGGGGTATTCGGGATGTCGAAATTCCAGATGCATCCCGCGTCCGACGTACTGGAGTTTGAGCATCGAGCCTCCCCAAGTCGAACCGGCGATCGCCACCTGCACCGGCTCGGGGCAAAATTCCGGATGGCCCGAAAGCATGGCCTCGCTGCCTCCCAGTAGCACCGCAGTGTAGCGGTGGTGCATGGTCTGGATTTCGAGGACAGTCGACGGGGGGAGATCGCTAAGGAACACGCCGCCCTCAATCTCCGATTGGATGATGCCGCGGTTCACTTCATCCGCCAGGTTGGGATGAGGCTCAAACATAGCGATGTCAGGGAACGATGTTACTGGCTTTTGTCCCGGGCGACAAGGGTACTTTGGGCAGCGGCTGGACACCTGGGAGCATGTCCGTTAGAGGCACACGGCTGGGTCTAGGTTGCAGAATAAGTTTCTGATTGGCCAGCGCTCAGGATCCGGTCCGAGCAAAAGCTACCAGGAACAGTAGGCCCAGCAGCAGGTCGATGCCCCCAAAGGCCACGTCGACGCCATGCAAGCGGTGCTGTAAGTAGAGGACTATCAGCGAGATGCCATAGCCGAACTTCTCCAGCACGGCGGGAATCATCATCGCGCGAAAGCGAACCGGGTCTCGGGCAATGACCACGAACCCGACCTGCCAGGCAAGTGCAACGGCGACGAAGCCATAGTAAAAGGCGGGATGGGTAACGGGCGGAGGGTCCTGGCGACCGATGCTGTCGAAGATGAAGTAGAGTGGCGGGAGGATGATAAAGCCCCAGACGGCGGCGATCCAAAAGATGATCTTGGCGAACTTAATCATTGGTGTTCCGGACCCACAAGTGCTGAAGCCCAGAAATTCTACACGCCCAACGCGCCCCTGGAGAGCTCCGCACTTCCGTGTGGGGACAGCCGCCCCGGCTGTCCGGCGAGCGTAGCTCACCGGGTCTTGTGTGCAGATCTGGGACGCCCCGCCTATTCGCCGCCGACGGTGAGGCCATCGATGCGAATCGTCGGGGCGGCGACGGAGCCGCGGAACTCCAGATCGTTGCCGATTTCCGAAATGTTGAAAAACAAGTTTTTCAGATTTCCGGCCACCGTAATTTCTTCCACCGGATAGGCGAATTCTCCGCCGGAGATCCACAAACCGGAAGCACCGCGCGAATAATCGCCGGTCACCAGGTTCACCCCCTGGCCGAGAAATTCGGTGACATACAGACCTTCCTTGATTCCTGCGATCAGTTCCTTTGGCGTCTTGGCGCCAGGCTGCAAGAAATAGTTGCCTGGCCCGATGCCGGGCGTGCCCGCTAAGCCCCGGGCGGCGTTCGCGGTGGTCTGCATCCCGAGCTTTTTCGCGGTGTAGGTGTTGAGCAGATACGATTTGAGCACGCCGTTTTCGATCACTACGGTACGCCGCGTCGGGATGCCTTCGCCATCGAACGGACTGGTGCCGAAGCCGCCGGGCATGGTGCCGTCGTCGATCACGGTCACGTTGTCACCTGCGATCTTCTGCCCCAGCTTGCCGGCGAGGAACGACGCGCCGCGATAGACCGAGTCTCCGTTGATGCCCTCGAAGATATGTTCGAGGATCGAGGTCGCGACCATGGGGTCGAACACGATCGGAACCTGCGCCGTCTTCGCTTTGCGCGCGCCGAGGCGGCGGAGCGTGCGCTCGGCGGCGATCTTGCCCACCTGCTCGGGCGGATCAAGTTTCTTCAGTGTGCGCGCGACCGAGTACCAGTAATCGCGCTGCATCGCCCCCGCTTCGGTCTGCGCAATCGGCACCGCTGCCACCGAGCAGTACGACCGGCGGTATTCGCCAATGAAGCCGTGCGAGTTGGCCAGCACTCTGTGGCCGGTGGCAGCGTCGAACGATCCGCCTTCGGAATTCTTGATGCGGGGATCGAAATCGAACGCCGCTTTTTCCGCGCGGCGCGCATAGTCGATGCGATCGGCGCCGGGCAGCGAGTAAACATCTTCGTGATAGAGACCCAGGTCGCCCGACAGCTGGCCGAGTTGCGCGGCTTCGGGAATTCCGCCGAACGGATCTTCGGAAGTGATCTTCGCGAGTTCGAGCGCTGACTTCACCATGCGGTCCAGGCCTTCGCGGGAGAAGTCACTCGAATAGGTGCTGGCGGCGCGCTGACCGAAGAACACGCGCACACCGATGGATTTCGAGCCGGATTCTTTCAGCGTCTCGACCTGGCCGAGGCGGACGAGCGTGGAGAACTCGTCGCCTTCGCGAACCACGCATTCGGCAGAGGTAGCGCCTCCGGCCATGGCACGGCGGACGATGTCCTGGGCTACTTCGCGAAGATCAGTTTCGAGTTTCGGGGTTTCGACTTGAGTTTCAGGCATAGAGATTTTTAGGCAACGATCTTGTCTCGCAGTCCTCCGTAGGCAAATGTACGAGGCAGATCCTTCGCATAAAGTTCGTACGGGAATCCCAGCTCAATCCGGCTGGCATCGTCGAGCGTCCGCAACTGGTTCGCTGTAAGAGTCAGATCGAGGCTGGCGAGATTGTCCTGCAATTGAGATAGCTTCCGCGCGCCGATGATGGGAATGACCGGCACCGGGCGGTAGCGAAGCCAAGCCAGCGCCACCTGCGCCATACTGCGACCGATCTCCTCGGACACACTCTTCACGGCCGCAACCACCCGGTCCGCCCGCTCTTGCTCCGGCCGAAAGTCCTTCATCATGTCGCTGCTCAGACGGCCCTGCTCCGACGACCCCTTGTCGTGATACTTACCGGTAAGCACGCCACTGGCCAGCGGCGACCACGCAGTCACGCCGATGTTCAACGCTTTGGCCATCGGGATCAGCTCGCGCTCGACCGTTCGCTCAATCAAGCTGTATTCGATCTGCAATCCGACGAACGGCGACCAGCCTCGCAGGGACGCCAGCGTGTTCGCCTGCGCGATCCACCAGGCTGGAGCATCCGAGATGCCGGCGTAGAGCACCTTACCTTGCCGAACCAGGTCGTCGAGTCCGCGCATCACCTCTTCGACCGGCGTGATCTGATCCCAGATGTGCACCCAGTAGAGGTCGAGATAGTCGGTGCGCAGCCGCTTGAGGCTCGCTTCCACGGCTTGCACCATGTTCTTGCGCTGGTTGCCGGCCGCGTTCGGGTCGGTCCCCGGTGCGGCATTACTGTACTTCGTAGCCAGCACCACGCTCTGCCGGTGGCCCTGCATGAACTCGCCGAGGAGCGCTTCGCTGGTTCCGTTGGTGTATAAGTTGGCGGTATCGACGAAATTTCCGCCGGCTTCGCGGAAAGCGTCGTACACCTTTCGCGCTTCATCCTTGGACGAGCCCCAGCCCCAGTCCTCGCCGAAGGTCATTGTGCCGAGCGCCGCCTCCGAGACTCGGAGTCCGCTGTTGCCTAAGAGTCGGTATCGCATGGTGAATCCTTATTTCGTTTCGGTCAACTCGTGGTCCGGCAAAAAGCAGATTCCTACCCTTCACTACGTTCAGGGTCGGAATGACAAGATCTTCATAGGATCCGTGGAGACCCGTGCAAATCCATGGCAATTCTTACTGCATGAAGCCGCCAGGATCTTTTCTGGCGGTGCCGCCCACGGTGAGGCGGTCGATTTTTAAGGTCGGAATGCCGACACCCACCGGAACAGCTTGTCCGTCTTTGCCGCAAGTGCCGACGCCTTCGTCAAGTTTCAGATCATTGCCCACCATCGAGACTCGCGTGAGCACGTCGGGCCCATTGCCGATGAGCGTGGCGCCTTTGATCGGCGCGGTGATCTGGCCGTTTTCAATCATGTAGGCTTCCGACGCGGAGAACACAAACTTTCCGTTGGTGATGTCGACCTGGCCGCCGCCGAAATTCACCGCGTACACGCCATGCTTGACCGAACGAATAATGTCTTCGGGATTATCCTGGCCGGCGAGCATGTAGGTGTTGGTCATGCGCGGCATGGGGATGTGCTCATAGCTTTCGCGACGTCCGTTGCCGGTGTCGGCGATGCCCATGAGCCGCGAAGAAAGCTTGTCACTGAGATAACCCTTGAGGATTCCCTTCTCAATCAGCACTGTTTCCTGCGTCGGCTCGCCTTCGTCGTCGACATTGAGCGATCCACGGCGCCACGGCATGGTTCCGTTGTCGACCACCGTGCATCTCTCGCTGGCCACGCGCTTGCCGACCAGGCCAGCGAAGGCGGAGGTTTTCTTGCGATTGAAATCCGCTTCGAGGCCGTGGCCTACCGCTTCATGCAGCAGGACGCCGGGCCATCCGGGACCGAGGACCACTTCCATTTCGCCAGCAGGCGCCTCGCGTGCATCAAGTTGCAGGAGCGCCTGGCGGGCCGATTCGCGGGCAAAGAATTCAGGATTCTTATCGCCGAAGAAAAAGTCGAGCGCGACGCGGCCTCCCCCGCCAGAACTCCCGCGGGCGGAATTTCCTTCGGTCTTCGCGATGCAGGAAACATTCATGCGAGCCAGCGGCTGCGAGTCTTCCGCGAAAGTTCCGTCGGACCCAACCACAAGAATGTTGCGCAGTTCGTCGGCATAGCTGGCGCGGACTTCCTGAATGCGCGGATCGTAGGCTCGAGCCGCCTTGTCGGCGCGCATCACCAGTTCAACTTTGGCGGTAATTTCCGCGTCGACCGAAGGCAGAGTCACGGGATACAGGCTGCGGGCAGCGGCCTTCTGGAATCCGGCGACGGGTGTCTTGGCCGGGGCGCTGGCGATCAGCGCCGCAGTCCGTGCGGCGTGCAGGATCCGGTCGGCTGAGAGATCGTCAGTGTAGGCGTAGCCCGTGCGCTCCCCGGACACCACGCGTACACCGCATCCCGCGGATATGCCCTGCGACGCCGACTTCACCATGGATTCATCCACCATCAGCGAAGTCGAGGAAAGGTATTCGAAGTAAAGGTCGGCGTAATCACCGCCCGCCGAGAGCGCCGCGGCCAGATAGTGCTCAAGATCGCGCTCGCTCAGCCCGTAGTGTTCGAAGAAAAACCGCTGTCTATCGATAGATTTATTCACGAAATTTAGATGCCGGCGAGTTGTGTCAGGACTCGAAGGCCGGTTGCTCCTATCCATTGATTATCCCATAGGCGAGGTGGCCGTATCTGTGCCAGAGCCCCGCATTTCGTCCGGAGGTAATCATGCCTATCTTGGGGTGGTTGCCAGAGCACACGGATTAAAAGCGATTTCGTGCGCCGTGGTAGATACGCAGGATCTCGACGGTCTGTTCTTTTACCCGATAGATGGCAATGTAGGGCAGGGGCGAAAACGGCAGCTCTCGGGTGCCTTCCTCGCGGCCCGGGCGTCCCTGGTTCGGCCACTCCTTCAAGGAGCGGATCGATTGATAGAGTCTACGGATGGTCGGTTGCCAGTACTGCGGATGCCGCTCTTTTAAGTACTCGCTGATCTCTTCGAGGTCGGCTGCGGCAGCAGGAGTCCATCGGATGCGCATTTAAGTGCGCAGCATGCGTTCCAGCCGGGCATCCATGTCTGCTTCTTCGATGAACTTGCCTTCGTCAGCCTGGGTAACGCCCTCGCGAACGGCGGCGCGGACGCGGGCGTCCTCTTCCAGGAGTCGCAGTGCGGCCTCCTTTACCAGGCGCTCCGCATCAGTGCCTGCCGAGTTCGCAATCTGAGCGAGTTTCGCTTCCTGCTCGGGGGTGAAATGCACTTCCATCGCTTGCAGCTTACGCGAAATCCCCCATTGGGGCAATTGGCAACGGTGACCTTGCATCGGACTTTTCACAGGCCCGCCGATGACAATGGTCACTCGTCACAGACGGCACGGCGTGAGTTGTGGACAATTCCAGGTATGACCCCAGAAGCGCTCAGCCGCACCGTCCAGGAGTTCCTCAGCGAGGCCTCGGGTGCGGTCGTGCTCGAGGATGGTGCAATGGCTTTTGACCTCGAGCGGGCCAAGTATTCCATCTCCGGGGAGCACAACAAATGTCTGCTCCACCTATGGTCGGCGGAACGGAACACCGTGCGCCGCGTGCTCGACGCCGAGGTCAAGAACGGGACGTTACGCCTGGCGGTGCAGCGCCTGGGCCAGGCGCGTCCGACCAAGCTGGAAATTTGCCGCGACCGCGACCGGCGCTCACCGTCGGCCAAGAAGGCAGCGCGGGCGAGCTATGACCAGAAGTTGCGCCACGCGCTGGAGCGGCACTTTCCCGGCTTTGCGATCACCCGACTGACCACCGGCGTCGATCTGGAAAAGTCGTTCGGGCCCATCTATGCGCGGGGACTGCTTCGCCGCGGACAGTCAGCCTGCGCGGTTTTGGGGGTGAATGAGAAAGAGACGCAGGCATCGATCGACGCGTCGCTGACCTTTGGAATCTTGTGGCTGGATGTTTGCCGGCAGGCCTCGGCGGGCAAGGCGCTGGTGGAGGGCCTGCACTTGTTCGTGCCGCAGGGAAGCTCGGCCCTGGTCCGGGAGCGGATGGCCAATCTCAACCGGGCCGCGGCGAAGTGGCGTTTGTTTGAGTTCGACGAGCGCCACGATGCGGTCGTCGAGATCGATTGCTCCGACCGCGGCAACGTGGCCACGCGCCTCCTGCATGCGACCAACGAGGCGGCCGCACTCGAAAGATTCGCCGAGTCGATCCAGAGGATCCGGGCGATTCTGCCAAATTGTGAAGTCGCAGTGCTGTCGGCAGCGGAACTTGCATTTCGATGGCGAGGGCTCGAGTTCGCCCGCGCACGCATCGGAGCCGAGGCGGCGACGTTTCGCAGCAGGCAAGAGATCGTCTTCGGCGTGGGCGCGGAAGAGCGGGTGCTCGAGGAGCGCAATTGGACGTTCTTTCTTGAGTTGCTCACGGTGCTGCGCGACACTCGCCACCCCTACGGGCCAAAGCAGCATCCGCTGTTTCGCCTGCATCCGGAGCGTTGGCTGGAGTCGCTGGTGGTGGGCGATGTGAGCATGGTGGATGAGCAGTTGGATCCGCGCCTGCTGTACTCACAGGTGCCGGCGTTTTCTGCCGCGGATCGCGCCATGATTGACGTGCTGACCACGACGCGCGATGGACGCCTGGCGGTGGTCGAACTCAAGGCCGACGAGGACATTCACTTGCCCCTGCAGGGTCTCGATTACTGGTCGCGGGTGGAGTGGCATCACAGCCGCGGAGAGTTTTCGCGCTTCGGGTATTTTCTTGACCGGGAATTATCGGACGAGGCGCCGCTGCTTTTTCTGGTCGCGCCCGCGTTCCATGTACACCCCGCAACGGATGTGCTGCTGCGCTACATCTCTCCGGAAATCGAATGGGAATTCGTGGGCATTGACGAGCGCTGGCGCGAGGGAGTAAAAGTCGTGTTCCGAAAGCGTCCAGCCGCCGAGCTTCGAAAGCGTCCGGCGAGCGAGGAAAGGCTTGGAGTAAAACTACCTGTCACGGCCGCAGGCTGAGTCCACAAACACTCCACCCGTAGGACTGCTCTTAACGAAGGTACGGCTACTCTACATTCGAGACTTCAGGCGCTGGGTGCCCCATCCTTGTCTCGCCGTTCTTTGGCGAGACAGGGTGGGGCTTTTGACCTTGGTAAGGAGATTCGAACCTCATTTCCCCTTCAACTTCTTGGACTTCTCCTCCACTCCCCGCGCCAGCTTCTCTTTGTGCGCCTGAAGTTTCTTCGCAACAGACGTATCCGCCAGCCCAATCATCTGCGCCGCTAGAATCCCCGCATTGGTTGCTCCCGGCTTCCCGATCGCGACGGTAGCCACCGGAATCCCCGCCGGCATCTGCACCGTCGCCAGCAAGGAGTCCATACCGTTCAGCGAAGTCGAAGGAATCGGCACCCCAATCACCGGCAAGGTAGTATGCGCCGCGATCACCCCCGCCAAATGCGCAGCTCCGCCCGCTCCCGCGATGATCACACGAATCCCGCGCTCCGCCGCCTTGCGCGCGAAATCAGCAGTGCGATCCGGCGACCGATGCGCTGAACTCACGTCAATCTCATACGCGATCCCGAACTCGTCCAGCGCCTTCCCCGCCTCGCGCATGATCTCCAAGTCGGTGTCACTCCCCATCACAATCGCAACCAGTGTCTTGCTCATCATCCCCTCTTAATGGACGTTATTGAACCGGGAAGCGCACGACCTCAGTCGTACTGCACTGAGTACTGAGTACTGAGTACTGGGTACTACTTCTTCAGAGCCCTCCCCGCAATATCCTTCCGATAATGTGCCCCATCAAACCCAATCTTCCCGCAAGCCTCATAAGCCCGCCCCACGGCGGTTTCCAAATCCCGCGCCCGCGCCGTCACGCCCAACACACGCCCACCGGAAGTGTAATAAGCCCCATCGCGTCGTGACGTGCCCGCATGAAAAACCTTCACTCCTGAAATCGAGCCCGCTTCATCCAGCCCGTCAATCCGCTTCCCCACCTCAAACGTTCCCGGATATCCCCCCGACGACATCACCACGCAAACCGAAGCATCCTGCGACCACTTAAAGTCGCCTTCACTGACGCGGCCCTGAATGGAGGCTTCCAGAGCATCCACCAGATCGCTCTCCAGCCGCATCAGAATCGGCTGCGTTTCCGGATCGCCAAAGCGGCAATTGAACTCCAGCACCATCGGACCGCGCGCCGTCATCATCAGCCCGCAATAGAGCACGCCCTTAAACTCCGCGCCCTCGGCCTTCATCCCGGCAACGACGGGCCGCGCGATGTGATTCACCAGCCAGTCCCGCATCTGATCGTCGACAATATCGCGGGTCGAGTACGCGCCCATGCCGCCCGTATTCGGACCGGTATCCCCGTCGCCCACGCGCTTATGATCCTGCGCCGCCACCAGCGGAGCTACGCGCTCCCCGTCGCTGAACACGAGGAAACGACAGCTCGTCGCCCTTCAAACATTCTTCCAGCACGACCCGCGCCCCGGCCTCGCCCAGCATTTTGCCGCTGAGCATCTCCGCCGCCACGCTGGCCGCCTCTTCCTTGCTCTTGGCGATGACCACACCCTTGCCCGCGGCCAACCCGTCCGCCTTCACCACAATCGGAGTATGGAAATGGCCCAGTGCCTCCCGCACTTGCTCGATCGAATCACAGATGGCAAACGGTGCTGTAGGAATGTGATGACGCTGCAGAAACTGCTTGGCGAAACTCTTGCTCGACTCCAGCTGCGCCGCCGCCTGCGTCGGCCCAAAGGCAGGCCATCCGCGGCGAGTGAACTCATCTACCACGCCCAAGGTGAGCGGCAATTCCGGCCCTACCACTGTCAGGTCGGGCTGCAGCCGCGCCGCCAGTGCTGTGATCGACTCCAGGCTCTGAAGGTCGGCCGGCAGGCATTCCGCCTCATCGGCGATGCCGCCGTTTCCGGGCGCGCAGTAAAGCTGCGAAATGCGCGGCGACTGCCGCAGCTTCCACACCAGCGCGTGCTCGCGCCCGCCTCCACCTAGGACCAGAACTTTCATAAGCCAGAGAAACTCAGGTTAGGGGTTGAAGAGGAATGCTGTCAAACGCCACAGCGACCGGAAAGCTGGATCGATTTGAACGTCCCAGTTCCTAACTTGGGTGTCATCCTGACCGGAGCCGTTCTTCAGGCGGAGGGAAGGATCTCCCAGCAGGCGCGCAACACCTCCCGGGAGATCCCGCGCGAGATACCTCACCCGCGCGAACGCACCGGGATCGGGATGGCGCCACCGGAAATCAGCATTAACCGTGCTTAACCTTCGAAGTATAATCCCCCCAGCATGATCACAGTCTCCAAAGAAGACTACCTGAAGTCGATCCTCGAAGCCGAAACCGATGGGGAGACGGTGATATCCGCGCGCCTGGCCGACTGGCACAAGGTGTCCGCGCCCGCAGTCACGATGGCCCTCCGGCGCTTAAAGAAAGACGGCCTCGTGCTCGTCGAGGGCGACGGCGAGATCCGCCTGACCGCAGCCGGCCGCAAGATCGCCCGTAAACTCACCTTGCGCCATCACCTCATCGAACGCATGCTGTCGGAAATGTTCGGCATGGAGTGGTGGAAGGTCCACGATGAGGCCGAGCGTCTGGAGCACGCAGTCTCTCCCGACTTCGAGGCCAAGCTGCTGGCCAAGTTGGGCTCCGACGGCGCATGTCCGCACGGCAATTTGAGCGAGGTCGAGAGCCCGGCCAGCCGGCGTAAGCGAGGCCTTGTCCGGCTGGCGGATGCCGATCCTGGTCAGGCTTATATCGTCAGCGGCATCTACGAGCGCGACCGCCATTTGCTGGAGTTTCTGGAAGCACGCGGCATCCGTCCCGGCGCCCGGTTCCGCCTGCTGCAACGCAACTATGACAAGACCCTCTCCCTCCGCACCGCGGCCGGCGCCATCGTCCTCGGCGGCCTCGCAGCAGAAAAGGTCTGGGTCGCGCCCGCTCCCACCTCCAATGCATGATCCAGATACTTAACCATAGTTAACCACTTTAAGTGTATACTACCTAGCATACCCTTCGACGGTCCGGGGTCTACCGGGAGAATGCCAGGGATGAGAGGCAGCGACGAATTAGGGCAGAAAGATGTGCCTACTCGTCGTGCTCCCACTACCGTCAGCGCCGAAGTCGCGCCCCGCGGCAGTTTGTCGCTGGAGGGCGCCCACAACTCGATTGCCGTGCCGCGTCACGATGCCGGATTCTGGGAGCAGTGGCGCGCTTTCGTAGGTCCTGCCATCCTCGTCAGCGTCGGCTACATGGACCCGGGCAACTGGGGCACCGATCTTCAGGGCGGCGCCCAGTTCAAGTACGGACTCCTCTCGGTCGTGGGACTCGCCAGCCTCATGGCCATCTTCATGCAAGTCATCTCCGCCCGCTTAGGCGTCGTAACCGGCAAGGATCTCGCCCAATGTTGCCGCGACTGGTATCCCAGTTGGACCCGCTGGCCGAACTGGATGATGAGCGAGTTGGCGATCGGCGCATGCGACCTGGCTGAGGTGCTCGGCAGCGCCGTCGCCCTCAACCTGATGTTCCACATCCCCTTGCTCTGGGCCGTCATCATCACGGGCATCGATGTGCTCCTGCTCCTGGCTCTCCAGCAGTTTGGAATGCGCAGCATCGAAGCCGTGGTTCTGCTGCTGGTCGCCACCATCGCCGTTTGTTACTTCATCGAAATCTTCGTCCTGCCGCAGACCCAGCCCAGTTTCCTGGAGATGGGAAAGGCTCTGGTCACGCCCCACTTCCGGCAAGCCGGCATGCTCTACATCGCCATCGGAATTATCGGCGCGACCGTCATGCCCCATAATCTCTACCTGCACTCGGCCC
>CAWFUU010000039.1:0-18673 GCA_963819035.1 uncultured Acidobacteriaceae bacterium | reverse complement strand
TCGTGAAGGCCCAGGAAGTCCAGTTCCATCACGAAGTCTACAACCAAGTGGCAACCAACATGGGATTGACTGCATCATTCCTGCCTAAGCCGGTGGTGGGCGTGAACGGCAGCGGCATGCATACAAACATCTCCGTGAGCAAGGACGGCAAGAACTTGTTCTGGGATCCCAAGGGCGAGGAGAAGCTCAGCAAGTTTGGCTACGACTTCGGCGATACGCGTTCACGCTGGAGTTGAACAGCAAACAGACAGTTCCTTTGGAACCAGTTCTAGAATCTGTCTATCGCTGGCGCATGCAACCGATCAGAAGTCCGGCTGCATCGCCCCGGGCCAAAGTATGGCTGCGCACGGCCAGATTATCTGACCTTCTCCCACTCCGGTGGGGATGGTCCATTGTAGATGGCCATGATGTCATCCTGGAACTTCGCCCTCGCGCGCTCGGATGGGTCTGTTTGTGGCAGGGATTGAATCTTGTTCCATGCAGTCTGCCCAAGAACTCCGATTTTTGCCCAAAAACTCAGGTGTTGGCGGTAGGTTATCAGGCAAAGCCTCCCGGGCCATCCTCGGCTGGGACCTATCCTATTTGTAAGATGGGTTCTACACAGAACTGCCAGAGCGTTCCCCAAGCTTGGGTTCATGAGTGTTGTCCTTTCCGGTAGGATTCGATACACGGTATCCTGACCGGCGAAAGTGTGCAGCGGGCGAGAATGGCCGCGCCTGTTTTTGCTCTGCTTGACTGGTTGACTCTGCCAGGCAATAACGATGGGCTACATCTCGGGCACGCCAAAATTAGGCGGCATTACCTGCGATAACCCAGTTCCGCTCCGCCGCTCACCGGCAGAATACAACCGGTAATGAATCGCGCCTTATCGGAAAGCAGAAACACAGCGGCGTCTGCGATGACGTCGCCTTGGGGACAATAGCCTAGCATGTGGATATCGTCGAGGTACTTGCGGACCCCGGCGGGGTCCTTCTGCTCGCTGCACCACTGTTCCAGCATTGGAGTCCATACCCCCGCTGGGCAGATAGCATTTACACGGATGGAATAGCGCGCATAATCGGCTGCCATCGCCTTGGTGAGTGAAATCATGCCGCCCTTGGTCGCAACGTAGGCAGCATGGTCCTGCTGCCCCATCAACCCGACCATGCTGGCCGTGTTGAGAATCGTTCCCTTGCTATCCCGAAGCGCTTCGAAGGCATAGCGTGTGGTCCAGTAGACAGATTTCAAATTAATGCGCGTAGCTTGTCCCACTCTTCCTCATCCGTTTCGTGGAGCGGTTTGGACGGGCTTGCGATACCCGCGTTATTGTGTACAGCGTCAATGCGCCCGACACTCTTGAGCACTGAGTTGATTGCGGACTCCACCGAGGGGCCACTGGAAACATCCGTGTGCAATGCGATGCCCAAACCACCGAGTTCTTCCGCAGTGCGCCGGGCTGCGATGAGGTTCACATCCAGTATCGCAACCGTCGCCTTGGCGCGAGCATAAGCTAGTGCACACTCGCGTCCTATGCCATTACCACCTCCGGTGAGCACCACGACCTTGCCTTCGAGAGCGCCTGGCATCGTGTTGTCCTCCGTCAGCTTCCCGGCACACCCACGAAGTGTTTGCCACGCACAGGGCTGTTAACGAACCTGACGTATCCGGATGAGCGAGGAGTGATACTATAGCTCCCGCTTTGGCGCAGTCAATTGACCTTCGAGCGCTTGCAAGTTTGGACCGAGAGGTTTACCGACTCGTCTTCATCGCTTCGAAAAGCAAATCCCGAGGGGACTCATGGAACCACTTCCGAAGCCACTGGACCTTTTCTCATCGAAACCCGCTATCGGTTGTCGTCGGCGCGAGTTTCTGAAACTTGGCGCCGGAGCCGCTACGTTGCCTCTGCTTTGCCCTTTCGCGTGGTCATCAATTTTTTCTGAAGAGCATACGGCCTGGTATCGCGATGCCAAATTTGGAATGTTCATCCACTGGGGACCCTACTCGCTGGCGAGCGTGGAAGCTTCATGGCCGATCATGGTTCCGAAACCCGGGGGCATCACACAAGCTGAGTATGTGGAACTGCAGAAACGTTTCAATCCGGCGAAGTTCGATGCGCGGACACTCGTGGACCTCGCACGCTCTGCCGGCCAGCGATACATGGTGTTTACGACCAAACATCACGACGGCTTTTGCATGTTCGACAGCGCCTACACGGACTACAAAATCACCAAGACGCCGTACGGGAAAGATATCGTTGGTCAACTCGCAGCCGCCGCCCAGGACGCCGGCATGCCTTTGGGCTTCTACTATTCGCCGCCTGACATGCACCATCCTGCGTTTCGCGACACTTCCAAACTAGCCTCTGCGAACTGGGGTGGAGAGCCAATGCGCCCTGAATGGCCGTTGTATCTCGACTACATGCAGTTGCAGCTGACCGAATTGCTTACCAGGTACGGCCCGGTCGCGCTGGTCTGGTTCGACGGTCTGTCCAATCAAGAAAAATACGACGGACGCAGGTTCGTCGACCTCATCCACCGGCTGCAACCGCGCACGCTCTTCAACGATCGCCTCGGTGTAGCCGGGGACTACCAGACCCCCGAACAATTCGTCCCCAGCGGAATTCCGACGAAGGGAATTCGTTTCAACGCGGTGGACACCAGTGTCCAGCAGAAACTGAGGTCCGCAGTCCCCAAAGAAGAGGACTTCCAGTTGTGGGAGACGTGCATGACCATCAACAACACCTGGGCCTATAACGCGAATGACCACGAGTTCAAGTCTGCGCAGTTCTTGATTCGTTCTCTGGTGGAAGTAGCAAGCCGCGGCGGAAACTTTCTGCTCAATGTGGGTCCTCAGCCCGACGGGCAAATCCAACCAGAATTTCAGGAGCGCTTGCGTGCGATCGGCGAATGGCTCTCCGTGAACGGCGAGTCAATCTACGGCACAACCTATGGCCCTGTCCAAGGTGTACCCGCGATACGTACCACCGCCAAGTCAAACAGGATCTTCATCCATGTTTTCGACTGGCCGAGCTCGGCGCTGGAGGTTGGCGACGTAAAGGTAAAAGTTCTCTCGGCGCGGCTGCTCGCGACCGGGCAACGGCTGAACGTGACTCAGACCGAAGGCAAACTGAAGATCGAATTGCCGCAACCCGCGCCTGATCCGAACGTGACTACGATCGCTTTGGTGACTTTGTGACGGAATGACTTTCCGTCAGTTCAGTCGAGGTGAAAAACTTCTTCCATGCTTGCCCACCACTCGCCTTTGGCCCGAGACTCGAGTGGAAGCTGCATGGGCCCAACCAATTTCCACCACTCCTGAGTTTTCGGATCGGCAGCCATTTTGGCCATGTCAGCCTCGAAATCGGAGCCGTGATATTCGAAGTACCCGAACAACAAATCGTCTCTCAGATAAATGGAATAATTCCTGATATTGGAGCGCCGGATCATGTCTAGAACTTCTGGCCAGACGTTCGCATGTTGCTTCTTGTACTCCTCAACTGCCTCAGGCCTCACTCCGATTACCGAGCCGTAGCGTTTCATCGAGACTGTCTCCTGGTTCGTAGTTATTGCGGCAAGGGAAACAGCTGAACTAAACTCTAGCCTCGCCGCTTCGTGTGTGCGAATTCAGGGAACTGATTCTGCCTATTTCGAACTGGACAACGCGACTCATTCATGACCTCTGAATGCATCGTTTCGCTCGAAACTCGCGACGCCCGGTTTCCCCTCGAAAGTGGAGCGGCCACCGACGCAGTCCATTCCGGTTCTGAGTATGCCTTTGCGACAACGCTCCTTGCAACGGCGAATGGAATGTTCGGTACCGGAATCGCACTTACTCTCGGCCGAGGCAACCAGTTGGTTTGCGAGGCTGCCGAAATGCTCGGGGCCAGCCTTGTCGGGCGCGAAATCGAAGATCTGATGGCGAACTTCGGAGAGGTTTCTCGTCAACTCGCCCAGGACCCGCAACTCCGCTGGCTCGGACCCCACAAAGGTGTTGTGCATCTGGCGTTGGCTTCCCTCACCAATGCGTGCTTCGACCTTTGGGCCAAAGCACGGGGGCTTCCTCTGTGGCGTCTTCTTCTTGATCTCACTCCACGGCAGGTTGTCGACTTGCTCGACCTCAGCTACTTGGAGCATGTCCTCCCACCGGAAGAAGCACTCAAGATGCTTGTGGAACACTCCGGCGGTCGATTCGGACGAGAGGCAGGGTTGCAGGAAGGCTATCCCGGATATGACACCTCGGTGGGATGGTTCAATTACGAAGACGCGCGGGTAAAGGACCTCGCGCGTCGCGCGCTGGAGCGGGGATTTCGAGCTTTCAAACTGAAGGTGGGTTCACGGGAACCGTCGCGTGACGTGCGCAGGGCGACCATGCTGCGCGAGGTTGTCGGGCCCGATCCTCTCATCATGCTCGATGCCAATCAGCAATGGACTTTGCCGACTGCCCTCAAGATATGCCCCGAGCTCAGCGCGATTTCCCCGTACTTCATTGAAGAGCCTACTCACCCGGACGACATTGCTGCCCACAAACAACTCGCGGAAGCCATTGCCCCGACCCGTATTGCACTGGGCGAGCACGTCGCCAATCGCGTTCTATTTCACAATTTCATGCAAGCCGGAGCGGTACATGTCGTTCAACCGGATTGCACCCGCCTTGCTGGAGTTTCGGAATTTATCACCGTCAGTCTGCTCGCCCGCAAATTCGGCCTCCCGGTAGTACCCCACGTCGGCGACATGGGGCAGATCCATCAGCACCTGGTCTTGTTCAACCACATTGCGCTTGGCCACGAGGCTCTGTTCCTTGAATACATTCCTCACCTGCGGCAGCATTTTGTGACCCCGGCAAGAGTGGAACGCGGAGTATATGTGACTCCCCAGGCTGCAGGCTCGTCATCCGATCTTCACGGTGTAACTCCCAAGGCATCTCACAACATGCGCATGCCCTGAAGAACGGGGAGTCGCTCGGGACCGCCCGCCAAGCGATCGGAAACTGCTCACTGCTTCTTCGCTGGGCTGAAATCCCATGACAGTTTTACGGCGATCGACCGGCGCATCAGTCCAGTGGCCACCGACGTACCATTGCTCTCGACGTGATCGGCCGACTGCAAGTTACACCCCCACAATCCCACTCTCCAACCCGCGTACCGCGAGCCATGAGCCGCCCACATCCACCCGGTTGCCGGTAGGGACGCCGACGCTGGTGACTTTGGAAACGCAGCACGCATTCTGTCTCTACCAATTTGTGACAATTCTCGTTCGGGACCTTTCCTTCTCTCGCTGCAAATCGGAGAATGCGTATAGATGCGCCACATCTATTTCTTCGGCGGTGAATAAGGCTGTTTGCGCACAATGCCCTTACCCTCTTCAATGGTTACGATCTCACCTGCTGCTACCGAACCGATGTTCTCAACTTTCCCGTCCAGCCATCGGATCGAGACTTCCGCCGTGGTGGCGCGACCCAACCCAAAGTGCATGCGAAAATCGTTTTGTGAGATGTAGGACCCACCGCTGCGTACTTCGTCAATTTGTTTGTGTCCCCCGGCAGTAACCGTAACCGTGCACCGATGGCATCCCGGCCAGCGGTGATGGCGCGTAAAGTTAGCGAATTACCGCCATCTGCGAAATTCTTCAGCAATGAGGGAGGCTCGCTCATATTGACTATCACAACCTCCTCCTTGCCATCATTATCCAGATCCCCTACAGCCAGGCCGCGCGAAGAATGAGTGTCGGATATCCCTGGCCCGGCTTGCGATGACAGATCAAAGTACTGGCCGTCACCCCGGTTCCAGTAGAGGAGTCGCGGCTGTTTGTATGTTTCGGTCGTGCGTCCCGTCTCAACTTCGGGATAGACGTGCCCGTTTGCGACGATCAGGTCCTTCCATCCATCATTGTCGAAGTCGAGGAATGCGGTTCCCCACCCCAGGAATTTTGTGTTCACTGCCAGGCCCGAGCCGATGGTATCGTCATCGAAGCTATTTCGACCCAGGTTCTTGTACATCGTATGGGTGTCGTCAGCGAAGTTCGTCTTGAAAATATCGAGCAAACCATCGCCGTCGAAGTCAGCCGCAGCGGTCCCCATTCCGGCTTGCTCACGCCCATCTTCGTTGTAAGCAACGCCAGCCCCGACTCCGATCTCCTCGAACGTTTTCCCGCCCACATTGTGGTAATACAAATTCGCCGTGGAATCGCAGGTCACGAAGATGTCGGGCCACCCGTCATTGTCGAAATCTCCAGTCAGGGCAGTGAAGCCGTAGTAATTCCTGGGACCCGAAATATGGACTTGATTCGAAACGTCGGTGAAATGTCCGTGGCCATCATTTTGATAGAACGAGAGTGTCTCCGGAGGCAAGCCACGTGGGCCGCACATGACCGGTTTGCCCTTCCACTGACATTGACTGGTTTCGCCAGGATGAGGCGTGTGGGCCGGGTCGAAATCGATGTAGTGGACTACGACAAGATCCAGGAAGCCATCGCGATTGAAATCAATGAACGCGCAACCCGTGCTCCAGCGTGGCTTGGGTGAAACGAGGCCTCGTTCCTTGGTTTCATCTTTGAAGGTGCCATTTCCCAGATTTCGATAGAGAACATTTTGTCCCCATTGCGTAATGAACAGGTCGGGGTAGCCATGATTGTCGACGTCTCCGATGCACACCCCCTGTCCCCATCCGGTTTGCGTGATTCCTGCCTTGTCCGTGACGTCCTCGAACTTAAGTCCTCCGAGATTGTGGTAAAGAAAATGTTTTGGCTGAACAGCGCCTTTCTCTAACCGTCCTGCGTTGACCAGAAAAATATCCGGGAGGCCGTCATTGTCGTAGTCGAAGATGGCGACGCCATTGCCGGTTGTCTCGACGATGTACTGTTTAGAAGTTTCCGATCCAGAGACGTTCACACCAACGAGGCCCGCCTGGGTGGCAATATCTCGATAGTCAACAACTGGTGGCTTCATGCCAGGAGGAAGAGGCCGCGCGGGAACCGCTGTACCTCCAGTCGCAACGCCCTGGCCGTGCGCGAGGTAAACGCTAGCAAGAAGGATCCAGGCAGCCCAAAAAAATCTGCCTGAAATTGCTTGAGGTAACCGCAGTGTCCCCACAAACATATTTTTGCGATCATAACATCAGGGTCGAAGGCGCCTGCCTTAGTTTGATACGTTTGTCTGATACGATGGAGCGCGAAATCCGAGGATGGGGAACATTCTAAGATGCGTGGCAGGGCTCAGATCGGTCTCTACTGTTGGCTGATCGCCCTTTTGAACATTGTTGCGCTCGCGCAAGTCCCTGCGGATTGCAAAGGGCCGGCGGAATTGGAGCGAGTACTTGCAACCCATCCTTCGGCCGGCGCCTATGACGCTTTGGGCGCTTACTTCGGCCAGCGCCAGGAACTAAAGTGTGCTATCGCAGCATTTGAAGCTGCGGTTCACCAGGACACGAACTCGTGGGAGGCACGCTTTAACCTCGCCTTGGCGCTTCTCCAAAAACACGAGCCAGCGAGAGCTGCGCGCGAGTTGAGAGTCGCGGTGCGACTGAAACCCGACAATACGGTGGGACATATAGCACTCGGCGAAGCACTTGGCGAATTAGAGCAAAATGAAGCCGCAGCTGAAGAATTCAAGCTGGCGCTCAAGGCGGAGCCCAAGTCAGTTCCCGCGCTCGACGGTTTGGCGAAAGCGCTGATTGCGCAGAAACGTTACTCGGCGGCGATCGCATACTTGAAGGATGCACCCACGGATCCGATGCTCCAAGATGACCTCGCTGTGGCCTACTCCAGCAGCGGCGATGTAGCGGAGGCCGTGAAGCTGCTCGAAGGATTGGTGCAACAGGATCCGACGTCGGCCAACCGGCGCGCCAGGCTCGGCATCGCATACACACAAGAGTCACAGTTCCGGCAGGCGGCGGATGAGTTCCGCGAGGCGTTGCGGCTGGATCCATCCAACGACGTTACGAGGCTTTCTTATGTGAAGGCATTGATCATTCTGGCAGAGTTTCAGACTGCCTTGCCCGAAATCCAGAGCTACTATCGCCGCAAGCCGCACGACTTTGAAGGCTTGTATCTGATGGGAGTGGTTGATCGCGGTCTCGGAAGCTACGCTGATGCGGAACCTTTGCTGCGGCAGGCAGTTACTCTTAACCCGAATCACTACGAGTCTCGTTACAACCTGGGTTTTGTTCTTTCCAAGCTGGGTAAGCCGCAAGATGCGTTGCCGCATCTTCAAAAGGCGCTGCACTTGAAACCCGAGTCGAGCGAAGCCCGGTTTCAGTTAGCCGCGGTGCTGCGAAGCTTGGGCCAGGAGCAGCAGGCTCGGGAGGAATTGGAGAAGTTTCAGGAAAAGAAGCAGGAGAGCGTGAAGGAAAGTGTCGCGGGCACGAAGGTCAACCAGGCCAACGAATTTTTCGAACAGGGCGACTATCAGCGTGCAGTTGACTATTACCGAGAAGCTGTGGCACAAGACCCGGCGAATGCCCGTACCTACTACGATCTTGCCCTGGCCCTCGATCGCTTGGGAAAAATCGCGGAGGAGCGCGAGACCCTAAAGAAAGCCATCGAGCTCGATTCCAAACTTGCGCGTGCGCACAATCAGCTAGGGTTTCTCAGCATGCAAGCTGGGCAAGAATTGGAAGCGGAGAAAGAACTCAGGGCGGCGGTTACTTTGGATCCGGATTATGCGGAGGCGGAAAACAACCTCGGCGTTCTGTGTGGACAGCAAGGAAAGAATAAAGAAGCGGAAGGCCTTTTTCGCCAGGCCACAGAGAATAATCCACAGTCCACACAGGCCTTCGTCAATCTTGGGTTGGTACTCGCCGGCGAATCGCGTTTCAGCGAGGCAGAGCCGGTCATCCGCAATGCGCTAAAAATCAGTCCGGACAATTCTCAAGCACTGACTGCGCTTGCCATGGTACTAGCGCGCACGCAGAAGACTGAAGAGGCGATCAGCTACTTCAAGAAGGTGATTGAACTCGACCCCAAGTCTTCTGGTGCGCATCTGAATCTTGGCATTGCCTATGCGGATGATTTCAACCTTGAAGGCGCGCTGGCGGAGTTTTCGGAGGCGCTGCAACTCGATCCTCAGTCTGCACCCGCGCACTACAACAAGGGACGCGTGTTACTCGATTTGCGGCGATACCCTGAAGCGAAGCCGGAGCTTGAGGCCACGGTGAAACTTGATCAGCAGAACGCAGAGGCGTGGTACCTATTGGGATTGATTGAAAAGGTGGCGGGAAATGCGAAAGCGGCCGTTCAGGTTCTGCAGAAGTCGGCAGAACTTGATCCCAAGAATCCCGACACGCTTTTCGTGCTTGGTCAAGAGCTTCTTCACGCCGGAGATCGCGAAGACGCTCTCGCCGAATGGAGAAAGGTTATACAGCTTAACCCTGAGCATGGCGAAGCACTCTACAATCTTTCCCGCCAACTGACGCAATCGGACCCTGCAGAAGCCAAACGCATGCAGGCTCGCTTCGAGGCTCTGCAGGCGCAAAAGCAAATCATGGATCGCGCTCAAACCCTGGGGAATTTCGCGCTGGCATCCGCCGCCGCGCACGACTTGCCACAGGCGATTTCACAATTGAAAGAGGGGATTGAGGTATGCGGCAGTTGCACTGCCCTTGGCCAACTGCACAAGGACCTGGGGCTTATTTACCTTCACTCGGGCGACGTGCAGGACGGACTTCAGGAGCTGCAGGAAGCGAAAAAACTTACGCCCGCCGACCCGGACATTGACAAAGCTATCCGCATCGCGCAGTCGGTTCATAAGTAAGTTGGTGTAGAGTGTAGGCCATGTTTCGGCGGCTGGGCAGCGTTGCATTGCTTCTGTGGTCGTTTACCAGCATGGCAACGCAAGACCTCGATTCCGTCCCTTCTCTTCAGAATCGCAGTCCCGTAAACCTGGCCGACCAGATTGCAGATCATACGGAGCGATCTGCCTTTCTGCGATTATTCGAGCGTACTTCTGCGGCCGAGATGCGGCGCGCGCGCCGAAGCTTTCGTGGCTCAGTTTCCGCAGTCCGCTTTTCTTGCCCAGGCATACGAGGCCGCAGCCCGCAGTTGCTTCGATCTCGGGGACTATGACAGGGGCCTTGCCTACGGTCGACAATCGCTGGCGTTACTTCAGGAAAACCCGTTGCTGCTGGTTTCGGTCGCCGATGTGGAGGCCCGACAGGACTTGAACTCCACGGCGATTGTACATGCCGATGATGCACTCGAAGATCTTGACCGGTTTGCCAGACCCTCGGCGGTTCGCGAAGAGGATTGGCCCGACTTAAGGCGGAAGCTCAAGTCGACGGCCAGTTTTGCCAAAGGTCGCGCGCTACTGCAACAGGCGCTTGCGGAATCAGCAGGCGAAAAGCGGCACTCACTGCTGAAAAGCTCAGAGTCGTCGCTGGTCGACGCACTGCATTTCAACGTTCACGATCTAGAGATTGCATACGCGTTGGGTCTTGCGCAGCTCACCAACGGGCAGGCGCTTGCCGCCAGTGGCAACTTCGCAGCTGTGTATCACGAAGGCGGGGAACTTGCCCCCCAGGCTCTGGACAATCTTCGCGCGATCGATCGCTTGCTCAATCCGAATTCGACGATTCCGTTCGAGACGTTCCTGCAACAATCGGTGGATCGCTGGTCGGCCTCGCTCCAGAATTGGAATACAGATGCGAACAAGGAAGATCACAAAGCTGCACCCGCGAGCTATTTCGGTTCCGCGTCGTGTCGCTCCTGCCATGCCGAGATCTACAAAGACTGGTCGGGAAGCGGCATGTCGAAGATGTTGCGGCCATACGCTCCGCAAAATATTCAGGGAGACTTCAGAGAGCGAAACGAATTCTACCTTGAAGATGATGCCGACTATCGCAACGGAAATTTTGAGCTGAAGCCGGGTCGGGAGCGGAAACCGTTCGCCAGGATGGTTACGCGCGAAGGCCGCCACTACTTCGATATTCTGCAGTCGGACGGGAAGTGGCATGGCTATCCTGTCGACTACACGATTGGTTCGAAGTTCGAGCAGGCGTACGCGACGAAACTTCCGAATGGCGAGATCCACGTATTCCCAATTCAATACAACCTCCGGTACAAGCAGTGGGTCGATTTCTGGAAGGTGATTGACGGTCCGGGAAGTGAGCGCGCGGACCCGCGCAACTGGGAAAGACTGGATGCCTCAACCAGCTACCAGGCCAACTGCGCCGTATGCCATACCAGCCAATTGCGAAATACGAAAAGCGAGGGCTTCGCAGGTAACGACGTGGAATTCAAGGAGCCGGGAATCAATTGCGAAATGTGCCACGGCCCGTCCGCAGCGCACGTCGTGGAAATGAACGAGCAGGGCTACAATCCGAAAGATCCCCTCGTCCCACCGGTGAATTTTCAGAAGATCGACAGCAGGACGTCCGTTTCTATTTGTGCGCAATGCCACATGCAGTCGGCGACTCGAACTCCGGGGCCCAATGGGGAATTGAACTATGTCCCTTCTCGACAGTTCTTTGGCAGCCCTTTGCGCCAACCATATGGCGAGTTCGCACGGAAAGGCTTTTACAAGGACGGACGGTTTCGGCAAACGACGTTTATGGTCGAAGCTCTGGAGCGTTCGCAATGTTTCAAAAAAGGGGGCGTGAGTTGTGTGACCTGCCACGATCCGCACAGCCACGATTCCGCTTCCAACCCGACGTCTGTGAAGTTCAGCGATCAGCCAGACCTCATGTGCACGGGATGCCACCAACAGTTTCAAGATGCAGCCGGTCGTGCACGCCATTCTCATCACGCGGCGGACTCTGAGGGCAGCCGCTGCGTTTCCTGCCACATGCCTCGGATCATGGATGCCCTGCTGTTTCGTGCCCGCTATCATCAGATTGACGACATTCCGAATGCCGAAATGACAAAGCGTTTCGGCCAAGAAGAAAGCCCCAATGCCTGCCTGCTGTGCCACACGAAGAAAGATGCCGATTGGGTGCAGTCGCAGTTATCGTCGTGGAAGATGTTGCAAGCGGACGCGCGTTAGCGAAATCCGCTATTTCGAACTAGAGCCCTCTCCCACGTAAATTGACGATCCGTCGTTACCGGGATGGCTCCTTCACCGTCAGTATCTGGTCGCCAGGAACGGCTTCAAGGCGCTGAACGGTTCCGCTCGGCCACGTGATCTCCACGACTTGTGCCTTCTTCGAGGGCCCTAGCCCGAAGTGCGCACGCTTGTCGCTGGCTGAAATGTAACTTCCGGCGGTGCTCACGAAAGTGGTCTGCTGCTTGCCATCGTCGGTCACCAGACGGATCTTCGATCCGATGCCGTCGCGGTTGCTCCGGGTTCCGATGAGGTTGAGTGTGAGCCAGTGGTTTTGATTGTTACCCAGGTTACGCAGAATGAGTGCGGCGCCGTCGTTACAATTGATCGCGACATCAATAAAACCGTCGTTGTCGAGGTCGCCGAATGCTGCACCGCGAGCCGCCATGGGCACGCTGAAAACCTCACCGGCATGCGCCGAAACATTTCGAAACCCTGTCGTCTCATTCTTAAGCAACAGAGGAGGCTCGCGGTAGTGCAATCTGGGTTCGGTGAGTTCGATATTGTCCATGACGTGCCCTTGCGCCACGAAGAGATCGAGTCGGCCGTCATTATCAAAATCTATCCACTTCGCTCCCCAGCCGGAATGCGAAATAGTCGATGCTCCTAGGCCGAACGAATCGGTGACATCGTCGAACTTGCCCTTCACATTCCGAAATAGCTTGTATTTCTGGTTCGCAAGGGCATTTATGAAGACCGAAGGCCATCCGCTATTGTCGTAATCTCCAAAATCCGCTCCCATGCCGGCAAAGACATCTCCATACTGGTCGTAGGCGAGGCCCGAGGTGAGCGCAACTTCCTCGAATGTCCCATCGTGCTTGTTGCGGAAGAGTTGCTCCGCGACCGAATCATTGGCGACAAAAATGTCCGGCCAGCCGTCGCCGTCGAAATCGTTGATCGCGATACCAAGCCCTTTCCCCGGCGAGCCCCCGATTCCGCACTTCTTGGAAACGTCCGTAAACGTGCCATCGCCATGGTTGTGGAAGACCAGGTGCGTGATCGGGTTGAACTGATCGGGGTGGCAATAAGCGCGATAGCCGGGTTCATGCCCGCCGCAAAAAACGTTTGCGCTGAAGTCCCACTCGACGTACCGGCTGACGATGAGATCAAGTCGGCCATCGCGGTCGTAATCAACGAAACATGCCCCAGTGCACCATCCGCTGCCGCCCACGCCGGCTTTGGCGGTGACGTCGGTGAAGGTGCCATCGCCATTGTTGTGGTAGAGAATATTGCCGCCAAGATTCGTAACGAGGAGATCCATGTTACCGTCGTTGTCGTAATCACCGGTGGCCACACCCATTCCGTACAGGCGGCCCTGAAGGCCGGCCTTCTCCGTTACGTCAGTGAAGGTCCCATCGCGATTGTTCCGGTAAAGGCGGTTCCAGAAGCGAGGGTCGGATTTGTCCGGCGCAGCGCCACGGGGCATGGGATCGAGAAGCTTCGCTCCATTTACAAAAAACAAGTCGAGCCAGCCATCGTTGTCGTAGTCGAACATGGCGACTCCGCCAACCATCGATTCGGGGAGGTACTTCTGACTGGTGCGGCTGGATTCCTGTTTGAACCGTATGCCGGACTTTGCAGTTACGTCTTCGAAAATCCGAGGGGGCTGAGATTGCGCGACTGCCGCGCGGAGCAGCTTGGCCGCGGGAATCATGGCCAACGCGCTCAACAAAAAAGATCGGCGGTCGAGGTTCGAATGCAAGCTATCGGGACTCCCCACGCACTGGAGGCGGAGTCTCTCGAGTCAGGTCTGTGTATTTCTTCGCTAACGCTTTGTCGCCCAGCCGTGTGTAGACCTGGCTTAAGAGGCTGTATATCTGCAGATCAATGATGCCGCCCTGTTCCGTGCAAGCGGCCGCTTTTTCGCCGTCCGTTCGTGCCTGCTCATAATTGTGCATCCGCATGTCGAGTCTCGCACGCTCGTACCACACGGCACGAATCTGAGGAATGAGTTCCATGGCGCGATCGAGATGCCGTTTGCTCGCAACGAGGTCGTTCCGTTTCGCCAAGAAGCGCCCGTAGTTGTAGTCCAGAAAGGAATCGTGATACCGACCAGCATCGTTCACCTGGAGTCCTTTACGATATGCTTGGTCGGCGCCGTCCAAGTCTCCCAGGGGTTCAAGATTCAAAGCCAGGTAATCCCACGCTCTCGCATCGCGAGGATTCAGTCTCACCACGGCGCGGAAACGCTCGACGGCTCTCGGGGCGGACTTGGCCCTGTCATAAATGGTGCCAAGCTGAAATTGTGTGTCCGGATCGTCAGCGTTTAGCTGGACGGCTTTCTCCAGCAGATCTTGACCTTCTGAAGTCTGACCCTTCATCACGAGAATCTGGCCGCGCAGGGCCAGAGCTGCAGGGTCGTTGGGGTTTTTCTGCACCGCGGCCGCCGAGAGCGCATCCGCCCGCACATAGTCGTGCTGCTCGAGAAAGAGGCGACCGAAGTAAGCGAGTCCTTTCGCATCGTTCGGATCGCTGTCGGTATACCGGTAATAAAGATCAGCCGCGGCATTGGGATTTCCTTCTGCTTCGGCAAGCCGTGCCTGTTGCAGCAAGATTTCCGGGCAATCCGGATACGCGCGACTCAATGACTCCAATGCAGGCTTCACCCCATCCAGAGAATTGAGCGTGAGTTGTTTGGAGATTTGCGCCAGTTGTGCTTCTGCGCCAGCGCACGGTCCGGCAAGGGCGGGTAACGCAGGGCAGGTCGCCAATAACAGGTAGAGCAGAGCCACCCGCATAAACTACTCCTCCCGAACCGTAAGAATCTGATCGGCCTTCACGTTATGCAGAAGCTGAACCGTCCCGCTCGGCCATCGCAGCTCGATCTCCTTGATGACCTTATCAGCGCCAAGTCCGAAGTGCACGCGCGGATCATTCGAGCTTGCGTAACTTCCCGCGGTAGTCACGTGGTTGTACTGTACGAATCCAGATGCGCCAGTGATTTTGATGCGCGTTCCGATGCCATCTCGATTGCTCTTCACGCCCAAGGTGCGGATGAGAATCCAGTGATTATCGCTGGTGGAGGTGTTGTAAAGCAGTTCTGCCGGACTCCCGATCGCCGAAACTACGACGTCAATTTTGCCGTCGTTATTCAGGTCGCCAAAGGCGCAGCCACGGTGAGCGGCCCGAATTTGCAGAGCGGGTCCGGCCTCGTCGCTTACGTCGTGGAATGTACCGTCATGCATGTTGCGGAAAACAGCGTTTGGCTGGCGGTAGTGTTGCTGCCCGTCGATATCGGCATTCTCGCTGACGTGGGAATTTGCGGTGAACAAGTCCTTGTAGCCGTCGTTGTCAAAATCCTGAATGCCGGCGCCCCAGCCACTCATCTGGAAACTCCGGAAACCGATGCCCGCCTTATAGCTGTCGTCGTTGAACCAACCGTTCCCTTCATTGTGAAACAGGGGGAAGGTTTCGCCCCCCAGGGCGGTCACCAGAATACCGGGTCGGCCGCTGTTGTCCCAATCGCGGAAGTCCACTCCCATGCTCGAGACCGGAACTCCGTTATCGGTGTAGGCCACAGATGCCTCAACGCCCACTTCGTCGAATGTCTTTCCGCCGCGATTTCTGAACAGGAAATTTCTGTCGTTGTCGTTAGCGACGAAGATATCCATCCAGCCATCGTCGTTGTAGTCCGCGATGGCGACACCCATACCCTTGCCGATATGTTGAGCGATGCCCATGGACTGGGAAACGTCGGTGAAAGTTCCATCGCCATTGTTGTGGTAGAGGATATTGGGCTCGCCTTGGTACAGCGTGGGCGAGCAGGAGAGGCGCTTGCCCGGCGCCCCACACACCCGCGAAGTGGCGAAGGACCAGTCCAGATAGTTGGTGACGAACAGGTCCAGTTTGCCGTCATTGTCGTAATCCACCCACGCGGCCGCAATTCCCCAAAGCTTCTTGCCGGAAGACGAAACACCGGTAACACCGGCCTTTTCCGTCACGTCGGTAAATGTTCCATCGCCGTTATTGTGATAGAGAAAATTGCGGTTGTAGCCGGTCACGTAAAGGTCCACGTGCCCGTCATTGTCAAAGTCTGCCGCGGCTGCTCCTACGCTGTAGCCGTCGCCGCGCAGCCCGGCGCGATCCGTTACGTCGGTAAAGGTGCCATCGTGATTGTTGTGGTAGAGGTGATTGAAGAACCTGGCGTCGTCCTTAACCAGCTCGGGAAGGTGCGCACCGTTAGAAAAGAAAATATCCAGATAGCCGTCACCGTCGTAGTCGAACAGCGCAACGCCTCCGGGGATGCCATCAATCATGGGCTTGTCGGGAAGGGTGCCGTTGTCGAGCACAAAAGTGACGCCCGAACCGGGTTGCCGGTTTTCGAATTGGATCCACGGTCCTTCCCGTCCTACCGACGTCGCCGTCAAGAGAGCGACCAGTGCCGACGCCAGGAGTTTGCTCATGTGTTTCGAAGCACCGATCATTTGACCTTTCCAATCGCCTCTGCGCGCCGCTGCATCTCACGCATGAATGAGTCTGCCGGGAAACGCTCAACGTAATCTTCCATTTGTTGCCGTGCGTTCGTGTAGTCCTTAGCCTGAATCAGTTGTACGATCAACTGCTTGCGCAACGCTGCATTGAAGGGGTCAAGTTCAGTTGCCTGTTGCAGAGCCGTAAGCGCATCGCTGGCTCGGTCCATTTTGAGCAGCGCTTCGGAAAGGTCCGTGTACACGACGGTCTTGGCCACTCCGCCACTTAAGGCCCGTCGTAGGTGCACAACGGCCTCGGAAAAGTGACCCGCATGGAGCTCGCGGTTCCCCAGGGCAGCCTGAACCAGCGGATTGCTTTCGTCGGAGCGCTCCAGTTCCTGCAATACGGCAAAATAGCGGCCCGCGTACTCCGGATGCTTTTCGAATAGCTCACCGTAGGCCTGCAGTAGCGTCAACGCGGGCACGGACGTGTCTTTCTTTCCAGCCGGGGGATTTAGATGAATCAGGTCCGGCAGCGCCCGCGTCGTCTGCTGAAAAGCGATATCAGGGAATGGCTCATCAGGGCGAGCGAGGATGCGATGGTTGGTAATGCTCGAATGCGAGATCTCACGAACATCGCGCTTCTTCATGTGGCAGCCTGCGCAATCATCAGCCGGCTGCTGTTGTTCGCGGACCCGCAATGGCACTGTGCAGCTTTTTTCGTTGTGGCATTTAAGGCACTTCTCGTGGAAATAAGCAGGCGCCTCTTGGCTCGACGGCTCCACGTGCGGGTCGTGGCACGAAATACAGGTCAGGCGTCCTCCGCTGCTCCGATAGCACTTGCTCAGCGTCATTGAGTAGTAGTGTTCGAGCAGGTCCTGCTGGGGAGGCGCCTCGCGCTTTGGGGGCACCAACAGGATCGACATCGTGTCGTCCAGCGCAGTACCCGGCCGAAAGCTGTGATACTCCTTCCCAGATTTTAGAACTCGCACATCTCCGATTTGGTGGCAAAACATGCAAATGTCATTGGCCAGGGCGGGCGTGAGCGAGGCAGGATTAACGATGGAAGCATCATGGCCCTGGTAGGTATCCGGGGCCGTTTGCGCGGATAGCACATGCGCCAGTCCGGGACCATGACAATTCTCGCATCCGATTGCCAGTTCAGAAAACGGCGCACTCGCAAAATGGCCATTACCTTCGGACATGGTATTGGGTCGTCCACTGTGACAAGAGATGCAGCCGGGCAGGATAGGGCGATTAAAGCTGCTGTTGCCAAGTTCATAGCCTGGAGAAAGCTCCCAACGCTGCGCTTTGGAATAGAACGACAGCGGCGCCTCGAATAGATAGTCGCTGTTTCGCACCAGGCCACCGAAGCCGTTTTCGCCCGCCCCGATAATCCACGCGATCTCACGAGTCTCACGAAGGATCTCCTGCCCATCAGGTCCTCGTTCGTACTCCGACTGGAAGAGCTTGCCGTCTGCCGCATGGACCTCAAATTTCAGATGATTGCTTTCGTCGTTGACGGAGCCGGATGCCTGATGGTTTTTGACCCACTCCGGGGTGACGGCGGACAGGGAGCGCCCCATACCTGTTCGCAGGTAGGAGTCGTATGTCACCTTGTGACATCGGGCGCATTCCGCCGAGCCAACATATTCTGAGGAAGCGGAAGCAGGTTGGTTTTTCGGCTGCGAGATGCGTGACGATTGGGCTTTGAGTAGCCCCGTCGTGAGCATCATCGAAAGCAGCAAGCCCACGAAAGCTCGAAACCGACTGGCTGTCCGGACACTCAATCCGTCGAAAAGGTCTCCTGCCCATTTTGCGTGCTTCGTTTCGCTATCGGTAGTTGCTGATGACCGGGCCGCTTCAGGCTTGGTTGAGAGCGGAATCCACTTATGCCGGAGAATTGTGGCATGCCGTTGCAGAATCGTTCAAGTTATCGGTGAGAACCGTTCCGACGCGGAAAAGGCTTCAAAAATAGCTCTTGACAAAGACTAATATGTTGATACTACAATGTCGCCACTTCGCTAAAGTAACCGGTTACTGGGGATCGACACAAAATCAGTCGTAACTGGCAGGTTGGAGGAATCCATGACTGATTCACGCGGACCTGTACCGTTCCTCCGCACCCTTGCTGTTGTCAGCCTTCTCGCCCTTTTGGGCACGTGGCCCAAGCACAGCTGTCCACCGCGTCCCTTAATGGTGTAGTGCGTGACCCTCAGGGTGCTGTTGTTACGAAGGCATCGGTGGTTCTGCGTCCA
>CAWFUU010000038.1:0-434659 GCA_963819035.1 uncultured Acidobacteriaceae bacterium | reverse complement strand
GATGAATTAAAGCTGACCAGCTTCATCTGACCGTTTGACGACGGCTCATAGATCAGAGCCTGGGGCTTCGTGGCGTCAGTGGTTCCGTTCAGCAGGCTGGATTGACGTAATGGATGCCCATCGCACCATGGTCGGAGCCGCTGACGCAGCCGACAAAATACCATGCCCAGCGATGGCGTTGTTGATGTCGAGGTATTGCTCCGTAGCATTTCGCACGATCTGAACGAGCTTGCTTTGATTTCCCTCAGCCGCTGCCTGCATTTTGTGCTGTGCCGAGGCAATGGAGGAAAGCGCCAGGAAGGTGACCAGCAGAACGGGAATGGGCGGTTGGATCCAGGCTGTCTTTTTCATGTTTTGACTCTCCTTTTGTCGTCGGTCCTCTTTGTTAGCCGGCGAACGAGTGGGAGAATCCCGGAATCCGGCGCTTACCTCAATAGACGCAAGCTCAAACGTTTTCGACTCGTAACCTACTGAAGCCAGGACAGTTGACTAGATCTCTGTGACGGCTAGATCTGGAGCAGTGATAAACTCAGCGGCAACGACAACGAGACCATGGCGACCGAATCTCCCGATCGAACGCGGATTGTGCGATTTGGAACTTTCGAGGTAGACCTCAGCACCCGCGAACTCCGCAAAGGCGGCATCCGAATCAAACTGCACGGCCAGCCATTTGAAGTTCTCGCCTTATTGCTGGAACGACCCAGGGAAGTGGTGCCGCGCGAAGAACTCCGGCAACGGCTGTGGTCAACCGACACTTTTGTAGATTTCGACGCCGGCCTTAACACGGCCATCAACCGGCTGCGGGAGGCGCTGGGGGATTCGGCTGAAAACCCGCGTTTCATCGAAACCGTGCCGAGGCGTGGGTATCGCTTCATTGCTCCGGTTGAGGCCGAGACTTCTAAGCCACTGATAGCCGACGGAAGTTCCTCCGAGTCTCCCTCCGAAGTCGCGCAGAAAGCAGTACCCACTCGCGGGCGCATTCGTGGATGGCGCGTCAAGGTCTTAGTCCTGGGCCTTGCGGCAGTTGTCCTGCTGCTGGCTGTGCTGATCTTGACCGGCGTGCGCGAGCGCCTGTTTGGGCGTACCACCGCGCCGCACATCGAATCTCTCGCAGTTCTCCCCCTGGCGAACCTTTCCGGCGATCCGGAGCAGGACTTTTTTGCGGACGGGATGACTGAGGCCCTTATCACGGACCTCGGCAAGATCAGTGCGCTGCGAGTCATCTCCCGCACATCAGTCGTGCAATACAAGGGCACGCAAAAGTCATTGCCGGAAATTGCGCGGGAATTGAACGTCGACGGGCTGGTCGAGGGGACCGTGTCCGTTTGGGCAATCACTTGCGGATCACTGCGAATCTGTTGCAAGCCTCTCCCGAAAAGCACCTGTGGGCGGAAACTACGAGAGCGACCTTGGCGATGTACTCGCATTAGAAAGTCAAGTGTCACGGGCCATCGCGCGCGAGATTCAGGTGAAACTGACAGCCGAGGAGCAAGCGCTCCTGGGCAGCGCCAGACCGGTGGACCCGAAAGCCCACGATGACTACCTCAGGGGCCGGTATTTCTGTGACAAGGATACGCGCGAGCCGCTCAAAAAGGAATCAAGTACTTAGAACTGGCCATCAAGGAAGCCCCGTCGGATCCTCTCGGCTACGCAGGCCTCGCCAATTGTTATGCACTGTTGAGTTGGGGGGGGATATCTTTGCGGGCGACCTTTCAGCTGCCGAGTGATGCCGAAGTCTAGAGACGCAGCATTGTACGCGTTGCGATTCGACCAGAATCTGGCTGAGGCTCACACGTCGCTGGCGTGTGTCGACATGATTCTCGATTGGAATTGGGCTGGCGCGGAACGCGAGTTCAAACGTGCGATTGAGCTCAACCCCAACTATTCTCCAGCTCATGTTTACTATGCGCATTTTTTGGCTGCTGTGGGCCGGTCCGACGAGTCCGTAGTCGAAGCAAAACGATCGCTAGAGCTCGATCCGTTCTCCGAATTCACCATGGACTTCAGCGACTGGGCCTTCTACCTCAATCGTCGTTATGACTTGGCGACGGAGCAAACCCGGAAAACTCTCGAACTCGCGCCCGAAATGCCATGGCCTCACTACGATCTAGCCCAGGCTTATGATGCAGCGGGCCGGAAGCGGGAAGCCATCGAGGAATATACCAACGCGCAGGAATTATTCGGGCTGAGCCACAACAGACTCGAAGAGCTGCGGACGGCCTATCGGCAATCCGGTGAGAAAGGATACTGGAGGAAGACCCTGGAGTTCTGTCACGAGGCCTCAAAGCATCCGCGCAAATTTGGTACAGCGTCAGGATATGGGTGGTGCGAGTACGTCAAAGACCTCTATGTGGCACTCCTCCACTTTCGTTTGGGCGAATTCGATGTCGGTTTCGAATCGCTGGATAGGGCATATACCAAGCATGAGACCGAAATGATCTTCCTCAATGCCGACCCGCAATGGGATGATTTTCGTTCCGATCCCCGTTTCCAAAACCTCGTTCGCCGTGTGGGTTTGAAGCCCTAGAAGCCCTAGACTTCCCTGCGCGGCGAGTGGGCAGGACCTAGTGACTCTCGTTTTGTTCGAGCATTAGTCTGTGGGCGGTATGGTTCGCATGAATTTCACAACATTTTACCGCTGCACTTTCTTTGGCTGATTGTCGAAATCAGGCGCGGGTGTTGAAAAACTCCCTCCCCCCGAAATTTGCGCAAATAGAATTGCGCTAGGATGCCCTACAAACGACTTTTTTAATTTTCTAGACATTTTGTATCCCCCAAATTTGGGCTGTTTGGGAGGAATCCGGACTTTTTCAACAGCCACAGGCGTTTACACTCAAAACTTCGATCCCTCGGGACGGCTGCCCTACCCTTGATTTCTCCGTCGCCCCTCGCCCCGGCAGGAAGTTCCCGCTCCAGACGCGGGTTAACCGCCTGCGCCCGGCACGTCCAAAATCGCGCATGCCCGTTTTCCACAGACTTCCACAGCCGAAATCGTCACCCTTGTGACGCATAACCTTTACTGAGGATACAGAAAGCTCACAATGGCTTCGTGGGCGAGAAATCTCTCAACTCGGCGATCCAACCGGCCCCGGCGCTCTACAGCCGCGATCTGATTGGTCAACTCTCCCTACTGAGTAGGTTGGCTCTAAGTCCTTATTCCGTAATATTTTGCCGCCAAAGCAACCTCGCTCCAGAACGCAATTACAACAAAACAAACATCTTACAGAAATCAACACAAGAGAGCGGCCACGGGCCCTACTCTAACTCCATATTTTTCAATGTTTTACCAGCAAACCCTTTCCGTTCAATATTTTGCGGGGAAAGCTCGCGATCAGCCGACCGTAACATAAAGAAAACAAGGATTTTACAAAACCAGGAAGAAAAAAATTGTGAGGAGTATCTCCTACAGATTGCCCCCAACCGCTTCGCTGAGTTCCCGCTCCCGGAACTTCTGTACTTCCTCCGCCATGGCGTACTTCAGCTCCTCGATGCCTTTGCCCGTAACCGCGGAAATCTCATACAACTTCAATTTCTTCTTCTTACAGTATCGTTTCAACGCCGCCACTTTGTCCTTGTTCGCGACGTCAATCTTCGACGCGACCATGATCATCGGCTTCTCTTCCAGATGCGCCCCGAAACTGCTGAGCTCGCCAAGAATCACTTCGACATCCTTGGTCACATCCGGCCGGCCGCTCGAGTCCGAAATGTCCACCAGGTGCACCAGCAGCCGCGTGCGTTCGATATGCCGCAGAAACTGTGTTCCCAGCCCGGCCCCGGTATGCGCTCCTTCGATCAAACCCGGGATATCCGCTACCACAAAGCTGATTTCATTTTTCGCATCGCCGACCGCGACCACGCCCAGATTCGGCTCGAGGGTTGTGAATGGATAGTCGGCGATTTTCGGACGCGCCGCGGAGATGCGCGAAATGAGAGTGGACTTCCCCGCGTTGGGATATCCGACCAGCCCGACATCGGCGAGCAACTTGAGCTCCAGCCGGTACAGACGTTCTTCCCCGGGCCTGCCCGCTTCGTGTTCGCGCGGAGCCTGGTGCACCGACGTGGCAAAGCGCGCATTCCCGCGCCCGCCGCGGCCTCCCCGGGCAATCACAATCTGCTGATCGGCCTGAGAAAAGTCGAAAACTTTCTCTCCGGTTTCCTCGTCGTAAACGATCGTTCCCACCGGAACCTTGAGCACAACGTTATCGCCTTCGCGTCCCGTCTTGTTCGAGCCCTCGCCGTGCCGTCCGCGCTCCGCCTTGTATTCGGGATTGAACCGGAAGTGCACCAGCGTGTTGTGGCGCTCGCTCGACTCCATGATGACGTCGCCGCCGTTGCCGCCATCCCCGCCCGAGGGCCCTCCCCGCGGAACGAACTTCTCCCGCCGGAACGCCATGCAGCCGTTGCCCCCGTCCCCGGCCTTCACCCGAATTTTGGCCTCATCAATGAACATCGGAGTGAATCTCAATCAAAAAGCCTCGTCCCGAAGACGAGGCTATGTGACGCAACACATGTGTGGCGCGGGCACTCTTGCCCGCGAAAGCCCGCACCCTTGAACAAACTTCACGGCAAGGCGGGTGCCCCATTTCTCGCGCGCTCTTTTGCGCGAGAAAGCTTGCCCTGAACTTGTCGAAGGGGTGGGGATTCCGCCTACTTCGCTTCGACCGGCTCGACCATCACGAACTTGCCCATCGAACCTTTGTTCAGAAACTTGATGCGGCCCGTGATCTTGGCAAACAGCGTGTCGTCTTTTCCGCGACCCACGTTCAGCCCCGGTTTTACGCGGGTCCCGCGCTGCCTGACAATGATGGTGCCGCCGGGTACGACCTGCCCGCCGAAAGCCTTAAACCCCAGCCGCTGCGAATTGGAATCGCGGCCGTTTCGTGAAGTGCCTTGCCCTTTTTTGTGTGCCATAAGATTGTTCTCAGTTCTCAGTTAGAACGTGTGGGGACGGGCGACTCGCCCGTCCAGCCTCTACTTCTTCTTCGCGGCCGGCTTCTTCGCCGCCTTCTTTGGCGCGGCAGCCTTCTTTTTGGCGGAAGCCAAAGCGGCGAAGGGTTCGGCCAAAAAGAAGGCTGCCGCGCCAAAGAAGGCGGCGAAGAAGCCGGCCGCGAAGAAGAAGTAGAGGCTGGACGGGCGAGTCGCCCGTCCCCACACGTTCTAACTGAGAACTGAGAACAATCTTATGGCACACAAAAAAGGGCAAGGCACTTCACGAAACGGCCGCGATTCCAATTCGCAGCGGCTGGGGTTTAAGGCTTTCGGCGGGCAGGTCGTACCCGGCGGCACCATCATTGTCAGGCAGCGCGGGACCCGCGTAAAACCGGGGCTGAACGTGGGTCGCGGAAAAGACGACACGCTGTTTGCCAAGATCACGGGCCGCATCAAGTTTCTGAACAAAGGTTCGATGGGCAAGTTCGTGATGGTCGAGCCGGTCGAAGCGAAGTAGGCGGAATCCCCACCCCTTCGACACGTTCAGGGCAAGCTTTCTCGCGCAAAAGAGCGCGCGAGAAATGGGGCACCCGCCTTGCCGTGAAGTTTGTCCAAGGGTGCGGGCCTTCGCGGGCAAGAGTGCCCGCGCCACACATGTGCCGCGTCACACAGCCTCGTCTTCGGGACGAGGCTTTTTGATTGAGATTCACTCCGATGTTCATTGATGAGGCCAAAATTCGGGTGAAGGCCGGGGACGGGGGCAACGGCTGCATGGCGTTCCGGCGGGAGAAGTTCGTTCCGCGCGGCGGTCCCTCGGGCGGGGATGGCGGCAACGGCGGCGACGTCATCATGGAGTCGAGCGAGCGCCACAACACGCTGGTGCACTTTCGCTTCAATCCCGAATACAAGGCGGAGCGCGGGCGGCACGGCGAGGGCTCGAACAAAACCGGACGCGAAGGCGGGAATGTGGTGCTGAAGGTTCCGGTGGGGACGATCGTTTACGACGAGGAAACCGGCGAGAAAGTTTTCGACTTTTCTCAGGCCGATCAGCAGATTGTGATTGCCCGGGGAGGCCGCGGCGGGCGCGGGAATGCGCGCTTTGCCACGTCGGTGCACCAGGCTCCGCGCGAACACGAAGCGGGCAGGCCCGGGGAAGAACGTCTGTACCGGCTGGAGCTCAAGTTGCTCGCCGATGTCGGGCTGGTCGGATATCCCAACGCGGGGAAGTCCACTCTCATTTCGCGCATCTCCGCGGCGCGTCCGAAAATCGCCGACTATCCATTCACAACCCTCGAGCCGAACCTGGGTGTAGTCGCGGTCGGCGATGCGAAAAATGAAATCAGCTTTGTGGTGGCGGATATCCCAGGTTTGATCGAAGGAGCGCATACCGGGGCCGGGCTGGGAACACAGTTTCTGCGGCATATCGAACGCACGCGACTGCTGGTGCACCTGCAGGACGTTTCGGACTCGAGCGGCCGGCCGGATGTGACCAAGGATGTCGAAGTGATTCTTGGCGAGCTCAGCAGTTTCGGGGCGCATCTGGAAGAGAAGCCGATGATCATGGTCGCGTCGAAGATTGACGTCGCGAACAAGGACAAAGTGGCGGCGTTGAAACGCTACTGTAAGAAGAAGAAATTGAAGTTGTATGAGATTTCCGCGGTTACGGGCAAAGGCATCGAGGAGCTGAAGTACGCGATGGCGGAGGAAGTACAGAAGTTCCGGGAGCGGGAACTCAGCGAAGCGGTTGGGGGCAGTCTGTAGGAGATAGTTCCTCACATTTTTTTCTTCCTCGTCTTGTAAAATCCTTGTTTTCTTGATGTTACGGTCGGCTGATCGTGGGCCTTCCCGGCAAAATATTGAGCGGAAAGGCTTTGCTGGTAAAATATTGAAAAATATGGAGTTAGAGTAGGGCTCGTGGCCGCTCTCTTGTGTTGATTTCTGTAAGATGTTTGTTTTGTTGTAATTGCGTTCTGGAGCGAGGTTGCTTTGGCGGCAAAATATTACGGAATAAGGACTTAGAGCCAACCTACTCAGTAGGGAGAGTTGACCAATCAGATCGCGGCTGTAGAGCGCCGGGGCCGGTTGGATCGCCGAGTTGAGAGATTTCTCGCCCACGAAGCCATTGTGAGCTTTCTGTATCCTCAGTAAAGGTTATGCGTCACAAGGGTGACGATTTCGGCTGTGGAAGTCTGTGGAAAACGGGCATGCGCGATTTTGGACGTGCCGGGCGCAGGCGGTTAACCCGCGTCTGGAGCGGGAACTTCCTGCCGGGGCGAGGGGCGACGGAGAAATCAAGGGTAGGGCAGCCGTCCCGAGGGATCGAAGTTTTGAGTGTAAACGCCTGTGGCTGTTGAAAAAGTCCGGATTCCTCCCAAACAGCCCAAATTTGGGGGATACAAAATGTCTAGAAAATTAAAAAAGTCGTTTGTAGGGCATCCTAGCGCAATTCTATTTGCGCAAATTTCGGGGGGAGGGAGTTTTTCAACACCCGCGCCTGATTTCGACAATCAGCCAAAGAAAGTGCAGCGGTAAAATGTTGTGAAATTCATGCGAACCATACCGCCCACAGACTAATGCTCGAACAAAACGAGAGTCACTAGGTCCTGCCCACTCGCCGCGCAGGGAAGTCTAGGGCTTCTAGGGCTTCAAACCCACACGGCGAACGAGGTTTTGGAAACGGGGATCGGAACGAAAATCATCCCATTGCGGGTCGGCATTGAGGAAGATCATTTCGGTCTCATGCTTGGTATATGCCCTATCCAGCGATTCGAAACCGACATCGAATTCGCCCAAACGAAAGTGGAGGAGTGCCACATAGAGGTCTTTGACGTACTCGCACCACCCATATCCTGACGCTGTACCAAATTTGCGCGGATGCTTTGAGGCCTCGTGACAGAACTCCAGGGTCTTCCTCCAGTATCCTTTCTCACCGGATTGCCGATAGGCCGTCCGCAGCTCTTCGAGTCTGTTGTGGCTCAGCCCGAATAATTCCTGCGCGTTGGTATATTCCTCGATGGCTTCCCGCTTCCGGCCCGCTGCATCATAAGCCTGGGCTAGATCGTAGTGAGGCCATGGCATTTCGGGCGCGAGTTCGAGAGTTTTCCGGGTTTGCTCCGTCGCCAAGTCATAACGACGATTGAGGTAGAAGGCCCAGTCGCTGAAGTCCATGGTGAATTCGGAGAACGGATCGAGCTCTAGCGATCGTTTTGCTTCGACTACGGACTCGTCGGACCGGCCCACAGCAGCCAAAAAATGCGCATAGTAGACATGAGCTGGAGAATAGTTGGGGTTGAGCTCAATCGCACGTTTGAACTCGCGTTCCGCGCCAGCCCAATTCCAATCGAGAATCATGTCGACACACGCCAGCGACGTGTGAGCCTCAGCCAGATTCTGGTCGAATCGCAACGCGTACAATGCTGCGTCTCTAGACTTCGGCATCATCTCAGCAGCTGAAAGGTCGCCCGCAAAGATATCGCCCCCCCAACTCAACAGTGCATAACAATTGGCGAGGCCTGCGTAGCCGAGAGGATCCGACGGGGCTTCCTTGATGGCCAGTTCTAAGTACTTGATTCCTTTTTCGAGCGGCTCGCGCGTATCCTTGTCACAGAAATACCGGCCCCTGAGGTAGTCATCGTGGGCTTTCGGGTCCACCGGTCTGGCGCTGCCCAGGAGCCTTTGCTCCTCGGCTGTCAGTTTCACCTGAATCTCGCGCGCGATGGCCCGTGACACTTGACTTTCTAATGCGAGTACATCGCCAAGGTCGCTCTCGTAGCTTTCCGCCCACAGGTGCTTTTCGGGAGAGGCTTGCAACAGATTCGCAGTGATCCGCAAGTGATTGCCCGAACGTGACACGGTCCCCTCGACCAGCCCGTCGACGTTCAATTCCCGCGCAATTTCCGGCAATGACTTTTTCGTGCCCTTGTATTGCACGACTGATGTGCGGGAGATGACTCGCAGCGCACTGATCTTGCCGAGGTCCGTGATAAGGGCCTCAGTCATCCCGTCCGCAAAAAAGTCCTGCTCCGGATCGCCGGAAAGGTTCGCCAGGGGGAGAACTGCGAGAGATTCGATGTGCGGCGCGGTGGTACGCCCAAACAGGCGCTCGCGCACGCCGGTCAAGATCAGCACAGCCAGCAGCAGGACAACTGCCGCAAGGCCCAGGACTAAGACCTTGACGCGCCATCCACGAATGCGCCCACGAGTGGGTACTGCTTTCTGCGCGACTTCGGAGGGAGACTCGGAGGAACTTCCGTCGGCTATCAGTGGCTTAGAAGTCTCGGCCTCAACCGGAGCAATGAAGCGATACCCACGCCTCGGCACGGTTTCGATGAAACGCGGGTTTTCAGCCGAATCCCCCAGCGCCTCCCGCAGCCGGTTGATGGCCGTGTTAAGGCCGGCGTCGAAATCTACAAAAGTGTCGGTTGACCACAGCCGTTGCCGGAGTTCTTCGCGCGGCACCACTTCCCTGGGTCGTTCCAGCAATAAGGCGAGAACTTCAAATGGCTGGCCGTGCAGTTTGATTCGGATGCCGCCTTTGCGGAGTTCGCGGGTGCTGAGGTCTACCTCGAAAGTTCCAAATCGCACAATCCGCGTTCGATCGGGAGATTCGGTTGCCATGGTCACGTTGTCGTTGCCGCTGAGTTTATCACTGCTCCAGATCTAGCCGTCACAGAGATCTAGTCAACTGTCCTGGCTTCAGTAGGTTACGAATCAAGAAACGTTTGAGCTTGCGTCTATTGAGGTAAGCGCCGGATTCCGGGATTCTCCCACTCGTTCGCCGGCTAACAAAGAGGACCGACGACAAAAGGAGAGTCAAAACATGAAAAAGACAGCCTGGATCCAACCGCCCATTCCCGTTCTGCTGGTCACCTTCCTGGCGCTTTCCTCCATTGCCTCGGCACAGCACAAAATGCAGGCAGCGGCTGAGGGAAATCAAAGCAAGCTCGTTCAGATCGTGCGAAATGCTACGGAGCAATACCTCGACATCAACAACGCCATCGCTGCCGGCTATGGTCCGTTTCTTGGCTGCGTCAGCGGCTCCGACCATGGTGCGATGGGCATCCATTACGTCAATCCCAGCCTGCTGAACGGAACCATTGACGCCACGAAGCCCCAGGCTCTGATCTATGAGCCGTCGTCAAACGGTCAGATGAAGCTGGTCGGCGTCGAATTCATCACTTTCGCATCGACGTGGCTGCAGACCAACTCTGGTCCTCCGGTTCTGGAGGGGCAAGTGTTCTTGTACGTCGACAGCCCCAACCGATTCAACACACCGGCGTTCTTCGAGCTTCACGTTTGGGCGTGGCGGGACAACCCGACAGGCAACTTCGTGGACTGGAACGACCACGTGACTTGTGCAGGTCAGTAGGTCATCTGGAGCGGTCGGCCGCGCCACGCATCTCCCGTTTCACATGATCCGAACACTGAGAAAAAGGAGAATTCTATGAAAGGGAATTTGAGAGTCCTGGAACTTCAAATCTTGGCTATCGCCGTGCTGATGGCCTCTTGTTTGAGCGGTAGTTCGCACGCACAGGCCAGTGCTGTCTTCGCGGGGAAGTTTACGTTAACCACTCAGGTCCAGTGGCACAATACCATCCTTCAGCCCGGCAACTACACCGTCACGATCCCTTCTGTTGGCGGCACAACATTCGCCGAGGTTACCGACGGCAAAGGTCGCCCTGTCGCCCGCTTCATGAGCGGAATCAACGAGGGGAAGGCCAGTGCCGGGAACGCGTTACTCATCCAAGAAAAGGACAGACAATTCCACGTGTACTCTCTGAAGCTCGGCAGTCTAGGAGGTGTGCTGGTCTATGATCGGGCCTTGGCACGCAAAGCGGCAATGGAGGCGCGTGTAGCGCAGACTGTGCCGGTGACGGTCGCAAAACGATAGCGCGGCTTCGGAGATCAGATGGCTGGTATTCCTCGGCGAAGGGGCGACCGTGCTTACATTGAGGGCTTGGTCGCCCTCCTTGACCGTAAAAATGGCCGAAAATCGTAAGGCAACGAAGTGAGGCTCAATGGCGGTCGAGATGTTGGCTACGACCCCCCGGAAGAGTCAGTTGGCGAAAAATCCCCGATTTCACTCATCTACCCTGCAACGGGGTAGTGTAAAGAGTTTGCATCAGTTACCGCCTACCCCAATTCATTTCACCTTCGAGAGCAGAATCAGTTCTCCCTTGGAAATGGGCACCTTGGTGGTGGATCCAACTACTTGGGAACTTTTTCGCGGCATATCCCGTGTAAGTGCGCTGACCCGCATGCTGGTAATCGTGATGTCCTTATCCGTAATTTTGCTTCCAGCGCCAAGGTCAGTCGCTGCCACCACGACATCGATTCGTTCATCCGTTTTGAGCAGAATGCAGGAGGCAGTAGAGACTAATGCCAGTACCAACGTCAGAACCGTTCGTGACCACTTCATGGCAGCCTCCCTTTTATTGCCTGACACTGTAAGCCACGTCCAGCCTACCAAGTTCCTTTCCGCGCTGCAGGTTCACTTTTCTTTGGGAGGTCTTCGCTCAACGACTGGCGGAAAATCGCGTTTAGACGCAATATAAAAAGGCGCCCACTTCGCGGCAGGTTGAGATTGTTGGCATCGCCAACCCTAGCGAAGAGAGCGCCTTTATATTGCGGGTAAACACCTATTCACGCCACGCTGCACAAGTAGAATTGTCAAGTGCCAGAACTCGTCATAGCGAAGAGAGTTGCGCTAGGTCTGGCGGTGATATTAGGGACTGTCATCCTGGCATTGGACAAGCGGAACTTGGCACCGCGCCGGGAACAATGATCGATGTTGGCGGCCACAAACTGCACATCCACTGTACCGGCCCTCTCGATGCGAAACCCGTAGTCATCTTCGAGGCTGGCGGTGGTGCTTTTTCGAAGGATTGGACCGGCGTGCAGAGCCTTAAAGAATGGCGGGAAACATCGAACGCGAGAACGGATCACCATGAATCTTACACGTAGAGACTTCGCCAAGCTGAGCGCACTCGCGCTAGCAGCCCGGTTTGTCCAGAAGGTGCACGCCGGGACTTCAGCTCCTCGGAAGACCGGCTACTGCATTATCGGCCTCGGCCGCATCGCCGGTCATTTCATGCCCGCCGTGCGCAGCACCACTACCTCCCAGGTCACCGGGCTCGCGAGCGGCCATCGCGACAAGGCGGAGCGGATTGCGGCCGAGTACGGGGTTCCGTCAAGCTCCATCTACAACTACGAAAACTTCGATGAAATCGCGCACAACCCGGCCATCGACGCGGTCTATGTAGCGCTGCCTAACTCGATGCACGCCGAGTACACGATCCGCGCAGCTAAAGCCGGCAAACACGTGCTTTGCGAGAAGCCGATGTCAACCAGTGTGGCCGATGCCGAGGCGATGATCGCGGCCTGCAAGGCGGCCCGCGTCAAGCTGATGATCGCCTATCGCTGCCACTACGAGCCCACCAACCTGAAAGCGATCCAGCTCATCCGCCAGGGCGCGTTGGGCCAGGTACAGGCCATTGAGAGCACCTTCGGCTTTGACATTGCCCCGGGCGAATGGCGGCTCAGCAAGAAACTCGCCGGCGGTGGGCCGCTCTTCGATGTGGGTATCTACTCACTCAACGCCTGCCGCTACCTGACCGGCGAGGAGCCGGAGCACATCGCGGCCACTGCCTCGGTCATCGATCAGGACGGCCGCTTCAAGGAAGTGGAGGAGAATGTCTCCTGGACAATGAAGTTCCCGTCCGGCATTGTAGCCAGTTGCAACACTACTTACGGCGCCAACATGGAAGGCTTCTATCGCGTCCATGGATCGAAAGGCTGGCTCGAAGTCGACTCGGCCTTCGTCTACGAAGGATTGCGGCTGCGCGCCGATTGCGCGAGCGGAAAACTTGACGAACTCAACCCAGCGCGCGACCCTTCGCAGTTTCAGGCCGAAGCCGACCACTTCTCCCACTGCGTTCAAAATGGGCTGGAGCCGCAATCGCCGGGCGAAGAAGGTCTGCGCGATATGCGCTACATCGCGCAGATTTACGGGTCGGCGGGTATTGCAATCTAAGGCAGACCAAGGTTCCGCGGCTTACTCCACAGCCGCGCTCGCCGTGACAATGGCCGCCGCCATTGCGAGCCTGTGATCATTGTTCCAGGGCGGCCCGACAGCCCTTCGCACCTGGAGGAAGTGAGCGTCGAGGTTCTCTACACGCAACGCCTGGCGCGCCGCACCCAACACGCTCTTCGCGTCGTACCAGTGGACGGGCCAACCCCGCGCCTCAGCCGCGGAGGCCAGGGCCTTGCGGTACATCACCCAGTCGGCAACGTTCTGCGCACGGTAGTCCTTGATTCGCTCGGCAATGGTGGGTGGAAGCGGTTGGCACTTGCGAAGGGCGACACCAAGGATATGCGGCACGGCCATCGTGACAGCGTCCAAGGCAAGCACCGCGTGCCTCTCGGCCGACACGCGAACGCGCTCGACTAACTCCACGGCCTCGTCGAGCGGGAGCCCTTGGCATTCGCTGTGGTGCGGAATCTTCGGCAGGCCTTCGCCCACAAGCTCTACGCGGCGGCGGTCGAGGAACGTCCCATCACGCGCCACCGTCACCAGCACCGCCCAACCGCCATGATCTGATACCCCGATGATGCCACCGTTCTTCGACATGATGTTCCCTAACGCTTAACTTCAGGGCTGGGAGCGAGTTGATTGGCTCCGATACAACAACTCAACAACACCCGCCTTGTAAGCGATTACGTCCTTCAGACGCCATCTCCTTTCGATACCGGAGTTGTCAAAAAGGCGCAACCCGTCGCCCAACAGGACCGGCACAATCGCCAATCTGATTTCATCCACCAGATCGAGCCTGAGAAAACTCTGGCACAACATCGCCCCGCCCACGAGCCAAATGTTTCCGTATCGTGGCGCGAGAATCTCATCGACCAATTTCTTGAGATCACCGGAATAGAACTCAACGTTCTTCCTCGTGGAGGGCAGCTCTCTGGTTGTGATCACAACGGTCGGGGTGTCGCCATAGGGCCAGCCCAGTTGGAGCGCATGCTCGTATGTGCGAGAACCGAGCACAAAGCAGTCGATGGAAGTAACGACGTCGTCAGCATTGCCGTCAGAAACCCCCTTTTCGTAGACGTCTCCAGAGCTGTCCAGCCACGAAACAGTATTGTCCTTCTTGGCGATGACGCCATCGAGGCTCGAAACCACGTGAAGAGTGATGGTCGATCTTCTTGCGTTTACCTCAGCACGTGACATATAAGTCCTTCGCTACGGACCGACAGCGGTCGCGAATGTGTTTTCTTCGTAATCCCCACTCGTTGCGAGCCTTTCGTCGTACTAGGCTATCAGGATCTTGCTAACGACAGAGCGTCTTTAATTTTGTCAGTGGGCCGCAACTGGGTGCGAATTCGGATACAACTACCTATTGACTGCCGGGCGAGACCTTTCTGCGAGCTCAACACGATATGGTGTGCGATCTTTTAGTGGGCTCAGCTAACTCGCGATAAACGGCGTAGAGTCGATGGATTCCGACCGGATTGGGCGTTGACCGGGGGCTATCCGAGCCTGCGACTGGTGGGCAAACAGCTCAATCGGTGATAAATGCCTATTTACGACAGTTGGCTCATTTTGCTTTTTAGGGCGCCGAGGTCGCTTCCCGCATTAAACTGTTGCGACGGAGGACGCATGACCCGACCGCTCCTCGCCTTGGTTATCTTGTTTTCGTCACTGAATGCTCCCAGCCAGCAGAGCCAATCCCCGGCTACGTGTTCCGCCACAGAGCAAACCGTGCGCGAGGTCGAACACAAGCTGTGGTCCGCCGCGCGCAGCCGCGATGCGGACGCCCTCGATCAGCTAATCGACGATAGCTTTATCTCCACCGACGATGGCGGCGTGCGCAAGGGGAAGCAGGACGTTCTTCGCGAAATGAAGAAACCAGAAGGCAACATACATAACGAAACCGATGAGGAGCCTGCGGATATTCGGCTGGTTTTCATAAACGGTGTTGCAATTCTGAATTTCTCGAAGCACTGGACCGACTACGACAAGAAGGCAGGGATCAGTTTCGGTGGCACATCTGTAATGACACGGGTTTTCACGTGCAAGGGTGGCGAATGGAAGCTGGTTTCTTTTCATGAAACCGGGATACCCAACCGGACCCGGCAGCCCTCTGCGAGCGCAATCGCTCATTTGGACGATTACGTGGGGCACCACCTCCTCGATGAGGGCAGCGTAAAAGGCGAGATTACCGTCGCTCGCAGGGGCGATAAACTGCTGGAGACCTGGCCGGGCGAGGAACCCATCGAGATTCTTCCCGGCAAATACGACACGTTCTTCACCCGACACGACGGTTGGGTAGAGAGGTTCGTTCGCGACAAATCCGGGAAGGTCACTGGGATCCTTTACACGCAGACCGACGGAGAGGTCGAAGCGAGGCGGATGCCTTAGCGCTGGGAGACGGTTGGCGCGGTGGCAATACTTCTTCGCGATTGAGCACCTCCGACCACGGTTCGGCGCCCGACGGGGAGCAGACGTTAAGGGAGATCGACGTCAAGTCTGTACAAATCGCTGGAACTCGGGTCCCGAACGCAGGCTTTCCCACCGGCGTCCTCCATTCCATTCAGCGAAGGACAACTTCCACGGGGTCTTCGGCATCACACATCGCCCGGCGAACTCGTCACAGCCGGAGAAAAGACTGATCTACGGTTTTTATGCGATTGTCAGGACTCTTTTTTCTTTTGTTCGTTTCCGCAAGTTGGGCTCAGCTCACTGTGCAAGAGCCGCGACCCATTTACGACGGTCAGAACGTTGCCGCCATTGACCTCATAGGGAATCCTCATCGCGACGTCGAACCTCTTTGGCCACTCGTGAAACAGAGGGCGGGACAGCCGTACTCTCAGGCTGATGTCGAAGCCAGCATTTCGGCTCTGCGGCAGACGGGGCAGTTCCCGAACGTAGGCGTGAATGTGGTGCCTGCACCCACCGGTCTACGGTTGAACTTTCTGCTTGAGCCCGCCTTTTACGTGGGCATGGTGAACTTTCGAGGGTTGACCAAGACCTTCTCCTACACGCGGCTGTTACAGGTCGTCGACCTTCTCGACGAAGATCCATTCGACAAGGCGCGACTGCCAGTTGCCGAACAGTCCTTACGGGAGTTCTTGCAGCGCAACGGGTACTTTCAAGCGAGCGTGCAGACCGCATCGGAGATTGAGGACGCCTATGAACTCGTCAATGTTACGTTCTCCGTGGATCCGGGCAAGCAAGCACGCATTGGCGCGGTAACATTTGAAGGCCTCGAATCCAGCGAGGACGCACGTCTGCGGCATTCCATTCGGTCGCTGCGCGCGCGCTTTACGGGCGGGCTGCTGAAGCGTGGCAAGCCGTATTCACCAGACCGGATCAGGGCCGCCACTACGCAGATCCGGCGAACGCTCTCTTCGCAACGCCGCCTGGCCAACAAAGTACAGGAACTGCCGCCGCAGTATCACTCGGACAGCAATCGGGTCGACGTTTCGTTCAAGGTGGAACTCGGTCCGGTCGTGGACGTGCGAACCACTGGCGCGCGCCTCACCCTGCTGCCGTTGATGGCCGGCCGTGAGATGAAGAAGTTGATTCCTATCTACTCCGAAGGAGCGATCGATCGCGATCTCGTAGAGGAAGGCCAGCGCAACCTGACCGATTACTTTCAGAAGAAGGGTTACTTCGACGTACGGGTAAAAACAAACTTTCAGCAGCAGCCCGACCAGATACTGCTGGTCTATGAGATCGACAAAGGGAAGAAGCACAAAGTCGATGGCATCCTCTTCCGAGGAAATCACGAGATTGCCGACAAAGACTTGCTGGCGCAGGTCGTGGTCAAGAAGGCTCACATCTGGTCGCATGGTAGCGTCAGTCAAAAGCTGCTGAAGCAAAGCGTTGCCAACCTGGAAGCTCTGTATCACGATCGCGGCTTTGAAGACGCCAAGATTACATCGCAGACCATCGACCACGAGGCCAAGGTCGAGGTTGCCTTCCACATCGAAGAAGGTCCTCAGACTCTGGTTAACAACGTCGAGGTAACGGGCAACCACAATGTTCTCGAGAATCAACTTACGGCTCCGATCGGCTTCCAGCTACAGCCTGGTAAACCCATGTCACCCCGGCGGCTGACGGAAGATCGCAACCGCATTTCCGCTAACTACCTGAATCGCGGTTATCTCAACGTTGAAGTAAAAGCGAGCATCCAGCGCACAGGTGATCCCCGCCGGGTGAACGTTCTTTACGCCGTAAGCGAGCACCAACTGGTTCGCCTCGGTGAAGTGATTTATCTGGGGCAGGGCCGAACCCAAATGAAGCTTCTTCGAAAGACCGCGCAGCTTCCCAGCGAAGCTCCCATGAAGCGCGGGCAATTGCTCGAGGCCGAAAGCCGCCTTTACGACTTGAACATTTTCGACTGGTCGAGCGTCGGTCCGCGAAAGCCAATTACCGATCAGACCGAGGAGGCCGCGCTCGTAAAGGTACACGAAACCAAGCGCAACGAGATTACTTACGGATTCGGTTTTGAAGTTTCTCATCGGGGCGGCAACATCCCATCTGGTTCCGTGGCAGTCCCGGGCTTGCCGCCGGTGCAATTGGGCAGCAATCAAATCGCGCCGAGTCAATCGACTTTTGCCAGTCCACGGGGCTCGATCGAGTTCAATCGCCGCAACATGCGTGGACTCGGCGAAACCGCCAGTGCTGCGATTTTGCTGTCCCGCCTCGACCAGCGGTTCCTGACCAGCTACGCTCAGCCTCACTTCATCGGATCGCAATGGAGTTCATTGACTAGTTTTTCGATTGAGCGCACGACCGAGAACCCCTTGTTTGCGGCGGGCCTGGGCGACGTTGCTTTTCAGGTGGAGCGTCTCATCAGTCGCAAATACAACACTCGCCTGCAGATTCGCTACGACTTTAATAAGACGCTGCTCTCGCACCTGCTGGTTCCCGACCTCGTACTGGGGCAAGACCGCAACGTGCGCTTGTCTACTTTTTCCGCTGCGCTACTTCGCGACACGCGAGACAAGCCACTCGACGCCCATCGCGGCGTATTTGGAACACTCAACTTTGGAGTGACGCCGACCGCCTTGGGATCGAGCGCGAACTTCGCGAAGCTGTTTGGCCAGTACGCATACTACAAACCGGTTCACTCCGTCGTGTTCGCCAATAGCATCCGGTTGGGATTCGCAAAATCGTTCTCCGGCAGCTTCGTGCCGACCAGCCAACTGTACTTCTCCGGTGGAGGGACGTCGCTGCGAGGGTTCCCCATCGACCAGGCAGGCCCGCAGCGCCTGGTTCCGTTTTGCAATGTATTGCAAGGACAGAGCTCCTGTGTCAACGTGACTGTTCCGGTCGGCGGGCGGGAGTTGTTCATCCTTAATTCGGAAGTCCGATTCCCCCTCGGAATCATGAAGGCGCTGGGAGGCGTCGTTTTCTACGATGGCGGAAACGTATACAGCGCGATCAATCTGCGCAACTTCGCCGACAACTACACGAATACGATCGGAATTGGTTTGCGATATGCAACGCCCATCGGTCCCGTTCGAATCGATTTCGGTAAAAATGTGAACCCGATACCGGGCATTAAGTCGACGCAGTACTACATCACACTGGGCCAGGCCTTCTAGGAGCATTCATGCAGTGGAAACGAACCATCGGTTGGATTTTTTTGGGGCTCATCCTTCTTGTGATAATTGCCGTTGCGGGCGGGTACCTCTATCTCCGGAGCAACGGCTTCCAGCAGTTTGCGCTTCGCAAAATCTCTGAGCAAGCGGACCAGGCTATGGGTGGCCGAACCCAAATCAGCAGACTCGACTTCAGCCTTTCAAAGCTCACAGCGCATCTCTATGGGATTGTCGTGCACGGATCGGAGGCGGCCGGCGCTCCACCTCTGCTCCAAGTGGACGAACTGACGGTCGGACTGAAGATCAAATCGGTGTTTCGGCGGCAAATTAATCTGAATGAAATTGTGATTCGTCATCCAGTCGTACATCTCCAGGTTGATCGCCAAGGCAAAAACAACATCCCGCAAGCTCCGCCAAGCCAATCCAGCGGACACACGAATATCTTCGACCTCGCTATTGGCCATCTCGGGCTCCAGAACGGGGAGGTCGACTACAACGATAAAAAGACTCCCGTAGATGCCGATCTTTATGATCTGCGAACCGACGTCCGCTTCGATCCGGTCGGGAATCGTTACAGCGGCGCCATTTCGTATGACAAAGGAGTCTTGCGTTATCTCGAATACGCGGCGATGCCGCACAGTTTCAGCGCGAAGTTCAATGCAACCCCGTCTCTCTTTTCTCTCGAATCGGCGGTCGTGAAGGTCGCTTCGTCGACGGCGATTTTGCGTGCCGGCGTTACGAACTACTCCAATCCTGTGGTCGCGGGAGATTATGACATCCGCATCCACACGCAGGATTTTGCCGCGATGTCGTCGAGCGCAAAGGCTGCCGGTGACATTTCTCTGAGCGGCAAGATGCACTACAAAAACGCGACGGGCCTATCGTTTTTGCAAAGCCTTGCAATCAGCGGCCAGGTGGGAAGCGATGGTTTATTGGTCGCTTCAGCAGGGAGTAACGCCGAAATCCGCAAGTTAAAGGGGACTTACGATCTTGCCAACGGTTCGTTGCGCGCTCGTGGTGTCGAGGCCGAGGCGCTGGGCGGGCGAATCAACGCCGACGTCGACATGAAAAATCTGGACACGACACCGTCGTCCAGCGTGCGCACGACGATGCGTAGCATTTCGCTCCAGGCGGTACAACACGCCATGCGCGGACAAGCCACTCCACAAGCTGTCGTCGTATCGGGAAACGTGGATGGAACCAGCGATCTGTCCTGGATTGGCAGCTTCAGCAACCTTCGCGCGCGCTCCGACTTGACAGTCACGGCGGCCGCGAGAAGCACCGACCGAGCTTCCACCGCGAACATTCCAGTGAATGGTTCAGTTCACGTCATTTATGACGGCGCCAGTAACGTGCTCACGGTTCGGCAGACGAGCCTGCGAATTCCCTCCACGACACTTACTGCCGACGGGCAGGTCAGCAAGCACTCGAATTTACAGATTCACGGCCAAGCGGACGATCTGCATCAACTGGCAGCACTCGCTGCTGCCTTCAGCTCGAACGAGTCGACTGCTCCCCTAGTCTCAGGCACCGCCACGCTGAGTGCTACGGTTCATGGAACCGTGCAGAAGCCCCAAGTCTCGGGACAACTCAGCGCGCAGAATCTTCACGTGCAGGGCAGTGAGTGGAGGAGCGCGGAACTTTCGCTCGACGCGAATCCGTCGCAACTCCGCGTGTCGAAGGGAGTCCTGGTGAATGCGAAGCGAGGTCGCGCTTCGTTCGATGCCACCGTCGCGTTACGCAACTGGTCATATCTTCCGAGCGATTCAATCCATGCCAATCTTGCGATGGAGCAGATGTCGGTTACCGATCTCCAGCATCTGGCCAACCTCCACTATCCAGTCAGCGGAGACTTGTCAGCCAACCTGTCGGTGAATGGATCACAACTTGATCCCACTGGGTCGGGATCATTCACCGTCGCAAACGCGCGAGCCTACGACGAACCTATCCAAACTCTGTCCCTCAACGTCCGCGCCGCCAACGGATCGATTGTTTCGACCCTTAACGTCGCGATGCCTGCGGGATCTGCAAGTTCCACGCTGACCTTCACCCCTAAAAACAAGGCATACAAAGTCCAGTTCGAGGCGCCGTCCTTCGTCCTGCAGAAGGTGCATGCTTTGCAGGCAAAGAATATCGCTGTGAATGGAACGCTTTCCGCCAAGGCCAGCGGCGAAGGGACACTTGACGATCCACAGTTCAGTGCGGTTCTGGAGTTGCCCAAACTCGAAATGCGAGACAAATCGATCGCCGGTCTGAAAGCTGAGGTCAGAATTGCGAACAAGCGAGCGAATCTGACTCTCGACTCGCAGGTGGCGCAGACCTCGGTGCGCGCCCGCGGGCAGGTCGACCTCACCGGCGACTACCCCATCGATGCATCCATCGATACTGGAACGATTCCACTCGACGTCTTGTTCGCGAGCGTGTCGAACAGTGTTCCCGAGGGCTTTACGGGACAGACAGAATTGCACGCCACAATTAAAGGACCATTGAAAGACAAGACGCGCCTTGAGGCTCATCTTACTGTCCCTACCCTCAACGCCAGTTATCAGCAGCTTCAGGTCGGCGCCGCCGGACCCATTCGAGCCGACTATGTGGGCTCCACTCTGACGATCCAACCGGCGGAGATTCGTGGCACGGGAACCTCTCTTCAGGTGCAAGGCAGCATTCCATTCGCCGGCAATGCGGCGGCAACTCTTTCCGCACAAGGATCGGTCGACGTCAACATCCTTCGCATATTTTCTCCGGATCTGCAAAGCTCGGGGACAGTTGTCCTCGACGTTCACGCTTCCGGAACTCCGCAGGCCCCGTTGGTCCAAGGTCAAGTTCATCTGCAGAACATCGCGCTGATTACTCCGGATGCTCCTCTGGGAGTCGACAAACTCAATGGCACCCTCGATGTAAGCAACGACCGAATTCAAGTGTCCAACATGAGCGGACAAGTGGGTGGTGGCCAGCTCTCGGTTGGGGGCTCTGTCGTCTATCGCCCAAACCTGCAATTCAATCTCGCAGTGCAAGGGAAATCGGTGCGCTTGCGTTACCCGGAGGGTTTGAGAACCGTGCTGGATAGCGATCTCGCGCTCACGGGAAATCTTCAGGCGTCATCATTGAACGGACGGGTGCTGATCGACACGCTTTCGTTCACACCCGACTTTGATCTTGCCAAGTTCAGCGATCAATTCGGCGGCAACGCGAACACACCATCGCAGCCGGGCTTTGCCGATACTGTAAGCCTCGCGATAGGAGTGCAATCCAAAGAAAATCTCAGCGCTACCAGTTCGCAGGTCACCGTGGAAGGGCGGGTGAATTTGCGTGTGAGTGGCACCGCCGCAAATCCGGTGATCACCGGGCGTACCGATGTGAATGCCGGAGAACTCTTTTACCGCAACGTTCGCTATCAACTGCAGCGCGGCATTATTACCTTCGAGGATCCGAATCAGACCAACCCGAACTTGAACGTTTCTGTAACGGCCAAAGTACAACAATACGATCTCACGATCACATTGCGCGGACCTTTAGATCGGCTGACTACCTCTTACTCCTCCGATCCTCCGCTGGCCACGGCCGACATTATCAATCTGATCGCTTTCGGCAAGACAACTTCCGAGTCGGCTGCGGCAAGTAGCGGCCAGAGCACGGATTCCATGCTGGCATCGGGAGCACAGAGTGCGATCGGAGGCGGGATCAGCAGTGGCGTGCAAAAACTCGCAGGCGTCTCCAGCTTGCAGATCGACCCGCTCATCGGCGGCAATAGTCAGAATCCATCCGCGCGCATTGCCCTGCAGCAGCGCGTGACCAAGAACTTCCTCTTTACGTTTTCAACCGACGTTTCGCAACCAGGTAACGAGATGGTCCAAGGTGAGTACCAGATCAACAAGCGGTGGTCGGTCAGCATGTCTCGCGACCAGTTGGGAGGAGTATCGGTTGACGGGCGTTACCATACAAGATTCTGAGACGCAGTGTGCGCTCCGCACAGAGTCGTTCAGGCGGCGCGGTTAAGTGTATCTTCCGATGCAGACTGCGACTTGGGAAGGATCTGCCCTCGACCACTCTCTTTCGCCAGTTCCGCGTTCAGATCCGCACCCACCAGCAGAACAAACAAATTCCAATAGAGCCATGTCATGAATGCGACAAAGCCGCCCAACGTCCCGTACATCCGGTTGTAGTCGGCAAAGTGCCTGAAATAGACGCCCAGCAGGTACGATAGCCCAAGCCAGCAGGTCACTGCCAGAATCGCTCCGGGTAGGGTCGCCAAAAACCGTTGCTTTACATCAGGAGCAAGAAAATAGACCGCCTCTACGGCCAGGATTGTGAAGCTGATCGCAACTACCCAGTGCACCAGCGGCCACAACACAACAAATAAATGCGAGACGGGAACTCGATTGTCGAGCCACGCCGCGAAGCGTGGTCCGACGATCATGATGGCGAGCGCCGCCATCAACAGGCCTCCGCAAATTGCTCCCAGACCGATCGCGAGCAGGCGGGTCTTCCACAACGGGCGAGAGTCCTTGACGTCATAAGCAATGTCGAGCGCTTCGATGGTGGCGTCGAAAGCCGCGGAGACCACCCAGATGATCCCCAGCATGCCAACCGAGAGCCAGATTTTGCGATTTGAAGAAAGCACTTCGAGTAATACCGTACGCACCAGGTCCATGGTTTGGGCAGGCAGAAGGCGCGACATGAGATCGAGGACCCGTCCGAATAGGTCTGGCAAGGGGATTGAACCCATAACTGCTGAAAGGAAGATCAGCCCGGGGAACACCGCCAAAATGAAGTAATAAGAAAGCGCCGCGGCGACCTGCAGCGTGTGATGATTCAAGACGTCATTATAGGCAGCCGCCAAAGCCCGCTTCAGACCAGCCCAAGTCACGAGCCTTTGATGCCGAGGCTCTGGCTAGGGGTAGGATGCAAAAACGGAGCGGCATCATAATGGGTGCGGTAAGTGCGGCGGTAGGACGCACTCCCCCGCTCAATTTGTGTGGCGCCTGCAGTTCGATCGCGAAATGCCGCCCGTGCCGTAAGTCTCACATGGCAACCTTCTCCATAGATCGAGTCATCAGACACTCGGCTTGAGGGCGCAAATCTCAAGGAGAAGTGGCTAGAGATCAAAACTCGAAACGAGGCGAATACCATGGCAGGCAAGAAAAAATCCGGTAGCCGGAGATACAGCGAGGGTGCAGGAAAGACAGTGGCCAGCGCCATGCGTCGCAAAAAGCATGGTACCCTTCGCTCAGGTCGAGGTGGCAAGGGAGGCACAGTGACCAGCCGCAAGCAGGCGATCGCGATCGGCCTCTCTGAGGCGCGCAAAAAAGGGGCAAGGGTCCCGAAGAAGAAGGCCGCATAGCATTTTATTTGGTTGGCTCCAGTCCCTGCCGCATCGCTTGCGATCACGACACGCAGGTGAGCCGTGAACGCGCGCTGCTCAGGCCCGGGCACATCTATGGTCCGCGATCCAGATGTGATAGTGATTGGGGCCGGCGCCGCTGGCCTGGCGGCTGCTGGCTTACTGGGGCATTCGGGCCTGTCGGTCTTGACCCTGGAAGCGCGCGACCGCATCGGCGGCCGGATTTTCACCCAGCGCGATCCCGCCTTTGATGCCCCAATCGAGTTGGGTGCTGAGTTCATTCACGGCCGCCCGTGCGAATTGTGGGATCTCTTCCGCCAGGCCAATGTCCCAATTAATGAGATCGTCGGCGACAGTTGGTGCCTTACAGCCGGACGACTGGCGCCTTGCAGTTTCTTCGACCAGGTCGACGAAATTCTCGGCGAGATGGACGACCGTGCTCCCGACGAATCGTTCCTCGAATTTTTGGAACACTGCTGTGCGAATCCGGCGAAAGGTTTCGATCAGAAAGCAAAGGAACGGGCACTGGCTTACGTCACCGGTTTCAATGCCGCGGACCCCAGCCTGGTAGGCGTGCACTGGCTGGTTGAAGAGATGCAAGCGGAAGAACGTATCGACGGAGAGCGAGCCTTTCGGCCGCTGAATGGATACGAAGATCTGGTCGAGATTTTCCGGCGACGTCTGGCGGACGCTGAAGTAGCCTTGCGCACCGGCAATGTGGTCGATCGCATCCAGTGGGAACGAGATCACGTTGAGGTAACTGCGCACGACGGCCGCGGCACCTCAACCTTCTCAGCTGCCCGAGTACTCGTCACGTTGCCACTGGAAGTACTGAAAACTCCCGTGGGACAAATCGGCGCCATCGAGTTTGCCCCCGCGCTGCCCCCGCACAAGGTGGCAGCCCTCAATTCACTCGAGATGGGGAAGGTCATCCGAGTGGTTCTCCGCTTTCGCCATCGCTTCTGGGACAACATCTCTCCAGCGGGCCATGCGGCGAAGACCCTTTCGGACATGAGCTTTTTGTTCTCGCAGGACGAATGGTTTCCGACGTGGTGGACCAGTCTGCCCGAGCGGCTGCCGATCATTACCGGCTGGGCCCCCTTTCGTTCCGCCGAGCGGCTGTCAGGACGCAGCCGCTCATTTGTCGTGGATCGCAGCCTGAAGACGCTTGCCGAACAACTCCAGATCAGCACTCATCAACTGGAAAACGAGTTCGAGGCCGCCTATTTCCACGACTGGCAGAACGACCCGTTTTCACGAGGCGCCTATAGTTATGGGAAAGTCGGAGCTGATGGGGCCCAGCGAACTCTTGCCGCGCCCCTGGCAAACAGTCTCTTCTTTGCCGGCGAAGCCACCGACGTTTCGGGTCACAACGGCACGGTGCACGGAGCGATTGCCAGCGGGTACCGTGCTGCCACCGAAATCCTGCAAGGCCTGCGCTGAACTGGCCGCACTCGTTTCACGTTGACCATGCGATCGTAGACATCCATCGTGGTGGTACATGGGAATGATGGCACGGACAAGCACGTCCTGAATTTCCGCTAGTACCATCGGTCCGTGGCCGGACGATTCGGTTAATCCAAACAGCCAGATAGCTTGATGCAAAGTATTCATGCCTGCGATGAGAAAATCTGTTCTTGAGGGCATCTTCGTAGACGAAACCGCCTTATTTTTCAATCGTCGCAGTGAATGACTGATTCGCCGATCCTTCGCATAGATACTTTCGATTTCCCGTTTTGCGCCTGGTCCGCTACCTTGCACTCATTCGAGATATGTCTCCCGAGGGGATCGTGTGCAGCCAGGCAGCAATGCGGTCGAAGGCTACAAAGCTTCCAAGTGTGGGGACGGATTGCGGATTCGCGACGAACTGCACGAGATTATCGCGCGCGGCCACGAAGCCCTGACTCCTGCCGAAAAAGACTTGCTCAAGTGGTTGGGAGTGTTTTTGCGCAAGCCTACGCCAGGCCGCTTCATGATGCGGATTCGCATGCCTAATGGCTTTGGAACGGCGCGGCAATTCCGCGGCATCGCTGATCTCTCGCGCCGCCTGGGAAATTGCGTGGTCGACATCACTACGCGCCAGCAGATCCAGTTGCGCGGTTTTACCTTGTCGAGCGTACCGGAAATCTTTGAGGAGCTGCGTGGTGTGGATCTCCATTCTCTGCAGACCGGAATGGATAATGTTCGCAACATCTGCGGCTGTGCGCTCGCCGGCCTCGCGCTCAACGAGTTGTTCGACGCTTCTCACGCTGTGGCTGCCCTGGATCGCCTGATCGTTGGGTCGGAGGGCAATCCTGAATTTACCAACCTGCCGCGCAAGTTCAACATGGTCGTGACCGGGTGCCTGGAAAATTGCACGCCCGCGGAATCGCAGGACCTCGCACTGGTTCCCGCGTTGCGCAATGATCGTGCCGGCTTCAACCTGCTGGTTGGAGGAAAAATGGGCTCGGGAGGGTTCACGATTGCGTCGAAACTCGACGTCTTCGTTACTCCGGAAGCTGCTGCCCCGGCGGCGGCGGAACTGATCCGTCTGTTTCGCGATCATGGTCCGCGGGACGCACGCTCCAAGTGCCGCTTCGCCTTTCTAGTTGAAGAGTGGGGTGTGCCGCGGATACGCGAAGAACTGGCCCGGCGCCTGGGACGCGAACTTGAATCCGCGGGCCGTGATGTGCGGCCTGATTATCACCATAGCGATCATTTGGGCGTGATGCAGCAGAATCGCCCAGGAATGCTGGCGGTGGGCATTCGCGTTCCCGTCGGAAGGTTGGACCCCGATCAGATGGACGAATTGGCGCGTCTGGCCGACGAGTATGGCAGCGGCGAAATCCGTCTGACGATGTCGCAAAACGCGATCATTCCCAACGTACCTGCTGGCCGGCTCGACTCGCTTCTGGATGAGGGGCTGCTTCAGGAATTTACGCCCGCGCCCTCGCCTTTTCGACGCAGTGTGGTCGCCTGCACCGGCACCGACTTCTGCAATCTGGCGCAGATCGACACCAAGCGCCATGCTGAGGTGCTCGCCGGAGCACTAGAGGAGCGCATGGGAATGACCGGGGAGCCGTTGTCGTTCCACTGGTCGGGATGCCCGGCTGGATGCGGGAACCATCAGGCCGCCGATATTGGATTCCGAGGGCTGAAAACCAAAATCGGCGGAGAACTCGTCGAAGCGGTTGCAATTTATGTGAACGGTCGCACTGGGCCCGCCGCGGCTGCGGGAGAACAGATTCTGGAGGTTGTTCCCTGTGACCACAACTTAGTGAGCGTTGTGACGCAGGTCATCCATAGCCGCAACGACAACACGCGAATTTCCGTTCCGGATGAAGAGAGTTCGGTCGAGCTGCCGCAGAGAACGAATGATGATGGATCGAATGCGGCGCTGGACTTCGGAATCGACTAGGCGGTGCATCACGACCACTCATCCTTCATTTCAATATTAAGGAGATCGCCCGATGGACTACGTTCCTCCAAGAGAACTTGTTGCCGATGTTATCGAGCTCGCCAGAAAGAAGTCCGAGCTTGGCACAGTGGATCTTCTGATTCGGGGAGCGCTCGCGGGCGCGCTGCTCGGCATCGCCACCTCGTTCGCATTTGTGGCCGTTGCCCAGGGCCTGCCGCCACTGGTCGGTGCCGCGATCTTTCCCGTCGGGTTCGTGATCCTTGTGCTGTTGGGGCTCGAACTGGCGACAGGCAATTTTGCCATCCTGCCCATAGGGCTAATGGCTGGCAGAGTTCGGATGGCTGACTTACTGCGCAACTGGGCCTTGGTCTACGCGGGCAATTTGATCGGAAGCGTTCTGTATGCGGCTCTGTTCTACCTCTCGTTGACCAACTCCGGCCGCTCCGATGGAGGAGCGCTGGCCGAACTCGTCCGGCAGGCCGCCCAGAAGAAAACCCTTGGATTCATGGCACTGGGCGCGAGTGGCTGGACCACGGCTTTGGTGCGCGCCATGCTGTGCAACTGGATGGTTACTCTTGGCAGCATTCTGGCGCTGGCATCGCGCTCGACCATCGGCAAGGTGATCGCCATGTGGCTCCCCATCACCACGTTTTTTGCTCTCGGTTACGAGCACTCCATCGTCAATATGTACCTGATCCCCAGTGGCATGTTCCTAGGCGCGCCCGTGCCGTTCATGAAATGGTGGCTGTGGAATCAGATTCCGGTGACGCTGGGAAATATTGTGGCGGGAGTGCTCTTCACCGGCCTCCCTTTGTTCGCCACTTACGCGAGCCTGCCTTCAATGTCGAGCCAGGGTGCAGCCAGCCGGATTGCGCCGCTCGAAGCGGCGGAAGAAGTCGCGGCTGCCTCCTAAAATGCATCGCCTCCTGAAATGCTAGGATCGTTGGCATGGAAGGGAATATTCCCCAGGAAAAGGCGAAGAGTGCAGTCGGCTTTGGCGGCCGCACGGTGCTTGCGTTCGAGAGCCGCCGAGCCCCGGAAATTGCCAAACTGATCGAGAACTACGGCGGCCGGGCGCTGGTCGCGCCGGCTAACAAGGAAGTCCCCGCAGAAAGAAGCGCCGACGTTTCCCGTTTCGCCAGCGCCTTGCTCGGCGGCAAGATCGACCTCGTCATATTCTTGACCGGAGTTGGCACACGAGCACTCTCGCGGACCATCGAGCCTTTCTGCTCGCGGGAGCAATTCGTCGAGGCCCTGAGCAGGATTTCGGTCCTCGCTCGCGGGCCTAAGCCCGTGGCAGCATTAAAGGAACTCGGAGTTCCCATCACATGGACCGTGCCCGAGCCGAATACCTGGCGTGAGATCCTGCAACTGTTGGACGGAAACAACGTGCCTCTCAAAGGCCGAACCGTTGCCGTGCAGGAACATGGCATCCCGAGCCCGCAGTTGGTCGAGGGTCTGCGGATGCGGGGAGCCGAGACCCTTACCGTCCATGTGTACGACTGGGCTTTGCCCGACGACCTTGCTCCACTGAAGAGCGCCATTGCAGCCTTGCAAAATGATCGTGTCGATGTAGTTTTGTTCACATCCGCGGTGCAGGTGCATCACCTCATCCAAGTGGCGGAACAACTCCACGCGCGGGATGGCGTGGTTGCCTCGCTCGGGCGCTGCATGGTGGCCTCGATCGGTCCGGTCACCTCCGAAGGCCTCACGGAGTACGGAATCCCGGTTCATTTCGAGCCGACGCACCCCAAGATGGGTTTCCTGGTCAAAGAAGCCGCCGAGCGATCCGCTTAAGTTTTCGCCAGCGAGATGGCGGCCTGCAGTTTGCGAACACTCTCCTCGAGCACCTGCGCGCGGTCGTATTCGCGACCCGGGACCTTACCCATCGACAGCCGCAGGTTGCGGTGGAGCATCGGGCTGGCGACTGCGCTGCTCAACCCCACATGAATTTCGCTGACCCCGGTGCGTTCGATAATGGCGGCGGCGTCATGCAGACCGATGCCGCCGCCTGCCATGATGGTGATGCGGCCGCGCGCGGCTTTGGCCAGTCGCGCGACTGTGTCCGCGCCCTGCAAGCACTTTTGCTCTCCGCCTGATGTCAGAAGCCGGTCGGCGCCGGTGGCGCAGACGTCCTCCAGTGCGCGAAACAGGTCAACGGACATGTCAAAGGCGCGATGGAACGTGACATTGAGCGGCCGCGCCTGATCGACCAGTTGGCGGTTGCGCTCGACATTCACGCGGCCTTCGGCATTTAGAATGCCGAGCACGACGCCGTCTGCGCCCAGATTCTTGGCGACCTCGATGTCCCGGCTCATGACCGAGAATTCTTCGTCGGCATAACAGAAATCTCCGGCGCGGGGACGAACAATCACCTGCACGCCAAGCGAGACGTTCGCACGAACGCCTTCGATCAATCCCGCGCTGGGGGTGACGCCGCCCTCGAGCAAATCGCTGCATAGCTCAATGCGTGCGGCTCCGCCCCGCTGCGCCGCCACGGCGGATGCGACCGAGTCGACGCAGACTTCAATGAGGACCTGTTCGGTCATTTGTGATTTACGTTCTGAGATAAGCGCACCCGAACATTGCGAGCCGATGATCCCTTCCTGGTTGCGGGAGCGCGGTGACTGTTCCCGACCGGCCCCGGAGGCTCCGGAGTCTGCCGCAAGGAGGCGTTGCGTCAGACTCCGGAAGGATGGGGCTAGAAAGCATAATGCAAGCTGAGCTGGATCTGACGCGAGTTGGAGCGGGTCGAGTTGATCACACCGTAGCCACCATCGGTGATGCCGTTGTCGGGATTTCCATAGCTGGCGATGTTGAAAATATTGAAAAAGTCAGCACGGAAGCCGAGCACGTGTTGTTCACCCCACACATGAAAGTCCTTGAAGAAAGAGGTGTCCACCTGGCGGTAGCCCGGGGCGCGCTCAGTACTATTTCGCGCCGTGCCGAACTGAAACGAGCCTTCCTCGCCGTAGGCGCAGATTCCGTTATCGACTCCCGCCGTAAGGCATGGGGTCGCTGAGGGATCGGTTCCCCACCAGTGCTGGAGAGACCGGTTCCGAATGATCAAGGGGCGGTACTGATTTGCGCGATTAAACCCAAAAGCGTTGAACGTTTGGTTGTTGCCCGGGCCGAAGATGGTAACGGGAAATCCGGTATAGAGGAGCGCGGAGGCCGCAAGCTTCCATCCTCCAAACACCGAGTCCATGAACCGATTGGCATTGCCGCCATACGTCCGGCCGCGACCGAAGGGAAGGTCGTAAACGCCCACGAAGTTCATACTGTGGCGAATGTCCAGCGCGGACGGACCCCAGTCGCCCTTTATGTTGTAAGCGTCTTGAAACGACGATCCATTCCAGCTAGTGTTGGCCACCGAATAGTTGCCAGAGGAGTCGGTCAGTGATTTTTGCCACGTGTAGTTGAGGGAGTATTCCAGACCGTAATGGCTTCGCTGACGCAGGGTCACCTGGGCGGCGTTGTAGTTCATCCTGGCTTCGGATTCGGTGGTTAGAAGGGGCGAGCACTCGCCCAGCAGTGAATAGTAGGGCGGACGGAGCGAGGCAGGAAATGCCGAACTGCAGCTGCCACCCGGGCTGTTGAGAATGGCCGCCACTCCGGGGGCCTGGGCAATGGTAAGTTGATTACCGTCGCGGTAGTCGGCCAGATGAAAGCCGTTCTGGCCGTGATATCCGACCGAGAGCGACAACGAATTGCTGATCGCCTGCTCAACCGTGAAGTTGTATTGATGAATGTAGGCAGGCTGCACGTTTTGCGGCCATTGCGAGTAAAGGTTGTAGTTCGGGTTGATGCCGTACTGCTGGCCGCCGAAGCCTTGTTCCACGGTGAAGGGCGTGCCTCCGGAAGTCGTTGTAGGACCGGGGGCGTTGGTGTTGATCGCGAGAGAGAAAGGCGGACTCGAGGTCAGGCGCTGATTGAACGAATAGCCCTCAAAGAAGCTGGTTGCACCGTAGCCGCCGCGAACGACCGTTTTCGGCTTTAAGTTCCAGGCAAATCCCAAGCGCGGCATGATTTGCTTGTAATTGCCGTTGTAGCAGGCTTTTGTGGGGCAGACGATCGATCCAGGCACGGCACCAGTGGGCACGTGTCCCGCATATTCCACAATTCCTCCTGGGAGGACATTGGCCGTCTTGTCGTTCTGCTCATACCAGGGCTGATCGTATTCGTAGCGAATCCCGAGGTTGAGCGTGAGTTTCGGCGTCACTTTGAAATCGTCTTGAAAGTATCCCGCGATGCGCCACTGCCGGTTGCCCACCCAACCTGTGGGAGATGCGAGCTGATCGTTGGAAACCCGATCAAGCACAAAGTCGGCCGGACCGTAGCCCGGCCCATTGGAAGCATTCAAATTCGAAGTGTAGGCGCCGCTGTAGCTAAACGTTCCGAGGAAGCCGACATTGCCGGCGTTGACATAGTTTTGCTGATAGCGGGTCGCCTGCCCCCCGATGGTGAATAAGTGTCGTGCATGCTGCCAGGTGAGATTGTCGTAATAATTGAATGTGTTATCAGTAAAAATCTGCACATTGGCATTGGCGCCGACGCCACTGGCGCCGCTGATGCTCTGCCCGGAGAAGCCGGGAAAGAGTTGCGTGCCAAATGGTATTCCGACTTTTGAATCGCCGCTGAGACCGAACAGGCCAGACGGATCGGTGGGGATTCCATTGTTCCAGCGCACGCGAGTGAAGCCGACACGAGCTTCATTGATGATGGAAGGCGAGAAGGTGTGGACCCAATTCGCGCCGGCAATCTTGGTCGGGTAGCTATTGAACGCAGGAAAGAACACGGGGATGATCGCAGTGTTAAAGTCCTTGCCCGTGCCCTGAGAATAGAAGCCGCTGATTTTGTTTACGTTGCCCGGCGTCCAGTCGACCTTGAAGTCCTCTTGATTGTTGGTGACGAAGCCATTTTGTGGGCCCGTGTAGTTATTCGAAATCGGTCCATTTCCAGGCGGCGTAGGTGAGGTGTTGGGCAGCGGATAGAGTTCGGGATGGGCAAAGAGGAACTTGGCCACCGGATTCACGATCGGTACGCCCTTGTTATTCGGGTAGGAGGCGAAGTTGTTCTGAGAGTCGTACAGTTGTATGAGACTGGATTGGTTTGCCCGGTTAGGGTCCAGCAGGGCTGAAAAATCGCCGTTGCGCATGTCCGCGGTAAGAACGCTGGCTGTGGCCGCGGGGGAACCAAAGTGTCTGCGCACTCCCTCATAGTCGACAAAGAAGAACAGCTTATTGGGCACGATAGGCCCGCCGAACGTCCCACCGAAGATGTCCTGCGTGTATTTGGTCTTCGGGGTGGGCAAAGGCTGGTGCAATCCGTTGGCCCAGGAATTGGCGTCTAGCGTCTGGTTCTCAAGCAGGTCGTAGGCCGAGCCGTGAAAGCGGTTGGTGCCAGACTTCAGGATGGTTACAATGGCGCCGCCGCTGGCGTTTCCGTAGGTGGCGTTAGCATTGGCTGAAACCACGCGCACTTCAGCGATCGCATCGGGCGCCGGATTATAGCCAATCAGATTGTTCTGCGGTTCGTTGTCTTCTGCGCCTTCAATCGAGTAGTTGTTTCCTTGTTCCCGGTTGCCGTTGATCGCTACCACTCCGTTGTTAAAGGTATTCCGCTCGATGGCATTGTTTCCCGTCAAACCAGTCGGGTCCGTGTCAATCGCACCGGGTTGGAACAGCGTGAGCGAGGAGAAGTTCCGGCCATTCAGCGGGATGTTTGCGATCTCATTCGTCGAAAGGGTATTTCCCAGTGTCGCGTCGGCGGTATCGAGGATGGGGTGAAACGTCTCCTGTACCACTACGGTGCTGGAGGTACCGATCTTTAGCGTGGCGTCGATCTTTGCCGTTTGGTTGATGTCAAGCGCAAATGGGGGAAACTTCTCGATTGAGAATCCCGTCACCTCGATGGTCACCGTGTAGGTGCCGATTGGGAGGAAGCGGATCGTATACACACCGGTAGCATTGGTCTTAGCCAACGTTTTCACTCCGGTCGCGATGTTCTCGGCAGTCACAGCTGCTCCCACCACCACGGCACCGCTGGGATCAGTGACTTGGCCGGTGATGGTGCCGGTCACGGTTTGTGCGACCACGGATGACGATAGGCAGAGAAGGGCGGCCAGGCAGCATCCGACGAGATAGCGGAGTGAGTTCGTTGTCATAATGTCCTCTTCGATCTTGAGACGGTAGCTCGGGCTTCAATTCGCGGGCGAGCAGGCGAATCCGCATTCGAGCCCCAGAGACCAGTCGTTAATAGGCGACGCTAATGATGTAGGGCGGCCGTTGTCAAGAACAAAGTGATCGTTTTGGCACAAACCGATCATATGGAGTGATCTATACGTGCTTGTTTGGGCACTAATGCCGGTGATATGGCAAGAATGTTTGGGAACGAGAACTACTCGCACTCCGGCTGAACTCTTAGATCAGTCGCAGCCTCCGGCGTGGGAAACAAGACTTTCGCCTCACAAAAAGCGCCCGATCCTGGGACCGGGCGCGGGGTTTTTAAGGAGCGGTTGCCTAGTGCTCGTGTGGGTTGCAACCTTCGCTCACCTTCGTCAGTGTGTTGTTCGCCGAGGCGATCCGGCAGTTGTAGAACTGGCCTTCGGAGTCGAAGTAGCTGTACTTTTGCGAACTCGAGGCCGGACTCACGTCGCTCGCGGCCACGGAGTTCGTCAGCGAACTGAAGTAGGCCGGGAAACTGCCATACCAGATCTCGCTGTCGGTGTGGTATTTCTGCGTCGTCGCCACGTTGTATCCGAAGGGGGAAGCGCTGACGGGGTAGATGAAGTTCACCGTGATGGGGAAACTGAAATTTTCAATAGTCGACACCGTCCCTTCGTGGCTCGACACCGTGGTTTTCGACGATACGCTGGTCTGCACCGAGGTTTGCTGATTGAGGACAGTGAAGTTCACGGTGTCGAAATCGATGGTCTGGGTGCTGGAGAAATTCTGCCGCTGCGAAACCGATGTGGTGACTTTTCCATGAGACGTCTTGACGTATCCGGCAATCGTGAACTGGCGATTGGAGGTGACGCCGATCGTCCCCGTCACGGTCGAGGTTCCTTGCAGGTTCTCGGTGACAACAGGCGCAGGACTGGTCAGCGTATTCTTCGTGACCGCTCCCGACACCTTTGTTGATCCATGATCGAGATAGAGCAGGAGCGATGCAGTCATTGAGAAGTAAAAATCGTCGTTGAAGACACTCACGGAGACGGTATGCGGATTGCCGTCGCTGAGCAGACCGGCGAAGGGGGTGAGGTTTACGCGATAGGGGACAAAATCAAGAGTCTGCGCCGCCGGCATCGGCCTCCATTGGTCGGGAAGAAAGCCGGTGTAGACCCAGGGGGAAACGGGCGCAATTCCAGCGGGCTTGCCGTCGATGGTCACTTCAGTCTCGCGGAAGTCGGTGTGACCGCACCCGTAGACTTCATTGATGCTTCCCAGGTCGTCCGGAAAACAGGCGAACCACTGCTCGTCGTTCGACTGGCTCTGCGAGACCACATCCAGGTAGGCGCGCTCGATGTTGGTCGGCAGGGTAAAGGTAGTGGAGAACGGGACAGCGTTCGCCGAATTGGCGGGCAAGTTGATGCCACCGCCGCTGTTGATCTGCACCAGGGGAAGGACGACATCGGCAGGTTTGCTGCCTTCCTCGTGCCGGCGATCGTCGGCGGGATAAAACTCCAGATCCGCGTTCACCGTGAAAACTCCAGTCAGAAGGGTGTTGTAAGGCGAAGGACAGTCTGTGGTGCAGTTTTGCAGAATCATCGTGCCTTGCTGAGGTACGCTCATCAGCGCCGAGTAGTCGGTTACATCGCGCTCGACATGCCAGGTATTGGTGAGAGTCGGCAAGGGTTCGGGCGTGGTTCCGAAATAGATGTTGGCGTTGCCGAGATACATGCTTGCCGTCCGGTCGAATTGCCTTCCGCCGTTTTCGCTGAAGTCGGCTTCGAGGACTATCTTCTTCCAAGGGCCGGAACAATGGGTGGGAGGAGTGAATTGAAAAGTCTTGGCCGTGTCGGAAAAGAAGGCGAAGGTGTAATTAGAGAACAGTGCCACAACGCAGGGCTGTCCGTGCGGACGCGGCACGAGCGGGTCGGCCGTCACTTCGAATTGCGTGCCAATCTGTCGGTTTGTGCTCTGCGCCAGGACGGCAGTGGACATCAGCATTGGGGTCAGAAGAGCAGCGATGAGCAAACGATGGGGGAGGTGCATAACGGCTCCTTACGGTGGAGGGTTCCCTTTCCGGGGAATCCCTTATCGCACCGTTTCAAGAGGATTGTCAAGAAAAACTGATCGAATTCAAGCAATTCGATCAATATATTGCCCTGTATGCAATTAATTGTGCACACTCGTGTCGACGCTTGCTTTATAGTCTCAGCTTCTGGCAAGCGCGGTGATCTTTGGATTTCGGGCAAGTTTCCGGAGCACGACGAACCCACTAAGAGATGATGAAGACAACAAATCGCGCCGATCAAATCCTGAGGGAGTTGCGCCAAAAGGGCAGCTTGTCGCTCGACGAGTTGATTGCCGACCTCGGCGCCTCGGCGGCGAGCGTGCGCCGTGACCTGGCCAAGCTCGAAGCAAAAGGACTGGTTCGCCGAACTCACGGCGGAGTGACCCTGGTCGAGCCGCTGCTTTACGAACCCTTCCGCTACGATTCACTGTTTCAGAATCGCGAGCAGCATCGTACCGCAGAGAAGCGCAAGATCGGAATGGCCGCCGCTGAACTCATTCTTGAGAACGAGACTGTGGGTTTTACCGCCGGTACTACGACGACGCACGTGGCGCGCAATCTCAGGAACCGGCTCAATATTCGGGTGATCACCAACGCCATTAATATCGCGATGGAACTCAGCAATTGCCCGGGTCTGAAGACCTTCGTCACTGGAGGCTTTGTGCAGTGGGCGGGCTCGTTTTCGCTGGTCGGACATGCCGCCATCGCGTCGCTAAGCGACATTTACATGGACAGAGTTTTTGTGAGTGTGTGTGGCATCGACCTGGCCCGCGGTATTACGGTGATCGAACCGGAAGAAGGATTGACGTTTCGATCCATGATTCAGCAGGCCAAGCAGACCATCGTGGTTGCGGATTCGAGCAAGATCGGGATGGTGACGCCGGCGCTGATCTGTCCCATTTCCGACGTCCACTTGCTTATTACCGACACCCGGGCTACCGACAAGGCTATCGCGCCGTTCCTCGAGCGAGGCATTGAAGTGCGGAGAGTGTAGTTTACGGTGGATCGCCTTGATCTACGCGCAAGTAGGCGCTGCCGTGCGGGGCCAGTTCGAGATTTTGAGCGGAACTGCCGACTTCTCCCGCCGCATTACTGGATCGGACTGCTTGGGGTGTGGGTGTGCTCCATTGCAGGCCAACTCTCTGCGCTTTGTTAGTTGGGTTGTAGAGATAGACCAGCCAGCTTTGTCCACCTGCAATCGGCTGGATCGAAGAAACGAGCACCCTCGGCGAAAGAAGCATCAAAGGATCGCGCGGCGCCTTGGATTCGTTCGCTGCCGCGACGATCAGGGGCTGTCTTCGTTCCACACCGAATTTCACCGCATCGCTGCCGTTGAAGTCAGCATGGGGCCGAATGGAATAGTTGAACGTTACTGGGCCCTCTTGATCCGCTTTGTAATTCGTATGCCAGTAGTTGTTCATGACATACGAGTAGATCAAGGATGAGGGCTCGATCGACTTTATCCACGGTTGCTCGGCCCTGATCCCGCCGATTTCTATCAGTGGCGCATTCATTGTCGCCCAGGTTACGCCGTAATTGCTGTTTGAGATATCTACCCAACTCTGGACCGAAAAGAAATTCTTGCAGGCGCCCGCCAGTTGATCGGCCTCGGGCCGCACTATGGCGTTGGCGACGTCGTAACGCAACTGGCCTCCGGGCACGGCGAAGGGAAATGCAATGTGGACGCCTTCCGGCTTGCGGACCGCGAGCTTGTCGATATTCGTGATCAAGTCCACGCGGTCGATTCCTTCGACCAGGCGAATCTCACTGGAATAGTGCTTCGCTCCGGACGCGTCGGCTTCAATCACGAGCGAGACCACAAGATTTCCCCGCTCTTTCACTCGCACATGAACGTTCGAAACTCGCTGCGCTTTTTCGGGGTCCGTTCCGGCGACGTAGAAATACTGATTCAGACCGATGCCTTTGGTCCCGTCGACCAACTGCATCCCGTTCTTCTTCCACTTGAGGGTGTCGACGGCGCCGGTTTGCGGGTTAACGGACAGGGCGATGAAGGCATTCTCTATCGTGTTTTGTTGAGCCTTGGCTGCGCCTCGACTGAAGGCTTCTCCTTTCTCTACCCTCAATCGCCTGCCGGAAAATGGCGGTATGTTCTCGACGAGCACCGCCAGTTCTCCGGTTGAGAGGCGTTGGGAAGGAACGGGGTGGCGTTCGAGGTCGACGACACGATCGCCCGCCGTACTCAGTTCTGACGAAAGGTAGATGACGTCCGTGCGCGGCCACGAATTCGTATTGTAGATGTCGATGCTTTTGGCGGGTTCAGCGGGCGAGTGCAGCGCTTTGACCAATAATTCGCGCGACGCGCGGTCTGCGTCAAGCGCGAATTTCTGCTTGAACTTCCACTGCTCCTTTACGAACGGCAGGTCCGGCGCCTCGGTGCTGTTGTAGGCTCCCCATGTGTGCTCGTCATAAAACACAACGTTGCGCCATGCGGAATCGTATTCGGCTGCCGGATAGGAGGCTGGCGAAAGCATCGACCACAAGGCCTCACCCTGGATCAGCCGATCAGCAGCGGCGCGACTCAACGCTGTTTCCGCAGCGGTGGAGGCGGCTCCGTCTTCCCAGTAAGGAGTGAAATCTCCTTGCACAACGGGGAGAGTTGAGCCGTAGCGCTTTTCGAACTCCTCAAACATTTGCTCGTGAGTGGCCAGAATGAGGCGGGGCGTCACGTAGCGATCGTTCCACTGCCGGACGAAGTCGGAGAGTGTGGGATCAGGCGGCCCATTGTCGCCCAGCGTATAAGGGAGCTGGAACATTTCATATGGATACGAACCGTCGTCCAGCTTCCGCACCAGCTTCATGATCTTGTCGCCGCCGAGTTGGCTAAGCGTTCCCTCGTGAAAGGTGGAGTAGCTGGCGCCGGCCATCCAGGTCAACACCTTCTCCTTCCCAGATTGTGAGGTCCAATAAAACGGTTTGTCGCCCCAGGCCTGCAACGTATAGCCGATGCGATCGCCGGAGTTGGGCGCGGTGGCAAAGTATTTGACGCCACTCTGCGCCAGGGCCGAGACGATCCCCCAACTGAAGCCGGGCACGTCCGAGGTCACGGCCGTCATCATGGGAATGTGATGCTCGGCGCGCAGTTGGCGCGCGAAATCGAAGAAGTGGCTCATCTCCACCGAATTGGCCAGGCCCGTGAGCATGTTGGCGTAGAGAGCGCTGAGTCCAATACTGCCGTCGCCCACATCTGCAAAAAATTCGTCACGCTGGGCAGCAGATGCTTGTTTCAGAAAGCTTTCCAGCGCCCAGATGGTCTCCAAATTCCATTTGTAGCGCGCATCTGGCGGGTAGTCTCGCGTGCCGTGGATCAGCTGCATGGCCTGAGTAAGGTTGTTCCATTGTTTTCGTTCGACGTCGGGCTGCAGATCCGTGTAGCCGATGTCGTTGTGAGAATACGAGAGCAGGTAGAAATCCCTTTTTTGGACGGGCACGATGGCAACCGAGCGCGTTTCCACGAGCATGTCGTTTCGCTTGAACACGAGTGGCCAGGTGGTTGCCGATGTCACCGCCGGGATGGGCAGGCGCAGAACATTCGCGCCGATCTTGAGATCGGCGCGGATCGGCTCGTGATTCGGAGTGTGTACTTCAATCGTGCGGCCGCCCACCAAATTGTCGAGGCTGAGCCGCAGCACTTGCAGAGTCCGGCCGCCATCCTTTACCAGCGCAGGCTCTGCGCGCAATTGCGGAGTAAAGTTAAAGCGGTGTTGAAACGTCATGTACCAGTCAGGGCTCCCCGAATTGTCGCCGTGTACTTCGAGCGTCAATGGCTTGCGGGGCGCGAACGCTTTCGCCGGAAGCTTTAGCGTCATGTGACCGAACAGGTCGCCGGCTTTGTCGGTCATGAGCGCAGCAAAGGATAGCTCGGCTCCGTCCTTGCCGGAGACCCTCCAATTGCCGGCGGTTGAGTCCTTCGCGTTCTTGAACGTGAACCAGTGTTGGCCATCGATCAAGAAGTCGAATGCATGGATGTCTTTTTCCGCTGCGAATCCTGCGCATTCAATTCCCGCCAGCCAGATGAATTGGAGGTAGTCGCCCGAGGCCTCCGGCAGAGGATCGGTTTCCCACGAGATGGAAGGGGCGATCGTTTGCCCTCGGACGAGCAACGCCGAGTCCGCATCTGGATGGGAGGAGTGGTATTCGATGGTCTGTCCGTTGATCGATGAGTGGTATCCATTCAAATATTCGGGAACGGATGCGGCGGGCGCCGTCGTCGCAGGTTCCTCCACATTGATGACGATTTCATTTTCGACTTGCTGCGTGAAGCAGTAGGCGGGCAGAAAAATGCTAAGGATCACGGCGACAGCACATAGCTTCATCACATTCCCTCACGTGGCTCGGGGCGCAACGGTTCGTAGTAGATCCATGGTGGAATCAGAGCTTCACGGCGGTACGTTCCTGAGAATTATGGCAGATCGGTACGTTCCCCTGCTCAGTGGCATCGGCTAGCGTCGCCGGCCGCCCCTCAAAAGCGAATTGATTATTCTGTTGACGCGAGAAAGGCGGCCTTTGGCCGCCTTTGGTCTGCTTTTTGCCACCACAAAACCGATTATCACTCACGCTCTGGGAAGCGGGCCGTGCTGGAAGTGATACTGGAGAATTCGCGCGGCGAGCGCGGGGCTCACTGTTCCCCCCTGAGGCGCGATTGAACGCACCACTTCTCCGCGGCATACGACTTCGGTGGCGGAGAGGCCGGCGATTTCAGCGGGGAGGACTAGATTGATTTCCAGTTGGGAACTGGGCTGCAGGACTTCATCGGTTTTGAAGAGCATGCCGGAACGGCTGATATTTTCCGTCGTGCCTTCGCGCCAATTGCTCTCGCCGACTCGGCGATAACGCAATGGCAAGTGAAGTTGGAATCGTTGTGCGCGCGTGGCGGGGACTTCTCGTGCCCGCACGCCCTGGCGTGGTGAGACAGACTGCATGGACATCGCAACCTCCGGGGGAGTTAGGCTGGTATCGAGCACTTCGCGCACTATGTTCTTAAGGTCGCGAAGGTTGAAGGGCTTCTGGAGCAGGCGGACGCCCGCTTCCAGCGTGCCGTTGTGTCCGACAACGTTTTCCGTGTAGCCGGACATGTACAGGACTTTCACGTTGGGGCGAATTTCAGAGATGCGCTGGGCCAGTTCACGGCCGTTCATGCCAGGCATGATGACGTCGGTCAGGAGCAGATGGATCACGCCTTCGTGCGCCACGGCAATTTGCATGGCGACGGCGCCGTCGGCCGCTTCGATCACTTTATAACCCTGCTTTTCGAGGTACTGGCGGGCGAGGTAGCGCAGGTTGGCCTCGTCTTCCACTACCAAAATAGTTTCTGTGCCCGGTTCTACCGCCCGTACTTCGCGATTGGCGGCGGACTGTACGACGGCCGTCTCGCCGGTTGACGCGACACGCGGCAAGTAGATTTTGAACGTGGTTCCCTTCCCGACCTCGCTGTACACCCAGATGTAGCCGCCACTCTGCTTGATGATGCCGTACACCGTCGAGAGTCCAAGACCGGTGCCCTTCGGTCCCTTGGTGGTGAAGAAGGGTTCAAAAATATGGGACTGGGTGTCCGAGTCCATACCGATGCCGGTATCGCTGATGGCGATCATCACGTAGTCTCCGGGTCGAAGCGGGGCGTGATAACGGGCGTAGTCCTCGTCGAGGGTGACGTTCGAGGTCTCGATGGTGAGCTTTCCGCCTGAAGGCATGGCGTCCCGGGCATTGACGGCAAGATTCATGATGACTTGCTCGATCTGGCCGGAGTCCGCGCGCACGGGCCAAAGATTCTCGGTAGGAACCATGACGAGGTCGATGTCTTCACCGATCATGCGGGTCAGCATTTTGAGGTTCTCGGTGACGACGCTGTTCAGGTTGACCAACTTTGGGGCGAGCATCTGCTTACGGCTGAAGGCGAGAAGCTGGCGGGTAAGGGAGGAGGCGCGCTCGGCGGCGCCGGCGATCTCCTGGGCAGGAGTGCGCAGTTCCGGCTCGGAACCAAGGCGTTCGAGGAGGAATTCCGAATAGCCGGAGATCACCATCAGGAGGTTGTTGAAGTCGTGCGCGATGCCTCCGGCCAAGCGGCCCACGGCTTCCATTTTCTGAGACTGGCGAAGTTGTTGTTCGAGGGCGCGGCGCTCGGTGATGTCCTCGGCAAAGAGCTCGAATACGATGCCACCGTCGCGGCCATTCGTCACTGAGCGGCCAGAGACGCGAACTCCTGTGGGCGAGCCGTCTTTGCGTTTCCATTCCGCGGTCAGTCCCTTGAACGGCTCGGAGGAGCGAAGGGAGTCGGCGAGAAAGAACCACTGTTCGGTATCGCCGTAGAGGTCATAAATATGCTGACCGAGCAACTCGGTGGTGGACGAGTAGCCAAGCAGTTCGAGGAACGCGGGGTTCGCATCCAGAATTTTGCCCGTGGCGTCACACCGGCAGATGCCATAGGGAGCGTTGGTGACCAGCGAACGGAAGTTCAACTCTGAACGGCGGAGGTTCTCTTGTACGGAGCGCAGAGCGGCGTTGAGCCAGCAGATCGCCATTGCGATAAAAAAGAAAAGCGACAGGCGAATGATGGCGGTCTGTAACTGAGCCGGAGTGTGCTCTCCGGCGAGCGAGAAGTAGGCACTGACGGTGAGGGCGAACGCGGTGGCGACGACCCCGGGCTTCCAGCCTCCATACCAGGCGCTTACCATGACGGCCACGCCGAACAGGGCGAGACGACTCTCGGAAACGTCGGCCAACAGAATCGTAGGGATCAGCGCTAGCGCCGTGCTGAGCACAGCGACGCCGTAGCGCAGGATGGGAGCACGCGCCGGCGGAATGCGAAGTAGGGGGAGGGTTACTCGCATGTCACCAATGCTAGTACCAAAAAGAGAAACATGGTTAGTTACAGGAGTTCATTTCGTTTTCCCGAACAAGGCGAGCCGTTGACAGACTTGGTTCGTTGGCCTTCCGGACAATGGCCGTAGGGACAACGGGCGCAGTTAGGGCTTGCATCGGAGCCCGCAAATCCGGAGACTAGCCGGGACTCACTGTTGTCATCAGTACCACAGCGTGAATATCGCAGCATGAACATCGGGCTATTTGGCGGGACGTTTGATCCGGTCCATCGCGGGCACCTGGCTCTGGCCAGGGCGGCAATGGAGCAATACAAACTCCATCGCGTTTACTTTGTACCGGCGAACCACCCGCCGCACAAGCAGCGACAGCCACTTTCCCCTTTCCTTCATCGCTTTGCCATGCTAGCTCTGGCTACGGCCGAGGAAAAGGCATTCGTGCTGTCGCTTCTGGAAGCGCCGCAGGGGGATGGGAGCGGCGGAAAGCCGCGACCCGACAAGCCGAATTATACAATCGACACGGTAAGGCGGCTGAAGCAGGCTTTTAAGCCCAGCGACAAATTGTTCCTGCTGATTGGGATGGACGCATTCGCCGAGATCGCCAAGTGGCACCAGGCGGAAGCCCTGTTTCGCGAGTGTGAGTTCGTGGTGGCGAGCCGCCCGGGATACTCGCTGGCCGATGTGGCGAACGCGCTACCGGAAAACCTGCGTCCGCGAGAGGAGGTGACCCGGCCGTTTCACAAACAGCCGGCCACGGGAGACCTGGTGCTGCCGGGAGCGACGATTCATTTCCTGGGCGATCTGCGGCAGCCGGCCTCGGCTACGGCAATCCGCTCGGCGGCGGCTGCGGGCAAGCCGCTGGGACGATTCGTGGATGCGCCGGTAGCGGAGTACATCAGGAAGATGGGGTTATATAGGTGAGTCGCTGGTCGTTCGTCGTTGATCGTTATCTGAAACCCTAGCCTTAGCGCCGTAGAAAATCCCCACTTCTCGCGCAAAGAACGCGCGAGAAATGGGGCACTCGGCGGCTGGGGTGGGCTGCCGGGCTTGGATGCCGGGATCCTCGGTTACAATGAATGTCGCGCTAACGACCAACGACGAACGACTAACGACGAAATGAAGAAGAGCGAACTGAAGAAGCAAGTTGCAGCCGCTATCCAAGCCTGCCTCGAAAAGAAGGGCGAAGAACTCAGCATCCTGGAAATGGAAAAAGGGTCGGGAGCATTTACCGACTACTTCGTGCTGTGCAGCGGGACCAATCCGCGGCAGATCCAGGCGATTGCCGACGAAGTAGAACTGCGCCTGAAAAATACCGGAATGCGCCCGACACACGTCGAGGGCTACAACCAGGCTGAGTGGGTGCTGATCGACTACGTCGACTTCGTGGTCCACGTCTTCTCGGAGAAGGCGCGAAAGTTCTACGATCTTGAGCGGCTGTGGAAGTCGGCCAAGCGCCTGGAACCGGGGGATCTGAAGACTACGGTGAGGAAGCCCAGGACGAGTGCCGTGTCGTCCGCTCCTAAAAAGCGGAAGCGAAAGACGGCGTAGCACCTTTCTCTGAGTCTCGAAGGGCTCCATGACATCAAAGCCAGACTCCGAACCGGCTTGGGGATCTCAGTACCGGCTGGTTGCCGCCGAGAAGTGGAAGGCCAAGTCAGCGGCCATGGGACAGCCGGTGACGGATGCGCTGGTGGAATATGCGCAGCCGGCGCCGGGAATGCAGGTGCTCGATTTAGCCAGCGGAACTGGCGAGCCCGCCATCAGTCTGGCCCTTCGCGTTGGAACTCAGGGACATGTCACGGCGCTGGATTTGAGCGCGGAATTGCTGCAGATTGCGTCGCAGCGGGCACAAGCCCGCGGGCTTAACAACTTCACTACGCGGGCGGCGGACGCTCACAGCTTGCCCTTTGCCGATGACAGCTTCGATCTGGCTACGTCTCGCTTTGGGGTAATGTTTTTTCGCGACCCGGGTCTGGCCTTCCGCGAACTCCGCCGCGTTTTGCGGCCGGGCGCTCGGGCCTGCTTTCTGGCCTGGGGATCATTTGACCAGCCTTACTGGACGAGCATGATTGGTGTGGTGCACAAGCATGTTGGCGGGCCGTTGTTGGAGCTGGGCGGTCCAGATCCATTCCGGTTTGCAGCTCCCGGCAGCTTATCGGGTGTTCTGCGGCACTCCGGCTTTGTTGATGTGGAGGAAGAGGTGAAGACGCTGCCGTGGTCGTGGCGTGGGCCGGTGGAGGAAGTTTGGGAGCAGGTTCAGGCGGTTTCCGTGCCGTTCCGTCCTGTGCTCGAGAGGGTGCCGGCGGAACAGTGGCGGCAGATTCACGCCGAGGTGCATGAGTCCGTGCGGCGATATTTTGACGGAGAGAAGGTCGCGTTTGGAGCGTCGGTGGTGCTTGCATCCGGAAGGAAATGAGGGGACGCAAAGCGGCGTGAAGATCACGATTGCGTGGATCGGGAAGACCAGGGAAACGGCGATTCAAGCGTTGACCGAGGAGTATCTGAAACGCATCTCACGGTACGTTGAGGTTAAAGGAATCCCTGTCCGAGACGAAGCGGCTGTGCTCGCCCTGGCGGGCCGCACTGCGGTGTCGAAAAGCGCGGCGAAATCTACCTTGTTCTTGATGGATTCGCGTGGCAAGGAGTTTTCTTCCGAGCAGTTCGCGAAAGTTCTGGGAGACTATCAGGGCCGCAATCCGCTACCACTCGTTTTTGCCATCGGCGGGGCGGACGGTTTCAGCGACCAGGCCAGAGCCTCGGCGCAGCAAGTGATTTCACTGGGGAAGATGACGCTGGCGCATGAACTGGCGCGAGTGGTTCTTCTGGAGCAGGTGTACCGGGCATTCACTATCTTGAACGGACATCCGTATCACTCTGGACACTGAATCAGTCGCTGCGCACCATCTACAATCGATATTCAGGATTTGACCTTTCGAGGTTAAGGCGCTTGGAGAAAAGACGCGACCAGCAAACTCGCACTGAATCCAAACCGCGGCTCGTTGAGCAGGTCAACATCTGTCTGCGTTCGGGCGATTACTCTCGCGCCCTGGATCTGCTGCGAGGCACTGCCGCCGAATTCCCCAACGATACGGAGCTGTCCGAACTGGAGAAGCTCGCGCAGGATGGCGTCAAGCACAAGGCCGAAGCCGACCGTCTTATCACCGAAAGCCAGGAACTATTCGCGCAGCGGAAGTCCGTCGAAGCGATTCAGTTGTTGCGCAAAGCCTATGAGCTGGACAAAAACAATTCTCTTGCCCGCGCCATCCTGGCCAATGCCTTGGTCGAGCACGCCCATTCCGTTGTAGAAACCGATTGGTGGGAAGCAGAGACACTGGCCAAGCAGGCGCTCGACTTGAATCCTGCGCATCCCACGGCCAAAACGATCTGCAGCCTTGTCCTCGACCGGAAAAAAGCGAGCTCCGTCGAGGATTGGGTTCCGCAAGCGCGCAAGCTGCAGTCCTCCGGCGATCTATTCGCAGCCTTGGCTTGGGTGGCAGAGGGATTGGCCGTTCATCCCGATGATCCCAAGTTGACTCAGATCCAGTATGAAATCCAGCGCGACCAGGGCGCTCGGCGGCGCCAGTCCCGCCGCCGCGACTTGCAAGACCTGCGACGCATGGAGAGCGAAATCGATGGGGCAGCGGACGTTGCTGCAAAACAGGCATTAGCCGAGCGCATACAAGCGCTGGCCGCCAAGTATTGGACGGATGGAGAAATCTTATCCGTAGCCAATGGCCTTCTGCACCGGCTGGGACTAGTCCCCAAAGAGAGTTCAACCGCGTCGCCGCGCAGCAAAAGCGCGGCGGTCATTTTTCACGTCCCACGCCCCAGCGCTCCGAAGGCTTCACGCGCCGATACCAGCCTAGTTCCGCCAAGCCCGGTTCCACCTGGAAACGTTCCGACCGCCGTTGTTCCGCTGAGCAAAGTTCCGCCCAGCATTGTGCCACCCGGCAGAGTCCTGACCACTCCGCCAGAGCCGCAGCTCCCCCGGACACAAGCCGCCACCGTTCCCGCCGCCGAGCCTTCAACGCCGGTGGCCAAAGTTACGGCCCCATTATCCCAGCCAAAACAGCCCACGAGGTCGAAGTCCACGACGCTGATTCTCGTCTCCGCTGCCGCCGCGATAATCCTGGTCGCAGCGATCCTCTTCTTCGCGCGAAAGCATAACGCTCCGCCAGTAGCGAAGACCCCCGCAGCCGTTCCCACCGTCTCAGCGCCCACCGTCTCGGCCCCAGCCGTCTCCGCTCGGGCGCAAACAACTCCCGAAACATCTCTGCCTGCTTTGCGCGATTCTTCCGACAGCTCCGCCGGAAAAGTGACGCTCGATGATCAGCCGCCCGCCGAATCCGGCCGCAACCTGGGCACGCTCCTTGTCATTGCCGGTCAAGACGACGCAAGAGTTTTTCTCAACGGAAAACTTCAACGGCAACTCACTCAAGCGGGGCAGTTGCAGCTGGCGAATCTCGAGCCCGAGAACTACGTTGTACAAGTCTCCAAGAGCGGCTTTCAGGATCCTCCGCAGCAAGAGATCCGCATTCGAAAGGGCGAACAGGCCAGGGTCACCTTCAACTTCCAACCGCAGCCTCGCCTGGCCTCGCTGACCATCCAGGGCGGCGCTCCCGGAACCACGGTTTTCGTCGATCAAACTCTCGTCGGTAGCATTCAGCCCGATGGCACACTCTCTGTCTCCACTGTCAATCCAGGAGACCATACCGTCGAACTGCGCAAAGAGCGATTTAAGCCCCGGCAGTTCAAGAAACACTTCCTTGCGGGCGGAGCCATATCTCTCGCTGCTGCAGATGCCGCGCTGGAAGCCGTTCCCGGCGAATTGAAAATTAGCTTCGCGCCCCCCGACGCCAAAGTTGCAATCGTGAAAGGTGAGCTTCTGACAATAGTAAGCAGTGGTGTCCCGCTCAATCTTGCCGCCGGTACCTACACTCTTACTGCACGAACCGCCGACAGGTTCACGCGCACCGCCACGCTCGAAGTCATTGCCGGTCAATCCAAGACTTTAGATTTGTCTCTTGCGCCGAGCGGTATGTCGACGTGGGATGACCCTGGCGGCTGGAAGCATGAGGGAGACTCTTTCATCCGCAAAGGGGGCGACTTCGTCCTATACGGAGACGTTCCTGCCTCGGGCACTTTTGTCTTTTCCGCGATGCCCACCAAGGGTCACCTCTTGCAGTGGGTGCTCAATTACACAGACGCCAAAAACTACGTCCTCTTCCAAATGGACGACAATAACTTCTACCGCGCAGTCATTCGCAATGGGGAGAAAACCGACGAGCTCAAAGTTCCCGATAAAGGCGACAAGAAGAGCTTCCGCACGCTCCAAATCCGCGTTAGCCCAACGGAACTCGTCCACCAGATCAAACACGGTGACAGTTGGACGGTCCTAGATCGCTGGACCCAGCCCGGCGCTAATGTCAGCCTGGGCAAGTTTGGCTTCTACATACCCGGCAACGACCAAGTAGCCCTCTCCAGCTTCGCCCACTACGCTGACCTGAACATCCGCTAGCAGCCTGCGGCCTAGCACTCGCTGGGGAGTTGCGGTGTTTGCTTCTCGGTCGCGCTTCCGCTGCCGACTAGAGCGGTCCTCGTGACGGTCTAAAGTGCGCGCCCCAGCGGCTAAAGCCGAAACGTCATTGCGGCTCATGGCGGCACGGCTGAACCGGTTGCGGAAGACGTCCGTTGACGCACAAGACGATCACGGGGGCTAAAGCCCGCGCTGATTCTAGGTGCTCTACGCGGCCCTAAAAGGTGTCCAGTTCCATGACATCCTTTACAAAACGTTCCGGGACATCCCTAAAAGGGCCGCTCTTCCACCGGAAACGCGACCGTTCCTGATTTTTCAGCAGCGTGTGACGCCGTCCCTTTCCGTTCTTGGCATCGCTCTCCAGCAAATCGAGAATCGCTCTAAGCTACTGCGTGACCGTGGCCTGGTAGCTGACCGTTTGCCAACGACCACTGCGGCGGACCCAGACTCGCGTGTAGCGATAGGGGCCGCTGAAGTCTTCGCCGAGCTGGCGGCCCTTCACATCCGCGCGAGCGGTGACGACGGCGGTATCGCCGTAGACTCGAATTACCATATCTGTGACATTGATCGTGTCGTAGCGAAGCTGACCACTTTTACGGGCCGACAGGGAGTCCTGTTTAGTCGTCACCTGACCCAGGGGAGTGATCGCGACGTAGTCTTCGGCGAGAGTTCTCTGGGAGAAATCGGCGTCGCGGTGGAGGCTGGCCTCTTTGGCCTGACGCTCCATGTCGACGATCTCTCGAATCACCGCCTGGTCCCCTGAATCCATGGGCCTGGGGTGAACGGCGACGTGCTGAGCGGCGAAAGCCGGCGCTGCCAGGAGCACGGTCAACAAAAACACGAAACACTTGTTGATCACGATGAGACCTCCGCGGTGTGCGAGGGGACAGAGATCCGCCTTGAGCGAGTTACGCAACATTGGATGCAACAGTTCCGTGGGAAAGTTCGATACGGGCAAGATTCCCCAAGCGATTTCATCGATCATGCCACAAATTCCCATGAAATTGTTAACCAAGGTTATGACTGAGTGAAGAGATGATTCGTTGCGATTTTTTCAAGCGTCTCATATTGAGCCCGTGGCCAGTGTCGGGAGGCGACGCTGCGCTCCGGTTCTAGTAGAATCAAACGTCGATTCCGGACATGGTTGATATTCGTCGTGGCCTTATCCTCGTGAACACCGGCCCAGGCAAGGGCAAGACCACAGCCGCAATGGGGACCGCGCTGCGCGCGGTGGGCCAGGGAATGCGCGTCCTGATGCTGCAGTTCCTGAAGGGTTCGTGGCATTATGGCGAGCTTGACGCGGTTCAGGCCTTTGGCGACAAGTTTGTGATGAAACAGATGGGCCGGGGCTTTGTGAAAGTGGGCGCGGAAAAGCCGGACCCCGAAGATGTGAGGATGGTGGAAGAAGCCTGGGCGGAAGCCGATCGAGCGATTCAGTCGGGCGAGTGGGATCTGGTGATTCTCGATGAGATCAACTACGCCATCAGCTATGGCATGCTGGATCCGGCCAAGGTGGTCGAGAGCCTCAAGGGAAAGCCGGAGATGGTCCACGTGATTTTGACGGGGCGGAACGCGCACCCCACGATCGTCGAAGTCGCCGACACGGTGACCGAGATGCGGCAAGTCAAGCATGCGTACGAGAAGGGCGTGATGGCGCAGCGAGGGATCGAGTACTGAGTAGCGATTATGGCCTGGTTTAAACGAGAGTCCGGCGAGTTGGATACCTCGGGCGAGAAGAAAGTTCGCACCGAGGGTTTGTGGGTGAAGTGTGAGAACTGCCGGCAGATTATCTGGAAGAAGGATCTGGAAGAGAATATGAACGTCTGTCCGAAGTGCGACAAGCACTTCCGGATCGACGCGCGGACCCGGCTGGCGCAGTTGCTCGACGACAATCAGTACGAAACTTTCGACGGGAACCTGGCCTCAACGGACCCGCTGAAGTTTGTGGACCTGAAGCCCTATTCCTCCCGACTCAAGCAAGCTAAGAAGGATACCGGCCTGGAAGACGCGATCATTAATGCGCATGGGAAGTTGCTGGGGCGGCCTGTGATCGCCAGTGTGATGGAGTATGCGTTTATCGGCGGCAGCATGGGGGCGGTTGTGGGGGAGGCCATTGTGCGGGCGATCGAGCGGGCGGCTGAAGCGCGCACACCGCTCATCATTGTCTCGGCATCGGGCGGGGCACGCATGATGGAAGGCGTCATCAGCCTGATGCAACTGGCGAAAATTTCGGCGGCGCTGGCGCGACTGGATGAAGCCAAAGTGCCTTACATCTCGTTGTTGACGGACCCGACAACCGGGGGCGTGACGGCGTCGTTCGCCATGCTGGGCGATTTGAATATCGCCGAACCGGGAGCCCTAATCGGGTTCGCCGGTCCCCGTGTGATCGAGCAGACGATCCGGCAGAAGCTGCCGCCGGGCTTCCAGCGCAGCGAATTTCTCCTCCAACACGGCATGCTCGACGCTGTCGTTCCGCGCAAGCAGCTCAAGCCCTACATTGGACGGGCGCTGGATTTTATGACTTAAAAGCTGTCAGGTCTCAGCTGTCAGCTCTCAGCAAAGGCTCGTCCGCAATAGCTGCCCGACTTTTTCAGCCGTCCCAAGACTGGTAATCTGACAGTTCAAGCTGATAGCTGACGGCTGATAGCTGAGAGCTGAGTTATGTCCTACGAAAACGCGGTGGCGAGCATGTTTGCGCTGGGGCACGAGCTGGCGCACACGCCGTCCAACAAGTTCGACCTGGCGCACATGCGCGGGTTGCTGCGGGCGATGAATCATCCCGAACGAACGTTTCCGAGCGTGCTGATCGCCGGAACCAACGGGAAGGGGTCGACGGCGGCGACGTTGGCATCGATCCTGCGGGCCTCGGGCTTGAAGACGGGACTCTACACGTCGCCACATCTGATGCGCATCAACGAGCGCATCCGCCTCAATGGTGAAGAAATCGGCGACAACACGTTTGCCGGGCTGCATAGCGAAGTGGATCGGGTGGCGGAGGGACTAGTCGAACGCGGGGAGTTGCCGTGGCATCCCAGCTTCTTCGAGATGATGACGGCGATCGCGTTTGCCCACTTTGCGCGTGAACGGGTCGACATTGCCGTACTGGAAGTCGGCATGGGCGGACGGCTTGATGCGACCAACGTGGTGGAGCCCCTGGTCAGCGTGATTACTGACATCTCGCTCGACCATCAGAAGTTCCTGGGGGATACGGTCGGAGAGATTGCACGGGAGAAAGTCGGGATCATCCGGCCCGGCGGCCTAGTGGTGACTTTGCCGCAACAGCCGGAAGCTAACGAGGTGATTGGGAATGCGATTCTTGATTTAGGCGCGCGGGGCGTGAGTGCGGTGCCGTACGTGCCCCCCGTGTCGCCTGCTAGTAACCAATACCTGGTGCCCAGTGCCCTAAGAAAATCTTTCACCGCCGAGCACGCGGGGAACGCCGAGAAGGATACTTCAACGTGGCTTTATCGCTATCCCCTTGAGGTTCTGGGGAAGCAGATCCTGGTGGAGACGCCCTTAGTCGGACGGCATCAGCTGCGGAACGTGGCGTTGGCAGTTGCGACGGCCGTGGAATTGAGCGAGAAAGGGGTGTCTGGCGTAACGGCGGAAACTATTGAGCGCGGAATTCGTGAGACTCGCTGGCCGGGAAGGTTTCAGGTGCTGCCGGCGCGGGTGAGTTGGCCTGAGATGGTGCTCGACGTGGCGCACAATCCGGCGGGGGCGTGGGCCCTGCGCTCGGCCCTTTCGGAGCGGTATGACGACCGTCCGCTGGTTTTTGTTTTCGGGGCGATGCGCGATAAGGCAATCTCGGAGATGGCAGAGATTTTGTTTCCACTGGCGCAGCGAGTCATCGCCACGCGGCCGGACAACCCTCGGTCCGCATCGCCGGGAGAGATTCAAGCGGCAGCGAGCCGCAGCGGTGTGGAGATTGAGCCGATCGCCGATGTGGGGCCGGCGTTGGAGCGTGGCCGCGCTGGGTCTGGGCCGGAGGCGGTCCTGGTAGTGACGGGTTCGATCTATCTGGTAGGGGAAGTGATGCAGCATCTCGGGCTGCGGGGCTAAGGCGACCCGGGCCCCGTTTTTCCCATAGAATGGGAGTGTGCAGGAAGTGAATTCGCCGGTCGATCAGGTGGAGAGCGGTCAAGTCGGGGATCGTGTGCCGGAGATGCTCTCGGCCTCCGCTGGGGTACCTTCTGAGCGGCAAAGTCCCCATGCGATTCCTGGGGTGGAGTACGGCTGGCTTAGCCGTCTGCGGTCGTACTTCATCCTTGATCCGCTGATCTGGGTGTACACGCTGGTGTTGGGACTGCTCGCCCTGCCCGGCGGGCTGTTCGACCGCGACGGGCGGCGGCTGCACTGGTTTTCCTACGCGTGGTCGTGGCTGATCATGAAGACGATTTTCTCGCCGGTGAAAGTCACTGGCCTGGAGAAGATCGACACGTCGAAGCCGCACGTCTATGCATCGAATCATGGTTCCGCGCTGGATATTCCCGTCCTCTATGTCAATCTGCCGTTTCATTTCCGCATCGCATTCAAGAAAGAGCTGCTGTCGTATCCCGTCGTGGGCTGGCAGTTGAAAAGGTCCGGGCAGGTTTGCATCGATCAGCAGAACCCGTCGCGGTCGATCAGCAGCATTCGGGCCGCGTTGAAAGGCATTCAAAAGGGGCTGCCCCTGGTGATTTTTCCCGAGGGGGGCCGTACGCCTGACGGCGAGATCAAGCCGTTCTTGCCCGGCGCGTTTTTTCTGGCCATCAAGGCGCAGGTGGATATCGTCCCCGTGGCGCTGGTCGGAACCTATGAACTGCTGCCCATGAACACCTATCACATCAAGTGCCGGCCCCTGGAAATGCGGGTGGGAGAGCCGATTTCGACCACAGGGCTAAGCATGCGGGACCTGGAAGCGCTTTCCGCCAGAGTTCAGAAGGCGCTGGAGGACTTGTACTATCAGGCTTGAGCCTAACCTCGATGGGATCTCTGTACCTGCTAAGTGCGTTTTGGACGGAGATCGCTTCGGCTGCGCTCAGGGCAAGCCTTCGCTCCGCCTGAAAGACGGCTACGCTCAGGATGACCCCACTGTAGGAGTTAAGCAGCCTGCTTGGTTTCGTTACAGAGTCGTTGATAGTGCTCTCGCCCCCGCTGATAGCCGCGAGTAAACGGCTCCTCGACGTTCGCGCCTGGATTCTCCCGCTGAACATCTTCCAGAGCAGCGTTCATCGCGGCTGAGACCTGATCGAATTCCATGCACCGGGTCCTGGCATGGAGGGCAGCTTCGAAGCCGAGACGGTAGAAACGTTCGTCATCTGCGAAGGTGTTTCCGGACTTTGGATAGCGATTTTCCTCGGCGCTCCGGAGGCCGATCCACCACTGATCGCGGGCTGCATCCACCGACTCCGCGCCCGCTTTGTTTAGCAGGTCGCGAAGGAGCGAAGCCGAGTGCTCATCGTCTGGAAGGGCGATGACGACGCTGCGGCCCTTGCGCAGAGCGTCTTCGTAGACGAAGATCTCATCTTCCGGAAGTCCCTCGTAGGTGGATTCCTCCGCCTTTTCTCCTGCGGCGGCGCCGATCGTGGCGCCAGCCACTCCCAGGATCGCGGCTCCGAGCAAACCGACGGCCGTGACGGGCCCAAGTCCCGGAACCAAAGCCATCAGGAGCGCACCGCCCGTGAATCCCACGCCTCCGCCCGCGAGAGCGCCCACCGCTTTTCCCATGCCCGGCTGCTCGGCGGCGTCGATTGGAATAGACCTTATTTCCTGGTTGACCTGATCCACCGTTCCGGGCGTCAGGAGAGTGATTTTATCGGCTGGGATACCCGCAGCGTGCGCGTCCTTCACAGCGCGCTCCGCGTCGGTTCGCGTTTTGAATACTCCTGTGATCGCTTCCATGGTCACCTCGTCGCTTTGTTGGACTGATATTCCCAAATTCTGATGCGCAAAACCTTCACGGCGGCTCTCTGAATTTGAGTCGCCCCAGACGAATAAGGCTGCACAGGAGCCCATGCTGCCCCTAACGGTACTCGATCCCAGGGTTCCAAACTACCCAGGACTTATGTTCCTGGGCTAAATTATGCCGCCGCACCGCGGCTGCATCGTGGATGAGTTCAGGTCCACCTCTCTCTGAACTTGGTTTTCAATCACACTCCGTGGGATGTGGGGCGGGGAAATCTGATGGGACATCGGATGGCTTCCCCTAGCCGGCTGGTTTTTTGCTAGCGTAACCTTTCGCAGGCTGGGACGGTTTATCCTTGTGACGCGCGGATCCGCGGAGAAACTGATTGAAGGCTCTGAAGAAAGAAGCGGACGAGCGGCTTCTGATCGAAGCTGCGCAGAGGGACCCCGCTCGCTTTGCCGAGCTTTATGAAATCAACTTCGAGCGTGTGTATGCCTATGCCGTCCGCCGGGTGGGGAACCGCGCCGAGGCGGAGGATCTGACCGCGGACGTATTTCACCAGGCGCTGGCGAACCTGAAGCGGTTTGAGTGGCGCGGGATTCCGTTTGCGGCGTGGTTGTTCCGGATTGCGGCGAATTTGATTTCCGACCGGTGGCAGCGGTCGGGCCGCGAAGTTGCCGACGATTCGGGGCAGATCGAGTCGGCTCAAGTCAGTCCGGTAGAGATTGAAGAAGTCGAGCGGCGGGCCACGTTGTATCGACTGGTCGACACTTTGCCGGAGGAGCAGCGCCGGGTAGTGGTGCTGCGGTTCGTGGAACAGAAAAGTATCAAAGAAGTAGCGCGTCAGATTCGCAAGACCGAGGGCGCAGTGAAGCAGCTACAGTTTCGCGCGCTGAGTAATTTGCGGGCGCGCATGGAGGGTGCCGATGCCTAAGCGCTCTCTACATCCAGGGAACGGCAAGAACGGCGGCCAGAAGAAGATTGAGCAGCTCAACAAGGCTGTCGACCTGATGCTGGCTCGGACCGACGGCAAGCTGAGCAAGGTAGATCCTCAGATTGAACCGCTCGTGCGCATCGCGGCTGAATTGCGCAATCTGCCGCGAGAGAGTTTCAAGGCAAGATTGAAATCTGAATTAAGGAGAAATCGCATGTCTACCGTTATTGCCGAGCCCATCAAAGCCGTTCGCATTACCGCATCACCAAGGTTAGCGTTCCGAGATCCTGCCAAGGCCATTGAGTTTTACCAGCGTGCATTGGGTGCGAAAGAGACGTTCCGTTTCCAGATTGGCGAGAGCATCCCGCACGCCGAGTTGACGATTGGCGATTCGCCCATCGATGTGACCGGCGAATGGCCCGAGGGAGGCCGCTTCAGCGCCGAGACGCTGGGGCACTCACCAATTTCGATTTCGATTCATGTCCCGGATGTGGATGCATTTGCGGAACATGCTGTGGCGGCAGGGATGAAGCTGGTGCGTGAGCCCAGAGACCAGTTCTACGGACACCGCGATGCGACGCTCGAAGATCCGTTTGGCTACACGTGGGCCGTGTACACCGTGAAAGAGGAGATGCCGGTTGAGGAGATGCATCGGCGAATGCGGAAGATGGCTGAGGGGCCCGAGGGCGGGCAGATGCCCGAGAAGGGCGAAGCGAAAAAAGGCGTGAGCCCGGTTCCTCGCGGATTCCGCATGGTCACACCGTATCTGGTAGCCGAGAACGGCCCGGCGCTGCTGGACTTTGCCGTGCAGGCTTTCGGTGCAGAAGAAATGCTTCGAGCCGAGACCCCCACGGGCGGGGTGCACGGCGAGGTGCGTATTGGGGATTCCATGCTAATGATGGGGGGCGGGACTCCCGGCAAGAAGTTCCCCGGCTCGCTCCATCCTAACGCTCTTCACGTCTATATCGAGGACGCAGATGCGGTTTGCCAGCAAGCCGTGAAGGCAGGGGCGACGTTGATTGACGAGCCCCGCGATCAGGAATACGGCGAGCGCTCTGGCACCGTGAAAGATGCCGCGGGCAACTACTGGTATATCGCCACGGCCAAGGGTGACAGCCACGTTCCCAAGGGGCTGCACAGCGTGAATCCGTATCTGCACCCGCTGCGGGCGGAGCCGCTGATCAGCTTCATGAAGCGTGCGTTCGGAGCAGAGGAAGTGGCCAAGTACGCATCGCCCGACGGCGTGGTGCACCACGCGGTGATTCGTGTCGGCGACTCGGTGGTCGAAATGGGCGAGGCCCACGGCAAATATGGGGCGATGCCGGCCATGTTCTACCTGTACGTGCCCAACGTCGACGATGCCTATCGGCAGGCGGTGGCGGCCGGTGCGACTTCGTTCCAGGAGCCGGCTGACCAGTTCTACGGCGACCGTAGCGCGGGAGTGAAAGACGCGTTCGGGAATACGTGGTACATCGCCACCCATATTAAAGATGTGGCGATGTAGTGTGATTCGGTGCCCTCTGCGGTTGGTTTCAAAGACCAGCCTCAAAGAGGGCACCGACGTCGCGACCTAAACGTCCCGGCAAAATTTAGGGGAGCTTAGGGCCGCTCCCTGTCTTACTTGCTCAGGGTGAAATCCGCTTTGCCGCTACCGGCCACTGTTACGGATTTGGATTGATTCTTCGCACCTTCATGCCAAACCACTAGCGTGTAGCTGCCGTCGGGGACGTCTTTGATTTTGTAATTGCCGCCGTCGTCGGTTTCGGCGAAATAAGGAGTGGGGCTGACAGCAAGATAGCCCACCATTTCCGGGTGGACGTTGCACAGCAGCGGCACCACACCAGCTTTGTCAAAGGTGTAGGACCGCCTTTCCCCCTTGGGCCAGGTTCCAAGATTGTGGCCGGCTTTCTTATCGGCGCCGACCGCGGTCCAGAAGACGTTGTGGGCCACGTTGTCGCCATTCAGAAAGTCCACCGTTGTGCCTTGCTGCACGACCACGATATGGGGAGAAAACATCAATCCTTTTTGATCGATCACGGGATGGTCTTTGGGAGCGGGGAAAGTCTTCCCCGCAATCGCATCGACGTAAACGACCGAACGGCCCTTCATGCCGGCGACTCTGCCCTCGATATCTCCCGCCCACGCCGCACTGCATAGGGCAATTGCGATTACTGCCAGAACCAGTGCCTTCGAGCCCTTCATAAAACCATCTCCTTCGGAGTTGTGGTTGCGATCGTAATTCCTGTTAGAAAAGGATCTTCATATCCAAATACACCGTGTTGTTGGCGCTGGCATTGCGACCCGCGCCGTCGTAGTTGATGTTGCCGCCATTGAAGCGCGTGTATCCGGTGTACTGCGCCGCCAGTTGCAAATTCTGCCACGGCCAATACGAGACGTTCGCGATGTAACCGGCGCCTCGCGGATCACCGTTCAGATTGCCGCTGACTGCACCCGAGGGGAATAACGCTATATCGGAAGTGCCGGTCGTGTTAAACCAACCGAATGTGCCCGAATACTTGTTGCCCAAGTGATATTCGGCATTCGCCTGAACGGTATTGAGATGGTGCGGAGCCTGCGCAGCCGCGCCCGCGGCCAAACTGGCCAGCAAGCTGGAATTCTCGTGAATAAAAGTACCCCGGAACGAGAGCACGTCTTTGCGGAACAACGTGCGATCGATCTGGGTGTCGAAGGCGAAATCGGTGTAGGAATCCTCTGCACCCGTGGTCCCAAATGGAGTGGATTTCATATGCATTCCATAGGTGCCCACCTCATACTGTGTCGTCCCCGTCAGTTGTTGCCAGGCCACCCGCCAGTACGGGGCAACACCACGAATATTGACGGCCGACGCTGTTCCATCGTTGGGCTGAGCAGCGCCGATGTGTTCCGAGCGGTAGACGGTTCCGTCTATATAGAGGTGGTTGTCCCACATGGCAAAAGCACCGACGCCGCCGACATCCTGCGCCAGTGAACCATTGATGATTGCGGCTGCATTCGGACCAGGGGCAACATCACTGGCAACCCACGGGAAGCCCCAGGCCGGAGTGCTGTTCCAGAGATCTTCCACGGTCGGATTGTTGTTCATATCGAAACCGTAAACCAGTTCCTTGCCACCCAACTTGGTCGAATTCGCGTAGCGAATATCCGTGTTGTCCATGCTGAAGTGGTCGCCCTGGCTGCTGTAGGTGACTTGCACAAAGCTTCCCGCATGCGCGGTCCACGCCCCAGAAAGGAAGAGCGAGATGTCCTGGGGAAACTCGAAATTGCCATTCTGCGTGGCCGGTACGGGTGACTTGGTGTTGGTGAATGAGACATCCATCATTACGGAAAGAGGGAGTGAAGCGAGAAGATCCAGGCCGGCGTGGGTCTTTCCCCCATCAGCTTTGACGACCTTGGTCTCGTCGGCTTTATCCACGTAGCCCGTCAGTTTGAACCTTCTGCCAGCCGGATTGAGCTCCGGCGGATTGTAGTGACAGCCGCTGCAGGGTAGTCCTGTCTGGCGAGCGAAGCTCGGGACTGCCGAAATCTTGGGCGGATTCACCGCAGATAAAAAAAACAAAACAACAAGAGAAACCGCCGTTAATGAGAACTGGACTGCTTTTTTCATCTCACGTCTCCTTATTTCCTTCACTATGCTTCCTGCGCGTCGTCCCCCAGGTCCGTCACGCCGGGAGGCGAATGCGAACTGCTCCCCGGTTGTGACAGGTGAGGGTCACAGGCCTTGGTATTACTTCAAGACGGGTCAGATACTACTTATTTACTGGTAAGAACAGCTGGATCTCGGATCACACATCAGCAGTCACAGGCAGTTGCCGCCACGCGGAGTTTGAAAGATTCTGATCAACCATTTCCAGCTCATGGCTTCTTTCTAAAAACTTACGCATAACTTCTGCCCCCACTAATGCACCCTAATACCTTCGGTCCCCCTGTAAATACGCAGTTCTGACACTCGTCACGTTGGCTTGTGGTTATGTCAGAGAGCGATGTAAAGACTGCATCGAACGAAGATCAGAACGTGTCGCGATCCACATCCCGAACTCCTCGAAGCAATCTAAAGGGCCAAATAATTCGGATCATTGCCGAATGGCAAAAGGTTTGTAAAAGGCCTGTAAGGAGAGTAAAGGCTTTGTAAAGAGAGAGGATCTACATCAAGACCTCGCGAACCTGCTGCGCCGGGGAGAGTTGGTCTGTGGTGAGGTATGCAGCACAAGCACAAAAGTTTACCGATCGTTGTGCAACTAGACGCAGTCAAAAGCCGGAACTAGACTTTCACCGAGGCAGCTACTGCAGGAGAGCACCATACCCACCCAGGACCGGTTTGACCCTCCCTACTGGCTTCTTTAGACTGAAAGATTCAGAAATCCTGCAGGTCTCAAACTATGGCTGACAGCATTCATGTGAAGCTCCCGGACGGGAGCGTTAAGGAAGTTGCGAAGGGCACGACGGCGCTTGAAATTGCGAAAGAGATTAGTCCGCGATTGGCGGATGCGGCGCTGGCGGCCAAGATATCGTCCAACGGCGAACAGGCGGGCGAGGGCGCCCGTCCCACACTGATTGACCTGACGCGGCCGCTCGAGAAGGACACTGACCTTCGTCTCTTGACCGAAAAGGATCCCGAGGCGCTGGAAATCTACCGGCATTCGTCGGCGCATTTGCTGGCCGCGGCGGTGCTGGAACTCTTTCCGGAGACCAAGCTCGGGCATGGGCCTGCGACCGAGAGCGGGTTCTTCTACGATTTTTACCGGCCCACTCCGTTTACGCCTGAGGACCTGGAGAAGATTGAGAAGAAGATGCAGGAACTGGTGCAGCAGAACATTCCTTATGCGCGCGAGTTTTTGCCACGCGACCAGGGACTGGCTGAGTTCAAGAAAGACGGCGACTTCATGAAGTGCCATTTCATCGAGCAGTTCACCAAGCCCGACGAAAAAATCTCGATTTACCGGACCGGGAAGTTCACGGATTTCTGCCGCGGACCGCATATTCCTTCAACGGGAAAGATTAAGGCGTTCAAGCTGCTTAACATTGCGGGGGCTTACTGGCTGGGGGATGAGAAGAATCCGCAACTGCAGCGCATCTACGGGACTTCGTTTTTTTCCAAGAAAGACCTCGAAGATTATCTGAAACACGTCGAAGAGACCAAGAAGCGCGACCATCGGGTGCTGGGCAAACAGCTGGATCTGTTTTCGATCCAGGAACTCGCGGGGCCGGGGCTGATTTTCTGGCATTCCAAGGGCGGGATTATCCGCAAAGAGATGGAAGACTGGATGCGCGAGCAGTACATCAAGCGTGGCTACGCGTTGGTGTACACGCCGCACGTGGCCCGGCGGCAGTTGTTCTATACGTCAGGGCATGAAGGGTACTACTCGCAGAACATGTTCGACGCCATGGAACTCGACGACGCCGAGTACCGGCTGAAGCCGATGAACTGCCCGGGGCACATTCTGATTTACCGGGACTCGCTGAAGTCGTATCGGGACCTGCCGGTGCGGCTAGGCGAACTGGGTACGGTGTATCGGTATGAACGCTCCGGCGTGATGCACGGGCTGTTGCGCGTGCGCGGGTTTACGCAGGACGACGCGCATATCTTCTGCACGCCGGAGCAGATCGAGGGCGAGATTGCCGCCTGCCTGGAGTTTGCGCTCGACGTGTTGAAGGACTTCGGCTTCGATCAGTTCCAGACCGAGTTGTCGACGTGGAATCCCGATGACCGGAAGAATTTTGTGGGCAGCGAAGATCAGTGGAACCATGCCACGCAATCGCTCGAGAAGGTGCTCAAACACCGGGGAATCGAGTACAAGACGATTCCGGGCGAGGCTGCGTTCTACGGGCCGAAAATCGACATCAAGCTGGTGGACGCGATCGGGCGGCTGTGGCAGCTTTCGACCGTGCAGTTCGATTTCAACCTGCCGCAGCGGTTTGGATTGGAATATGTCGCCGAAGACGGATCGCGCAAGCAGCCGGTCATGGTGCATCGCGCGCTGTATGGGTCGGTGGAACGCTTCTTTGGAGTGCTGATCGAGCATTATGCCGGAGCGTTCCCGGTATGGCTGTCGCCGGTGCAGGTCGCGATGATCCCGATCAGTGAGCGGCATGCGGAGTATGCGAACAAAGTGGCGTCCCAGCTCAAAGAGATTGGAGTGCGCGTCGAGGTCGATGCGCGCAACGAGAAGATGAACGCCAAGATCCGCGAGCACGCCATGCAGAAAGTGCCGTTCCTGCTGGTGGTTGGGGATAAAGAGGCTGAGGCGGGGAAGGTGAATGTCCGCTCGCGGGGGAAAGAGAAGACGGAAGACATGCCGGCGGCGGACTTCGTGGAGAAGATCAGGAAGTTGATCGCGGAGAAGAGTCCGGGGTTGTAGGTGTGTCTGGTGGGGACACCGGGGAGGCTGTCCACACATTGGCTGTGCGGTACCATGTTGCGGTGCATCCCCTGGCGCAGCGCGTGCTGTCCCACATTCGACGGGAAGAACTGCTGAGGGCTGGGGACCGCGTCGGCGTGGCCGTTTCTGGCGGGATTGATTCGGTCGCGCTCATGCGGCTGCTGCTGGAGTTGCGGGGCGAACTTGGAATTGTCCTTTCCGTCGTTCATTTCAATCACAAGCTGCGCGGGGCTGAGTCTGATGCGGATGAGCGATTCGTTGCGAATCTGGCTCGCGAGCACGACCTGGAGTTTCTTAGCGACAGCGAAGACATTGTGCAGTACGCAGTGGAGGAGCACGTCAGCGTCGAGGCGGCGGCACGTGAGTTGCGGTATGGGTTCTTTCGGCATCTGCTCGGCGAAGATCGAGACTGCGACCCTCAGGGGCTAAAGCCCTCAGCAAATTATGCCCTTGACGGCACGGCTGAAGCCGTGCCCTTCCCGGGTTCCGGTGCTGCCAACTCCGGTCCTGAATTCCTTACTAGCCGAAAATCCGGCTTGACCGAGCCATTTCCAGTTCAACTGGACAAAGTTGCCACCGGGCATACGCTCGATGATCAGGCCGAGACGGTGCTGATGCGGATGATTCGTGGGGCGGGGCTGCGTGGGCTGGGAGCGATTTACCCGCGGCTGACCGTGGAGGATGACGACGGGGAGCTCTGCGGCGAGATCGTGCGGCCGTTGCTTATGATTCGGCGGGGCGACCTTGAGCAATATCTCCTGGAAATTGGCCAGTTCTGGCGCGATGATTCGACCAATACTGACGTTTCGTTCACGCGCAACCGCGTGCGCAAACTCGTTCTCCCGCTGCTGGAGAAGGAATTCAATCCGGCAGTTGCTGAAAGTCTTGGCGAATTGGCGGAGATTGCCCGAAGGGAAGAGGACTACTGGGAAAACGAAGTCGCGGGCTGGATGGGGACGGCGGTGCGCTGGGCCGAGCCGGACTGGGCGGTGCGTGAGCCCTCAGGTCGGTCGGCGCTGGTTCAGATCGCCGCCCCGAACGGACCCGGGCCGAATTCATCTGCAAATGAAGAGTTGCGAGCACGCATCGAAAACGCGCCGTGGCTGGTCATGGATGCCTCGGTGGACCGCGTCTGGTTTCTTGGTGAACCGACGGCAGTGCAGCGACGACTGGTCAAGGCCATCGGCGAGCAAGCCGGGATTCCCCTTGAATTCAAGCACGTCGAAGAGATTCTTCGTTTCGCCGAAGCGGGAGCAGGCTCTGGCAGGGAGCTGGCTCTTCCGCTGGGCTGGAGACTTGAGCGAGAGCCCGACCGGCTGGTCTTCATCACGCCCGATCTGCGAGAGCCCGCGCCGCAACTGGATTACGAGTATGCCCTCACGATCCCCGGAACGGTCATCGTGTACGAGGCAGGGGCAGAATTCGAGGCGCAACGTATTCCAGGGGGGACGGAAGCGGCGTATACTCCAGACCGCCTGCTGGACGCCGAATCTTTACCCGGACCGCTAAGGGTGCGGAACTGGCGTCCGGGAGATCGGTTCTGGCCGGCCCATACCAAGTCTCCCAAGAAGATCAAGGAACTGCTGCAGGAACACCACGTGGCTTTGCCGGACCGCCGCCTGTGGCCGGTGGTGGTGAGTGGGGACGAGATCGTGTGGTTGCGCGGGTTTCCGTCGCCGGCGAAACTGCAGGCCAAGCCGGGCCATGATGCCGTGTTCATTGCTGAAAAGCAACTGGCCGAGAAGGCGGCGATGTAGAATCCGAGAGGCGCGCTAATTTCAATGAACGGTTCAAAATCCGAGCCCTTTCGTCAGGTCATCACCGCCGAGCAGATCCAGAAGCGCGTAAAGGAACTGGCGCGGCAGATTTCCGACGATTACAAAGGGCAGACAATCCAGATGCTCGCTGTGCTGGAAAACGCGTTCATGTTTCTTGCCGACCTGGTGCGGGCGCTGGAAGTTCCGGTCGTGTGCCAGTTCGTGAAGCCGAAGTACAGCCGTCCGCAACCCGGCGCCGCACACGATGTCATGGAAATTTTCTTCAGCCACGAACCGGATATTCGCGGGCAGCATGTTTTGCTGGTCGAAGGGTTGGTGCACTCCGGAGTGACCAGCGAGTTTCTTATGAGCGACCTTAGGGCCCGGGGAGCCGTGTCGGTAAAGCTTGTCACGCTGCTTGATCGGCAGTCGGCGCGACGGGTGCCATTGCAGCCGGATTATTTCGGGTTCTTGGTCGATGAGACTTTTCTGATTGGTTACGGCTTGGGCGCGGTCGAGCAGACGAACCGGAATCTGCCCTATTTGGCGGCGGCAAATCCCGGTGTACCAGTGACTTAAGTCATCCTGAAGGCGCTGCGCGTTTTTGTCTGGGAAAAGGTAGAATAAGGCTCTAGGCATTTCGTCAATCAGAAACTGCGGACGGGCATCTAATATCGTTGTAGGAGACTCGGGTTGCTGTTGCTGGCCACCCTTGCTGAACTGAGGAGTCGTCTAGGTGAACTCAACTGTAAAGACCGTATTGTTCTGGTTGCTTATCGTGGTCTCGGCGGCGTTGTTGTGGGAAGTGGTAAAGGGCGCCCGAGACGGCCAGAAGGACAAGGAAGTCAACTCCACGCAGTTCATGAGCGACGTGGATCAGAACAACGTTCGCGAGCTCACCGTCAATGGGATGGAAGTGCGCGGAAAATACCGCGACGGCTCTGCCTTCCACACCAATCTCCCGAGCAACTATTTCACTCCTGAGATGCTCAAGACGCTGCAAAGCAAGGGCGTCAACATCACGTTCCGCGACATCAACAGCGGGAGCCTTCCGCTGCAATTGTTAGGGACGTGGGCGCCACTGATATTGCTGGCTGCGTTGTGGTTTTTCATGATTCGGCAGATGCAGACGGGCGGCAACAAAGCCCTGTCGTTCGGCAAGAGCCGGGCGCGGCTGCTCTCGATGCAGCAGAAGAAAGTCACGTTCAAGGACGTGGCGGGCGTCGAAGAGGCGAAGGAAGAACTCCGCGAAATTATTGAGTTCCTGCGCGAAGCGCAGAAGTTCCAGAAACTGGGCGGACGCATTCCTAAGGGTGTGCTGCTGGTGGGGCCTCCGGGAACGGGCAAGACGCTGTTGGCGCGTGCAGTGGCGGGCGAAGCGAATGTGCCGTTTTTCTCGATTTCGGGTTCGGATTTTGTTGAGATGTTTGTCGGGGTCGGCGCCAGCCGCGTGCGCGACCTGTTCGAGCAGGGGAAGAAGAATGCTCCTTGCATTATTTTCATCGACGAGATTGACGCGGTCGGACGCCATCGCGGCGCAGGACTAGGCGGCGGACACGACGAGCGCGAGCAGACTTTGAACCAGTTGCTGGTGGAGATGGACGGGTTCGAGTCGAACGAAGGCGTCATTTTGATGGCGGCAACGAACCGGCCGGATGTGCTTGATCCGGCGCTGCTGCGGCCTGGGCGGTTTGACCGGCGGGTGGTGGTGAGCCGTCCGGATGTGCGGGGGCGCGAGGAAATCCTCCGCGTTCACACCCGCAAGATTCCTCTTGCCGAGGACGTTGATCTTTCTGTGCTGGCTCGCGGGACGCCCGGGTTCTCTGGGGCCGATCTGGCCAACATGGTGAACGAGGCAGCTTTGGCGGCCGCACGGCAGAATCGCAAGGCGGTTCTGCAATATGACTTCGAGTTGGCCAAGGACAAGGTTTTGATGGGAGTGGAGCGCAAGTCGCTGCTGCTCACCGACGAAGAGAAAAAGAATACCGCCTACCACGAAGCGGGGCATGCTCTGGTGGCGGCAAAGATGCCCAACTCCGATCCCTTGCACAAGGTCACGATCATTCCTCGTGGCATGGCCTTGGGCGTTACGATGCAGTTGCCGGTTGATGACCGGCACAACTACTACAAGAACTATCTGGAGACCGAGATCGCGATCCTGATGGGCGGGCGCATCGCGGAAGAGCTGTTCCTGAACGTGATGAGCACTGGCGCGGGCAACGACATTGAGCGGGCTACGGACATGGCGCGCAAGATGGTCTGCGAATGGGGCATGAGCGAGCTGGGCCCCATGACGTTCGGAAAGAAGGAAGAGCAAATCTTCCTGGGCCGCGAGATTGCACAGCATCGTGACTACAGCGAGGACACGGCGATCAAGATTGACCAGGAAGTCCGCAAGCTGGTCAATAACGGCTATCACATGGCGAAGCAGATCCTGTCGGAGAATCGGGAAGTGCTCGAGAAGATCGCTAAGGCACTCATTGAACGCGAGGTTCTGGATGCGAATGAGATCAAGCTGCTGGTTGAGGGGCGGGAACTTCCGCCGGTTCAACCTCCACCGTCCAAGCCCGATGACGGCGTGCAGCATGTGATCAAGCCGGAGCTGCAGCCGGGGCGGGCGAAGGGTGGCGAACGTCCGGCTACCGCGTAATCCATTTTGTTTCTTGGCGAGCGGCGCGGCCTGCGCCGCTCTTCTTGTTGGCAATAACTTCCAGTTGTAAAACGCGCGCAGCTCGGTTTGCTCCAAATAGCCCAGAAAACGCAGCCATTACTGAGTCGATTCGGTGCCTAACGAGGGCGTCCGCAGGGGCTCGTTTTATGCTATAATTATACTAATCGCCAATGGTCCTAAGTATTAGCAATTTCAATGACTTGAAGTCTATTTCGATGGGCTTCGGGCAGCCGGGATCGGGGCGAATTTTCCAGCTAAAATTCCAGGGTGTTTGCAAGACCGAATTCAGAACAAATCGGGACATTTTCGCGGAGCGGAATGGCCACTAAAGAGATCAATACTCCCATCGTTGACGCCAAAACAAAAAACGGAAAAGTGACTCCGATCAGCGCAGCGAACGGCGCCAGCAACGGCAACAGCGACTACACCGCGGATTCCATCAAGGTACTCGGCGGCATGGAGGCGGTGCGCAAGCGTCCCGCGATGTATATCGGATCGACGGGCGAACTGGGGCTGCACCATCTCGTCTACGAAGTGGTCGACAATTCTGTCGACGAGGCGCTGGCGGGATTTGCCACCAAGATTGAAGTCACGATTCACCTCGACAACTCGATAACGGTCGTCGATGACGGGCGCGGCATTCCCGTCGACGACATGGATATCGACGGCGAGAAAGTCTCGGCCGCGCAAGTGGTCATGACCACGCTGCATGCGGGCGGAAAATTTGATTCGTCGACTTACAAGGTTTCGGGCGGATTGCATGGTGTGGGCGTATCGTGCGTCAACGCTCTGAGTGAAGAACTTGAGCTGGAAATCTGGCGGGATGGCGCGACTTGGCAGCAGACGTATTCCAAGGGCGAACCCACCAGCAAGATGCGGAAAACCGGGGTCGCCAAGGTCAAGCGGGGGACCAAGGTTCACTTTGTTCCGGACCGCTCGATTTTTACGGAAACGCAGTACAACTACGACACGCTGGCCCAGCGGTTGCGCGAACTGGCGTTCCTGAACAAGGGACTGCTGATCACGCTCACCGATGAGCGTTCGACGGACTCAAAGTCGGGCGAAGCCAAGCACACCGAGTTCAAGTACAACGGCGGTATCGCGGAGTTCATCAAGCATCTGAACCGCGGCAAGCAGGTACTGCACGACAAGCCGATCTACATGGAAGCTGAACGCAGCGGCGTGGTGATGGAGATTGGCCTGCAGTACAACGACGCGTATTCCGAGACGGTATTCAGTTTTGCGAACAACATCAACACCGTCGATGGCGGAACGCATCTCTCCGGATTCCGCACGGCCCTGACCCGCACCATCAATTACGCGGGACAACAGATGGGGCTGTTTAAGGATGTGAAGGAGAATCTGACGGGAGACGATGTCCGCGAAGGGTTGGTCGCTGTGATCAGCGTGAAGCTGCCGCAGCCGCAGTTCGAGGGACAGACCAAGGGGAAACTGAATTCTGATATCGCCGGCGTCGTGACCGCGTTCGTGAATGAGCGCCTGGGCGCGTTCTTCGAGCAGAATTCCACCGTCGCGAAGAAGATCATCAACAAGGCTGTGGATGCGGCACGGGCGCGCGAAGCGGCGCGCAAAGCGCGGGACCTGACGCGGCGCAAGGGCGCACTGGACTCCGGTGGCTTGCCGGGCAAACTGGCCGATTGCTCCGAGCGCGATCCGAACCGCTGTGAGCTGTTCCTGGTGGAGGGCGAATCGGCAGGCGGGACGGCCAAGCAGGGACGCGATCGTCGCTTTCAGGCGATCCTGCCGCTGAAAGGAAAAATTCTCAACGTCGAAAAGGCGCGCTACGACAAGATGCTGGCGCACGAGGAAATCCGCGCCATGATCACGGCGCTGGGGACGGGCATCGCGAAGGACGATTTTGATCCGACCAAGGTGCGGTATGGGAAGATCATTCTCATGACCGACGCCGACGTGGACGGAAGCCATATCCGCACGCTGCTGCTGACGTTCTTCTTCCGGCACATGCAGGATCTGATCAAGCGCGGGAATGTGTTTATCGCGCAGCCGCCGTTGTTCTCGCTGAAGAAAGGCAAGTCGCTGCAGTACATCAAGGACGAGCGCGAATTTGTGAAGGTCATGGTGAAGCGTGCGGCCGACGGGCTGAGCGTGCGCTACGGCGAGGGCGCGGCCAAGGTCGAGGGCAAGGAACTAGCGCGCTTCATGACTGTGCTCGACGAGTATCTGGGATTCTTCGAAAAGCTCGACAAGCGCGTGCGCAATGAGCACGTCACAGAGCTCGTTCCCAAGCTCGATCTGGCGAAGCGCGCAGATTTTGAAGGCGAGAAGAAAGAAGCTCCGAAGAAAATCGAGCGACTCGAGAGGGAAATCAAGAAGCTGCAGAAGGACGAGGGTTTCAAGAGCGTTGAGGCGCGCTTCGACGAAGAGCACAATTTGTGGGAAGTGGCCTTCATTAGTAAACACGGGGCTGAACACGTGATCAACTGGGAACTGGCTTCCAGCGCGGAATGCCGGCAGATGATTTCGAAATACAAGCAGATCGAGCCGTTCATGCAGCCGCCGTTCGTGGTCGAGACCCTGGTCAAGGCCGCACCCGCGAGCGGCAATGGCGACGGCGCCGGCGACGACGCTGAGTTGGCGGACACCGAGGCGGGCGACAAGAAGGCGGCTCCCAAAGCGGCGAAGAGGAAGACAGACGTCGAAGTGGTCGAGAAGACGAGCGCTCGCGACCTTCGCGATCACGTGATCAACGAAGGGCGCAAGGACTTCACCATCCAGCGCTACAAGGGTCTGGGCGAGATGACCGCGCCCCAACTGTGGGAGACGACCATGGATCCGGAGCGGCGCACGCTGCTTTCGGTGAGGCTCGAGGACATTGCCGAGTGCGAGACCATCTTCACCACGCTTATGGGCGAGGACGTGGAGGCGCGACGGAAGTTCATCGAAGAGAACGCGCTGGACGTTAAGAACCTGGACATTTAAGACCGTTTGCCACGGATCGACACGGATTTCCACGGATCTAGAAGCAAGAATATTGGCGGCCTTTCGGGCCGCCTTTTTTCTCGCCTCCACAAACGGGGCGAAGACCGACTTATTTCAATCCTTCTACCAGGTAGAGATCGGCCAACATGCGGTGGTATCCGAAGACGCAGGTCTTGGCGTCGGGAGTCATGAAGATGGGGCCGATGTTTTCGACACCAGCCGGATCGGAGGGCATGAGTTCTTTCCAGAGCGTGCGCTGTCCGGTCTGCATGTCGAGATGGTAAACGCGGGCAGGAAGTTCTCCGGGCTGGTAGATGTAGAGGGAGCGACCGTCGGCGCTCCAGGTGATGGGCTGCTCTCCCTGATTGAATCCTGCGATGGGGCGCGGGTCGCCGCCTGCTACGGGATACAGATATCCTCGCTGGTCCGGACCTATGGCTGCGATTTGCCGCGAATCGGGAGACAAGGAAAAGGCGGTGCCATTGACTCCCTCTTGCGAAATCGCCTCGGACTTGCCTGTGGCCAGATCATAAACGTAGAAACGCACGCCCTTGCCGGGTTCGTCCGCGGTGAACAGGATGCGCTTGGCGTCAGGGAACCAGTGCGCCCAACTGTGGTTGATGTTGTCTTTCGTCAGTTGTTTCGGCTCGCCGGCGCCTGTGGGCAACAGCCTGAACTGAGAAGGGGATTCCTGCGATTGCGCGATGGCCCACTTGCCGTCTGGAGAAAGTGCGACCGCACCTCCTTCGCCGAGCAGGACCGCGGGCGAACCATCGGTCTTGCGAATGTAGACGGCGTACGTCAAACCGCCCGACTTGGAATAGTCGAGGGCTCCGCCCCCGCCCTCTTCATCGAAAAGCAAGGTCTTGCCATCGGCGGAGAGGTCCGAGGGATAGGTGTAATCGAGCCAGGAAAGCTCGCGCTGCTTGGCGTCGTCTGAAAAAACACCAAGAAGTTCACGGCGCCAGGTGGCGCGCACCAGGAGAACGCGGCCGTCTTTGGCGATGTCGAGCAGCATCAGGGCGCCGGGCAGGCGGGCGACGATGCGCTGCTTTCCGTCAAGCGAGGTCGCGTAAAGAGTGCGGTCGGTGCCGGACTTGCTGGCGGTGAACCAGATCTCTTTGCCATCGGGAGACCAGGCCAAGCCTTGAATGGTGAACCATTGGGCGGACAGCAGCTTCTTGTTTCCGGCGAGGTCGACGACGGCGAGGGAACCACTGTCGTCGCCTTGCAGCGGATGGTCGGCAAAAGCGATCAGTCCCCCCTTGGGAGAGACGCGAGGATGGCCGATCCATCCTCCGGTCTGGTAGAGCGGCTTGCCGATGGGAAGTTCGAGGCGGTTGCGGCCGTCCAGATCGCGAACCACGGCAATCGTTCCGTCGGGGGCCCAGTCGGCCCACTGCACCTGCTCGAGCATCTCTCGCGGGGCGCCTCCAGAGAGCGGAGCGCGCGCCAGAGTGCCCATGCTTACCCACGCACCGACGGCCTTGCTGTTGAGCAGGACGGCCATTTCCGAGGTAGGAGAGATCGACATCAGCTGCGTGCGGCTGAGGCCCATCGAACGCGACTCTGGAGCTTCGGGACGCGCCGTGAAAACGTCGACGGGATTTCCCTGCCAGGCGGCGCTGTACAGGATGGTCTGACCATCCGGAGCGAAGCGGGCGGCGCGGATGCTGCCACGGCGGAAGGTGAGTTGGCGATAGAGCGGAGGCTCAACCGGGGCGGGAGTGAAGAGCAGCTTTCCGCCGAACAATCCGGCGGCCGCTGCGACCAGGAGCCCGAGCGCGAATAGAAGCGGGCCGCGCGACATTTTACGAGGTGCGGGCGGTATCGCTGATGTAGTTTGCACCGCGGACGACGAAATGGGCTGAGCCGATTCCTGTACCGCCGAAGTCCGCGAGGAGTCGAGCGATCGCTTCAATCGCCGGAGGTCGGCGCGCATCTCGGCCGCGGTCTGGCAGCGCATCTCACGATCTTTTTCCAGAGCCTTGCTGATCGTTTCTTCGAGCTTCGGCGGGAGCTCGGGGTTCAGACGAATCGCGGCTGTGGGGGCGCGATTCAGAATCGCCTCAGTGACGACGGCGGAGGTTTCGCCCCGGAAGGGGAGGACGCCGGTGGCCATTTCATACAGCACGACGCCGAAAGAAAAAAGATCGGTGCGGGCGTCGAGGTCCTTACCGCGCAGTTGCTCGGGCGACATGTAGGCCACGGTGCCGACTGCGGTTCCGGGACTGGTCAGATCGAGGTTGGTCGGGTCGGCGACGGTTTGCGAGTCGCCGCTGGTGGGCTTGGCGGCACGGGAAACCTTCGCCAGGCCGAAGTCGAGAATCTTGGCGTGGCCGCGATCGGTGACGAAAATATTGGCGGGCTTGATGTCGCGGTGGACGATGCCCTTGGAGTGCGCGGCATCAAGCGCGTCCGCCACCTCGATCGAAAGTGTAAGCAGGCGCTCCAATTCCATTGGCTTGCCGTCAATGAGGTGCTTCAGCGTCTCCCCGCTGAGGCATTCCATGACGATAAAGAGATGTCCCTCGTGCTGGCCTATCTCGTGGATCGTGCAGATGTTGGGATGGTTAAGAGATGACGCTGCGCGGGCTTCGCGGCGGAAACGCTCGAGGGCTTGCGGGTCCTGCGAGCAATCGTCGGGGAGAAATTTCAGGGCCACGAAGCGGCCGAGAAGCGTGTCTTCCGCTTTGTAAACGACGCCCATCCCGCCGCCACCAAGCAGTTCGGTAATCCGGTAGTGTGAGACGGTTTGGCCGATCATCGGTTGGGTTGGATTAGGCTCAGTGGCCGCGGTTTTGGGGGGAACCGTAGGTCGAGCAATCTTAGGGCGAATCGCGGCTTCCGTCAATGCAAAGGCGCAAGTTGGGGGCGGTTGTGCATTCTTCCGTAGGGGGGCGGCGGTTGTGGTTGCGATGGACGGCTGCGCAAAATCCGGTGCAGGGATAAGCAGGCTTCGTCGCGGCGCGGGGCGATATAGTCGAGCTTCGCTCGACCGGACAGCCGAAGGCGGCTGTCCCCACAGATTCTTAGCGCGCTCATCAAATGATCGCGGGAGGGTTGGTGGCTTCCGGTTCCGGTTTCTCGCCGCGAAAGATGCGCGAGATGCCGCGAACGACGCGGCGCATGGGTAGTTCGCCTTTGGCGTCGGAAAAGAAGATCTCGCCGGTGCGGCTTCCGCGGTAATACCAACGCTTGAGCAGGGCAAGGTGTTCCATGGTCTCTAGCGCTGATTGTGTTTTCGAAGGTGGGAATGATTGCGTCGCCTCTTGCACTCGCGATTCCATGGACTGCGACTTCGTGTGCTCGGCGGCTTGAATGCCGAACTGAATCGGCCCTGAGATTTTCCCGGAAGCTATGTGAAAGAACGCCACGGAGCCGTCAATGTGGCTCGGCTGAATCATTAGGGCAGAGAGCCGGTCGAGGCGCCGGATGATTTCGGGAAGCTGGCCCACGACGTGCTTCAGTTTTTCGACGCGTACGTGGATGGCGGCCGCTTCCTCGAATGCGAGGTTGGCTGACGCGGCTTCGCGTTCGGCCGCTAGCTCCCGAAGCAAGGAATCCCCGGCTGACTCAAAGTAGGTCTGCACGCGGCTCACTTCGACAGCGTACTCATCGTCGGTGCAGCCCTTAAAGCATGGAGCGAGGCACATTTTCATCTCGGAATAGATGCACCCGGGAAACGCTGGATCGGGATGCAGGTCGTCGACGCAGCGGCGCATTTTGAAGAAGTCGAGGGAATCGTTCATGAACTTTTCAGCCGCGACGCGGGAAACAAACGGGCCATAGTAGAGAGAACGTCCGTTGATCCGGCCCAGCCGCGTGGTCACCGAGGCTCGCGGGTATTCGTTCTCGAGGTGAAGCTTGACGAAGGGCGCAAAGCGGAAGCGCAGGCGGTTCGAGTACGTCTTCGGAAAGGCGGCTCGCAAAACAGCATAGAGCAGGAACCCGGACTCGAAATCGGATCCGGTCGGCGAGTATTCGATGATGCGGACGCGGTCGCGAAGGTTGAGCTTTTTCGTGCGCTCTTCGACCGGCCCGAGAAGCCGCTGTAGACGGCGTCGCAGGTTCGCCGTCTTGCTGACATAGGGCTCGGATTGCGGGTCTTCGCCACGGAGTAAAAAAACTGCAGGGGCCGCGGGGACCGCCGAGAAGACGTCGGTATCCCGCTCAGGCGCGAATTCCAGGCGCTCGGTCAGCACAGATCTGATTTTAGTGGGAATTCGAATCTAAGGCACGCAGCCGCGACCAAAGACGTCGCGGTCTGGACCGGTCAAAGACCCGTCCCCACATGGACTTAGCGAAAGCTGGCGCTGCGGAATTTCTGGCGGAAGTCCGTGCCGTCGAGGGTGACGGTGCGGCACATTTCGTGCAAGCGCGAACGCATACGCTCGCCGATGCGGTCGCCGAGGGTTTCGCCTCGGCTGGCGGCCCGGGCAGGCGAAATTGACTCCGCCACCCCGGCGGCGGCCTGGTCCTCAAAATTTGTGGTGATGATCGTGGTGCGATTGTCGTTGTAGCGCGTGTTCAGGATTAGGCTGACGGTGTCCCACACCCATTCGGTCGGCTTCACGGCGCCCAGTTCGTCGAGGACCACGACGTCGGTTTCGAATACTGGCCGTAAAACGTCCAACTCCGTGGTCTGCACCGCAGAGTTGTAGGAGTTCTGGATTTCCTTCAGCAGTTCTCGATAGTCGTAAAACAGACAGGAGATACCACGGTTCAGGATCAACTCTTTGATGATGCCGACAGCCAGGTGGGTCTTTCCGTTGCCGATCTTCCCGATAATCAGTAGCCCCTTGTCGCCGCGTGGGTCGCATTTCTTGGCGAAGTTGGAGGCCACGAAGTGAGCCTCCGCCAAGGAAGGGTGGGCGCCAGGAAAGTCTGTGTCATAGTTCGTAAGCTCGCAATGCTCATAGCGGCGCGGGATGCGGGCCGCACCCAGCAGGTTTTGAGCGCGCGTCCGCAGCTGGCAGTCGCATCGCGTCACGCGACGTTCGCTCTTGCCGCCGACAGCATTCGGGGCGGAGGGCACGGTTTTCCAGCCGGTTCCTTCGCACAACGGGCAAACTTCGACACTAGCCTTAATCACCGCAACCTTCCAACCCGAACTGAATTCCTCCCTTCGACTTTGCACCGGAACGAGCGTTTCACGCAAGCCGGAAAAGCTGGCGGCCTGTGTACATCCTGTGAAGGAAGCACGCGGGCTGTGGACGGCGTAGGAAAAACCCTTAGGGCCGGGGCCAAAAGCCGCTTGGGAAGGCCCAATTCGGGCCGGGCAGGTGTGAAACAGGCTTCCGGCGCGGATTTTCACAGTTGACATTCGCCGCAGAGGGAGGAGAATACGAGCGATCAGGTTTCCCAACTCAGCCATAGCCATTTCTCGTCCCGGTGTAGGCTGGGCACGAAAGAGACCTGCGAGGAGAGACTATGAATAAAGCGGACCTAGTTGACAAGATCGCGGGCGCATGTGAAATCAGCAAGGCACAGGCCACGACTGCGATTGATACCGCCGTAGACAGCATCACGTCTGCCCTCCGCAAAGGAGATCGGGTGGCTTTGATAGGCTTCGGCACTTTTTCGGTGTCGGCACGAAAGGCACGGAACGGGCGCAACCCGCAGACCGGAGCTACTATCAAAATTGCTGCCCGCAAAGTCGCGAAGTTTACCCCTGGAGCCGAACTTAAGAAGTCTGTCAATAAGAAGTAGCCCGGAAGTAAAATTCAAGATCGAAGATCGAAGGAACGGCAGGGGGTCGGCCCTGCCGTTTTTGCTGCTCGCAAGAATTGCTCGCCATTCACGAGCAGCGACCTCGAGTTGAGTAGGGATGGAATAGTGGAGACGGCTTTTTCGCGTTTCATAAGACTCCTGATACTGGTTGGTTTACTGACGGCTCTGCCGGCGCAGGAAGCCCGACGTCTGCCGTTCGGTGCGTGGCGGCGTTTATCAGACGTGCCCGTGATTGCTCCGCGCGGCGCGGGATGGGAAGCCGCGGGCACATTCAATCCGGCAGTGGTTGTTGAAAAAGGCGTGGGTGGTAACAAGATCGTCATGCTTTACCGCGCACAAGATAAGCAGGGAACTTCGCGGCTGGGCTATGCCGAGAGTCTGGATGGATTGCACTTTACCCGCAGAGATCAGCCTGTTCTCAGTCCGTCGGCGGAATACGAGAAAGACGGCGGAGTCGAGGATCCCCGGCTGGTTCAATTTGGCGACACCTACTATCTGACCTACACGGGTTACAACAAGAAAGATGCTCAGCTTTGTCTGGCAACTTCATCAGATTTGATTCACTGGGATCGCAAGGGAGTTATTATCCCGGCCAACAAAGGAAACTGGAATGTGAAGTGGACGAAGTCGGGCGCCATCGTGCCCGAGAAGATCAACGGCAAATATTGGATGTTTTTTCTGGGTACCAGTGCTGACAACAAGGATCAGGGGGGCCTGGCCTACTCCACCGACTTGTTGCACTGGACCGAGGGGACGAAAACCCCAGTTCTACCCGTGCAGCCCGGGCACTTTGATTCTCGCGTTGCGGAACCGGGCCCCGCGCCGCTTCTAACACCGCAGGGGATCGTCTTGATCTACAACGGCGCTGACGACAAACTGGTGTACCGCACGGGAATCGCGATCTTCGACCGTGCTGATCCGCGGGAGTTGCTCTGGAGGAGTGCCGAGCCCGTGTTCGCTCCCGAGAAAGAGTGGGAGAGAGTCGGCCAGGTTCCTAATGTGGTTTTCGTGGAAGGTATGGTGGAACAGGGCGATCGGTACTTGATCTATTATGGCGGCGCGGACACATATGTGGGTGTGGCCGAAGCGCCGCGTATTCATTGACGCGCTCTTGACCCCCTGGCAGCACCCACCCTAACATCGACTGGGGCCCATGCGAGTTTCGATTTTCTCTTCTTTGGTGGTTCATCCCGTCTGCAGCGCTCTCGTCGAGGTGTGTCTCCTGCTCTCGGGAACGCTGCTCAGCGCTCAGCAAGCGAAGCCTGCCCCGCCGCCAACCGTTCCCGTCGCTAACTTCACGGACGTCGCCGAGAAGGCCGGACTGACCGTGCAGAACATCTTCGGGGGAATCGACACCAAGAAATACATCATTGAGACCACCGGCAACGGCGTCGCCATTTTCGATTACGACAACGACGGCTGGCCCGACATTTTTCTCGTGAACGGCACCAGGCTTGATGGTTTCCCGTCTGGGCAAGGTCCAACCAACCGGCTGTATCGCAACAATCACGACGGAACTTTCACCGACGTCACCGCCAAGGCAGGTCTGACTGGAACGGGATGGGGACAAGGCGTTTGCGTTGGCGACTACGACAACGACGGCTGGGAGGACTTGTACGTGACTTACTACGGTAAAAATCGGCTCTATCATAACGAGCACGGCGTCTTCACCGAAGTCGCGGAGAAGTCAGGCGTCGCGGGATCCGGCAAAGCGTGGGGCACGGGCTGTGCGTTCGTGGACTACGACCGTGACGGCCATCTTGACCTGGTCGTGGCGAACTACGTGGATTTCGATCTGGCGTCGGCGCCTGCTCCCGGGGAGCGGCCGACCTGCATGTGGAAGGGTGTACCTGTGATGTGTGGGCCGCGCGGGCTGGCCGGGGCCAAGAACATCCTCTATCACAATCGGGGTGATGGGAGGTTTGAGGATGTCACCGTAAAGGCGCACATCGACCGTACCGACGGGCACTATGCCTTCAGCGTGTCGACGCTCGATTTCGACGAAGACGGCTGGCCCGACATTTTCATTGCCTGCGACAGCACGCCCAGCATTCTTTATCGCAATAATCATGACAGTACGTTCACCGACATCGCAGTTACCGCGGGGGCGGCGTTCAACGAAGACGGGCGCGAACAGGCAGGGATGGGATCAACGATCGGCGATTATAACGGTGACGGGCATCTCGATATCTTTAAGACGAATTTCTCCGACGATACATCCACGCTATACAAGAACAACGCTGACGGCACATTTACCGACGCCACCGCGGCAGCGGGGTTGGGTCTCTACACGCAGTACTTGGGCTGGGGAACGATGTTTTTTGACATGGACAACGACGGCTGGCCCGACTTGATTCTGGTGAACGGCCACGTCTATCCCGAGGTCGATAGCCAGCATCTCGGCAGCAGCTATAAAGAGCCACGCATTCTTTATCACAACAACGGCGACGGGACGTTCAGCGATGTTTCCGCATCCGGCGGATCGGGCATTACAACTGCGGCTTCATCGCGCGGGCTGGCGGTTGGGGATTTGTGGAACGATGGCAGAATGTCGGCGGTGATTAACAACATGAACGCCGCACCGAGCCTGCTGGTGAATCAAGTTCGCAATGCGAACCACTGGGTTGCTTTTCATCTTGTCGGAACGAAATCGAACGCCGATGGCATTGGAGCGCGCGTTCGCGTCAAAACAGGAGCGCGTGTGTCAGTCGACGAAGTTCGTAGCGGATCGAGTTATATCTCGAATAGCGACATGCGGGTTCACTTCGGCTTGGGCTCAGCCTCTAAGATTGAGTGGGTCGAAGTGCGCTGGCCGAGCGGGGTGACGGAGCGCTTTGCGAATCTGCCAGCGGATCAGATTCACACGGTAAAGGAAGGCACAGGCGCGGCGGTGGAACCGGATCCGAAGAAGCCATAGGCACGCTACTTCCCTGGCTTAGGATTTTTCTGGAACTGCATCGTGTGGGTGATTCCTTCCCCCTCCTTCACAAAGATCAACTGGTTCACTTTGATGTCCTTTAGCGTATCGACCTGGCCGCTGGGCCAGCGAATCTCCAGCGCGTCGACCTTCTCGGCTTTTCCCAGTCCGAAATGAACGCGCAGATCATTCTGTGAGAAGTAACCTCCGCCGCTGCGGACTTCGTCAATCTGGTGGTGCGGCTTCGACTCCCCGGGCAGATGCGTAACGCACATCAATCGAGCGCCGATTCCGCTACGGTTCGACTTCGTTCCGATGGTGCGGACTTTGATCCAGTTGTTATCGAGCTTGGTGTCGCAACGGAGAAGTTGCGGATAGTCGTTGACCGTGTTGACGACCACATCGATATCGCCGTCGTTATCGAAATCGCCAAACGCAGCGCCCCGCGAAGGACTCGGCTCCGAGATGCCGGGGCCAACCTGAAAGGAAATGTCCGCGAAGTGGCCGTTGTGCAAATTCTGATACAGCAACTTGCGCTGCGCATAGCCGGCTTCCGTTCTTAACTGTTCGACTTCTGGGTAGACGTGGCCGTTGCAGATCAGGATGTCGGGCCAGCCGTCGTTGTCCATGTCGAAAAACCCCACCCCCCACCCCAGGAATTGCGTGTGCGCTCCCAGGCCCGCGGTGAAGGTGGCATCTTCGAAATTTGCGCCGCCTTGATTGTGGTAGAGCGAGGGCGTATCGCCGGCGAAATTCGTCTTGACCAGATCCAGGTTGCCGTCCATGTCATAGTCGGCGGCCGCGATACCCATACCGGCTTGAGGCTTGCCGTCGGGGCTGAGCGCGCAGCCGGCTTCGATAGCGATGTCCTCGAACTTTCCATTTTTCTTGTTCTGGTAGAGGGCGCTAGCGGTGGAGTCGTTGGCCACGTAAATGTCGGGCCAGCCGTCGTTGTCGAGATCGGCCGTCAGCACGCCCAGGCCGTAGGTGCCGTTGGCACGTAGAATTCCCGACGCCTCGGATACATCGGTAAACGTGCCGTCGCCGTTGTTGTGGTAGAGAATGTTTTTGCCGCCTTGCAATCCGGGCGGCCCGCACGCGACCATCACACTCTTATAGAGGCAAGGGCCTGACTCCGGCACGGGCGCCGTCGCTAGATCGAGTTCGATGTAGTTCGCGACGAACAGATCGAGGTGCCCATTGCGGTCATAGTCTACAAATGCGCAACCGGTGTTCCAGCGCATACCCTTGCCTGCCACGCCCGCCTTCTGGCTGACATCGGTAAACGAGCCGTCGCCGTTATTGTGATAGAGCACGTTCTTGCCGTAGTAGGTGACGAACAGGTCGTCCCAGCCATCGTTGTCGTAGTCGCCGATGCAGCAACCTTGTCCCCAGCCGGAGTGGGCGACGCCTGCTTTCGCGGTCACGTCGGCGAATGTGCCGTCGCGGTTGTTGTGGAAAAGATGCGAAGTCGGCTCACTTCCGGCGGGGAACCCTTCCAGGCGCGTACCGTTCACCAGGAAAATGTCGAGCCAGCCGTCATTGTCGTAGTCGTAGAAGGCGACGCCGCATCCGGTGGTCTCGAGTAGATATTTATTCTTGTGCTCACCGCCGAAGATGGTTTTAACGTTCAATCCGGATCCGCGGGCGACATTGAGGAAACTGACGCCAGGATCCGCGGTCCGGGTCTGGGATTCATCGTTCGGAGCGGCCAGCTTTTGTTGTGGGAGCGGGCTTGCCCGCAACCAGCCTGGGAGGGCGAGCGCCAGCACGTTCTCCAGCGACAGCACCAGAGCGGAACGGCTGAGAGATTTCAGAAAGACGCGGCGTGAAGAGAACAATAGATCGCTACCTGGCCACTCGGCTCGTGCTAAAATTCGCCCCTTAATTCTTATATTCAGTGAACCGCCACTTTGCAAGCTTCGCTCGGCTCCAAGGGACTACTGCTGGGACTACTGCATTGAATCGTGCTTTTTTCCGCGCGCGAAATATCGCATTCATGGCATTGACCGCGATCTGGCTGACGTGCGGTAGTTACTCAGCCGCCCAGAAAGCTGCGCCATCGCCCGAACTAACGCGATCCATCCGCAGCTGGGAGTTTCTTCCTGTCGTTGGGTTTCGAGCTGGTCTGTTCGGCAACGAGAGCGGACGTTTCGAGGCCTGGGTCTATCCACTGAAAGTGTTTCGCGAGTTCCACCTGATTTTCCACGTCGGAGATCGGGCGCTTCCTGCCGAGAGTCTGGCCCGTACGCTGACGGTTCGGCCCGAGTCGGAGTCGATTCTATATGCGGGCGATTCGTTCCGCGTGCGCGAGACTCTCTGTGTGCCGGTCGACGCAGCGGGAGCTGTGATCTTGCTCGAGGTTGAGACCGAGCAACCGTTGGAGGTAGAGGCCGCGTTTACACCCGACTTCCAACTGGAGTGGCCAGCCGCTCTGGGCGGGACGTTTGTAGAGTTTGATGCCAAGCAACACGCCTTTGTTTTTGGCGAAGAGGCCCGAAAGTACGCCGCGCTGGTTGGCTCTCCGACCGCAGCAGACGCGCACCTCGCATACCAGACGAATTACTCCTCGGCGGATGTGAATTCGCTGCGCCTGGGAGTGACGCTAAGAGGGAAAGATCGGAAAGCGCTGGTCATTGCCGCTTCTGTCGCAGGCGTCGCAGACGCGGAAAAGACGTATCAGCACCTGCTGACCTCGTATGCGGACTCGATACGCGAGTCGGCGGAATACTACCGCGCTTATCTCGGCAGGACCGTAAGCCTCGATCTTCCCGATGCCGCGCTCCAACAGGCCTACGACTGGGCGCGGATCAGCACCATTCAGGGATTGGTGAACAATCCTTATCTCGGGTCGGGGCTTGTTGCCGGGTATCGCACGTCAGGCGTCAGCCAGCGTCCGGGATTCGCGTGGTTCTTTGGCCGGGACTCGCTGTGGACGTCGTTTGCATTGAACGCCGAAGGCGATTATGCGACAAGCCGTGCCGCTCTTGATTTCATCTGTAAATATCAACGCGAAGACGGCAAAGTGCCGCATGAGATCTCGCAGAGCGCTAGTCTGGTGCCGTGGTTCAAAGACTATCCCTACGCCTATGTTTCGGCGGACGCCACTCCACTTTTTATCATCGCGATGAATGACTATGCGTCGCAGAGCGGAGATTTGGCATTTGCCCGCGAGAAATGGGACAACGTGTGGCGCGCCTACCAATTCCTGCGCTCGACCTATGACGCGCAAGGGTTCGCGCAGAATGCCGGGGTGGGGCATGGCTGGGTCGAAGGCGGCCCGCTGCTTCCGGTGAAGAGCGAGTACTATCAGGCAGGCCTCGGGGTCGAGGCCCTGCGCGCACTTTCTGGTCTGGCCCGACTGCTCGGCAAGAACGAGGTAAGCAAGGACCTCTCCGCGCAGTTCGATCATGACCGAGATGCTCTCGATCAGGCATTTTGGTCACCGGACAAGAAGAGTCTCGCATTTGCCTTGAAACCAGATGACCAGCGGGTCGACGAGTTGAGCGTGCTCACGACGGTTCCCATGTGGTTCGGATTGCCGGATACGAGTCATGCCGACGAGACTATTACGCAACTGGCGAATGTAGATCACCAAACCGACTGGGGCATGCGGATCATTTCGCAACAATCCAAAATCTATGATGGCTCGGGCTACCATTTCGGAGCGGTGTGGCCGCTGTTCACAGGTTGGGCTTCGGTTGGGGAATATCGGTACCACCGCGCCTTTCCGGCTTATTCGAACCTGCGGGCCAACGCGCTTCTGGCTACCGACGGCGCGCTGGGTCACTTCACCGAGGTCTTGTCCGGCGATTACTACCAGTCCTTTTCCACGAGTTCGCCGCACCAGATATGGTCCGCGGCCATGGTGGTCAGCCCGATTCTGCGGGGGATGTTCGGGTTGCAGACCGACGCGGAAAAGCGCCAGATCACGCTGGCCCCGCACGTTCCGGCGGGCTGGACATCGTTTGCCATTCACAACGTGAGCGTCGGCGGGACCGGTGTGGACTTTGAGTATCGCAAGACGACCGACAGCGTGATGCTCGAAGCAAAACGCTCCGGAAGCGGCGATTGCTGGGTCGAGTTCTCCCCCGCTTTTAGCTTGCGCACCGAGGTGGTTGGCGCCGAACTGAACGGACGTCCTCTACCCTTCAAGGTAATGGAAAACAACACCGACAAGCATGTTTCCCTGCGGTTTCAGGTATCCGGCACCGCGGACAGTGTGGTAATCCACGTGAAGAAGGATTTTGGCCTGGAGTTGGATAGCGAACTGCCGTCGCTGGGGAGCGCGAGCCGCGGCCTGCGCGTCGTTTCCGAATCGTGGAACACGGCAAGGACCCAACTGGACCTGGAGGTTGCGGGTGTAGCGGGAACAAGCTATGACCTCGGTGTTTGGAATCCCGGCCAAATCTCTTCCGTGGGCGGGGCCGAACTTACTAAGGGGGGGAAGCTTGAAATTCAAATGCTCCCGGGACCCGTTGACGCCTACCTGCAGCAGAAGGTCACGATTCACTTCGCACGCCCCTGATTGTCTGCCCCCTGCGGATTAAGCTGGAACAGCTAAAAAAGGATTAGACTCACTGGGTATGCCTAGCACTGTGACTGCAAACCTCACAATCCATTTCCAAGGGTATGCCTTGACTATGCAACGTAAATCCTCATATGCGTTGTTGTGTGCGTTTCTGTTGATGTCGCTGCTCGCCTCGAGCGCGCAGAGTGCAGGCAAGGCCGTGGATTCGGAAGGTCATCAATGGTGGCAGCACGCGGTGTTCTACGAGCTTTATCCCAGGAGTTTTGCGGACAGCAACAACGACGGTGTCGGCGACATGAACGGCATTACGTCGAAGCTAGACTATCTGAAGAATCTCGGAGTGGACGCGATCTGGATCGCACCTTGCTTTCCGTCACCGCAAGTCGATTTCGGTTACGACGTTTCCGACTACGAGAATATCGATCCGATGTACGGAACGCTGGCGGACTTCGACACTCTGGCAAGTGAGGCCAAGAAGCGTGGGATTCACATCATTCTCGATTTCGTGGTGAACCACTCCTCGGACCAGCACAAATGGTTTTTAGATTCGAAATCGTCTCGCACTTCGAAATACCGTGACTGGTATATCTGGCGGGACGGCAAGGGGCCGGGGCAGCCACCCAACAACTGGATCTCGATCTTTGGCGGTTCGTCGTGGAAGTTCGATCCGACCACCAATCAGTACTATTACCACATGTTCTATGCCGGGCAGCCGGACCTGAACTGGCGCAATCCGGCGGTCAAAGATGCCATGTTTGACGTGACCCGCTGGTGGTACAAGCGCGGCGTCTCCGGCTTTCGTCTGGATGCGGTGGACACGCTCTTCGAAGACCCCAACCTGCACGACAACCCCGTACTGCCCGGTACAAACGCCTTCGGCGATCCTCTAGAGGAGAGGAAATACAACGAGAAACTGCCCGAGGTGCACGACGCGCTGCGGGGACTGCGCAAAGTCGCCGATGAAAGCAATGCCGTGCTGATCGGTGAGACTTGGACTGCCGACATCAACGAATTGAACCACTATTACGGGGAAGGCAACAACGAACTGCAACTGCCCATGGATTTTCTTTTCACCATGGTCAACAAGCTTTCGCCCGCGGAGTTCCGTAAGCAGATAGCGGCCGTCAACTCCGCCTCAGGATGGCCTACGTTTGTCATCAGCAACCACGACATCGTTCGCTCCTACGATCGCTATGGCGACGGCCAGCACAATGATCAGATCGCGAAACTGATAGCTAGCCTGTACCTGACTCTGCGCGGGACTCCGATCATGTACTACGGCGAGGAGATCGGGATGAAGACGACTCCGCCCACCCGCAAGGAAGACGTGAAAGATCCAATCGGCCGCGTGGGATGGCCAAAAGAGAAAGGCCGCGACGGCGAGCGCACGCCCATGCAGTGGGATGAGAGTGAGAATGCCGGCTTTTCGAAGGCTGCGCCCTGGCTTCCCGTGCCTCCGACCTACAAGACGCACAATGTGGCCGACGAAACCAAGGACCCGAATTCGGTGCTCGTGTTTTACGAGAAGCTGCTGAAACTGCGACATACGAATCAGGCCCTGCTGGATGGCAACTACGTGCCGTTGAATGAAAATGACCAGAATGTTCTTTCGTACTTGCGCATCTACAAGGACCAAGCTGTGCTGGTGGCTCTGAACATGTCCGGCGCCCAGCAGAAAGTGAGTTTTGACATGAGCAAGAATGGGTTCACGTCGACGAAGGCTTTAGTGGCGACCGGGAAGTCGGCTGGGCAGGGAGACGTGGTCACGTTGGAGCCCTACGGAGTCTTCATCGGCCAACTCACGAAATAATGGGAACCCGGTGGCGAGATGCATGAACTGTCAATCGCGATGGGCATTGTGGACGCCGCTCTGGACGAGGCACAGCGGCGCGGTGTGCAAGTGAGTGCCGTGCATTTGCGGCTCGGCGCACTTTCTGGTGTGGTCAAGGACGCGCTGCTGTTTTCGTACGAAGTGGCGTGCCAGGATACCGCGCTGCAGGGTTCGCGGTTGATCGTCGAAGATGTCCCGGTGGTTGTATTTTGTCCTCAATGCCAGGAGCGGAGGACGCTAAGCTCCGTGCAGTCGTTTTCCTGCCCGGAGTGCAACGCGCCGACGCGAGATATTCTGCAGGGTAAGGAACTTGAGGTGTTCGCCCTGGAGGTGCAGGATTCGGAGGGTTCAGAGCTGCAGGAGTCGGAGGTCCATGAATGAGCGAACCACGACTGGTTGAAGTGCGCAGAAATGTTCTGAAGCAAAACGATGTGATCGCTCGCGCGTTGCGCGAACAGTTCCGCGCGGCGGGAGTGTTTGTCGTGAGCCTTGTCTCGAGCCCTGGCTCGGGGAAGACGACATTTCTGGAGAAGACCCTCACCCAGTTGCAGCCACGCTACCGGGTCGCCGCTCTGGTCGGCGACCTCGCTACCGAGAACGATGCGGTGCGACTGGCGCGGAGCAAGGCTCCGGTGAAACAGATCACGACTGGCACGCTCTGCCATCTTGAGGCGGCCATGGTTCAGAGTGCGCTGCAAGAGTGGGATCTGCACCAACTGGACTTCTTATTCATTGAGAATGTGGGGAACCTGGTGTGTCCGTCGTCGTATGACTTGGGCGAGAATCTGCGGCTCGTCTTGATGTCGGTGACTGAAGGAGAAGACAAGCCGCTGAAGTACCCGACCATCTTTAACAGCGCGGACGTTGCGGTAGTGAGCAAGAACGATCTTGCCAATGCTGTGGAATTCGATTGGGATGCGGCGCAGAAGAGCATCCAGTCTGTGCGACCCGGGATGCAAATCTTCAGGCTCTCAGCCAAGACTGGGGAGGGGATGGAGGCATACCTGAATTTTCTGTCTCAGCAATTCGCCGAGCAAAAGACCGTGGCGCATCGGTAGACCTGTTTACAGTTGCTGTATCCCAGAGCGATCTGTCATCCCGACCGCAACGAGGGATCTAGGTGTTTGCGGCAGCGCAACACTGGTGGTGCGGGCAAGGACCCAGACCCTCGCTTCGCTCGGGATGACACTTGTGGGTGAGTCATTTCCTAGCCTATCCGCACGACTGAAAGTCGTGCCCTTCCCGGATACAACTCGGGCAAAACCGCTTAGAAGCCGTACTTGGCGACGATTTTCTTTTCTCGTTTTCCAATCACTGCGATGGCAGCATGTTCGGCTGGTAGAAAAAAGGAAAGGGCGACGCCCGTGGTCTGGTCGCGAAGGTTGATGGCGGCCGGATCAGCGGAGTCCGAGACGCAGACATACAGAACGGCGTCCGCGAGCACGGTCGGGAATACCAGCACTCCGGGCGGCAGTGGAGACTGTGCGTTGAACATTGGTGAGATGTTTATCCGGTTCGAGACATCCGCATAGAGTTCGGCAAGAGCCTGCTCGTTCTCAGAGAGCTCGACCGGATAGGCAGTCCAGAAGATTCGTCCTTTGCCATGAGGAATCTCCTTGAAGGTCGACCCATCTTCAAAGCGCAAGGAATCCAGCCAGTTTTGTTGTGGCTGACCATAAGTGAGCGCGAGGGAACGATCTCCAAGGCGGACTGTTGCAGTGTGGTACGTGAGTGGCTCGACGTGAGCCTGAAGGGCAACATCTCGAGCCCGAGTTACTACCTGCCAATGCTCGTCGCGATCAACTGGACCGGTGATCAGAAGGGATCCGCCCGCGTCCACGTACTGCAATAGAGCGCGCCACGCCGGCTCGCCCAGAGCCTGTGGCGACGGCAGAATGGCCAGCTTGGGGCTCCCCAGCTTTCCGATCTGATTCTCGGCAATTACGTACGCAGGCAAATGGACGTCATAGGCGAGGGCGCGGACGGCGCGTCGCTGCGCTTCCAACTGGAAATCGGCAAGCACCGAGTACTGCGCAGCCTGTGAATTGATGATCGCAATCGAAGGCAGTTGCGGATCACGCAGATGTTCCTGCAATGACGGCGCAAATTGAGCAAAAGCCCGCATGACTGAGGCTTCCGGCTTCTCGGTGTAGTCGGTGCGCACGGCTCCGATCGGTGTTTCGTTGCTCTCCGTCATGTAGGAATTCGTGTTCCAAAGCCATTCGATCGCACCTGCGCCCTGAATGAAGGACGTTGCGATTTTTCGTTCCAGAAGGGCTGCCTCGCTGTCTGGTGTACGGCGGGCAATTTCATCGACGTTCAATTCTCGCTGGAGGCCTGTTTCCTGAATCAGAAGCGCTTCCCCCGGTTGCTTGGCTTCGAGCGAGTCCCACAGGATGTAATCGTTCTGCCACCAGGAATGATTGGTGGTGAAGTCGACGGACTGTCCCCAGAAAGCAGGGGAAAGACGGTCCTGGATGCCGCCTTCGTCCTGGCCTACGGTGACGAGTTGTTGCGATCCGGCGGCGCGGATGGTGTCCCACATGGTGCGTGCCCAGTTGGCGAACGATTCCTGCGCGAACAGGAAATAATCGTTGACCCTCAGCGAGTTCGTGCCGGTGTACATGCCGCGCGGCGAGAACTCGTCCTCGGTTGGAAGAGAAATTTCTCCGTTCACCGACTCGGGAGGAACATTCCACATGGCGGCCAGTTTGGCGCGATCCGGATAGCGTGCGCTCAGCCAGCGATTCCAGCTTGCCAGTTCGACCGGGTCGCCGTTGGGCCGCATGGTCCACAGATGTTGGGAGAAACTCGGCTCGTTGATGAGATCCCAGGCGAGGAAGGGCACATCATGAAAGCGCGCCACAACGGCCGAAATCAAAGTCTGCTGCTTGCGGACCGCCTCCGGATCGAGAAATGCATTTGCGCCTCCGAGAACGTCGGGCAGAAATGCAAAGAAATTGAACTGCACCGGCAGCCCGTACTTGCGCGCGGTCATGAGGTAGGCCTCGAGCGTTCGCAGGGTGCGTTCGTAAGGCTGACCGTTCTCGTCGCAGAACTTGTCCCAGCCGGTCCACCAGCCCGTCCGGATCATGTTCAGGCCAGCATCGTGGATCTGCGCGAGGTCCTGATTCCACACGTAAACGTTGGGATGTTCGAAATAGAGGCGCTGCACCTCGCTCGACATGTAGGTCGTGCCGATCACCGCCAGGGGATGGCCGTTGAGTTCGAAATAATCGTGGTTGACGCTGAGATGCGGACCGGACTGAAGATACGATGCGTCGCGAATCCAGAATGCGGAATGGTATACGGCGCGCACGCGATCGCCTTCCATCAGTTGCGCCTCGACGAAGTAGAGGCCCTTGTCGTTGGGGGCTGCCAAAGTTATCGGTTCGCTGGACGGCAGAACCGCACTCACGCTTGTTCCCTTCGAGGGCTGCCCTTCCGGGAAGGACGTAATCTTCGCGGACGCTGCTTTTGGCGGCTCGGCTGCATTCCAGACGATCTGCATCTGCACTGGCTCGCCTGGGAGGTAGAGCGGCAAGACGGGGCGTACGGTGAACTCCTCGGAGCCCTGCAACGCCCGCGCGGCGAGAGATTGCACCAGCGTTGTGTTGTCGAAGAAATCGCTCGGAAGTTCTGCGTTCACGAAAATCCAACGACCGCCGTCGAAGCCGTTTCGGTAGTGATCGACTTGAACAGCCGGCGCGGACATTTTCCTACCATTCTTTACGCCCCACGCGAGCGAGTCGAGACGCGTGTCGATGGAACCGGCAGCCCCGCCACGATGGTAAAGGTCCACGGCACTCAGCCGGATCACCGGGCTGAAGGCACGCTTCCAGGCAAACGGAAGAACCTGCAAGGTCAGTTCCGGGTTGGTTTGGAACTGTAGGCCGTCCGAGCCGGGAGTTTCCTGATACTGGTCGATCATGAGACGGCGAATGAAGCGCACGCTGTAGTCACGTACACGCCACTCCCCGCGATCCTGGTAGGCCGAGCGAGTAAACGGCATCCCACCAAGAACGAGAAGATTCCCTCCTCGATCGAGAAAGGTCTTGATGGCAGGCCATGCCTCCTCGGGGAAAGCTGAGCCGTAAGGCAAAACCAGCAGGCGACTGGATGCGGCAGAGAGCGCAGCGGGAAGCTGGTTAGCATTTGCCAACTGTGCGCCTGGCAGGATGGCCGCCAACTGCTGAGACGAAACGCTGGCCGAGTTGATCGACGGAAAGCCAGACTCGCTGAACAGGACCGTGCTGGAGGTGGCGGCCAGGGCCGACAGTGAGACCCATAACAGGAGCAAACTTGAGAGCAGGAAGACTACAGGATTGCGCATAGGCACCGCTTCATTGGAATCCCTACAGTCTAGCGATTCGAAGTCTCCGGCAGCGCGGTGCCAATGTCAAGCTAGAGAAACGATTTTGTACGCATGAATCGGAATTCTCTGCCGGAAGAAAAAGCACGAATCAAGCGCCAGCGATGCTATGATTGCCCTCGGTCGTGGTTCCTATTCTCCTTCGAATGGTGGATACAGACCTCATGGCAATTACAGCCCCTAATACTTCAATAACGGCTACGGCGCCCGGCACCGAGCAGAGCTACGGAGCGCCGCTGGCTACGGTGACCACGCTTTTCTTCATGTGGGGATTTCTGACCTGTCTAAACGACATTCTGGTTCCGCATCTGAAGTCGATTTTCGACCTGAACTATGCGCAGGTCATGCTGATTCAGTTCGCATTCTTCGGGGCGTATTTCCTTTTCTCTATTCCGTCGGCCAAGATTATTGACTGGATCGGTTACCAGAAGTCGATGGTGGCTGGTCTGCTTACGATGGGCCTGGGTGCGTTCCTCTTTGTCCCGGCCGCCAGCGTTCCGTCGTTTCCGCTATTTCTGGGTGCATTGATTGTTCTTGCCGCAGGAATCACTTGCCTGCAAGTGGCGGCGAATCCTTATGTGACGGTGCTGGGCAAGCCCCAGACGGCTTCTAGCCGGCTCAACCTGACGCAGGCTTTCAACTCCCTGGGAACATTTCTCGCGCCGTTCTTCGGCAGCCTGCTCATCTTGAGTGCGGCGCCGAAGACGATCGAGGAGATCCGCGCAATGGCGCCCGATGCCCTTCAGGCTTACCGTTTGCACGAGGCGGCGACGGTCAAGACGCCGTACGTGGGCCTGGGCGTGGCGCTGGTCGTGCTGGCGATTGCGATCGGCAGTTTCAAGCTGCCCAAGATTCCGCACGCTCAACACCAGCTCGGGGAGAAGGTGAACGACTCCATCTGGAAGCATCCCAACTTGATTTTCGGCGCTATTGCCATTTTCGTTTATGTTGGCGCGGAAGTTTCCATTGGGAGTTTCCTGGTGAATTACTTCAGTCAACCGGAGATTGGCGGGCTCACCGAGAAACTGGCGGCAAGTTTCGTGGCGTTTTACTGGGGTGGCGCCATGTTGGGCCGATTCATTGGGTCGAATTTCCTGGGGGGCGCGAAGGCGACATATATGGGCCTTGTAACAGCCCCCAGCATTGCGCTAATCCTGCTCTCCTATCCAATCGGAAGCCACATGCCGCCAGGATATCAGCCTGGCGTGCCGAATCTAACGTGGCTTGCGTGGCTGGTGGTTGCCGGACGTCCGCTGTTTATACTGGTAGCGATTGCGACGGCGACGATCGCAGCGGTGGCGGCGCTGCGCGGCGGCAAAGCGACCGCAAATACAGGAGTATTGCTCGGCGTTTGCGCAATATCCACAGTTGCACTCGTCGCGATTTCGATGCTCAGCAACGGGCAAACCGCCATGTGGAGCATCATCCTCGTCGGCTTTTTCAATTCCATCATGTTCCCCAGCATCTTCACCCTGGGCGTAGCTGAACTCGGCCCCCTCACCGGCGACGGCTCCGGAATCATGATCATGGCGATCGTGGGCGGGGCCATCATTCCGGTCGCGCAAGGCGCGATTGCGGATCGGATCGGCATTCATCACGCGTTTTTCCTGCCGGTGATCTGCTACCTGTACATTCTGTTCTTCGCCTTGAGTGGATCGAAGCCGAACAGCGAGCGCTACGCACGGGGATGACGAAAGGGCCGGCGGGAAGTCTAACCGAATGCGCGGTGGAAGCAGAGGAGTGCGGGGAATCACTGACAGATCGCCAGCGTGTGATTAACATTCGTCATGCAATTCGAGGATTGAGTGAGACACAATCCTGACGGCACCATGGGGCAAAATAGGAAGGCTGGCTCAAAAAACGGGGTGGTAACACTTAAGGCGGTGGCCCAGTATGTTGGACTGACTCCCGGTACCGTGTCTGCAGTTCTGAACGACGCACCGTCGGCGCGTTCCATCCCCCAGGACACGAAGAAGCGAATCCATGCTGCCGCCAAGGAACTGAACTACCGTCCCAACTTTTTCGCCCGTACTCTCCGCAACAAGCGTACCTACACTATCGGAGTGATCGCGGAAGAAATCGGGGACTCCTACGGCTCGGCAATCATCAGCGGTATCGAGCAGCACTTGCGGAAGCACGGCTATTTTTTTCTGACCGTGGCTCACCGACACGATCCGGAACTGCTGAGTCAGTACTCGCACATGCTGTCGGAGCGGGGAGTCGAGGGCATCATTACCGTCGACACAACTGTGCACGAGACCCCATCCTTGCCGACCGTTGCGGTCGCCGGACACAAAAAGGTGAACGGCGTAACAAACGTCATTCTCGATCACCACAGTGCTGCCGTCCTGGCGCTGACATATTTGAAGGAGCTTTCTCACGAACGGATCGCATTCATGAAGGGAAATCCCCTGAGCTCAGATTCCAAGGATCGCTGGGATGCAATCTGCGAGGTTGCCGCACAGATTGGGATGAAGATCGACAATGAGTTGGTCGTGCAGATTGAGACCGAGGACGCCACTCCCATGTTGGGCTATCCCGTTACCAAGCAACTCCTGGCACGCGGGAAACCTTTCACTGCATTATTTGCGTACAATGACATCTCGGCGATCGGCGCGATCCGGGTCTTACAGGAACAGGGACTGCGGGTTCCGCAAGATGTTTCGGTGATGGGTTTTGATGATATTCCGGGAGCGGCTTTTTACACTCCGAGCTTGACCACCGTGCGGCAGCCACTGAATCGGATGGGCGAGGTGGCCGCGCAAAGCCTGCTGGAACGAATTGAGGGGAAAAAGGAATACCCGTCAGAGATCGCGATTGAACCCGAACTGGTGGTGCGCGAATCTACCACGAGAGCGTCGGGTACCAGTTGATGCGGAAGTGCTAATGGTCCGGAAAGCGACGGCCCGGCCTGCCTGATCCCTTCATGCCCGCTTCCGCCACACCCCGAGCCACAACGTCTGCCAAGGCTCTCACGTTAGCGGCGCATGCCGCATTCGTCCCCATCGGCATCGTGACGGTCCTGCTCAGCCCTCTGTTGCCGACGTTGTCAGCAAGATGGTCGCTGAACTATTCGCAGGCTGGCGCCCTGTTTACCGCGCAATTCCTGGCCTCGACGGTCGCCGTTTCGTTGTCGGGCTTATTGATCGCTCGTTGGGGATTCCGGTTCGCCATCAAAGCCGGCCTTCTGGTCATTGCGGTGAGCGTCGCCGCGCTGCTGGCAGGCTCCCGCGTTTGGGGGATGATTTGCATTGCCGGCTACGGGACGGGACTGGGGCTGGCGGTCCCGGCGGCGAATCTGCTGGTGTCGGAAGTAAATCCCGGGCGGCGCGGGGCGGCTCTGAATTTGCTTAACTTTTCCTGGAGTGCTGGTGCCGTCGCGTGCCCATTCCTGGTTGCCGCTGCTACAAAGAGCCATCAGGTGCCGCTTTTTCTCGCTTTGGTGGCTGGACTCTGTGCGCTGGTAGGAGTCGGAATTGCAGCTATGCCCTCTTCCATTAGTGAGCCCTCCCAGATCAATGTGGCGGACGGAACGAGAGCAACGATTCCCTGGAAGCATCGTTCCTTTCCTATCCTGGCCGCACTCTTCTTTCTGTATGTCGGTGCGGAAAATAGCTTCGGAGGATGGGTGGCATCTTATGCCAACAGCTTGGGGAGCATGACGGCTGCAATGGCGGTCATGACTCCTTCGTTTTTTTATTCCGCGCTGATGCTGGGAAGATGGGTGGCGCCGCTGCTGCTGCGCCGATTCGAAGAAATTCGGGTCGCGCAGGCCGGAGTGCTGCTCGCCTGTGCAGGCATGGCGGGGCTGGTAGGGTCGCACTCGCTAACGAGCGTCATGGCGAGCGCGACCGTCGCCGGATTGGGACTCTCGGCGGTCTATCCCATCACGATCTCGCTTTTGTCACGCGAATTTGGACATGCCGCGTCGCGGGTCGGGTCCGTGATGTTTACCTGCGCCAACCTCGGAGGAGCGGTCCTTCCGTGGCTGGTTGGTGTCTCATCTCATCAAGTCGGCACCCTGAAAGCGGGGCTGGCAGTGCCTCTCGTGGGCGCTGGGTTGCTGTTCTTTCTGTACCTGCGAGACTGGAAGCCTGCCGCCGTGGAACAAATGGCCTAACGCATTCGATACGAGGCCTCACCCCACATTAGGCGCGAACTACCCTTGCGGCCAGGCGCGAGAGCCGGACCAGCCTGTAGAGCGGAAACAGCGGCCGGGGCAGTCGAACCGCTTGCCATTCGCCCGGGCCGGGAGTGAAGACCAAGCGCCCGAGGAACCGCAGACGATCTGCCGGCCGCTCGCGTAAGCGCATCATGAGGCGGAAGTAGGAAAGGGACTCTAGGTCGAATGAGGCGTCGCTGGTGATGTGACTCTGGATCTCTTCCGCGAGAGCCGGCGTCGCGGAGTCCTGCGGGAAACCAGCTTGCGCAGGGATGGCAACATCTAAGAGCCGGTTCGCGGCCAGCATCGTGACCGACACAATGCGGGTTATTCCCAGATTCTTGGCCTGCTCTGCGATCCAATCCCAGTCAAGATTGGGCAAAGCCATCAGCCGCGCGATGTCGCAGAGCCAGACTAGCCGTCCCCACACATGCTTGGCGGCGTGGGCCGACAAGACCAGAAGCAAGTCTGCGGACGACAACGTTTTCATTGGGTAGCCAGCTACTGAGATCGCCACCGCACGTTCGAACAAGCCGTCCATCTCAAAATCGACAGCATAGAAGCGCGGCTGGATGGCCCACTGCACTTCCAGAAGATTGCGGCCAGCCGCGCCGTCGAAGTTGCACTCATATCCCGACTTCAGATAGGCGTGCTCTTCATCTTCGGAAAGGGGTGTGTGCGGCGTATAGCCAAGCGGCGCGACGGCGGTCCGGATGCGCGGCAAGTCCTTCGGCCGGATGATCAGGTCGATGTCGCCGGCTTGCCGTAGTGTGATGTTGCCGTAGAGAGCTTCCGCCAGCGCCAGGCCTTTGTAGGGCATGACGTCAATCCCGACTGCGGAGAGGTGCTCGACAATTCGCGTTAGTTCGCGCGACAACAAGAGGTTCTTGTAAACGTTCGTCTGGTAACTCTGCTTCAGCCAATTCATTTGTTCCGAAGGAACGGCGTCTTCCAGGCCGAGGAGAGACTGATAGAGAAGAGGCTGAGTGCCGTGCTGGTCGGCAAGACCGAACAAGGATTTCCAGCGAACCGGCTGTTGCAGCAGCGATCGGAGGCGCGACTGTTTTTCTTCGGGAGGCGTTGCAGAAGATGCGGCCAGCAGAATGGACCACTCAGAGTCGAGTGTGGCGCGAGTCCCGGGCATGATTTCGGATTGAATCAGCGGGAGCGAACGGCTCAAGCCGTGGCGCCAGCCATAGCTGCGAGCGGCTGAGCTTGTACCGGCTGAACCTGGACTGCCTTAATCTGAATAAGGTTCGGCGCAGCGAGCTTTTTTGCCAGCATATTCGCCGACGGAATGCCGGTCCGCGCGAACGATTTCTCGCAATCCTGCGAGGACGGCCCGCGCATGTTTCCCTCCATGTAGGCCAGACCGGGACAGCGGGTACAACTCCCTACGTGGGTGCACTGCGTGCACGTCGTCAGGTCCTTCACCCGGATGGAGCGGACTTCATTCATCCGCTCGGAATGCCGCCAGATGTCCACGAAACGCTCTTGCCGCACATTTCCCGTAGGCAGGGGGAACTGAACGCAGGGAAACACGTCGCCATAGGGCGAAACGTAACAGGCTGTATGCCCGGCGCTGCAGGGGATCATTTCTAGTTCGGTTTCGCCGCCCTTTACCGGAATCGCGCAAAACTCGTCGACGTCCCCAACCAGCGACGGATCACGGAATACCTCTCGCAAGGCACCATGGTCGACACCCAGGCTAACCGTTGAGCGATTGCCGTCCATCATGGGCGTTACGGTCGGATCAAGCGTGCATTCCACGCCCAACTCGGCGGCCAGCGCCCGCACCTCGGGATAATCCTTCCGGTTCTGGGTCATCAGCACATTGGCGATAATGACCTTCAGCCCTTGCGACTTGAGAAAACGGATAGCATCGACGGAGCGCTTGAGCGAGCCAGGAATCAACGTGATGGCGTCATGAACCTCCGGGCGATGCGAATAGATGCTGACCTGAATGGATTCGATGCCGAGTTCGCGGATTCGCCGGGCTTCCTTCTCGCGGATCAGCACCGCATTCGTCTTCAGCTTTACGCAGAACATCAACTGGCGGGCGTACTCGAGAAGCTCGAAGAAGTCCTTGCGCAGGAAGATCTCGCCGCCGCTGAACGTGAGGATGAAGACGCCGGCCTCGGCCATCTCGTCGAGCAAATGCTCGATTTCGGCCGTCGTCATCTCACCGTGATCATGGTGGTCGAGATAGCAGTGAACGCAGCGCTCGTTACAGCGGTAAGTCAGGTCAAGTTGCACGGCGAGCGGGACGCCCAAGGCCATTGCCTTCTCGGTCACCTCCTGCATGAGGTTGCTCATCGGGATTGCCCAGAAGCCGCATTCCGCGGCGGGATCGGCTGTTCCGAGACTTGCAGGATCTCATGGCTGGCGAGTTCGCGGGCAAGAGTCTCGGCATCCTGCAAGGCTACGGCGGGCTCAACGTCGAATTCTGGACAGATTTTGTGTTCGACAATCTGGTCGAGAGGGGTCGCTCCGTCCGCTGACTGCCATAGAATCGTGGCCGTCTTGTTCAGGGTAAACAGAGTGGAATCCCGGCCGGACATGATCATCATTTCGCCGTCGAGACTGCGCGCCGCCACCCGTGGATTTCGTGCCACATACAGCCTGCTCATCGAATCAGCTCCCAGACCTGGGGATTGGGTACGAAAGTCAGCCGTGAAACCGGTACTCGGCCGACGAATTCGAAAGCGGAGTGAAACGCCGATTGCACCAGTTCTTCATCCTCGGCGAAAAACAGAACATTCGCAAGCAGAGACCGGGCCGCTTCTCCGTCCGGAACGGGATCGATCCGATTCTGCGGTCCCTGAGCGAGCAAGTACAGCGCGGCCACTGGCGCGGAGACGTTTTCACCCACCTTCGCCAGTTCACCGGTGAACGGAGTGCCGAAGGCGACATAGCCCGCCTCTTGCTTGCGTACGTAGGAGATTTCGTCGGTCAAGAGCGTAGCGTCGGATGGAGCGAGCCGCGAAATAGTAGTCTTTCCTGCCCCGGATATCCCCGCGAATAAAAAGGCCTTTCCATTGCGGATGGCGCTCGCGGAATGCATCAGGAAGCCGCCTTGCCGGGCCAGCGCCAGCGTGTGCACGATGCGCAAAACAGAGTCAATCGAGTAGGGATTTGCCGACTGGCGAATCCAGCCGCGCCGCGAGGCCGGTTCCCATTCGGCGCGAAAATCTCCCCGTGTAAGGCACCAGCGGCCCTGGCGCTGAGTTACACGCACGTCGGCGTCGCGATTCGCTGATTTGGGCGGGATGAGCTCAACGTCGAATTCGATCTCGGGTTGCTCGGCATCGCTCAAAAAACCAGAGTAGCGATCCTGAAGCATGCCGAGAAAGCGCGGATCCGTCGTGTTTACACGTACGGGCATGCCTCCAACTTCAATTACGAGGCTGAGACGTTCGACTTCTGCGATCAACTCTGGCAAGGGACGGCTCGACGGTTTGGATTCTGACTCAGTAAGGACCGCAGTATCCCGTGTGCACCCACAATGACACGGGCAGCTGTTTCCGAGCGCCGAACTGCCGCTGCGACTGCGCGCGAAGAAAGGCTCAAACTCGACTTAGGTCGAATACACCTTCCTTCCCTCTGGATGAAAACAACCTTGCCCATGAGGTCACGGTCCACTACTGGAGGATCCAGTCGGGGCATGGCATCTCCGCGGGTCAGGATCTTTGAGTCTTCGGTAATCTTTCGAACGACGCGGTGAACGAAGAGGCGGTTGTCGCGCCCGAACAGGACGATGTCTCCCTCGGAGACGTCCTTGCTATTGGCACGCTCGATTAGAAGCGTATCTCCCGGCCAGACCGTGGGCAACATGCTCGAACCCGTAACCCCAAGACGCAAAGTTCCCGAGGAGGCCAAAACCTCGCCCGCCAATTCGCATTTGACGATGTGCGCGCCGCCCAGTACCTCTTCCAATGAATTCATGACGCCTTGAGTGTGGTGCTGGTGCAATTGGTTTGCGTGATACTGATCTTTCCGCACGAAAGAGCCGTTGTCACAAACACCTGCTCGTAACGGAAGGCCGGCTTTTCGTAAGGTTTTTTGGCAGCCGGAGTTCGCGCGTTATCGGAGGGCAAGTCATTCATAGCCATAGGGGAACCCTGTCTAGCATCTATCTGAAGTCTATTGTAATGCCGATTGCGATGCCTGTACTGCGCAACCGCCCGTGCCGGAAGTTCCGCAGGTCTGGTTGCCTTGGGTCGCAAAGTAAACCCGGGAGGCGCCAGCCCGGGTAGCCGAACTAACGGTGTTGTCGATGATAATCCCGCCGGTGCCACCGCTGGCGGCAATGCTGGCGGTGGCTACCGATCCCACGTTGCGCCAGCGAACTGTATTGTCCGCGGTCACGAGGTTTACGTTTACATTCCAACCAGGGTGGGCGCCGGCTTTCGACGTCCCTGCCGTAATCACAAGTTGGATGTTCCCGTTGGTGTCCAGAATCTCGGTGCCAACAGTGTAAACTTGGGCCGGTTTCCAAGCTGCGTGGGACGGAACTTGAGGACCCTGATTCAGCCAGCGCACGGTGTTGTCAGTTGTGCTCCCACCTAGTGTCGTGCTCCAGTTGGGTTGACCCTGGGCGCCTGTTCTCGACGTCCCCCCTACCCTGCATACTTGAACTTGAAAGTGCCAATCCATCACCTCCTGGCCCGCAGTGTAAACGGTGGAGGCCTTCCAGCGCTGATCCTTGAAATTTATCAGGCACCCGCCCGCGGCGCACGAATTGCCCGACCCGTTGCCCTGGACGCTGGCGAAGAGCCATTCGGTCGCACCACCGACAGCGTTTGGATTAAAAACGTCGGACACCGGAGAGCATCCCGTGGCGGCACTAGCGAGTGTAGGCCCGGTGAACACCAGTCCGAAAGTTCCGGGTCCTGTCACCTGAATCTGGTACAGGGTGGGAGCGCCACCGGTGTTTCCGCAGATAAACATGTTTCCGATGGCGGCGCCAGAAGCCAAGTAGGTGCTGTCGAAACCGCCTGCATAGAGAGGTTTGGGAGTTGCGCTAGAGGTTCCGATGGTTACCGTTGCGCCGGTCGCACCCGCGGTGAAGTTGGTCGGCAAGAGATGGACAGCCGAACAAGGCCCGGTACCACAAGGCTGGGCGCCCGAAGTGCCATCGCTCGAAGCGAAAACGTATACGTTGCCGACTGTTGGGTCGATAATAGGACTTGCTACTAACCCAGCCCCGAAGTCCAGTTGACCCGAGACAGTGACGGCTCCTGTGGTGTCGTCGACTTGTGCCAAGAATCCGCTCATATCGCCTACAAAGACTTTGTGCGACACCCGGTCATGAACGGGGCTTGAAAGGGCCGGCTTCAGGCTGGAAGGATGCACCTGAACGGGGAAGCCTCCAGTCCGTACTTCGGCTGGGACTCCATTGAAGACAGGGTGAAACTTGTGCAGCCAGCCAGCGTTGTCACCGACCCACGCTATATCGAGCCCATAGTCATAAAAGACGGACGAAGCAGTATTGTCAGTGGAGGTGCCGCTGCCAGTGGTAAGCAGAAACGTGGCCATGCAAGGCGCGACGCAACCAACGTATGAAGCCGGAGGGATTGGCGTAATAAGGTCCGGACTGGTCACGGTTTCGGTAGTAGATTTTGCCCAGGTCAGCAGAACGAAATGGGCAAAGGTCCCATTGGTTCCCGTAAATGCGAGCTGAGTGCCATCTTGCGAAAATACGGGAGACGTCGGGACCAGTCCGCCGTTGAGATTGTAGGCCCAGTAAACTTGGGGGACTGTCCCGGTGCATCCAGAGTAGAGGTTATCGTAGGCGACGATATTGGCCTGAGTTGCCCCGCCGTACACGCCAGTACCGAAGACCACAAAATCTGCCGGACTGGAACAGTTCGCCACGTTGATCTGGAATCCATACTTGGCCGGATAGTTTCCCGCCCCCACCAAGGGGTTGGGACCCAGTTCCTGGGACCAATCCCGGTGGACCTTTGTCGCATTGATCGGCTTGAGCGCAAATCCCATGGAGTTCGTCCCCTCTGGAGAGGACATCTCGTCGGACATCACACGCGGAACGCTGCGGCGGTACTCCTGCTGCCAAAACCGGGGCTCGTCCGCCAGGAGCCTGGCTTGCTCCGGCGTCGCAGGCTGGGAGAAGATGACGTGCCGGTGAGTCCAGTCCATGGGCAGCCCTGGAAGAACAGGCGTGCCCGCTGAGCCCGTGAGGACCCAACCCAAAGCGAGCAGGCAGACAAGTCCTGCAGCAAACCACCCCAACCGTGCGGCATTTCCCTTCATCTCGCTACTCCGTGTCTTGATCAATACAGCAGATCGCGGTATACGGCCGCCTTCAATCGTCGCACCCAATGACTCCCGCGGCCTGAGCGGCGGCTCGCGTCTTTCCCCCAGACGAACGTCGAACGAAAATTGCATTCTCGAAACCACCGAATCGCAGGCTGGACGCTCGTCTCCGACTGGTGAGGCTGGAATGGCACGAATTCTACTCCTTCTAAAGGGAAGCGCGCAATGAGCGATCCCGGAGGGCGGTCCGCTGGCTGATCCGGATTCATAAACGCGGTGGCATCAACAGTTCCCGGATGCTCCCATAAAATAAATTGATCGTGGATTCACGCCGCCGTTCGCACAAGAATGCAGAATTTATGACATCATCAAAGTAGTGATTTCGAGATTGTCACAAGGTGGAGGCTTTCAACCAGCTTGGAGCGATACGACAAGGCCGCGACAACGGAGCAGGATGTGAGTACGCTCGACGCAAGTAATGTCTTAACCCTGGAAGAGATCAAGAATCTCACAAAGGGCGGAGAGCCAGCAGAGACACTGATGAATGTCGTGGCCTTGATTGCCAAAAGGTTCCGGACGGACGTGTGCTCGGCGTATTTGCTCGAGCCCGACCGCGGCAATCTGGTTCTGACCGCGACCATTGGACTTCGCCGCGAATGCATCGGCAGTCTCCGGATGGCCGTCAATGAAGGGCTTACCGGGTTGGTGGCGGAACAGGTACGGCCCATTTCCGTCAGCCAGGCGAAAAGCCATCCCCGATTCAAGTATTTCAAGGAGGCAGGCGAGGAAGCCTACCAGTCGTTTCTAGGCGTGCCCCTAATCGACCGGGGCGTTCTACAGGGCGTTCTAGTGGTGCAAACCATCGAGGCGCGCGTTTTCAGCGAGGATGAAGTTCGCATGCTGACCGAGGCTGCCACTCAGGTCGCTCCGGTAGTGAGTGAAGCTCGAACGCTGGATCGCTTTATCGCTCCGCTTCAGGAACGGCTCTGGGCGCTGGCGCGCAATATGTGGTGGAGCTGGGACCATAATTCCTCCAGCGTATTTCTCGATCTCGATCCGACAAGTTGGAACGATCTCAACCACAACCCGGTGTCCTTGCTGGGAGAGTTTCCCCTGTCGAAGCTGGAAACTCGCGCCGCCGAGATCATGCTGCATAGCCGGGTGAACTATGCGTACCGGCGTCTGCTCGAGTATTTGGAAGCGGATCGAACCTGGGGCGCAAGGCATGCCGGAGTTCTGCGGCCTCATCCGGTCGCCTATTTCTCGGCCGAGTTTGGGCTCCACGAATCGCTACCGGTCTACTCGGGCGGCCTGGGAGTGCTGGCAGGAGATCACATTAAAAGCGCGTCTGACCTTGATATCCCACTCGTTGGCATCGGATTGTTTTACCCCCAAGGCTACTTTCGGCAACACCTCGATCGCACCGGATGGCAGAGGGAAGAATACCTCGAAACCGATGTCAATCACCTGCCGATGGAAGTGGCAATTGGCAAGGACGGCGCGCCGGTCGTGGTGGAAATTGAAACGCGCAGCGGTCGCATTCGCGCCAAAGTCTGGCGTGTGAAGGTCGGCCGGCGGGACTTGCTTCTCCTGGATTCAGACGTGGAAGGAAATGCCCCGGAAGATCGCGAACTGACGTCGCGGTTGTACGGTGGAGACCTGCGAATTCGAATTCGTCAGGAAGTACTGCTGGGAGTCGGTGGCCTGCGCGCGCTGAGGGCTCTGGGAATTTCTCCAGGCGTTCTCCACCTCAACGAAGGCCACAGCGCCTTTGCCGTGCTGGAAGCCATCCGCATGCGGATGGAGGAAGAAGGGATCAGTTTCGAGGCCGCCATTCCGCGAGTTTCCCGGGAAGTTGTATTCACCACCCACACTCCGGTGCCGGCGGGTCATGACCGCTTCGACGCCGGTCTGGTGGAAGAACATATTGGACCGCTTCGCGAAGCGATTGGCCTTTCTCCGGAAAGTCTGCTCGGCCTCGGCCGCGAGAGTCCGGGCAATCACGAAGAACTGTTTTGCATGACGGTCTTAGCTCTACGGCTTTCGCGCCGGGCCAACGCAGTCTCTGCGCTTCATGCCGAGGTATCGAGAGCGATGTGGACGGGGCTGTTCCGCGGTAAGCCGGAAGACGATGTTCCCATTGGACACATCACCAACGGTGTACACGTTCCCACGTGGCTGGCGCCGCAGATGTTTCGCCTCTACGATCGCCACCTTGGAACAGGCTGGCAGCAGCACAGCAGCGAAGCCAAGATTTGGGAAGGCATCGAGAACGTTGACGATGGTGAACTATGGGAAACGCATCTCAACCTGAAGTCGCAGTTGCTTGAATTCGTTCGCCGCAGAGCCGTCGCTCAAGCCGAACGCCGCGGTGAGTCGGGCGACGAATTGCAGCGCCTGGAGCGCGTGCTCAGTCCCGACGCGCTCACCATTGGATTCGCGCGCCGCTTCGCTACCTACAAGCGCGCCAATCTGATCCTGAAGGATATTGAGAAGCTCGCCTCCATGGTGAACGATCCGAAGCGCCCGGTGCAGTTTGTCTTCGCAGGCAAGGCGCATCCTCTCGATGAGCCCGGCAAGCGCGTGCTGCAGCAGATCGCCGATTTGATGCGTGACCCCAGTTTCCGCGACAAGTTCGTCTTTGTGGAGGACTACGATATCAACGTCGGGCGTCACTTCGTACAAGGCGTCGATGTATGGCTGAATAATCCCCGCCGGCCCCAGGAAGCCTCCGGCACCAGCGGCCAGAAAACCGTGCTCAACGGCGGTCTGAATCTTTCCGTCCTCGATGGCTGGTGGGCCGAGGCCTACGACGGCATGAACGGTTTTGCCATCGGGATCGGAAGAACCCATTCGAATATCAGCGTCCACGACGCCCGCGACGGAGAGGATCTGTTGCGCACGCTGCGCGATGAGGTAGTTGAGCTTTACTACCAGCGCGATCGCGATGGCCTGCCCAGGGAATGGATCAAACTCATGAAGCGGGCAATCCGTACCCTCGGGTGGCGATTCAGCGCCGATCGCATGGTGATGGACTACTCGCTCAAATGCTACGTACCCGCCGCGGGCGGAACCTCGAGTGAAATGAGATCGACCTCGTAAGGCCACCGCTGGGTAACGCATTCCGGGTCATCAAGGGAGTCATATCCTCCGTAATCAGGGCAGGCTAAGCTTGTCCCAGCACGCCGTGCGGACGCTGGGGCGGTGCGTAGCTTTGTTGAAAAGCCGCAACTTTATTTGCGTTTTCATGATTGCGATCCTGCCGGCCTCAGTGGCCGCGGATGATACCGCCGCAGCTATTTTGCAAGGCAATGGCGTCCTTTTGAACGGGCGTCCGGCGCCACCGTCGGCGGCATTATTCCCACGCGACACGGTCGAAACTCAGCCCAAGATGGTTGCCCGTATCGAACTCACCGGTTCGGCGATCGATATTAACCCAGAAACGCTCATCGACTTCGAGGGTGATGAAATAGTTCTTGAGCATGGAAGCGTATCGGTAAATACCTCTCGCGCTTTCAAAGTACGCGTGGGCTGCCTTGTCGTTACACCCGTAAATCCGATGTGGACCCGATACGAGGTCACCGACGTAGACGGCAAGGTCACCGTGGCGGCGCTCAAAAGCGACGTGAATATCGACTCCCGATCGGGTAATGTCCAACTGGCTAAGCGATCCGCTAATGCGGGACGCGTCTCGGTACACGAGGGTGAAAAGAAGTCGCGCGAAGAGAAGTGCGGCGCGGCAGAGGTCAAGTCGCCCACTGTGGCAGCGCGAGACGGCGTAATGAATTCGCCTTACGCTGTGGGCGCTGCTCTCGGCGTGGTCGGCGGGCTAACCTGCTGGGCCCTCTGCCGCGACGATGATCCCATCAGCCCGTCGACCCCTAAAGGTAGATAACCGTCTCAGCGAAGTGCCAGGCTAATCTTTGACAAAGCCTGCGCTGTCCGGTTAAATGGGCACTTGCAGAAACACGCTCCGAGTAAACGGTTAACGCTGGTGCGTAAACGTTAACGGTTCTTTTTGTGTCCTCTCTATGCTGCTGAAGTCACTGCGCGAACAGGTGCTGGAAGCGAACCTGGAGTTGGTTCGGCGCGGCCTTGTCGTCTATACCTTCGGCAATCTCAGTGGGATTGATCGCGGCCAGGGGTTGGTGGCCATCAAACCCAGTGGCGTGCCTTATGAAGAGCTAACGCCAACGCAGATTGTAATCATGGATCTCGCAGGTAAGATCGTCGATGGAAACTTGCGTCCATCATCAGACTGGCCCACTCACCTCGAGTTGTATAAGCATTTCCCCAATATTGGCGGGGTGGCGCACACGCATTCCGAATTCGCCACGGCATGGGCACAGGCGGAGAAGCCGATTCCTTGCTTCGGAACCACGCATGCGGATTATTTTCACGGTCCGGTTCCAGTAACAGACCGGCTCAGTGCATCTCAGATAACGGGCGACTATGAACTGCAAACCGGCGTGGCGATTTGCCAGACGTTCGCCGAACTCGATCCCGATGCGATCCCGGCGGTTCTGGTCGCTGGGCATGCTCCGTTTTGCTGGGGACGTACGGCCGCCGATGCTGCTCACAACGCGGTGATTCTGGAATACGTGGCGCGCATGGCGTGCCATACTCTTTCGATCAATGCTGAATCCCGGCCGCTGGCGCGCGAACTGCACGACAAACATTTTCTGCGCAAACACGGCCGCAACGCCTATTACGGACAGGTCAAGACCCAATGAATCCTGCTCTGCTCGTTTGGAGTTCGTCCACGCTGGTGCATCTGTCGCCAGTCGATCTGATCATCATTGTCTTCTACTTCGCCCTGGTGCTGGCGATCGGCTTGTACTTGAAAGGGCAGGCCAACACCGGGGAAGACTTCTTCATGGCAGGACGCGAAATGACGGCATGGGTGGCGGGGCTGGCATTCTTGTCAGCCAACCTGGGATCGCTCGAATTGATGGGCTGGGCGGGCAATTCTTATAAGTACGGAATCCTCGCCGCGCACTGGTACTGGATCGGCGCCATCCCCGCCATGCTGTTTCTGGCGCTGGTGATGATGCCTTTCTACCACATCTGCAAAACGCACTCCGTGCCCGGATATCTCAATCTCCGCTATGGTCAGGGGGCCCAGGCGCTGTCTTCGATTTCGTTCGCCTTTATGACCGTGCTGATGAGCGGCATCAACATGTACGCCATGGCCGTCGTGATGCGAGTTGTCCTGGGCTGGAACATTACCTTCAGCATCCTGGTGTCATCGATCACGGTGATGATTTACGTGGCTCTTGGCGGTTTGCGTTCGGCGATCTTCAATGAAGTTCTCCAGTTCTTCTTAATCTGGGCGGGAGCACTCCTGATACCGATTTTGGGGCTGGTGGAGGCGGGCGGCTGGAGCGGACTCAAGGCAAAGATCCTCCAGAACCTTACGGAGCAACACGTTGCAAACCCCGGTGCGTACACCCATATGTGGTCAACCCTGGGCGACTTCAGCAACAACCCGATGGGGATCAACTGGGTCGGTATCGTCTTCGGACTGGGCGCGGTCATCTCGATGGGCTATTGGACCACAGACTTTCTCGTCGTCCAGCGGGTACTCTCAGCGAAGGATCTGCGCTCGGCCGAACTCGCTCCCATCATCGGCGCAGCTTTCAAGATGCTGGTTCCGGTCATCGTCATCCTGCCCGGCCTGCTGGGCCTGGCGTTGTTGCGCGATCCACACACGGGTGGTCTGCTTCGGCTGGTGCCCGCGGACATTGCGTGGTCAACAGCCGGACAGGCACAAGGGCTGCACGGCTATGACGAAGTTCTGCCGCTGATGCTGGCCCGCTACTGTGGACCGGGCCTGCTCGGTCTCGGCATCACCGCCCTGATCGCAGGCTTCATGTCTGGAATGGCGGGCAACGTGAGCGCCTTCACCACCGTCTGGACTTATGACATTTACGCGACCCTGATCAACAAGAATGCTTCGGATGAGACGAAGGTCAAGATGGGCCGCTGGGTCACTGTGATCGGAGTAATCATCAGCATCGGGACGGCGTTTCTGGTGATGCAGGCGCAAAGCATCATGGACTATGTCCAGGCGCTGTTCAGCTTCTTCATCGCTCCTCTGTTTGGCACTGTGATCCTCGGAATGCTGTGGAAACGGGCCACTCCTGCAGGCGGCTTCTGGGGACTATTAGCCGGGACCGTGTCTTCGGTTGGCATGTATATCTGGGTGAAAATCGATCCAGGAGCGGTGAGATATGTCGCTTTGTCCTTGCAGGCGCAAGATCAGGCGCAGAACATGTTTCGCGCCCTGTGGTGCTGTTTGATCTGCGTTGTGGTCACGGTGGTGGTCAGTCTGCTAACCAGGCCCAAGCCAGACTCGGAGCTGGCCGACCTGGTTTACGGCCTGACGCCGATTCCTCCCCAGGAAAAGGTGTCGATGTTCCACAGCCCAGTCTTCTGGGGAGTGGTCGTGGCGGTCGTGTTCATTATCTTGCAAATTATCTTCTGGTAGGGAGGGACGAATGAAATCTGGGGGATCGTTGTCGATTTGGTTCTTCATAGGCGTGTCGCTGGCGGTGAACGGTGCGGTGATCTTCGCCCGAGGGATTTACGAAACCATGTCTCCCCCTGCGCCGGAATTGCGGGTTGTGCTCTACGACCTGCATGCCAACGTCTGGTGGGGCGCGATATTGCTGATTCTTGGCGTATTTTTCAGTTTGCGCTTTTCGCCGGCACGGGAACGCGCGCGAATGGCCGGTAAGTCTTAGTGATCTTCTGAATCATAGAAGAGAGGCATTCTTATGGCTGAAAAGAAGATGACGATGGGCGTCATCATAGGCAATCGCGGATTTTTTCCCGACCAGTTGGCGAAAGTCGGGCGCGAAGAGATGATCCGGGCACTGGCGAAGGCCGGCATGGATTGTGTAGTGCTCACCCCTGAAGAAAGCAAGCACGGTGCAGTCGAAACCCACGAAGAAGCAAAGCGCTGCGCGGCTCTGTTTCAAAAAAACCGGGAAAGGATCAACGGAGTGATCGTTTCGTTGCCGAACTTCGGCGACGAGCGCGCCATCGCCGACACCATGCGGTTGGCTCGGCTCGATGTTCCCGTCCTGGTGCAGGCTACTCCGGACGACGCCAAGAAGATGACCATCGCATTCCGGCGCGACAGTTTTTGTGGAAAGATGTCCGCCTGCAATAATCTCAGGCAGTACGGAGTTCCTTACTCTCTGACCCGGCTGCACACCGTCAGCCCCGACTCGGAAGAGTTCCAAAAAGACCTCGCCTGGTTCGCGGCGGTATGCCGGGTGGTTAATGGGATGCGCAACCTGCGCGTGGGCAGCATTGGCGCGCGCCCGGCGGCGTTCAACACCGTGCGTTACAGTGAGAAGCTGTTGGAAGCCAACGGGATCACGACCGAGACCGTCGATCTGTCCGAGATTCTTGGTCGCATCGCTCGCCTGAAAGATGACCACTCCGGCGTCCAGGGCAAACTGGCGGAGATTCGCAAGTATGTCACGACCAGCGGCGTCCCTGAACCCGCACTGATCAAGATGTCGAAACTCGGTTTCGTGATCGACGACTGGATGAAGCAGACAGACGTGAAGGTTAGCGCCGTGCAGTGCTGGACCGCCATGGAAGAGTATTTCGGGGTGGTCCCCTGCACGATCATGAGCATGATGAGCAACAACTTGTTGCCCGCGGCCTGCGAGGTCGATGTGTGCGGCACGCTGAGCATGCACGCGCTCGCCCTGGCATCACAGACGCCGAGCGCCCTGCTCGACTGGAACAACAATTACGGCGAGGACCCAGATAAGGCCGTCTGCTTCCACTGCAGCAATCTGCCCAAGCACTTCTTCCAGGACGTGCGCATGGATTTTCAGGAGATCATCGCTGGCACTGTGGGCAAGGACAATACATTTGGTACGGTCGTCGGCCGGGTGAAGCCGGGGGCGATGAGCTTCGCGCGCTTTTCGACGGACGACACCTCTGGCGTAATGCGAGGATATGTCGGTGAAGGCGCTTTTACCAACGACTCGCTGAATACGTTTGGCGGAGTAGGCGTGGTTCAGATTGCCGAGCTACAGAAGTTGCTGCACTACATCTGCGAGAACGGATTTGAACATCACGTGGCGGCTAATTTTTCGACCACCGCCGGTGCGGTTCACGAAGCTACAGTGCGATATTTGGGATGGCCGATGTACTGGCACGGAAACTAGGCGCATACACCGCCCGTCGTTTCCGCAATGAAATCTGACCAAAACGAGAGCCCGCCCGGGCGGACTTCGCGGCTCTCAAGCGTCTTTCAGCCAAGATGAAGGAGACTCCCCAGTTCGCCTATCGCCGTCGTCCGCAAGGAGTGGAACGACAAATTGGAGCGCAGCAATTTCCTTCCGGATACGCTCGATTGCTACCTGTTTCTGACGAAGAATTTCGTAGACATCCTTCATAATGCACCTCAACACGATGTAATCCTACGCGCCGCTCGGTTCAGGTCCTAGCATTTTTTGTAATTGCAAAGACTCGCAAGTTCAGCCGTGATCGCGAAAATGCACTGAGGCCGGCTGTAACTCCTTCGAGGACTGCAAGGAGACCAAGCACGTCGACCGGCGCAATCCGGATTATACCGGTGTTGCACCCTACACACTCAACCCGGAAAACGGTGAGCGACGGTGGGACGTCTCAATGACCCTCATGGGGGCGCGGGAACCCCTAGTCGCGTTCCCGCCACGCAGCCAGCACGTAATCCGATGGACCGCTTCGCGCTCACCCCAGAGGACAAGCAGCGGCAAATAATCTTGCGGTTCAAATCCTCTCGTTGCGGGGCGTGACTCCGATCGTGTTGATACAATGCCGCACGAGGGCGAACTCGATGCACAATTTAGCCGGAGTCGTTGGGAACTCGAATTCGAGGGCTCGTCACAGAGACGTTACTTCGGGGAACGTCGCGGCTCGCCTGTGACGAAAACTTACTTGGGATCGTTCCAGCCTGAGGCTTAATTCTGAAGTCGGGCGGAAATACATCCGGCCAGAACGCCGAAGCGAGTGGGAACTTTAGCGAGCCAGTTCGTGGTGGTGATTTTTGGTCGTTTAGCGAGCAAGGAGGGCATGCATGTCTGGGATTTCGAGAAGAGAGTTTGTGGAGAGAATGGCTATGTGCTCTGCCGCGGCTGGCTTTCTCTCCGCGAGTGCGTTCAAGCTTCGTGCCAATCCGCTTGGCATGCCGATTGGATGTCAAACATGGCCTGTCAGGGAAATGATCGCCAAGGACCTTCCCGGCACGATCAAGCAACTTGCCGATGCCGGATTCCAGACGATTGAACTGTGCTCACCTGTGGGTTACGCAGAATTCGGTTTCGGAGGGCTCTCCAAATACAAGGGAGCCGAACTGCGCAGAATTCTGGGCGATGCGGGCGTGAGTTGTGTGAGTTCACATTTCGGCATCGGGGAATTGAGAAAGAATCAAGAAGCCGCAATTGCCTGGGCCAAAGATGTCGGCTTGACCCAAATGATCGTGCCAAGCCTGGACGGGCCTGAGAAGCCGACCCTGGACGATGTGAAGCGCGCGGCCGAGGAATACAACAAAATGGGTGAGCAATCGGCGAAGGCTGGCATCCAGCAGGGGCTTCACAATGAGGGCTTTGAGCTTTCGATGGTTGACGGCAAGCGGACCTACGACTTATTGCTGGATCTTCTCGATCCGAAGTGGGTGAAGTTTCAGTTCCAGGTCTCTACCATCAGCCGCGGCTTCGACGCCGCCGAATATTTCGCGAAGTACCATGGCCGGTTCATCTCCATGCACGTTCAAGGCTGGTCGGCGGAGACCAAGAAAGTGGTGCCAGTAGGTCAGGACACCCTGGATTGGAAGAAAATCTTTACCGCGGCGAAAACAGGTGGCATCAAGAATTATTTCGTCGAAATGAACCTGGAAATGATGAGAGCCAGCGTTCCCTACCTTAAGGATCTGCAAGTCTAATCGAGGGGACCTCAGTGGTCGGAACGACGGAAGGATAAACAGAGCGACAGGCCTAAACGGGAATGTCCCCGAGCCACTTCGTTACGCGCATCGTCGGCGTTCGTCAGCAAGCCCTAACCCGATCAACTGGCCCTGTGAAGAGGTCCCAACTCAATCGGCCCGGCAAACTCCGCAGGATTGAGGCAACGTTCTCAGCGGACCGCGGAACCGGGCGGAGCTTTCTGTTACCGGGCAAAGACGATGTTTTGAAAGCGCGAGCGGATCTCAGGAACGCTCTCGAAAACCTGTCGCCGCAAGTGTAAAATCGCTCGCAAATCAGACAATGGTGCAAAATACGAAGCCAGGGCTTGGCCAGGATGGGGTGCCGACGGAGCTTGCTTTCCGAAAATTTCTTGCCTGGCTGGACGAAGGTAAGGATTCATCCGGCGAGAAATATTTGGACATGCGTGGCCGGCTCGTGCGGTACTTCGACCGACGGAACTGCTTTCCTGCCGATGACCTGGCCGACGAAACGCTAAACCGAGTTGCTCGTCGTCTCGAGGAGGAAGGTACGATCTCCGAGGGGCCGCCTGCCCGTTATTGTTACATCGTGGCGAAATTTGTACTGCTGGAGTACGGTCGTCGCACTCGTCCGCAAGTAAGTGCAGAGGAGTCTGATTTCAATGTGACGGTTTCTTCTGTCACAAGAGTCCCTTCCACCACGGTGGCGGAGACAGAGCAGATGTTGGATCATCTAGAACACTGCCTGGAGAAACTGGTGGTTGGCGATCGCGAGTTGATTCTGGGATATTACCGCGGAGAACTGCGAGAGAAAATACAGCAGCGCCGCGAACTGGCTGAACGACTGGGACTTACGATCAATGCGTTGAGCATCCGCGCCTGCCGCATTCGAGACCGTTTGGAGGAATGCGTCCGGCGGTGTGCCCAGGGCGAGGTGAAATAGTTTCACGCTTTTTGTCTTAAATAGATATACAGAAATGCCAGCAGCCGACAACCAAGGCGATCAGCTCCTGGTCCAGTATCTTCTCGGTTCTCTGCCCGCTGAAGAGACCGAGCGGCTGGACGAGTTGAGCATCACGGACGACGACTTCGCGTCGCGATTGAGCGTAGCAGAGAACGATCTGGTTGATGCCTACGTTCGAGGCGAGCTTGCTGCCGACACTGCGGATCGATTCGGGACAGCTTACGCCGCGACTCCGAGGCGGCGCGAGAAAGTCCGGTTTGCCGAGTCACTGCTTTCGTACCAGAAACTGGAAGCGTCAGCCCCGATTTCGGTTCATTCTGGGGCGGAGCAGAAATCAACGCGCAAGCGTTGGCGCTTCCTCACTTTGCCGAGCCTGATGCCGCAATGGGGGCTTGCGGCGATGGCGATCATTCTCCTCGTCGTCACCGCCTACATGGGGCTGGGTAACCGGCGGCTGCGCGACCAACTGAGCCGTGCCGGAGCAGAGCGGTTGTCCCTGGAACAGCGAGAACAACAGTTGACGCAGCAGCTGGAGAAGAAATCATCGGAGAACGCCGGAGGACCGGTAGCCGGATCCAACCTGCCAAAGCCGCTCGATCGGCTTAAGATTGCGGCGTTTGTGCTCACGCCCGCGATCCGCGGCGGCGGCCAGATTCTTTCAGTCTCGACATCGTCAGACACGGACTTGGTTGTTCTGAAGATGGAACTGGAAATGAACGACTTTCCCAAGTATCGAGTCGAACTCGAAGACGCGTCCACCAGACAAGTTCTGTGGACTAGCGAAGGTATAGAAGCGTTCTCAGATGGAGATCGAAAGGCCGTGTCCTTCGCGTTTCCATCCGGCTTGTTGAAACACCAGAACTATCTGGTGCAGCTCGGCGGGATTCGGTCGAATGGCACGTCCGAGTTGATCACCGCTTACCCTTTCCGGGCTGTGGTGAAGTAGACTCCTTCCACGAAACTTTCTCCGGCGATTAAAAAACAGCGCAACTGTGTCGATCGTGGTACATTACCACTCCTCAGCGCGGGCGCGTCGAGATCGGGGCAGGCTGTAACGGACGCGAAGGAAGCGACACCATATTCTAGGGGTGACGCCGTGGCTCCAAATCTCGCTCTCTGGGTAACGATAACGCTGACCGTTTCGTCGCTGACGACCGCGTCTGTGCATGCCGCGCCAATCACCCCAAGTCAGTTGTCTGGAACAATCGAGCAGGCCACAGCATCGAATCAAGCAGATCTCGCTCCTATTGACCCCGCTAAACCCATTCAGCGCGAACTCAGTGGCGGGCAAAAGCACGCGTTCCGAATCGGACTTGCGGACGGTCAATACGCAAAGGTGCTCATCGAACAACAAGGCATCGATATTGTCGCCCGGCTCCTTTCCCCCGATGGAAAGCTAATCCTCGAGATAGACTCCGACCCACGAAAAGTGGGAGAGGAGGTCCTTGAATTCACCACCACAGGTTGCGGAGCGTGCCGGCTGACCATCGAGCCGCGGCAGAGGAACGCGGCCGCAGGGCGGTTTGAAGTTAAGGTAGCGGAACTGCGCGCCGCGACCGAAAAGGACTTTGTACTAAACGAGGCCCGCCAACTCCAATCGGAATCAAAAGAATTGTGGAAAGAGGATAAATACGATGAAGCCTTACCGCTGGCCGAGCGCGCTCTTGGGATTCGTGAGAAAGAGTTAGGTCCGGACCATCCAGATGTCGGGACATCTCTTTTCGGCCTGGGGAACATCTGCAGTGACAACGGGGATTGGGCGAAAGTCGAACCGCTTTACCTGCGTGCGCTCGTCATCAGAGAAAAAGGTTTCGGACCCGATCACATATCGGTGGCCGCAATCCTCAATGGCCTTGGTTTGTTCTACAAAGATCGAGGCGAGTATGCAAAGGCGCAAACAGCTTTTCAGCGTGCACTCGACATCAGGGAAAAGTGGCTGGAACCGGATCATATATTGATTGCCGGCATACTCAATAGTTTGGCGGACATCGCACACGCTACGGGCCAGAACACTCGAGCGGAGGCGCTGTACAAACGAGAAGTCGGGATCTACGAGAAAGCCTTCGGTCCAGAGCATCCCACTGTCGCCCAAGCCCTGAGCAACTTCGCTGGCATCTATTCGGATCCTCAGAAGGCGGAACCGCTGTATATGCGGGCTCTTGCCATCAGCGAAAAGGCTAAGGGCGCTGATCATCCGGACGTAGCGCAAATTCTGTACAACCTCGCGGTTCTCTATAGCAGCGAGAACCAGCTTTCTAGAGCGGAAGACTTCTGCCTGCGATCGCAGTCGATCCTGGAGAAGTCCCTGGGATCCGAACACCCGCTCGTTTCCGATTCTCTCAACCTGTTGGCAGTTATCTACAAGATGACGGGCGATTACGCCAAGTCCGAGTCGCTGTACCTGCGTTCCATCGCTATCAGGGAAAAAACGCAGGGCACCTATCATCCTGGTCTTGCCGGCACGTTGGCTAACCTCGCGAATATGTATGCCGTCAAAGGCGACATGGAAAAGGCAATTCCAACGCAGGCGCGTGCCAACGACATCTTCGAGTACAACATTCGGCTGAACCTGTCGGCAGGCTCCGAAGAGCAAAAACTGACTTATCTCGGGTTGCTCGCCGATATTGAAGATCAGACCATCATGCTGCACCTTCAGAATGCGCCGAATTCTTCAGCGGCCGCCCAGTTGGCTGCGAATACTGTGTTGCAGCGCAAGGGAAGAGTGCTCGACGCCATGGCCGACAGCTTCGAGGCCCTGCGCCGCCGGTCGAGCCCGCAAGATCAGCAGGTCCTGGATCAACTGAACGACACCACGAAGAAATTGGCGCGGTTGGTGTTCGAAGGGCCGCAGAAGACCTCGGGGGCGGAGCACGATCAACAGGTCCGGGCCCTGGAAGAGCAAAGAGAGAATCTCGAACGGGAAGTCAGCAAGCGCAGCGCGGGCCTCTATCAACAAACACAGCCGGTTACGGTAACTCAGATTCAGGCCGCGCTCCCCAGCGATGCTGCTCTGCTTGAGTTCGCCACCTATCGTCCGATTTCGCCCAAAGCCTACGAGTTCGTCACCGATCGCCAGCTTGATCCCACCGCGGTAGGCGAGCCGCGTTACGTGGCCTACGTAGTTCGCGCCCAGGGAGACGTCCACGGAATCGACCTGGGCTCAAAGAAGGAGATTGATGGGCGGGTGTTTGCTTTTCGCCAGGCGCTGCGGGACCCGCAGCGCAACGACGTGCAGAGATTGGCTCGCGGTGTCGATCAAGAAATCATGCAACCGGTTCGCGCACTGGTGGGGGATGCCGCGCGCCTGCTCATTTCGCCCGAAGGAGATCTGGACCTGATCCCCTTCGAAGCGTTGACGGACGAGCAGGGTCAGTATCTGATCGAAAAGTACTCGATCAGCTATCTGACGACTGGTCGAGACGTGCTGCGGTTGCAGGTTGCGCGCGACAGCCGAACCGGCCCACTTATCCTGGCGGATCCGAACTACGGCGAGCCGCGCCCGGTACAGCAGGCTACTATGGCCGCCGAGAAAACTCGATTGCTGCCGGCAACCCTGGCGCGGCGGCGCGGCATCACGACGGCCGACGATCTCTCGATGGTGTACTTTCCCCCACTTACCGGGACCGCGCAAGAGGCACGTTCCATCAAGTCGGTCTTTCCTGAAGCGACCGTCCTGACCGGCAGGCAAGCCACGAAACAGGCACTCGAACAAGCGAATGCACCGCGAATTCTACACATTGCGACGCATGGATTCTTTCTAAAAGATGAAACCGAAAGGACACAGGAAAAGGCGCGCACGGCCGGAGGGATGGCCACGCGCTCAATCAACGCGAACGTTAGCATCAAGAACCCCTTGCTACGGTCCGGACTCGCGCTCTCCGGCGCCAATCTGAGCACAGGGCATGACAATGGCATTCTCACAGCGCTCGAAGCTTCCAACCTCAACCTGTGGGGGACGAAGCTGGTAGTCCTCTCTGCCTGTGATACGGGCGTGGGTGCTATTCGGAACGGTGAGGGTGTCTACGGTTTGCGGCGGGCTTTTTTCCTGGCGGGAACGGAAACGTTGGTCATGAGCCTCTGGCCGGTCAGCGATTACGTAACCCGCGAGTTGATGACTACGTACTACGACGGTCTCAACCAACGCCTCGGCCGCGGCGAAGCGCTTCGTCAAACCAAACTCGCCATGCTCAAACGCAACCATCGACGGCATCCGTTTTACTGGGCCAGCTTCATCCAGGCTGGTGAGTCGGCCCCTCTTGACGGTGAGCGACGTTAGGGAGTTCTTCGTACTTACCATATCTCACACCACACTTCTCCACCCAGCTCTTCGCAGCATCTCTTCGCCCCGTCATTTCCCAAATTTCTTTTAATGCCTCGATCGTTTCCTTGCCTCACAAAACAGCCGATCACAGCGCATGAAATGTTTTCCGCCTTTTGTCTTATCCGAGTAAGCGGCCCAGTGGGTGGCCGAAGAGATAGCCGGGTCCTGAGACAACCTTCCTGAAATTGGAGAAGGACTTGTCGCCGCATTGTTCAACGGGGCCCTGAGCTGACGAAAGAGCACGACAGAAAAGCCGATCCATCCGGCATCTCCACTTTCCCCGAGCAGCGTCCAGTTTGGCTAGAAATGTTCGATCAAAATTGAAATCAATCGAGAGGTGAAGTCATGAAATTCGCAAGTTTTGTGCCGTTCAGGTTGTTTGCAGCCCTGCTGCTTTGCGCGTTGGTCAATGCGCAGCAGCCGGCGATGCAATCGTCAACGTCAGTTCCACGTCTGGTTTCCTACGCGGGCAGGGCGGTCGACGCCCAGGGGAAACCTATCGCCGGCACGGTCGGGGCCACCTTCGCCATTTACAAAGAACAGAACGAAGGTGCACCGCTGTGGCTGGAAACCCAAAACATAAAGACCGATGCTAAGGGCAACTACGGTGTGCAGTTGGGCGCCACCAAGCAAGAAGGTTTACCACTGGAGCTGTTCAGCGCCGGAGAATCACGCTGGCTGGGAGTGCGTCTGAACGGCGGCGAAGAGCAGGCCCGCATTTTGTTGTTGAGTGTACCTTACGCTTTGAAGGCGGCGGATGCCGAAACAGTCGGGGGGCTGCCGGCATCCGCATTTTTGCTGGCGGCGGCAGCAGGCAACGCGAACGCTACGGCCACAGCAGGTTCCATGGCAGCGAACTCCAGTTCGGCCAGCGTTCCGCCTCCGGTGAGTGGGACCGGTGCCACGGACTTTGTTCCGCTTTGGCTCAACACCACCGGTTCGCTGGGCAACTCGGTCCTGTTTCAATCGGGGACGGGAGCCACGGCGAAGATGGGTATTAACATGACGACTCCTGCGTCAACTCTTGATGTGGCTGGCGGAACAACAGTCCGGGGAACGTTGAGCTTGCCCGCGAGTGGCAATGCCACCGCGGCCGTGGGAAAGAACTCGCAGCCGATGAACCTGGCAGCGTCGGTGTTCAACAAGACCACGGGGACTCCGGTGAGGCAGGCGTTCCAATGGCAGGCAGAACCGGTCGGCAACAACACCACCACCGCCACTGGCTCACTCAATTTGCTCTACGCCAGTGGGGGAAACGCGATGGCGGAGACGGGATTGAAGGTTGGCCCCAACGGGCGGATCACGTTTGCTGCCGGCCAGACTTTTCCGGGTACCGGTCCTGGAACGGCGAAGAGCGTGGGCCTGGCGGCGCCAGCATCGGACTTTACCGTGAGTGGGTCGCCCGTTACTTCCAGCGGTACGCTGGGACTCTCCTGGACGGTGACGCCCACCAGCGCCAATACGGCCAATGCCATCGTCAAGCGTGACAGCACTGGCAGTTTCAGCGCTGGATCGATCACGGCTACCTCCTCTAACTCTGGCGGTACCGGGCTGTACGCCTACGCCGGTTCCAGTGTCGGCAGTAACGGAGTAGTCGCCTCCGGCGCAACCGGCGTAGCGGGCTACACGACCGTTAACGGCAGCATCGCAATGTACGGCAATGCGGGAAACAGCACTGGCAGCAATGGGGTAGTCGGCTATGGCGCAACCGGCGTAGCGGGCAACAGCACCATCACCGGCAGCTACGGAACCTTCGGTAACGGTTCCACCGGGGTGTGGGGCAACGGCAACGGCACTGGCGCAAACGTGGGGGTGTCCGGGACTTCGAGCGGCGGTACGGGAGTGACCGGAACTGGCGTCAACGGTGTGATTGGCAGCTCTTCTAGTTCAGCAGGAATCGGCATGGGTGCCTACAACAGTTCGACCGGCGATGCTTTCTTTGCCGAAAATCAAAGCGGTGGCTTCGCCGGGTTTTTCCTTGGCGACGTCGACGTCGATGGCAACCTGTCCAAAGCCGGCGGTTCGTTCAAGATCGATCATCCGCTCGACCCCGCCAACAAGTACCTCTATCACTCCTTTGTTGAATCGCCAGACATGATGAACATCTACAACGGCAACGTGACGACGGACGCGCAGGGCAACGCAATGGTCCATCTACCCGCGTGGTTTGAGACCTTGAACCGTGATTTTCGCTACCAGCTTACGGTTCTCGGGCAATTCTCGCAGGCGATCGTCGCCAGCAAAGTGGCCAACCACCAATTTGCAATCAAGACGGACAAGCCGAACGTGGAAGTCTCATGGCAAGTAACCGGGATCCGCCAAGACGCGTGGGCCAACAGGCATCGCATTCCTGTGGAGGTTTCGAAGCCGGAGAGCGAGCGTGGATCCTATCTGCACCCCGAACTTTTCGGAGCGCCGGCAGAAAAGTCCATCGCGGCAGTACGCCATCCTATGCAGAAGTTGCTGAAGGAAAAGGCAGCTACCCTGCCAACAACGACCAAATAGAAGCTGCGGACCCCACCCTTCGTGCCTTTTGTCTAGTCCCACGACATGCTTTACAGTTTGTCCCGGGACATCCCTTACAGTGCTGGAGGTGAACTAGGCCCCGGAATCCAGCGCTCGACGATTTTCGAGCGCTGGATTCCGGGGTCTAGTTCGCGGATCAGAGTGGTGCAGAAGAAGACCATCATCCGATGTTCCACCGACACCACCTGCACCCACTCTCCGGAGAGTGCCCGGCTGATCTTCCACTTCCGTCCTTGAATGTCGAGCTTGCCCTGGCAATCGAGTTTCAATACCCAGGCATCTTGGGGATATTCCCAGCGCGGCGGATGGGGATCGTAGCGGCGCACACTGGGACGCCAGCGCATGGCCGGAGTCTGCATATCCAACGCTTCATGCGGCCGCACGTGGTTATGTTCCCAGCGGTACGCGTCCAGCCACGCCTGCGGGTTGTGGAGCGGAAACCCACGTCGTTGCAGAGCGCGTTGCAGCGAGCCGTGGAAGCGTTCGACTTTGCCCTGAGTTTGCGGATGTCGAAAGCGGCTCCAGTGCAGCCGGATCCCTTGGCGCATCAGCCATAGCGACAAGTGCGTGCGGGCCACACCCGCCCGCGTGTTCCACCACGGTGTACCGTGGTCCATCAACATACCGTCGGGAACCCCACAGCGTTGGAAAGCTTCTTCCAATCGTTGTTGCACCGGTTCGCCACGCGTGCTGCCGTTGGCCGCCAGGGCAATCAGGTAGCGGCTGTGATCGTCCAGCACCGACAGCGGACCCACCGGTTGCGGCCATCCTTTCGGCCCTTTGAAATCCATCTGCCACAACTGGTTGGGCTGGTCGCGCTCGAAGCGTTGCAGGGCCGGGGAGTGACGCTCCTCCTCGCGCACTAAATGGTGACGCAGTAGGATGCGATGAATCGTATTGCGCGGCAACTCGATGCCTTCCCGCGCCAGCATGACCCGCAGCTTGCGGGCACCCCAGTCCGGATAACGGAACCGCAAATCCACCACCTGCCGCTCCAGTTCGCTGGCCGTCCGCCGCGGACTGTGATGCGGTCTGCGGCTCTGCTCCGCGATCCCGGCCACCCCCTGCTGCCGGTAACGCTCCAGCCATAAATACCCTGTGGGCCGCGAAATCTCATACGCGGCACACAGCGCCTTAAAAGGCCGTGTATGCTGCGTGGCCTCCACCACAAACCGTACCCGCTGTTCCTGAACGTCCATCGTCTTCCATGCCATCCCGCTTCCACCTCCTGGCGCGCGCAGCGCGCCGGAGTGTAAAGCATGTCTCGGGACAATGTGTAAAGGATGTCATGAGACTGAACAGTCTTTTGCGAAGGGTGGGCACTGCCGAGGTCGATCCGGCTGGGATTCGGCTATGCTGCCGGCCGAATTTTCATCATCGCTTGGGGGGGCTGGCCCAGTTTTCCTCGCCGTAAACACTACCCCAAAACCGGCTGCCCCACGCTTCGTGGTTTTCGAAGCGTGGGCATTCCTGCTGCCGTCGCTGGGAGATTTTATCGGCTGCTCCCGTACGCTGCTGCTTTTTTCACCGACCCTCCATCCGTGATGTTCAGCGGTCACAGCCACGGCGCTCCGGCCCATGCTATATCTCGGCCATGCCCAACCGGTTGCATCGATATTACGGGGCGGGGTACTCCCACTTCATCACGACCAGTTGTTATCAGCGTTTGCCGCTGCTGGCCAGCCGGCGCAACCGAGACCTGTTTCTGGGCGTGCTGGAGCGGGTGCGGCGACGGTATCACTTTGTGGTTGTGGGATACGTAGTGATGCCGGAGCACGTGCACCTGCTGCTGGGCGAGCCGCAGCGCGGCGATCCGTCTGTGGTGATGAAAGCCCTGAAGCAGGGATTCGCCCGATGTCTGCTTGGTCGCCTGCGGCGCGAGCTCGATTCGACACAGATGCCGCTGTGGCAGACGCCGGTCGAGCGCGGGCGCATCTGGCAGCCACGATTCTACGATTTCGCTGTATTCTCCGAACGCAAGCGGGTGGAGAAGTTGCGGTATATGCATCGCAATCCGGTGAAGCGAGGACTGGTGCGAGAACCGCAAGATTGGGCGTGGAGCAGCTTTCGCCACTACGCCTATGACGAGGCAGGACCGGTCCTCGTGAACGAACCGGAGAAGGCCGAGTTGCGCATCAGGAAAATCTCTTGATGGCGGCAGCAGGAATGCCCACGCTTCGAAAACCGCGAAGCGTGGGGCAGCCGGTTTCGTGGTGGTGTTTACGGCCAGAAACCTGGGCCAGCCCCCGCCAGCAGTCTCCGCGCGAACCCCTGCTCCAGGCGCTAAAGCGCACTCATTTTCAGCAACTTAACGGCACGACTGGAAGTCGTGCCCTTCCCAAAGCCTGCACGAGCCGGAGTTTTTCACAACCTGTCAGGCTGGCGGCCGTCTGTGCGGCGCGGGAAAGGGAGAGTCAACATCACCCGGAGTCCAGTTTGGGAATGCCCACCCTTTGCAAAAGACAGGATGGGCCGCCCCCCCGTGCACTTACGCCTGCGGTTTCTCCAGAGCCTCGATCTCGTGCTTGGTGCGCTCCAGGATCTCGCGAATCTTGGCGATCTTCGCCGAGTCGTGCGAGCCGCGAGTCGCGGCCCGCAGCGCGGTCTTCATCAGATCAGCCGCGGGACGGAATACCTCGGCGCCCTCCATGCCGATCCACGGAGCCCAGTCTCCGGCCTGTTCGGCGCGCTGCCAGATCTTCTTCACCGTCTCGGCTTCGCGTTGTAGTTCCGCCTTGCCGGCGTCGGTCAGCGAATACGTCCGCTTCCCTGACGGCTGGTCCGAGGTCACCAGACCTTCGTCTTCGAGTTGCTGCAGTGCTGGGTAAATCGCTCCGGCGCTGGCCTTGTAGATGCCGCCGGATTTTGTCTCTAGCTCTTTCATCAGTTCATAGCCGTGCTTCGGCCCGCTCTCCAACATCGAAAGCAGCGCCAGCCGGATCTCTCCCGGCCCAAAGAACCGGCCCCAGCGACCGCCACGACCCCAGGGAAAACTTCCACCCATGAATGGCGTTGCCATGCCGCCGCGCCACCAACTTCCACATCTTCCGTACATATCTGAAAACTCCTTTTTGAGATCGACATACTTCATTCGATCTGTCGTTAAACTATATCTATAGATATATCTTATTGTCAATATCGGCATGCTCCCTTTTTTCTCAATCATTTACAATCCAGACCATGTTCTACCGCTCCGATAACCGCTTGCCCGACCAACTCCGCCCCGTTCTCGTCACCCCGGACTTCATCACCACGGCGGAAGGCTCGGTTCTGATCGAGGTCGGCAATACCCGCGTCATTTGCACCGCTTCGATCGAGGAAGCCGTGCCGCAATTCATGCGCAATTCCGGCAAAGGATGGATCTCGAGCGAATACAGCATGCTTCCCCGCTCCACGCTGACGCGCACGCCGCGCGAAGTCACGAAGGGCCGCGCCAGCGGGCGCACGCACGAAATCCAGCGCCTGATCGGCCGCAGCCTGCGGGCCGTCACCGACCTCGCCCGGCTGGGCGAGCGCACTATCTGGATCGATTGCGACGTCATCCAGGCCGACGGAGGCACGCGCACCGCCTCGATCACGGGCGCCTTCGTCGCACTCGGACTGGCTCTCGAAAAACTGGTGGACGCCGGGACTTTGACCGCGGTTCCCCTGAAGGATTTTGTCGCGGCTGTGAGTGTGGGAATTGTCGACGGAGAAATCCTGCTCGACCTCTGCTATGAAGAAGACTCGCGCGCCGACGTCGACATGAACTTCGTCATGACCGCGGGGCACAAGCTGGTCGAAGTCCAGGCCACCGCCGAACACCAGGTCTTCGACGACCAGCAGTTCGCCAAGATGTTCGCCGTAGCAAAACAAGGCGTGCACCAGCTGATCGCCAAGCAGCAGGCAGTGTTAAGCACGCTGACGCTGCGGCAATAGGCACACGAGTTCACATGGCGAGAGCCATAGGCCAACGGATGTCAGGCTCTCGGCTGTCGCGGCGGTTTACTCCCGGTCCGTTCCCGTTATGGTCCAGTTCGAAAACGGGACCGTCCAGCCTGAAATCCCTCTTAGATCACTACCGGGAATCTTTACCCCCGCTCGCTCCCGGACTACTGTGTAGCCAACGATGAGGCAGTGAGGGTCCAGACTTCCGAACCGAGCTGGACCAAATGGTCCGCTCGCAAACTAACGGCCTGGCCTCACAGATGTCGCATCGCGCAAGACCCGATTTCATCGGAGGGTTCTTAGAGCACGGTCGTAGCTCTGACGGACCTAAACTGCTCGCGCGCTGACATAGACTGACTCATGACAAATATCCGCGCTACCGATCGTCGACGTGAACCGCGCATTCCAATGGATCTCGGGCTCCTGGTATGGGGAGTCGATACCAAGAGCGAACGCTTCCAGCAGGAAGCCCGCGCCCGCGACATCAGCCTTAGCGGAGCCCTGCTGTCGGGAATCGATGCCGACGTCCGGTCCGGGGATGTGATCGGAATTCTCTACGCCGGCAAGAAGGCCCGTTACCGCGTCATATGGGTTCGCTACGATGAATGCGGCGACAAGATGCTGGTTGCCGTACATCGCGTCGATCCCGACATCTGCCCGTGGCAGCACTTACTGGCACCGTCCGAGGCTCCCGAAGCCCCGCCGCCGCTCAGCACTCCAGCCCCATGAAGGACTAATCCAGGCAACAGTTCCTGGGGACCGAGTGCTTATTCCTTGTTGCTGCTACTCAACCCACACCGTCTTCGCGTTGAGAAATTCCCTCATGCCCACCGCACTCAATTCGCGCCCGTGGCCGGACGCTTTGACGCCGCCAAAAGGAATGCGCGGGTCGGAAGCGACCATCTTGTTGATGAACACCATCCCGGCCTCGAGTTCGTTGATAAAGCGCTCGCGCTCTTTATCGTCGTTGGTCCACGCGCTGGCGCCGAGGCCGAAGCGAACGTCGTTGGCGAGCCGGATCGCCTCATCCTGATCCTTCACCCGAAACACGGATGCCACCGGACCGAAGAATTCCTCGCCATATGCGGGCGAGTTTTTAGGAATGTTGGTCAAGACAGTCGGCGCGTAGAAATTTCCCGGACGCTGGAGCGGATGCCCGCCGGTCAGCAACTTCGCGCCGGCCTTGATCGTCTTCTGCACGTCGGCATCGAGGTCCTTCATTCCGTCCGGCGTCGACAAGGGGCCGAGTTCGGTCTTCTCGTCGAACGGATCGCCTATCTTGAGATTTTCCATGCGCGCCACAAACTTGCGCTCGAACTCATCGGCGATGGGCTCGGCTACGATAAAACGCTTGGCCGCGATGCACGACTGCCCGTTGTTCTGGACGCGAGCCTGCACCGCGGTAGCGACCGCCGCATCCAAATTCGCCGAAGGCATCACGATGAACGGATCACTGCCACCCAGTTCGAGAACGACTTTCTTGATTCGCTTGGCCGCCCCGACTCCCACCTGGATGCCCGCCTGCTCGCTGCCGGTCAGGGTCGCCGCCACCACGCGCGGATCGTTCAGGAGCGCGTCCACCTGCCCCGAGCCGATCAGCAGGGTCTGAAACGCACCCTCGGGAAATCCGGCTTCGAGGAAAATGCTCTCGATCGCCAGCGCGCACTGGGGCACATTCGAAGCATGCTTCAACAGCCCGACATTGCCCGCCATCAAGGCCGGCGCGGCGAACCGGAACACCTGCCAGAACGGGAAATTCCACGGCATCACCGCCAGAATCGGGCCAATTGGAAGATACCGAACAAAGCTCTTCTTCGCCCCGGTCTCGACCACTTCGTCGGCCATGAAGCGCTCGGCGTTCTCGGCATAGTAGCGGCAGGCAGTGGTGCACTTGACCGCTTCGGCCACAGCCGACTTATAGGTTTTGCCCATCTCCAGCGTCATCAGGTGCGCGAACTTTTCCTTGTCGCGCTCCACGATCTGAGCTGCCTTCAGCATGCGCTGGGCGCGCACGGAAAACGGAGTCTTGGCTTCGGACTTGAACACCTGGACCGCACGCTGCAGCTTCTTCTCGATTTCTGCTTCGGAAAGTGTCTGAAATGTCTTGATGACTTCTCCCGTGGCGGGATTAATCGTCGCAATCGCCATGATGGCCGTTCCTTTCCTATGAGGTGAATACCAGTTGAAAGTGAATTCTATCTCTGTCCGAGGAACCAGTTCCGGATCAAGATTTGTCCGCTTGACGGAGAGCAGGCGCAGACATCCGAGCGGTCATACCACTATACCACCGACTGCGACCTTGGGGAGGCGCGCCGAGTCAGCAAGAATCTCTAACGGAACTTCAGTCGATCCCGTTTTATGACCAGCAAATGCGCCACCGCTTCTTCAATGTCTCGTCTCTCGGCATGGTGGTTTGCGCTTCCTTCCAGAGACGAGCGGCGGGTGAGAACCGCAGCTTCGGCGATTTCCACCAGTTTGAAGAGTGCCTGAGTGTCGGTTTCTTTTAACACCGCCTCGTAGGCGTGCTGCCACGTGGAAAGCCGCTGGGTGGGAGAAGAGAAAAATTCGCTTGGCGTCGTCGCCGGCCTCCTGTGATCGGGAGTCATCTGTTCACAAGAGACCGTCACCCGCTGGGCGCGGCGGAGAGGTGTGGATAGACGCTCTTACCCTAGACCAGGATTGTACGCTACCGAACATAAATTTGCTTGCCAGCGTACGCACCGGGCCAAATTGGGAAAAGTCTGTTTCGCGAGAGCCGCGCGGCCGGATTGCAGGTAGATCGACACATCCTGGATCGCGCATACTATGATCTGTATCGAACATTCATTTGTCATTTGTTCGCCATCAGTCTCACTCGCCGACTCCGTCCGTCGCTTCGTTACGCCAGACTCTGGCTTGACGCCGCATCGCCTCGTAGCACTCGCAGGCCGCCGAGATCAGACGCGTCCGGTTTTGAATTCTTATTTCCCCGCGCCCGTACGCAATGAATCCTGCCCTCTGCAACTGGCCGGCGGCCAGGGTCACACTGGAACGGCGCGTGCCCAGCATTTCGGCCAGCAATTCCTGGGTCAATGCCATCGTGTCGGAGCCGATCCGGTCGTGGCACATCAGCAGCCAGCGCGCCAGGCGCTCCTTCACTTCGTGCAGCAGATTGCAAGCGGCAATCTGGGAAATCTGCGCGGCCTTCATCTGTGAAAATTGCTGGAGGCGACGCTCCAGGCCGGTGCATTGACGCAGGAGAGGGTCCAGGGTCGAGGCGTCGATCCGGAAGGCTGTGCCTTGCAGTTGGACAATCGCACGCGTGGCCGCGCTCTGGAACCCGGCAACCAGAGGCAGGCCGACGAAGCCCTCGGTCCCGACCAGGGCGATTTCAATATTTTTTCCGTTGGGGAACGAGGTCAAAATTGAGATCAACCCGCTGTTACAGAAATACGCGGACTTCAGGGTGTCTCCCACCTCGTGCAGCACCTGGCGCGGCCGCAGGCGAACCAGTTCCAGTTTGGGAAAAACCAACCGGCTCTCGTCGGGAGAAAGGCTGAGCAGGATTTCGTTGTGAATCCGGTTGCCGTCGCCATCGGAGTGCGGCCACTCTTGACGGCGTCTGCTGGGCGCACCCATGGGTTTTCTACGCATGACGGTTCTCCGCTTTCTGCGTACACCGCGTCCAATTTCGCAGGGAACCGCTGCCCGGTCGGCCGTGACGGAAACGTGCTAGACGCGAACGGAAGAGACTACCCACCGCGGTGCACAACGTCTGTCCCAAGGCAGGCACAGCAGCGTATGCTGCCGCACCGTCCCGGCGGCACCGGCGGCTGCAGTGAAGCTGACCTTCCACCCAGATTCCATCGTCTGCAGCAGAGGAACCGCCGTAGGGTGTCTTGCACAAACGGAACGCGTGGCTAACCATAAGGGCTCCTTACGCCTCAGAAACGATGTCTGATTTCGCAAGGAACCGTCACCGAAAAGGGGTTCGGCGGATGGCTGCAAGAGGAGACACTTCCAGATTAGTCCCAATTCGCAACCTTTACCAGCGAATAGACGGTGCCGCCGCTGTCCCAGATGGAAGGCTGTTGCAAATGTGTACGGCTCCCCTGCTGTCCGTCGAGCGCAACTCGGTAAGGCTAGCGGGCAGGAGTGCCCGCTCCACACACGAGTTCCTAAACCCGGAATTGCCGAGCCCGAACGCGCAGGGCCCAACCCCGCTTTTCCTTCCGCCTTGGTTTACAATGATCGGTACTTCCAGCACTCATCTTCATTCGTATCAGGAGGATTCTCATGAAACTCACCCCCGGGAAACTCGCCGGCCTCAAAAAAGTCTCCAACGAACGCGGTGTGATCGCCGCCGCTGCCATGGACCAGCGCGGCTCCCTGCAAAAATCGCTGGCCAAAGAAAAAGGCGGCGAAGTCACCGACGCCATGATGGAAGAATTCAAAACCCTGGTCAGCGAGGTTCTCACCCCGCACGCCACCGCCATCCTGCTCGACCCCGAGTGGGGACTGCCAGCCTCCAAGCGTCGCGCCAAGAACGCCGGTCTGCTGCTCGCCTATGAAAAGACCGGATACGACAAGACCGGACCCGGCCGCCTGCCCGATCTGCTCGACGTCTGGTCGGCCCGCCGCCTGAAGGAAGCGGGCGCCGACTGCGTCAAGATTCTGCTGTACTACACGCCCGACGATCCCAAGCACGTAAATGAGGTCAAGCATGCCTGGGTCGAGCGCATCGGCGACGAATGCCGCGCCAATGATATTCCATTCTTCCTGGAATTCGTCGGCTACGAAGAGGGCGCCGATGAAAAGGGCTTGGACTACGCCAAGAAAAAACCGCACATCGTCACCGAGAGCATGCGCGAGTTCTCGAAAGACCGCTACGGAGTCGACGTGCTTAAAGTCGAAGTGCCGGTGAACATGAAGTTCGTCGAAGGCACAAAGTCTTTCGGTGGCCAAAAGGCCTACACGAAGAAGGAAGCCATCGACCTGTTTCACAAGGCCGCCAATGTGGCGACCAAGCCGTTCATTTATCTGTCTGCCGGCGTGAGCAACGCCGAGTTCAGCGAGACGCTGGAACTGGCCGGAGAATCTGGCGTGAAGTTCAACGGCGTCCTTTGCGGCCGCGCCACATGGAAGGATGGGATCCCGGTTTACGCCAAGCAGGGCGCAGCCGCTTTCCGCAAGTGGCTCGAAACCGAAGGCGTAAAGAACATCCACAACGTCAACGACAAACTGAAAGCCGCGACCAGTTGGCACTCGATCTACGGCGTAGAGCTGGTGCACGCGTAAGGACGAACACTTCGAACGCGTAGGGACGGACGCATTCGTCCGTCCCTTTTGCGCCTCTCCGGACGAGTGCGTCCGGAGCTACGCGACCAAACGCTGGCTCGGCGAAAGAATCGAGCGGGTGGAAATTGCCCTCCCGACTTATTTACACCTGCGCCGACCCTCCATCCACGAATAGCTCGACTCCCGCCACATAGCTGGCATCGTCGGACGCAAGAAACAGCGCGGCCTTGCCGATTTCATCGGGCCGCCCCATCCGGCCGAGTGGCACCATCGAAGCGAGTTGGGTACGAATCCCCTGGCGCTGTTCCTCGGTTTCCACCAATCCATCAATGATGGGAGTGTCAATTGGCCCTGGGCTCACGACATTGACCCGAATCTTGCGATCTTTCAGGTCCGTCGTCCAACTGCGGGCAAACGAGCGCACGGCCGCCTTGGTCGCCGAATACACGCTGAACGCCGGCATGCCCTTAATGGAAACGATGGAGGCATTCAGAATGATCGACCCACCATCGGGAATCAGCGGCAGGGCCTTCTGCACCGTAAAGAGCACGCCCTTCACATTGGTGTTGAAGGTCTGATCGTAGAGTTCCTCGGTGATTGCGCCTAGAGGAGCGAAGCTCCCGCCGCCCGCGTTGGCGAACACCACATCCAGCCGTCCTTTCTCCTGCTTAATCTGTGCGAAAAGCCGGTCGAGGTCGCCCAGGTTCGATGCGTCCCCGCGAACCGCAGTGACGTGCCTGGCTCCAATACTTTTCACCGCCTTATCCAGTTCGGCCTGGCGGCGTCCGGTAATGTAGACGTGCGCCCCCTCTTTCACAAAAAGTTGCGCTGTGGCGAGGCCGATTCCGCTGCTGCCGCCGGTGACGAGTGCGATCTTGCCTTCCAGTTTCCCTGCCATTTTGATTCCGTCCTTTCCGGTCACTTTTGAACCGTACGTTTCAGATGTCTCCACTCCGTGCGGCGATTCACCTTTTTTGAACTGGATGGTATAAAAGTGCATCGAAACCTATATGGGCAGGCAAACCAGTTCCGGGAAAGCAGGGTCAAAGATGGGGCGGCCCCGCAGCTTCAGCGAAACGACCGCCCTGGATGCCGCCATGCGCGTCTTTTGGGAGAGGGGATACGAAGGCACATCGCTCGACGACCTGACCCAGGCGATGGGCATCAATCGCTCCAGCCTGTACGCCACATTTGGAGATAAGGAAACCCTGTTCCGGCTCGCCATGGACCGGTACGCCGCCGGGCCATTGGCATTTCTATCCGAGTCGCTGAAACAGCCGACCGCTCGTGCTGTCGTCGAGTCGCTCTTGGGCGCGACGGTTAAGTTCCTGGCCGATGCCAACCACCCGCGCGGTTGCCTTACCCTGCAGGGAGGCCTGGCTTGCGGCACCGGCACGGAAACCGTAAAGCAAGCCATGATCGACTGGCGCAAAAGCGGCCTGGCTCACATTGAAAAGCGCATGCGGCAGGCGCACGATGAAGGAGATCTCCCCAAGGACATAGATCCGAAAGACTTTGCTCGATACGTTTCGATCGTAATGAACGGCTTGGGAGTTCAAGCAGCCAACGGAGCTACCCGCACGGAAATGAACCGTGCAGTCAACCTCGCGTTGCGATCGATGCCCCTGTAGAGACATTGCGGGCGACGTCTACGGGAATTGGACGCGCCTGGAATATTCGTGTAACCCTTCCTCGCGGAACGTCGTAAGCGTATATAGAGGGTCAGAAAATGACGACACTTACACGGTCGGTGAAGGCTCCGGATGCCGGTGACGGCAACCGCACGCTCGCGGCGGTCGCCTCGCTGGCGGTAGGAGCAGCATTCTTTTCGTTGTGGTTCTGGCTGCTGCCGCAATGGCTCGGCTTCAGCGTGGAAATGGCGGGCGCGGCTCGCTGGCGATGGCTGGCAGCGATTCCCTCGGTGCTGGGATTCGCCGTCGCCTTGCGCTGTGTTTGGGACTTTGGATGGACAGGTCGCGGGACTCCTGCCCCAATCGCTCCGCCGCAGCGATTGGTCGTAGTGGGTTTCTACCGCTACGTGCGCAATCCGATGTACGTGGGCTTTGCGGCAGGGTGGATCGGGCTTTGGGTGATTTTCGGCCATCCTAACCCGGCTCTGATCGCTGCGGTCGCAGCGGTGGCTCTCGGGGTTCAACTGTTCGTGCTCTTTTACGAGGAGCCGACCCTGCGCAAGAAGTTCGGGGCCGACTACGAGGAGTACTGTCGCAACGTGCGTCGCTGGTGGCCGCGGGCGCGAGGCTGGGACAAGCGGTAGCGGCCCGTACCAGGAATCGACATGGCTGCGCTCGAACCAGCGACCGACGTGCTGCAACAATTTTCCCGTGGCAACGTCGATGCCTTTGAGTCGCTGTTTCGCCAGCATCAAGGCGATATCTACCGCTGGATCCTTCGCATCGTGCGCGATCCAGCGGTCGCGGAAGACGTCACGGTGGAGAGTTTCTGGCGCATCCACCGCGCTCATGCACGCTTCGATCCTTCTCGCAGCTTCGAAGCCTGGGCGCGGCGCATCGCCACCAACGCGGCTCTTGATCACCTGAAATCCACACGGCCCGAGAGCGAGTTGCCGGACGATCTGCCGCAGCCTGCACTCCCCGACCCCGGCATTTCGCAAGAGCTACGCGAGAAAACGGCGCAAGCCTTCGGACGGCTTCCGCCCAAACTGCGCATTGCGGCAACGCTCGCCATGATCGAAGAGCAGCCTTACCAGGAAATCGCGGAGGCGCTGGGCATATCCGCCGGAGCGGTCAAGCTACGCGTTTTCCGGGCTGTCCGCCTGCTAAGAAAAGATTTGAAACGACAAGGAATCGAACCATGACTACTCACGACCACGAACGCATCGAGCATTTGCTGAAGCAAGCTCTTCCACCAACCAGCACTCAACCGCGAGCCTCGCTCCAGCGCGACCTGTGGCCCGCGATGCGGCAGCGCCTCGAACAAGGTGCGGTCGCCGTGCCGTGGTTCGACTGGGCTTTGCTCGCCGCCTTGGTCCTGTGGGTCGCATTGTTTCCCCGAGCGATTCCGGTTTTGCTCTATCACCTGTAATTGGAGGCATCATGAACCCACATCCTTATCTCCGCGCCTACATGGCAGGCATTTTCGCTCCCAGTCTTTTTTTGCTAGTCGTGCTGACGGCGTTCATCGTGTCGCGCCTGGTGTTCCAGGTACCGATCCCCATCGAACGCGTCATCGTCTTCCCCATGGCGCTGGTTCCGAATCTCTTCGGCCTCTGGAATGTTCTGTATGTCTGGCTGCGGCCGCGGCGTCACTTGCCTATCGGCTTCCACGGCGCGCTCCTGCCGATAATCATGGCGCCGGCCGGGGGAGTTGCCGCATGCTGGCTCGGCTTCCTCACCGTCGGCGCTCACGGCATCACCTGGTTCCAGGTCATCACCGCACCGTACTATCTGATTGCCCCATGGTTCCTTGCGGGATTGGTGTTGTATTACCTAGTGTGGAAATACATCGTCGGATTCCTCAATCAAGTCCTGGGAATCGCCTAATACGTCTTCGGTGCAATTCTGACTACCGGTCGCAGCGTTTCGTATGAGATCCCTTGTGCAGAGGACCTTTACAAATCCCTACCGTAGTTTTGCAAACCTTTACCAACCGAATAGATACCGTTCTTGACAGATCGCGAGTCCAATTGACTGAAAGCGGGTTCTATCCTCTAGACCCGCTGGAAAATCGAAAGCGCCACTTCAAAGCTTTCGAGCGGAGGTGCCAAGTGACGTACCTCAGTCGTCGAAGCGCTCCCTCAATCTCAGACTTTTTGACAACCAACATAAAAAAGGCGCAGCTAGCAGCTGCCCTCGTTCCAGTACTCCTGCTGACCTTGAACTGCTTCGCACAAGATCAGCCGCAGACCAGTCCACCCCAAGATTCGCCGCCTCAGATGCAAGCGGAAGTCAAAATCAGCACGGTGACGGTTCCGGCCGGAACCAGAATCGCCCTGGTGCTCACCCATCCGATCCAGAGCCGGTACATCCACCATGGCGATGATATCTATGCCCAGATTACTGCTCCTATCACTTCGGGCAACGAAGTCGTAATCCCGCCCGGCACATTGGTTGACGGAAGAGTGGACAAGCTCGAACGCCGAGGCGGTCGTGCGGAACTGAAACTACAGTCCCTGTCGATCACCTTCCCCGATGGATACGTGGCTCCCGTGCCCGGACCCGCAGCTCTGGAAAGCGTCGAGGGTTATGCTTTAACCGATCCGGGCAGCAGACGGATGGTGGGAATGTTCGCCCTGCCTGCGGCGGGAGCCGGCTTGGGCGCGCTCATTGGCCACTCTATCGGGAAGCCGCAATCCGAAGTCAGCTCCAACTTCCCTCCCGGGTGCATCGGAGCACCTCCTTTCTGCACCTCGATCACTACGCCCGTCTTTGGGACCCAAGCCAAGGACGCGATCATCGGCGCGGGTATCGGTGGCGCGATCGGAGCAGTGAGCTCGATGGCGTTGCTGTTCAGCTCGCACCAGTTCTTCCTCGACGTGGGCTCGCCAGTCGATATGGTGCTGCAGAAACCGTTGTCGCTGGAGGAGAAGCGGGTCGAAGACGCAGTCCGCCAATCGGAACAGCATCCGGTGGCGGAGCAGGCCATCGCGCCTCGTCCACGGCCGCTGCCACCGCCCGACACGCCAGTCGACCACGGCACTTGTTACACGCCGGGCACACCAGGCATGCCGCCGACGGTGATCCCGGGACCGCCCGGCCCCGACGGCATACCCGGGCCACCGACAATCATCCCCGGCACTCCGCCAACCCCGGGCACTTCGTATCCGTGCCCGTAAGGATTCGTAGAGACGTTGCTTGCAACGTCTCTGCCGGCGCCGTTCGTGCGTTGTATGCTTCGACCGCAGCTGTTGGACGCTTCAAGCAGAGACATAGCGAAACTACGCCTCTGCGACGTTCTTCGTGAACGTCACGTTCAGAATTTTGTTGTACTCTGATGTCGGTAAATTCCGCCGAGAGACCAACGCCGAATCCATGCCCACTCTGATTTCCCAACCCACACGCATCCAGGCCGCCGGCAACAAACCCAAATTAATCGATGAATACATCGGACGCGTCAACTCGAAAACTTCCACCGCCAGCGTAGCTCACATGCGCAGTCCCCAGGGATGGCTCGAACCCGGGCAGACTCCCGAGTTCGAAGAATTCACGATTGTTCTAAAAGGAACCCTTCGAGTCGAGCACAAGGGCGGTTCCCTGGACGTACAGGCTGGGCAAGCCGTCGTTGCCCACGCCGGCGAGTGGATCCGCTACTCCACGCCCCAGGAGGGCGGCGCTGAGTACATCGCGGTGTGCTTGCCCGCGTTCTCGATGGAGACGGTCCATCGCGACCAGAGCTGACGGGTTCAGCGTGGCTCCCCTCTTCCCCACAGTTGTCAGCAGTCCATTGGATAGAATGAATAGGATGACGAATCGTTCCGTGGCAGTGTTCGATCTTGGCGGCGTACTGATTGACTGGAACCCACGATACCTCTATCGCAAGCTCTTCAACGGTGACGACGATGCCATGGAGCACTTCCTCGCGACAGTGTGCACTTCCCACTGGAACTTGCAGCAAGATGCCGGCCGCTCTCTCGCCGAGGCTTGTGCATTACTCAGATCAGGATTTCCCGCGCATGCGAAGATGATCGACGCATGGATGGAGCGTTATGACGAAATGCTCGCAGGCCCGATCCATGGCACGGTCGACCTTCTTGCGGAACTGCGCTCTCGCAACGTTCCTTTGTATGCGCTGAGTAACTGGTCCACCGAAACGTTCCCTGCTGCCCAAAAGCGATTTGATTTTCTGCGCTGGTTTCGTGGAATGCTGCTGTCCGGCAATGTGCGCCTAGTCAAACCCGACCCAAGGATTTTTCACCTTTTCTGCGAAACCCATAACGTTGAACCGGCCCAAGCGGTTTATATCGACGACTTGCAAGCCAACGTCGACGCTGCGGCCGCCCTCGGCATGCACGGCATCCGGTTTATCGATCCGTCGGCTCTTCGCAGCGAACTGGTGAACGTTGGGTTGATTCCAGAAGAACGCTGATTCTCCGTCCGGCCGCATAAGCCCTCCAATCCGACGTGCGATCATTGCCCGGCCGCGTAGTATCCCGCGCGCGCGTCCACGTGCAAAAGAGCGTGAAGTTTATTAGGCAGCCGCAGCTTTACGCTGATTTTGTGCCACTTCCCGTCGTTAGCCGCTGATTGCGGCTGGTACGCCAGTACGTATTGGTGACGCAGTTGTGTGCCGATGGCGCGGGTCACCTCCGGCAGTTCCTTCAGGTTGGTTAAAGTAAATGCCTGCCCGCCCGTCAGTTCAGATAACGATCGCAACAGTTCCGGGCCCAGTAATTCCTCTTGCGTGCTGACGTAACGCTCATAGGTCCCCACGGCATAAATCATCACATCGGCTTCTTTGATAGCCGCTTTGACGTCGCGTTCGGTGTAGCGGCTATGATTATCGCCGCCATCGGAGAGAATCAACAGCGCCCGCCGGGCATAGCGGGCCTGGCGCATCTTGCGCACGCCCATGTAAATTGCGTCGAGTAGCGAGGTCTGGCCTTTCGAGTGGGCGGTCAGCAAGTCGTTCTCGATCTCTTCCGGGTGGGTCGTGAAATCGGTCGCCAGGCGGGGCAAGTCGGCGAAGGTGATCAGGAAGATTTCATCCTGTGGATTCGCCGTCTCACAGAACTGGCGTACCGCCTCGCGCGCCCGTTCCAGCTTGTATGACATGCTGCCGCTGGTATCCACCAGAATGCCGATCGATACCGGGGTGTCTTCGCTCGAGAAGTGCTTGATCTCCTGCGGCTTCTTGCCTTCAAACAGCTGAAAGTTATCCTGGTCAAGCCCGATCACCGGCCGGTGGGAGCCATCGGTGATGGACACCGGCACCAGCACCAGGTCAACGCTGGTGCGGATTAGGCCCGCCGTGAGGGTTCCGCCGGCATCAGGGGCGTAGGCCGCGACAGCGATGCTCACTGGCTTTTCCCGCGGCATGATGTGCACGTCGTCAATGGCCGTCTGGGCGAGTGCACCGCTCGTTGTGAACGCTAGAACGCTGAACAAGATTACTTGGAAAGAGACCGCTCTCACCCTGGGCGACATGGCAGGCACCGTCCCAACCTTCTATCGACGACGAGGTCGCGGTGAATTAGTAGCTCTCGTCGTCACTGTGGTTGTAGGACGAATCGCGGAGTGGAGCAAGAAAAGATCACGAGACAAACGAACGGAAGTAACCGCCACGCCAGGCTCGGGGAATCACAGTGGTCCTGAGACAACTGAGCGAGCTTCAATGGGCGCGATGGCCGGGACCGCTGTACTACAGCCCGGCCCAGGGTTCGACCCATCGCCAAGGAGCCAACAGCGAATAGCCAAAGCCGCTTTTTCACTCCCACTCGATCGTGCCCGGCGGCTTCGATGTAATGTCGTAAACTACGCGGTTCACGCCCTTCACTTCGTTCACAATCCGCGTGGAGATGGTTTTCAGCACTTCAGGCGGCAGCAACACCCAGTCGGCGGTCATGCCGTCTTCCGAACTCACCGCCCGGACTGCACAGGTGTAGGCGTACGTCCGCGTGTCACCCATGACTCCGACCGACATCACGGGCAGTAGCACCGCGAAGGACTGCCAGATCTTGGTGTAGAGGCCGGCTTCTTTGACCTCTCCGACTACGATTTCATCGCACTCGCGCAGCAGCGCAAGGCGCTCGCGCGTGACTTCGCCCAGCACCCGCACCGCCAGGCCAGGCCCCGGGAAGGGTTGCCGCTGCAGGATTTCTTCCGGCACTCCGAGGTCGCGGCCGATCTTGCGAACCTCGTCCTTAAACAGGTCTTTCAGGGGCTCGATAAGCTTCAGCTTCATCTTCGCAGGCAGGCCGCCTACGTTGTGATGCGATTTGATGACCTGCGACGGCCCGCGCACCGAGCGGGACTCGATCAAGTCGGGATACAGCGTGCCCTGCACCAGCCACTTGACCTTTCCTTCGCTCTTCTCGATACGCCGCGCTTCCTTCTCGAAAACCTTAATGAACTCGTTGCCGATGATTTTGCGTTTCTTCTCGGGCTCGGTAACGCCGGCCAGCTTGCCGAGAAACCGATCCGTCGCATCTACCGCATCGAGGTTCAACCCGAGCTTATCGCGCAGCGTCTTCTGCACCTTCTCGAATTCGTTCTTGCGCAGCACCCCGTTGTTGACGAAGACCGAGGTCAGCCGCGACTTGCCCTTGGCGTCGCGCAATGCGCGATCGACCAGCACCGCCGCGACCGACGAATCCACCCCGCCCGAGAGGGCGCAAATGGCGCGTCCGGTGCCGACTTGCTGCCTGATCTGCTCGACCGTCGATTCGATGAAATGCTTCGGAGTCCAGGTCGGCCTGGCGCCACAGATCTGGAACACGAAGTTCTTCAGAATCTGCGTGCCCTGGGGCGTGTGGTGCACTTCGGGATGAAACTGCACGGCGTACCACTTCTTGGCGACGTTCTGAATGCCGGCCACCGCGTAGTGGGTCTTCGCCATCAACTCGAAGCCGGGAGGCAATTCGAGCGCCTCGTCCCCGTGCGACATCCATACGGCAAGCTTCTTGGCCAAGCCCTGAAACAGGAGGGAATCCGAAACGATATCGACCTCGGCGCGGCCGTACTCGCGCTTATCCGCCGGGCGCACCTTGCCGCCGAGCGTATGCACCATGAATTGGAGCCCGTAGCAGATGCCGAGCACCGGCAGTCCCATCTCAAAAACGCGGGCGTCGGCCGGCGGCGCATCTTTGTCGTAGACGGACCACGGAGCCCCCGACAGCACGATGCCGACCGGCGAATAGCTCCTGACTTCGTCGAGCGAAGCCGTGCAGGGCAGCACCACGGAGAAAACATTCTGTTCGCGGATGCGGCGCGCGATGAGTTGTGTGTACTGCGCGCCAAAGTCGAGGATGACGATGGATTGATTCTGCAATGGGTTGTGCGGGAATTGGGTCGCCACCAATGAGTTTCTCAGATTCGGCAAGCGAGTGTAAAGGGAATCGTAGAGACGTTGCTTGCAACGTCTCTCTCGCGACCGTCCGGAACGCCGCCGGCAAGAGACGTAGCAAGCTACGTCTCTACGGCGAGATTCGGCACGTCGCTCAGAATCGGTTCGTCCCGGTCGATGGTGGTCTGCAGCGGAATGGCGGGCGCAACCTGCAATCCGCCGGAAGAAACGGGCGGCGGCGAAGACGGCACCGGCGCGAGTCAGAGCCTGCGGCATTTCGGCGATGCAGACGTATCCCGCCAGTCGCGCCATGTAGAGCCAGTCGGCAAGGGCGAAGTAAGCGACCGTGATGAAAATCATGGCGGCAACCACCAGCCGCCACGGCACCAACGGCGCGAAGCCTAGCGGGATCGAAACCACCGTGGTCGCGCCCACGAACGCCACGAGATGGGCGAGGCCGGTCCAGGTACTGACCGCGCTGACCGCGCCTGCGCGCTCGCGGCAGAGTGTCACGGCGGCGGAGATCGCGCCCACGGCTTCCTCGCCGCTGCGCACGGCAAAGACCCCAGCCAGCGACAGAAACCAGTTCAACGAACTCCACACCAGATAGACCAGCGCCGCCAGCGGCAAGAACAACAGAAAGGCGAGGCCCGGCCGCGGATGAGCCTCCGGAGACGCGAAACCGGCAAGAATGGCCGCTCCCACAAACCCGCAGGCCGCCGCCAGCGCCACGGCGGCGCGCAGGAAGTTAAGCCGGACCAGCGCGGCGAGCGGCCGGCCACTCGTAGCGACGTTGCCTGCAACGTCTCTCTTGCCATCACTTGTGACGCCGGCCGCGACGCGGCCAGCTGCGTCCCCACGAAAGTAATCCAATAGCGCGCGTACTGTGGCCAACCGCCCCACCGCCGCAGCGATGATCCAGAGCCAGGTCAACACCAGCACCGCGACCAGCGCCGACATCACCGCACGGCTCAGGCTCCCGCGCAAAATGTGCGCCAGCGCCTGCGACACAAGGTAGGGTTGCCGACTCCGAAGGAAAAGCAGTTCGCCGTTCGTAACCGGCAGAGTGTTGAGATATTCAAAGAGGCCGAAAAACAATAGTGAGATGGCAACGACGCCCACGGTCCAGCGCCACGCGATCTCGGCCACCGTCAGCAACGGACGCCGGAACGCAGCACGAAATCCTTCCACTGTAGGCGAGATGGCCATGCACGCTCAGCATAACTCATCCTTTGTCTTCACCCCACAATCCCCTGTCATCCTGTCTCTAACGACGCGGGTGCGTGTCAAGCACATTTTGCCGACACCTCTCCGCTGGCGCGTCGGGTTTTAAAGAAGCGCCATTTCGCTCTAGCAGAAAAGGTTTTGACTCTCCAGACCAAGGTCGTGTCCTTTAATCTCGCGGGGGACGCAAGGTCCCGCCATCCATCTCTTCGGGTCGTGCTCCCATGATTCGTGCTTCGAACTCCCCGCTGCTTCGGGGAGGCAGGCTGCCTACTCAAGCGCTCGGTTCTGTCGTCCCACCACAGGATGACTCGGGCTCGCCTGCACGACCGCCCTGCATAGTTGCGCGTAGGTCCAGTCCTCGCGCAACATCAGGTACAACCTCACCGCCAGCTTGCGCGCCACCGCCACTTTGGCCAGGGCGCGATGTTTGCGCCCCGCCAGGCGACGATAGAAGCGTCCCAACTCGGCGTCGTAACGTGCCGCCGACTGGCCTGCCTCCACCAGCAAAAAGCGCAGAAACGAACTGCCCTGCTTGCTGATGTGCCCCAACTGCTGCCGCCCGCCGCTGCTATGCTCGCTGGGAATCAGTCCGAAGTAGCTCGCTACTTGCTTGCCCGAAGCGAACCGCTCCGCCGGCCCCAGCGTCAACACCATGGCCAGCGCCGTCACCGGCCCCACTCCCGGATGCGTCTGCAACCGAACCGCCGCTGGCCGTTGCGCCACTTCTTCTTCCACCCGCCGGTTCAGTGGCTCGATCTCGGCTCCCAGTGCGTCCAGTGCCTCCAGCAGTTGCTGGCGCCGTTGCGCCGCATAGGGCAACATGGGCAATTGCTCCAACTCCGCCCGCCCCGCCTCCGTCCACAACTTGCGTTTCTTCTGCACTCCCTGGCTCAGCGCCATGGCCTGCAACTGATTCTTCACTTGCGTCCGCGCCTGCACCTGCTTGTGCCGATGCACCAGCAACTGCCGCACATCCCGCTCCTCCAGACTCGGCACCCAGATCCGCGGAAACCGCCCTTGCAGCAGCAGCTCCAGCACATGCTCGGCGTCCCGCCGGTCCGTCTTCTGCTTCCGCACCACCGCGGCCCGGATCGCAGCCGCATCCCCCAGCCACAACTCGAACCCCAACTCCGCCAGCAGCCGCTCGAACCACGGATAGTGTCCGCAGGCTTCCATTCCCACCCGCACCACTTGGCCCGCCAGCGCGCGGTAAAACTGTTCCGCCTCGGCGCGGTGCCCCAGACGCCGCTCCTGATACTCTCCCGTTTGGTTGTCAAAGATCGCGACCTGCTGAAAACCCGGATGAAAATCACAGCCTATAATCAGCATGACGTTGGCTCCTTCTCTCGAGCCTTGGTCTGTTTTGTCACAACCAATCTACTCGCTGCGACGAGCCAACGTCGTTATGCAATCAAGCGCAGCAACGGCTCCACGAAGTGGAGCCGTTGCGGAGTCGAAGGATCCCTGCCGACCTGCCGCGAGGTGTGGGTCATGAGGCATTCGCACGTGGAAGCCTGCGATGTCCGGAACACAGGCAGAACACCTTGAGATGGCGCGGGTCACGCGATGCGACTAGGGATCCTTCGACTGCGTGGCTGTTTCGCGTTCGCGAACCAGCCACTCCGCTCAGGATGGGGTAAGGAATTCAATGCACCACAAGATTGACCATCTTGCCGGGAACGTAGATCTTCTTCACCACCCGCTTGCCGGCGATGGCCGCCTGTACCTTCTCATCCGCCAGCGCGCGCTCGAGAACGAACTCCTCCGAGGCGCCAGCGGGCACGACGACGCGACTGCGCAGCTTGCCATTGATCTGCACCGGAATCTCAATCTCTTCTTCCTTCGCCAACTCCGCGTCATACCTTGGCCACTGCGCCTTGAGAAGATTCGAGGTCTGGCCCAGCATCGCCCACAGTTCATGCGCCAGGTAAGGAGCAAACGGCGCCAGCAACAGCACAAGATTCCGTTGTACCTCAGCCAGGAACGGCGCCGGAATCGCATTCTGTGCGATCGCTTCTTCCGCGCCGTACAGAACATTGACCAATTCCATGATGGCCGAGATGCAGGTGTTGAAGTGCCAGCGTCCCTGGAAATCGTCGCTGACACGCTTGATCGTCTGATGCAGCTTGCGCTGAATCGCCCGGGCCTCCGGCCGTAGAGACGTTGCTTGCAACGTCTCTGCCGCCTGCGCCTCGGACGCTGGCGACGTCCCGGCGGATGAATTTCGCAGCACGAACCGATACACGCGTCCCAAGAATCGCTGAATGCCTTCAATGCCGGTATCCTGCCAGTCGAGATCGCGGTCCGGCGGCGCCGCGAACAAGCTGTAAAGCCGCGCCGCGTCGGCGCCATAGCGCGCCACCATCTCGTCGGGCGAGACCACATTCCCGATGTTCTTCGACATCTTCCGGCCTTCTTTGATCACCATGCCCTGCGTAAACAACCGCTCGACGGGTTCGTCGTTGGTGATCAGGCCCAGGTCGCGCATGAACTTGGTCCAGAAGCGCGAGTAGATCAAATGCAAAATCGCGTGCTCGACCCCGCCAATGTACTGATCGATCGGGAACCAGTACTGCGCCGTCTTCCCGTCGAACGGCGCCCGGTCGTTGTGCGCGTCGGTGTAGCGATAGAAATACCAGGACGAGTCCACGAACGTATCCATGGTGTCGGTCTCGCGGCGCGCCCGGCCTCCGCACCTTGGGCACGTGGCGTTGACGAACTCGGGCACTCGACCTAATGGCGAGCCCCCAGTGAGGGTGACGTCGACATTGTCCGGCAGGATCACCGGCAGATCTGATTCCGGCACAGGCACGATGCCGTCTTTCTCGCAATACAGCATCGGGATCGGCGTGCCCCAATAACGCTGGCGCGAGATGCCCCAGTCTTTCAGCCGATACGTGACGGTCGCCTTGCCGAAGCCCTTCTTCTCGGCCTCGGCGGATAACTTCTGAATGGCTTCTTCGCATGTCAAGCCGCTGTACTTTCCGGAGTTGATCAGCAAGCCCTCATGCGCGACGAAAGGCAAGGGCGGCTCCGCCATAGTCTCTTCGGGATCGTTCGACATCGGAAGGATCACGAGCCGGATCTCCAGCCGATATTTCTTCGCGAATTCATAGTCGCGCTCGTCATGCGCCGGGACGCTCATGATGGCGCCCGTGCCGTAATCCATGACGATGTAGTTCGCCACCCACACGGGCAGTTTCTCCCCGTTGAAGGGATTGATCGCGTACCTACCGGTTGGGACACCATGCTTTTCGATTTCGCCGATATCGCCGGCTTCCTTGGCTTTGCGCTGCTCGGCGATGAGCTGATCGACTTTCACCCGCAGCTCAGGATTCTCCGCCGCCAGATCGCTGACGATGGGGTGCTCCGGAGCCAACTGCACCGACGTCGCGCCGAAAATTGTATCGACGCGGGTCGTAAAGACACTGATGGTCGATCCCCCAGGTCCGAAGCCGCGATGGTTCTCCGCGTAGTCGAGTTTGAAATCGACCAGCGTGCCTTCGCTGCGGCCGATCCAGTTGCGCTGCATGATGCGCACTTTCTCCGGCCACCCGCCTAGCTTGTCCAGATCGCGCAACAATTCGTCGGCGTACTTGGTGATGCGCAGGAACCACTGCTCTAATTCGCGCTGCTCAACGAGAGTGTCTTCGTGGCGCCAGCAGCATCCGTTGGAAAGAACCTGCTCGTTGGCGAGCACGGTCGCGCACTTGGGGCACCAGTTGACCTTGCTCTTCTTGCGGTATGCCAGGCCCTGCTCATAAAGCTTGAGGAAGAACCACTGGTTCCAGCGGTAGTAATCGGGTAGACACGTCGTGACTTCGCGCGACCAGTCGTAGGCGAAGCCGATGCGCTTCATCTGCGCTTTCATGTTGGCGATGTTGCGCAGCGTCCACTCTCGCGGCGGCGTGTTGTTCTGGATGGCCGCATTTTCCGCCGGCAAGCCAAACGAATCCCAGCCCATGGGGTGCAGTACGTTGTAGCCGTTCATCCACATGTAACGGGCGAGGGCGTCGCCGATCGAATAATTGCGCACGTGCCCCATATGCAGCGCACCAGAGGGATAGGGCAGCATTTCCAGCACGTAATATTTCTTCTTCGTCGAGTCAGGCTCGGCGGCATAGAGCGAGGCATCCTGCTGCCAGCGCTGCGTCCACTTGCTTTCCACACGCTGGGCGTCATAGCGCTCGTCATTCGGGCGAGAGGATGGGACTCCTGATTCAGGGCCGTTGGTCACACCGTTGACAGTTTTTTCACCGATCGCCATAGCGGGTACGTACCCATTGAATAGTCCTTTATTTTACACGGCGCTGCGCAAAAGTCTGGAGCTGGGAGCGATACAACCGCCTCGTTCGATCGTTTTCGGGAATTTCATCCAACCAAATTCACCAGGGTTCCGATGGGCGGGATGGTGATGCGGATTTCGTCGCCGGGCTTCAGCGTAAACGAATCTGGAGGCACGATACCGGTGCCAGTCAGAAGGAAGCACCCGTATGGAAAACTGTTACTGCGGTAGAGGTACTCAACGAGTTCCTGCGGCTTTCGCTTCATTTCTTTGAGCATAGTCGCGCCTGAGAATACCGCCGTGCTGCCGCGACGAATCTCCAAGGCAATTTCTGTGGCGGCGGGCAGGGGTTCATCCTCAATCAGCAAGCACGGCCCGAGCGCGCAACTGCGGTCGTAGACTTTCGCTTGCGGAAGATAGAGCGGATTCTCGCCCTCGATGTCACGCGAACTCATGTCGTTGCCGATGGTGTAGCCGGCGATCTTGCCGCCGGGCGTCACGAACAGAGTTAGCTCCGGCTCGGGCACCGACCAGGCGGCATCTTCGCGGATCGCGACCTTCGCCTCGGGTCCCACCACGCGATGCGGCGTCGCTTTGAAGAACAGCTCGGGGCGCGTGGCGTGATAGACGCGGTCGTAGAAATTTCCGCCGCCGGCGACTTTAGACTCCTCCATCCGCGCATTGCGGCTGCGATAGTACGTAACCCCCGCGGCCCAGACCTCCTGGCTGCCGATCGGCGGAAGCAGTTGTTGCGGCGCGCCATCCGCCAGTTTCGCTTCGCGAATGAGCTGGCTCAGATAATCGTGCAGGTTTTCGCGAGTCACCAAATCGTCCCACGAGGGCACATTCAACGCGTAAAAGCGGCTAGCGTCCTCAGCCACGATGCCGTGTCGCGAACGGTAGAGCCTCATGAATAAAGAGTATCGACGGTAGAGACGTTGCTTGCAACGTCTCTCTTTCTCCATTACCCGAAATGTTGCCAGCGAGACGTAGCAAACTACGTCTCTCGACGAGAGACTTGCCCGGCTTATTAGTGGTATCGACTGGCGGAAGCGGGTCTTCTCAGCTTGTTGTAGTCCCGAGTGTAGACGCGCAAACCAAACTCCGGCGTCGTCTTCGTATAGCCCGCTACGAGCTGTTCCTTGTAATGATCCAGATAAAAATCAAACGGATCCTGAGGGTCCATGTCGAGCAGTGTCAGATCGGCCTGATCCATGATCAGCTTGCCAAAACGCAGGTCGCTATCGCGATAGGCCATGTAGTTTCCTGTCTCTTTGGCCGCGAAGTTCGACGCCTGCGGCGTGCCGAAGACTTGCACGATGTCATTGCCTTGAAGCCTGACCGCGGTGACTCTTCCCCGAATATGCGGGGGTGGGAGTATCAACTGCGGATCGAGGATCAAGTCGTCTTTGTCGACGGCGACGCCTTGAACTTTCCTAGTATTGATGAGATTAGCGAGATCGACGCCGAACAGATCGAGCAGACCCTTCACCGGCAAGTGCGCGGCCTTCACGTGTTCGGCATGAAAGCGAATTCGTCCGTCCCCGTTGACGGCGAGTGTACCCGTTAATTCAAAAGGAACATGTTGGTTGTGCATTTCCCCTTTAATGATGAGTTGATTCTCTTTCCTCGCAATGGTCACGTTCTTGATGGGCGCGTCTGCCGCGGAGAAGACATTTTGGTTCATCACTTCCGCCAGCGAGTTGCAGCTGATCGTGATTTCGGCTGAGGCGAGATTGAGAAGGAATGAATTCTTGTCGTCGAAGACAACTATGGCTCCGGGTCTGGTCGGCGTCAGTGTCCCTTGCAGGTGAATGATGTGAACGGAAATGGGCTCGGTGAAGTGATACACGACGTTCTTCATCGCCACCTGCACCGTCCCACCATCGGAGACTCGTCGGGGTCCGTCGTCTCCCTGACCCGACGCTTGACCTGGCAATGAGTGAGGAATACCGCCAAACCACAGCAGAACCACGGCGAAAACGCCCGTCCGATTCATGAGAGGTATAGATGCCATGACGCAAATGAGGGTTCGAGAAGAAATTGACGGGAGGTTCGAAGTGCGGCGCGACGAATTATTTGGTCACCAGCCTCTTTAGTGCTTCGACGTTCCGGCGATCGTCGCCGGGTTCGTCGATCGGCGTTTCGGCGATGAATGCAGCGTGGGCCAGGCGCAGATCATTCAGCAGGACGCGGAAGGTCTCTTTGCCGATCATTCCCTTTCCGATGTGCTGATGGCGATCCAGCCTGGAACCCCGAGCGGCCTTGGCATCGTTGCAGTGCCACACCTTGACGTTGTTAAGCCCGACTGTAGCATCGAGGTGCTGCAGCGTGGCGTACAAACCCTCTTCACTGACGATGTCGTATCCCGCAACGTGAGTGTGGCAGGTATCGATGCAGGCTGCGACGGGGACTACTCCCCGCAACCGATCCAACAATTCAGCAACCTGCTCGAAGCTGCCCCCGAGAGAGAACTCGGATCCGGCGGTGTTCTCGAGGAGAATGGTCAGCCCGCCTTTGGCAAGGTCGAGCCCGTTTGTCGAGGCCGCTATGCCGGCAGCGGTGCGAAGCAATCCCTGCTCGCGGTCGCTTCCCCGAAATGAGCCGGGATGCAGCACCAGATATTCGGCGCACAAGGAAAGCGCCCGCTCGACCTCGCCGCGAAAGGCTGCCAGCGATTTCCTGAGAAACAGCTCACTCGAACTGGCAAGGTTGACCAGATAGTTGGCGTGAATCACCAGCGGCGTCAGCCCGTACTTCGCCCGTAGCCGGTTCATCGCGGCGCACTGTGGTTCTCCCAGCTCGTAGGGAGCCCACTGCCGCGGGCTCGACGAGAAGATTTGAAACGCGTTGCACCCTAGCCGGTAGGCACGCTCGGCAGCATTGCTGACGCCTCCCGCGGTGGAGGTGTGAATTCCGATGCGCCGAGAAGTGAAGCGTGGCGGCCGTTTCGGCGGAGACCGCTTGAGGATGTCCTGTTCGCGGGCCATGGAGCGGCGCATGCGGCCCAGTATAAAGATAGGGCCGCAACGCCGCTACGTCACGACACTTAGTTCATCGTAATGACCGCCCGGAATCTCACTTTCCCATCTGCCACGCGATCGTAGGCCTTGCCGATTTCATCGAGCTTGTATGTTTCGGCCATCACTTTGACTTTCCCTTTCGCGACGAAGTCGAGGGCTTCGTACAGGTATTCCGGTCCGTTCTGGCTGGAGCCCATGAGACGCACGCGCTTGAGCATCATGCCCATGTTGAAGCCGAGCGGTTCGGCTGACGCGCCCATCACGACGACCCGGCCATCGGCACGCATGCCCTGCGTCGCCTCTTCGGTCGCCGTCCATGAGTTGGAAGTCGCCAGCAGAACGTCGGCGCCGCCAGCCGCCAGCAATGCCGCGCCGCTTTCGACGATTTCGTCAGCCCCAAGATCTCGAATCATCTTCTCTTTGTCTTTCGACTTGGTCACGGCGATCGTCGTAAAGCCCGAGGCCTTGGCGTATTGCAGCGCCAGATGGCCAAGCCCGCCAATGCCCACGACGGCGATCCGCTCGTGCGGCTTCGGATCGGCAATGCGCAGCCCGCTCCAGACGGTGTATCCGGCGCAGAAAATGGGCGCGGCCTGCTCGTAGCTGAGGTTGTCAGGAATCAGCATGGTGGCATCGGCATAGGCGAGCATGTACTCGGCGTGGCTCCCCTCGAGCCCGATGCCGGTCGAGATCGCGTTCGGGCACAATTCTTTTTTGCCTCGCAGGCAGAACTCGCAACGCCCGCAACCTTTTTGCACCCAGCCCACTCCCACGCGGTCGCCGACCTTACGCGAAGTGACACCGGGACCGATTTCTACGATCTGTCCCACCGGTTCATGGCCGAGCACGCGCGGGAAGTGCGTTGGGATCATCCCGTGAGTGATATGCACATCGGTGTAGCACAAACCGCTGGCTTGAATCTTGATCACAACCTGGTTCGCACCGGCCTTGGGCGTCTGCCACTCTTTGACTTCCCATTTGCCGTTGACGGAAGGGACGACCGCTGCTCTCATGAAGAACGCTCCTGAGGGATTTTTACAGGTGACGACATATGGATGCGCCTCGCGCTGAACGGATGCGGCAAGGCACAAACGGGGCTTAAATCCAGATATTCTGACAGAAGCCAGCCACTAGAAACCCTCCAAAGGCCTCGTACTTCGCTCCGTCCGGTCTCTCTTTCAGGTGGCGAAGGCACATGAGACCCTCCTTGTAGTCTGATCTGAAAACCTGCAGGTAAGCCATCAACTGCTTCTTCCCCCTCCATTCCACTATTCCCACAAACGCGAGGACCAGGTCGGTGATCGGCTGGTCGCTCGCTTCAATTCTTTCTCTAATCAACCGGTCGTTGGCTTCCGAGTCGAGCGTCAGGGGCTGCCAACCGTGGCCGTGACCGTCTACCGAGAGTCGCATCAGCCACTGTTCTCCTTTCAATTCCTCCAACTGGAGCAACTCGTCAAGGCCGGCCACAGCCGGTTTGGACAGGTCTCCGAGTTTCTTTTCCTGCTCAGCGTTTGGCATGAGAGCCTGACTAGGATATCTGGCTTTGCGTCTTGATGGTGGCGAGAGAACAGCCTGCAACCCGCGCTATTTGCGGGCAGGCCCTGGCAACGGTAGACTTGAAGGTGCGGCTTTTCCCGCAGCCGCGAGTCGAGCTTCGCTCGACCGGACGGCCCCTTCGACTTCGCTCAGGGCAGGCTTGGGCGGCTGTCTCCACATGGTCCGTTCCTAAGGTGAATCTATGTTAGTCGTCATGAAGGCGCACGCCACCGATGAGCAGGTGCGCGATGTCTGCCAGAAGATCGAGAAGCTGGGCTATCGCGCCCACCCTATGCCGGGAGCCACCCGCACCGCCATCGGCATCACCGGCAACAAGGGAGAAGTCGAACAGGGCACGCTCGAAGAAATGCCGGGCGTGCAGGAAGTCATCCAGGTTTCGAAGCCCTACAAACTGGTCAGCCGCGACATCAAGGAAGAGAACACGGTCATCCGCTTTCCGGGAACGGCAGCCACGATCGGTGGTCCTGGACTGGCCATTGTCGCCGGGCCGTGCGCCATTGAGAGCCCCGAACAGGCATTTTCCGTGGCCGAGCGCGTCTGTCGCGCCGGGGCGCAGTTTTTCCGCGGCGGCGCCTACAAGCCCCGCACCTCGCCTTACTCGTTTCAGGGGTTGGGCGAAGACGGTCTCCGCATCATGGCCGACATCCGCCAGCAGTTTGGCATGAAGATCATCACCGAGGCGATCGACCACGAATCGCTCGACCTGGTTGAGGAGTACGCCGACGTGATCCAGATTGGCGCGCGCAACATGCAGAATTTCTCTTTACTGAAGCGTGCCGGACGCTCCCGCAAGCCGGTGTTGCTGAAGCGCGGCATGTCGGCCACGCTGGAAGAGTTTCTGATGGCCGCCGAATACATCCTAAGCGAAGGCAATTACAACGTGGCGTTGTGCGAGCGCGGCGTTCGCACTTTCGCCGACCACACCCGCAACACCCTCGACCTGAGCGTGGTGCCTGCGGTACAGCGCCTGAGTCATCTGCCGATCCTCGTCGATCCCAGCCACGGCACCGGCAAGCGGAACAAAGTCACCCCGCTCTCGCGCGCGGCGGTAGCCGTCGGCGCCGACGGATTGATGGTCGAAGTGCATTCCCAGCCCGATCAGGCCCTGTCCGACGGCCCGCAGTCGCTGTTCCCCGATCAGTTCGACGAATTGATGGTCCAGGTGCGCCAGATCGCGGCGGTGGTAGGAAGAACGGTACCGTCGATTGGTGTGAGGGAGACGCTTGCGGTGAAGTAGGTAATTTCGGAGTAAATTCCGATGGGGGTGATTCTATGACGGAAGCATTCTCGCGCCTCATTTGTTTTCTGGCCCTGGCCAGCATTGTCACAGCCGCGTTGCCCGGACGCAAACTGCCACAGGAAGATTCGCAGAAAACCGCCGATCCCGTCTACGATCTAAGAAACGCCGGCGAAAACGGGATCACGGCTCCCAAGGCAACTTATAATCCGGGTCCCGAGTACACCGACCGGGCGCGCAAAAAGAAAATACGCGGCACTGTTGTACTGTCGATCGTGGTCACCCCTGTCGGTGATGTGCGCGAACCAAAAATCATCAGCAGCCTCGACCAAGATCTAGATAAACGGCAGTAGCTGCCGTCAGCAGGTGGAAGTTCACGCCCGCCACGAACGACGGACAGCCAGTATCCGTTCGTATCGCGGTTGAAATGTCATTCAATATCAGGTAGGAAGATTCTGTCGCGAAATGAATCCGTTTCTGACGATCAATGATTCAATCTCGTAATTCGACGCGGACGTTTTCTGCGGCCCTGACCGTCGTGTTGATGGTCGGGACCCTCGCAGCCCAAGATCCGAAACAACCTCAGGCAGCGGCCAGCACTCCAAGCACAACTCACGAGCCTGCGCGATTGGCAACTCAAGCCCCGCCCAAGACCGGACAAGTCGAAATTCTCACCGACACCCAGGGGGTGGACTTCGGCCCTTACCTGAGCGATGCCTTGGCTAAAATCCGAGAAGCTTGGTACTCGCGGATCCCACGCGACGCCGAAACGAAGAAAGGTAAGCTCGCAATCGAATTCGCGATCCAAAAAGTTGGCCAAATTGCTGATGTCAAACTGGTCACTAGCTCAGGAGACGCCTCGCTGGATCAGGCGGCATGGGACGCAATTACTGCTTCAACCCCGCTACCCGCCTTACCTGCTGAGTTTACGGGTTCGTATCTCGCGCTGCGCTTTCGTTTCTACTACAACCCCGATAAGGATGACCTTGCAGCAGACAGCACACCGCTTCCGAACAGTTCACCCGCATCCGGCTCCTCTTTACCGGCAAAGACCACAACCCGTGTGGAGAACCTCGAAATCGTGGGTGAAACTCGAGACAGTAACGTTGGAGCGTATATCGAGAGCAGCGTCCTCCCTCTCCTTCGGGCGAACTGGTATCGCATTGCTTCGCAATCCGGGGAAAAGACAGGTGGAGACGCGACGATACAGTTCAGCATCCAGAAGGACGGGAGCGTGGTTGGAGTCAAGCTTATAGACGGCGTGGGACACGCGGTTCTTGGCGACTTGGCGGTGAAGGCAGTCACGAAATCCGGCCCTTTTCCCGCTGTGGCGGCATCCGACGACCGATCCGTGGACTTGCAAGTACGATTCGAATACGCGCCTGGCAAGGATGGGGCATCGTCAGGTAGCCTCAACACTGGTCAGAAGGGGAGCACGCCGAGTTGCCAAGGGAAGACTGCCGGCTGCATTACACCGCCGCGGATGATTCTCTCGCCTGCTCCGGAAAGCACTCAACAAGGTGCCAACTCGAAATATTCCGGAACTGCGACTTTGCAGCTGACCGTAGACACAGAGGGAAAACCTGAGGGCATCACAGTGTTAAAGAGCCTTGGTCCCGGCCTTGATCAAAAGGCCATCGAAGCTGTGAGAAATTGGAAGTTCGAGCCCGCGATGAAGGACGGGACACCGGTGGCTGCGCAGATCGTCGTCGACGTCGAATTCCATCTGAACAAATAACCTCTCTTCGGGTGCCCCACATCTCGCAAGAGCGGCGAGATGTGAAGCACCCGTTACTAAACTTCTGCTAAGCTTTCTAGTTTCCGCTGATTCAGAACCTTGCGCAAGCTCCTCTTCATCGCGGTTCTGCTTCCGATCCTGGCCGGACTGGGCTGGTGGTACTTCCGTGCCCAGGCCCTGCCCGACTACGGCCCCGCCTACCGCGAGTACGCCTACGTCACCAACGGCAAGAGCAACACCGTGAGCGTGATCGATCTGCGCACGTTCGCTTTGGCCAAGACCATTCCGGTCGGGAGCGAGCCCACCGGCGTCGCGACCAACAGCAAAAAGAATGAAATCTACGTGGTCAACACGGGTTCGAACAACGTCACCGTCATCGACACCGAGACGAACACCGTGGTAGCGACGATTGGCGTACATGGCCGGCCTTACTTCATCGACGTAGCCGAAGACGGGAAGCGCGCCTACGTGGCTAATTCCGGTTCATCCAACGTCAGCGTGATTGATCTGGAGAAGCGGCTGGTGATCGGCAACGTAAGGGTCGGCTCCGCGCCCGGACTGGCGCGGGCTTCGCCGGATGGTTCGACCGTCGTGGTCTCGAATCGCAACGACAATACTGTGTCCCTGATCGACGCTGAGTCGCTGCGCGTACGCGTTACGCTGCCGGTGTGCCGGGAACCGGAGGACATCGCCATCCTTCCCGATTCCACCAAGGCCTTCGTGGCCTGCTCTGGCTCATCCCAGGTCGCGTCCATTGGGCTAAGAAGTGACGCGACCAAAACCGCCGAAAAAAGAGACGACCGCGTGCTGGCCCTGCTCGACGTGGGCCGCACGCCGGTCAGCCTCACGCTGAAGCCCGACGGCGGCGAGTTGCTGGTGTGTGACTTCGATTCCGACAGCATCTCGATCATCGAGACCGGCAACGACGAAGTAGGCAGCACCCAGGAGATCGGGCAGCGTCCGTCGCGCGGCGTGGTGACGCTCGACAACTCCCGGCTCTACGTCACCAATTTCGGCTCGAACAGCGTCGCCGTCTACGACATCGATATGGGCCGCCGCATAGCTACGCTCACCGTCGGCAGCCGTCCCGATGGCCTGGCGCTCACGCCGGATCAGAACTACCTTCTGGTGCTCGACACGCAGTCCGGGGATGTCACCGTGATCCAGAAACGCAAACCGCGCAAGTTGGAGCCGACCGAGTATTCCCTGCTCACGCTGATTCCTGTAGGCATGCAGCCGAACGCGATTGTGGTGAAGTCGTTCATGGTAAGCACGAAGAAGCAATAAGGGCATTGCTCGTGGCTAAAAGAGACGTTGCAAGTAATGTCTCTACGCCGTAGAGACGGAACTTGTCACGTCTCTTTCGCCACGATGCCCTACGACTGCGCCGGCACAGCCTTGCCACACAACCGGTCAAATGCCGCCTTCAGATCGGCGGCAATAGCCGGCGCCTCCCGCGATTCAATATCTCGCCGCTGCATCATGTAGACCAGTTGCCCATCGCGCAAAATTGCGATGGATGGCGAGGACGGCGGGTATCCCGTGAAATAAACGCGGGCGCGTTCGGTAGCTTCGGTTTCCTGCCCGGCAAATACGGAGAACGCCTTGTCAGGCCGAATGGAATTCTGTAACGCCATACGGACCGCGGGCCGCATTCGTCCAGCGGCGCAGCCGCAAATGGAGTTCACGACCACCATCGTCGTGCCCGGACGATTCGTGAGCGAGCGGTCCACTTCCTCGGCCGTGCGGAGTTCCTCGATTCCCAATCGGGTCAACTCCTCGCGCATGGGAATCACCATAATTTCGGGGTACATCGGCATGTCTTTAGTCCTCTCGTGAATGTGTGCACTCCATTGTAGCGTGAGACCCTTGTGCCAGCGGGCGACGTTGCAAGCAACGTCTCTACACCCGCTTTCCGTGTGTATAGTGAAGGCGCATGCTGCTGCAGGAAAACATTCCGCTGGCGCCCCTGACGACCTTTCGCATCGGTGGCCCGGCGCGGTTCTTCGTGGAAGCACGGTCGCGAACCGAGGTCGAAGAAGCAGTTCGGCTCGCGCGAGCGAGAGACCTCCCTCTCTTCATTCTGGGAGGCGGCAGCAATCTGGTCGTGGCCGACGCTGGCTGGCCTGGCCTGGTTCTGAAAGTCGCTATCCCCGGCATCGAGCAGCGTCCCGGCACCAACGATGAAGGCAGAGTTCTGTTCGACGCCGGCGCAGGAGAATCCTGGGACCGCTTCGTTTCCCATGCAGTCATGGCTCAGTGTGCGGGCGTCGAGTGCCTGAGCGGTATTCCGGGCAGCGTGGGGGCCACGCCAGTGCAGAACGTGGGCGCCTACGGGCAGGAAGTCTCCGAGACGATCGAGTCGGTTGAAGTCTACGATCGCAAAGACAACCAGGTGCGCGAACTGTGCCGCGAAGCCTGCGGGTTCTCCTACCGCTCCAGCATCTTCAATACCACCGAACGCGAGCGATTCATCATAATGAAGGTCACCTACGCACTGTTGCGAGGGGGAGACTCGCACCTCGAATACGCCGACCTGAAGCGGCACTTCGAGGGCCGTGAGACTCGGCCGAACCTTGCCGAGACCCGCGAGGCCGTCCGTCACATTCGCGCCCTCAAAGGCATGCTGATTGTTCCCGGCGACCCCGATTGCCAGAGTGCGGGATCATTCTTCAAGAACCCCGTGCTCTCTGAACAGCAGCACGAGGACCTGCAACGACGAGCGACCGCGAGGGGATTCTCTCTCCCCAGCTACCCGGCGCTCGAGAAGAACAAGAAAGTATCGGCAGCGTGGCTGGTGGAAAAATCCGGTTTCGCGCGCGGATATGGCTTCGGCCGCGTCGGCATCTCGAGCAAACATGCGCTGGCCATCGTGAATCGCGGCGGAGCCACCGCCGCCGAGGTCCTCGCATTGAAGGACCAGATCCAGCAGCGCGTCGAAGAAATCTGGGGCCTGCACCTCGAACCCGAGCCGGTGATAGTGGGCTTCTAGTGTGGGGCGGACACTCCTGTCCGCCGCTTTTGACTTTGACTTGCCCCCCAGCGCAAGTCACGCCTTCCCCGCCATTCTCCTTCTAGATTTTCCTGAACACAACCGACTTCCGGACGGTCTTCATGATCGAGGGCACACGAGTGGTGGCGGGAGAGGCGATCCTGAGCAGCGCAGCGACGACCGATCGCAGGCCAGGCGAGCGCAGTCAACTGGAGCGCACAGAGGAGGCGATCGAGGCGCTGGTGCGGCATCACTCCAGGCTGGTCTACCGCATCGCCTATGCGGTGCTGCGCCGCCACCACGACGCGGAAGACGCCACGCAGGAAACCTTTCTGCGCGTGCTGCGTTACAGCTCAAAGCTGGCAGCGGTGGAAGATCCGAAGACCTGGCTGGCGCGCATCGCCTGGCGAGTGGCGGTGGACCGGGCCAAGCAACATGGACGCAAACGGGAGATTGCCCTGGAGGATCCGGAGAGGCCGTTCGAAGAAGTCGCATCTCCGGAGACGCCTGCCGACGAGACCGTGCACGGCGTCCAAACGGGCGCGGCGCTGGAACGGCTGATTGCGGCGCTTCCCGACAAACTGCGCCAGCCGCTAATCTTGTCGACGATTGAAGAGATGTCACCCCGAGAGGTCGCCGCAACCCTTGGGATCAACGAAGCGGCAGTGCGCTCCAGAGTGTTTCGGGCGCGACAGATCCTCAAGGAAAAGCTGGCCCAGCGAGTCAGGCAGTAGAGGGGGAACCATGGCAGACAACCATCACGAACAAGCCGATGGCGAACTCGACGACGCCTTGGCCAAGTACGCCCGAGTAGAGCCGAGGGCAGGACTCGAAGAACGAATCTTGGCCAATCTGCGAGCCGAACAGGCGAGAGTGCCGAACCATTCCGTGTGGCGCTGGAGCGTAGCAATCGTGCTGGCGGCCGTGGCGGTCGCGGCCCTGGTCGTGGGCTGGAGGCCTGGGAAGTCATCCCGTCCACTGATGGTGAAGCGTCCCTCCACGTCAGCGCCAGGCCCGAACGATCCGCGACCTGAGGTCGCGGCAAACGACGGTGCGAAACAGTTGCACGCGGCCGGGCAGGTATCCAAGCGAGCCGCAACCCATCGCCGCCCACGACCCACCGTCGTGGCGACCGTGAATCCCAAGCTTGACCAGTTTCCGTCACCGCAGCCGCTAAGCGAGCAGGAGCAAATTCTGGCGAGCTACGTCGCACAGTTCCACGCCCAGGCGGTGTTGATTGCGCGGGTTGCGAACGAAGAACTTCAACGGGATCGAGCGGAACTGATCGGCAAGCCGCAAGGTCCCTCAGGCCCTGCAGCACGCGGGGATCAGGAAACCACCAACCGATAGGAGAATCGAAAATGAGAATGGGAAAGAGCACCATGTTGCTGGCGGTCACTTTGGGGTGGGCGATGCTGTCTGGGGCGGGTGCTTCCGCGCAGGAACCTGCGCCGAAGGCCGCGACCCAGCCGGAGAGTTCGGAAGGAAAAACCAAATCGCAGGGCTGGGATAAACCGCTGGAAGAGTATCATCTGGATTTCTCCATCAATGAGATTGAGGATGGAAAGAAGATTAACTCCCGCCAATACTCCACGAATCTGGCCACCAACGAAGGGAACGAAATCAAGATTGGCACAAGAGTCCCGGTCGAAACCAAAGAAGGCGAGTTCCAGTATCTCGATGTCGGCACCAGCCTCTTTGCTCGGATCGGGGAAATGCGAGGACAGACCGAGTTGACCGTGCGAGCCGAGACCAGCAGCTTCGCCATACCGGAGTCGAATTCGGAGAAGCGTGATTTACATCCCATCATCCGGCAATTGAAAATGGGTGGCACCGCGCTGTTGCCGTTGACCAAGACGGTCGTCATCGGCAGTGCGGATGATCCTAATTCCAGGCGCCAGTTTCAACTGGAAGTAACCGTGACCAAGCTGCGATAGGTTGGTATGGAGCGGACACTCTTGTCCGCTGCTTTTGACTTTGATGTTGATTTTGGTCCTGGGTTTGTTGCAGCAAATTCAAAATTCAAAATCAGGGTCAAAAGCGGCGGACAAAAGTGTCCGCCCCACAGAATCAAGATGGGCGCCGCCCCGGTCGTGACCCTGCTTTGTAGGCTGTGACCCCGTGCGAGGGGAGGGTCGAGCGATCCGGCACGAACGGCGCCTCGATTTATCTATCGGCAAGTCTTGCCGCCTCTTGAAAGATTTCCACGAACATTTTCCGCGTCAACTTGCCCGTCTGCGTGTTTTGGTTCGACGGATGGTAAGACGCCAGTAACACCTTACCATCGGGTATTCGGTAACTGGCACCGTGCCGGAAGATGAAGCCCTTCTTGCTGGCGAGCAAGCCGACGCGTTTCACGTAATTCAGGTAAGCATCGAATCCAATCTTGCCCAGCGCCACGACTACCTTCACTTTGTCTAATCCCTTCAGTTCGCGATCCAGAAAATATGAGCACTCCGCCAGTTCCTGGGGCAGCGGCTTATTGTCCGGCGGCGCACAACGAACCGCGGCTGTGATGTAAAGATCCTGCAACTTCATGCCATCGTTGCGGTCGGTAGCCGTGGGCTGGCTGGCAAATCCGGTCTCGTGCAACACCGGATACATGAAGTTGCCGGAGGCGTCGCCGGTGAATGGACGCCCGGTACGGTTCGACCCGTGCGCCCCGGGAGCCAGTCCCATGATCAGCACCCGTGCTTGCGGATCGCCAAAGCCGGGCACGGGCTTCCCCCAGTAGTCCCAGCTGAGATAAGCCCGTCGCTTCTCCCGCGCAACCTGCTCGCGGTAACCCACCAACCGCGGGCAGCGGGTGCAAGCGATGACTTCGCGGTTGAGGACCGTCAGCCAAGACACCCGCCCATTAGACCACATCGAGAAACGCAGCTTGCTACGTCTCCGCCGACGGCGCCGTGAAACCCAAGGGCGCCCAGACGATGCCGGCGGAGACGTTGCAAGCAACGTCTCGACGAATTCCGGTTCTGGGCCAACGACCAACGACAAACAGCCGACGACCTTTTTCCTAGTTTGACGCTGCTCTCCCTCTGTCTTTACACTCAAGATTAACGTTGTGTGAATGAGTCAGGTTCTTTTCGCTCGAAGGGACCATGACCCAGCCAGAGGTTGCAGAGTACGCCGAAAGGAAAACGTGAGTCCCACAGAAACAGCCGGCGCCAAGAACGACGAGGCGAAGAAAGACGGCGTCAAGCGGGAGATTTCGGTCGAGATCCCTGCCGAGGAAGTAACGCGCGAAACCGAAACGATCATCCAGAAGTATCAGAAGGTCGCGCGCTTGCCCGGCTTTCGCACCGGCCATGTTCCGGCATCCATCATCCGGCAGCGCTTCAAGGAAGACCTCAAAAGCGACGTGGTCGAGGCGCTGGTTCCGCGCTATTTCCGCAAAGAAGCCGACAAGCTCGGCCTGTATCCCGGTCTCGCAGCCTCGCGTCACCGACCTGCACATTCATGACGGCGAGCCGCTGCGTTTCAAGGCCAGCTTTGAAGTCATGCCCGACATTGTGGTCGAAGGCTACCAAGAACTGCGCGCCGACCACCCGGAGATCGTGGTGACCGACGAGGAAGTGGAAGCGGCGCTGAACAACGTTCGCGAGCAACACGCCACGTTCACCTCGGTTGAAGGGCGTCCCCTGGCCGAAGGGGATTTTGCACAATCCTCCATGGACGGCAAGCCCAAGAATAACGATGACGACGCCAGTGCTCAGCCCGTACACATGGACGAAGTGCTGATTGAGATCGGCGGCAAGAATACAGTTCCCGAATTCACTCAGAACCTGACCGGCGCAAATGCCGGCGAAGAGCGCGAGTTCGAAGTCAGCTATCCCGCCGATGCCAGCGACAAACGCCTCGCGGGTAAGACATTCGTCTACACCGTCAAGATCCAGGCCATCAAGCAAAAGAACCTTCCCGAACTGAATGACGAATTCGCCAAGGAACTGGGCGAGTTCTCCAGCCTCGATCAGGTGCGCAAGCAGATTCGCGAGAACATGCTGGCCGAGCGCAAGCACGAGGCCGAGCACGAAGCTAAGAACAAGCTGGTCGCCGAACTGGTCAAGCGCAATGATTTTGAAGTGCCCGAGTCGCTCGTCGACCGGCAAATCGACCTGCGCCTGGAACGCGGCCTGCGCGCGCTGGCGGCGCAGGGCATGAAGATGGAAGACATGAAGAAAATGGACCTGCCCCGTCTGCGGGCGGGCCAGCGCGATCAGGCGGTGCAGGATGTAAAGTCCTCGTTGTTACTGGAACGCATTGCGGATCTGGAAAAGATTGAGGTCGGCGAAGACGAGTTGAATCATGAACTCGAAGCGCTCGCCGCACAGTCAAAACAGACTCTGGAAGCGGTCCGCGCTCGTTTGACACAGGATGGGGGCCTCGATAGAATCCGGAACAGAATCCGCAGCGAAAAGACCCTCGAATTTTTGTATCACCAGTCCGCGTAATCGCGGACCACTTTCGATCCTCCCCATGCTAGATCAGGGCTGTGTTGGGGCGGAGTGTGGCAGGTGAACGTAATGCCAAATGATAAGAACAAGAACGACGCACAAATGATGCTCGTTCCCATGGTCATCGAGCAGACCGGGCGGGGCGAGCGCGCCTACGACATCTATTCCCGGCTGCTCCGCGACAACATTATTTTCATCGGCACTCCGATTGACGACAACATCGCCAATCTGGTGATCGCCCAGATGTTGTTTCTGGCTCAGGAAGATCCGGAGAAAGACATCCAGCTTTACATCAACTCTCCGGGCGGCTCCATCACGGCCGGCATGGCGATTTACGACACCATGCAGTACGTGAAGAACGACGTCATGACCCTGTGCGTGGGACAGGCGGCCTCGATGGCGGCGTTACTTTTGGCATCAGGCGAACCCAAAAAGAGATTGGCACTTCCGAATTCGCGGATTCTAATACATCAGCCGTCGATGGGTGGATTATCGGGGCAGGCGACCGATATTGACATCCACGCCCGGGAAATCCTGCGGATGCGGGAGATTACCAACCAGTTACTCTCGAAGCACAGCGGGCAGAAACTGGACAAAGTGGAAAAGGACGTGGAGCGCGACTTCATTATGAACGCGCAGCAGGCTAAGGAATACGGAATCATAGACGATATCATCTATAAGACGGCAAAAGCGGTATGATCGGCCTTCGCGTCCGACCTGGCGAAGGATGAAAGGGCTGAACGTGGTGGACGCTGGGGTCGCGTTCATGCCGAAGATGTAAGACCTCAAGGAGTAGAACCGAGTGAAAAATAAGTCGGGTACGGACGAGATTCTACGTTGTTCGTTCTGCCACAAGTCGCAGGACGCTGTCGCCAAACTGATCTCGTCGCCCAGCGACTATCCCCGCGCCTATATTTGCGACGAGTGCGTGGCGGTCTGTAATTCGATCCTCGAAGACGATCGCACAGCGACCCCCCAAGCGAGCACGCCGAACCAACTGCCCAAGCCCCAGGAAGTCAAGACTTTCCTCGATGAGTACGTCATCGGGCAGGAGCAGACCAAGAAGAAGCTGGCGGTCGCCGTTTACAACCATTACAAGCGCATCTTCATGAACCGCCAGAAGACCGGCGACGGCATCGAGTTGACCAAGTCCAACATCATGCTGATCGGCCCCACGGGAACCGGCAAGACACTGCTGGCCCAGACTCTGGCCCGCATGCTGGATGTGCCCTTCGCCATCGTCGACGCCACCACGCTGACCGAGGCCGGCTACGTGGGCGAAGATGTGGAGAACATCATCCTCAAGCTGCTGCAGGCCGCCGACGGCGACGTTAGCCGCACCCAGACCGGCATCATCTACATTGACGAAGTCGACAAGATCGGGCGCAAGGACGAAAATCCCTCGATCACTCGCGATGTTTCCGGTGAAGGCGTGCAGCAGGCCCTGTTGAAGATTCTCGAAGGCACCATCGCCAACGTGCCTCCGCAGGGCGGCCGCAAGCACCCCCACCAGGAATTCACCCCAGTCGACACCACCAACATTCTGTTCATTTGCGGCGGAGCGTTCGTTGGCCTCGACAAGATCATCTCCCGCAGGATGGGCAAGAAGTCGCTCGGTTTCCGCGCCGGTGAAGACGCCGAGAAGGAAGACCTTGCCGTCTCCCGCAAGCGCAACTACGAACTGCTCAGCGAAATCCAACCGGAAGACCTGATCAAGTTCGGCCTGATTCCTGAATTTGTGGGCCGCCTGCCCGTCGTAGGCATGCTCGAGGATCTGGACGAGTTCGCGCTCATCGAGATCCTGACCCGTCCGAAAAATGCCATCGTCAAGCAATACCAGCGCCTGTTTGAGTTCGAGAATGTTCGTTTGAAGTTCTCTGACGAAGCCCTGCGCGCCATCGCGCGCCAGGCCATGGCGCGCAAGGTCGGCGCGCGCGGGTTGCGCATGATCCTGGAAGAACTCATGCTCGACCTCATGTTCAACCTGCCCAGCCAGAAGAAAGTAAAGGAGTTCGAAGTAACGCGGGAGATGGTGGAGAAGCGCAGTGCGTCATTCGCCACCACCCTGGAAAAAGCAGGCTAAGGGTCCGTAGAGACATAGCTTGCTACGTCTCTGCCTCCAGCACCCCGAACCCGGGTTTCTCCGAGCCTGGCTAGGAGGTGCCGCTGGCAGACATCAGCGTCCCTTCAAATAAGAGCCATGTCATTGGCCGCCGGGACGCGGTAGAATTCCTACAGCCTTGTCGTTTGGCTGTTTATTGTTTGGCCGTTACCCCAGGGAGACTGAGTGACCACATCCAAGGAAAAATTCGAATCCAGAAAGCTGCCCATGATGCCCATTCGGGACGTGGTCATCTTTCCCTTCATGATGACGCCGTTCGTCGTAGGCCGCGAGTCCAGCGTGCGCGCCCTGGAAGAAGCGCTGGCAGCGGACAAGAAGATCTTCCTGGCCACCCAGCACGACGCCTCCATCGACGAACCCAAGGCCAACGAAATCTACCAGGTGGGCACGATCGTCAATATCGTGCAAAGCCTCAAGCTGCCCGACGGCAACATTAAAGTTCTGGTCGAAGGCATTGAGCGCGGCAAGATTCTGCAGGTCGTCGACACTGAGGGCTTCATGCAGGCCACAGTGCGCGTCGCGCGCTACTCGACCGAGGCCAACCCGGCGCTGGAAGCCGGCATGCAGCGCGTCACCTCCCTGTTCGAGCAGTACGTCAAGCTGTGCCAGGCCCTCAACTACGAGACCATGATCTCGGCCGTGCGCATGGAAGATCCGGCCAAGCTGACCGACGTGATCTCCGCCAACCTGCAATTGTCCATCGAAGAGAAGCAGGAACTGCTGGAGATTTTCGATCCGAACGAGCGCCTGACCCGCATCGCCGACGTGCTCGACATCGAAATCGAGAAACTGAACGTCGACCGCACCATCCAGTCGCGCGTGAAGCGCCAGATGGAGAAGGCGCAGAAAGAGTATTACCTCAACGAAAAGATCAAGGCCATCCAGAAGGAACTGGGCCGCGGCGAAAAGAGCGAGTTTGACGAACTAAAGAAGAAGATCGAATCTGCTGGCATGCCCAAAGACGTCAAGGACAAGGCCCTTCAAGAGCTGAAAAAGCTCGAGGCCATGCCGCCCATGTCGGCGGAGTCGACGGTTTCCCGCAATTATCTCGACTGGCTGCTGGCTGTTCCCTGGAAGAAGCGCTCCAAGGAAATCCGCAATATTTCCCGCGCCGAGAAGGTTCTGAACGAAGATCACTATGGCCTGGAGAAAATCAAGGAGCGCATCCTCGAATTCCTCGCCGTGCGCCAGTTGGTAAAGAACCCCAAGGGATCGATTCTCTGTTTCGTCGGGCCCCCGGGCGTGGGCAAGACTTCGCTGGGGATGTCGATCGCCAAGGCCACCGGCCGCAAGTTTGTCCGCATGTCGCTGGGCGGCGTGCGCGACGAAGCCGAGATTCGCGGCCACCGCCGCACCTACATCGGCGCATTGCCGGGACAGATCATCCAGATGATGAAGAAAGCCGGCACCAAGAACCCGGTCTTCATGCTGGACGAAGTCGACAAGATGTCGATGGACTTCCGTGGCGACCCGTCCGCCGCGCTGCTCGAAGTGCTCGACCCCGAACAGAACTTCATGTTCGTCGACCACTACCTCGACGTCGAATACGACCTCTCGCAGGTCTTCTTCATCGCCACCGCCAACGTCATGCACACCATTCCTCCGGCCCTGCAGGACCGCATGGAAGTATTGCGTCTCCACGGCTACACCGAGCAGGAAAAAGTCGAGATCGCCAAGCAGTTCCTGGTGAAGAAGCAGATGCTGGCCGCGGGCCTGTCGGAAAAGAACATCAAGTTCACCGACGAAGCCATCACCTCCCTGATTCGCTCCTACACGCGGGAAGCGGGCGTTCGCAACCTGGAGCGCGAAATCGGCAACGTCTGCCGCAAGGTCGCGCGCCGCGTCGTCAAAGAAGGCGAAAACTATAACATCACCATCAATGGCGAAAACGTCAACGATTTCCTGGGCGTGATCAAGTTCCGCGACACGGTCGCTCACGAAAAGAGCGAGGTGGGCCTGGTGACCGGCCTGGCTTGGACCGAAGTCGGCGGCTCCATCCTGAGCACCGAAGCCACGGTCGTCGACGGCAAGGGCAAGCTGACCCTGACCGGCAAACTCGGCGACGTCATGCAGGAATCAGCCCAGGCCGCCATGTCCTACGTGCGATCTCGCGCCAACCGGCTGGGACTGAACCGCGATTTCTATCGCAATCTCGATCTGCACGTGCACGTGCCGGAAGGCGCGATTCCAAAGGACGGCCCGTCTGCTGGAATCACCATCGCCACTGCGATCTCCAGCGCTCTCAGCAAGATTCCCGTTCGTCGCGACATCGCGATGACCGGTGAAATTACGCTGCGCGGCAAGGTCCTGCCCATCGGCGGCCTGAAGGAAAAGCTGCTGGCAGCTCACCGCGCCGGACTCTTTGAAGTGATCCTGCCGAAAGACAACGAAAAAGACCTGGCCGAGGTGCCGGAGAATCTGCGTACCGCCATGAAGCTGCACTTCGTCGATACGATGGACCAGGTGCTACAACTCGCGCTGGAATCTGCGCCAGCCGAAGATCGACGAAGAAGGTACGCAGCCGATCGCGCCGCCCTTGACCTCCACCACCGAAGCTCCAACGGCGCACCAGTAATCCCACGTAATCGTAGAGACGTAGCTTCCTACGTCTCTACCGTGGAACACGTCACAGTTGCTTGCGCCGGACCATGCCTGCAGCTCGCAGGGCCCCGCGTAACCGCTTCCCCATCCCTGGGGCAAACTGCATGTCCAGAAAGCCTTCCATCTGGCGGCGGAAGCTCTCGCCGTAGCCGTGCCACCAGACTTTCTTCATCCCCGGCATGCGGTCCATGTCGAGATACTTCACCCGCACCATTTCGTCGAGGCCGAAGCGGCCGTGGGTGCGGCCCACGCCGCTGGCTTTCACGCCGCCGTGCGGAGCTTCGCTGATACCGAAGCACGAAATCACATCATTCACCATGACGGTGCCGGCATGAATACGCCGGGCCAGGCGCTCGCCACGCTTCGGGTCGCGCGTCCAGACGCTCGCCGCCAAGCCGTATTCGGAGTCGTTGGCCAGGCGAACGGCCTCATCGTCGTCGGCGCACGCCATCACCGGCAGCACTGGACCGAAAGTTTCCTCGCGCATGATGCGCATGTCTTGGGTCACGCCGGCCAGTACAGTGGGAGCGTAGAAGTTCACCCCCAGTTCCGGAAGCCGGGCTCCCCCGGCCAGAACCCGCGCTCCGCGCGCCTTTGCGTCTTCCACGTGCGATTCCACAATCCGCACCTGCCGATCCTGGATCATCGGGCCCACATCGGTATGCGCGTCCATGCCGTTGCCCACGCGCAGTTGCTTCGTCTTTTCCGCGCAGGCTTTGGCAAACGACTCGTACAAACTCTGGTGAACATAGCAGCGCTCGACCGACAAACAGGCTTGCCCCGCGTTGACGAATGCACCCCAAACCGCCGCGCTCGAGGCCACGTCCACGTCGGCGTCGTCGAGGACCAGCATGGGATCCTTCCCGCCAAGTTCGAGCACCACAGGCAACAATCGCTCCGCCGCAGCCGCTGCGATCCGCTTCCCGGTCCCAACGCTGCCGGTGAACACCAACTTGTCGATCGGCGAACGCAACAGCGCCGCCCCGGCCGGGCCCTCGCCGACAACCACCTGAAACACATCCTCGGGCACACCCGACGCATGCAGCAATGAAGCCAGCTCCAACGCCACCAGCGGTGTCAACTCGGAGGGCTTCAACACCACAGCGTTGCCCGCCACCAGCGCGGCCAGCGTCTCGGTCGCTGGAATCGAGAACGGATAGTTCCACGGCGAGATGATCCCGATCACGCCATGCGGTTCGCGCACCAGCCATCCCCGCTTCAACTTGGTAACCAGATTCCCATGCGGCACCGGCTCATCGCGCAGCAATCCCCAGGCGTTGTCGATCAAAAATCGTGCCGCATCGAGCACGACGAGCACTTCGGTGACCAGCGCCTCCACCAGCGGTTTGCCCACTTCGCGGGTAATGGCCGCCGCAATCTCAGACTTCTTCGAAAACAGCCTTCCCTGGAACTCATGGATGATGGCAATCCGCCGTCGCAGCCCCAACTCCGCCCACCCGGCCTGTGCTGAACGCGCCCGCAACACGGCGTCTCGGACTTCGCTCTCCCCCGCACACTCAAGTTCGCGCAGAACTTCACCGGTCGCCGGATTCACCGGAACAACCTTCCGCGCCGCGATTTGTAGATCAGTAGCCATAAAGAAATCTCGGTTCAAACAAATCTTAGTCGGTTGAGGCGCGCCAGGCTACTCCCTAGTATTCGACATTGACCAGATACAACCCGCTGGCCGGCGCGGTTGCTCCCGCTGCCGACCGGCTCCGCGCTTCAAGGATGCGCGTCACATCTTCACCCTGCAAAGTTCCCCGGCCGACGAGAATGAACGTACCGACCAGATTCCGCACCATGTGGTGCAGGAATCCGGAACCCCGCACCGTATAAGCCAATTCTTCCCCTGTGCGCTCCCACGCCGAGGAGAAAATGCGTCGCACATTGGGTTTGGGTTCCTGGTCGCGCCCGCGTTCCGGATCGACCGCCGCAAACGAAGTGAAATCGTGCTCGCCCGCCACCCGCGCCGCCGCCCGGTCCATTGCTACTTCGTCGAGCGAATAGGGATAATGCCACACGTATCTGGCCAGAAACGGCGGACAGATCGCTCCCCGATAGATTCGGTAACGATAGGTCTTGGCCCGCGCCGAGTGCCGCGCGTGAAACTCCGGATGCGCCTCGGTCACTCCCAGGACCCGCACCGACGACGGCAGAATGTCGTTGAGCGCCTTCACGAAATTTTCCGTGGGTACGGAAGACTCTGTGACAAATGTCACGACCTGCGCTAGGGCATGCACTCCCGCGTCGGTGCGCCCCGAACCCTGCGGCAATACCTTTTCTCCCGTAATGCGTCCAATGGCTGAGGCCAGTGTGCCCTGCACCGTGGCGGCGTCGGGCTGCACCTGCCAACCGGAGAATTCCGCTCCATCGTAGGAGAGGGTGATTTTGAGATTGCGCATGCGATCTTTCGAGTCCCGCGCGCCGGTTCGATCATCCAAGCGATTTCAAGCTTTGCGTCAATGCTGTAGGGGCGATTCCAAGCCTCGGCAGCAATGTAACAGTTTCACGAGCGCAACGGTGAGGGTGGGGCCTATACTGTATGGTTTTCTACAGAATCCAGGTCCCCGGAGTTGGGAGCGTCCATGCCGCTGTGATCCGCGAAACATAGCCGGAGAGATCGAACAGTGAGTACCGGGACGCGGCGGTCGGGAAGGTCATTTTTTCCATAGCTTTCAGGAACCTTCCGCCCCTTCCTCGCGTACCAATGCCTGAGTAGAACTTTCTTTTTTGGGCGATTTGGCCCTGTCAGGCAAGACCCAGGCTCTTGGCTGCAATGCCTTAATCAATCTGTCTAACGAACTGGTGTTAACGAACGGAGATGAGTAGATGCCATTCGCATGTAGGACCCTGACTATCCGGCTCGCGTTGGTTGCGAGCTTGTTCGCAACTTTGACACTCGCGGGCTGGGGCCAGGAACCGCCCGCAGCTCCGACGCCGCAATCCACGTCCGACAAGGCCGTGCCGGTGCTCAATTACGCGAAGCCTGTGTCGCACTTTCCGAATCCCCTTGGGCCCTACACGGCTCGACACCTGGCTGCGCCCAATCTTGCCAACACTGCGCGCATCGATCAACTCATGCATGACGGCAAGCTGTACTTGTCGCTGAATGATGCTATTGCGCTGGCGTTGGAAAACAATCTCGATATCGCCATCTCGCGGTACACCCTGAATATTGCCGATACCGACATATTGCGCGCAAAAGCCGGCTCATCCATCCTCGGCGCGCCCGTCGGCCTGGTGCTGAATACCCCGGGTGGAGGCATCGGCGGTATCGGCGCACAGTCTGGAGCGTCGACCGGCGGCACTAGCCTTGGCGCTGGAGGTCTCGGGGGCGGCACCAACGGCCTGGTCAGCTCGACTCTGGGACTGGGGTCACTGATTACGAGTCTAGATCCGGTCGTCACGGGAACGCTGCAGAGCGATCACGCCCGCTTTCGGTGCACCAGCATCTTCTGCGGAAATTTCCAGAACACTTTCACGGGAAACTTCGCCTACCAGCAGGGCTTCACCTACGGCACGAATGTGGCGATTGCTTTCAACAACAGTCGCATTACGGGCAGCAATCCGTTTAATACCGTGAGCCCTGCCCTGAGCTCTGGTTTCCAGTTCAAGCTGACGCAGCACCTGTTGCAAGGATTCGGGACGGCAGCGAACGCGCGATTCATCCGCATCGCTAAGAACAACCGTGAACTTTCCGACGTGGCTTTCCGGCTGCAGGTCACCGATTCTCTGGATCAGGTCGAAAACATTTACTGGGATCTGGTTTATGCCTACGAGAATGCTCGCGTAACCAACGAATCGTTGGCTTTCGCCCAGAAAACGCTGTCCGATACCCAGAAGCAGGTGCAGATCGGCAGCCTCGCACCCATCGAGGTTGTACGGGCCGAGAGCACCGTCGCTCAGGATCAGCAGGCGGTTACGCAAGCGCAAATTAACCTTCAGCTGCAGCAGTTGTTGATGAAGAACGCGTTGAGCCGCTCTTTGAAAGACCCAACTCTTGCTACGGCGGAAGTGATTCCGACTTCAACCATGGACGTGCCGGCAACCGAGCCGATTGTTCCCACCGATGATCTAATCAACGACGCGGTTCGTCATCGTCCGGAGTTGATCGAATCGAGAATAGACCTGAACAGCCGCGAACTGAGCAATAAGGCGGTGCGCAATGCGCTGCTCCCCTCGCTCGATTTGTACGCCTACTACGGCGGGTCGGGCACGGGCGGGGACCAGAGTCCCTACAGTACCTGCGGAAACCCGCTGGCTATCAACGGGCTCTGCAGCAATCCTGGAACAGTGCAGGCCATCGGCTACGGTGGCATGCTGAATCAGTTGGTGGATTCCACCGCGCCCGACAAGGGCATTGGCGTCCAACTGAATATCCCGCTGCGCAACCGGGCAGCCCAGGCCGTGCAGGTGCGTTCTGAACTCGAATACAGGCAGGCCCAGACCCGCTTGCAGCAGATCGAAAATCAAGTTGCCGTTGAAGTCCGCAACGCGCAGTTCCAAGTGCAACAGAACCGTGCCAGCGTCGATTCGGCCAAGGCTGCCCTCGAACTGGCTCGCCAATCGCTCGATGCGGAACAGAAGAAGTACCAGTTCGGAACCTCGACGACAACCCTCGTCTTGCAGTATCAGAGCCAAATGGCGACGGCCGAATCCGCCTTGGTCAACACGATGGTGGCTTACGAAAAATCCAAGGTTGAACTTGACCGGGCTTCGGGCCAACTGCTGGACCACTATGGCATCAGCATCGACGACGCCGCCCGAGGTCAGGTCACGCGCATGCCCAGCGTTCCTTACGTGGCCCCGCGCAAGGACCTGCCGTCGATCACGCCTCCGACGGCCCAGCAATAGCGTGTGGCGCGGGCACTCTTGCCCGCGCAGCATTGCGCTTCGGAAAAGCAGGCGCGGGCAGTAGTGCCCGCGCCACACTTTTGTGCTCACAATTCTTTACAATCCCCAGCCCGCCCGTAGCCGCTTCTCCCGCTAAGATGAAGTGACGCTTTATCCTGTTCTGCATCCAAGTCTGGCATCCATTGGTTTTTGTGTGCGCATGCGCACGCTCTCATTGCAAGGAGAATGTCCATGTCCTTACCGCGTTTGAGTTTCCTGTTCCGGGTAGCGCTTTGGTGTATGACGTCCGCCATCCTATTGGCGTCGGTTTCCAGTGCGATGCACGCGCAACAATCGCCGGTGCCTCCCGCTTCCCAAACGACGCCCCCGGCGGCGCCGCAGCCGGCGCAGGCGCAGCCCGTCCATCTCAAGGACTATTCCAACCCGCGTTCTGCGTTTCCCCATTTTCTGCAACCCTACACGCCGCAGGAACTGGCGCAGCCGAACCTGGGCAACTCGGCGCGCATCGATTCGCTGATGCGGGATGGGAAGATTTATCTCTCGATCGATGACGCCATCGCGCTAGCGCTCGAGAACAACCTCGATCTCGACATCGCTCGCTACAACCTGAATATCGCAGAGGCCGATTTGCTGCGCGCCAAGTCCGGGGCTAGCGTGCTTGGCGTCAACACCGGGATCGTGCAGAACACACCCGGCGGAGGCGTCGGTGGACTCGGGGGCACAGTCGGGTCGGGAACGGGTGGCACAACGGTTGCGGCCGGAGGCGCCGGCACTGGAACCAACGGACTTGTGAGCTCGACGCTCGGCGTTGGTTCGCCCATTACCAGCTTCGATCCACAGCTCACGAGCACGGTGCAACTCGACAAAAACAACACCGAATCGACCAGCCCGTTTAGTCCCGTCCCCATCCTGGCTCAGAATACCTACACGGCTGACTTTGCCTACACCCAGGGATTCCAGTGGGGAACGGTCATGTCGGTGGGCTTCAACAATACCCACTTCACCAGCAACAGCACCACCGTCCTCCTCACGCCGCAACTGGGATCGAACTTTCAATTCCGGCTCACGCAAAACCTGTTGCAGGGATTCGGCTCTCTGCCAAACACGCGCTTTATTCGCATTGCCCGCAACAACCGTGAGATTTCCGACGTCGCCTTCCGCTTGCAAATCATTACCACCGTCGACCAGATCGAGAACATGTATTGGGACCTGGTTTACGCCTACGAAAATGTGCGCGTGCAGCAGGAATCGCTGACCTACGCCCAGAAAGCGCTGGAGGACGCGAAACGGCAAGCGCAGGTCGGCACCGTACCTCCGATTCAGGTGGTAAGTGCGCAAAGCATCGTGGCCACCGACCAGCAGAATCTGATCGTGGCGCAGAACAATCTGCAACTCCAGCAACTGCTCATGAAGAACGCGCTCAGCCGAAGTATCGAAGACCCTGTGTTGGCTGAGGCCGACGTGATTCCCACTTCCACGATGCAGATCCCGCAAGAAGAGCAGGCAATCCCCATTCAGGACATGATTAATGACGCGTTGCGCCATCGCGCCGAACTGGTCGAGTCGCGCATCGACCTCAACTCGCGCGACATCAACAACAAGGCAGTGCGCAACGCCATGCTGCCGACTCTGGATGCTTTCGCGTACTACGGCGGTTCTGGCGTTGGAGGGGACGTCAACCCCGCATGCCAATTCGGCGGCACTCCATGCTTCAACTCTGCCAAGGCGCCTCCGCCGTTTCGTAGCGGTGGTCCAGTAAGCTACGGGGGAACGCTGCAGCAGTTAGTGAATTCGACCGCGCCCGATCGTGGCATCGGCTTGACCCTCACCATCCCCATCCGCAACCGGCTGGCGCAGTCGAACCAGGTGCGCTCCGAATTGGAATACCGCCAGGCCCAAGTGCGCCAGCACCAACTCGAAAACCAGGTGCGGATCGAAGTCCGCAATGCCCAGTTTGATGTGCGGCAGAACCGGGCTGCGGTGCAAGCGGCACAATCCGCCGTCGACCTGGCGCGCCAGACGTTCGATGCCGATCAGCAGAAACTGAAAGTCGGCCTCACCACCCAAACCGCGATTCTGCAGGATGCCGCCACGCTCACCACGTCGGAGTCGAATCTGGTCTCGGCGAAGGCGGCGTATGAGAAGTCACGCATCGAACTCGATCGAGCCACCGGATTGCTGCTCGACCACGCCGGCATCGATGTTGCCGATGCCACGCGCGGCCAGGTCACACATCTGCCGAGCGTGCCGTACGCGGCACCGCGTCAGAACTAGCTTGTGTGGAGCGGGCAAAAGTGCCCGCTCCACACGTGCCCCCTCACTCCCCTTCGCCTGATAAACTAGCGCCCGATGGTAAGACCCTTCCGGCCCGCCCTGCCCAAGTCTTTCCTCTGGTTGCTGCCTCTGTCGTTTGTGCTGCAACTGGCGTCGATTGGGGTGCTTCACCAATATCGAACGCGACCGGGGCAGGATAACTTTGGCTTCGCCTGGGAGATGGGCCGCATCGGCCGCTCCATTGCGCTTGGACACGGATTCAGCAGTCCGTACGAAGGAAATACCGGCCCTTCGGCCTGGGAACCTCCACTGTATCCATTTCTCATCGGCGGGGTGTTCAAGATTTTCGGCGTCTACACCTTCGCCTCGGCGTGGGTGCTGCTGAGCATCAACAGCCTGCTGGCGACGCTCACCACCATCCCGATTTTCTGGATCGCCCATCGGACGTTCGGTGAGCGCATCGCCCTCTGGTCCGCATATAGCTGGGCGCTATGCCCCTACGTTTGGTACTGGTCCATCCACTGGATCTGGGACACGACGTTCACACCCTTCATTTTGGCGTGGATCTTCCTGCTCTCGTTGGAATTGCAAGAATGGCTGGGCTGGCGAGGCTGGATCTATTTTGGCGCGCTGTTTGGGGTCGGAACGCTCGCCAACCCGACGATGCTCGCTTTCCTACCCTTCTGCGGCCTATGGATCTGGCGGGAGAGATACCGCCGCGGCTTGCCGTCGCTCGCCGGCGTCGCTCTCGCCTCACTCGTGTTTTTCCTGATTCTCTCCCCCTGGCTGATCAGAAATTATGAAGCCTTTGGACGCTTCGTCTTCATCCGCGATGATTTCGGTTTGCAGTTCCGGTTGGGCAACGGCCCCTACGCCGACGGCATGCTGATGCCTTTCCTGCAGCCGAATCTCGACCCGGCAGAGCTGGCGAAGTTTCAGCGCATGGGCGAACTCGCGTACGCCGCCGAATGCAAACGCGTTGCATTCGACTGGATTCGCGCGTACCCGAGCCGCTTTGCGCTCATCAGCCTGAAACGCTTCTTCTATTTCTGGAACGGCGTGCCCCGGCCGACCAGCAGCGCCTCATGGATCGACTTTCGCAGTTCGGCGTTCCTGGCGACTTCGGTGCTCGCCCTCTGGGGTTTGGGCCGGGCTCTGCGTCAAAAGCGGCCCGGGGCATGGCTTTTCGCCGGGTTGGTCCTGACGTATCCCGCGGTCTATTACTTCGTTTACCCGCACGCGCGCTATCGTCACCCGATGGAACCGGAGTTGATTATCCTGATCGTGTTCCTGCTTTCGGAGATGAGGATGGGCACGGCCTCAAGACCGAGCAAGATTTCGGTGTGAGACAATACCGCGTCGCAATCACTCTGCATCACTGTTCCCGTCTATGACGATTTCCGTGGCCATCGTAGCGATGGATGAAGAGGCCAACATCGGCCGCACACTGGCCAGCGTGAGCTGGGCTGATGAAATCGTGCTCGTCGATTCCGGCTCGAAAGACCGTACTTGCGAGATCGCGCGCGAACGCGGAGCCCGCGTCGTAGTCGAACCATGGCGCGGCTACGTCGCTCAGAAACAGTACGCGATCGATCTCTGCACCAAGGACTGGGTGCTGCTGGTCGACGCCGATGAAGAGATCAGCCCCGGTCTGGCTGAGGAAATTCGCGCTGCCATCAACGATCCAAATGCGGTGAGCGGGTACTGGCTTCCGCGCAAGAATCTGTTCCTCGGCCGCTGGATGCGCCACGGCGGTTTTTATCCCGATCCCAAACTGCGCCTGTTCCGCCGCGGGCAGGGATTCGTTACCGGCCACGATCCGCACGACCGTTGCGACCTGAAGCCGGATGCGCCGCAAAAAACACGCCAGTTCAAGAACCCGATGGTGCACTACACCTATCCCAACCTCAGCCTTTACATCGGACACATGAACCGCTATTCGGCGCTGGGCGCGCAGTTGGCGGTGGCCAAAGGGCATCGCAGCTTCAGTTTCGCCGACATCGTCCTGCGTCCGCTGGCGACTTTCATTTACAACTATTTCGTTCGCCTGGGTTTCCTCGACGGTCGCGAAGGCCTGCTGCTGCACCTCTACCACGCGGTTTATGTGTCGTGGAAGTATGCCAAGGCGTGGGAAATGTCGCGCGAGCAGTCTTGATGGTGGCGAGCGTTGCATGCCAACGTCTCACGGCGAACAGATTTTCGGACCATCATCCTGAGCGGCGTTTTTTGCCGCCAAGGACTTATGCAACTGGCCTGGGAGTGCACAGGTCCTTCGGGCTGCAAAGAACACAGCCTCAGGATGACAGACGCGGATGAATGCTAAAGGCCTGGCCGACCGGTCGTTCCTACCGCATCCTCCTGTCTTGCCCGATTCCGCGCGCTTCCCTATGATCGAAAGAGAGTACCGGGGTTCGCATGGAGAAGAAGCCGTCCAAACCGCAAGTCGCTGACAGTCCGGTCGCCGATGTGTTTGAGAACCGCCATCCTTCCGACGCCGAAAAGGAGTGGGCGGAGAAGACGCTCGCGTCGACTTTGGAAAAGGCTCCCGAGCGACCGATCGGCGCGCCCACCGGCGTGAATCTCGACGAGCACGGCCACGCACGCTTCACTACGATCTCCGGCGTGCCGATTCGCCGCCTCTACACGCAGGCCGATCTGCCGGAACACTGGAGCGAAGAAGCTCACCTCGGCTACCCCGGCCAGCCGCCCTTTACACGCGGCATTCACGCCACCGGCTATCGGGGCAAGCTCTTTACGATGCGCCAGTTCTCCGGGTTCGCCTCGCCCGAAGAGACCAATCAGCGCTACAAGTATCTGCTGGAGCATGGCGGCAGTGGACTTTCCGTCGCCTTCGATCTGCCCACGCTGATGGGCTATGATTCCGATCACCCGGCAAGCGAAGGCGAAGTCGGCAAGTGCGGCGTCGCCATCGATTCGCTGGAGGACATGGAGATTCTTTTCAACGGCATTGACCTGGAAAAGACGACGGTCTCGATGACCATCAACTCGCCCGCGTCGGTGCTGTGGGCAATGTATCTAGTTGTCGCAGAAAAGCAGGGCGCAGACTGGAAGAAGATTTCAGGCACCATTCAGAACGACATTCTCAAGGAATACATCGCGCAGAAGGAATACATCTATCCTCCGGCGCCCTCGATGCGGCTGGTGATCGACACTTTCGAGTTCGGCTCCAAGTTCACGCCGCGGTTTAACACGATTTCGATCAGCGGATATCACATTCGCGAGGCGGGTTCGACCGCGCTACAAGAGCTAGCTTTCACCCTGTACGACGGGGTTGAGTATGTGGAGTGGGCCCGGCGACGCGGGCTCGACTTGGACGAGTTCGGCCCGCGGCTGAGCTTCTTTTTCAACGCGCACAACGACTTCTTCGAAGAGATCGCGAAATATCGCGCCGCGCGCAAGATTTGGTATCGCGTGATGAAAGAACGGTTCTCTGCGAAGAACCAGCGCACCTGGCTGATGCGCTTCCACACGCAGACCGCGGGAGTGTCATTACCGGCGCAGCAACCCATGAACAACATTGCCCGCGTGGCACTGCAGGCGCTGGCGGCGGTGCTGGGCGGAACACAGTCGCTGCACACCGACTCCTACGACGAGGCTCTGGCTTTGCCCACCGAGGAAGCGGCGCGCATTGCGCTGCGCACGCAGCAGATTATCGCCTACGAATCTGGAGTCACTCAGACGGTTGATCCGCTCGGGGGTTCATATTTTGTAGAAAACCAGACCTTGCAAATGGAAGACGGCGCATGGGATTACTTCGGCAAGCTCGATGCCATGGGCGGCATGGTAAAGGCGATCGAGCGCGGATATCCCCAGAAAGAGATTGCTGAGTCTTCCTACCAATACCAGCGCGCGGTCGAGGCCCGCGAAAAGGTAATCGTCGGGGCAAACGAATTCGTGATCGAAGAAGGCTCGCCCCACATCCTCTACATCGGCGAGACGGTCGCCCGTCAGCAATCGGCTAAGCTCAAGGCCCTGCGGGCACGCCGCTCGAATGACGAAGTTCGCCGCACCCTCGACGCGCTCAAGAAGGCAGCGGCACAAGAACCGAGGGCCGCGGCCAATGGCAACATCAGTCCCGCCAATACCATGCCGTACATCGTGGATGCGGTCCGCGCCTACGCTACGGTGGGCGAGATTTGTGAAACGCTGCGGCAGGTTTACGGCACGTATACGGAAGTCAGCATTACCTAGAGCCGTTCTGCTGTAGATGCGGCCTGTTTTGAAAGCGCGCGGCCTCTTGGACACGGATTGACGCGGATTCACACGGATAAGCCTTGGATCAAACAAAGACAAGAAAGAACTATCCGTGAGGATCCGTGTTAATCCGTGGCCGATTCCTGGCTCTGGTCGGCCCCGTTCCCTTCAGAGCAGATCGGTGCTACTTCGCTTTCTTGTTCTTCTTCTTATTTCCCGTGCCCCCATCCAAGCCCCACAGACGCATGTGGCACTTGCGGCACATGTCATTGGTCTCGGTGTTCTGATTCAGGGCGTCTTCAGGAATCTCGGAGGCCATCTTCAAAAGGTGCAGCTTCCCAGCTCCGTGCGGCAGGTGGCAACTGATGCAGGACATCTCGCCACCCGTAAGCGGATCGGGGGTTCCGCTAACGGGATGACGCTCGTAGGGGTGTCCAATGCGGTTTTCGCTCGTGAGTGTGATCGTCGGCATGTAGCGCGACGCTGTACTCTCGGCCTTTCGCAGATGACAACTCAGGCAAAGATCATTTACTTTCCCACGCAGTAGGTGGGGATTCGCTGACGAATGCGGATCGTGGCATCGCGTGCACATTCCATTGGCGTAGGGAAAGTGTGAATACTGAAACGTCGCCGCCAGATGACACTCCACACAAACGACGGAATTCGCGGCCTTGAGAACCACATAACTAGCATCCCTGCGGTTCTCCAGGCTGTGGCACGCAGTACATCCACGCTTGACGGCAGCATGAACGTGGATGCCTGTCGCATGGTCGGCATGGCATTCCAGGCAGTTGGAGTTGTCATCGAGACGAGTCGGGTGCGCACCCGCATAGCACAGACACGAACTCAGCAAGAAGACGCTCGTCCAGCAAAGTGGCAGCCGCGCAGAAAGAGTCATAGTAGGCCTCGACTATCGGTCGTCGATTACCGATCCTGGTTTGAACCCTGCCCTGCTCCGGTCACCGTTGCAGGAGACTTGAGACGAACCAGGTACGGCGAAAAGGGAGTAACTTCCAGCGCCAGTTTGTCTTTGGCCGAGTAGATTCGAGGCGGCTGCGCTTTCACGAACCTCAGTTGGCCCGCCCAGGGGTCGAGTTTCACGCGGCTGCCGAGGGGCAAGGCAACGATCTGCTGAGGGTTCCCGAGTTCGAGGGCGGGTGTACCCTCTGCGACCTGACTCATGAAAGTAATGCGATTGTCGACCACCAGGCTCTCTCCGAGATTCGCCTTGATCAGGTTGGGAACTTTCCGGCCGAACTCGGCCAGGGCCTTCAGGAAAAGTCCGGCCTCGCCAAGATTGTCTTTGTAAGGAGAGTTGGCCAGAATCTTTACCCCCAAGGCATTGGCTTCGCTCTCCTGCTCGGCGCTGTGTTTGAAGTCGAACAGCGGCAATTGCTTGAGGCTGGGAACAACCATGCGATCGTTGAAGGCGAAGCTGCTGTCGAGGTCATGACCCAGCGCCGCGTGGGCAAGCGCATGCGACAAGACCACGGCCAGGGCGGCTTCATTGGGCAAGGAATCCAGAAGCCCGCGGCTGATCAAAATAGTGTGGCCGATGGTGGCTACCTCGATTGGAGTGGTGGGAAGTATCCGGCAACGCACCTCGGGGTCGAGAACAATCTTGTTGGTGACTTCCAGATTCGTGATGACCGTCTGTAGAACCTTGTCGACTTCACCTTCGGGCACGATCAGCCCGAGTTCTTCCAGCTTGGTGATGACATTGTCCTCGGCGCGCCGCTGCCACGACCGCTGAATGTCGAGCGGACTCTTGTCGGGATTCGCCGACGAGTCCTTGGCGGCCTCGGGATCGACGACGATCTCGGTGAACTCCGATTCGCGCCCGCTGGGGCTGAGATTGTAGCCCCAGAGCCGAGTCTGGGCCTTGAGACGAGGGTGGCGAGCTTGCGGTTGGTTGGAGTCGAACTCTTCGGAGTACACCACCGCCGGCAGCCACACCCCTGGACGCAGGTTCATGCGCCAGCTATCGATGTGGAAGGTGCCGTAACTGCCGTTGAAGCGGACAATGTTGTAGCCGTCGTCCTCCACCCAGATGGCGCCGCGGAAGCGACTGGCTTTGTCTTTGTTCTTGTCTTTCTCTTTGCGCGGACTCACTTCGAATATCAGGCAGCGCACTTCTCCCAGGAATTCACTCTGCATGTAGCGCAGTTGATAGTTCTTGCGATCGAAGCCGCTGCGATCGACGAAGATCATGCTGGAGAAGCCCACCGGGCTCATCGAATAGAACTTCGAGAACGCGCCCGCCATCCGCTCCACCAGACGCTTGTCCAGATAAAACTCTTCCTTGGTCTGCTGGAACTGAACCCGCCCGAGAAAATAATGATCTTCGCTGGGAACGAATCCCAGGGTGTTATCCGGCTGCATGCGCTGCAGGTAGGTTTCCACCATCGGGCTGTAGCTGCGTATGGTGTCGGCCAGCGCTCGTTCGTTGGCGATGATCCTGTCGATCGATTGATCAGGGTTTGATTTCGGATTGTTACGCGCGGAGATCGGAGCGGAAGCAAGCAGGGTCAGTGCGACGAGCAAGCAGGAGCGCCGTAGCATAACGCCTCCTTCTGGAGATTTGCGACACCTGGGGAGGAAACGGCCACCAAGAGTGCAAAGACCGTCAGGGAGGCAGTAGAGGTCGCACTGCGCAGAAGGTAGGAGCCCGATACTGAAGAACGCGAGCGAGATCCCACCTCCGCTGCATACGCCCGAAATGCTTCATCGAAGCCTCGGTGAGCCGGAAAAGGAAAGGGGCGACAGCGCCAGTTTCCGAGCGCTACAGGGGGAAGACCAGAAGATTCTAGCGATGAACCCTGCACCCTACAGTGCGGCCACTCACCGGCGGGCGTGACCAGGATCATATGAATCAGCGGACACCGGCCACCCGGATCCACGCGGGAAAATGCCCAGGCCCGTGCGAAGAAAAACGCGACGGCGGTCCGCAGCGAGCATTTCTCATCAACTATTCCTCGTAATTCATTGAAAATAAGGGGCAACCCTCCAGCACCAAATTGGAAGCAAGCGTGCTTTCAAACAAGTTGTTACTCCCCTCAAAACAGGGGAGTTCCGTGGCGGTGCAAGCGGGCACCCCAAGAGAGAGAAGCGTATGGGCGAAGCGGAGCCCGTGGTGCCGGGTGGCTGGAAAACATCTCAAGTGTACGCGATGGCCGTCGTCTGCCTGCTGGTTGGACTGGCATTGGGATATCTGTTTCGGGGGTCGGCCTCTCGCGCTGCTCAGCCCTCCCAGGTGCCGGTGGCCTCGTCCGCCTTCGCGGGCCCTCAACCGCAGATGCCCAGCCTGGAAGACATGAAACGCATGGCTGATAAGCAGGCCGAGTCTCTCCTGGCGAAACTGAAGACCGATCCCAAGAACTCCGAACTGCTCAACCAGATCGGAACGCTGTACAAAGCGACCCATCAGTTCAAAGAAGCGGCCGGATATTATCAGAAGGCCTTGGATTCCGATCCCAAGAATGTGGCGGCGCGGACTGATCTCGCCTCGTGCCTGTTCTACGAAGGGGACGCGGACGGCGCCCTCCAACAACTGCAGAAATCACTCAGCTATGACCCCAAGGATGCCAATTCGCTCTTTAACCTGGGGATCATCCGGTTGCAGGCCAAGAACGATCCCAACGGCGCGGCGGCCGCCTGGCAGCAATTGCTGAAGCTGAATCCCACATTGGCAGAGGATAAGAAGGCAGCGGTCGAGAAATTGATTGCCCAGGCTCAGAAACGCAAACCGGGCGAGTAGCCGCACCAGAACAGCTCGGATTCAGCACTCCCCGGCGCGGCTTGACCGCAACTCGGCCCTCTGACTATCATTCTCTCCAAGACATCATGGGGTTCCGCCTCCACTTCTGTTGCTGTTGCTCCTGTAGTTGCCGCTGAACGCGAACTCGCGTTGGCGGCCAATCCACTAAAACTCCGATCCGAAATCGTGCAATTGCGGATGTAGCTCTTACACCTTCGATAGCACAAAAAACGTTCCTCAATTCCTTAACCAAGGAGCCGTTATGAGCAAAATTCTTCAGGAAGTACTTGCCGCCAACCAGAAATACGCCGCCACCTTTGGCGACAAAGCCAACCTCGCCATGCCGCCGGCGCGACACTTTGCCGTCCTCACCTGCATGGACGCGCGACTTGATCCGGCCAAGTTCGCGGGACTCGCCGAAGGCGACGCGCACGTCATTCGCAACGCCGGCGGACGCGCCAGCGACGACGCCATTCGGTCGCTCGTAATTTCCTACAAGCTACTGGGGACGCGGGAATGGTTCGTCATTCACCACACTAACTGCGGCATGGAATTCTTCACCAACGACGTTATGCGGGGACTGCTGGCCCACAGCCTCGAGAGCGCGGCCCTCACCGACAAAGGATTTCAGGATGTCGGAAAAGGTCCGGGATCGCGGGCCGGAGAATTCATCGAGTGGCTCACCATCCGCGATCAGGAGCAGAGCGTGCGCGATGACGTGCACCGCATTCGGGAGCACCCGCTCGTTCCCGCGAACATAGCCATCTACGGCTATATTTACGATGTGAAATCAGGCCGGCTGCTCGAAGTGCCGGAGGCGACAAGGCCGGCCGAAGCCGCCTGATTGCTGTGGCCTGAATGAAGAACTCTACCACCTGGCTCCCAGCGGGCAACTGTGAGGCCACATCCGGCATGGCGGAGAAGCACGGGATGACGGGCGTAACCAGGCACGCCCTAAAGTTCCGCACGAAGGGCCGATGTAGCTGATGTGGCCATACCTCTAACCCGTCGCCGCCTCCAGCTGCTACAGCCGCTGCTGCTCTGCTGGATTTTCCTGGGCGCCGACGGCGAAGATCCCGTCCGCTTCCGCACGACGGTCAGCGAGGTTCAGCTCAGCTTTTCCGCCGTCGACCAGAACAACCACGGAGTGGCCACCCTGCGGGCCAGCGACTTCGCAGTGGTTGACCAAAGCTACATCGTCCGCAATTTTCAAAGCTTTAGCCGCTCCGACTGGACGAAGTTGCAACTCGCCATCCTCCTCGACGCCAGCGCATCCACCACGCCGCACTTTCGCCATGAAATTGCCGGCATCCTGCAACTGGTTGCGCAAACCTCAGGAGTCCCCGACGAGAATGTCTCCGTCTTCTCCTTTCAGGGTCTGCGGCCTGCCTTGCTGTGCGCCGGAAATTGCCGTGCCACCAACGCCGCCGCCGACCAGCTCTCCGCTGCTCGGGCGGAGGGCCTTACGCCCCTCTACGACGCCATCGTCTTCGCGTCGGACTTCCTCTCGCAGCATGGCGATCCCCGTGCCCAGAAAGTTCTCATCGTTTTCTCCGACGGCGAAGACACAATCAGTCGCCACTCTCTGACCGACGCCATCGACGCGGCTCTGGCCAGCAACGTCCAGATCTATGGCATAGGCCCGAACCAGGCGGCCCGCCCGGGATCTGCCACTCTCAACCGTCTTGCCGAGGCCACCGGAGGTCGCTACTTCCTGGCACCAGACGGGGCGACTCGCGTAGTGAATGTAATACTTGAAGGTTTTCGAGCAACATACATCGTCAACTATCGATTGCCGACCCTGGCTTCTGGCTTTCACGTTGTTCGAATTCTCCCCACTCACAACCTCAACCTGGAGTTCCGTTGTCGCAGTGGATACTACTATCCAAACCGTGTTCAGTAATTGGGGGCCTATGAAACGCACGCTGGTTTGCATTTTTATGATCTGCTGTCCCATTCTTCTCTCCGCTCAAACCCACGGCCGTCAGCAAGGCACGATCATCCGGATGCGGATGACCGACTGCATGGGTCCACAGCACGCGTTCATAACAGCCATGTCGGGCGGGGGCGCGAGAACTGAACCGGGGGCGCTCTGCCCGGAGTACGTTCTGATGGGAGAAACGGTGGTTTACGTCATCATTGGCAAGAGTTCCGAGCAACTCTTACCCCTGGCCGAGGTCACGCGATTTCGCTTTCGCAAGAATGAAATGCTCATCCGCGTCGATGATGCGGCGAAGGAATCTCGTTTCCACATCAAGGCGATGGCGCTGCGGCCCGAATGGGATCGCAATCAGCAGATCGAAGAGGCGGAAGCGATGGCGGCAGCCCACCATCATCGAGACGAAGCGGTGATGATGGACGCACCGCAGTAGTTCGCGCAACCGCACGAAAGCCCAAGAAGCGCCCTCTGGTCGGGGCTAGCTTAGATGACCGCGTAAAGGTCCCCAGCTACTTTCGCGGCTTGCCCACGCGCTGCGCGGTCGCGAACATCTTCGTTACCGTATCCAGATCTTTAGGCTGTACCTTGCCTGCCGGAATGCGCATATGGGTGAGGTCTTCGAGCTTCAACAACAAATCCACCAGCGCCATCGAGTCGATGAGTCCAGAGGAGACCAGGGGTGTGTTCTCGTCAAGAGTCACGCCCGGTTTTCGGATCAGCCGAATGATGTGTTCAATCATTTGCCGGGCTTCGTCGGTCATGCGGATTGAATCTCCTAGGACTCGAAGTCAAGTTCGGGATGCTCTCGCAACAATTTCTCGCGAGTGGCGGAGCGGGCCGCCTTGCCGGCCGTGCTCTTCACGATCCATTTGGGCGGCTTCAGGAAAATCGTCCGCACCGCCACTCCCATGCTGGAGACCACTTGGCTGCGGATCTCCTGTTCGATTTCTGCAGCGCTGGCGAAAAGCGCTTCACTCTCCAATTCCGCCACTACGACGATGTCTTCCGTCCCGAGTTCGGGATTGTACACACCCATCGCAATCACCCGCCCGTCATGAATGGCAGGATGGCCGGCCGCGATCTCCTCGATGTCCTGCGGATAAATGTTTTCGCCGCCGATGATGAGCAGGTCTTTCTTACGCCCGACCACATAGAGTTCCTTATCCAACCAGAAGCCGAGATCACCGGTGCGGTACCAGCCGTCGATCATCGCCTGAGCCGTCAGGTCGGGACGGCTGAAGTAGCCCTCAAACAAACAGTCGCTTTTGATGAGAATCTCGCCAACGCAGCCGTCGCCGAGGATCGCTCCAGAATCTGACACAATCCGAAGCTCATGGTTAGGGAGCAGCCGGCCCGAGGAAATGAATGTAACCGCCCCCGGGGTTCCGTCCGCCACCGGTACGACACGATGGACGGCGCGAAATTGCTGCCCGTCCGCGCAAATGCAGGCCGGACGCCGATCGAGGCCGGACTGGGTGACGGCAAAGACGTTCTCTGCCATGGCGTAAGAGGATTGGAGGGCGTCGCCCCTCACTGCGAATGCCTTCTGAAACTCAAGCATGCTGCTGGCGCGGACCGGCTCGGAACAATTGATCAAAGCCCGAACGGACGATAGATCGTACTCCGGCCACCGGCTCTGCGGCATTCGTCGCGGCACAAATTGAAAAGCAAAATTCGGCATCCACGCCAGGGTGCATCTGTATTCGCTGATAATCTGCAGCATGGTTTCCGGATGCATCACCCAGTCGAGCGGCGACTGCATCACCAGCGGCATGTGGCAGACCATCGGCAAGATGAAGCAGGCGATCAGTCCCATGTCGTGGTAGAGGGGCAGCCAACTGTAGACGCGGTCCGTCGATCCATCGATGCTCAGCGCTTGCGCCAGATGTTCAATCTGGCGAAGCACAGCGGCATGAGTCAGGGCCACTCCTTTCTGTAGTCCTGTCGTGCCTGCGGAGTGCTGAATAAAGGCGAGGTCGCCCGCTTTGATCTCCGTTGGCAGGAACTCTTTGTCTCCCTCCACCGCACTTCCCTGCTTCGCACAGATCAGCTTTGTCTCCTCGTTGAGGGAAACGTGGCCAAGCATCTCTTCGGGAAACTCCTCGTCGATCACCACGGCCCTGGCGTTGAGGTTTGCGGTGACTCCGGCCAATCCGGATCGGTATTTGGCAGGTTCAACCTTGAAATTGGGATAGGCGAGGAACGCTGGCACCGCGCCCAGCATCATGGCTCCGACAAAAGTCGCCATCGCGCCGATGCCCTGCGGCATGATGACGATGACGCGATCCCCGGCGGCGACATCTTGCTCGCGAAGGACTGCCGCCTGCCATCGGGCCCGCTGGCGGAACTCTTCAAAAGTCACAGTCTCCCGCTCGTCTTCGTCGATCCAGGCCGTAACGAACGGGCGGTTCGCGGGAGCCGCATCGAGAGCGTCGATGAGATTGCGGAATCGCAGCAAACGACATTGTAGAGGATGAGGTTGAGTTTTCTTGTAACCAGCGAAGAGGCCGACTATTCTTGTTCGCTGTCTTTAAGGGAGGAATTTGTCACAAGGCATCCTTTACGCCACTTTGTTTCTGTTTTGCGTGGTGGTCTTGGCCAAGGCCCGCTCGCGAGTGCTGCGGCAAGCAGTTCTTCTGGTTGCCAGCTATGCGCTGTACCTTACCTGGGGGTTCTGGTTCGCAGGCGTTCTTCTCGCTTCCACAGTGATGAATTTCTTGGTCGGCGAATGGCTTCGACGAAAGCCATCTGGGCCTATCTTGTCGACGGGCATATTTTTTAACCTGCTGTTGCTGAGCAGTTTCAAGTACCTCCCGGAAATCGCGGTCGCGGTGCCTCTCTCCTCCTTGCAAAGGTTCTCGCATCTGGCCTTGCCCTTGGGAATCTCGTTCTGGACCTTCCAGGCGATGAGTTACCTGCTTGATCTTTATCGTGGCGAGGAGTTGGACCCAACGTTTTTCGAGTTTGCTCTGTACATGGTTTTCTTCCCGGTAACCGTCTCCGGACCGATCTGCCGCATGCCTGAGATGCTGCCGCAATTCCGCTCTGAGGAATCCACCTCCTGGAACCACATCGTACTGGGGTTCCGTCGCGTCGCTACAGGTGTGTTCATGGTGCAGTTAGCCAAACTGCTGGGACGGGGAATTCTTGTCCGGCGACGGGATCACGAGCGGTTTCGATCGTGTTACCCAGTGGAGCGGCGCGGACGTGTGGTGCCTGGCTCTAGGCTGCGGACTGCAACTCTTCTTCGATTTCGCCGGCTACTCGCACATCGCGATCGGCGCAGCTCAGATGCTTAGCTTCACCGTGCCCGAAAACTTCGCGCGACCCTTTCACTCCACCAGTGCTTCGATTTTCTGGACGCGTTGGCACATGTCGTTGTCTTTCTGGATCCGCGACTACGTTTTTCTTCCTCTGGCAGTCTTACGGCGTGAGGTTTGGTGGCGGAATCTCGCCTTAGTGGTCTCGATGGTTCTGTTCGGACTGTGGCATCAAGCCAGCGTTCTCTTCCTGTTGTGGGGTTGCTATCACGGAGTGCTGCTGGTTCTTCATCGTCAAGTGCAGCAACTCGAGCGCAGGCTCAACTGGGACCCTCCCGCAAATCTATGGACGCCGATCTCCTGGATTGCGACTGCGGCTCTCGTTAACCTGGGATGGATCTTCTTCCGCGCCAACTCTTGGGCTCAGGCGCGTCAGATGCTCTCGGCGGTTTTGTCGCCGGTAAGCTACCAGTCCCACTTTCTGAGTGAGAGCCTTTACCTCATGGTCGCAACACTCGCGCTGGGGTACGGAATCGCGCTACTCATGGTCGACGCTCTCGATCGCTGCTCGGTTGAGGAAGAAGCCTCGAAAACTGGCCCGGGAATCATCGCCCTTCTGGCTCGTTGGCGCTGGTATTGGCTCCCCCCTCTCTACGCTATAGCATTGCTGTTCTTGTTGATCGTAACGCTGACTCAAGGCGGCAGCACCGCTCAGTTTATGTATCGCAGGTTTTAGCTCAAATCTACTGCACCAGCGTCCCGTCCGGCGCAAATACCGGGAAGTCATCCCAGGGCCGGGACATGCGCAACTGCTCGACCGCCGCCGCGCGTTTGTAGTCGAAGAGGAAGAGCCCGTAGTTGTAATGCAAGACCCGGTCGTCAGGCTTCTTCCGGATCGCCCACTCATACTGAGCGGCGGTATCATTCGGGCTTTCAGGATCCCCGGCATTGAGCGTTAACCGCAAGATCTGATCGGCGTGGTTCAATTGATTGGTGAACGGAGGCCTCTGTAGCCGCTGCAGCATCTCCGCTGTGATGCGAGCCCGATCGTGGCCGGTAAAGGCTAACAACTGTTCGCATTCTGCTTCAGACGGGACGCCCCCTGGCTCCGTCGGCCGTCCAGCCTCCACAGCCAACTTGCTGGCGATCTGCAGGAACATGGCACGAGCCAGCAGGTAGTTGCCCAGAGGAGTCATGTGTACGTGCTCATAGACAAGTTCGCTGCCGATGATCCCGTTGGGACTCTCCTTGGAGAAAATGGCCTCGGCATCCACCAGTTCTGTCCCCGGAACCGAAGATGCCACGGCGCGATTGATGTCGTTGATCCGGCTGTCGGCGCGGAAACGCAGCGTATCGAGATCCTGGGCACGAATAAAATGCTGCCTGGCCCCCGGGTAATCTCCCAGCATCGACAGGCTATGAGCAATCCGGAATTCGAGTTCGGCGTACAGATCATCAATCTTTTCCGCAGCTAAATACGCCTTCAACGCCTCGGCGTACGACCGGGCGTTTTCCAATTCCGATCCCTGCTGCACCAGCGCCGACCACGTGCGCAAATCTTCCGGCGTCAAATCTCCGCGGTGCTGCGAGGCGAATGGACCGCAATCCTTCAGGTTTGTGGCCACCGTGCTGACGATGACCCTGGCGCCCGAACGCCGCGCGACTTCAACCGTGTCGCGCAGGTTGCTCTCGAAGTTTTCATACACATTTTTCATGAGAGGCGAACTCGCCGGCACCTGCTTGTCGAGGAACATCTCCATCCCGCCCCACTCCTTCTTTTGACCGCCCACCTTGGTGAGAAGCTGACCAATGCGAGTGGAACGCACAAAGACGCTGGTGCGGATGACGGGCAGGCTCATGCCTGACGAGGTCAGCGCAGTCCCCGGCCCATAGGGTCCGACGACTTCATTGTTGCCCGAGTAGATGATGAACACATCCGGCCGCTCGGTCGCCAAGCCGCGAGCGATCGGCAACAGTACGTGGGAGTTGACGGCCACGCTTCCGGTATTCACGACCTCGAACTTCATGAAAGGGTAGCGTTCCCGCAGCATCACTTCCAGGTATCGGCTGAAGGCATAAGCCGGGTCGGGATCGCCCATGGCTGCCGATTCCCCGAGGATGAAGATCCTGAAAGTCCCCTGCTGTTTCTCCGCCGGAATAGCGTACGCCTGAGGAAGCTTGATCATTCCGGGCGGAAAAAAGGGAGCAGGGAAAAACAGGTTGTAGCAAGCGGCAGGGTGGCCCTGGATCGTGCACGGCACGGTGAGGCTCGTGGGAAATCCCACGCCGAACAGACGCAACGCTCCTTCGATCACGCCCAACAGCAATATCGGTACGAAAATCGCTGTTACGATCTGTGGCGCCCAGGACCGCCCTCCACGAATTGGGCATTTATCGGCCATAGCTGGGTCTGCGGTTAGAGGCATGTCAGTCGCCGATCGCGGTCGGTGCAGCCGCTGCTTTCACGATACAGGGCTGGACCCGAGTTGATTCCGTGGGCCTAACCACGGCGTCTAACGGCGAACGGATCCAGCCCTGCCGGTCCATGTGCATGCGTTGTTCCGCGCGGAAATGGACAACGTATGCCGTGGAAAGACGAAGAGGCATTTGCGGCTCACCGGCCTCTGGTCCCCTTCACGAGAGCCGCAGCGGTGACGGTGCCGTTCGCATTGTGAGCGACCGAATGGCACATCAGTGTGCACGTGTTCGTGCTGCGGTTGTAGGCGATGGGAGCGCCGCCGTTTTGCCCCACCACGTTGGCGTCGAAATTCACCAGCCGCTCTCCGGTGATCGTGGGTGAGGTCGCTCCCATGCCGTGCGCAGAGTGGCAGACTGAACACGAGAACCCGCGTTGGTAGGCATGCAGATTGTGTTGGGTAAAGCTGGTGTTGGCAAAAATCTGGCTGAGGTCGTGGCACTTCGCGCACATCGCGTACGGTCCGGCAACACTTGTATCCGGGTTGGGAAAGGTATTGGTAACCGGCCCACCGGGAAGCGCGGCCTGGCTGAATTGGTAGTTGCGCTCGAGCATGTGCGAGTAGATCGAGCCGTGTGGCCCATTGGGTCCGGCGCCCCCGAACTCCCGATTGTCGTCGCTGTTGTGGCAATCGGTGCAGAAGAGTTGGGCACCGACAAGGCGCGCCGAGGGCAGCCCCTTCTCGTCCAACATATTCACCAGGAGGCTGGGCTGTGGCAGCACACTTGAGCGCGGGTGAGTCACGGGATGGCTTGAGCTTGCCGACGACGCGAACTCGGGGATCACATTCAAAGCATCCGGCGCAGAAACCACCCGGATGGGCGAATACCCATAGATCACCAGGCGCTGCTTGCCGGTGCCGGTTCCGTGACAGCGCAGACAAGTTTCATATTGATTCACCGCAGGAATGATGGGGGTAATCCCATCGAGCGCGCTGACGCCGGTAGCGCCCGCCTGGGGAGGGCGAATGGCTGGAGGCGCCGAGAACTGCAATTCCGGATTGGAGGCATGCGCGCTGTGGCAATCTACGCACGTCGCGTGGCGGTTGTTGGGGAGCACTGCGGGCTCGGCCGCATCGTGGAAGTTGTTTCCTGCGGGTAGCGGATGACTGACTTTCGCCACCTCCGACATGATGTTGGGGGCCGCTGGAGATACATACGTTCCGCCGGCGTGACAAGTCATGCAATTCTGGGTCACCGGATCGTAGGAGGGCGCTGCGGGCGTAGCCGGACGCAACAGACGCGCCGGCGCAACGGAATCATGCGACATGTGGCATGACGCGCATGCGTTCACACCGACCGTGGCATAAGAACCGACGTGGGCGTCTGGTGAAACCTGGTTGGTGGCCGTCTGATGAATACTATTGGCAAAACCTGCCAGCTGGTTTACTTGTCCCTGAACCACCCGGTTCGGATCGTGACAGGCCAGGCACATCTGCGCATTGGAGCTGTCCCGCACCAGAAACTTCTGCGCAATTTTATCGATGTTCTGGACGTGCGGATCGTGGCAACTGGTGCACTCAATGTTGCCGTTAACTAGCTTGACCGCCCCAGTGGCATCGGCCGTCTTGCCCTGTGAGACCAGCGACGCGACCAGGTTGGGAGCGTCCTTCATCGGCAACACCAGACTGAACGGGTGCGACCCAGTCAGGGTCGTTCCGAAAGAGTCGACACTGTTCATGGATCCCACGGTAGGCAACGGCCCGTAGGCCGCGGATTGTCCTACAGCCACGGTGCCGTCGTGACAACTCAAGCAAAGGCTGCTGGTGACGCCCAGCGTAGGCTGAGTGTTGCCCTGATTGGGATTGGTCGTGCTGCTGTAAGGCACGTAAGATTTCGTCGAAAGCTTCTGATTCCAGAGCGGGGTGTTGGCGCCCAATCCGCTGTGGGGAGCGTGGCAGAAAGTGCAGCCCAGACTTCCCTGCGAATAAACGGACGCTCCGCTGGAAATCGACAAGTTGTGCATGCCCAGCGCATCTCCGCTGGGCGGCACCTGAGCAAAACTCTGGGCCGCGATCAAAACACAAGCGATCGACAGGAGCCTCTTCATTGTTGCTTCCTCCCGTCATCGGCTTGCCCGGCGCCATAGTAGTGAAACACCTGGATGCGCCGGTTAAAGGAATCCACTACGTAGATGCGATCGTTCTTGTCAATCTGCAGTCCGGTCGGCAACTGAAACTGTTCCGCCCCGGTTCCCTTGCCGCCGAAGTAGTACAGCAGTTGCCCTTGCGCGTCGAAGACCTGCACGATCCCCCACGCTCCGTCGACGACGTACAGATGCGATTCGGAGTCAAACCCGATCGCCTTCGGCCGGAACATCCATCCCGCGCCATCTCCGATCTTTCCGATGGCGTAGCGGAACGTGCCCGAGCGATCGAACACCTGGACGCGGAAATTCATGGCATCGACGACCGCCAGGTCCTGCCCATTCAAACGCAACTCAGTGGGATAGTTGAACTCGCCGTCGCCTGAGCCCGGCTTCCCGATCATCTGGAGGACGCTTCCCTCCATGTCCATCATAAAAATCTTGTTGCGCAGCGTGTCGGTCACGTAGATGCGCTGCGCCGCGGAATCGACCGCGATTCCAGTGGGGCGCTTGAAATAACCTTCCCCGCCCTTCAGGCTTCCAATCGCGCGGCGATATTTTCCGTTGGCGTCGAAGACAAAAATTTTGCCCGAGTGGGAGTCGGTGACATAGATATTGTCCTGCGCGTCGACGGCCACGCACTGCGGCGTAAGCATGGGATCTTTTCCCGCGTCGCGGCGGGAGATGAACTTGTACTTCTGCTGCTCGAAATCGAAGACGTGGACGCCCACCGCCGCCACATCGGTCACAATGATGCGGCCGCGCGAATCCGTGACCACGCTGTAGGGACTCACCAGGTAATGGAAGTCGGGCAGACCCGCGATCGTGTCCACCACTCGAGTCCAGAAGCTGCGCTTGGGCTTGACCTCGCGCTCCAGACTAAAAGCGCGTTCGAACGAGAGTTTGCGCCCGCCGTCCATCAGCAGATCGGGCGCGGAAAGCGGTGCGACGATCTCTTTGGGACGCTTCGCGGCGCCCGCCGGGACGACCAGCGTCAACCCCAGACTAACAATGGTCAGTCCAGCGCATAAAGCTGACTTGCTCCGCGCGGTTAGAAGAAGTCGAACCATCTGGATATTCCGACAAAATAAGCGGTCGAGTTGGCAGGCGCTCCCACTGCACTGATACCCTGCGTGAACCGCGTATACCCGGCCTGCAGCGCGATCCTTCGCAAATGGTACTGCAACTGGGCATTGAAGATTTCTGTGTTGTTGTGCGACACCGTCTGGCCGATGGTATTGCTGATCGCGCGACTGAAACTGCCCGCAATGAGCAGGCGGCGCAGCGGCGTCACCGAAATTCCTCCGCCGTAACTTGTGCCGCCGAAAGTGATGAAGTCATTCACCCCCGGCGTCCCGGACACCGGCACGAACCCGCTCGCCCCCAACAGCGAGATGCCATTCGACTGGGTGTAATTGCCGTTGAGCGTGAACCTGCGCGAACCAAACGCCGTCGAGTAGCCTTCGCTGTGACTGCTGGTTCCCTGGTAGTTGGTCAAACCGCTGTGCGTTCCGTTGAAGGCTGCTGTCCACTGCAACCCGGCCGGCAGACGGCGGTGCAGGTTCGCGCTGTAGCTGTAGTAGGAGGTCGTGTAGGTAACCAGCAACGACTGCACGTTCTGCGCGTAACTGAATACGCCGGAAGTCTGCCAGCCCTTGATCCGGTGAAAGAAGTTCACATTGCCGATAAATCCCAGCGCGTTCGTTCCTTGTCCATTATCGCTATCAATCACCGAACCGGAGAAGGTGAACATGTCCAGCAGCCGCTTTCCATAGCTCACGGTACCGCTCACATAAGTTCCGGTGTAGGTCTTTCCAAAGTAGGTCTGGTCGTAGTAAGTGGCCTGCGTCGACGCCGACAGAAAGCTGGTGAAATCGTATGTAGCTCCTCCACCCACGGTCGAGGAGTGCGCTCCCGATCCCAGGCTCAGCCCAACCACCGAGCCGTTGTTGCCGCCCAGGCTCTGCGACAGGTACCCATTCAGATTGCTGGTGTAGTTCTCGGTGACATTCAGAGTGAGTTTCTGCACAGGGTGAAAGCTTGCCCCCGCATTCACAATGTCGTCGGTGTAGCTGGACGTGTTGGAGACCTGTCCCGAATTAGAGAGGTAGTTGGTATCAGCCGATGCCCGGTCATAATTCGCAAAAAACTGGCCGCGGAAAGGCAGGTTGTGCTGAGCGCCGAAGCCCACGTCATGGCCAGTCGAATCCTGTACTGACTCCGACTGCCCGGCGAGGAATTGCGGAAACTTGGAGTCCAAGCTGTTGCGGTCCAGGAAGGCGTTCAGACGAAATCCCGCAATCTGATATCCCGACCGTAGATTGAAAAGCCGCGTGGTCGAACTCGTTTCCTCGCTCGTGCCGTAGATCGTGCCGCCGCCATCGCCCTGCGAATATCCCACGGAAACCCAGGGCAAGTTTGGAATCAAGGCGCTCCAGTTGACGCCGAAACCCTGGCCTTTGCCGACCGTCGTGAAGTTGGGCTGTCCCACCAAGCCGAAAGTTCCACTCGAATTGCGATCGTAACGGTAGCTCACCGAACCGGGAAAGTGTGAACCGGTGAACAGGTTCGCAGTAGCATCAACCCCGCTCGCCCCAGTCAGTGATTGGTAGCTGGAGTTGGCCCGCGACTGATTGTAGTAAGGCGTAGCGGTGAACGAAAGAAAGTTGGGGTTGTAATAGTAGCCGGAAAGCTTGCCGTCCAGACCGAAAGTCAACCCGTGTTGAGACGAAATCACGTCGCCGTAGTCTCCGCTATATCCGAAGCTCACCAAGGCTCCCGCAGACAGCTTGGTGTTGTCGCCGACAGAAAGCTCAGGGGCTTGGGATTGTGGAGTTTGGGTTTGGATCTGGGCATGGACGAGATGCGCCATCACCAGCACCGCTAGTCCGATGATGCGATACGCAATCTTCATTTGATTACTGCCCTCCTGGCTAGAGGCTCAACGGACCACGTCCACTCATTGTTTGGAAGGCACAGGAGTTGCCAAATGCGCGCCCCCTCTGAGACTTTGTAAGCGATTGAAATTAAAGGTTTTTACGAATGTTTCCAAAGGGTGGTTTGGGGCTGAAATCTAGGGGGTGCGGGATATCACGCTGCTCTGCGTGTTGAAATCCACAACGGGGAAAGAGGACAAGTTTTTGAGGCCATTCATGAGAAAGCCCGCCGGCGCCGCGGCGGGCTCGCGAACAAGAAAGACTCACAATCATGCCTTATACGACTTCGATTTTGGCCTTGGCTCGCAATTGTTTTGCAAGGCCAGAACGCAGTTTCTCGTACTTGCTTTTCTGTAATTCTGTCTTCAGGTCGTTCTTCACTTCCGCCAGTGGTTTCTTGCGCGCGGGAACGTGGGTATTCAAGCGGATGATGGTAAATGCGGTCTCGATCTGGATCAATCCGCTGACCTGACCCGATTGCATAGCCTGCAGTGTCTTGACCACTTGGGGCGGCAACTTCTCGCTGGGCACTACTTTGTGGTCGCCCATGTTCACGCGGAAATCATCCTCAGAGAACTTCTCCGCCAGCAGTCCGAAATCCTGGTAAGTCCTGGAGGCCTTGGCCTGGCTTAGCACTTCCTCCGCCTTCTTCCTGGCCTCTTTCTCCTGGTCTGGAGTCGCCTTGAGCGGAGGAATGATGGAGATGCTTTGGAAGCTGAAGGACTCCGCCTGCCGGTAGAGCGTCGGATTCTTAATGTAGTAAGCCTCGACCTCGGCCTCCGATACGGTGGACTTGAGCTCTACGTCGGTCTTCAGGATCTGCTCGATCAACAACGACCGCCGCATCTGCTGACGCAGTTGCTGCTCGGACCCGTGCATCTCGCTCTGCAGGTATTGCTGGTATTGGTCAGGGCTGTTGAACTGTTTGCGAAAATCGGCCTCGGCGCGAGTGAGTTGCTCCGCCGGAATCGCGAGCTTGCGGCGCTGCGCTTCCTGATATACCAATTCTTCGAAAATAATCATTTCCAACGCACCCTGCCGAATCGCTGCCTCCTGCGCCTTGGGAAAGCCGTTGTGCTGCTGGGCGTAGGGGAAGATGGCATACATCTCGCGCACCAGGTCGCGATCCGTGAGCACCGCGCCGTTCACCCGGGCCACCGGCTTATCACTCGGCTGAGGTGGGGAGGTTTGCGCGGAAGCCGTGTTCGCGACCGCGGTCGGCGCGTGCGATGCCACCTGGCCTGATGCCGCCGAAAGTGCTATCGCCAGACAAGCGCTGAGTGGGAGTTGGTATCTCATATTTCCTCGCGGTTTCGCTTCGAAAAAAAAGGGGAGAGTATTTCTCTCCCCTTTATCCGTCAACCACGGTCTACTGGAATACCGTGGTCACGTTGTTGGTGTTGTTGGCTTCGTTCGCCTCGCCAAAGTGGCACTGGCGGCAGAACTGCGTCGTCGAAGGCGCATTCGTGTTGGCGACGTTGTTGATGTTCGGATTGTAGGGGCCATTGATGAAGAAGTACGTGGCATAGTACTTGCCGCCGCCGTCTGCCGCGATCTGGCTGGCCGCAGTCGAGGTGTACACGGTCATCACGTGCTGGTTGTGGCAAGTTGTGCAAAGCACGTAGGGTTGTCCGGTGGCCGTGGTTCCAGTCGGAGCCGACCACTTTCCGGGCGCCAGTGACGGCCAGCCGTAGTTGGCTACGAACTGAGCGTACGGCGTTCCGGGTGTTACCGTGAGTACTCCAGCAGTGTTGACCAAGCCGTTGCCGGCGCGGATGGTGGCTGCTTGCCCCACCGGGTGATCGTTGTTGTAGTTTCCGGCCGAGGTTCCGTCGTTGCCGAGCAGGGTCGGGATTTTCCCCGCGCCGTAGGCCGTGTTCTTCAACAGGCCGATGCGCTGTTCATACGACTGGTTCACCATCATGTTCGACGCGGTAACGTTGCCGTCGTGGCAGCTGAGGCACAGGAGAATTCCGCCAACTTCCTGGCTTCCGCTCTGAATCCCGCTGGGCAGAACTTCCGCGTACGAGCCGCTGTCACCAAAGTTAATGGTCTTGCCATACAGTGGGCTGGCGTCCTGGCCCCACAGTGCATAGCTGCCGGAATCGGCGGCGCCGGCATGGCCGGAACCGAGCGAGCCACTGTGCGGAGCATGGCAACCTGCGCAGCCTCGGCCTCCGTTATTGTGCGCGCCGAGGACGTCAACCGGAGATGACCAATTCTGCGCCATCACCAACCCCCCGACCGCCAGAACGAACATCACAACCAACATCGCTTTCTTCATAAATTTCACGACCTCCATGAATTGTTTGTCTGCAGCGTTCCTGAACTCCCAGAGGCTTAGGCCGTGGGCTGCATTCGGCGCCTGGGCGCCCTGTGCAACCGCCCCTCAAGTCTGGTTAATGCAAGTGGCCGCCCGAATCGAGGCAGACCAGCGACTTCCAGAATTTCTCTCGTAAATCACAGAATCCAATAACTTTACTTTTGCGTCTCTGTCCGGCTCTGATTTGGAACCATGACCTAAACTGGGGGAAAAGCACCACTTCAAAAGGCGAGTTGGTCAAATTCCCCAGTTGAGAAGATTTACATCAGGGCGTTGCAGAATGTAGCACGAGTGTGGAGCGGGCACTCCTGCCCGCTAATTCTGGACCGCTGGCAGTAGCGGGCAGGAGTGCCCGCTCCACGTTCTCACCCTACTTGCTTGGCAGGCTTTTGGCTTCGGCCGCCGGCTCCGCTGCTGGAATGGAAGAACTATTTCCGCCGGCCTTCTTTTCGCGCTGCTGTTCCCGCTCTTTGCGCAACTGCTCGGCCTCGGCATCGGTAACGTAGCGAAACTGCTGTACGCGACCGGGGAAAATCTCAGAAGTGAAGACGCGGTTGTTCTTGTCGATGGCGATACTGGCCAAACCCTGGAACTGTCCCGGGAGCAGCCCATGTCCACCAAAACTAATCAGGAGGCGAGCTTCCTGGTTGAACACCTGAACACGGTCCAGCACGCCGTCGGCGACCCATATGTGATTGTCCCCATCGATCGCCACACCCTTGGGCCGCGAAAAGTATCCCGGGCCGTCGCCTGCCTTGCCGAATGTGCTCACGAACTTGCCGTCGGCATCAAAGATCTCGATGCGGTTGTTGAGGGTGTCGCACACGTAGAGATTGCCATCGCGGTCGAGCGCCAGCCCGGTCGGTTTAGCAAAGTCACCGGCAGTGGTGAGTTCGTGCTTGTGTCCCGTCGTACCAATCTTCCGCAGCAGTTTGAAGGAGTCGGCGTCGTAAACCAGCACCTGGTCCAGTTCCACGTCCGAGACGTAAAGCAGCCGGTTTTCGCGGTCGAGTGCCATCACTCCCGGCTCGACCAATCCTTCCGTGATGACGTCCTCAGCCTTGCGGTTGGCGTCGAACACCAGGATATGATGCAGTCCGGGATCGGAAACGAAGAGGCGGTCATTATCGTCCATGGCCAGGCCGATGATGCGCACGAAATGGGCATGGACTTTGTTCTTGATCATTTCGACTTCGCGCGTTTCCGTGTTGAAGATGAAGATCGCGCCCACCTTTTGGTCTGCCACGTACAAGTTGTTCTTGGAATCGATGGCCATCCCATAAGGCTCGGCCAACTGGAAAAGGACTTTAGTATTCTCGCTGGCTGGCTGGGTGCCGGCGAGGCGGTCCATCCACTTCTGTTTCTTGGTCGGGGCGGTGTCGACCTGTGAGAGTTTCTGAGCCGCGAAAAAAGCCTGGTACCGGATGCGGGCGATCGCCGGCGGGTTCGGCCACACGATGTTGGAATAATCGATCACCGGGGCAGTCTTAGGCTGGTCCTTCTTTTTCTTGTCGGCGAAAGCGCCCGACGGCGCCAGCAGTCCTACGCCCAAGAGAATTAATAACAGCATGCTCTTGTGGTCGCGAATCCAGCGTGCGTTGGGTGCCGGCATGGTTTTCATTGTCCGCAACATTCTCCAATTCCTTAGTTTCATGGAGTTACCTCTTCGTCAGATCCTTGTGGCACGTGGCACAAAACGCTGTATTGTTGGCCTGGTCCTTGACCAACAGACCGGGCTCGGCCGAGGAATGCGGCTGGTGGCACGACAGGCAATTGATCTTCGCTACCAACTTCGTAATGTCCGCCGGGTCAGCCACGTCGGAAATCGGGTGGCCGTCGATCGGATGCCCTCTCCCGTACTTGATAGGCAGCACCGCGACTTTGTTCTTCGCAAAGTAGTTGTCGGGCAGCTTCACACTACCGTTGAAAATCGTGTACAAATGCTCGGCTTCGAGCTTCTTCGGCTGGGACTCAGGACCGTGGCATTCCAGGCAGACTGCATCCACAGTCTTGGCGCGCAACAGATGATCATTCTCGCCGCCGTGTGGCTCGTGGCAGGTCGCGCATCCCTGTTTGAAAGCGGGTTGATGCAAAACGTGTTTCTTGGCTTGCTCGGCCTGGTCGCTATGGCAGCCCAGGCAGATGTCCACCGCGTTGGTCTTGGGCAATCCCGGCTGCCGGCTCGCGTGTGGATTGTGGCAATCGGTGCAGTCTCCTGCCGCTCCCGGATGACGGACCTTGGCGTTGTTAATTTTTTCAGCCTGTTCGCCGTGGCAGGTCACGCAGAGCGACTTGGCATCCGCCTGAGTCAGGACCACCTTGCCGTCCTTGGCCGGCGCATGGCAGAGCTCGCACGACTTGTCCGCGAAAGGCGGATGCATGAATTGCCGCATCAGCTTCGGGCTCGCAGACTGGTGCGGATCGTGACAACTGGTGCAGTCCGCGGTGGCGAAGGGCTGATCGTGATGCGCCTTCTGCAATGTCGCGTCTTTGGCGTCGTGGCAGTCAAGGCATAGAGCTGGGGCCACCTTGGTCAGGTGAAAATCGAACTCCGCTTTGCCGGCCTCCCCGGTTTTGTGAGTGGTGTGGCAACTGTCGCAGCCCATGTCGAGCGCTGCGTGCCGGCTGCCTTTCTCGGGCACGTTCAAACCTGTCTTATGGCAGTTGAGGCAGAGGTTCTCTTTTTCACCGCCCGATAGAGGCTTCAGCAGTTGATTCTTATTCTCACTCGTGTGCGGATCGTGGCAGCTCAGACAGTCGCGAACCGCTGGCGGATGAACCGCACCCTTCAGTTCAGCCGCGTTCTTGTCCGCATGACAGGACAGGCACAGCGTATAGGGCGTGGAAGTGATCAGCTTCACCCGGGTGACATCTTTATTGACCCGAACCTCATGGCAGCTCAAGCATCCAGTCGCGATCGCGGAGTGAACTACCTTGCCCTTGCTCTTGTCCTCATGACACTCCAGACACTTCGCCGAATCCACGTTCTTGTCGAGGGGAATCGGATGGGTCTTGGCCAAGGCCGGCGCAACTGCGATCCCAAGAAACAACAACAGAAACCACACGCATGAGGGGCAGGCAACACGGGAGGCATTCGGCATTGTTCTGGTTCGGCTTGGTGAGTGGGGCAGCATGGCCGACCTGTGCATGTGCACGAGCCTCGCCTTTGGCCGAGGGAAAAGTCGGCCGCCTGCTTTATGGGTTGTATCTTATTGCGCCAGACCAAGTTGCGAAAGGGCCTCGCGGTTTGTTGCAAATTTCCACAATCCGGCCCCGGCGATGGGAATGGGCTTTCTCGCACACCGGGATTGGTGAAATGCCCCACGACTTCGCAAGCCGCGACGATTCACATTCCAAGCAGGGTCTTTTGAATTTTGTGATTTAAATCACACACTTGCGTGCGTGGGTGAAATCACAAACCCATCGTTATGGACATGAGTCGTATGGCTCAGGCGGGTGCGAACCAAAAGCCCCGAATGTCAATGCAACACATTGATCCTAAAGGATCTGACAGCGAGCCATCGCACACTTCACAGGTTGGCGGGGAACGTGCATCTGCAGCAGGTGAAGAAGAGGAAATATGGCCCTGTCACTTCGTTCAGCGTACCGAAAAACCTGGCAGACCCTGAGTTCAATCAAGACCGGCGTCATCCTGATTATTCTGGTGGTCATCTTCTCGGCGGCCGGAACGGTCATTCTGCAGCGGCCCATGACCGACCCGGACGACATGCAACGCGCCTACTCGCCGGCCATGTTGCGTCTTCTTGATGCCGCGGGCCTGACCGACGTGTTTCACGCCCGCTGGTTCGTCGCCCTGATGATCCTGGTCAGCCTGAGCATTATCGCAGCGTCGGTCGAGCGGTTCCCCAACGCGTGGCGGTACTACGCGCGTCCCTACAAGAGTCCCGACGAGAGCTTCCGCAAGGCTTTGCCCACGCGAGCGCTGATTCCGATCAAAGATGAGGAACTCGGCTTGAGCGCCGCCGAGCGCGCGTTGGAGCGGCTGGGCCTGAAGTCGGAGCGGATCGTGCGCACCAACAGTTTTTCGTTGTTTGCCGAGCGCAACCGCATCTCGGAAATGGCGGTTTACATGGTGCATGCCAGCTTGCTGCTGATTTTCCTGGGCGGCATCGTGGACGCACTCTACGGCTGGCGCGGATTCATCACGCTCACTCCGGGCGCGACCAGCAGCCAGATCGAGATGAAAAGCGGCGTCACGCGCACTCTTCCATTTGCGATTCGCTGCGATGGAACAGGCGAGGAGACTTACAAGGACGGCACGCCCAAGCGCTGGTGGTCTCAGCTGGCAGTGGTAGACGGCGGACGCGAGGTGGAACGGAAAGAGATTGTCGTCAACGATCCGATGGTCTACCGGGGAGTGCGTTTTTACCAGGCCAGCTATGGCCGCACCGGGAAACTCGACCGGCTGATCGTCGATGCGACATCGGTGAAGGGTAAGACCGCCGCATCGCAGGAGCTTTCCCTCGCTCTGGGACAAACGGTAGATCTCGACGACGACACCAGCGTGCAACTGGCAGAGTTCATTCCCGACTACGTCGTGCAAGATGGGCACGTGTACGCGCGCAGCAATGACATCGAGAATCCCGCGGTTCATCTGATCGTCACTTCGAAGAAATCGAACGCCAAGGTAAATTTCTGGCTGCCGGAAATTCCGGGCATCGCTGAGAACGCGTCGTCTCCCTATCGCTTCGAGCCGAAAGACCTGAAGACGGGGGTCTACACCGGACTTGAGGTTTCGCACGAGCCCGGCCAATGGGCGGTGTGGGCCGGAGTGGTGCTGATGGCCATCGGCCTCACCTTTGTTTTCTACGTCTCCCACGTGCGCTTCTGGGCAGTTCCGGTGTTTGATGCGCAAGGCAGACTGGCGCTCTGGGTGGGAGGAACCGCCAACCGCAATCGGGAAGCATTCGAAGAGAAGTTCAAGAGGCTGGTGGACCAGATTCAGAAGGAGTTGAAAGCGGAATCCGTGGCCACGGCTGTACAGGCTACATCGATCGCCGGAAGGTGAGTCCGGCTGGGGAGGAACGTAGATATGGCACGAGCGAAAGTAGAACAGCATCCCGCGACCGGCACAACGCTGGTGCTGGGAGTCGGGTTGAGTATTGCGTTCCTGCTGTTCATCGCCTTTCTGAACGTGGTAAAGAGCGGAAACATTCTAAGTGAGTCGAATCTGCTCTATGCCGCGCTGGTTTTCTACGCAGGCGCGGGAGCCTTGTATCTGGGCTTCGGCGTAACGGGGACAGACTCCTACATTAAGTTCGCGTCGCTGATGACCTGGGCCGGACTGGTCGCGAATACCGGCGCCGTGGCCCATCGCTGGTATGAGGCCGGGCATCCACCTTTCGCCAGCATCTATGAAATGCTGCTCAGTTTTGTATGGACGCTGGCCGCACTCACGCTGATCGCGGAGAAACGCTACGGAGTGAAGATCATCGGCACCGTGACCATGCCGGTGGCCATTGTCGGGGTCATCCTGATGCAACTCCTGCCCAGCGAAGTGCGGCCGCTGGTGCCGGCGCTGCAGTCGACCTGGCTGCACGTTCACGTGACCTTGGCCATGCTCGCGTATGCAGCGTGCGCCTTGAGTTTTGCGCTGGCCATGATGTTCTTGATTCAGGACAAGGTCAAGACCGAGCTCTTTCTGGCGGCGACCAGTGTGTTCACGGTCGGAATCTACGCAGCGATCCTGACCCGCTTTGAAAAGTGGGGCGGCTTCAACGTGATCGCCTGGGATCCGGAAAACAAGGCGGAGGTTTTCATCTCGAAGGGCGTGCGGCTGTTCGTGACGATCCCCGACCTCGGGTGGCTGATGCTTCTGGTCTTCGCTGCAGTAGCGGCGCCGCTGGTGCTGTATGCCCTCTCCCGGGTGAAGAGGAATGAAGGTCTTCTGGCGCTCGCCGATCGGGCAGTCTTTATCAGCATTCTGCTGCAAACGCTGGCGCTGATCTTCTTCGTGCTGCGAGCGCGCGACGGACAGTATTCCTCGCTGGACGCTGAAGGACTGTATGCAACCAGGCTGGCGGCCAGCCCGTTCATTCTCTCGGGGTTGGTCGGCGGCATCTTCGCCAACCTGCTTTATCTCTTGTTGCTGTGGCGGCGCGAGGACCTGGAGAGGCTGCTGCCCGATGCCGACACGCTCGACCGCATCACCTACAAAACGATTTGTATTGCCTTCCCCCTGCTCACCCTGATGATCGCCGCCGGCGCCTACTGGGCCAATCGGGCCTGGGGTTCCTACTGGAACTGGGACCCCAAAGAGACGTGGGCGGCGATCACATGGCTGGTTTATGCCGGCTACCTCCATATGCGCATTACTCGTGGCTGGCGGGGACGGCGCGCAGCCTACTTCGCCATCCTGGGATTCGCGGTGGTGATGTTCACCTTCTTCGGCGTTACCTACCTACTGCCAGGATTACATGCGTATGCCTGAGACTGTGAGGGACATGACGAACCCGGAACTGGAACCCGAAGCAGACGACACCGGTGAGAGCGTATCGCCGCGGTCGAGCTTTTACAGCACCGGGTATTCGAATCCGGTGAGTTCCGGGGAAGCTGCGCTTCCAAAGGCTGCGGACGCTACCCCGCCAGCGCAGGATCCCGATCTGCCTTGGCTTCGCATCAACTGGGAGATCAAGGCGCTGGTTCCCATTGCCTGCGTCCTGCTGGGCGGGATGTTGCTGTTTTTGCTTGCGACCCTATCATGGCGCGACCCCGACCGGCACATCGTGCTGCTGGTAGCTGGAGCCGGGGCGGTTGCCATTTGTGGAGCACTGTTGGTGGTTCTCACTTACCTGATTCAGCGTCCCATGGTCGAATTACAGCAGAAGATCTCGCAACTGGGGGCGGGGGATCTCAGCGTGGCGGTGAGTTTTGCCAATCGCAACGATGAAATTGGCGACCTGGGCCGCAACTTCAACCAGATGGTTCAGCAGTTGCGCGAGAGCCGTCTCGAAATCGAGCGCCTGCACCGCACGCAGATGTCGCGCGCCGAACACCTGGCCACGCTGGGAGAACTGGCGACGGGACTGGCACATGAAATCCGCAACCCGCTGGCGGGAATCCACGGCGTCATTGAGATCATTGGCCGCGACCTGCCAACCACCAGCCCGGCGCGCGCGGTAGTCAAAGACGTGCGCCAGGAAATCGCGCGCATCAACCAGATCGTCACCGATCTTCTGCAGACGGCACGGCCGCATCCGCCCCGTGTCCGCAAGAGCGATCTGAACACCACGGTCGAACATGCCGTGATGCTTGGCCGCCAGCAGGCGCTGGCGAAATCCGTCGAGATCATTCTGAAAAAAGATCTTTCCCTGCCCGAAGTGGAACATGACAGCGATCAGATTCACCAGGTTCTGCTGAACCTCCTGCTCAACGCCCTGCAGGCGATTGACCTGAACGGAAAGGTCATCGTCACCATCAAATCGCAGGGATCGACCGCAGTTGTAGAAGTGGCCGACGACGGCCGCGGAATTCATCCCGAAGACTTGCCCCATATTTTCCGCCCGTTCTATACCACCAAGGGCGAAGGCACCGGCCTGGGTTTATCTTTGGCCCGGCGCATCGTGGAAGATCACCACGGCCGCATCGACGTCACCAGCACGGTCGGCAAAGGCACCACGTTCGCCGTGATGCTGCCCTTGGAGCGCACCGCCCAGCAGGCAGCCTCATAACTCCCTTGTATCCCTTGTATCTACAGCAGTTTCGCCATAGTTATGTTCGGGAAGGGCACGAGTTCCACTCGTGCCGCATGCCGACTACGCTGAACAGAGGGCTTTCAGCCACTGGGGGTCATGGGGGCTACCAGTCACAAAAACCATCCTGGTGTATACTTTGTATATACGCAAGGAGATCGTTCATGCCTACCGCACGGATCGTGAAATGGGGGAACAGCCTGGCGGTCAGAATTCCGAAGCCCGTGGCGGAAGAGGCGGGGGTCCGCGAAGGTGATCCCATCACCATTGAGGCCGCCGAGGGGCGCATTCAACTTCGCCGCCGCAAGCAACGGGCGCCGACCCTACGCGAGTTGGTGTCACAGATCACTCCTGAGAATCGTCATGGCGAGGTCCAAACTGGACCCGCCCGCGGCAAAGAGGACGTTGATTGGTAACCCGCTACGTTCCGCGCGCAGGACACCTGATCTGGCTGGATTTCGATCCGCAGGCTGGTCGCGAGCAAGCGAAACGAAGGCCCGCCCTGGTGATCACCGATCAGGCCTACAACCAAGCCAGCGGGCTGGTGGTCGTATGCCCGCTTACCAGTCGCCGCAAGCCTTATCCTTTTGCCCTGCCGGTCACGGTGGAAAAAGTCGAAGGCGCGGTCCTGGTGGACCATCTCAAAAGTCTGGATTGGGCCGCGAGGCACGCCACATTTCATTCGAAGGCGGACCCTGCTCTCCTCGCGAAAGTCCGCACCTACCTGGGTGTTCTGCTTGGGATTCGCTAGACATTTCTCAAGCCCAATCAGGCCGAGGGAATCTGCCACAACGGATATGTCCGTAGTAAGCTTAATAAGGCATGCCAGCGGAAAAGATCCTGATAGTCGATGACGAGCGCCTGGTGCGCTGGTCGCTGCGTCAGAAGTGCGAGGAGTGGGGATACGAGGTCGTCGAAGCGGCGGCGGGCGAACCCGGACTGCGCCTTGCCCAGCACGAGTCCCCCGACCTGATCTTGCTGGATGTCCGGATGCCCGACCTGAATGGCCTGCAGGTGTTGGAACACCTCAAGAAAGGCGGCGACTCTACCGCGGTCATCATGATCACGGCCGACCCCCAGTTGGACGACGTCAAAAGCGCGCTCAAGCTGGGCGCTTATGACTTCATCGGCAAGCCGCTGGACTTCGAGGAATTGCGGGTCACGATCCAGAACGCCCTGGAGGCGAGCAAGCTACGCACCGAGGTGCAGTCCCTGCGCGGCGAGGTGCGCCGGCGCACGGGCTATCACGATGTGGTGGCAGTTTCGTCGAAGATGACGGAGCTGATGAGCTTCGTGCAAAAGGTGGCCGCCAGCGAAGCCACCACAATTCTTATTCAGGGCGAAAGCGGCACAGGCAAGGATCTGGTCGCCAAGACCATCCACTACGAGAGCACTCGCCAGGACGGGCCCTTCGTCGCCATCAACTGCTCGGCCATCCCAGAGACGCTGATGGAGGCCGAACTTTTCGGCCACGAGAAAGGCGCCTTCACTGACGCCAAGGCGATGAAGAAGGGGCTGTTTGAAACCGCCAACGGCGGCACGCTGTTTCTTGACGAGATCGGCGAACTCTCGCCCCTGCTGCAGGCCAAGTTGCTGCGAGTGCTGGAAGATCAGGTCATTCGGCGGGTGGGGGGCGTGCGGGACATGCAGGTGGACGTGCGCGTGGTGGCGGCCTCGAATCGCGATCTGGAAAAAGCGGTCCGCGAAGGACATTTTCGCCAGGATCTTTACTACCGGCTGGCCATTATCGCCATCTTCATCCCCCCGCTCCGCGATCACACGGAAGACATTCTCCCGCTGGTGAATTTCTTCATCGATTGGTACAACCGCAAGTTCAAAAAGTCGGTTCGCGGCATCAACCCCGAGACCCGACGGCTGCTGCTGGCCCACAACTGGCCCGGCAATGTGCGAGAGCTGAAGAACAGCATCGAGCGCGCCATGATCCTGGAAGACGAAGCCATTCTGCGCCCTGTCTACATGCCGTTCGCCGTCGGAGAGGCGGCCCGGAGCGGCTTGACCGCGTTTGAGCACAGCAGCACAGCAGCCGATGGCGGTGGCAAGCAACTCGCCGATGGACGCGTGCTGCCCAGGCTTTACATTCCGGAAGAGGGCACGTCCCTGGAAGAGGTGGAACGCGCCATGGTGGAGTTGGCCATGCGCCAGGCCAACGGCAACCAGACCCATGCCGCGCGCCTGCTCGACATCAGCCGCGACGCTCTGCGCTACAAGCTGAAGAAATTCGAACTCGTCCCGGCCGGAGAAGACGAGGCCACAGATTCGGTTCCCTCCGAAAACTCAGCTGGATAGAGGGAAAGACCTCATGACAAAAAGTTAGGGGCCTCCTCTTCGGAGGCCCCGGGCGCCAATATAATTTTATGAAGTGGCGCTCAATTTTTGTATGAAATCTCGCGAACCGCTTTTAGCCTCGCGCCGCGTGCTCTTTCGCCTTGGCGATATACTGCTCGACCTGCTGGCGTTGCGGGTAGTCGGGATTTGCTTTGAGTAGCTGCTCCCAGGCTGAGATTGCGCCCGCAGGATCGGCCTTACCCTGCCAGCGTACCCAGCCCAGGTTGAACAAAGTCTGCGGATGGCCGGGACGATATTTCAGAGAAGTCTGCATCGCCGCAATCGCCTTGTCGGCGTTGCCGGTGTACCAGTAGGCCGTCGCCATATCGGTGCGGACGTCAGGATTCTCGGGATGAATGACCAGGGCGCGCTCGTAGTATTGAATCGCACTGGGATACTGCTGGCCGTCGTAGAACACGTTCCCCAGTTTCACCAGCGAGTCGTAGTCGTCCGGATTCTTGTTGACCGCATCGAGCAACGGCGCAGCGGCCTGGGCCAACGCCGCCTGTACATCAGCAGCCGCAGGAGCCGGAGTCTGCTGGCGGAGTTCGCTTCCCTGTTGAACGGTCGTGGCAGATGAGGCGGGCGACGCCGACCCACGAAACAAATAACCGAGCGCCACACCGAGCAGCAGGCAAAACGCCGCCAGGATGTAGGCCTGCGTCCCAGTCCAGGCTCCTGCAGAACCGGTGCCGGCGGTGCTGCTGCGATTAGTAATTGATTGCGATTGCTCGTTTTGTCCGCTGATCATTGGTTTCTTTCTCCGATCTGCTGCCGGCCGGCGCCTCCGGCGGCGAATCCAGGTGGAACAGCCGCGCGATGGCCGCAGCCATCTGCTCCTGTTCTTCTTTTTCCGGAAGTTCCTTGAGTTCGCGAGCCAGGGAACTGGCAATTCTCTGGAGGACCTGGGCGGTGATTGCATGTAACGATTGGTCCTCCTCCCGGGTAAAAGGCCCGCGCTCGGAAATGAAAGACTCCAGTTCCTGCCGGCTGATCTCGTCGAGACGGTGGCGCAACGCCACGATGGTAGGCACCACTCGTTCTGCTTTCAGACGGGCGCGGAACGCGAGCGCCTCCTCGGCGACAATCTTACCCGCCGCAGCGGCTATAGCCGTGCGCTCCCCGGCATGGCTCTTCACGACCCGCGCCAAACCCTCCAGGTCGTAGAGCAGGATTCCATCCACGCGGCGTACCTCCGGGTCCACATCGCGGGGCATCCCGAGATCCATGATGACGAGCGCTACGCGGTTGCGTTCTATGGCGATCCGCTCGGCCTCTTCGCGGGTGAGGATGACGTGCGGGCATCCGGTTGAACTGATGACAATGTCGGCCCGCAGCATGCATTGCCAGCGGTCGGCCAGCGTTGCCGCGGTGCCTCCCAGCTTGTCGGCCAATTCCTGGGCTCGAGCCGGAGACTGGTCGATCACAACCACTGAAGCCGCGCCGCTCTCAACCATCTCGCAGGCAGAGACTTCGCTCATCTTTCCGGTACCCAGCAATAGGACTCTGCGGCCATCCAGTGACCCAAAGATCTGCCGCGACAGGTGCAGCGCGGCCGTGGGAATCGAGACCTCGCACTTGTCGATTGCGGTGTCAGCACGCACCTTCTCCGAGACGCTGATCGCTTTTTCGAGAATTGCGTTGAGAAAACGTCCGGCGGCCCCGATGGTGCGTGCCTGCTCCCATGCTGACTTTATTTGGGGAACAATGTGGGCTTCACCCAGCGACAGGCAATCGAGTCCGGCCGTCACGCGGAAAACATGCGTGAGAGCCGCTTCATCCAGCAGGCGGTAGAAATGTTCCCACTCGGTCAGTTTGAGGCCGTGGTCAGCCCCAAGGAATTGCAGCAGGGAGTTCGCTGCCAACGTTGGCTCGCTGGCCCACAGCAGGAATTCCGTGCGGCAACAGGTGGACAAAACGACCGCTTCCTCGATGCCTTCCGCGTTCTTGAGCTGCCGCAGCACTTCGTAACGCCGATTTTCGCCGATCCAAAACCGCTCCCTCATGCCCAGTGATGCCGTCCGATGGTTGAGTCCGATCACCAGGAGAGTGGGTTCCAAGACGATACCTCAGGCGCAAGTTGCAAACTTATGAAGGGCAAACCCGTTGCCAAAGACTGACGCGTGCCCGATCTCCCAAGTCTTTACGTTTCACTGGGTTACAGTATGTAAATAAAACTCGCACCCGGTCTAGGTTGTTGCCGCTGTGCCATATCACTCCGACTGCGAGTCTTTTGACGCGATCCTTGGCGTTCGTACCATCCCAGGCCTAGATTTCGGTCACGACCTGCCGTGACCACGATCACAGACCGGTTCAGTGGCAACATAGAAACTGTCCAACGTTAGTTCATTCTTATCAGCCTCGATTTTCGTTCGCGACAAGACTGAGTTCCTTTGCGAGCCGAAACAGCGAGGCATTTTGAAAGGAATAGCAATCATGAAGATGATGAAACTGGCAGTCCTGATCGCGATGATCGCGCTGACGTTGTTCCTCATTCTGCCCAATCTGTCCTGGGCGGCCGACGATGGCGCGGCCATTTACAAAGCAAAGTGCGCTGCATGCCATGGCGCGGACCTGGGTGGAAAACCGGCGGCCAAGATTCCCAGCCTGGTTTCCGATGACGCCAAGAAATCTTCCGATGCCGATCTAACCGACATGATTGCCAACGGCGGCAAGGACAAGAAAGCCATGCACGCATTCGCCACCAAGGGCGTGTCGGCGGACCAGGTCAAAATGGTCATCGGATACATCCGCGAGGCGCAGAAGAAGTAGCCTGGCGGCGTTGGAAGCGAGTAAAGACCGCTGTTCCAATCGGCGACGACTGCGCCACCCGAAACGGTGGGTGCAAAAAGCGTGAGGGTGAGTGATCCGCTCCCCGGCGACCTCTGGCCTTGCAGCGCCGGACATCCGGATGTCCCCTCTCCGGCTCGCCACATACGGAACAGCCAGCCCGGGTCTCGGTGCTCACCCCAGACCCGGGCATTTGTTTGCACCAATGTGGAAGAGCGGCCCCTTTGAGGGCCGCGTAACGCACATCGAATCAATTCGGGCTTCAGCCCCCGTGGTCGTCATTGGTGCGCCAACGGACTTTCCGGCTCGTGCAGGTTTCGGGAAGGGCACGAGTTCCACTCGTGCCGCTAACTCGCAAAAAATGAGCCCGCGCTTCAGCGCCTGCGGGTCGCCTTTTTGCGGTTGCAGCGACTTCTCCGCAGACTGTTTAAGCGCTGCCGTCCGCGCCAGAAAATCAAAATCGGCTTCATCCGTTGCGCCCCATTCCTACGGATGACAAGCTCCGCCGGACGCTAATCGGCCCCGGCAGCGGAAGCGACAACGCCTCGGCCTCGACCGCCGCCCACTCCGCCGATGAAAGTCGGCGCCAGAGGTCGATCGAGACCTCGCCCGCCGATCGGCGCCACACTCCAACGATTTCCCCTTGTGACCCACCGTCTCTAGGGAGTCTGAGTCGTAGCTTTAGCGTGCAAAGAAAAGTGGAAGTAAAGAAGGCTTCAGCCGCGAAGCGGCGCAAGAATAAAGCCCACAGCTTGCCCTGAGCTTGTCGAAGGGGCGCAAGCCGCGGGTGACAAGGGGGAGGTGAACACAGCCCGGGAGGGCGGCACAAGGGCTCCTGATAATAGCCCGGCGCGTTCAGCGCCTCGAAAACTGGGAGATTGTCTCGCGCCCCGTAGGGACGCTTGAAGTTCTCACGCACACTCGGAGGTGGGGCAGAAGACGGTCTTCGGTCATTTCTGTTTATCCTTACGCTTGAGGTGCATCAGGCACCAAAGTGGTATTGCTTGACGTGTACGAAGGACCGGATAATCCGGTTGTGATAAAGACTTTGAAACAACACAAGCAATTTCTGCTCGGTTGTACCAGATGGTTTTGCTACGGTTTTGGCGCCGCGATCATGTGGCGGATACTCAACTGAGGCGAGAATTTGGGACACGCGCGGCCCGTCTGTCCCCACGTTTCCGACACCACAACCTGAACGACACTGACGCGCCGCGCCATCTCGCGCTGGCTGTAGCCGCGCATCTTGCGGAAGTGGGCCAAGCGGCAACCGAGGGCGCGATTCCATGCCTTTGGCCGAGTCTTTTTCCTTCTTTCCGAGAGCCATCACGGCGGCGAGTGTGAAAGTCATGTCACCACCACAGGTATTTCGGATGAGGGCCAGCGCACAATCTGCGAATCGAGACAACCTTCCTTTGAAACAGTAATGCAGCAACAGAGTAATGAGACTGCGCATTGACCATCATCCTAGTACCAGCTGAACCAAGGGATGAATCCTTCTGCCAGCTTTTCGTGCTACCGTAGGATCCCAGACTGACAGAAAAGCTTTGGCTTTCGCCAGGTTTAGCGAATTCGGTTCGATGAATAGAGCACGACACCATCACCACCAGTCAAAAGGCAGTCATGGCAACTAAATTCCTTAAGCGACTCCTCGAAATATTTTGTCGTCATCAATTCTCCTGGCCCCATAGTGGTGTTTACGGGCAGGACTATCAGGTCTGCATGCGTTGTGGGACTGTTTATGAGTATGACTGGGGCGCGATGCGTCGCACGCGCCGGCGGGCGGCCGTACTACCGGGCCAGGCAGGCTTCAAAAGCCAACATCGGCACGGCGACTAGCGGCGACTTGGAACCAGCGTACGCCAGACGTTTCAGCCTCAGCGCTGCCAAGCCTCACTTTGCGACTCACACTGCCTACCGTCGCCACTGGCTCCTGCTTCCAACCGAAATTACTCATTAAGACTCTTTGCCAGAGCATTCAGACCTACTTCCATCTTGAGCCGCCAGCGTTCGATGGAGAGTCTCGCCAGATGCTCCATGGAGTGCTCGAAAGCCTGCGAAGCATTCGCGGCCTGGCCCTTCAGTGATTCGGAAGCCGAGGCGATGATTCCATTCTGGACAATTTTCATCTTTTCGGTGGCTTCATCAAGCTGACCGCCGAGCGCTTCGATGCAGCGGGCTGTCAATTCCTCGAGAATCTCATTCGCCAGATTCTCGAATTGGCTGCGTGTGTCCTTTACGATCTCGGTGGACATCCGGCTCAGGCGATGGTCCAGGCCTGACTCCAGGCAGCGTGTAGATTCGTCCAGTTTCGCGATGCGAGCGTCCAGATAATCAACCTGTTCTTGCAAACGTGACGATTCTGACGCAACCGCCGATCGAAGTTGCTCTAAGTCTCCGCGCCGCGCATCGTGCTCGGCATTCAAGGTATGTTGGAGAAACTCCAGAAGCTCTTGGCTCAAGTGTTTGAGGGAGTTGCCTCCGTCCAATAATCTCTGCTGAAAATCTTCCAACCCGCGACGCAAGTGCTCCCGGGTGTCCTCGGAGATGTGCGCGGAAATGTCCTGCGCACGTTTCTCGACGACTCCAAGTTCTTCCCCGACCCTGCGCAGAAAGTTGTCGTGGCCTTCGGTGATTCGCTGGTCAATCGTTGCCTTGGCTGATTCCAGCAAATGCACGGACTGTTGGCGGGCCTCGTCCAGGACTCTTGGTCCAAGGTCCTTTCGCAGACGTGACTCGATCTGTTGTTCGAGCTCAGGAGGAATTTGCGAGAGCGAAACCTCAAAGCGACTACGATTCGCTTCCCGTTGCGCCAGCCGCTCCCTGAGCGCCGTGACTTCAGCTTGGAGCGGACGTACCGATTCTGCAATCATCCGCCGCACCTGTTCTTCCAATTGCCGCGCGACGCGATCACGCACGGCTTCCGAGGCCTGGGTTTCTTGGCCCGACGGCTGGTGAGAGACCGAAGTGTTCGTGGACTTAAGAATCTGAGGAGGCCTCTGCACCACCGGCGCCGGAAGCACCCAATCTTTAGGACAATCTCTCAAGCCCCAGAAATTCTCGGGTCGGTCGAGTTGCGCTCCCAGCCTCCAGCTCACTTGATCTGAGCCGATCGGTTGGCATGTGACCACATGAGCTGTAGTCTCGCGCCCGTCCTTGCTGTGAAGGTTCAGAGGAACACCCGTGTCGAACTTGACTCGGGTCAGAATGGCACAACCATGTGCGTTGACCACCAGGGTTTCACACACCTCTGAGAAGTGTGTTCCTTCCAGAGTGGTAACGAGGATCTGGAGTGCAGTCGGTACTCTCGAACTGCGCCGAAGTATTGTGGGGGCCGCTCCGTTGTGCATGTCACTGTCCTTGCTCTTCCGAAGGATTAGGTGCCAGTCGGCCAGTGCAAGCACCACGTAGTTCCCACCTTAACTCCAAATTGGTCTGTAACTGAAAAGTCGAAAGGATTGTGGCCGGGGTGCCCGCTAGTACACTATCTGCACGAACCTTGGTAACGACCTGCAGCGGGAGTCAAACAAATAGTGCGTCAGAGTTCCCGATCAGTGCCCTGACAAACCCGGGTACAGACGGGACGTACCCCGCTTTCAGGCGTCGCTTAATCTCCGAAAACCGGTGAACGTCCCGTCTGTCCCCACGCTTCCCAAGTTTTGGGGTCACTCCACCACGGGTGCACTCCATTTTGTCCCCGGGTTATTCCGGTTTATTGGAATGGGACACCGTATTAAAATGAGCATCCTATCGAAATTGGAGCCATCAATGAACAGCGTACAAATTGAACAGCAGAGCTACGAGATGCCCCCGCGAGAGGGGATCAGCATCGCGCAATTTCTCACCGTCGCCGACATCGGCCGATCGGCTCGCTACTACGAAAAGGTCTTCGGCGCTCGCATTCTGAGCCTGGGTGATGGCAACGCGCCCGGGTACCTTCAGCTTGCGAATATCTGGATGATTCTGAACGTTGGAGGCGGGCCGACCCCGGATAAGCCGACGGTAACGCTCAGCGTCCCTGACCCGAATCACATCAACAGCTTTATGAATTTCCGCGTTGCGGATATTCAAGCGTGCTATGAATTATGGAAAAGTCGAGGAGCCGAGTTCATCACGGAGCCGATTCCCAAGTACGGCGAGATACGCTGCTACATCCGCGATCCTGACGGCTACATCATCGAAGTCGGACAGAGCACCGACGTCACGTACGGTTAACGCTCGGCCCGCACCCGGCCCCGCAAGATCAAAAGCCGGGGATTTATCGACTACCGGTTGGGACTGCGCCGGCACGCTCGTAATTCACGATAATGACGCCTTTCGAGGTGACTGTGCTTTCTGTCACCTTGAATGCCGCCGGGATCGCGCCCTCGGCAAACAATCGTTTGTCACCGCCCAACGTTACCGGAATTATCGTCAGCGAGAACGTATCGACCAAATCATGCTTGATGAGCGGCTGAACCACGGCCGCTGAAGAAACAGGGTCGCGATGCGCCCTTATCCACGCGGGGGGGCCATCATTGCTATCTTCCTCAGGGCCTGGGGCTTTTATGACGCCATCAAGGGAGATAAATTCCGCCACAATGATTTTTCTCATGAGTGACTTCCTTTTCGAGTCCTATCTGATTTTGTGCAATTTGGGCCAGCAGCGCGGCTGTCGCAGATTTTCTGTCACTGTTTCAGGTAGCGAAGCGCAACACGTCCCGATTTAAAAACCTTTGAATCAACGAGTTTCAGTTGTAAGCTCTCCCGCAGGCTAACGCCTTCCAACAACCGTCTCCCCTCTCCTGCAACGATTGGGTGAATGACGAAGCGATATTCGTCAACCAGACCAAGCTCTATAAGCTGTGAAGGAATATCTACACCACCGGCCAGAATATTTTTGCCTGGTTCTTGCTTCAATTTAAGTATTTCATCGTGAAGGTTCGTACGAGCAATTCTTGTATTTTCATCTTCAGCGCTGGCCAATGATCGTGAAAAAACAACTTTCTTGATGGAATCAAATGTTTGAGCAAATTCCTTATCCGCTTTTGTCGAAGACGGGTCTTTTGCGACATCAGGCCAATAAGGAACCATCAACTGATAGGTTTTACGCCCATAGACGAGCAGGTCAACATCTCGCAGGAGCAGCGTATAGTGTTCGAGTAGTTCGTCATCGGCAATTTGTTTGGTGTGGTCGCAGCAGCCATCCAGGGTAATGTTGATTGCGAAGATTACACTTCTCATGTGATTGTCCTGACCCGCTCTAGTGTAACGGCGCTTGTGCGCCCTTTGCACAGTTCGGCTTAGCGGTTTTCCGTTCCATCCGACCACCGTTGGTCACTATACTGTTACAACCTGTAACCCATTTACACCACCCAGCGCACCGTACCTCGGCAGGTCGCACCCATGTCGCCACGTCGCAGGGGTGATCGTACTCACAGCTTCTGCGTCTCTGACCGCATAGAATTCTCAGTCCCGCGGAGAAGGAGAAAGGGAAATGAATAGGCTTCTCAGCGTTTTGCTGAGTGTTCTGTTGTGTTCGTTGGGTGTTGGCTGCAACGCGAGCAAAATAAGTGGTGCGACCGGCCCCACCTTTGCGAACATTGCGGGTTCATGGAATTTAGTGCTCACGCCCGGTGGAGGCACCGTTCCTGCCTACACCTTTGGTCTGCTGATTGCGCAATCGGGAGGCGTCACCACAGCAAGTCAGATTGCCGTTACTTTGCCAACAGGCTACGGTACTGGTTGCCCCGGCCCTTCTGATCCGGTGACCATTAGCGCACTTAGTGCAACCCAAGCAACAATCACGATCACGGGACAAAGGCAGAATGGAGACTTGGAACATTCAGACATAACAATTGATCGAAGCTGTACCGTCGTGATCAACCTTATTGCAATTGCCGCCGAGGCGACAGGAACTTACACGGCTAGCGGACCCAACGGACAGACAACAGGCTCGGCGGTGATGACAAGCCAATGAGGGTTGTCCGTAGGAATGCGGAAATCTGGGGGATTCCGGGCCTGTCCCCACCGTTGTTCAACTTGCACATTCGAATGTGCAGGTTTTCCACAGACTGCACAACTAATGCAGCACTTTCCTAAGCTTTTCCACAACGAAAGATTAGCGCACAATCAAACTCTCTTGACTTGCCCTTCCGGGGTGCTAATGTCGGCTCAAAGGACGTTAGCAATAGGAGGATGTTAGCCGTGCCACTTCAAGATGCCGATGTAAAGGAGATCACGTCGCGCCTACGCGTGAGGTACGCTACTCACTTCACTCAGGACAACGTTCCCAAAGATGAACCTCAAACTTCAAAAGCCAAACCCACCGAAATTGCGGTCGCAAGTGATGTCTCTCCCAAACCGAATTCTCCTGCCAACGGTTCTGGAAGCGAACAACGCAGACTCACCAAAACTCTCGACTGAATAGGCGCCGCTCCCTGAGCTATCCGCCTGTCCCCATGATTCGCAGGTCCCCCGCGTTTTCCACAGAACCATCCTCACCGCATGTTCACCTAACCTTGACTGAGAAATTCCCTTCCACGATACTGGCATCGACATCGAGAACCCCATCGGCTGTAACTCGTTGCGGCTCAAGATTTTGCCCCTAAGTGATTGCAGCCCATAGATTAATTCTAGAATTTCCCTTAACCCGATGATTCCAATAGACCAGGAGGGGGAGGGGGAGGGGTTATCAAAAGGTAATCTTCCCAAAATGGTGTCCCGCGCCAGCCCACGCGGACGCGCACTGACCTCGGAGCACCGGTCACCATGCCCACCCGAACCCCCTTTTTGCGAAATCGGTCACCGCACCCTGTGATTCTAATCACAGCCTTTTTTCGGCCTTGACTTTAGCCTAGGTCTTGCTTGCTGGGGTTCTTTTCAGGGAAGACGCCGAAGGGGGTTCATCATGGTTGTCGCTGGCACTACTCCACATATGGGCCGTTTGGCTCGCGATTTCTCCAGAAGTCCGATGTTGGTCTATTGGGAGATGACCCAGGCTTGCGGCCTCGCCTGCAAGCACTGCCGTGCCGAAGCCATGCCGAATGCCAATCCGCTGGAACTCACAACCGAACAGGGCAAGCGCTTCGTGCGACAACTGGTCGACTTCGGCGATCCCCTTCCTCACCTGATCTTGACCGGAGGAGATCCGCTCAGCCGCAAAGACATCTATGAACTGATTGACTATGCTAACGGACTGGGCCTCGAGGTCTCCATCACGCCCAGCGCCACGCCCGAGTTGACCAACGCCGCCATCACTAAACTGAAGGCCCACGGGATTCAGAGCCTGGGCCTCAGCCTCGACGGTTCCTGCGCCGAGAAGCACGACGCCATCCGCGCGGTTCCGGGGACTTTTGAGCGGACCATGGAAGCGGCACGGCATTGCGGAAGATTGGGTCTGCCAATTCAGGTCAACACGCTGGTGGCCGAGGAAACCGCCGACGATCTGCCCGCAATCTACGAATTGTTGCGCACCAGCTTTCCGGTCATGCGCTGGAGTTTGTTCATGCTGATCTCAGTGGGACGCGGCAAGGCGCTGAACGAAGTATCGCCGGAAGAAGGCGAGCGCATCATGCGCTGGGTGTTTGAGCTTTCGCAGCATTCGCCGTTTCAAGTCAAGACGACCGAGGCGCCATCCTACCGCCGCATCGCTATCGACATCATGCGCTCCTCCGGAATGGCCACTCCAGAGATGAAAGCCACGTCCGTCTACAAAGGCTTCCAGATCCGGGACGGACACGGCATCGTCTTCGTCTCGAACCTGGGCGAAATTTATCCTTCCGGGTTCCTGCCGCTGCATTGCGGTAACGTCCGCACCGGGTCGCTGGTCGACGTCTACCGCAACTCCGAAATCTTTCGCGCGCTGCACTCGCCCGACCAGTTCCACGGAAAATGCGGTACCTGCGAGTACAGCCACATCTGCGGCGGATCGCGCGCCCGCGCCTTCGCCTACACCGGCGATGCTTTGGGCACTGATCCGTTCTGCCCCTATGAGCCGGGCGTTGCAGCACCGACTCGAGCTTGATCTTGGAGCCTAGGAATACAGCTTGATGGGCTGAACCACCCGCGTGATGGTGCCGCTCGGGCTAGGTTGGTCCGGCTTGAGGCCACTGCGCATGGAAGCGAACAAACCGACTAACTGGCCGAACATCACGTCGAGCACGGGGCGATACTGATCCGGAAAATCAGCGGGACAATCGAGAGGCAGGCAATAGTCGACCAGCGTCGACACATCATCAATCCCCTGAACGGTGACCGCGGCCCGAACTCGGCCCAGGCGTTTGCGGTCGATTTCCTGCAGCAGGTCGAGCTCGTAGCCTCGCCGCCGCGCCTCGCTGGACAGGAACGCGACAAACAAGGTCTGCCCGTCCACGCTCGACATCGGCCCGTGGCGCAATCCGAGCGGCGTTTCCGCCAGGGTAGTGACTTTGCCTGCGCTGAGCTCAACCACCTTCAGAGCACACTCATCAGCCACAGCCCTCAGCACTCCCGACCCGACAAAACACACCCGCGAACATCCGAGAGTAGTGATAGAGGCGGCAAGCTCAGCCGCTGCGGGCAGGAACTGCCCGCCAGCGTTGGCTAGGTGCTCAACGACATCGCCGAACTTTTCAAGCTCGTCCAGATCCGCCACGCATTGGCCCGCCAGGAGCATATTGGTGAAGGAACTGGTCATGGCCAAGCCCCGGTCATTGACCGCCTCGTCGAGAACGATGGCCAGCATCCTCTCAGGATGGCGCGCACAGAGTTGAGCCATCTGCCCTTGCGGATTGCAAGTGATCACCACGTGCCGAATCGCTCGTTGTCGCTCGAGCGCCCGCTCCAGGAGCGCCACACCCTCCGGACTATCCCCGGAGCGCGAAAACGAAATCCAGAGATATTCCCTTCCCGCCCGATGGAAATCCTCGAAGTCTGTGAGGAGCGTGGTGCTGGGAAGCGGCCACGCATCGCATCCCCAACGCTGCCGAAGCAACGGCGCCAAGGCGCGGCCGGCGTAGTCGGAGGTTCCCGCGCCAATCAGGTAGACCGTGGGCGAAGCAGTGCCGCGGCCGATACCGGCACTGTGCAGCACTTCGCTCAGATCGGCGCGCCGGTCGCGGCAACGCTCGTAGGTCGTCCGCCAGGTTGCCGGCTGCTGCCAGATCTCACGCGGCGTATGCTCAAGCCCGCGCTCGCTCTTCTCCTGCTCCGGCAAATCCAGCAGCACGCGCAATGGGTCAGGCAATCTAGTATTCGCTCCCTTCGAGGACACAGTAGTCTATTACAGCTTGCACTGGAATGAAAGTATTCGCAAGGAAATGAAATCTCGTTCGCAAGTAAGGCCGCCACAACTGCGCTGGATATTCACGCAACTAATCCCGGTTAACTGTGTTTTCCCTGTGGAGGAGAGAAGAACATGAGTCGTGACTCAAGTCCCCTGCGCATGCTGCTTCTGGCGGCCACGTTGGCGTCATCGGCGGCTGGAATCGCGTGCGAGCATCACGCCTATCGTGTGTACGACCCCTACTACACCGACTATCACGTGTGGAACAATGACGAAGTGGTCTACTACCACCGCTGGGCCGATGAGACGCATCGCGACCGCGATCGCGACTTCCGCAGGCTTCGCCCGGAGGAGCAGAAGGAATACTGGACGTGGCGCCACAACCACGGCGACCACGATCACGACCGGGATCACCGTTAAGGGCGGGCCGGACTCTTGATGCTCAAAGCTCGGAGAGCCTCGTCCGTGGTCGTCAGTCTCGCCCCGAGTTGTTGCAGTTGAGCAATGGTCGACTGCCCGTCTTCTCGCTTTAGCGTTTCGATGGCATCCTGCACCACGGCCACGCGGCGTTTACGTTCGAGTAGCCCTTTCGCGGCGAAGCTGACGCAGTACTCAGTCACGACTCCGAAGACGACAAACTCCGCATGATCCCCCAATCGCCGGACAAGCTCATCGGCGTGGCGACTCTCAAAAATATTCAGCGTTTGTTTCTCCAGTAGGACCTGCTGATATGTCGACAAATCGTCGGGCAGTTTTGCGCCGGGTTCGTTCGGCACGCGGGCAATTTTGTCTGCCAGCGCCTCGGGGACCAGTTCGGATCCTTGCGTTCCCTTCACGCAGTGCGGCGGAAAAATCTTGAATTCGGGATCGTCGGGTGTATGAAAACATCCGTGCGAAACGAGGAAGACCTGCCCCAGCCGAGCGGCATCCGTGAGCCGCCGGATGTTCGGCAGCAACTTCTCTGCCCCGGGAACGTAGAGTTTCCCTCCGGGCAGCATGAAATCGACCTGAACGTCTACTTCCCAGAAGATGAAGTCGGGCGAAAGCATAGTTCTCCTTGTCGTCAAAAACCGAGCGTAGCATCAGCGCCGGCGAACTGACAATCGTCGCGGCGGAGTGCCGCGTCAGGTATTATTTGCGGGTTGTCCAATCTGCCCTAGAAATAAATCCATGAGCCACGACCCCCCGGCCAAATCCTCGAGCCCAAACAAGCTGGTGATCCGCAACATTGGGATGGTTCTCAGCGGAGACCTCGATCGCCCCATCCTCGATGCAGACGCGGTCATCGCCATGGACGGCGTGATCCATTCAGTTGGCAAAGAGGGAGAACTGGACACTGCCGGAGCAACCACCACCATCGATGCCAAGGGCACGACCCTGGCCCCCGGGTTGATCGACAGCCACGTGCACCCTGTGTGCGGCGACTGGACTCCCCGCCAGAACCAACTCGGTTGGATTGATAGTTGTCTGCACGGCGGGGTCACGACGATGGTTTCCGCCGGAGAAGTGCATACGCCCGGCCGGCCTAAGGACATCATCGGACTGAAGGCGATGGCCATTTTTGCGCAACGAGCGTTCCACGCATTTCGTCCCGGAGGCGTGAAGGTCTACGGAGGTGCGCCGGTGCTGGAACAAGGTATGGTGGAAGATGACTTCAAGGAACTTGCCGCCGCAGGTGTGAAATTCCTGGGCGAGGTCGGCTTGGGCAGCGTAAAGGACGGAACGACCGGACGGCGCATGGTCGCATGGGCCCGCAAGTACGGCATCCAGAGCACGATTCACACCGGCGGCCCTTCGATCCCCGGCTCGAGCCTCATCGACAAAGACATGGTTCTCGAAACCGACGCGGACGTGATCGGCCACGTCAACGGAGGTCACACTGCCCTTCCCGACGATCAGATCGTCGAGTTGTGTGAGCGCTCGCACTCGCGCCCTCGAAATTGTTCACAACGGAAATGAACGCGCCGGATTGCTGGCATTGCGCACCGCGAAAGAACTCAACCAGCTGCACCGCGTGATTCTCGGGACGGATTCGCCGGCAGGATCGGGCGTTCAGCCGCTGGGAATTCTACGCATGATTTCAATGTTGTCTTCATTGGGCGAGATTCCGGCAGAAGTGGCGATCTGCCTCGCCACTGGAAACACCGCCAAAATGCGCAGCCTCAACTGTGGGCTGATTGGCCCCGGGCGCGAAGCCAGCTTCGTTTTTCTCGACACGGCCCAGCAGTCATCGGGCAAGAATCTGCTCGACAGTATTCAAAAAGGAGACCTGCCCGGGGTCGGCATGGTCATTACCGATGGAGCGGTCAGCATCCAGCGCAGCCGCAACACGCCGCCAGCGACGCGTGTGCCCGAGGTGGTAAAGCAATGAGACCCACTGGGGATACGCTAGCCGGGCTGCGCCCCGGCTGGACAGCCGAGGCGGCTGTCCCCACATGGCCTTTTTAAGGGACGCCGAATCGCGGAGCTAGCGCAGTCCGTCGTCGCCTTTGATCTGATCCTTGGTCAACCCGCCGACGCGAGCCAACGGACGACCGCTGTCGGTCACCGCAACAGCCACCATAATTTCATTCGCGCGCGGCGCGTCGTTCAAGCGCACTTCCATGGCGTCGAAATGGCTGCGTACATATGCCGCGTCCTTGTGGCCCAGCGGGATGTCGAGCACCACGCCCAGGCCGCCGCGTTTTTTCGACGATGGAATCAACGCTGCTCCCTTTCCCAGCACCCGGCGCACCGGGGTTCCAAGCTTGGGATGAAGAATTGCCGCCGCGTGTTCCAGTTCTCCGTTCTCGCCAACGGCTGCCGCTTTGCCGTAGCTCTCTGCAGACGGGCCTGGGGTTCCCAGCGCAGCGACCGCCCTTGCCGTGAGCAACTCGCCTAGTTCTTCGCCAATGGCCATCAACTCGGACAGATCCTCGACATACTTCCCGGCACAAGGGTTCTCGATCACGGCTACAGCTGCCGCTTTGCGCGTGGGCGGAGAAATCTTACGCTCCATCTCGCGCTGTGTTTCTTCTACAAAGGTTGCGATCTTGCGGATTTTTGCTTTCATTGTTCGCCCTCAGCGCAGTCCGTCCTCGCCCTTGACCTCCGATGCCTTGAGCCCGCCGACTCGGGCATGCACGCGGGGACCGGTCGTCATCACCAGGGCCAGCAGAATCTCATTGGCACGCGGAGCATCGTTGATGCCGACCTCGATTGCATCAAAGTGACTCCGCACGTACGATGCGTTGATGTGCGTGATGGGCACGTCGAGGCGAGTTCCGGGGCCGCCGACTTTCTTGGTCGAGGCGACGATAGCTTTCGCCCCGCCCAGCACCTCACGCATGGCGTATCCTCCCGGCACATGCCACAGGGCTCCGTGCTCGATCTCCCCCGCCGAGCCCACAATCGCGCCCTTGCCGTAACCCTCGACGACTCTGGGGTCGCCGCCGAGTGCCCCGACCAGAGCCCGCGCCATCTCCAGCCCGAGAGGCTTGAGATCGTCCATGAAGCTTTCGATGTTGGTAACATACGATCCGGCAAACGGATTGCGGATGACCGTGAGCGCTGCTGCACGGCGCAAGGGCTTGTCTGCGACCGGGCCTCCCTCGTGGAAAATCTCCTCCACGCAGGTCAGTTTTTTCCTGATGACGACCTCAGGCATGCACCACGCTCCCGTCTCGCAGTCGATCCGCAGTTATTTTCGGCTCTCCCATTTCTCCCACGACGCGCACTTGTTCTCGCAGATTAAGCGCCGTGGACCGGATCAAACCCATTCTGAGCAATCGTTCAGCGCTGCGCGTGCCGGCGGTCAAAGCCTGATCCACCTCTCCCGCGGTTAAACTACCCACCGCCTGGGTCACCGGCCGTTCTCCAAGGTCGCTGTCGGGTGTAAGTTCGCGAGCCGGAACTCGAACAATCGCGGGGTGCCCGGGGAGGTCGACCGAGTTGGCGATGATCGTTGCCGCGGCATCGGCCGCGGCCGCGCGATCGGCGAGCACGGTGACCGCGTCCGCGATTCCGAGCGAGAAACTGCGGCCACGCCATCCGCTGGTCGCAATGCCGCGAACCGGATCATCCCACTTCAACGTGGTGGTAGCGAACAGCGACGGGCGATCCGGCCGCTCGACCATTCCGACTACGAACTTCTCGCCCGGGCGCAAGTGGAGGGCAATATCTCCCCCATCGTTCACATAGGCGCGAGAAAGATCAGCCGCCATGATCATCTGTTCTAGAATTTCTTCCGCCACAGCACCCGCGACGGCCGCCATGGGCGTGATGAAGTGGTGCGAAGCATACGGCATCACCGCAGCAACCATCCGACGCGCCACCGAACCCCGCGGCCAGGACGCCTCTGGAACGCAAGGCTGCCGCAAGAATGCAAGCTCGCTGCACAGTTCATCGAGCACCGTCACGAACCGTTCGGCAGCGGCTCGGTATGCCGTCTCGACTGCGCGTGGCCTTCCGAAGGCCTGCGCGATCAGATCGATTGGCCCATCGTGGAGATGTAGTCTTCGTCCATCGGGCAACAAGCGAATTTGCGCTCGGACCTTCATTTCGGCAAATGGCAAGTCTAAATCTTATTCTTCTCGCCTTCCCCGCGCGGCTCAATTGGCCATGGATTATCCGTGCGAGCAGTTAATCGCTTTCGGCTCTCGCCCTGCGTCGAAATCGCGCTAAGAGGGCGCACATTATCGACGTATCCCCCCAAAGCCGCGTAGTCGGTCAGTTTCAGTGTGAATTCAATCGGAGCCACCAGCGCGGGTGTCGGGACGTATCCGAAAGCATTGCGCGGCATTCGCGTGACGTCGGCCATGAAAGTAATCCCGCCGCCCGGCCAAACATACACCGGTGCGCCGCCGCAGGTTACGCGGGTCAACGCGTCGCGCACCGAGTGCGTCAGTTTTACCGGGTTCTCTGTCACGCCTGCACGCAACGATCCTCCTGCGCCACCCATGAAGAGTACTGTGCACAGCGCGGGTTCGCAGTTCTCCCGGATGCGTGCCACCGATTCCCGCAGGCTCGCGGGCAACTCGGTTTCGCGGGGCTTGAGGTTCGCATCCAGTTCGAAATAGGCGCAGTGCTCGCCGGTCGTGCTCACCATCAGCAGGCGCAGCCCGGGCCAAGCTTTCTTCGCGTTGAACTTGCCCAGAATCGAAAGAGGATCGTCGAGATTGGTGCCGCCCCACGACGTCCCCGGCTCCGCGACCTGAAAGTATCTTCCTGGCGTGGATCGTCTTCCTTTCAATTTGATGCCGGTCTCGGGCACGCCCAGCAATTTCCCCGCCTGATGTTCCGAGAGCACGCCCGTGATGTGATCGTCGACTACCACAACATCATCGACCTTGCCGAACCACTGCTTGGCGAACATTCCGATGGTGGCCGAGCCGCAGCCGACGCGCATGCGCTCTTCCTGGACTCCATCGACAATCGGGGGCTGACCCGCTTGCACCACAACTTTGGCGCCATCATGAACCTTCAATTCGACCGCGTTGCCGTTGCAAAGGTTCAGGAGCGTGTCGCAGGTGGCTGTCCCTTCATGGCGGCTGCCGCCGGTCAAATGGCGCACGCCGCCGAGCGAGAGCATTTGTGATCCGTACTCGCTGGTCGTAACATGGCCCACGGCTTCGCCTTGCGCCCGCACCATACTGCATTCCTCGCCCAGATGCCGATCGGTGTCGATCTTCACCTTGACGCCGCAGTAGCTGAAAATTCCCTCCGTCACCACCGTCACCATGTCTACGCCCTGGACCTGTGACGAAATGATGAACGGGGCCGGCTTGTAGTCGGGATAGGTCGTCCCCGCGCCAATGGCAGTCACAAAAGTTTCGCCGTGGCTGACCAGTGTTCCGTCCCAGTCCTGGCTGCGTTCGAGAAATGGAACCACTGACTCGCCGCGCTCCAGAGTGCGATCGAGCACCACGTGGGGATCGAGCCGCACCAGTTTGCCATCGTGATTGCCGTAGCGATCGCACGCGCCCGTCCGCCCGGGCTTGATGTAGCAGAGTACCGGACAGGCATCGCAGCGGATTGCGTCGTCAGCCACGTACACCTCTGCTGTCTTTGGCGAGAATCGCTGCGCGCACGCGATCCGGAGTTGCCGGAACTCGATGGAGGCGTACGCCGGTCGCGTCATGAATCGCGTTGAGAATGGCGGGGGCGGTTGGAATTACGGCCTGTTCGCCGATTCCTTTCGCGCCGAACGGACCAATCGAAGATGGTTCCTCGATGAGAATCGATTCCACGGGAGGAACATCCCCGGCCGACGGGATCAGGTAGTCGTGCAAATTCTCGCCCTTGCCAGGAAAGAATTCTTCCATGAGCGCCATTCCCAAACCCTGCGCGACGCCGCCCTCGATCTGGCCTTCAATCAACGTAGGGTTGATGGCGCGCCCGACATCGTGCGCCGCGGTCACTTTGAGCACGCGCACTGTGCCCAGTTCGATATCAACTTCGATTTCCGCCATGTGAGCGCCGAACCCGAATACTGCATAAGGTGTTCCCTGCCCGTTCTCATCCAGTGGCGTGATCGGGGGATCGAATGTGGACTCGCAAGTGATGACATATCCGTGCTCGTCAAGGGGCAACTCTGCCAGAGAAAGGGTAGTCCTCTTTCCGCTGTCGGCCACTTTTATGCATCCGTTGGCGAAATCAAGCGCGGCGCAGTTGCACGCGCCTGCCAATTTCAGAATCTCGCTGCGCAACTTTGTTCCCGCCATATGCGCTGCCTTGCCGGTCACTAATGTCTGGCGTGAAGCAGAAGTTTTGCCGCAGTCCGGCGTGATCGAGGTATCCGGCGACACTAGATCAAACTGGGCTACCGGCGCGCCCAAAGCGTCCGCGCAAATCTGGGTCACGATGGTATTCGATCCCTGACCGATATCCACCGCGCCCTGGTGCAGAGCGATGCGGCCGTCGCGCTTTAAACCGATGCGCACTGTCGACGGATTCGGCAGCGATGTATTTCCGCACCCATACCACATGCCCGCCACTCCAACGCCGCGGCGCAGAGGTCCGGCGGAATTGTCATTGAACTCCGATGTCTGCGCCCGGGCAGCTTTCCAGCCTGGCCGCAGCGCTTCGAGGCAGGCACGAATGCCCACGCCTTCGCCCAAAACTTGCCCGGTGACGGTGGGGGTGTGATGGTCGAGCGCATTCAGAATGCGAAACTCGAGGCGGTCCATGCCGACTTTGTCCGCGAGATCGTCATACAACTGCTCTTGCGCAATCGCCGCCTGGGGCACACCGAACCCGCGAAACGCTCCCGCCGGAACGATGTTGGTGTGGACGGCGCGAGTGAGCGCGCGATAGTTGGGGACCCGGTACGGTCCCGATGCGTGAACTGGCACGCGTCCCGCAACGGTCGGGCCCCAGGAGGAATACGCGCCGGTATTGAAGTCGGCGGCAAAGTCGAGCGCAGTCAGTTTGCCATCGCGAGTGGCGCCCGCGCGCAGGCGCATGCGGGCCGGATGCCGCTTCGTGGTCGATACTATCGACTCACTCCTCGAATACACCATACGCGCGGGTTGGCCCAGTTTCCATGCGGCGAGCGCTACGAACGGCTGCACCGATAGATCGAGCTTCGATCCGAAACCGCCGCCGACGGCAGTCGGAATGATTCGCACCTTCTCTGGTGCAATCCCGAGAATCTTCGCGATGTCGGCACGATCCATGTATGGGGACTGGGTGCAGGCCTGAATCTCGATGCCGTCGCCGACACGGCGCGCGAACCCCGCTTCCGGCTCAATGTAAGCATGCTCGACGAAGCCAGTCTCGTACTCGCCTTCGACCACGAGGTCCGCCCGCGCGAGTGCGTTCTCCACATCGCCGCACACGACTCGTCCGCGCACCAGCACATTTTCCTCGCGGTGCGCATGAATGCGAGGCGCATCCGCCGCGAGCGCCTCGTCCATCGTCTGCAACGGCGGCAACTCTTCCCAACGGATCGGGAAGTCTGCCAAGTCGAGCGCCTCCAGCACCTCCGGGTCGCCGACCACCGCAGCCACCGCTTCGCCACGATGACGCGCTTCTCTGTGCGCAAACACTGGCTGATCGGCATAACTTGGGAATCACGCCGTAGCAGTCGACGCCGGGGACGTCTTTAGCGGTCAGGACCCGTATCACGCCCGGCTGTGCCGCCGCAAACTGATCGAGGTCGCCGAATTGAAATCGCGCCCGGTGATGGGGAGAGCGAATCACACGCACTCCCAGGGCGCCCGCGCATGTTTCGTCGGCCCCGAAGATCTCCGTGCCGTCGACTTTCTGCTGGCCGTCGAGGCGCACCAGCCGCGCACCGACCGCTCCCCCCGCGGCGGGCGACGAGGGCGCAACACTCGTCCCCGCTTCCATTACTGCGCTGATGATCTTTCGATATCCCGTGCAGCGGCAGAGCACGCCGCCGATTGCGTCCATGACCTCACGCTCGTCCGGAGACGAATTCCTCTCCAGCAGCGCGGTTGCCGCCACCAGCATCCCTGGCGTGCAGGCTCCGCACTGTGCCGCTCCGTGGCTAAGAAAGGATTGTTGTAGTTGGTCGTGCAGCGGCCCGCGCGAGGCTAACCCCTCGACCGTGGTAACTTCGCATCCCGCAACCTGCCCGACAGCCGTCAAGCAGGCGCAAACCGGCTCGCCATCGACCAGGACGGTGCAGGCCCCGCAGTCGCCGGCATCACAGCCCACTTTTGTTCCGGTGAGCCCGAGATCGTCGCGCAATACGCACGAGAGCCGCCGAGTTCCAGGCGCCGCAATTTCTGCCAGGCGTCCATTCACGGAGAACGAGATCAGATCAGACCCGGGCTCGGCCGAGAGTTTCTGCGTCGCCGCCATCTCAGCGGGCTCCCACGCAGGCTTCGAGCGCGCGGCGCACTAAGGTCAGAGAGGCATCGCGGCGATATTCGCCCGTGGCACGAACATCATCAATGGGAGACAGCGGCGCAAGGTGTTCCGCCTTGACGAAAACACCAATTCCCGTTTGAGCGGAACGGCCGACGAGATCACGTTCCAGTTCAGCAAGCCGTTGGGCAGTCGCCGAGCACGATCCGACCGCAATGTGCGCCTCCGCCACGCGACCCGCCTCCGCTTGCACAACGGCCGCCACCATGGAGATCGAGATGACCAGATAACGCCGCGCCCCCAGTTTCAGGAATGCCGAAGCCGCATGCTCCATGCGCCGCGGTACGATCACCGCTGCCAGAATTTCCTCAGGCCGCCGCAACGTCCGGCGATTCCCGGTAATGAATTGGCCCAGGGGCATGCGACGTCGTCCCGCGGCAGAGACTAACTCGACCTCTGCATCCAGCGCGAGCAGCGGCGGAACGCCATCGGCCGCCGGTGACGCATTACACAGGTTTCCCGCCACAGTGCCTCGGTTCTGAATCTGCACCGATCCCACTTCCCGCGCTGCCCCCTTCAGAGCGTCGAAACAAGGGGGAAGCGGTGTTCGGAGCAGTTCTGCCCAGGTGGTCAGGCCGCCGATGCGAATCGAGTCCGGCTCGAAGGAGACGCCCTGAATCTCGCGCAGCAGCGTAATGTCGATGACCCGCCCGACTGGCTGCCGCTCGCCGAGAGCCGGATAGAAATCCGTCCCCCCGGCCAAAATCTGTCCCCCTGTGGAGGCCAGCAACGAAACTGCCTCGTCGAGTGTTTTGGGCCTGAGGTACAAAGGATTAATCCCCCAAATGACGCGCCGCAACCTGCTTGCAGCGTTTGTATACGAAGGCAGCGCGTTTGTACAGCGGGCCACAGCCCGCGACAATCTGTTGACTCACGTGGTTCCCGGCGACTCCGCCCGGCGATATACAACTTTAGTTCCATTGACGCCCGCCACCAACTCTGGCAAAAAGAGAGCACACATGTCGCACTGGAATCTCAAAACGTCGACTCTGTTCCTCCTCCAATGGAGGAGCTTGCAATGATTTTCAACGATCAAGGACTCACCTATTCTGCCGATGAAATACTGGAACAGGCTGCAACCAGAATGGGTTTGACGCCCGCTCAAATGGAAGATCTGCTGGAGTCCGAGCTGGATGCAGATCAGTTGCTCGACTACATCACCGCCGTGGTCTCGAATCGCATGAACTGAAGACTGTTGGCCCGGAGTGGAGCCCGGCATGGCCTTGGCTCCGGGTTCTCTTTCCTCCAATATCGGAGAATCTCGCTCGTCTGTGTTCTAATCTCCCGGTCACAATTCCTGTTACCGCTTCATGCTGGAGACCCCCCATGCAGCTCAGGTTCCTGCAGCAATTCGCCATTGCGTTCGTTGCTTTGATTCTGACGATTTCCGTCTGGGGACAATCGGCGCCGGCGGCCACCACTGCGGCTCCCGCAGACCTTGACACTTATGTGGCGGCTTCCATGAAGACATTCGATGTCCCGGGAGTGGCCGTCGCGATCGTGAAAGACGGCAAGATTCTTGTGGCAAAGGGATATGGCGTCCGCAAACTCGGCGATCCCATTCCGGTCGATGAGTTCACCATGTTCGGTATCGGATCGAACACCAAGGCCTTCACCACCGCAGCGCTCGCCACTCTGATCGACGAAGGCAAGCTCTCGTGGGACGATCCCGTTTACCAGCGACTGCCCGGCTTCGTCATGTACGACCCCTACGTTTCGCATGAGATGACGATCCGCGATCTTCTAACCCACCGCAGCGGCATGGGACTCGGCGAGGGCGATCTGTTGTTCTGGCCGCACACCACCTACACGCGCGAAGAAATCATTTACAAGCTGCGCTTTATGAAGCCCGCCTCCAGTTTCCGCAGTCACTACGCCTACGACAACCTGCTCTACATGACCGCCGGGCAAATCATTCCCGCCGTGACCGGGACTTCCTGGGACGACTACATCCGCCAGCGCATCTTTGCGCCGTTGGGAATGAACCACTCCAACGTCAGCACGGGCGCCTACAAGTCCGGCGACGACTACGCCTTTCCGCATTCGCGTGTCGATGGCAAGCTGCAGGTTGTCCCCCTCGAAGCCCTCGACAACGCGGGTCCGGCGGGCTCGATCAATTCGTGCGCCGCTGACATGGCGAAGTGGGTGCAGTTGCAACTGAACCGCGGCAAATTCCCTGACCGCGATGGCCATCTGTTCACCGAGCAGCGCTCGAAAGAAATGTGGACGCCGCAAACGATTCTTCCGACCAACGATCCTCCGCCACCCCTGGCCGGGCTCAAGGCCAACTTCGCCGATTACGCTCTCGGTTGGGGACTGCGCGACTATCACGGCCGAAAACTGGTCGGCCACACGGGAGGACTCTCCGGTTTCGTCTCGCGCGTCATGCTGGTGCCGGAGGAGAACCTGGGCGTCGTTGTGCTCACAAACGCGGAGGAAGGCGGCGCCTTCGATTCGATTCTCTACCACGTGCTTGACTACTACTTCCACTTGCCGCCCACCGATTGGATCGCGAATTTCAAGACGGTGAAAGATACCCGCGAAAAAGAAGCCGCCGACACCATGAAGAGAGCCGAGGGCTCGCGCGCGGCAAATTCCAAGCCTTCCCTGCCGCTGGAGAAATATGCCGGGGTTTACAACGACGCATGGTACGGCCCCATCACGATTCGCAAGGAAAACGGCGGCCTCGTCATCACCTTCGACCACACGCCTACCATGATCGGCGACTTGCAGCACTGGCAGTACGACACATTTAAGGCTCACTGGCGTGAGCGCACCATCGAAGACGCCTTCGTTACTTTCTCCTTGAACCCGGACGGGAGCATCGACAGCGCCCGAATGGCCGCCGTTTCGCCTCTGGCCGACTTCAGCTTCGACTATCAGGACTTGCTGCTGAAGCCGGCCGGAAAGAAATAGAGTGCTAGTGTCATGCCCCGTAAATACGCGACAAAATCTGACGCGCAGTTCGAAGCAGCGTTGCCAGAGCATTGGCGCTGCAAACACAATGCATGGGTCCTTCGCTTTGCTCAGGATGACAAGTCGAAATTATGCCGCGAATTTACGGGACACTAGCCCGTACTCGCTCCCCGGGCCACTGAAGTGACGGCGGCAAACAATCCGTCCCTGCTGAAAGCCGAGGCCGAAATCCAGGCCCGTAGCGCAGTCCTGCGCAGAGAGTTGGGCATCGGCGATCTCATTCTCGCCCAGATTCTCATCGTGATCGTTCCCGAGTTCTACGGGACGGCTGTAAAAGCGGGTTCTTCTCATGTCGTTCTATGGCTGCTCGCGATTCTTCTATTCTTCATCCCACACGCGCTTGTAGTCGCTCATCTCAATCGGTTGATGCCCCTGGAAGGCGGCCTCTATGAATGGGCCAGGCTTGCCTTTAGCGACCGCGTCGGATTCCTCGTGGCGTGGAACTTCTGGCTCAACACGACAGTTCAGGTTTCTCAGGTCGCGCTGGTCACGACCACGTACATCTCCTACGCAGTGCCTCGTGCGGCCTGGATCGCATCGAGTCCAACGGCCCTCATCGCCGCTGCCATCGCACTCATCGCACTCATGATGGTAATCGCTCGCCTTGGCTTGAGCGTCGGCAAATGGGTAAGCAATGCGGGAAGCATTTTTACGGTTCTCATTCTGGCAGTCCTCATCGTCCTACCCTACATCCATGTGTGGCGCGGACATCTGCGGGCGTATCACCCGCTCCCGTTGGTTTTGCCGCCGATGACTTTGTTCAGCCTAAGTGTCTTCAGCAAGATGACCTTCGGGGCATTGTCCGGTTTCGAGTATGTCGCCGTTTTTGCGGGAGAATCCCGCAATCCCGGACGGAACCTCGCTCGCTCCATCCTTTTCACAGCGCCTATTATTGCTCTGCTTTATATCCTTGGGACGAGTGGTATTCTCGCCTTCGTCTCGCCCGACGCTGTTGACGTAATCGGGCCCATCCCTCAGGCCCTCAGCCGCGGATTTGCCGTTTTCGGCCTGGCTGCCCCAATCGTTTCCATCGCGATTCTGTTGCTGCTTCTGAACTATCTTTGCTGCTACACCCTTTATTTTTCCGGGAATACGCGCCTGCCGCTGGTCGCGGGGTGGGATCACCTTCTGCCCCAGTGGTTTACGCAGCTCCATCCCAAGTACCGTACGCCGGTCAATTCGATCCTTTTCATGGGTGGGGTGGCGCTCGCGGCCAGCATCGCGGTGCTCATCGGGACCGGCAGTCAGGAGTCATTCGTCTTGTTGCAAATCTGGGCTTGGACCTTCTATGGTCTCGCCTACCTTGCCAAGTTCGCCATCCCCCTGTTCTCGGCGAAAGAGAAGGGACTTCGCCCCGGTAGTTGGCTGCGCTTGGGGGCTGCATCCGGGTTCCTAGTGACTCTTCTGTTTGTCGTGCTCGCGGTGCAACCCGTAATTCCAGTCGCAAGCAAGTTGGGATATTCGCTGAAAGTGGCCGGCTTCGTCGTTGGTGCTAATTTCCTCGGCTGGATGATCTACCGCGCAGGGCAACAGAGGGGCACAAAGGTTCTAGCGTAGGAATACCCGCGCCGCATCCTCCACCCGCACGCTCGAATTCCTTCGCGCACCGGTCGCCAGATTGTAGACCACAAGTATGCGATCCTCGACGAGGAGCAATTCCTTCTCGCTGATCCATCCCACCAGCGTGGAGTGAGGCAGAAACGCGACGCGCCGCGAAGATTCGTCCAGGCTCTTCACTTCCACCGCCGGCAACTCCGCCAGCGCCTTGTGAATCTGTCTGGATTCTTCGGGATTCGCTTGGCCTTCCTCTGCCAACTGAATCGGCTGGTTGGGCTGCGCCGTCGCGGTAACCGTTATTGCCACCATCCCTAGCCTCGGCGACAATCGCGCGTTGGAGGTGTAGAAGCTCACGTCGTAGTCCTGATTCTTATACGTGGCCTGCTCGTCGAAGATCGCTCGTGTCTTGCCGTTTGCCAACACGAGCGTCTGATCGTTGCTTTGATTCAACCAGCCGCAACACGCAGTGTCCGGGACCGCCTCGACAATCAGGTCGCCACCCGGAGCGGCGTCCAGCACGCGTCGCAGAGGCTCGGGGAGCGGACTTGCAGTCCACTTTCCGCCATCCGGCTGGTAGCGCGCGCTCGCCTTGTAGGCAGGCTCGTCCTTTCCAGTCACAAACTGGGTCATCAGAAAGAACGTCCCCACTCCAGCGTCCGGCGCCCAAACTACGCCGTATGGACAACTTTCCTCGCACGCTCCTGTCGGACAGCGGCAATCCGGCAGTTTCGCCGTCGTGAGTTCCTCGCGGCCTGCCGCGTTCAAATCTGTTTGCCAAGCCTGCCAGGCCGTTGTGACCGAAAGGTCGACGCCCTCGCGCACGAGTCGCCTCTCCTGATTCGCAAACCAGAACAGATGTCCACCGTCGGCGGCAAGGTGTACTTCGGGAGCCAACTCCGTGACTGCCTGATTCGATCCTGTAGCGGCGTTCTCACGCTTCACTCCGAGATCGAACGTGGCCGCTGCTCGGCCATTCCAGAACCAAACCTTGTGCGGAGCCTCGACGTCGCTGTCGGCCAAAGGCAGCGAGACCGGGGAGGCAAACAGAATCTGACCCATGCGGTTGACTGAAACGCTTCGCGGCGCCTGCATGGCCTCAGCCGGAACCTTTACTGTCTGCTTCGCGGCGAACGTGGACGGATCGTACTCCACCATCTCCCCTGGGGCGCGCAGTACCCACAACCGTCTGTCCTGCGCCAGGAGAGGCACGGCCAGCAGCAGGAGACCACTGATCACTTGCAATGCTCGTCGCATAAAATCAGTTATATCGCAGTGACGTTGTCGGCAACGTCAAGATCGGCCGAACGCGGGCGTTCGAGCGTGCGTGAGACTTCTGTCGTCCCTACGGGACTCGGATTAATCTGCCGCTTTACCCAGGGCTTACGCCCTGGGCTAAAATATTCCGCCGCTTTGCGGCTGGAGTCTGCTGGGTTCTGTTCCACCGTAAGTCCCAGCCGTAATTCTCAAGCACACTCGCAAGCCATGCCCGCTCTCCGGGTACAATAAGAGTTTGAGCATGCCAGAACCGCGTTGAAAGAGGCCTTCATGACCACCACACACCAACCTCGCCCGCAGGCCGCAACCGAGATTCCTGCCGTCCCTCTCACCACCGAAGGCTACAGTGTCTTGCATCAGATGATGCGTTTCCGCTGGCCAGCGTTGCGGGCCCTGCCTTCGGCGGAAAAGGCCGCCATCGCGAAAGAGGCCTCCGAGGCTCTGGCTTCCATGGAGAAGAACTCTGCCGGACAATCGGCCTTGTATTCGCTCATCGGCCACAAGGGCGATCTGATGCTGATCCACTTCCGCGAGTCGTTCGCCGATCTCAATCAGGCGGAGTTGAAGCTCGCGGGCCTCCGCCTCAGTGATTATCTCGAGCCCACAACCTCGTATCTGTCGATCATCGAACTTGGCCTTTACGAGTCTACCGTTAAAGTCTACAAAGGCCTGACCGATCGCGGCATCGAGCCGCACTCCGAGCAATGGAAGCGCGAGATCGCAGAAACCGTGGCACGCCAGAAGGAAGCCATGCGCCCGCGCCTTTACCCCGAGATTCCACCGAATCGATACGCCTGTTTCTACCCGATGGACCGCCGCCGCGGGGAAGATAAAAACTGGTACACGTTGCCCATCGAAGAGCGCGCCCGGCAGATGAACGAGCACGGCCTGGTCGGTCGGCGTTACGCCGGAGAAGTCCGGCAGATTATCACCGGCTCAATCGGATTCGACGACTGGGAGTGGGGCGTCGACCTGTTCGCTGACGAGCCTCTTGTTTTCAAAAAGTTGATCTATGAAATGCGCTTTGACGAGGTCAGCGCGGTTTACGCTTTATTTGGCCAGTTTTATGTCGGCGTGCGCGTTCCGGCCGCATCGCTGGAAAAGCTGCTTGCGGGAGAACTACCGCAATCGTAGAGCGTAACTTGTTGCGTCTCTCTTCGCGCACGCTCAGGTCTTTCTTCGTGCTCTGTGCGCCCTTTTTTCGACCCTTTACAGTAAACTTTTTGTCTCGCGTTTAAACTCCCAAAAGGGAGATCGCCATGTCCATCTTCGGCCTCATCGAATATAAAGACGCCAGCCCTGAAGTGCGCGCCATTTACGACGACATCATGGCCACGCGGAAGACAGACACGATCAACAACTTCTGGAAAGCCATCGCCCATGATCCCGCCACGCTCAAACGCACGTGGGAAGACATCAAGCAGATCATGTCCCCCGGCGCCCTCGACCTGCTGACGAAGGAGATGATTTACGTAGCCGTGAGCGTGACTAACCAGTGCAACTATTGCATCGCCTCGCACACCGTGTCCGCACAGAAGAAAGGCATGACCGACGCCATGTTCAAGGAACTGATGGCGGTCGTCGGCATGGCCAACGAAACTAACAAGATGGTCACTGGATACCAGGTGGAAATCGACGATCAGTTCAAGAAGTGATTATCACGGACGCCGAATGGGGCGGCCGCTACAGGGAATCCGAGGCAGGAGTTCTTAGGATTTTTTCTTCGACGAGGCTTTCGGCGGACGCGCCCTTGCTGGTTCGGGTCGGGGCCGTTTGAACTCATGCGCCTTCATGTCGACGCGGCGCCCGCGGAAGCGTACGCCCTCGGCTTCGAGGCGGAGTCGCTGCTCGATGGCTGAGTCACCCGTTAACTTGATTTCGCCTCCCGCCCCCAACACGCGCTGCCACGGCAATCCAAAGCTGCGGCGTAGAGTCGCGGCCACCTGACGGGCTGCTCCCGGAAATCCGGCGGCCCGCGCAATCCCGCCATAGGTGGAGACTTTGCCGCGAGGAATGGCGCGAATCGCCTGCTCGATTCGCAGACGCATCACGCCAGCTTTGTCCGGATTGGTCTTACCGGCGCGAGAAATGCCGCTGATTCGCCTCACCGACAATTCACAGATTGGATCACCGCAACGGCCACCGCTACGCGACCGAGCGGAAGGATTCGAGGGCCTTGTATTCCGAGTCGTGCACGTCGAAGACGGTCAGCAGTTTGGTTACCTGCAGCAGGTCTCCCACGCGCTTGGTCAAGTTCGCCAGCTTGATCGTCGCCCCCGCACTTAGCGCCGTGGTATGCAGCGCCACCAGCGTGCCCAGCCCGCCCGAATCGATGTAGCTGACGTCGCCCAGGTTGAGCACGATGCGTTTATTATCTTGCAATGCCTTCTTTACTTCTTCGCGCAGCAGTGACGACTCTTCGCCAAACACAATCCGCCCGCTGCAGCCGATGACCAGAATTCCATCCACTGTCTTTTTCACCAGTTTCAGTTGCATGGAAACGCTCCTTTTCGCCCGTTGGAATGCCTTCTCCCAAGCCGCATCCGCACCTATGTTGACGCACCAGCCTATCGCTTTGCAGCGAATCTTAGCAAGCGTGCCGCGTTATGTAATGAAGCGGTCACGCCTCTACGGCATCACGTATAATCGTCTCTTCCGCCCATGAGTTACACCGTCCTGGCCCGCAAATACCGTCCGCAGAGGTTCTCCGAGGTCATCGGACAGGAGCACGTCACCCGCACCCTGCAAAACGCCATCGAGCAGGGACGCAGCGCCCATGGCTATATCTTCAGCGGCCACCGCGGCATCGGCAAAACCACTGTCGCCCGCATCCTAGCCATGGCGCTCAACTGCCGCTCCCAGGACAAGCCGGTCCCCGAGCCCTGCGGCGTCTGCGAGTCGTGCACGGAGATCCGCGCCGGCAACGCCGTCGACGTCATCGAAATCGACGCCGCCACCAACCGCGGTATCGACGAAATCCGCGAACTGCGCGAGGCAGCACGCTACCGCCCCGCCCGCGACCGTTTCAAGATCTACATCCTCGACGAGGCGCACCAGATCACCGACGCGGCCTTCAACGCGCTGCTCAAGACTCTGGAGGAGCCGCCCGATCATATCGTCTTCATGCTCGCAACCACGCAGCCCGAGGACATTCCGCAGACTATCCGTTCCCGCTGCCAGCATTTCAGTTTTCGGGCGGTCAAGTTCGACGCCATTGTCGGCCAGTTGCGCGATCTGGTGACGCGCGAAAAGATCGAGGCCGACGACGACGCGCTAGCGCTGCTCGCCGAAGCGGGGGACGGTTCCATGCGCGACGCCCTCTCGATCCTCGACCAGGCGATCGCTTCCTCGAGCGGAAAGATTACCGCCGAGTCGGTTCGGAGCCTGGTCGGCGCCGCGCCGGCGCACATTCTTGAGCAAGTGATGCAGGCAGTGTCGGAGGGGAAGAGCGAAGAAGTCCTCCGCCAGGTCGATCATTTGATCGGGGAAGGACACAGCCCGACTCACTTCGCCCGGCAGATGGTCCGCTTTCTGCGCAACGCGACGGTGGCGAAAATCGCCGGCAAGGATTCTTCCCTGCTGCAAATCTCCAGCGAAGAGCGCGAACGGGTTGCCCGCGTCGCCGACCTGTTCGGCGAAGAAGATCTAACGCGCCACCTGCAGATCATGCTGCGCACTCACGGCGAGCTGGGATACAAGCAGGAGCAACGCTTCCACCTCGAGCTCGGCCTGCTGAAAATGGCCCACGCGCAAAAGTTGCTGCCGCTCGAGCAGTTGCTGAGCGACGCGGCTGTGGCGCCGGCATCCACGTCCCATCGCCCGAGCGCAAGACCGGCTATCGTGGGTGGTGGCGCTCCGAGCCCCGAGACGCGCCGCCCAGAGCAGAGTCCAGCCCGCCCAAACTATGTCTCCCCATTTGCGGCCGATTCCGCGCGCAAAGGAACGCCACGACAGGAAGCTTCGATCAATCCGCCCGCGCCCGGGCCGCGCATCGTCGCCGCAGCCAGTGGCCCAGAACCAGTGATCATGGGGGCGGCCGCCCCAGCTCCGAGTCTCGAGTTACCTCCTGATTTGGTGTTTTCCGACCATACCGAAGTAGATGACTACAACCCTGCCAATAGTGCCAAGCCGGCGGTGCCTGAGTCCTTGCCGGAAAATGCAGCGCGCTCGGCGGCATCCGACACGTCAGCGGAAATCGAACGGCTGCAAAATGCGGTTCTGCAGGCCCTCACCGACAACAACCAGCGGATCCTCGTGTCCATGCTGTCTGCGGGTGAATGGAGCGTGCAATCGAACGAATTGGTCATCAAGGTGGCGGAGTCGCAGACCGTGGTGGATATGTCTCTCGGTGCAGAGGCCAGGCGGATCGCTATCGCGTCGGCCAGTGGAGTCCTGGGCCGCGCGGTCAAATTAAAAGTCGTTCCGGGCGCCGCAGTTGCGCCGCAGGAGAGCAAACGGAACGGCGGGTCGCGGCTCGCGCCAGGACCGGGGGGACGCAACCGCGCCGAACAGGACCCGGTCGTTCGCCGCATGAAGGAGAAATTCGGCGCCGAGATTCGCACCGTGATCGACTATCGGGAAAAGCGGTGAATGCAAGGTTTCAACGTTTCAGTCTGAACCGTAAGAACGTGAGGTTCTATGGGTGGATTTAACCTGCAAGACCTGATGTCCAAGGCCAAGTCACAGTACGAGTCGCTGCAGAAGAAAATGCAGGAAACGGTGGTCGAGGCCACGTCTGGCGGGGGCACCGTGACCGCCAAGATGGACGGCCGCAAGCAACTGCTCAGCCTGCGCATCGATCCCGAAGCCGTGAAGTCCGGGGATGTCGAAATGCTTCAAGATCTGATCCTCGCCGCCATCAACGAGGCTGCCCGCAAAGTCGATGCTCAGATGCAATCCACGGTCGGCGGCATGCTGGGAGGCCTGGGCATTCCCGGACTTTGAAACAGCGGCGACACCATCCCATCGGTCCCCGAGGTCACCCACATGAAAACCATTCGTTCCCAATGCGCCGTCGTCGCCATTTCTTTGTACTTGATGTGTGCAGGTCCAGCGCCCGCGCAATCCCAATCTCCCAAACAGAAAGAGGCACCCGTGAGCAATCATGCCACTGGACCGTTCGAGGTAAAAGTAACTCCCCAAGACGATAAGTCCGGCGATGCCGCCCTAGGCCGTATGACGCTCGACAAGCAGTACCACGGCGATCTCGAGGCCGCCGGCAAAGGCCAGATGCTGACTGCGGGCACCGACGTCAAAGGCTCAGGCGCCTACGTGGCGATCGAACGCGTGACGGGCACTCTCCGCGGCCGCACCGGCAGCTTCGTTCTGCAGCACAGCGGGACCATGACGCAGGGCGTGCCGCAGTTGACGATCACTGTGGTGCCCGACTCGGGCACCGGCAGTTGACGGGAATCGCAGGAAAGATGAACATCAACATCGCCGCCACGGAAAGCATTCCTACGATTTCGAATACACGCTTCGGGACACACACTGAGGGCTTAGTCTGCCTGCTCTCGCTACAGGCAGAGTTGCATAGGTTCTTCGCTTCGCTCAGAATGACAATCGACACGCGGAAAAGAGACGAATGTCCAAATTTGCCGAACCCATGTCCCGCCTGATCGACGAACTGAAGAAGCTCCCCGGCGTAGGCGCGAAAAGCGCGCAGCGCTTGGCGTTCCACATTTTGCGTTCCAGCGATGAAGACGCCGAAGCTTTGGCCGTCGCTGTGCGCGACGTCAAGGCCAACCTGCGGCTTTGCTCGGTGTGCAACAACATCACCGACGTCGAGCCTTGCGTCTACTGCACCAGCCCTACGCGCAACCAACGTCTCGTATGCGTGGTCGAGGAGCCCACCAACATCGCCGCTATCGAGAAGACCAAGCACTTCAACGGAGTCTTCCACGTTCTGCACGGAGCCATCTCGCCGCTCCACGGCATCGGACCGGAGCAGTTGCGTATCTCGAACCTCATCTCGCGCGTTGACGCCGGGAACGTTGACGAAGTGATCCTCGCCACCAATCCCACCATCGAGGGCGAGGCCACCGCCATTTATCTCTCGCAGCAACTCAAGCGCGGCGGAGTGAAAGTGACCCGCATCGCCATGGGCATCCCCGTCGGCAGCGACATCGAATACACCGACGAAATCACCATGCTGAAGGCCATGGAAGGCCGGCGGGACATGTAAGCACAACTTTCGGTGCAAAGTTGTGCAAGACTTTTCTGACCGAACCATCTCTGTAGGTGACAACCCTGTTCCCGCCAGATGTACTGCATTGACCATTAACTTAAATAAATCAGTTACTTACGCGCATAGCTTTTCTTTCCGCTTGAAGTTATTGCGTGGAACCCAAATTGCACTGGGCCCTTGGTCTGTTTGGTCGTTCTTCGAGATCTTCGATTTATCGGCGACCTATGACTGGTCTGCGGAGGCATAGCCGGGCAACCGGCGTGGTCCAAACCAGCCAGAAAAGCACCGCAGCGCCAGTCGCGCCGTGCTGTGATGTAACCGCATCCAACTCGACGCAGGAAAAGCCGGGCCACCCAGCCCGGTTTTTTTTGTAACTTCTTCGCCGGATGACCGCTCAGTCCGCGGAAAGCGAAACTTCGGGATCCAGGAATTCGTTCAACTCGTCGTCCGGGGCATCCAGTCCCTCAGGCAGAGTGCCGCGGTTGTACTCCGCCATGCGGTTCTTCCACTTGAGGAAGTCGGTGATGCTTTGGGGTTCGATGCGGACCTCGACGCGGCGCAGGCTGGCGAGCAGAAGGTTCATCTCATAGCGGAATCCTACCGCGGAGCGTAGATTTTTCGCCGAAGGCTGAATCATCTCGAGGTGCCCGCGATGCCATTCTAGTAATCCCCATCCAGCGGGCAGTTCCGTCATTTGCACTAGGTCAGGCGGAGTCAGATAAAACCGCTCGCTGCCGACGCCTTTGTCCGGCTTCTGCCGGAACGGCTTGGCGTGATCGGCCAGAAAATCTGCGCGCGTGATCTTGCATTCGACCAGGACTGAATGGCAGGCCCGCTTCCAGCCGATCGCGTCCGGCATCTCCCCGCTGACGCAGGCTTGCTCGGAGAGGACCACCCCGCAGCGATAGGCCCGCAGCCACCGCACGGCTCTTTCGACCAGTTGCGCGTGAGTCATAGACTTATAAAGTTGTAGTCGCGCCCTCGGGAGAAACGGAAGTGGCTCGGCAGTTACCGCCTGCCCTTCTTGAAGTCCGAGACCATCTCGGGACGCTAGCTGGATTCCGCCGCCTCGGGTCCCTTTCCGCTCGCTACGCCCTTCATGGCCTTCACCACCACCGGCCGCCGCAGCACGGTCTCCAACAAATATCTTTCGGCGGCGACGGTCTGAGCCGTGGGACTGCCTGAGGCATATCCCTCCGCGCCGACGACAAGTGCTTCGTTTTTCCCCAGAACGGCGGGCTTGCGCACCAACCCATTCGTACGACGCTGCCGACTTTTTGACTCGGCAATAGTGTTCTCGATCTTGACGCGGCGGATATGCCCGTCATGCGCGGCATCCAGGGCGTTGGCGAGACGCAGGATTGCTGCCAGGCGGGCAACGATCTTCTGCTCACCCGGAAGCAGATCACGGACGGCCTTGTGGCTGGGCGCGGGCAGCGCGCCGCAGTGAAAGCGGGCCACGATGGCCGCGCGCTGCATGGTTTCCGCGCTCCATCCCAGGGGTGTGCCGTGGGCTTTAATCAACTCCTGCGACACCTTGTGATGTCCCTTGTCGCCCTTCACCTTGCCCACGTCGTGCAAAAGAGCGCCCAGGTACAGACTCGAGCGCGGATCGGTGCCATTGCCATTTGTCGCTTCCTGCAGGGGGCCCAGCAATCCTGCTGTGCGGAGCCCGTCGTAGAGTTCGAGCGCGAGGCGAGCCACCCGTTCGGAGTGCGCGAAATCGGGATCGAGAACCTTCGCCCACAACTTCATGCGGCGGGTGGCAATCTCCTGAATCTGCTTGCCTTGCGGCAAGCCGGCGCGCCAAACATTCCAGAGTGAATCTGGGCCGACCATCCTCTGGCGATACTCATCGATCCGCTTCGTCCGCTCCTCCACAATGCGCGCGTGCCAGGCTGTGCGCGAAGCCTCATCTGGGAAAACGTGGCAGGAAAGTGCCGTAGCCCAGAGCACGTCGAGATCGTGCACTTCACCGAGCAGGTCCTGCATGTGCTTCAGGTCGTTACTCCACGCTTTATGCTCGGAGGGCAGAAAATTCTCGACGATGTAGCGAAAGCGCTTGATGCCGATGCGCAAGGTGTGGAACGCCACCTGTGACCGGTTGCGCAGAGCGCGGGTGTGCAGTTCGCGCGCGGCGGTCCAGCGCTCCAAGGCAAGGTGCTTGAAGACGGGGCTTCCCGGGCGGATTCGAGCCGCCCGCAGCGGCAGGGACTTACTCCACTGACGCCATTGCTTGCGGTCGAATTCCTCAAGTGCTGCGCGAGCTTCGTGTTTCTGTTCGCTCTCGCGGTGGCGCAGGATTTCAAGCAAGGCCTTGGCTGCAGCGTCGTGCGCATCATCACCTGCGAGTTCGATTGCGGAAGCATCGTCCGCGGAGTCAACTGACTGCGCTGCCTCTGGCGGCAACGCGGACGGGGGCGTCCGCGCCACAGTCGCTACGGGGTGGAGGTGGTCGATCCACTCCATCATGATTTGGACGTCGCGCAGGTCGCCCAGGCGCTGGAACAGGCGCTTGCCGGCTTTCTTCATGGCCTTCCACTCGGGATCGGGATCCATCGCCATCATGCCGTCGGCCAGGGAACGGCAGCGGCGCAGCGACACCCGCAAATCGTGGACGGGATCGGCGCCGAAGTCGGCAGCCACGTGGTCGCACTCCTGGAGCACGCGCAGCATCCAGTAGCGAAGGCCCGTGCTTTTGGCGACTGTGGTCAAATTAGAAGCTCGCGGTGAAACGAGTTCGGCTGCACGAGTATTCTACTTAAGATGACGTTCCGACGTTCGTGAGTATCACGCCTCGATGGCTGAGAGTCGCACTCCTGAGGACTGTTCACGCACCATCGCTCACAGAATTCTTTCGTGCGTGTAACCCGCCGAAACCAGCGCTGCCAAGAGCTCGGCGATGTGGTCGGGCCCGCGTGTTTCCATGGTGATGTCAATGGCGGTATCGCCGAGGTTCACTCCGTGGTAGGCGCGGTCGTACGCGGTTTCGACGATATTGGCGCGGTGATCGGCGAGAATTCCGGTGAGGCGGTGCAGCGCGCCGGGAAAATCGGGTAGATGAATGCGCAGGCGGACCAGGCGTCCATCCTTCACCAGACCGCGTTCGATGATGCGCGCGAGTAGGGTGACGTCAATGTTGCCCCCGCAGACGAGGACGGCAACACGTTTCGCGGCCAGCGGCAATTTGCGGTTCAGGACGGCGGCGAGTGCGGCAGCGCCGGCGCCTTCGGCCAGAGTTTTTTCGCGCTCCAGCAGAAGCAGAATCGCATTGGCGATTTCTTCTTCCTCCACGGTCACGATGTCGTCCACGTATTTTTGGACGAGCGGGAGCGTGCGTTCCCCGGCGCGACGCACGGCAATGCCGTCGGCGATCGTTTTGGCCGCGTCCAGCGTAACGGGCTTGCCTTGGGCCACCGCGGCTTGCATGGATGGAATGCGGGAAGGCTGGACTCCGAACACGGTCACGGCGGGATGGGTTTCTTTCACCGCGCACGCAATTCCTCCGATGAGCCCGCCTCCTCCGATAGGCACGACCACGACTTGAATGTCAGGCTGTTGTTCGAGGATTTCGAGACCGAGAGTTCCCTGCCCCGCGATGACTGCGTCGTCGTCAAACGCGTGAATGAGAGTAAGGCGATCCTGCTCGCCGATCTCGACCGCTCTCGCATAAGCTTCGTCGTAGTTGGTGCCGTGTAAGACAACTTCTGCCCCGTAGGCGCGCGTTGCCGAGACTTTGGTGAGCGGTGTGGGAAGCGGCATAAAGATGCGGGCTTTGATGCCGTGGCGGCCGGCGTGGTAGGCGACTCCCTGAGCGTGATTGCCGGCGGATGCCGCGATCACGCCGCGAGTGCGTTCGTCCGGTTTGAGCGTCAGCAACTTGTTCAGCGCCCCACGTTCCTTGAACGCGCCGGTGCGCTGCTGGTTGTCAAGTTTGAGGAAGATGGAATTGTTGGTAAGGCCGGAGAAGGTCTCGGACGGGGTGCATGGCGAGACCCGAATGTCCGAGCGAATTCTGGATAACGCGGTTCGAATGTCTGAGAGTTGAATCATGATGCCCGCGCATTCATATTACCTTGGACTCGTCAGTTGTGATCGGGATTCGCAAGCCGGTTTCACCCAGGGCGGAGCGATTAAGAATTTTGATACCGACCATAAGAATTTTCGAGGACGACATCGTTGGATTGCTGCCGGTTAGTCAACCCTGGCCCCGGCTGAGTCCGCTATAATTCGCTCACGCCATGGATTTTGATCAACTCATCACGTTCCTGGAAGTAGCCAGACAGGGCAGTTTCTCGCGTGCGGGCGAGAAAGTATTTCGCTCGCAGTCGGCGGTCAGCGCGCAAATCCGGCAACTGGAGCAGGAGTACGGCGACCGTCTTCTCGACCGGTCGGGAAAGACGGTCAAGTTGACCCCGGCGGGGCAGGTTTTCTACGAGTACGCCGAGCGCCTGAAGAGTCTGCGGGACGAGTCGTTGGTGGCGGTCGCCGATCATAGCGGAACGCCCAGAGGCACGCTGCGCGTTGGCGCTAACGAAGCGACGTGCCTGTACGTTTTGCCCGAGGTTTTCGGGGAGTACTGCCGACGCTATCCCATAGTACAGATCAGCATCTATCGGAATTTCAGCTACAAAATCGTGGAAAAACTGGAGAACGGGCAGGTAGAGGTAGGAGTTCTTACTCTACCCATCACGTCGCCAAGCCTGAAGATTCAGCCCATTTTTCGCGACAAGCTGATGTTGATGGTCAGCCCAAAAAATCCGCTGGCCAAGCACAAGGCAGTGCCGGTGAGCGAGGTTGTCAAGCATCCGTTACTTTTTCCAAAGACCGGTCACACGCGAAGGCTGCTGGACAAGATCTTTCGTCCTTACAGCGCGGAACTTCAAGTACGAATGGAACTGCCCAGCATCGGTATGATTAAGAGCTTTGTGGCGGCGGATCTCGGGGTGTCGCTGATCAGCACCGCTTTTGCACGGGATGAAGTTGATGCCGGCCGGGTCAAGTTGATTGATCTGGAAGACGTGGAACTGTACCGCGAGTTAGGACTTGCTTACCGGCGTGATCGAACGCTTTCCGTGGCCACAACGACGTTCATTGCGCTTCTGCGGCAGATCACCGGTGCTGGAAAGAAAGCCGATTCTTGACTCTTTCAATTCTCGTATCGGAAATCTGGATTCCTCCCATCGGAATTTTTGATTTCTAGTCGAGAACCGGGTGGAGTACGCTGAACGCGGATCGTCGTACCTCCGAACACGCATTCAATGAATACCGTTATCCAGAAGGCGAAGCGAATTACATCGACAGGCACAGGCATGTCGACACGAATTACGTGTCTTCTGGAGGACGGGATCGGATGAAGTAGAGCACTCGTAAAGTAAGTTCAACCGAACCCACCGCCAGAAGCGATCTGGCGGTGGGTTTTTTCTTGCGCGAAATCGAGAACGGAGTTCTACGAATATGAGCGGAGCACAGCGACAAAGCAGATTCGAGCGAGGCGACGACGTGGTGGTGATGAAGTTTGGAGGCACGTCGGTGGAAGATGCGAACGCCATCCGCCGGCTGATCGGCATTGTGAAGAGCCGAATCGGTTCGCAGCCAGTGATCGTGGTCAGCGCTCTGGCAAGGGTCACCGACCAATTGCTCGAAGCTGGGCAGGCCGCGGCCGGGGGCCATCTCGGTTCGGCGCTGGCCACGGTGCGAAACATTTATGTTCGCCACGAGCAGATGGCAGACGAACTGGTCGGCGGCGCTCCTCATGGCCCCTTTGATCGCGAGTTGCGAGGTGAATTTCAGGGCCTGGAATCGCTGTTGCACGGTCTGGAAGCGTCCCGCCAACTCGACCTGCGATCGCAGGATCACTTGCTCGGCTTCGGGGAATGTCTCTCCAGCAAACTGGTCACGGCAGCCCTTTGCGAAGCCGGAGTCCGCGCCACGCATGTCGACGCGCGAAACTGCATCGTCACCGACGCTCGGCACGGCCAAGCCAATCCGGTATGGGAACCGACGAACGAGCGACTGCAAGACGCAGTGAGTCCGTTGCTCGAGTCCGTGAGCGTGCCGGTGATGGGCGGGTTTATCGCGTCCACGTGCGATGGAGTTCCTACGACTCTGGGCCGAGGCGGGTCCGATTACAGCGCTGCGATCGTGGGAGCGGCACTGGGTGCTTCGCGCGTCGAAATCTGGACCGACGTCGATGGCATCATGACCACCGATCCGAAGGTGTGTCCGGAGGCGCAGGTAATCCGCAAAATGAGTTTTGATGAGGCGGCGGAGTTGGCGCACTTTGGTGCGAAGGTTCTGCATCCGGCGACGCTGGCTCCGGCGATGCGGGAAAACATTCCCGTATATGTTCTGAATTCGTGCCGACCGGGGGGCGAAGGCACGGAGATCGTGGCGCAGGCGAGAACGGGCAACACGGTCAGCGCGATTACCGCGAAGCGGAAGGTCGCTGCAGTCGAAATTCAAGCGCCGCAAGGAGTCGGCGCAGACCTGCTCGGCGCAGTGTATGCGGCGTTCGATCAGCACGCCTGTTCGGTCGACGTCATGGCGGCGTCGCTTGGGCGCGTTTGGTTGCTGGTGGGCTCGACGGCGTCTTTGCCGGGAATTGCCGCCGACCTTCAGGGCGTGGCCGAGATGCGATGGGAGAATCACAAGGCTTTGGTCTGCCTGGTTGGCGAAAACATTCGACGACAACCCGAGGTCGCCAGCCGCGTCTTTGCGGCCGTGTCTGATATGGATGTGCGCGTGGTATGCCAGGGAGCCTCGGACCGAACGATCTCGTTTCTGGTGGAAGAGTCGAAGGTAGACGAGTCGATACGGCGCCTCCACGGAATCTTTTTCCCGCAGGTAGAGCCGGCACGCGACTGGGGAGGGATTTCCAGCGCGTTCTGCCAGGCCGGCTAAATGCGTAATGGGTCAGTCGAATTCGGCGGACTTCGACCCAACCGCTAGAGTCGGGTCGGGCGCGGGCGCGATGATGTGCAACCCGCACTCGGTCTTGGCGAAACCCGGCCAACGCCCGGCGCGCGGATCTTCTCCCGCTCTGACGGCGCGCGTGCAATGCGTGCAGCCGATGCTGGGATAATCCTGATCATGAAGCGTGTTATAGGGCACGTCATGATCGTGGATGTATCGCCACACCTGCTTTGACGTCCAATCGACGATGGGATTGATCTTTACGAGTCCAAATTTGGCGTCCCATTCGATTCTGCGTGCGCCGGCGCGTGCCGAGGTCTGATCGTGGCGGATGCTGGTGATCCAGGCACTCAGCTCGCCCAGTTTGCGGCGCAGCGGTTCGACTTTGCGCAGGTTGCAGCATAGATCGGGATCGCGCGTCCACAACGCCGAACCGTGTTCGCGTTCTTGCTCTTCTGGGGAAAGGACCGAATACGCCTTCTCGATCGTGATGCCGTACTTCTCTTCAATGCGGTCCATCAAACTGTAGGTCTCGGGAAAAAGGAATTCGGTATCGACGGTAAAGAGGCGGAAGTCGCGGCGCGCGCGAGAAGCCATGTCGATAAGGACCATGCCCTCGGCGCCGAAGGCCGAGGAAATGGCTACCCTATCGCCAAACGTCTCGAATGCCCAGGTAAGGGCGTGCTGCGGGCTCCATGCGTCAGCCGCGGTCTGTACATCGGCGATCTGGTTTTTGAATTGGTCTTTCACGCGACGGGTTCCTCGCTCGTTCCGAAGTCCAGTTCCCCGACTTCTGGTTCATGAAATGAATCGGCTAACAATGCCGCGTACGCGGCGTTATCGATTCCAGAAGGTTCGGTGGGGACTACGAATTCCTGAGCTGCGGCCACCGGATCGGCAAAGCGCGCAACTTCCCCAACCACCAGCAATGTCGGAGCAGCCAGCTGTGGTGCGCGGGTTAAATCGGCGATGGTGGTGCTGTGAGTGCGCTGCTGCCGGGTGGTGGCCCGTGAAATGATGGCGCACGGAGTTTCGCTCTCGAGTCCGGCGGCGATAAGCTTCGCAGCGATTTCAGAGTAGTTCTGTCCCGGCATATAGATGACGAGCGTCGCACCGCTGCCGGCCAGCTTGCTCCAGTTGGCTTCATTACTCGCGGCGGCCTGGTGCGCAGTGATGAACACAACCGCGGAAGAATTCCGGCGATGCGTGAGCGGAATCTGCGCTGCGGCTGCCGCACCGAGAGCAGCGGTGACGCCCGGCACGATTTCATAGGGCACGTTGGCCTGGCGCAGCGTGTCGATTTCTTCGCCCGCCCGGCCGAAAATCAGGGGATCACCGCTCTTGAGCCGAACCACATTCACTCCGGACTCCGCAAGCGCCACCATCAGAAAGTTGATTTCACCTTGCAGAATTTTCTTCTTACCGCAGCGTTTGCCGACGTTGTGCATCTGCGCCGCCGGAGGAATGAGATTCAAAATCTCTGGCGCAACCAGGTCATCGTGCAAAACGGCTTCGGCGGTGCGCAGCAGTCGTAGTGCCTTCAGGGTAAGCAACTCCGGATCACCAGGGCCCGCGCCGACCAGATAGACTTTGCCCTTCATTTACGCTCCCCATCGGCGACCAGTTCGGACGCCTCGGCCAGAGCCGCCTCGAAGGCCTCCCGGCTGGCGAGAGAATGGAGCAGGTCGAGTTTGCGTTCCTTATCGAGGTCGCTGGCTAGGATTAGCTTTCTCGTCTCGCCAAGTTCCGCCACCCACTCGGCGTATCCGGGACCGAATTGCTTTTCCAGTTGCTGGCGTATTTGCTGGGCCAGCGATGGACTTTGACCGGCCGTCGAAACTGCGATCTGCAGATCGCCGCGGCGTACCACTGCGGGATAGAAGAAGTCGCAGAGATCGGGAACGTCCACTATGTTGCAAAGCACTCCGCGACGTTGCGCTTCGTGATAGATGAGCTCGTTCAGGCTGCGTGAGGACGCGACGACTGCTAGAAAAGCACCGTCCAGATCCTCGGGCGAGAAGGCGCGCAGGTCGAGTTCGATCCTTCCGGCGCGCGCCCACTCGCGAACCGCAGGGCTGGCGTCGAGGGCAACTACCCGGATTCGCGCGCCCGTGTCAAGGAGGCCAGCGATCTTGGGCTCGCCAACTTTGCCGGCACCCACCACGAGGCATTGCCGGCCTTCGAGTTTCAAGAACATGGGAAACAAGTTAGTCACCGATCACTCCTACTTGCGACAGATTCTGCGGGGAGGGCAGATCGCGAGCCGCGGCCGGCACGAGTTCGCCGGCGAGAAATTCGCGTAATTGCGTATCGTTATGGCGGGCAAAAAACCGGCGCAGATTTTCACCCGGCTCGCGCAGGGCCAGATACTGGCCAAGCAGGCGCTCGAGCGCATCCGGCACCTCAGTGGCGGCACAGCGATATCCGACGGGCCGCGCCGTAGATTGATGCAGTCCGAGCGCGCCGCCCACGCAAAAGTAGTAGGCATCCACCATCCGGTCGCGGACTTTGATCTTTTTGCCTTCAATGCCGATGTCGGCGATCCAGTGTTGTCCGCAACTGTTGGGACAGCCGGTGACGTGCAGCTTGAGGTGCTGATCGAAGCCGGGCAGTCGTTCTTCCAGTTCCTCGACCAGCCAGCGTGAGAAGCTTTTCGTTTCCGTAATCGCCAGTTTGCAGAATTCCGTGCCGCTGCAGGCCACAGTGCCGCGTGCGAACGATGACCCGCCCACTCGCAGGCCGATGGCGTCGAGTTCTTTCGCCAACGCGCCGGCGTTGATGGTGGGCACATTCACGACAAGCAGGTTCTGCATATTGGTGGCGCGCAATTCGCCGGTGGCAAAGCGCTCGGCAAGATCGGCAGCAGCACGCATCTGGTCGGCTGTGATTCGTCCCCGCAGAGCGACCGCTCCAACGTACGAGAGACCCGATTGCTTCTGCGCATGAATGCCAATGTGGTCGCGGTAGACGTCTTCGGGCGCATGCTCTTCCACTGCGGGGTCGAGCTTGAACCCGATGCGATCCTGCAATTCGGCAAGGAAGCGCTCGGCGGTCCATCCGTGGCGCAGGAAGAGAAATTTCAAGCGGGCGCGCTCTCGGTGTTCCCGCAGCACGTCGGAATCGCGGAACAGTTCGGTAATTCCCTTAATCACCGGCAGGACCTGGTTCCAGCGAATGAAGGCGTTCAGACGGGCGCCGAGATAAGGTTCGGTTGAAAGTCCGCCAGCAACACGCAGCGAGAAGCCAACTTCCGGCTTTCCGCCAATCATGCGAGTGATCGCCGTCAGACCGATGTCGTTAATCTCGGGATAGGAGCACCAGGAGTGGCATCCCGCGATCGAAATCTTGAATTTGCGCGGCAGGTTGTAGAACTCGGCGTTTCCCGCCAGCAGCCGCGAGGCTTCGAGCACCAACGGCGAGGCATCGCAAATTTCATCGGCATCGACGCCGGCAACCGGGCAGCCGGTGACGTTGCGGACGACATCGCCGCACGCTCCGGTCGTATTCAATCCCACTTGCCAGAGGCCATCTAGCACCTCCGGGAGAGATTCGATGGTGACCCAATGCAATTGAATATTCTGACGAACCGTTAGGTCGGCGATTCCGTTGGCGTGAAGGCGGGTGAGGTCGGCGAGGGCGCGAAGCTGGCGGGAATTAACAATGCCATTGGGAATGCGGATGCGCACCATGAATCTCTGGAGGGCGCGGCCTTCGCCGCCTTGCCCGCCGGTTACGCCGGCGCCGTCGCCCTGCGTGTAAACACCCCACCAGCGGAAATAGGTGCCGATCCATTCGGGCGGGATGGAACCGAAACCCTCGCGCGCGAAACGGCGAATTTCGTGCAGGCCCTCCCAAGGGTTCTTGGCGCGCTTGAGACGCTCGACGCGCTGCGCTTTCGTTTCTTTTGCTGTGGTCGTCATAGAAAACTCGCCATAAAACAAAAACCCACCGCCAGTTGGTCTGGCGGTGGGTATGAGTGCTTGGATTAAGAAATTATTCTTAGGTCAGCAGCCTCCCCGCGCCAGTGCACACGCATGCACAACAACAACAAGTACAACAGCACATGGCGGCGAGATTGAGGCAATCCGACATTCGAGTATGCATCATAAGTTGAGCAGCCAAAACCGTCAACTCACTTGCGTAATGACTTCGATGAATAATTTGGATAGAAGGAATCACAAATTTGCGCCGTTTCTCCGGGCGGCGCACCGGAGCTGTAGAATCAACAACTTAGGACTCTACCAGCCCTGAGTGATATCTTGGTTTGCTTGTTCAGGTCGCTACTTTGATTTTTTAACTCTCCTCGAAAGGTGACTTGTTCGATGAAGCGTTCTGCCCTCCTCGGCTTGCTCATGGTTGCTTTGTGCTCGAATTTCGGGTTTTCCCAGAGTTCTGGCGATCCTTCTAAAACTACGCTTGACCGGTTGCAGTCGCTGTTAAGGCAGGGCGAGTCGGAATGGCGTTCCCATGCCGACGTTCCGCACCCTGATGATCCCGGTTTGAGCGACTCCGACTGGAGCACTTTCACAGTGAAGAACGTGTCGGGGCCGGGCGGAGGGCACGCGAACGAGGAGCACTGGACGGGAACCCGCGTGTTCCGGCGTTGGGTACAGATTCCGGAGAAAGTCAACGGATACGCCACGCAAGGTTCGCGCGTTCTATTGGATCTGCGCTTCGGCAGTCAGGGCAGCCTGATGATTACAGTCTTCTCAAACGGAGGGATTCTGTATCGCGGGGACGACGACAATATCCTTCCAGTCCTGTTGTCGGAGAACGCGCAGCCAGGGCAGAGGTTTCTGGTAGCGGCACGTGTGGTAGCGGGAGACGATGTGCAATCTGAGTTCTTTCACAGCGAGCTCATTGTGGAACCTCCGCACACACGGCCAGATCCGGGATTGCTGCGCATGGAGATTCTCGCTGCCCGCCCGTTGATTGCCGCGTACGAAGATGGAAAAGCCCAGCGCGAGCAGGAACTGGATGCGGCCGTGAAGGCGATTGACTTCTCTCCGCTGGAGCGAGGCGATCAAGCCGGGTTCGATGCTTCTCTGAAGGCGGCGCATGCCAAGCTGGAGATGCTCAAGCCCTGGCTGCAGCAGTTCACTATTCGCGCCGTCGGCAATTCGCATATCGACATGGCGTGGCTGTGGCCGTGGACCGAAACTGTGGAAGTCGTGCGTAACACGTTTCGAAGCGTGCTCGACTTAATGCGCGAATATCCTGACTTCAAGTTCACCATGTCGTCGGCACGGACCTTTGAGTGGATGCAGGAAAAGTATCCCGACCTGTTCAAGGAAATTCAGCAACGTGTCAAGGAAGGGAGATGGGAGATCATCGGCGGCATGTGGGTCGAGCCGGACCTGAATATGCCGGATGGCGAATCTCTGGTGCGGCAGATTCTGGTGGGCAAACGGTACTTTCAGAAGAACTTTGGCGTGGATGTGAAGATCGGGTGGAATCCCGATTCGTTTGGCTACAACTACCAGCTTCCGCAGATCTATAAGAAGTCGGGGATGGATTATTTCGTGACGCAAAAGCTGCTCTGGGCGCACGAATTCACCACCTTCCCTTACAAACTTTTCTGGTGGCAGGCGCCGGACGGCAGCCGCCTGCTCACTTACTTCCCACGCGATTACGCTGGTGGCATCGATGCCGATCAGCTCGGCCGCGACCTCTCGGTCTGGATGCCTTCGATCTACGGGCCGAAGCTCACCGACCGTCCCGAGATGATGCACCTGTACGGCGTTGGCGACCATGGCGGCGGGCCGACGCGGGTCATGCTGGATCATGCCGATCAGCTCAGAGCTCCGGACACCGTGTTTCCGAAGGTGCAGTTCAGTTTCGCCAGCGAGTTCTTTAGCGATCTGGAGAAGAAACTGCCGAGCATGCAGGTTCCCACATGGGATGGCGAACTCTATTTCCAGTATCACCGTGGAGTGTTCACCACGCAGGCCGAGACCAAGCGCAGAATTCGGCGCGCGGAGGAACTGGTCCTGAACGCGGAGAAGTTTTCTTCGCTGGCTGCGCTCTATGGGCGCGCTTATCCGCAGGAGGGGATGGAAGACACCTGGAAGAATCTTCTGTTTGACCACTTCCACGACATCATGCCGGGATCAGGGATCGCGGTGAATTATCTGGATGCCAAACGAAATCTGGAGAATGTGGACCGGTTCGCGAACGACGTTGCACTAGGCTCGCTGCGGGAGATTGCCGCGCACGTGAACACGAAGGGCGAGGGTGTCCCGCTCATGATCTTCAATTCGCTCTCCTGGCCACGCATCCGAGGTCACTGAGGTTGAGGCGCAACTGCCGGCGCCGGCTAAGCAAGTAGAGGTCGTGGATTCAAATGGCAAGGCCGCCGAGTCGCAGTTGCTCTCACTCGATCCCGAAACGCACCGTGCGCGGCTGCTGCTTTTATCGAATACGCCGTCGCTTGGATACAAGACTTATTTCGTGCGGGCGGCTGCGAGCGCACCGGCAATCCATTCCTTGCTCAAGGCTTCCGCCGACACGCTGGAGAACGAGTTCATCCGCGTGAAGATCGATCCGCAGAGCGGATGCATGACGAGTTTGTTCGACAAGCGTAGCGGGACGGAGGCGCTGGCTCCCGCAGAAACGGACACTGGTGGGCCGAAAACCTCGACCTGCGGAAATCTGTTGCAGACCTTCGTCGACAAGCCCAAACAGTGGGATGCCTGGAACATCGATGCGGATTTCGAGAAGCAGCACTGGGATTTGGACAAAGCCGATGAAGTGAAACTGGTCGAGAGCGGACCGCTGCGGGCTATCATCCAGGTTAAGAACCATTTCCAGAATTCGACGTTCGTGCGGGACATTGTTTTGTACGCAGGCGCCTCGCGGGTTGACGTGAAGATGCAAGCGGAGTGGCATGAAAAGCACATTCTGCTAAAAGTTGCGTTTCCTGTGAGCGCCCACAGCGACAATGCGGCCTACGAAATTCCGTTTGGCTCGGTGGAACGCCCGACGACGCGAAATACTCCCGCGGAACAGGCCCAGTTCGAAGTGCCGGCATACCGCTGGGCCGACATTTCCGATTCGAAGCATGGGTTTAGCCTGCTCAACGACTGCAAGTACGGATACGACGCCAAAGGCAACGTGCTTCGTCTCTCGCTGCTGCGCTCGCCGGAGTGGCCTGATCCTCATGCAGACGAAGGCCATCACGAATTCACCTACGCCCTCTACCCGCATGGCGGAGGCTGGAAGAACGCCCTCACCATCCGCCGTGGTTATGAACTGAACTACAAATTGATTTCCATGCCGGTCGGAAAGCATGAAGGAGAGCTCGCGCCGGAGCATTCTTTTGTGCAGGCCCGGCCGGAGAACATCATCCTCACCGCACTTAAGAAAGCTGAGGACGAGGACGCGCTGGTTCTGCGTTTCTATGAATGGGCGGGCAAAGACGGGGAGGCTCAACTGCAGATTCCTCCGGGAGCGCAGACGGCAGCTGAGACCGACTTGATGGAAAAGCCGATGGGCAGCCTTCCCGTACAGAACGATGGCGTTACAGTACACACCAAACCATACGAGATCAAAACAATCAAGGTGCAGTACTCTGCATTAACGCAGACGGCGACGAAGCCATGATCCATGCAGCGATGGGGAAAGGCCTGGTTCTCGGTGTCGATATTGGCGGCACCAAAGTTGCGGTGGGTCTGGTCGACCACGCGGGCAAGATACTCGCACAAGCGCGCAAGCCCATGGTAACCAACGCTGGGGCAACGGGTGCGCTGCAGGCCGTCACCGATGCGATTGATATTTTGGCGTCGTCGGCGACGGCAGAGGGCCGGTTGCAGAGTATCGGCATTTGTGCGCCGGGGCCGTTGGATCCGAAGGCCGGGGTGGTCCTCAATCCGCCCAATCTTCCCTGCTGGCGGAATTTCCCGCTGGCTGAGGAAGTGGCGAAGCACTACCAATTACTGGTCAAACTCGACAATGATGCGAACGCTGCGGCGCTGGCGGAAACTATCTGGGGAGCAGCGCGGGGATTTCGTTATGTTTTCTACGCGACCATCGGAACCGGGATCGGCACCGGAATCGTATTCGACGGGAAGATCTACCACGGTCACACGGGCGCGGCCGGCGAGGGCGGGCACGTCAGCATCGATTATCGCGGCCCGGTTTGCGGATGCGGCAAGCACGGCTGCATCGAGATACTGGCCGCGGGCCCGGCGATCGGAGCACGGGCTCGAGCCAAGATCTCTGCTGCTCCTTCTCGCGGCGCAAGCATTCTCGACTTGGCACATCAAGATATGGCCGCTGTCACCAGCGAAATGGTCGGTCAGGCTTATGCTGCGGGCGATCCGTTGGCGAGAGAAGTTCTTCAGGAAACGGTGGAACTGCTTACGGCCTGGCTCGGCAATATTGTTGATTTGCTGGATCCTGACGTTCTGGTGATGGGCGGCGGCGTGGCAGCGATGCTTAAACCGTTTTTTGATGAGATCAAGACCCGGCTTCCGGATTGGTGCGTGAATCCGCGGGCATCCGAGATCCCGCTGGTGATGGCTTACTACGGGGCGGATGCGGGAATCGCCGGCGGCGCGGCACTCTGTGCTGAAGATCTCGCGTAACCACACATTAACTGATCGCAAACCCTAGAGGAGTCGAATGCTGCTGGACCGACCAGTTCACCGAATCGGATTGTGGATCACTTGTGCAGTGTGGATGACCATGCCCCAACTCTTGTGTGGTCAGGACTTGCCCAAGGCGCCGCAGGCACAAGTGTTCCCACTTACTCCCACGCCGGGCGCTTTCACCGAGCCAGGGATCGCAGTAAATCCCGCGAATCCGCAGCAGGTAGTCGCAGTTTTTCAGGACAACGCGCACGCCGCATATTCGCAAGACGCCGGCCGTACCTGGCAGATAGCCGAGGACGTGGAAGCCAAGAACTATCGCGTCTCAGGCGATGTCTCTGTGGCCTTCGATAATCAGGGACACCCCATCATTTGCTATATCGCTTTCGACAAGCTGGGCACGACCAACTACTGGGCGCATGGAGCGACGCGCAACGGAATCTTTGTACGCCGCGCGCTCGACGGAGGAAAGACGTGGGAGGCGGATCACGTTCCTGTGGCGGAGCAGTCGACCGCACCCGGGATCCCGTTCGAAGACAAGCCTTATATCGTCGCCGACAACACGAAAAGCCGCTTTGCGGGAAATCTCTATATCGGCTGGACCCGGTGGAGATTAACGGACTCACAGATGATGCTGGCGCGCTCCACCGATGACGGTAAGACATGGTCGACGCCGATCGAGATCGACGCGCATCCCGGCCTGCCGCGAGATGACAACGGAGCCGCCGAAGGATTCTCTGGCGTGGTCGCCCCCGATGGCAGGCTCTATGCCATCTGGAGCCAGGATGACGAGATCATGCTGGCCATTTCACGTGATGGCGGGATGAGTTTTTCCCGCGCCCGAGCCATCATTCACACGGCGCCCATCATGTTTGCAGTAGAAGGGCTCCAGCGAGCCAACGGCTTTCCGCAGATTGCTATCGATCCGAAAAGTAAGCGCCTGTACGTCACCTGGAGCGACTATCGCAACGGCGACCTGGACGTTTTCCTCGCGACTTCAGTCGACGGAGGCGAGCGCTGGAGCGAGGCCGCGCGAGTGAACAACGATCCTGTCCACAACGGGGCCGAGCAGTTCTTTCAGTCGCTGGCGGTGGACCCGACCGACGGTTCGGTCGACGTTCTTTTTTACGATCGCCGAGGCGATCCAACCGGCAAAAAGCAGATTGTGGTCCTGGCGCGCTCGACTGACGGCGCACGCAGCTTCGCCAACTATGCCTGGACCGACGAACCGTTCGAAGCCAGCGGCGTCTTTTTCGGTGATTACACCGGCCTGGCGGCATATGGTGGCCGGGTGTACGGAGTTTGGATGGAAAAGCCTGCGCCATTGGTGGCGCCCGCACCTGCGCCGGACAGGACCGGCAAGCCACAAGAAGACAAAGAACCCAAGCCTCAGCCTCGCGGCACTATCGTGAAGGTTGGAACTGCGGACTTCACGATACAAGATGCAACCAAGTAGGCTGACCTAACGTCGCGGCCGGCCATTTCTCCACTCCTATCTTTCCCCATTCCTTGTGCGACGCGAATTGTGCGCTCCGTCGCGCTGTACCGTGATTGAAATCACAAGCATTCTCCTTCCCCTTCGATACAAACAACTTAGGGTCAGCATGCGAGCGACTTGGCGTGTTCGTTGACTTGGCGCTAGTAGATTCCGGCTAATGCTGCGGCAGTCGCGGCTTACTAAAATGACGACGCTCATGAATCCAAAATGGAACGGGCAGTTCTCCTGCTTCGACCTCGTCGCAAGAACCGACGCAGATACCGGCTTCCGCACGCTCGTTCAAGTGCGCGACATCGAGGTCGGCGGAAACGATTTCGTGGTGATGGCCGGTCCGTGTGCTGTGGAATCCGAAGACCAATTGCTGCGGACAGCCGAAGCCGTGGCCGCGGCCGGCGCCCGAATGTTGCGCGGCGGAGCGTATAAGCCTCGCTCTTCGCCGTACGCCTTTCAAGGGTTGGGCGTGGAAGGTCTCAAACTTCTGCGCAAGGCACGGGAAGCGACGGGGCTGGCAATCGTCACCGAGGTCATGAGCGAGGAAGATGTCGAACTGATCGCCGAATATGCCGACGTCATGCAGGTGGGAACGCGGAGCATGGAGAATTATGCGTTGCTGGAAGCGCTCGGCACGTGCGGTCGCCCGGTGCTACTAAAGCGCGGGATGACCGCAACTCTCGAGGAACTGCTTCGGTCGGCGCAGGTGGTTGCGCTCGCGGGCAATCCGCAGATCATCCTTTGCGAACGCGGCATTCGGACTTTTGAAACTGCAACACGCAACACGCTGGACATTGCTGCCGTGCCCGTGCTGAAGACCGTGTCGCACCTGCCGGTGATCGTGGATCCCAGTCACGCGGCGGGAATCCGTTGTCTGGTGCCGGCCCTGGCCCGAGCTGCGGCGGTGGTGGGCGCCGACGGTCTGCTCGTGGAAGTGCATCCTCATCCCGAGGAGGCATTGAGTGATGGAAACCAGTCGCTGACCTTTCGGGAATTTCGCGAGATGATGGATGACCTTCAACCATATTTGGAGATTCAGCAAGCGGCCAGGCAATTCCGTCCACGACTCTTCGCCGTGGGAGGAACGGATTAGTGCCCCAGCGATCCATCCTGACGAGCGGAATTACGCTTCTGGTCGTTTCTCTGACGATGCTCTTCCTGTCGATCGTTTCTCTGCCGACGATTGGTCATGGCGGGACGGCGGCGCCGAGCGATTCCACCGCGTTCTTGTATACCGTCGCGACACGTTATGAGCCGCTCGCCTGGATGCAAGGCAGGGATCGTTTCCCTTCCAGCGCAACCATCTTTCTGCGTGACTCTGGCGGTAAACGCCCGCTCGTTGCCGAATTCGCAGCTTCAGCCGATCCCGCAGTATCGTTTGACGGGCAGCACGTTCTGTTCGCCGGGAGGCGAACGAATCAGGATCCGTGGCAAATTTGGGAGGTTTCCCTGGCGGGCGGAGAAGCTCGGCGCGTGACCTCCGGTTCTGAGTCCTGCATTCGGCCTTTCTATCTGCCCGAAGACCGCCTTGTGTATGCGTGCCAGAGTGCAGGGCGACTTGTGATCGAAGCCGGGGATCTGGGAGGCGGGAAATCGCTGCCGCTCACTTATGGCCCTGCGAACGTCCTGCCCACAGACGTTTTGCGCGACGGACGAATTTTGTTCGAGGCTGGATATCCGCTGGGAAGCGAGACGACGCCTGAGATTTATACCGTCTTTTCCGACGGCAGCGGGGTCGAGTCGTACCGCTGCGACCATGGCAAGGCCCATCATCAGGGTAAAGAGACCAACTCGGGCGACATCGTGTTCGCCTCCGCTTCGGGGCTGAGTCGATTTACTTCCTCTCGTGCCCAAGAAGTTTTCATTTCTGCTCCCACCGGAGAATACGCAGGAGATGTCGCCGAAACACCTTCCGGCGACTGGGTCCTGCCCTGGCGTCCCGATCCGAAAGCGCCTTTTCAACTGATGATTTGGAGCCCGGATGCCGCCACACTGCGCAACTTTGTCGCTGAGCCCGGCGCCAACGTGATCGAACCGGTCGTGCTTGGCCCACACGTCGTGCCCAAGCGGCATCCCTCGGGCTTGCATGACTGGCCCAATGCGAACCTGCTTTGCCTGAATGCCTATACGTCGAAGTACCAGTTTGCGGCAGGGTCCATTCAATCGGTTCGGCTTTACGGTCGCGATGATGCGGGCAACGCGAAACTACTGGGGACGGCGCCGGTCGAACGCGACGGATCATTCTTTGTTCAGGTGCCCACAGAACAAGCGTTGCAGATCGAACTGCTGGACTCCGCGGGCAAAACACTGAAGCGGGAAGCGGGATTTTACTGGATGCGCCGCGGCGAACAGCGCGTCTGCGTCGGGTGCCACGCGGGCCCAGAGACTGCGCCGGAAAATGCCGTTCCGATGATTCTGTTGAAATCGACTACTCCCGCCGACATGACCGGCGCGGCCACACACAGCGCTTCGGGAGGACACTAGCGTGAGGACACGAATTCTCGGACTACTGCTACTGTCCAGTTCTCTGCTGCGGGCACAAACGCCGCTGGCAAGCACTCCGAACACGATCCGGTTCGAAGATGCAACGGCAAAATCAGGCATTCAGTTCACACACAGCTTCGGCGCGGAGCGGCTTGGTTCCCTGCTGGAAAGCACGGGGTCCGGTTGTGTCTGGTTCGATTACAACAATGACGGCTTCCCCGATCTGTACGTGGTGAGCGGCAAGCCCCTTGAAGAAGGCATGCATCCTTACCCGCTCAAGCAACCGCCGGCAGTTGCCGCCGCACAACCATCTTTACAAGAACAACGGCGACGGAACGTTCACTGATGTCACAGACCAAGCCGGAGTGGCCGCAAACATCTTCGGCACCGCGGCGATTGCGGCCGACTTTGATAACGATGGCTTTATCGACCTGTTTGTTACCGGCTACGGGAAAGCGATTCTTTACCACAACAATGGCGACGGGACGTTCACCGACGTCACCGCAAAGGCCGGCATCAAAGTGGACGGCTGGTCGATCAGTTCGGCCTGGCTCGATTACGATCGCGACGGCTGCGTCGATCTGTTCGTCGGCCGGTACGTGAAGTTCGATCCGAAGTACCGGAATTTCTACGCGGCCGACAATTATCCCGGCCCGCTCGACTACGCCGGCGACACCAACCGGCTCTACCACAACAATTGCAACGGCACCTTCACCGATGTGACGGACAAGTCCGGGATCGGCGCGTTCAAGGGCCGCACGATGGGCGTAACCGCTGCCGATTTCGATGGCGACGGCTATCCCGACATCTATGTGGCCAACGACAAGACCGAGAACTTCCTCTTTCGCAACAAGCACGACGGCACTTTCGAAGAAGTCGCCGGCGACCTGGGCGTGGCCTATGGCCAGAACGGGGAGAGCACTTCCGCGATGGGTCCGGTGTTCGCCGATATTGATGGAGACGGCCGCCTTGATCTCCTGGTTACCGATTCCAAGTACAACCGGCTTATGCACAACGTGGGGGCGAACGGATTTGAGGATATCGGTCCGAGTTCGGGGATATCGCAAGCGACGGCGCAATACACGAGCTGGGGCGCGGGCATCTACGATTTCGACAACGACGGTTGGCTCGACATTCTGATCTTCCACGGCGGATTGATTCACCTCGTCCCGCAGGAGCAGTCGCTGTTTCGCGGCTTGGGCAACGGCAAGTTTGCCGACGTGTCGCGGGAAGCTGGCCCTGTGCTCGATGTGAAGACGGTCTCGCGCGGAGCATGCTTCGCCGACTACGACAATGACGGCAAGATGGACGCTTTCGTGGTGAATCTGGGCGCGCCTGCCACGCTGCTGCATAACGTCACGCAGAACGCGAATCACTGGCTCACGGTGAAGCTGAAAGGAAAGAAAAGCAATCGTGACGGGATCGGTGCGCGCCTGGAGCTGATGTCAGGCGGGCGAAGGCAGATCGCCGAGCGGGTTGCGGGATCAAGCTATCTCTCCCAGGACGATGGCCGCATTCATTTCGGCCTAGGGGCCACTGCAAGGGCGGACAAGCTCACGATCCACTGGCCGAGCGGGCAGGAGCAGACTCTGGAGAATCTTGCCGTCGACCGCGTGCTCATCGTGGAGGAGCCGTAGATGCTGGCACGCACTGTAAGCCGCGAGCGACTTTGGCGGGCCTTGAAAGTTACGGCAATTCTTGCCATGGTCCTGCTGGCCGTTGGGGCCAAGCCTGCGGCAAAGCAGTCGGCAGCAATTACGAAGGAGCGTTACCTCTCTCCCCTTGAGATGGCTTTTTCTGCGGATGGGCACCTGCTCTACGTAGTCTGCGAGGGTAGCGACGAAGTGCGCGTGGTTGACGCGCTATCGGGCAAGGTTGTGGGCAGCGTCGCCGTAGGCCGCGTGCCGCGCGGAATCGCGGTGTCGCCCGATGGACATTGGCTCTACGTCACGAATGCATGGTCCGACAACGTGTCCGTTATCGATGCGGCGGCCTTGAAGGTCGTGCAAACTCTGCCTGCAGGATTTGAACCGACCGGCGTCGTGTCCGACTTGAGCGGAGCAACACTCTACGTCGCCAACCGGCTGAGTGGCGACGTTTCGGTCATCGATCTCAAGACCGGCCAGGAGATCAAGCGGCTTCTTGCTGGCCGCGGCGCGAGCTACCTGGCCATATCTCCAGATGGAAAGTGGGTTTATTGCACGCATATCTATCCGAATCCCGGGGCTTTCCGTACTCAACCGAATTCGGAAATCACCGTGATCGATACCGCGCGGCAGACGGTCGTGGAACGCAAGCCGCTGCATAACGTCGCGGGTGTGTTTCACCTTGCGCTCTCCGCTGACGGGAAGCTCGGTGTGGCAGCGCAACTTCGCCCTAAAAATCTGATTCCTCTGGCGCACGTCGAGCATGGGTGGGTGTTTGGAGACTCGCTCACCTTGTTCGGCCAGGATGTAGGGGCGGCCATGCAGATCCCGATTGACGAACTCGACCGCTACTACGCGCTGCCTTGGGGTATCGCGATCACGCCTGACAAGTCCAAGATTTTTCTAACCACAGCGGGATCGGCAAGTGTCACGGTGATCGACATACCCCGCCTGCTTCGAGCCGTGAAGATGCGCCAAGGGCCCTTTGTGAACGATCTTTCGGCGTCCGCAGATTACGTGGTCTCCAGAATTCCGGTCGGCCATAATCCCCGCGGCGTTGTACTTTCTCCGGACGGAAAGCACCTGTACGTCGCCAATCGTCTTGACGACAACGTCTCCGTCATCGACACTGCGGCAGACAAAGTCGTATCCACGATCGATCTCGCTGGGCCGAAAAACGTGGACGCACTCCGCCGGGGCGAACGGCTCTTCTATACGGCAGAGTTCGCATTTCAGGGACAGTTCGGGTGCGCCAATTGCCATCTTGACGCCACTATCGACGGCCTGCAGTGGGACCTCGAGCCGGATGGTTTCGGGAAGGACATCGTCGATAACCGGTCGCTCGAGAACCTGGCCGGCACCGAGCCTTTCAAATGGAATGGCGGCAATCCTGACATGCCGACGGAGTGCGGGCCTCGCACGGAGAAGTTTTTCTTTCGCTCGCAGAGCTTCACGCAACAGCAACTGACGGATCTGGTGACATTCGTCTATTCGCTTCCGTATCGCCCCAACCGGTATCGGCTCGAGAACGGCGAACTGACGCCGACGCAGGAGCGGGGCAAGGCAATTTTCGAGCGGGCGAAGTACAAGAACGGCAAGCCGATTCAGGAAGCAAACCAGTGTGGGACTTGCCACAGTGGCCCCAAGGGCACCAATCAGAAACAAGTAGATGTTGGCACCGGCAAGCTGACCGATCGCTCGCCGGTCATCGATGTGCCACAGCTTTCGAACGTGGCGTATTCCGCGCCCTACCTGCACGATGGCTCAGCGAAATCTCTGGAAGAGATTTGGACCGTGTTCAACCCGAAGGACACGCACGGCGTGAGCAACGATCTGACCAAAGACGAATTGAACGATCTGATTGAGTACTTGAAAACGTTATGACGAAGTTATGACAAAGAAACTCTGGTTGACAGCGATCGCTTTGATTTTCGCGGCTTCGGCTCTTTCCGCTCAGGATATGCCCCTGTTCCGCTGGGAGAACTTCACCACCGCGAACGGCCTGCCCGATAACCATGTTTTCTGCGTGCTCGTGGACGGTACGCGCATCTGGGCTGGGACCGAGAACGGGCTGGGCTTGTACGAAAACGGCGCATGGAAGGTCTATCGCCCTGCAGACGGACTGGCGCACCAGGCAGTGCTGTCCCTGGCGGTCGATAAGCGCACGGGCGACGTGTGGGCCGGCACGATGGGTGGACTCAGCCGCATTTCGGCGGGCCGCATCGACACGTTTACGCAATTAAATTCAGGGCTAAGCAACGACATTGTCTACGGAGTCGGCGTGCGCGGCGATTTCGTCTGGACGGCCACCGCTGCCGGCGCTAGCCGTCTGAACACGCGCACCGGCCAATGGGCGCTCTTTAACGAACGCAACACGCCGATGTTTGAGATCTGGACCTACGCGGTCAGCCCCGGGGAGGACAAAGTCTATTACGCGGTTTGGGGAGGCGGCGTGCTGGAGTACGACGTCCAGACCGAACGCTGGAAGGATTACAACGATCCGGATGGAGAAACCGAGCTTGTACTAATGAAGGATCAGGGCTTGATTCACGAGATCACGACTTCGGTCAGCTACGTGGACAAGATCCTGTGGGTCGCCACCTATTTCGGAGCAAGCCGCTACGACGGCCGCTACTGGCACAACTTCCTCTCGAAGGACAGCGGCCTGCCTAGCGATTTTCTCAACCAGATCAAGGGCATCGACGCCAATCGCGCCTGGTTCTCCACTGATAAAGGTCTGGCTTACTACGACGGCGTGAACTGGGCGGTCTACCGCCCGGCGCTCGATACCCACAAACCGGAAATGCTGGTGCGCGATGTGTCGGGAAACGTGAAGAAGATCTCGGTACAGAGCGCGCCCGCGCATAACTACATTCTCGGCGTCGATTTTCAGGGCGACGACCTGTGGGTTGCGACCGCCAAGGGGTTGAGTCACGGCATTCGGCAGAAGAGTTCAATCGAAGCCGCACAAGTTTTGAACAAGCACAGCGCAGCGCACAAAAAGTAAAACAATCAGGAGGCATCATTATGAATGTTCAGGAACTGCTCGCGGAAGTGGGAACGGCGCCGGTAGTGAAGCGGGCGATCACCAATCACTCAGCGCTCAACGAGGCGTATGACTACGGCAGCGCGTTCTCCCGGGGCATGCGAATTGATCTGAATGGGCTCACCATCCTGCTGATCTCCGGCACCGCCAGCATCGATGACGCCGGCAATACTGTCCACGTCGGTGACCTGCGCGGGCAGATGCGCCGTACCTTCGACAACATCACCAAACTGCTCGCTTCCGAAGGCGCGACGTGGCACGACATCGTTCGCACCACTTGCTATCTGCGCGACATCGAGCGCGACTATCAAGTCTTTAATGAAGAGCGCACGCGGTTCTACAAAGAGCAGGGAATGGACCCGCTGCCGGCCTCCACGGGAATTCAAGCCATCCTGTGCCGCCCCGATCTGCTAGTTGAGATTGAAGCCATTGCCATGTTCCGGCAGGAATCGCCGAAGGAGTAGCGCTATGCGCCACGCGCTTGTTTCTGTCGCAGCGACTGTATTGGCATGCACGGCCTGGGGTCAGGTGTCCGCCCCATGCCCCTGCGGCAAGAACCCTCCGGGGCGCCCCACTCCGCGTTCCTTGAAGCCTTATACGGGTGCGCCTGAGGACTTGCGTCCGTTTTCGAAGTTCACGAAACCCTATCACGAGTACTATCAGGATTTGATCGAGTACAACGGCGCTGCTCGCGACATCCCTGATCCGGATTTGAAGGATCTCAGCGAGATTCGAATCGGCTTCCTAGCCCCGCTCTACGACCACCCGGACCAGGTACTCGGGAACCGCATGCTGAACGGCGCTACTATGGCGATCGACGAGGCCAATGCGGTCGGTGGTTACGGCGGCAGACCATTCCGCCTTGTGACCCATAACGATTATGACAACTGGCAGAACAGCAGCGCTGGCGCTATCGGCGTTTCCAGAGAATCAGCAATCTGGGGCGCGGCCTCGAACGATGCTGTCCGGATGATCTATGACGATAAGGTCTGGGCGATGTTCGGCTCCATCAGTTCGGAATCCACCCACATCGCGCTTCGCCTCACGCTGAAAGCTGAAACTCCGCTGATCAACAGCGCTTCCACCGATCCAACGATTCCGGAAACGATCATCCCATGGTACTTCACCGATATTCAGGACGATCGCGTGCAGGGTTATACGCTGGCGCGGCACATCTACAGCGGACTGGGAATGAAGCGAGTCGCGATCCTGCGGGTGAACGACCGGTATGGCCGGTTTGGAGTTCTGAAGTTCCGCGACGCGTCGCGACGGCTGGGGCATCCCGTAGTGATCGAGCAGAAGTTCATGCGGGGGGATACGGACTTTCGGCGCCAACTTCAGGTCATCGAGGACTCGCGGGTCGACGCCATCGTGCTGTGGACGGACATCGGCCCGGCTGCGATGATTCTGCAGCAGATGCAGGAACTGGGAATGAAGCAGCGCGTATTTGGCAGCCATCGCACCATCGGTGACGACCTCGTCAAACTTGCCGGGCCTGCGGCCGAGGGCTTCGAGGCTGTGTATCCCTACGATCCGACGCGCACGGACCCTCGCTGGCTGAAGTTCAACGCCCGCTACGAAGCGCGCTTTCACGAGAAGCCGGATCATTTCGCCGCCCTAGCTTACGATGCGATGCAGATTCTGCTCGAAGCGATCTGCCGCGCTGGCCTGAACAAAGGCCGCATCCGCGACGCACTCACTGGAATTGAGACCCACAAAGGCGTGACTGGGGAGATGGTGTTCGATCCGAACTGTAAGAACATAGCGCCCCTGTTTCTTGCCCAAGTGCACAACGGAACGATCGCTTACCGCCGCATCACCATGGAAAAACCTTATGCTCGCGTGGGAGAGAACGGAGTTGGGTACTCCGGCCCAGCCTTACCTGATCAGAAAGCGCCGCAGCAGACAATTGGGGTGTTCGGACCTCACGGCGATGAAATCGTAAGCTCGCCAGAAATTACCCGCTGGCTGCGCACTTTGAACGCTCACGGCCTAAATCTTTCGCTGATCCCGATTTCTTCCGATGCTTCCTGGGGCAAGGCCTCGAACGATCTGGTCAAGGCGGTTTATCAGGACCACGTGCTCGCGATGATCGCCCTGGACCGGCCTTCAAGTCATCTGGCCGAACAAATCGCGGTGAAGGCTTTCTTCCCGGTCGTCGCCATCTCCTCCGATCGCGCGCTCACTTCAACGAATATTCCCTGGATTTTCCGCCTGCCGGATGGCACTTCGCTGGAGCAGGCTTTGGAATGCCTGTCGGCTGCCATCACCCAGGCAGGACCAAACCGGGGCAAAATCCGTGAGCGATTGTCTTCCGGCACTACTTTTGCCGGAATCAGTTTCGAGTCGACCGGCGAACCCAGGAAGCCCACTATGGCATCGAGTCACGACTAGTCTATTTTCATGGATAGCGTGGACTAACGACAGATCGCTTTGGGACACGCACCTTTCAAAACTGGCCTAATCGGAACGAGAGAGTAGCAATCGCCCCGCCTCTTCTGGTAACTTCGACACTCGTCGTCAGATCAAGATAACCAGGCTGGCGGGAGCCTCGCGGGCTCCTGCGCGACGGCCACGAGAGGTAGATAATGGCTGGCGTAAATCGAACGCTGAGCTCTTCTCAAGTCGTCAATATCGAAGATCTGCGCCGTATTGCGCACGATCGTTTGCCCAAGTCCGTATTCGACTATCTCGATGGCGGTGCGGAGGCGGAAATCACGCTGGCGGAAAATTGCCGCGCTTTCCGTGATGTTACGTTCCGTCCTCGCGGCGCGGTTGCAGTTGGCAATTGTGGCATGAAGACGCAGGTGGTCGGACACGAAATCTCGTTTCCGGCGATGCTGGCTCCGGTAGGCTACAGTCGGCTGATGCATCCTGGTGGCGAAGTGGCAGCGGCTCACGAAGCCGGAAAAGCAGGTACCGGTTACATCCTTTCCACCATTTCCGGCCACAAGATGGAAGACGTCAGAGCGGCGTCGAGCGGACCAGTCTTCTACCAACTTTACCTCATGGGCGGTCGCGCCGCGGCTGAGGGCGCGCTGGATCGGGCGCGTCGCGCCGGTTTCAATGCCCTGGTGATCACGGTGGATACACCCGTCGCCGGCCTGCGCGAGCGCGATCCGCGAAACGGAATGAAGGAACTTCTGGGCACTTCGCCGTTCGCAAAGATCCCGTATCTGCCAGAGATTATGGCTCACCCCGGCTGGCTGGTGTCGTTTCTTATGGATGGCGGCGTGCCGAAGCTGGAGAACGTCGTCGTCCCCGGCCAGGGCCCGATGGAGCTCGTTGACGTTGGCGCCGCTCTCTCGAAGGCCACGGTGACGTGGGAAGACTTGGGATGGATCCGCGAGTTATGGTCCGGTCCGATCATCGTGAAGGGACTTCTCACCGGTGACGATGCCTTGCGCGCAATTGATGAGGGCGCGGCGGCGGTGGTAGTGTCGAACCACGGTGGCCGCCAACTTGATTCCGTCTCAGCGACGCTGCGAGCACTTCCGGAAGTCGTCGCCGCCGTCAAGGGGCGGATCGAAGTGCTGATGGACGGTGGTGTCCGCCGCGGCAGCGACATTGTCAAGGCCCTGTGCCTGGGAGCGCGTGCCGTTCTGGTGGGGCGCGCCTATGCCTATGGACTAGCCGCGGCGGGGCCGGCGGGGGTTGCCCGTGCGATCGAGATTCTGCGAGCAGACGTTGAGCGCACCCTTCGTCTGCTCGGCTGTGCGTCTGTCGCCGACCTCAACCCTACGTACATTGAAACGCCGCCGACGTGGCCAAAATAGTTGTGGAGGAGGGCCACATCCAAAGAGCCGCCGAACCAAACTTCGGCTCGGTTATTGTTAGCTTTATCGCAATATTTGCAGCCAAATACCGCGGCGTGAGTCAAAACGCGCCGACCCAGTCGAACCAGCGTCTTACTTAAACACAATACGAAATGCGAATGCATATTTTCCCGGTGGGCGCTCCGGCAGTCGTATATGCAAACCATCCTCTTGTTGCTCGAATGCTAGGCTGGAGTCACCACCGAGCAAAGCAACCGACCTAACCTTCGACTGACCGGGAAGTGTACCGAGCGAATGAATGACCACCTCTCGATTGGAGGGCCATCCCATTTCAATCGCGTAGAGCGCATCGCCCTTGTTGGTAAAGCGAAAGTCCTCTGCCGTGTACGGCATGGTATCGGTGTCATGGAAGGAGCCTTCCGTCACCTTGGTCGGACCTTCCCCGTAGACGTGCCAGGCCCGCGTACCGTAGATGGCCTCGCCATTCATCTTCAGCCACGCACCCACGTCGCGCAGCACCTGTTGCACTTCGTCGGGTATCGTGCCATCCGACCGCGGACCGATGTTCAACAGCAGATTGCCGTTCTTGCTCACGATGTCGATCAACTGGTGGACAACGAACTCCGGCGACTTGAACGTATCGTTCTCAATGTAACCCCAGGACTTGTTGCTGATGGAGGTGTCGGTTTGCCAGTAGATGGGCCGAATCCCCGCAAGCTGTCCGCGCTCCAGATCGAGCACCGCGGACTTCTCGTCCATCGCGAAGTCTTTGTAGTTGATCACGCCGATCGGCCCGCCCCACTTCTCCGACTGGTTGTAATAAAACGCTGCAAAACTAGTGAGGTTCTCACGAACCGAGGCCTGCCCGATCCACCAATCGAAATACATCATGTCGGGATGATATTTCTCCACAATTTCGGCGGACCGGGCGAGCCAGTCGTCAGTCCAAGCTTTGGACACGAAAGTGAAATCGTTGGAGAGCGGCATGCCTCTCTTGGCTTCGAGCCAGCGGTGCGCGGGTCCGTAAAAATCGGCATACTTCGGATCATTAATGTCGGATGGAATGGTGCGCCCGACTCCCAGGAAGAAATTGTGTTCCACACGATGCGACGAGGCTCCAAGATGCAGGCCCTCGGCGCGAACGGCCTTGGCGAGGTCTCCCCATAGATCGCGATGTGGGCCCATCTTCGCCGCCGTCCAGTCCGAGAGGCCGCTGTCGTACATGGCGAAGCCATCGTGATGCTCGAAGACAGGAACCACGTATTTCGCGCCTGCTTCCTTGAACAGTCGCGCCCATGCGGAGGGATCGAGCTTCTCCGCTTTGAATCTGGGGGTGAAATCCTTGTATCCGAATTTGTCCTGCGTGCCGTAAGTAGCGATGTGGTGCTTATAGGCATCGGAGCCCTCGGTGTACATCAGACGCGGATACCATTCGTTGCTAAATGCGGGCACAGAATAGACTCCCCAGTGGATGAAAATCCCGAACTTCGCGTCCATATACCAATCGGGCACTTTGTAATTCTGAAGAGATTCCCAGTCCGGCCGATAGGGACCAGCAGCGTTTACGCGATCGACACCCTCTAGAACGGCAGTACGGGGAGCATCGTATTTCGCGCTGGCTTTTTGCCATGCGCGGTCAATCGTGAGCGGATCTTGCGCTGCGGTAGGCGCGGTTGCATCCACTGACTGCGCCAGTAACCCCGCGGGCGGTATCAGAGCAGCTATCGCCAGCAACGCGCGTACAAACCTGAATGACATGGAAGTAAGCCTCGTGCTGGATAAATCTCATTAGCTCGTTGCGGTCACCTGCTTTGACCCGAAGAAAGAATAAAGAGCGATCACGATGTAGGAAACGAGCGGCACTAAATACGCTACGGAGATACTATGGGCTGCCTCGGAAATGAGTCCCATCAAAGGTGTCAAAACCGCGCCTCCGACGATCGCCATCACTAAAAGAGACCCCCCGATTTTCGTATTCGGACCAAGCCCTTTGAGCCCGAGGGCAAAGATGGTCGGGAACATCAGCGACATGAAGAAACTGGTCAGAAACACACACCACAGGCCGAACCATCCGGGAAACACGACTCCCAAGAGACACGAGCACGATGTTGACGACGCTGTAGGCACCCATCAATTTATTCGGCGCAATCGTGCGCATCAGGTAGGCGGACGCGAATCGTCCCACTCCGAATGCCGCCAGCGTGCCAGTCAGGAAGTAGCCGGCGATTTTCTCCGGTTGGTGAGTGGATTCCTGAACGTACTGGATGAAGTAACTCCAGGTGCCGACCTGGGCGCCGACATAGAGAAACTGCGCCAAGACTGCCCATAAAAAGTGCGGGTAGCGAAAAAGTTCTTTGAAGTGGCCATGGTCACCGCTACTGCTCTCGTGTTCGCTTTGAATGGCAGGAAACTCGGTGCGCAGAATGAGCAGTGCCCAGAAGATGGCCACCGCCCCAATCACCAGATAAGGCTTGATGACGCGCAGCGTCTCCGTCCGCAGGTACGCCTCGTACAGACCTCGAGCCTTGCGTGCGGCGATATCCTGCGAACTCAATTCAACACCGGAGAAAATGAATACCGTCCCGATCAGGGCTCCCGAGATCGCTCCAAACGGGTTGAATGCCTGCGAAAAATTCAAACGCCTTTCTGACGTGTCAGGATCGCCCAGTTGCGCGATGAAAGGATTGGACGCCGTTTCCAGGAATGAGAGGCCGCTGGCAATCACAAACAGCGCGAAGAGGAAGAATCCATAGCTCCCCGCCATAGCAGCGGGCCAGAACAGAAAGCATCCGCCTCCGTATAACAACAGGCCAATCACAAATCCGCTTTTGTAGCCTGCCTTCCTCATTAGAAGCGCGGCCGGCATCGCCAGCAAGAAGTAGCCCATGTAGAAGGCCGACTGCACGAGTCCAGCCCGAAATCGTGTGATGGCGAATGACTTCATGAACTGGCGAATCAGAACATCATTCAGGTTGTTCGGGATTCCCCAGAGGAAGAACAGGGCCGTCACAAGAATGAAAGGAACGAGGTGGCCGGCGGGAAACAGCGCGTGCTGGTTATTCACCGAATTCGATCGATCAGGTTTTTCCGCCGCCGGAACATGCATCGTGCGCCTTTCACAAAACTCAGTGGAGTTAGCTACCGACGTTCCCGTGGTATTCGAACCGGATTCGGGGTTCGCCCTACTTGTCGGCTGGAGACAGTCGATAGAGCGCACTGCCATGTGGCGGCAACGTCACTGCCATTGAACCCGAAGAGGCCATATCTTTGCGTTGCCAAAGATCTCTTGGCCTGTACGCCTTTCCTGCCAGCCCCAAATCCTTCCAGTCGTAGCGCAGTATTGCCCTGGATTCGCCGACATTGAACAATGCTAAGAAGTGCGTGTCTTTATCGTTGAGGTCGGAATTGGCCAGCCAAACCACCGAGTTATCGGTTTTGATCACCGGATGATTCCCGGAGGAGTGCTGATCCACGGCGATGACTTCCGGATTCGTCAGCAGAGAAACCGTCCAGCCATCCGCAGAGGGCAATTCCCCGCCGATCATCAGCGGCGAGGGAAAGATACACCAGAGCGTCATCAAGGTGCGCTGTTCATCGTGCGAAAGCCTGGTCTCGCGCGCTTTGCCCCAACCTGGCGCCGGACCCAGATGTCCGAGCGGCAACATGTCGGCGTCGGGCCAGTGGCCCGGCTGGGACAGGCCGGCCCATTTGTCGACATTGGCAAACTGATCGCCCAGCCCTTGCGGGTATGACACCGTGCTGTGCCACAAATCCCAGATGTCATCGGAGATGCGCCACATTTGCGCATACTGCCGCATCTCGTCAATCTTGTCGATCGGCGCCGCACCGGGCGAGAGGCTGAGGACGATTGGCCGCCCTGTCTTCCGCAGGGCTTCGCTAAGCATGCGGATCTCGTCGCCTCGGTAAGGGTGGCTGGCGATGCAGTCCACTTTGATCAAATCGACTTCCCAACCTGCATAGAGTCGAGCGATCGAATCGTAGTAGGCTTGGGCGCCGGGTTTGCGCGCGTCAAGGCCATAGTTGTCCGGATTCCACGGGCAGGTCTCCGATGTGTCGGCGGCGTCGGTCGCGTGAAAAGACGATCCCTCGATAGCCAGGTTCTTCTCGACCGCCTCCTTGGGAATGCCGCGCAGGATGTGGATGCCGAATTTCAGCCCTAAAGAATGCACATAGTCCGCCAAGGGCTTGAACCCCGCATCTTTCACAGACGATGGAAACCGGTTTGTGGCGGGAGTGTAACGCCCGTAGCTATCCAGACTGAACTGCGAATTTTTGGAGTTGCCCTCGGGTATTGGGTTGGTCACAAACCATTCCATATCGACCACGACATATTGCCAACCCTGGGGCTTCAGGTGCTTGGCGAACCAGGCCGCGTTGGCTTTGAATTGATCCTCGGTAATCGTGGTCCCATACCCATCCCAACTGTTCCAGCCCATAGGCGGGGTGGCGGCCAGCATAGGTTTGGTCTTTTCCTGACAAACCATGTTGAGTGGACCAAGGAAAAGCACAGCACTCAGCAGCCAGACCCGCCGTCTGATCAAAGTTTCTCCGTTTTCTGCTGCCGGCTGCAGCTCTGTCCCACTCTGACGATGGATTCCCTAATCTCGGGAAGAAAAGTAACCGTTTACTTTACGGGATTTAAATTAGTCTGCCCAGATGCCGCTGTCAACGGACTCAATCGCTGGTGCTCCAACTATGCGAGAATTGTTCTCGCAAGCCGCTTCGAATCGCCCATTGAGATTGACCATGCCGAATCCTGTTCTGAAACTCGACGCCCGCGACAATGTCTTAATTGCACTGCAAGACCTGCGTAAAGGAGAACGGATTCGTTTTTCTTCCCATGACCTCGTGCTGGCAACCAACGTTCCTGCGAAACAGAAGTTCGTAACCGAGAGCCTTGCACCCGGAAGCGATGTCATCATGTACGGCATTCTGATCGGCAAGGCCCGGGAACCCATTCAAATTGGTGAGATTCTGACGACACGCAATACTGTTCACGAAACGTCTCCTTTTCGGGAAAGTTCTCACGAATACCGGTGGACCCTGCCCGACGTCAGTCTGTGGCGGCAGCGGACGTTTATGGGATACCACCGCACTTGACGGACAGGTTGGCACGCGGAATTACTGGCTCGTGGTGCCGCTGGTCTTTTGCGAAAACAGAAACATTGACGTGTTGAAACAGGCTTTCGAAGAAGAGCTGGGATTTGCTCCTCCCAAGATCTACCGGCGAGAGGTGGCAGAACTGGTCCGGCGTTACCGCAAGGGGGAAACGATCACACTTGTCCCCGACATTCTGCGGGAAACTTCTCTAGAGTCCACAAATCCGAGAGTCTTCGAGAATATTGATGGCATCAAGTTTCTCCTACATGAGGGGGGCTGCGGCGGTACGCGGGAAGACTCCGACAATCTCTGCGGCCTGATAGCCGGCTATATGCACCATCCCAACGTAGCTGGGGCAACGGTTCTCAGTCTGGGCTGTCAGCACTCGCAGGGAACCATTCTCCGGGAGCAGATACTCCGGCGTGATCCGGACTTCAAAAAGCCACTCCTGATATATGAACAGCAACAGAGCGGATCAGAATTCAAAATGCTCACCGAAGCCATCCATGCCACGTTTCTGGGCCTGGTAGAGGCGAACAAAGCCAGCCGTGGGCCGGCGCCCCTCTCGCGCTTGTGTGTAGGACTGAAATGCGGCGGGTCGGATGGATTCTCAGGCATTTCCGCGAATCCTGCCATCGGGTACGTTTCTGACCTGCTGGCAGTTCTAAAAGGGAGAACAATTCTCTCGGAGTTTCCCGAACTCTGCGGGGTCGAGCAGGAACTCATTGACCGGTGTGTCAGCCAACCTGTATCTGATCGGTTTATCCAACTCATGCGCGATTACGCTGCTCGGGCAAAAGCCGTCCGGTCAGGATTTGACATGAACCCCTCCCCGGGAAATATTCGAGACGGGCTGATCACAGACGCGATGAAGTCTGCGGGAGCCGCACGAAAAGGAGGAACTTCGCCGGTCACGGCAGTTCTGGATTATCCCGAGTACTCGAGCGAACCGGGGCTGAACCTGCAGTGCACGCCGGGAAACGACGTGGAATGCGTCACCGCTCAAGTGGGCGCTGGAGCCAGCGTGGTGCTGTTCACGACCGGTTTGGGCACACCAACGGGCAATCCCATCGCTCCGGTGATCAAGGTCTCCACCAATACTCCACTCGCGCAGAGGATGCAAGACATCATCGACATTGATACGGGCGATATCATTACCGGGAACAAAACAGTCGAGGGAGCGGGCATCGCGATTCTGGACTTCGCTGTCCGAGTGGCTAGTGGCGAAGTCCGAACCAAAGCAGAGCTGTTAGGTCAGGACGATTTCATTCCCTGGAAAAGAGGAGTCTCGCTCTGAAACATCAGAGGTCGGATGCATTCCGTCTCGACGGCAAGGCCGCCGTCGTTACCGGCGGTGCCAGTGGCATTGGCCGGGCAATCGCGGAAACCTTCGCGCAGAATGGTGCTTCTGTCCACGTTCTCGATACCGATCAAGCACAGGCGGCAGCGGCAATTCGGGAGATAAAAGAGGCTGGCGGAAACGCGCACGCCCATGAGTGCGACGTTACAAGTCAAGGCCACGTAAAGGCAGTATTGCAACCGATCTTCGAAAAAGCGCGCGTCCACATCCTGGTCAATAATGCCGGTGTTGCGCACATTGGCAAACTGGAGAATACGGCAGAAGAAGATTTCGACCGGATCTACCGCGTCAATGTGAAGGGCTTTTACAACTGCATGCTGGCCACGGTCGGCCACATGAAGACGAATGGAGGCGGGGTTATTCTAAACATGGCGTCGGTCGCGGCGTCGGTGGGACTGGCTGACCGCTTCGCATATTCGACGAGCAAAGGCGCCGTGGTCGCGATGACGTATTCCGTCGCCAAAGACTATTTGGCAGATAACATCCGCTGCAACTGCATTTCGCCGGCGAGGGTGCATACGCCTTTCGTTGATGGGTATTTACGCAAGAACTATCCAGGCCGCGAGCAGGAAATGTTCCAGCGGTTATCGCAGGTGCAGCCTATCGGTCGCATGGCAGAGCCTCACGAAGTGGCGGCACTTGCGCTGTTTCTCTGCTCCGACGAGGCGGGCTTTATCACCGGAGTCGACTATCCCCTTGATGGAGGCTTCCTGAACCTGCGCGGCTAGAAAGCCTCGGACTCCGATGAACATCGATTCTCATCAGCACTTTTGGCGCTATGATCCCCGCCGCGATGCATGGATTACAGACGAAATGTCGGTTCTCAAGCGGGACTTCCTACCCGAGGATCTGATTCCCCAGTTACATGCGAACCACGTGGAAGGATCGATCGCAGTACAAGCGGCCCAGTCCGAGGCAGAAACTACATTTCTGCTGGATTTGGCCGGGCGATTCGACGAAATCAAGGGTGTGGTGGGCTGGGTAGATCTCTGCGCTCCGAATCTGCCGGAACGACTCGAGCATTTTTCTCATTTCGATAAACTGCTTGGCTTCCGGCACATCGTCCAATCGGAACCTGACGACCGATTCATGTTGCGCCCGGATTTTCTGACGGGAATCGGACAACTCCAACAATTTGAGTTCACCTACGATATCCTCATCTATCCGCGCCAACTACCGGCTGCAATCGAACTGGTGGAGAGGATTCCCCCAGCAGCATTTCGTCCTCGACCATCTCGCCAAACCTCTGATTCGGTCGAGCGAGATGTCTCCCTGGGCGGAGCAGATCCGGTTACTTGCAGCCAACCCAAACGTCTATTGCAAGTTGTCCGGCCTTATCACGGAAGCGGACTGGCGAAGGTGGCGCCAGACAGATTTCACACCGTACCTGGATGTAATATTCGATGCCTTTGGGACCGACAGGCTCATGTTCGGCTCTGACTGGCCCGTTTGTCTGTTAGCCGCAGATTATCTCGACGTCAAGCAGTTGATCGCAGGCTACCTGCACGATTTTTCCTCCGAACAGCGAGACAAAATCTTCGGAGGGAATGCAGAGAAGTTTTATGGACTAAAGACCTCCCCTTATGAACCTGCAACTGAAAGATAAGGTAGTTCTCGTCACTGGCGGAGCCAAAGGCATAGGCGCAGCTACGGCTCATCTTATTGGTGAAGAAGGCGGCATTCCCGTCATTGTCGATCGCGACAAGCCGGCAGGTGACAAACTTCGTCACGAATTGCGGCAGGCCGGGATGCGGTGTTCGATGATCGGCGTTGAGTTGGACTCAGCAGTGAACTGCTTGCAAGCTGTGGAACACGCGGTCCAGGAGTTCGGACAGTTGGACGCGCTGATCAACAACGCGGGTGTCAATGACCGGGTTGGCCTCGAACACGGCAGTCCTGAGCAATACCTTGGTTCACTGCAGAGAAATCTGCTGCACTATTACAGCATGGCGCACTATGCCCTGCCCCACCTGAAGCGCACCAAGGGATCGATCCTCAATGTTGCCTCCAAAACAGCAATTACGGGGCAAGGAGGCACGTCGGGTTACGCGTCGGCCAAAGGAGCGATCCTGGCGTTAACACGCGAGTGGGCGGTCGAACTCCTGCCGTATAGCATTCGTGTCAATGCAGTCGTCCCAGCCGAAGTGATGACTGACATGTACCGCCAATGGCTCGGCACTTTTCCGAATGCGGAAGCAAAAACTCCAGACGATTGTCTCCAACATTCCTTTAGGAAAAAGAATGACGACGGCTGAGGAACTCGCCTCCATGATCGTTTTCCTGATATCCGAAAAAGCCCAGCACATTACCGGCCAGCATGTTTTCGTGGACGGGGGCTATGTCCATCTCGACCGCGCCATCACTTAGCACGCGGGTGGGCGGTTTTGGTGACTCTGGCTTCCGCTTAGGTGTGGCCCTTTTCTAGACGGCTTCCTCCGGACTGCCAGCAATGTCGATCTCGACCTGCTGACTTCCCAAGTACGGATGGATGGCTTTGAGCCGCACCTTTCCGGGCCTTTCCTGGGCTCGAATCCAAATCGCTCCAGTTCCTCCGATCAAAGAGAACGGATTATCTCCAACGATCTCCGCGGGGCCTTCCAATTCAAACTTGACCGCGTCATTCGCAAAAGGCTGGACCGCGCCGAATTCGTCGGTAACGCGTAGAACAACCCGGGTGGAATCCGCGCCATCGGCAATTAAATCGGTGTCGTCTGGCAGGAGCATGAACTTCGTATCGACACCTCTCCCCGAAAGGCGTTTCGCAATGACCTGCTTGCCCTGGATGTAGCCCTCGATTCGCAGGTCTCCCCATTTGTGGAACAGCTCTCCCATTTCGAGGACAAACGGGGCATACCGAAGGTGTGCAAACTGCTTGCGGTCCGGGTCCACCTCCGCAATCAGCTTGTCGTCGATGTAGAACTTTAGATGGTCACAATTGGAGCAGACGACCGCCTTCGAGAATCCGACGGAAGCGTCTCCCCGCGCCCAATGAAAAGCCGGTTCCAGCACGATCTCTTCCGCGGGGTCGCACTGCGACTTGTAGAATCCCGCGGCTGGCTTGGGTTCGCGGAAGATGTCGGTGACACCGTGATAACAAATTCGATCGCCAGAACCGAAATTCCCGTGCGTGTTGTAATCGAAGGCGCACCATCCGATGCCGCCGGCATACTGCGGATTCGAAGCCAACTGATCGTGGACGCGTGCATGCCGTATCGTATGCTCGGTAAGACGCTCGACCTGGTCGATGGTCTTGGTGGGATAGGTGTGCCCAGCGAAATTCCGTGTTCAAATACCGCGGATGGTTCGGCGGTTTTAACGGAAAACCGAAGTCGTTCATGGTGAAAACATCTTCCAGGAATTCCGACTCCTGGAAGTACCGGATGCCTCCCGTCTGGCGAGTCGGGTCCAGTTGATGGGCGAGCGCATTTGTGCGCGTATAGAAATCATGGTTGTCCCGCGATTCGTTGATGCGCACTCCCCACAGGATAATGGAGGGATGGTTCCAGTCGCGGCGGATCATGCGCCGGACGTTGTCGACGGAAATGTTCTGCCAAGCTTCGTCTCCGATATGCTGCCAGCCCGGAATCTCTTCCAGAACCAGAAGGCCGACTTCGTCGCAGGCATCAAGGAAATGACGCGACTGTGGATAATGCGAGGTGCGGACAATGTTGCACTTGAGTTGGTTGCGCAGAATCTGCGCGTCGCGACGCTGCGGACGTCCTGGCATGGCCTGCCCGACCCAGGGAAAGGTCTGATGACGATCGAGCCCGCGCAGCTTGATGACCTTGCCGTTCAGCTCGAAGCCGTGATCGGTGAATTGGGCCTCACGGAAGGCGAAACGGCGGGAGTCTTCGTCCACGACTTGCGTTCCGCGGCGCAAGCGCACCCGGGCAGAGTAGAGGTTTCGTTTCTCCAGATCCCACAATCTGATTCCGTTCAGACCCTCAAGGTGTGCCGTATGTGCGACCGGCTCGTTCTCTGGTGCCGAGGGTGGCAATGGCAGCGAAGCTTTCGCAACTACGTGATCGCCGTCGAGCAATTCGATTTCGATCGTCAGCGGATCTTTCGAGGCTTCCAAATGCTGTACGAAACAATCAACATCGACCGCAGGGCTCTGGGTGAGCACGTTCTTCGGCCGCACGAAGATGTTCTCGATAAACGTCGCTGGTACTACGCGGAGAGAGACCTCGCGGTAGATGCCGCCGAACGTAAGATAGTCAATCTCGTATCCAAAGGGTGGAATATCGGGGCGCTCCGTGGAATCGACATCCACGGCGAGCACATTCTCGCCGTCGAAGTCGAGGTGGGACGTCAATTCAAACGAGAAGGGCGTGTATCCACCTTTGTATTCTCCGAGGCGCTCTCCGTTGATCCAGACCGTTGAAGCCGTCATGACGCCTTCAAAGTCGACGAAAACGCGTTTCTCCCGGGCTTCCGCAGGGAGTTTGAAGCGGCGGCGGTATAGTGACACAAACTCATAAGTCTTCTCATCAAAACCATGCCATGGGAGCCGGATGTTCGTATGCGGGATCACGACACGCTCAAAACCGGAGTCGTCGAAATCTTTTGCGTGGCCGCCTTCGACATAGCTTCGGCTGTAACGCCATTTTCGATTCATCGGGAGAACAAGCCGTCCGGCCGACGTGTTCGATTCGGCGCCATTTTCTGGAATCGCATACGGCGCGAGGGCGGCTCCGGCGATGAGTGTTCCTGTTTGTTTTATGAACTTGCGTCGATCCATTTCTTTACTCTCTTCCGTAGTTCTCGATTGCACGCATGAAATTCGTGGCATCTGACTCTGAAGCATGATGCTTAGTCCTGGTTAAACAGTCCAGGCAAGCAACTGCCCGAGATCGGCGGCTGATGTCGATTCGGTGCCCCGAGGCAGCGAAGGGCCAATCGCCAGTGCTTGACCGTGCCCTTCAAACCAAACCAGGAATGACGACTGCTCAGCTCCGGGCAGGCGTTGCTGATTCAGCCAGTTGTAATATGCGCCGAAGTCGGCGTCGATCAGTGACCCGACAAAATCGAGTTCCGGACGGGCCTGTATCGCCGAGAGCAGTTCGTCCATCGGCTTCTGCCGCTGTCGCGGGGCAAACCGCACCAGCAAGGTGAGTGGCTGGGCCCGCCGCAGAGCTTCACGCGCAGCCCACTGCGCAAAACTCGTGCTGAAGATCTGGGTCCCCGATCCCTCGGTCAGCAGTTTGACCTGGAATCGATCCAGCACTTCGTCTCGTGGCTTGCTATTACTCCCCGCGTTCATGCCAAGCTCTGACGGACGCATCTGGGCTAACAGCGTACGCAGCGCTTCGGGACCCATGCCCGGCCGATCAAGCTCTATCTGCATTTTGCGCAACAATGCAGCACGCACCGGTTCGAGAGCTCTGTAGGAAACGCAGGTGAGTGCCGGGGCGTGATCCGCCTCATCGCCGCCATCGATGTACCAGTGGCCGTAGGGAACCGGATGTGCCTTGGCCCTCGCAGCAACCGACTCCAGCAATAACCGCAATCCATCTTCGGGCTTGACGTGGCTGAAATATGCGCCATGGGGGCGCAACTTGCGAAATAACGGATGATCGTAGGAAGCCACTCCCTGGCCTATGACGGCAATCCCCAGCCGTGAAACCGCAGGAGGGTCCGGCGGCACCGCCGAGCGGAGGCGATCCGCATATTCGTTCGAAGCTTTGCGAAACGAGTCGAGTTGGTGTGTGCTCCAAAGATGGGCCGACAACTGTTCGACAAACTGAGCGGGTGATTTTATCCAGTCAAAAGTCTCGAGCTGCGGAGAAAGGCGGATTTCCGCGAATCCTTGAAACCACTCTTTGAACTCGCCGGCAGGCAGTGAGCTGAGATGCGCCAGTTCCTTTTCGTGTGCATTGCGCTCAGCGGGAAATTTGAAGTCATAATCGATGAGTTCGCGCAGCAATCCGGGCACGAAGCTCAAAGGCAACCGTTGCAGTATCCCCAAATAGTTGGTGACGATTTTGCGCGCTTCGGGCGGATAGCCAGTGAACTGCTCGGGTTTGAGATCGCGTGGAAGCATGAGAGTTACAACAGTTCGGTGATCGGCTTCCCCTGAGCAAACGACGCCGAAAATCCAAGCATAGATCCCAGCGTGGGCACCAGATCGGTGGATTCCATCGCCCGATCGAAAACCACGTTTTCGCGAATCCCCGGTCCGGCGACCAACATCCAAGTCGTGCGCGAAAGAACGTCCCCGGTGCGATGATGCTGGAAGCCGTTCCCTCCGGCATCCTCGTCAGAGTCGCGACCGAAGTCGGGCAGGATGAATAGAGTCGTTTTGCCCGCGTATTCCGGCTCGCTCTGAATGGTTCTCCACAAATCAGAGCACAAGCGGTCGGTGCGCCGGATTCCCTCGACATAGAGCGAGTAGGCTCCAGCGTGCGCGATGTCAATGTCGTGCATGGTGATCCACAACAGGCTGGGCGACACTTGCCGCATCAATTGGCGCGCAATGTAAACGGAAAGCTCGTCCGGGCTCGACAAGGTCTGCGCATGAGCCTTGAAGTCGTCGACCGAAAGTTTCAGGATCATTTCGAGTTGCTGTAGCTCAAATTCGGTGCCAACCAGTTCCGGCGTGTAATACGGCGTTTCGTAGTTGTCGCGCAGCAAATGTTCGTAGTCGTTGCGGCGGCCGGAGGTGGCCGCCGTCAACAAATGCTTCGGCAGAATCACCCGCGCGCCCGAGCCGGGGCCGTAGGAATGATGACTGCTTTCGCCAATGCGGTTGAAACCATTGCTGGGAGCGACTACCCAGGCATCCGACGATGGACGCTTCAGCTCTTTGCGAAAGTATTCAAATACCGTGGGAGACTGCGGAGGGAGCGATGCAAAGTTATTGATGGTTTCGTAAACGCCAGTAGCCAGACTCGCGGTCGCGACGTAGTGGCCGAGGATCCCACGATTGACGACCTGCGTGAAAAAAGTGGCTTGCGGGATGAGTTCGCGCATCAGGTGCGGAATATTTTCCTGACCCTCCGGCGCAAAAGTCTCCTGATCGCGAGCACCGCCACCAAACGTGACGACAACGACTTTTCTCTTGGGGGAAGAGGCTGCGGCTCGAGCCCACGAAGACCGCAGCAAGGTACTCCCTAGAGTCACTCCGGCGGCGCTGCGCAGAAAGTCGCGGCGGGTACGAGCGAGAATGTGTCCAACCTCTTTCGGATTCGACGCACTCGGCGGGCCCGCACTCACTCGGTGGACTCGATACTGCGGCAAGACTCTCATCTAAGGTCCATACCGACACCCAAGCCAGCGCTGGGTCTGATCACGGCTTTGCCGGCAATTCTTCTTTCTCGGAGTAAACGAACTGTCGAATGTCCGCTATCTGTTTGTCCAGATCAGCCAGATGCTGAGCGCGCAACTGCTGGTACACCTGGAATTGCTCTTGCGCCTTGTCCTTCTGCCCCGTGTGCACATAGGCCTGGCCCAGCCGATAGTGAGCGTCGGCAATATTCGGATTGTTTTCCAATGCCTTCACGTACTCAGGAATGGACGCGGCATACTGTGTCTGGTCCGAATAAAGATTCCCTAGCTGCAAATGCGCATCGGCGAACTTGGGATCAAGCGCGACCGATTTCTGGAGCAGCGATTCAATCTGATGGAGATCGAGGCCGGCATCCTGTGCCCTCTTTCCCTTCCACAAACTCATCGCGTAGTAATAAAGCGCGCGTGCGTTGCCTGGCTGCAGTTCTGAAAAACGGCTGAAGTGCTGAATGACCTCATCGGCGTGGCTGGGCGTGCTGTCATAGGCCTTGGACAGAAAAAAATAGCAGCGCGGGTCCGCGGGGCTAAGATCGGCGGCCCGCAAAAGGGATTTGACCGCGTCGTCATAATTGCCGCGCGAGTACAGAGCAATGCCAAGACCGATCGCCATCCGCGCTGAATTCGGATAGCGTTCGGCAGCCTGGCGGAAGACTGCAATCGCCGGCTCGAGAGTCCGGTGCAGAAGAAGTTCGCTGCCCCAATCGAAGAGGTTACTCTCGCTCGGGTCCTTGTGCGCGGCGGTTTCAAATTCTGTGGCCGCAGCCACGTAGTTCTTATCCTTTTCCTCAATCTGTCCCAGAAGGTTGTGCAATTCCGCCGTATCCTTCTGTTTCAAGAGATCGTGGACCGACTGCCGCGCGTCCGAGAGCCTTCCAATCTCCGCGTACGCAAGGGACAAGTCATAGCCGTTATCGTAGGCCGAGGGACGGACCTTCTGCGCGCGCTCAAGAAAAGGCGCCGCCTCCGAGATTTTTCCGGATTGCACATAAAACTCGCCGAGATTGTGGTTGGCGTCAAAACTGTGCGGCTCGAGCCCCAGGGCCGCCTTGAACTCCGCTTCTGCCCGCTCGGACTTGCCTAGACGGACAAGATTGGCGGCCAAGTTCGTCCTGGCTGCCGCCGAATCCGGCTTGAGGTGCACAGCCTTGTCCAAATGCTCGTTGGCTTTGCCGTCTTGTGATTCCGCGGAATAGGCCAGGCCGAGAAGTTCGTGGACCTCAAAGCTCTGGGGTACCTCACGCAGCAGGTTCTCCAGTTGCGCCGCGGCTTCGGTGAAGCGTCCTGCGTCGTAGTCAGCCGTGGCTGCCTGGAACTTGCGATCAAGCTGTTGCGGATTTGACCCAGGTTGTTGGTCCTGTCCAGCATGTGCTGTAAGCATCGGTAAACACGCGAGGAGGGCGGTAGAAACCGTGCACATGAGCCGATGTCGGAAGATCACAGCGTTTGTATGTTAGCACCCGCACCCGCACGCGGGAGCACACAACCGAGTAAACAAAATCGGAAGGCGCCATGCAGGGACGCCTTCCGGGTAAACACGATCAATCAGTAATAGAGCTTCAAAGCAAACTGGATTTGCCTCGGATCGTAGGGAGCATCGCGAGTGGATCCGATCTCGCCAAAGCTCGGATTCGTAAAATTCCCAGAACCGGAGACTGCGACAACTCCATTACCACCGAAATTTGGAGCGTTAAAGTTCGGGTGGTTCAGGATATTGAAGAACTCAGCTCGGAACTGCAGAGTGAAGCGCTCGCTCAGCTTCATATCCTTGAAAGTTGAGAAGTCCAGCCGTTTGAAGGGTGGCCCGGCAATCTGGTCTGGAGGACCGCCCAATGTGGAAAGGGGGCAAGGTAAGGCCGCACAAGGCGTCGGCTGGGCAAAGGCTGCGGGGTTGCCGAAGAAGCTCAACTTCCCGTTTGAGTCGATGTGCAATCCTCTTTTCTGGCTCTGCCCAGGAACGATGAGGTCGTAGCAACCGGTATTGGCACCTGTGCCTGAAGGGCAACTTAGAGTTATGGGTTGGCCTCCCTGAAGAACAGTGCTCGCGTTGATGCTCCACCCCCCGAACGCCTTGCTGGCAAACCCGCTGTTGCCCAAAAAGCGCTTGCCCTTGCCGAAGGGAAGCTCATAACCACCGCTCAGGTGAAAGACGTTGCGAATATCGAAAGGAGCGAGTCCGTAGTCATAGTGGATTCCCACTCCTACAACATCTGGAGCACGGTAGCCCGCGTTGCTTCCGCCATTGAGGAGATCGACAGCGTCGGAGCGTGTTTTGGACCACGTGTACGTGGCCAGGAAATTCAACCCGCTCGCAAATCGCTTTTCCACTTTGGTCTGAAGAGAGTGATAGAAACTGTTGCCGGATGTTGTAGCGTAGCTGGCATTCGTTCCAAAATCAGGAAACTGGAGGCCACCTTGGGAAGCGGGCCAAGGACTCGATCCAGTAAGCGGCGTACCATTTGGCAAAATTTGCGTGGGGTTGTTTGATCCTGGAAACACCTCCAAGTGGCGCGCTAACGAGGTCACATATCCTGCCTGGACAGTTAACGTTGGTGTCAGCTGATATTGCAGGGTGAAGTTGCCGCTCATGGTGTAGGGAGTCTGGTAGTTGAATTGAATCCCGCGCAACGCCAATCCACTGGCATTGACCAAGGTCGGGACGAGCGGTGTGCACGAGAATCCCGTCTCTAACGTCGCGCCCCCGCCGGGACTTGCCGCCGGACTGGTGCATCCGGCATAGGTGACGGGGTGCCCAGCGTCGGGTGGCTGGAACTGGAAATTGAACTGGAACGGATAGTTCTCACCTAGGTTTGGCGAATATCCGCGATTCTCAAAACCGTTAAAGAAAATGCCAAACCCGCCTCGAGCTACTAGCTTGGGGCTGACTTGGTAGGCAAAACCAAGACGCGGCGCAAAATTTGCCTTTTGTGAATTGCCCAAACCCTTGCCGTACCGGTTTGTGATGGCGAGCGCGATGCCATCCTTGGCGAGCAGACTGTTGAAACTTGTGGAAAGGTTCGAAGCGTTGGTTCCGCCCGGCAGTATGTACATGGGGCTGCCGGTGGGCGGACCTCCGGGTACAAAGTTGGCTTGGGCTCCGTGGTGCTCATAAACCAAGCCGAAGAAGTCCCAACGCAAACCCAGGTTAAGTGTCAACTTGGGAGTTACCTTCCAGTCGTCGTTAATGTAGGTTCCGTAGTAGTTCTTCCCGTTATCAGTTAGGGATATGTTAGAGGCGTAAATGCCGTTGTGAGACGATCCGTCATCGCTGTTTCCAGACGGGCCTCCGACAAAACCGATGCCCCCAGGCACGGTTGACGCAATCGGTGTCAACAACATTTGAGCACGACCGGTGTTCCCCGATCCCACGCCAGGAATCTCCGTGTACAGCCCGCTATAGTCGAATTCCCCACGGGACCACGGTGGCTGCAGCGTGGAGAACTTCACGTGCTGCCACTCAATACCCATCTTGAAGGTGTGCTTGCCGTAAATTTTGGTGAAATCGTCGGTGACCTGAAAAGTCGAACTAACTTCATCCGAAGGTAGAAACGCATTACTCCCCAAGGTCGCCAGTCCGCTGATTCCGAAGGCGGGAAGGCCCCCATTCTCCTTCTGTTGGGGGATGTCTTGAATTCCGAAGGAGGCTGGAAGGCCGCTCAGGTTATTGGCCTCGGGAGAAACACGAGTCGTGTGCAAGTAGTTCAGTCCCGCTCGAGCAACGTTTACCGTGCTCGAAGAAAAAACATGCGTATAGGCCAATACGCTCTGCTGAGCAAGCGCGGTTTGGTTGCCCTGCTGGAAGCCACCGCCGTCCGCCACTCCTCCGAAAATCCCGGGAATGAAGTCGGGGTCGTCCACGTAGCTGAAACGGTAGAACAACTGATTCTTGTCGCTGAGGTCAAGGTCCAACCTGGCGTCGAAAGAATTGCGGTGTTCGAACAGCTTTGGGGAATTGGTGTAGTTCGAGAAAAGTGAAGAGCCAGTCGGTGCCGGGTACAGACTCAACAGTTTGATGGCGTTCGCATCCAAGCGACCGCTAGGCAGTTGATTCAAGCCGCAACCAGCAAGGGTAAAGGCAGCGGTACTGGCCGGGCACGTGCCGAATGGATCACGAGCATATCCTGTCGTGGTCGCGGTCAGCCCTGACACTGGATCAACCGCACCTGCAGTAACCGCCCGCGTGGTCGCAGGATCCAAGACGGTTCCGAGCGGAATAGTTCGGCCGAGGGCATCGGTCTGTGTGCCTGATTGCCCGGTGATCAAATCTGAAAGATTGGTATACCCGCTGCTGCGCTCGGCAACGGTGGGTACAGATCCAGTCAGAACCGTTCCCTGCGCGCGGCGAAATCCCTCATAGTCGCCAAAGAAGAAGACTTTGTTCTTGATGATGGGGCCGCCGCCGGAAAATCCGAATTGGTTCTGCCGGAGTTCGCCCTTCTTAACATGACCAGCGTCTTCGAAATAATCCGCAGCATCAAGCTTGTCGTTACGGAAGAACTCCCAGGCGGCGCCGTGGAAACTGTTGGTGCCGGATTTGATTGTGGCGTTGAGAACCGCCGCTCCGGAGCGACCAAATTCAGCACTGAAGTCCGAGGTCTGAACCTTGAATTCTTGAATAGCGTCAACCGGGGGAAGAACAACGTAGTTCGTCCCGTTCAGGAAATCCACAGTATCGGAATTGTTGTCAATTCCATCCAGCATGTAGTTGTTTTGGGCCGGCCGATTTCCATTAGCTGCGAAAGCGCCGCTGGCGGCGTTGCCGCGAGTATCAGCTTGGGGCGTGTTCACGCCCGCGGCAAGTTGCGCCAGGAAGGTGAAGTTGCGGCCATTCAACGGCAGATTATTCACGTTGCGCTGATCGACCACTTGGCCCACCGACGCATCTTCGGCCTGGAGCACCGGAGCAGAGGACGTGACTTCTACGGTTTCAGTCGTGGCTCCGGGCTGGAGCGTGAAATTGAGCAAAACCCTCGCGCTCACTTCCACGACGACGTGGGTCTGCACCTGGGTCTTGAAGCCTTGCGCCGCAGCTTCGAGCTTGTAACTCCCGATTCTTACGGGGCTGAACACGTAGTTTCCATCGGATCCGGAATTCGTTGACAGGGTGACACCGGTTCCTTCGTTCACCAATGTGACTTTGGCCCCGCCAACGACGGCTCCCGACGAATCCGTAACCGTACCCGTGATTGAACCGGTGTCGACCTGAGCATGGAGCAGCCCGGCGCCGAATGTCGTGAAGACCGCAATGGCCAACAAGGTGGGCAGTATCCAGCCAAATCCGTATCGGTTCATGAGCTCTCCTTTGAGCCTCGCTGACTTGCATCCGGGCAAGCCTCGCGCCACCAAACACCACAGCGGCCGAGTCGTATCCCCGAGCACCGCCAAGCAATCGTTGATCGGGAACCCCAAATTAACCGCTTAACCTAAAAATACTAGTGGGTTGGGGATACCATGGCCTGAGACGCGTTGTCAAGATTTTTTTCTTGATTTCTGCGCCGCGACGTCTTTTACTCCACGGTGTGACGCACGCGCGGGAACGGAAATCATTGACCTTTCAGCGGGCTGAGTACCGGACACCATGAGCGTAACTATTCGCGATGTGGCAAAGGCCTCGGGGGTTTCCACCGCGACCGTCTCGAACGTGCTGAACAAGACCGGCAAGGTGGGCCGGGACACTCGTCGTATCGTGCTGCAGGCAGTCAGGCGCATGGGCTATATCCCTGACGTTCACGCCCGCCACCTCGCCTCGCGCGATCGCCGCACCCTCGGAATCATCGTCTCCGATATCGAGAATCCGTTCTTTCCGGAAGTAGTCAAGGGCTTCGAGACGCGTGCGCGTCAATTCGGTTACGACGTAATTCTTAGTGATACCAACTATGATCCCAGGAGGACGCGAGAGGCTGCGGATCGCATGATGGAGCACAAGGTTCGCGGTGTCGCAATCATGACCTCCGAGATCAGCGTTAAACTCGTCCATCAACTCGCCCGCAGAAGAATCGCCGTCACCTTTCTTGATCTGGCGCCTGCCCGAAAATATATGAGCAATCTCCGCATCGACTACTCCTCCGGTGTAAAGCAGATTGTCCAACACCTTTATGCGCAGGGCCATCGCCGCATCGCGTTCGTCGCGGGGCGACCTGGACTCAAGTCGAATACAGTCCGTTTAGAAGCCTATGAAACCTGGATGCGCGATCTAGAACTTGCACCCGGGCCCATATTCCCAGGTGACCTGCGCTATGAAGGTGGCTTGGCTGCTGGTCTGAGCATCGCGAAGCTTTCTTTGCCGCCTACCGCGGTGGTGGCAGTCAACGATCTCACCGCGGTTGGCGTAGTCAAGGGACTATTGAACTCGGGACTTCGCGTTCCAGAAGACATTTCGGTTACCGGCTTCGATAACACACGTCTAGCTGAATATAGCAATCCTTCGATCACCACCGTCGACGTACATCGTGAGACTCTGGGCCAAATGGCGGCAGAGGCCCTGCACGAACTCTCGAACGCAGAGGACCCGCAAGGTCGCGAATATCAGATCGGTGCAGAACTCGTGCTGGGAGGATCATCGGGACCGGTGTCCCAATGACGTCAACCTGCTGTTGGTAGACTGGCTGAGGGCCGCACCTCTGGACTCTCGCATGTCCCATCCGAGAAAAGAAAGACAAGCCATCTCACGCCGAACTTTTCTGAAGCAGATGCAATGGGCGCCCGTATTTCTGCTTCCTGCACCCATTCAACATTCCCTGAATCGGTCAGGACTACCCCGAATCGCTGCCGATCAAGTTTCGCAGTTCCCATTCTCTGATATTCGACTCACTCCGCACTATCCGGCTAAGTCTCCGCTGGACGGAATTCTCCGCCTCGCCTCTCCTGGCGCGGATGAATACGTGATCGAAGGCTTTGTGTCTGAGCTCACAGGCGGACTTAAGGAATGGAGTCGGGATCTCAGACTGAAGTCCCCGGCCGCCGTGACCCTGGGCAAGTTCGTTGACCCTGCAATACAGTTTACTTCCCTGATTCCGGTTCGCGAATTTCCGCTGCGCCCTGGCGATCGAATCGAAGCCCTTCGGCGGGAATTTGGCCCGGGATTGTCACGCGGCCGCGAGCGATTCGTTGAGGAGATGAAGACATACCTCGGCCCTCTGCGGCAAGTGGAAACCGCGGACTTCGAGATATACCAGTGCAACCAGGTTGCCGACTCCCCGTTGACGCTCGAAGCCGAGATTCGCTACGAATTTGTCGGTACACGAGAGGACCGGTTGCGCGAGGAACGTCTTGGCTCGTGGCGCACTCGGTGGTCGCGCGATGAATCGAACACCTGGCGAGTCTTGAAATGGAGCGCCACCGAGGAAACAGTCAGCCGGGCCGCAGGTCGCATTTTTGTCGACATCACTTCCCAAGCACTGGGGCAAGTTGACTCCTACAAGGAACAACTGCTCCGGGGAGTTGACTATTGGAGGACGGTTCTTGATGGAGCAATCGGAGTCGACGTTTATGCAAACAACGGCGTGGCGGTCGGCGACTTTGACAACGACGGCCGCGACGACCTGTACATCTGCCAGCCCGCTGGCCTGCCCAACCGGCTCTATCGAAATCGTGGCGATGGAACATTCGAAGATGTGACAGAGAAATCAGGCGTAGGTGTGCTTGATTTCACAGCCTGCGCGTTGTTCGCGGATTTCCAGAATCGAGGACTCCAGGATTTGCTGGTGGTCTGCGCGACCGGACCTTTGCTGTTTCTGAACGACGGCCATGGGACGTTTTCTCTCAAACGGGACGCGTTCCGTTTCGCCCGCCCGCCGCAGGGGTCGTTCACGCACGCCGCGGCCGCCGACTACGATCGGGATGGCCATCTGGATCTCTATTTCTGCCTTTATAGCTACTATCAGGGACTAGATCAGTATCGCTATCCCGTACCCTATTTCGACGCGCGAAATGGGCCTCCGAACTACCTCTTCCACAATGATGGGAGCGGGATATTCCAGGACCAGACGGAGGCTGCGGGTTTGAATATCGATAATGATCGATACAGCTTTGCCTGTTCCTGGGGTGACTGCAACGCAGATGGTTGGCCGGACCTTTACGTGGTCAACGATTTTGGCCGTAACAATCTTTACCGCAACAACGGCGATGGAACCTTCGCCGCTGTCTCCGGCGAAGCCCAAGTGGATGAGCCTGGTGCCGGCATGAGCGCCTGCTGGCTGGACTTCGACAATGACGGGAAGCAGGATATCTACGCCGCTGGGATGTGGGTCGCGGCCGGCATGCGAGTCTTTGAGCAATCGCAGTTTCATCAGGAAGAGACGGAAAAGATTCGCGCCCTTTACCGGCGGCACATGACGGGCAATTCGTTGTATCGCAACCAGGGGAACAGCGCATTTCAAAACGTGGCGATGAAAGCAGGCGTTGAAATTGGCCGCTGGTCGTGGTCTACCGACGCGTGGGATTTCGACAATGATGGTTACCCGGACCTGTATGTTGCGAATGGGTATATTTCCGGGGCTGAGCAGCGCGATGTCTCTAGCTTCTTCTGGCGGCAGGTCGTCGCGAAGTCGCCACCGGACTCCAGTCCTTCACCGAGCTACGAACTGGGATGGAGTGCCATGAATGAACTCATTCGTTCTGACGCGACTTGGAACGGTCATGAGAGGAATGTTTTCTTTGCCAACAATCGGGATGGCACATTTTCCGCTGTCTCCGGCGCGGTTGGCATGGACTTTCGCGACGACAGCCGGGCATTTGCACTAGCCGACATCGATGGCGACGGCAGGCTCGAAATCGTGCTTAAGAATCGAACTGCGCCCCAAATTCGGATCCTGCGCCTCGCGATGGACGGCATCGGCAATTCAATCGTTTTCCGTTTGCGGGGAACGAAAAGCAACCACGACGCCATCGGCGCCGCAGTGACTGTCGAAGCAGGCGCATTTCGCCAGACGAAGTATTTGCAGGCCGGGTCAGGATTCTTGTCACAACATACCAAGGAACTGTTTTTTGGCCTGGGCAAGAATCAGGATCCTGTCCACGTAATCGTCCGATGGCCCAGCGGACTCACCCAGGCTTTCGACCTCTTGCCAGTCAATCATCGCGTCGAAATCGAAGAAGGTGCGCGGGACTTCCTAGCCAAGCCGTTCGCGACCTCTACTCTGTCGTCGATCCATTCGGACGACACCCCGACTGGAGAGACTCTTCCGTCGTTCGTCGGGACTTGGCTGGTTGAACCCATAAAAGCAGTGGATTTTTCGCTGCCCGACACCAATGGCAACCTGAGAGATCTTCGCGCGTTACTCGAAGGGAACAACTACCTCTTGCTCAATTTCTGGGTAACATCTACACCCGTCTGCAGCGACCAATTGCGCCGTTTTCACCGATCGCATTCCGCCATCGCCTCCGCCGGCCTTCGCGTTGCTGCGATCAACGTCGATGATCCATCGGACCCTCGTGCGGTGCGGTCATTCCTTGTTGCAGAAGATCTCGAGTTTCCGATTTTGTTCGCGACGCAAGAAGTGGCGGGCATTTATAACATCGTGTATCGGTATTTGTTCGACCGTCACCGAGATCTCTCGTTCCCAACGTCTTTTCTAATCGACGCCGCTGGGAACATCGTTAGGATCTACCAGGGAATTTTAGAGCCCGAGACACTGTTTCTGGACTTGGCTTCGGCGCCAACCACTCCAACGAACCGCGCCCGCAAGGCACTTCCCTTCCCTGGGACCCTCTATCAGGACACATTTCAACGCAACGCATTTACCTATGGTGTGGCCTTCTTTCAGCATGGATTCCTCGACCAAGCCGCGGAGTCGTTTAAGCAAGTCATCGCAGCGAAGCCCGATGACGCTCAAGCCTTTTACAACCTGGGAACTCTTTACCTCCGGCGCAACTCCATGACCGAGGCGCGACAGTATCTTGAACAAACGGTGAAGTTGCGTCCGAATTATCCCGAGGCCTGGAACAATTTGGGGATGCTCGCCGCGCAAGCGGGCAACACAGAGGAAGCGATTCGAGATTTCCAGCAGTCCCTGCAGTTGCGGCCCAACTACGCGATCGCGCTTCTGAATCTGGGGAATGTGTACCGTCGGCTGGGAAATCTCGAGGAATCGGAAAGACTTCTGATGCGGGCTCTCGAGAACGACCCTGATAATCCGGAAATTAACTACAGCCTCGGAATGCTCTATGCCCACGCGGACCAGGCCGAGCGCGCCTTTCGGTACTTGGAGAAGGCCATAAGCCTTCGCCCGGACTACTCCGACGCGCTTAACAACCTGGGAGTACTGTTCGTGCAGTCGAAACGCTACCCCGAAGCGGAAGAGAAATTCAAAGCCTGTATCCAGCAAGCCCCGGACTTTGACCAGGCGTATCTGAATCTCGCGCGTCTCTACCTCGTCCAGAACGACAAAGAAAAGACGCGGGCGATTTTGCAAGCTCTTCTGGAAAAACAGCCACAACACAAAATGGCCCAGCAAATGCTTCAGATGCTATATTGAGGCCTCGGGAGAGGCATCTTCAGATGTGGGGTTGCGCCTCGATAGTCCAGAAAACCAATCGTAATCTATTGTTGCTGAGTACTCTCGCTTTGGTTCTGCTTGCGGTTCCAGGGTTTGGGCAAGCCGCACCACGGTCCCCTCATAACAGCCAACTCACGCCCCCCGCACGAAGCACTTCCCCTTTTCAGGAAGCCGAGAAACTCGTTCAGAAAGGCGAACTTGAGCAGGCGAGAGAAAAGATCGAGGAGCAACTCAGGCTAAGCCCTTCCAGCGTGGAAGGTTACAACCTTCTGGGAATTGTGTGCGCCAGTGAAAAAGACTATGACCACGCTCTGGGCGCCTTCCAGCAGGCGCTAAAACTTGCTCCTGACTCGACCAAGACTCACAACAATCTCGGCAACCTGTATGTAACCCAACAGAAACTCGACCTCGCAGAAAAAGAGTTCACCGGAGTCTTGCGCCTGGCTCCGGCAAATCCCGATGCCAACTACAATCTCGGACTGCTTCTACTTGCGAAGGGAGCGCCAGTCGCTGCCATTCAACACTTTCAGAGGGTACATCCCCAGAATGTCGGAACTCGCTTCAACCTGGTGCGCGCTTACATTCAAGCGGGCAAAACCGCTGAGGCGCTGAAAACCGCCCACGATCTCTCGGTCTTGCACAAGCAGGACGTGCAGTTGCATTTCACACTCGGCCTGTTGTTTGCGTCTGCGAAGCAGTATAAGGCGGCGCAACTCGAACTTGAACAAGCGAACGCGCTGCAGCCCGAAACCTTCGAAATTCTTTATAACCTCGGACAGGCCTATCTAAGGGCACATGAATATGTAAAAGCCGACCTCGCGCTGAATCGCGCGCTGAAGTTGAAATCCGACTCCGCCGATACTCACTATCTCTTAGCCCAGGTTGACTACGATCAGTCGAGGCCTATGGATGCCCTGGAGTTGCTGGTGCGCGCCCATAAGCTCGCACCGCAGAACACCGACGTGATCTTCCTCATGGCTCGTGTCAGCATGACCCAGAACTATTTCGAAGACGCGATCCCCCTGCTTGAATCGGGCCTGAAAATTGCGCCGCAACGAGCGGACCTTCGGGCCGCCTTAGGCGAGAGCTACTTCATGGCGGGCAAGACGGAGAGCGCAATCGAGGAGTTCAAGAAGCTCATCGAATTGGAACCGTCCGCGCGTTCTTATGCCTTTATGGGACTTTCTTACCGTCATCTGGGAAGATTTGATGAGGCATTGAAGTACTTCGAGGAAGGACTCAAGAAGGATCCGCAGGATACATCGTGCCTGTTCAATGTCGGTTACATCGAAGAGCGGCGCGGGAATTACGTGCGGGCGGAAGACCTATTTCAGCGCACGCTCCGATCAAACGCGGATTTTCCAGAAGCCCTTCTGGAACTTGCGAATCTTCGCGCGAAAGATAAGAAATACGGCGACGCGGCCGACCTCCTGCGCAGGTTCGTGAAAGTGAGCCGCAATCCTGCCGACGGCTACTACAAGCTGGCGATGGCGGAGCGGAATCTACATCAGACCGCTGCCGCCCAGAGAGATCTGCAGGTCTTTCAGACGCTATCGAAGAATTCGGCAACCGGCCCCTATCCCTATCAACATCTCTTTGATTACCTGGACAACCGTTCTGCGCTTTCTGCCCGTGAACGTACTCAACTCGACATCTCCGAATTGAACGAGCAGATCCAGAAACATCCTGGACAGCCTCAAGATCTGTACTTACTCTCCGAGACCTACCTGAAGCTCGGCAGACCGGACGAAGCCCGGCAGACGATCGCTCAGCTTGATCAAATCAGCGCGGATGACTATCGCACCCAGACTGGCATCGGCGTCTTGCTCGCACGTTATCGTCTGTACGATGACGCCATTCAACATTTCCAGGCGGCGCTGCGGGCAAATTCCGACTCCGATGACGTGAAGTTTGATCTGGCAAATGCTTATTTCCGTAAAGGTAAGTACGGTGATGCGCTTGATGCCGCGCAGAAAGTCTCAGCGGCGGGCCAGCAGGATGATGCTTTCCTGGCTTTGCTAGGAGACATCGAGGCTCACGTAGGCGACACAGCGAAGGCGGCGGAAATCTTCCGCAATGCGATCACCCGCAATCCTGACAACGACCAGTACTATCTCTCCCTCACGCTCCTCCAACTGCGTGACAATGATCTCACCGGCGCGGAGCAGACCTTGCAACGTGGCCTGGCGCGAATTCCCGGCTCTGGCAAGATCGTATGGGGCTTGGGGCTGGTCTCGGTGCTGCGAGGAAACGCCAAACAGGCAGCGGCGCACTTGGAACAAGCGGTGGATTTGCTGCCGGAGTGGGTGGGCAGCTATTCCACGCTCGGCGTTTTTTACTACCAGACAGGACAGACGGAGAAAGCCCGGGAAGTGCTCAACCGCTTCAAGGGAAGTAACACTGGGGGATTGGACGTCGGCCGGATCGAAGAGACTCTGTCCAAGGCTCCGACCAACACTCTCGCAGCCGGCCAGCCGATTCCCGTGGTCGCCCGCCAACAACTACTTCAGTTGGCGCTGCTTATTGCGGATCGTAGTCTATGACGGGTCGCGTGAGTTCTTCGGGAGGCAAGAGCCTGGCTATCGGTGTTAGCTGTTGTGCAATCCTGGCGCTCGGAACTTCGATCAACTCAGGCATCCATATGAGTGCCTTTTCCGCACCGGCTTCGACGTCGCCGGAATCGCGCATCCCCGTCCGCTACACGGATGTCCGTGAAAGCGCCAAGATCACCTTCCAGCAAGATTCCACGCAGACAGAAGAAAAGTATTACCTCGAAACCATGGGCACGGGCGTCGGCTGGATCGACTACGACCAGGACGGCCTCATGGACCTTTTCTTCGTCCAATCCGGAGCGACCGATGCCTACAAACCTCCGCATCCCTTGCGCAGCGCTCTCTACCACAATAACGGCGACGGAACCTTCACCGACGTGACCGAGAAAGCTGGCGTCGGTGGAGAAGGCCACTACGGCCAGGGCGTCGCGGTGGGTGACTTTGACAATGACGGGTTCCCTGATTTGTACTTGACTGGCTATGGGCGCGCCATCCTCTATCACAACAACGGCAATGGTACGTTTACCGACGTCACGGCGAAGGCAGGCCTCGCTGACGAAGGACAATGGTCGACGAGTGCGGGGTGGTTTGATTACGACAAGGACGGCTGGCTCGATCTTGTCGTGACCAACTACATCGAATGGAGCCCGAAGAATAATCTCTGGTGCGGCGAACACCGGCCGGGGTACCGCTCCTACTGCCATCCTGGGAATTACAAGGGCGAGCGCATCAAGCTTTACCACAACAATCATGACGGAACCTTCACCGACGTTAGCGACGCCTCCGGAGTCGGCAAGCCCGAAGCCAAGGGCATGGGCGTAGTTCTCGCGGATTTCAACAACGATGGCTGGCCCGATATCGCCATCGCCAACGATTCGTGGCCAAACTTTCTGTTCATCAATAAACACAACGGAACCTTTGAAGATGTTTCACTGGTGTCCGGACTAGCCGCCAGCGAAGACGGCCGCTACGAGGCCGGCATGGGCATCGACGCCGCCGACGTAGACGGTGATGGATGGATGGACGTCTATATCACCCACCTCGACTTCGAATTGAATCGCCTGTACCGCAACAGCCAGGATGGCTCTTTCACGGACGAAACATTCCGCGCGGGGATCGGAAACAAGGCGGTCCTGATGAGTGGCGTGGCCATGAAATTTTTGGATTATGACAACGACGGCTGGAACGACATCCTCCAGGCCAACGGTTCCATGCTCGACAATGTCTCGCTGTATCACGGCGAAGTTTCCTACAAAGAGCCGCTGCTCATGTATCGCAACCTGGGTAAAGGACAGTTCGAGAAGGTGTCCGAGTCGCTTGGGCCTGATTTCATGCGTCCCATCGTCGGGCGTGGACTCGCGACGGCTGACTACGATAATGACGGCGATATCGACATCGTCACCAACAATCGCGGCGACTATCCGTCGCTTTTGCGAAACGACGGTGGGAATGTTAATCACTGGCTGACCATTCAGTTGATCGGAACAAAATCAAACCGCGACGGCACCGGCGCCTCGCTCAAATTAGCTTCGGAAGGATTCGTGCACGTCGAGCAGTCTAAGGGCGGGGGAAGTTACATGTCGGCCAGCGATCCCAGAATCCATTTTGGCTTGGGGAAGCGGACGAGGATCGAGTCGTTGGAAATTACGTGGCCGAGCGGGCAGGTCGATCGGCTAACCAACCTTTCGCCGGATCAGATCATCGCCGTAAAGGAAGGCGCAGGAATTGTGCCACGCCAGTTTCCAAAGATCCCGAGCGGAAAATAGGGCACGACACCACATCTCCCAACGTGAGTTGTATACGACAATAGGGCTATGAATTTTCCCCGGCGGCGTTTTCTCGGCTCTTCCCTCGTGGTTCTGGGCAGCACGCTGCTCGAGGCTCTCACTACGCCACTCTGGAAATGGAAGCACCGCCTGATACTGCAGTCCACGCCTGCGACACCCTTAACGTCGCCCGTGCAATTCGTGGACGTAGGCCGCGAAGCCGGACTTAACAATCCCAACGTCTGGGGAGGCGCCGATCACAAGCGCTACATCATAGAGGCCAAAGGCAGCGGCATCGCGTTCTTCGATTACGATCACGACGGCTGGCTCGACATTTATTTGACCAATGGAACGCGTCTCGGCGAAACTTGGCCCGCCGGACAGGCGCCCACTTCGCATCTGTACAAGAACAACCGCGATGGCACGTTCACCGACGTCACGGAGAAATCAGGGCTCGCACGCACCGGTTGGCAGACGGGCGTGTGCGTCGGCGATTACGACAACGACGGATGGGACGATCTCTTCTGCTGCTTCTGGGGTCACAACATCCTGTTCCACAACAACGGCGACGGCACATTCACGGATGTCACTCGCAAGGCCGGCGTCTACGACGAACAGCACCGTTGGGGATCGGGCTGCACTTTTTTCGATTATGACCGTGACGGGCGGCTTGATCTTTTCGTCTGTAACTACATCAAGCTCGATCCGGTGAAGACCGGTCAGCCGGGCGATCCAACGGCGTGCCAGTGGAAGGGAATCCCGGTGATGTGCGGCCCGCGCGGCCTTACCGGCGACACCAACGTGCTCTTCCACAACAATGGGGACGGAACTTTCACCGATGTGTCGGAGAAAGCTGGCATCCTAAAACCGGGTCCCCGATACTCGATCACAGCAGTTTCCAGCGACTTCGATAACGATGGCTGGCCTGACATTTACGTGGCCGTGGATTCCGAGCCCAGCATATTGTTCCGCAACAATCACGACGGCACTTTCACCGACATCGCGGTGATGGCTGGATGCGCTTACAGCGAGAATGGACACGAGCAGGCAGGAATGGGAGTTGCAGTTGCGGACTACGACTGCGACGGCTGGTTCGATATCTTCAAGACGAACTTTGCCGACGACACCTGCAACCTCTATCACAACAACGGCGACGGCACGTTCAGCGATGTAACGTTCGCCTCTGGAATTGGAATCAACAATCAGTACGTCGCCTGGGGCTGCGGATTCGTCGATTACGACAACGACGGTTGGGCCGACCTCATCCAGGTCAACGGGCACGTTTATCCGGAGATCGGCGGCCACGAGATTGGCCAGACTTTTAAGAACCCGCGCCTCGTGTACAAGAACCTAGGCAACGGGCAGTTCAAAGACGTGTCATCCGTTATGGGGCCGGGCATCACCGAACACTATTCCAGCCGCGGCGCCGCGTTTGGCGATTATGATAACGATGGTGACATCGACGCGTTGGTGCTGAACTTGGGAGATCTGCCATCGCTCCTGCGCAACGATGGCGGCAACAAGCAGAACTGGATCAAAATCAAGCTGATCGGCACCAAGTGTAATCGCACCGCCATTGGCGCTCGCGTGCGCGTAGTGGTTGGGAATCATTCTCAGATCGATGAAGTCCGCAGCGGATCAAGCGTCATGTCGCAGAGTGACTTGCGCTTGCACTTTGGGTTGGGCAAAGCGCAAACCGTCGATCTGGTCGAAGTGAAGTGGCCGACCACACAGAAAATCGAACGATTTACGGCGGTGAAGGCGAACCAGATTCTGATCATCCGCGAGGGTGACGGTATCGTCGATCCTGCCAAATCGCAAACGAAGGCAGCAAAATGAAGGCTCTTCTGCTCTCGCAATATCGTCATCTCGAACTCACCGATGTGGCTGTCCCTGATCCCGGAGCCGATGAGGTCCTGATTCGCGTAGAAGCCTGCGGAATCTGCGGGAGTGACGTGCACGGCTACGATGGCTCGTCGGGCCGCCGAATTCCACCGATCGTGATGGGGCACGAAGCCGCGGGAACCGTGGCTGCCATCGGCAATGCGGTGAGCGGCCTGCCAAAAGACGCACGAGTCACTTTCGACTCGACTGTGTATTGTGGCGAATGCGCTCCCTGCTTGCGCGGAGAAGTCAATTTGTGCGATCGCCGTCAGGTGCTGGGCGTCTCGTGTGGTGACTACCGTCGCGCGGGGGCGTTTGCTGAGTTTGTCGTGGTTCCTGCACGGATCGTCCATCGTCTGCCGGATAATCTTTCTTTTGCTGAGGCAGCTATGTTGGAAGCCGTTGCCGTGGCACTTCATGCTGTCTCGCTCGTCCCGGTTCCTCAGGGCGCTACCGCTCTGGTCGTCGGTGCGGGCACCATCGGACTCCTTGTGCAGCAGGCTTTGCGCGTTGCGGGTTGTTCTCGCGTTTTCGTCGCCGACGTAGATCCCACACGCCTTCAACTGAGCCGTGACCTGGGAGCCACCGCCACGTTGTCGGCAGCCTCAGAACTGACCGCGCAAATCCTGCAACGGACCAACGGAGCGGGTGTCGACATTGCGATCGAAGCTGTGGGCAAGACTGAAACGGTAAACACTGCGATCGACAGTGTCCGTAAAGGCGGATGCGTCATCCTCGTGGGTAATATTTCACCCCAGGTCACGCTACCGCTTCAGAAGGTGGTCACGCGACAGATTCGCTTGCAGGGCTCTTGCGCATCCGCGGGCGAATATCCCAGGGCAATCGAACTTCTATCCAGCGGAGCAATTCGCGTCAAGCCTCTTATAACTGCCGTTGCGCCGCTCGACGAAGGTCCACAATGGTTCGAGCGCCTCTATGCGCGCGAGCCCAACCTTATGAAAGTTGTTCTCACTCCCGGAACGGACTTGTGAACGAGAAGCCACCAGACCAAGGACTCTTCGATCTGAACGGGCGAGTAGCCCTCGTCACCGGAACCAGTCGCGGGCTCGGCCAACAATTCGCGCGCGCTCTTGCTAGGGCTGGCGCGGATCTCGTTCTCACCAGCCGCCATCGCGATTCCCTTTCAGCGTTCGAGTCAGAGATCAGCGCACTCGGGCGCCGCGCGATAGGACTAGAACTCGACGTTCGAGACCAAGAGAGCATTAGCCGAATGGCGGCCGCAGCAGATGAGGCCTTCGGCCATGTCGACATTCTGGTGAATAATGCGGGATGCAACGTCCGCAAGCCCGCACTCGACGTGACTTGGGACGACTGGAACCTGATCCTCGACACCAACCTGCGGGGAAGCTTTTTCGTGGCTCAAGCGGTGGCGCGGCGCATGATCCCGCGTCGGTACGGCCGAATCATCAATATCGGTTCGGTAACCAGTGTCGCGGGTTACGCTGGTCTCGCACCTTATGGAGCAAGTCGTGGCGGCATTCGGCAACTCACCATGAGCCTGGCCGATGACTGGGGACCACACGGAATCACCGTCAACTGTCTCGCTCCCGGCTGGTTTCGCACCCAGCAGAATAAGATTCTCTACGAAGATAAAGAATGGGTGGAATATCTCTGCGATCGCATTCCGCTCAAGCGTCCGGCCGAACTTCACGATCTCGACGCAGCCGTGGTTTTCCTTGCCGCAGAATCGAGCCGTTACGTTACTGGGCAGACACTCCTCGTCGATGGTGGAATCTCTACGGGCGCAACCCGAGCGTTACCGAAATCTCGCTGACCTTTTTTTAGACCCGCTGCTTTCTTCCTGACCTACTGAAGAATTCTTGCGGCCCAGCCTCCTCCGCTGGCGAGCGAGAGCTTCAACTTGGTGGTTCGGCTGACCCGTGTGGTTGTTTTTTTGTAGTCGCTTGCATTTCGATCCGCGTTTACGCCGTCCTGGTAAGCTTCCATGGTGAACGTCCCTTCCGGCAGGAACGACAGATCGATTTCGAGCGTCCGCGGAGTCCAGTCGGTCATCGCACCGACGTACCAGTCCCGGGCGTTTCTTCTGGCGACAACAACGTAGTCGGCGATGCGAGCGTCGAGCACTTTCGTTTCGTCCCACTCGCTTGGAACGGGACCCAAAAATTCCATGATCTCCGGTTCCCGCATGTAGTTTGATGGACTGTCGGACAACATCTGCAGCGGACTCTCAAACACCACATACATCGCTAGTTGGTGGCATCGCGTCCCCAGTGCCATCGGCTGATTGTGTATGGGAGCGAAAGTCGCCTTGGTCGCATTGCGCATCGCCCCCGGCGTGTAGTCCATCGGCCCAAGAAACATGCGGGTAAACGGAAGGGTCACGTTGTGCTTCGGTTCAGAATCGGCGCTCCATTTGCTCCACTCCATGCCGCGCACGCCCTCGGTGCTGATCAGATTCGGCCAGGTGCGAGTCATGGTCGCAGGTTTCTGATCACCGTGAAAGTCAACCAGCATCCTTCGCTTGGCGCATTCCCGGCTGATTCTGTGGTAGTAGTTGATCAAGATCTGATCGCTGCGCTGCATAAAGTCAACCTTGATCCCCTTCACACCCCATTTTTCAAACTCATCGAGAGCGGGCATCAGTTGATCGTCCAGCGTCTTCCACACCACCCACAGAATGATTCCAACATTCTTCTGCTTGGCATAGGCCGCCAGTTCCTCCATGTTGATTTCCGGAACGACCTCCAGCAGATTGCCCAGCTTGTACCAGCCTTCATCGAGAATGATGTAGGGAATACCGTATTTCGCAGCAAAGTCGATGTAGTACTTATACGTCTCCGTGTTGACTCCCGCCCTGAAGTCCACGCCGTAAACATTGTTGTCGTTCCACCAGTCCCATGCCACTTTTCCCGGTTTGATCCACGAGGTGTCCTGCACCTGCGAAGGTTTTTCCAGAAGATAGACGATCTGATTGGTGAGCAGATCGCCGTCCTGGTCGGCAATGCCGACAACGCGCCAGGGAAAAGTACGCTTACCTGCAGTCACTGCAATATAGTCGGCGCTCTCAGTGACTCGGTAGTCGCGGTCTCTTGTCAGACTTTCTTTCAGCGGGTAAGGAGGAAACGTTGCCGCCAGTGCGTTACCGCCGGTCCCGTGCAACCACAGGCCCGGATAGTCGTCCACGTCGGACTCCGCGATCGCGACCTTCGCTCCTTCGCGGACGTCTACGACCGCGGGCAGACTGGCAAGAAACTCCGGAGCAATCTCACTCAAGTTCTGCGGAAGGTACTTGCGTTCGTTGTGGGAAAAAAAGCTGTCTTCCTGCGGATAATAAACAACAAAGTTCGCTGGAAAATTGAACGCCGATTCTTCGCCGTAGATCTTCACCTTCTCCTGCGGCAACGAGGTTTCGAAACGGTAGGCAGCGCCTTCGTTATAGGCGCGGAATACCACGGCGTATCCGCCCTCCATGATTAACCGAAGTTCGTTGTAGTGATCGCGAATTTTCGCGAACTTCTGGCGCACCACGGGTTCCACGATCTGATCGTGAGATTGCGGCTTGGCATCGATCACCTTTGGCTGAACGCCAAGCTTCTTGTGCTCTACGTCCAGAGAAAACGCGCAATTCTCAAGCACCGCACGACCCTTCAAAACGACGTCGTACCGAATCGACCCGGCGGTGCGGACTCTGATTTCGATTCGCCCGTCAGGAGAGCGCAAATCATAGCTGGATTGCGCTGGGGCACTTCCAAAGAAAGCGACAAAAAAGAGTGACAAGAGAAGCGGGGCGTACGTGCTCATTCGAAGACACCTCTGGGCCGATTCGTTGTTGAGTACAGGACATCGAATATTACTCGTGCACACCGCGGAAACTCAAATCACACCCGCGCAACTGGGCCGAACAAGTCGCCCTGTACGGAGTTAGGTGCAAACCAAGCTATCGTGGAGCGGATGGTGGGAGTGGATTCGGACTCGGACGGGAGACCGTTGGTTGGTCTTTCAACACGAAGAGGAACTGCCGGAGTTCCCGCCTTTGCCGCTCGATTGCGGCAGTCTCGGTTTTATCGAGCTGTTTGTACTGTTCGAACTCGCTCTGCGCCTTCGCCTCTTCGCCGATCCGCTTGAAAGCCAACCCGAGCCGGTAGTGAGCCTCGCTGCTCGCGGGGTTTGTCGCAATCGCATTCTGGTATGCGGCTACGGCTTCGGGGAAAGCACCGCGCGCGAAATGCAGATTGCCGAGTTGCACATACGCCCCGTCAAGTTTGGGGTCGATCATTGACGCCTTCTCCAGTAGCGATTCGGCATGCCGCAGTGAATCGGTATTCTCCGATCCTCTGTTTCGCTTCCAGAGGGCTAAGGCATAGTAATAATTTGCAAAAGCGTTCTCGGGCTGATCTTGGGCAAAGCGGGCCAGTTTCTGTTCGGCGCAGGGCAAAGGGCCGGAGGCGGCTTCCTGCACCTTGCCCAGGAAAAGATACGGAGCGGTGTTCGCCGGTTCCAGATCTGCCGCCTCGCATAAACGCTGGGCTGCTTCATCGGCGGAACCGCTCGTATAGAGAGCCGCTCCCAACCCGGCCAGCATTCTGGCCGAGTCCGGATGCAAGTGAACTCCTCGGCCAAACACCTCTGTGGCCGGGGCGGCCGCTCGGTGAAGCAGCAATTCCGCCCCCCACGCAAAGTAATTTTGCTCACTCGAATCTAATCCGGCGGCACGCTCATATTCCCGCGCCGCGCCCAGAGGATCACCCAGTTTTTCGTCAAGATCACCGAGCGCATGGCGCAGGTCCGCTTCTTCTCGCTTGCCCAGCACCTTTGCATTCGCAAGCATCTGACTCGCGTGATCGCGAGCTTTCGAGTACTCTCCGCAGGCCCTCAGCGCCAGCACTAGATCGATGGCATTTGGATGATCTCCGGGGTCGAGCTTATATGCGGCCTCCAGAAGGGGAATTGCCTCGCGGCATCGTTGCGAATGAAAATAAAACGCCCCGAGCTCGTGATTTGTCGCGAAACTCTGCGGATTCTTCAGCAAAGCGGCCTGTAACGCATTCTCCGACTCACGCGTTTCTGGACCTGTTCCATCTTTCGGAGCTGTGGTCGGCGTTGCCTCAGATTTACTGGACTCCAGATTCAGCGTGTCTTTCGCCAACGTCTCGCCGGTCCGCATCCGGGTTTCCGATCCGTGGCCGCCCGAGCCGGTCGAGTCCGTGATACCCGCGACTGTGAAGTTGGGCCGATCGTCAAGTTCGATTCCAGCTGCTAGAGGGGAAGAAGAACCTCCCGACGATTGGAGAACGAATTCACAATGCTTCTTTTCTGTAGGGGACAGCTTGATCGAGTCCTCAATCGCATCACGGAAGCCGGATTTATTGGCCGTTACTCTGTAGGTGCCAGGGGCAACCGCAGAAAATGAAAAAGCTCCGGCCGCATCGGTCGTAGTCTCCGCGGGACTTGCGTCCTCTTTACTGAGAAGAACGGAGGCCCCCATAATCGGCTTTCCTGCCGAATCACGGATAATGCCGTCGACCTCGGCCACTGGCGATTGCGGGGTTTCTTGAGCCGGCGTCAGTTCCACGACAAAACTCACCAATAGGGCCAACAGAACGGCCAGAAACCGCAAGTGATGGTCAGTCTTCAATGAGAGTGGCTACTCCAATTCACAATATCCTCAACAAGCTGCCTCGCCGCAGTGACGGGAACGCACGATCGTATGGTCCAACAAACATCAATTCTAGCTCCCAACCGGCGACTGCGGTCTGCACACAAGTAAAACTCACGAAGTGGGACGGTTGGAACTGCCCCGACGAATCGCTCGCCTCTGTGAATAAATTTTCATTGATTCGTAATCCACCATTAACACTGTTGGTCTATCCATAGCTTGGCCTTTGCTTCGAACTCTCGAACCTGCTAACACCTGTTTTGAGAGTTCGTTGGTCGCCGGCGCGAAGTAAATTACGCGAGAGGGACCTGCCAACTAGGGCGCCTCAGCCAAGAGGCGCCTCACTTTTTCACAATGCAATACAAGTGCTAAGTTATATGACATTCAGGCAAGACATGAAGAAACGCACCTGTCTCATTGCCCTCATGGTCGGCATGGTCCAGACCGGCCTCCACGCTCAGACCACAGTAACCAGCGGGATTATACGGGGAGTGGTGAGCGATAGCTCCGGCGCGGTGGTTCCCGGCGCGACCATCGTTCTTCTCGCGCGCGAGACCAGTCAGCATCTAGCACGTACCACGAACGATGCAGGCATTTTTGTGTTTCCTTCGCAGCCTGTGGGTTTGTACGTGCTGGAAGCGTCCGCTGCTGGCTTTCTGGGACGGCGGGTGGAACCAGTCAACGTCGAAGTCGGGCAAACCACAACGGTGAATCTCCGCCTTCAGCCCGGTACCGACAGCGAGTCGATCACGGTCAGTGGCGAGTCTCCGCTGTTACGCACCGAGGACTCGAATCAGAGTTCCGTGGTCGGCCGTGATTTCATGGATAGCCTTCCACTTAGCGGCCGGCGATTTCTTGATTTTGCATTGCTCGAACCAAATGTTACCGCCGATGGCCAGTCGGGCCTCATCAGCTTCGCGGGCGAGCAGGGGGGTGAGGACACAGGGTACGCGAACGCCAACGGTTCCAATTCGTTCAGCGTCGATGGCGCGAGCGCCACCAGCAATTACTTCGGCAACGCGCGCGGCGGCGAGCGCGTCCCCTATATCTTCGGAGAGAATGCGATTGAAGAATTCCAGGTTGCGGTTTCACCCTACCGTGCGGAGTACGGAGGCGCCGGAACCGGTTTTGTGAATGTGGTTACCCGCTCGGGAAGCGACACCCTCCACGGCAACGCCTTTTACTACAATCGAAATTCCGGAACCGGCGCCAATGACGCAGTCAGCAAGGCGAACGGACTGGCCAGGCCAGTCAACATTTTGCAGCAGTTTGGCGGCGCCATAAGCGGTCCCATCCTGCCCCACAAGACCTGGTTCTTCGTGGATTATGAACAGCAGAGGCAGAAGAATCCAATTGCAGTGATCAATCCGGGTTTCGCAGACCTGGACCAGGCGGACTTCGGCGTGCCCGATGGTGTCCAACTCCCGGCGCCGAATGGCGCGTTTCCGATCCCAAGGAATTTGGCCGCCGCCGATCCTTCGAATCCGCAATACCTGCAAAATGTGGCCAACGCTCTGCATGCGATTCAGTCGAATCTGGGAATCCGCCAGCGCTTCCGCAACGACTGGTCACTGTTTTCCAAGATCGACTACCGTGACTCGAAGGACGACAGGTTCTATCTCAGCTTGAACTGGAACCGCTTCGATTCTCCGAGTGGAATGATCGTGAATGCCCAGACTCCACTTTTCGGCATCAGCACGCTAGCCAACAGCTTTGTCCGCGACTATCACGCGAGCGCCGGTTGGAGTCACGCCTACGGCAGCGACCTGCTGAATGAAGTCCATGCCAGCTTCTCTCGCGACGATCAGTATTCCACCCCGACCGGGCTCGTCGATCCGTCCCTGCCGACGGTTCTGCTGGTTGCGTCGGGCGGAGAGGACAGTGGCAACAGCAGCAGCTTGCAACTGGGCAATGCCGGCTTTGCCGGCGGACGTACCAATGAGGCCATGTGGCAACTTTCCGACCACGTAAGTTACCTGCGAGGAAAGCACACCTTCAAGCTCGGAGCGGAGTTCACCCACACGCACCTCACCGACCTCGCTTTTGGCGGCTTCGATCCCGACGCACAGGCGCAGAACGGGACCTTCCGCGGTACATACACCTTTTCGAGCCTGTCGAATTTTGCCTTGGGTATTTACGACAATTTTTTCCAGAGTACGGGCCAGCCGAAGTTCTCGTTCAATGTGCCGTACACGGGTTTCTACGGCCATGACACTTGGCAGATTCGTCCCCGCTTGATATTGGACTTGGGTATACGCGAAGACTTTCAGGTCTATCCGCAACCGAGAGAGAACTTGGCATTCCCGCTGACCGGACAATTCCCCAACGAATATCAGCGGGTGGCGCCCAGATTCGGATTCGCCTGGCAGCCATTCGAGCAGACGGTGGTGCGCGGCGGGTTCGGGATGTTCTACGAGAACCTCAACGGTCTGAACTACCGGAATTCAGTCGTGTCCAATGGACTCGCGTCGCAGCAGGCTTCAGTTTCGGTCAACTATGATTCCAGCCTTGCGCCCAGCCAGCAGGTTGCGGTTTTTCCGCACCAGGTCTCCGATCTTTCGCAATTCTCCGCACCCGACATTTCCCTGGTCGATCCGCATTTCCGCTTCCCGTTAATTCTGGAAGGAAGCTTGCAGATTGAGCGCGAGATCCTGCCGGACACTGTATTGACTGTCGGAACGACGTGGACGCACGGGGTGCACCTGATCGCTTCCAGCGCCTATGATCTCAATCTGAACCCGCCAGTGGGAACGACGACGTACATCGCGACTGACACAGGACGCTCGGTCGTGCTTCCGAATCTGGATTCGGGTCTTCTCACCGAGGGGCGGGTCACTTCCAGTTTCGGCCAGATCAACGCGCTGATCACCCCCGGCATCAACAACTACAATTCGTTGTTCCTGCAAGCACAGAGGCGCTTCCGGCGCGGGCTGGCCTTCCAGACCGCCTACACATTCTCGAAGAACATAATGTCGCGGGGCGTGGACTTCAACAATCAATTTGACTTCAGCAACACCCATGCTCCTTACCTGCTCGATCAGCGCCATCGTCTCTCAATTTCTACCTTCTGGGAGCCGAAATTGCCGACCCATCTGGATTCCGGCTTACTGCGTAGCGCACTGGCCGATTGGACCATCAGCACGGTGATGCAGTTCTCGTCGGGACGGCCTTACGCGGCTTTGCTCGAGCCCGGCCCTGGAGACAACAGCATTAACAACACGGCCGCCAACCAGAGCACGGCCAACTCAGCCCTGGGCATTAACGCGGGCAGCCCAAGTCCCCTCTCGGGCTTGAATTCGTTCTATGGTCCGTGGACGCAGCAGATCGATCTAGGCCTGGCTCGGCGTATCAACATCACTGAACGTCAGGTGCTCACCTTCCAAGTACAAGCGTTCAACCTCTTCAATCACGCAAACTACTATGTCCAGAATGGCACGGGAGTGAATCCTTATCAGTACAGCCCGTCTGGAACCACTTGCGGGGATGGCCAAACGCTCAAGCAGACTTGCTATCTCACGCCCTCGACCGGCTTCGGGGCGCTGAACACAATCAATGCCCTGAATGGTGCTCGCGTGCTGCAGTTCGCGCTGAAGTATAGCTTCTGATGCGGAAGATCTGATGCCAAGTCAGCCAACTGGGAGGGTGGGATCAGATCGCGGATTCGCGCCCCACCAAATACCAGGTTCCTGCGGAAGCAGGCGTTTCTGGAAGCCGAAGCCAAGGCGTTCGAGTTCGCCAAGGATAGCATCAATGGCCTGGCCGACCGACTGAGCAACGGCCTCTGTAAGCGTGCATCCGGGCTCGTAACATGCACCGACAATTCCCACCAGCAACACGTTCTCCGGACTTGCACCCAGCATTTCAGCGGTCATCAGGCACTCCGACAACGCCGGCGAGTGCGGATCGAGCCTCTGTGCCGGCGCTTCGCTTACAACATCTTTTTTTTGGTAGAGCACAATCGTACCTGGAGGATCGTTGCTAACAACCGAATCCACCAGGATGAGTGCGTGCAGCCCGATGATCTGATGCGTGAGGTCCAGAGCCGGTGTGCCGATATCGGCGACTTCGACGTTTTCCCCGAAAGTGTACTGCGACTCAAGGAGACGCACCACGTACGGCCCAATGCCGTCGTCCCCCAGGAGAACGTTCCCGATGCCGCCGATCAATGCGGTCTTCATAGGATCTTCGCCACAGCGATCTTTCGACCAGAAGGATCGAAGGCGTGGCACGCGCACGCCATGCATGGATCGAACGAATGCACTGTCCGCAAAACCTCCAGCGGTTCCTCGGGCCGCGCCAGCGGCGTATGCAGCAGTGACGCCTCGTAAGGGCCGTGGGCCCCAGCGCGATCTCGCGGGCTCGCGTTCCAAGTGGAGGGAACAACCGCCTGGTAGTTCTTGATCTTCTCGTCTTGAATTACGATCCAGTGCGAAAGCGTTCCGCGGGGCGCCTCGTGAGTTCCAACGCCTTGCACCTCGTGTGAGGGCAACACGGGCTGATTGTGAACTGTGTAGTCGCCCTTCGCGATGTTATCTACCAACAACTGCAAATGCTTTTGCGCCAGCTCCGCCAGCATGCAGGCGCGAATGGCGCGAGCGGCGTGGCGGCCGAGAGTGGAATGCAGCGCGGCAGGCGTGGCGCGAACTCCACCGATCGCCGCAATTTTTTCGATCGCCAGATCGGTGTACTTGCGTGTCAGTGGATGTCCTTGCGCATAGCCGATCAAGACCTGCGCCAGTGGACCTACCTGCATCGGTTGGCCATTGAAGCGCGGCGCCTTCACCCACGAATACTTCTGCTCTCCGTCCCAGCCGGTGAAGGCAGGTTCGGTCTCTCCCGCCCAGGGATGTAAAGCCTTGTCGCCTTGATAGTAGGCGTGCATCACGTCTTCGCTTACCGATTGCCGGAAGATCTGATCGGATGCAGTTTGAAATCCCTTTACTCCGGCGAAATCTCCGTTGTGAATGTAGCCGCCCGGTAAGTCATACGCCGAGCCGCGGCTATCCAAGGGAAGGTCGGGCACAGCGAGATAGTTGCGGACACCGCTGCCAATCTTGAACCACTCCGGATACATCGCCGCCACGGCGCAGACGTCAACGAAGTACACCTGCTGGACGAACCGCGTGACATCTTCCAGCAGTGTGCGGATGGTCTCCAACTGGGTCATGCCGAGCGCGGCCGGAGTGTCGAGGTCGATCGCGTTGGCGACGCCTCCCACCGTCAAGTTCTGAATGTGCGGCGTCTTCGATCCCAGAATACCGACCACCTGCAGCGCTTTGCGTTGATACTCGAGCGCTTGCACGTAATGCGAGAAGGCCAGCAGATTGACCTCGGGCGATAGCCTCATCGCCGGATGTCCCCAGTATCCGTTGGCAAAAATGCCCAGCTGCCCGCTGCTCGCCACTGCATTCACGCGGTCCTGCGCCGCCTTCAGTTCGTTGCGCGAGTTTCGCGTCCACGGCGAAAGACTCTCCGCCAGCTTCGACGTCGCGGCTGGATCAGCCTTGGGAATCTGCAACACGTCCACCCAATCGAGCGCGGAGAGTTGATAGAAGTGCACGATGTGGTCGTGCAGGGCGTGCGCGATCAGGATCAGGTTGCGGATGTACTGGGCATTCAATGGGATTTCCAGCTTCAGCGCATCTTCCACGGATCGCACGCTGGCCATGGCATGCACCGTCGTGCAGACGCCGCAGAAGCGCTGCGTGAACAGCCAGGCGTCGCGCGGGTCACGGCCGCGAAGAATTTTTTCGATGCCGCGCCACATGGTGCACGACGCCCATGCATTGCTGACGGCATAGTTGTCCACCTCCACATCAATGCGGAGGTGGCCTTCAATTCGGGTGATGGGATCAATGGTGATTCGTTTTGCCATAGGAGCCTGCTGTTAGTCGGCGCTCGCCGATTCGTTTTCGCTTTCAGTTTCGTTTTCGCCAAAGTGTCCGTACTTGAAATATCCGGTCCACCGGATATAGGGCCGCCGGAACCGGAAATAACTTGCCATGTTGTGCCACTCCTGCAGCGGAGCGGGCAGAATGGCAAACCGTTTCACCGCGATCAGAAAACCCACGATGCCCAGAGAAATAAAACCCAGCGACACCAGGACTTCGGCGGTCGCGGGAAAATACAGCGCCTCAGGATTGGGCCGGAAGGCCAGCGTGGTCGGGCTGAAACGGTAAATCATGCCGCCCGCCGAACTGAGGACGTAGCCGATAAACATTGGCCGCGGGTCGTGATATTGCAGAGACCGGCGCAACAGCCAACCGCCAAACGAAATCAGCGCCACTTCCAGCCAGAAGACGCCGGCGAAACGGTCGAACTGGAATGCAGTCCCCAATGCCCCGCGGAACATGATGTCCAGCAGCCTCAAACCGAGCCAACCGAAAATCAACCACGACGTAATGCGGGCGGCCTCGTCGAGGACTTCCATATCCATCGCCCGCTTCCAAACCAGGCAGCACAGCATGGTGGTTCCAGCCACGCAGCCGAACGACATGAACGTGGCCGCTCCCAAATAGAGCACTGGCAGCCACGGTGTCTGCCAAAGCGGGTGCACTCGCTCGCCGGCCAGCAACATTAACGCTCCCAACGACGACTGGTGCATTCCCGGGAGCAGGTATGCCGCCGCAATGATCCACGGGAAGAAGTAGTGGAGTCTTCGTTCGATTCGTTCCACGCCTGGACGCAGGCGGGAATCGAAATACCACAAGCGCTCCAGTACCGGCGGAATGTTTTCCACGGCCAGAGGGATCATGGCGTAGATGGACATGCAGATCGCCACTTCCGCCAGTGGCGAGTGCATATTCCATCTCCAAGGGAAAACAATCCAATAGAAGTTCCAGGGACGTCCGGCATCAATGCCGAGCAGAAGAAGGCCGCACGCATAGGCCAGAAAACTTGTCAGCAGGGCCATCCGCATCAGCGAGTGCAGCCGCTTGCGCCGGAAAACCCACGCTGCAATCCCTACCGCGAACGCGCCCGACCCCAGCGCTGTCAGCACCATCAGGTTGAACGTCTTCCATATGCCCCAGCCATACGCGTCGTTCATTCCGCTGACCGGGCCCAGTCCGGCCAACTCGCGGTAGCCGCTCAGCACAAATGCCACCAGGACCAGTGCAGACAATCCGAGAAAGAATCCGTTCACCACGGGAAATCCGTAGACGGGCACGTTCCGTTCCCAGCGACCGCTGTTTTGATCGTGGGTTGCTGGCTCGGTACTCATAATTGTGCCCTCAATCCGGTCTCTTTCTCGCGCTCGTGGGCTTCCTGCTCATGGCCCTTCAGGTTTTTGCGAATCACCTGGACTAGCCCCGCATACAGGACAGCCGGCAGCGCGAAATATTGATAGAATCTTCGCTGCCAGCGTAGGGTCCTTGCCGGAACCGACTCTGGTCCCAGTTCTGGCAGGCCTAGCTTCTCGAAGGGAACGCGCGATAGATACAGAGCCTGAGTACCGCCGTTATCAATCTCCCCGTACACCCGATTCTGGTAGTAGCGGCCGGGATTGTCCTTAATCCGCTGCTTCGCATCCATAAGCAGTACCGGACGCGGACCAAAAATCACGGCACCGGTTGGGCACACGCTGGTGCATCCCGGCTTCAACCCTTTCGCCAACCGATGGCTGCACAATTCGCACTTGGTGACGCGCGGATTGAACCCCACCCACTGGAAACGCGGGATGTGATACGGGCAAGTGATCGTGCAATAGCGGCAGCCAATGCACTTGTCGGCGGTCCAGTTGACTACGCCGGTCTCCGGGTCTTTGTGCAATGCCTGGAAGGGACATCCCGCCGCGCACGCCGGATCCAGGCAGTGCATGCACTGCCGTTTTGCGAATGAGAACGCGGAGCCGTCGTCCGGCTTGTACAGCTTGATGACGTTGCGGGTGAGATCGTTCAAATCTGACGGCGCCTGGTGCAGTGCATCCCCGCGTGTGTCAGGCAGCGTGTCGTTTGCCTCGGCGCAGGCCGCCACACAGGCCTTGCAGCCGATGCAGATGCTGGCGTCATAGAGCAACCCAACCGCGGCGCTGGGAACGGGGATGGGCTCGCCTGCATGCAGCACATCGGTTCCGACCGCTACGGCAACGGCGGCCGGGGCCCCTGCCTTGGCGATTCCAGTGATCAGTTGTCGCCGAGTGATGGCCACGTCAGTCCTCTTTCTTTGCCGCCGGCTTCGCTTTCGCCTTTTCCGCGTGCGCGATGTCGGCCGCGACCCGCGCCACTCCGGCTTCCGTGCTGCTCTGGAAGCGTTGCGACGCAACCCACGCCGCGCCTCCCACCGCCCCGGCGATCGCTCCTACCAGCGCAGCCGCGCCGACTCGAAGCTGACCCGCCGTGCTGTAGATCGGCGGATAGGTATCGGGAGGAGTCGCCAGGTGGATGGGGACGGTTTCAAACGTTCCCATCTGCCACACCACGGCTTTCTCGGTGCAGCCCATGCAAGGCACGCCGGTTCCAATCGGCCACACGCCCGGAATCTCATTGAAGTGCCGCGTCGCGCAAGCCGCGTGTGTCACCGGTCCCTTGCAGCCCAGCTTATACAGGCACCAGCCCTTGCGATGTCCCTCGTCGCCGAAGGCGGCCGCGAATCGTCCCGCATCAAAGTGCGCTCGCCGCGGGCAGTTTTCGTGGATGACACGGTCATACGCGAACTTCGGCCGGCTGAACTGATCCAATTCCGGCAGCCGGCCCATGGTCACGTACTCCAGCACCACGGCCAGCAGGTTGTAGGGATTGGGCGGACAGCCCGGGAGATTGATGATCGGCTTTCCGGAAATCACCGAATCGACGCCCACCGCGCCGGTTGGATTCGGATCCGCCGAGGGAATGCCACCCCAGGAAGCGCAGGAACCGATGGCGATCACCGCTGCCGCCGATGCAGCCACCTCTTTTACCACCTGGATGGCGGGCCGGCCGCCCAGTTCCATGTAGACACCGTCATCCCTGGCGGGGATCGCCCCCTCGACCACCAACACATACTTGCCGGCGTTGTCGGCAATTGCGGAACGCAACGCCGCTTCCGCCTGCGCGCCCGAGGCCGCCATGAGCGTCTCGTGGTAATCCAGCGAGATCACGTCCAGAATCAGGTGGGCGACATCCGGGGCGGACGTGCGCAGCAGGGTCTCCGTACATCCGGTGCAATCCTGGAAGTGCAGCCAGATGACAGATGGTCTGCGCGACTTACCCACGATCCGCGCTACCTGCGCGGCAGTCGCCTTGCTTGTCAGGCTCAGGCCAATGGGCGCGGCTACGATCAGGGTTGAACAAAGTTGCAGGAAGCTCCGACGGGATACTCCACTTTTCTTCAGATGTGCCGCAATTGTGTCTCGCTCGCCTGTCTTCATGGACAGTCCCCCCTGGCATCGTGGCCCTCAACGAACGGGGCCTACGCCGCTCCCGAGAGCAAGAACTCGGCGTCGTTACGGCGCATGGGAATCATGGGCCGCCCGCAACCTGCACTACTACTCTCGGGGTTTCTTATTCGACTGCGGCTGGGGTTTCGGTCGGATGGTTCTGGGATCGTCTGACAGGAATGAACAATATAAATGACCGATTCTTAACGACGCGCTTTTGTTCTCCCAGTTTAGCCTTCCGACTTTACCTTCCCGGGCTGGCCAGGTGGTTTGCTGGTCAGTCCGAATCGAAGCCGAATGCAACTGTTTATCCTCTATTCGCGGATTGCCCTCAGTGATACAAATCACACCAGGGAGTGATATCACTCATCTACGCGTGCTTGATATAAGCGTGTTGACGTGCACCCTGTTCATGTTCGGTGCTGATCTGCGCGGTCGGTGAACAACCCCGCTCACGCCATGGCCAAATATTTCTCAGAGGTACCGTATTTAGTCGGTCCTGCGGAGGCGCAAATACAGCGCTAACCGGTTACACCACCCTCGACGGCACTGTCGATCAACTCCTCAAGATCGATCAGCCCCTCGAGAAAGTGATGATCCCTGTCCTCCAACTCCGCCTTCCAATCCGCTTCTTCTTCCCAACTCCATGGCCACTCTGTGCTCCTGTCCATTCTGAGCCTCCTACGCACCGGCTTTCACGATTGACCTGCACCTTGGGGGACGGAACGTCCGAGCAATCGGAACGAAGGCATGATGGAACTAGCGCGACATCCTCGCAGTGATCACCGTCACGTTAGCCATCGTAATTTAATCCGTGCAGGGGTGCGCGCAGCTCTGTTGCACGCCTCTCCACTCCTGACAAAAAGGTAAGCCGGTCTCAGCCTCAGCCCTGAATAGGCCTTCCGCAAGGCCTGCGCTCATCATCAGTGACGGGCATCACTGCAAGCCTTCTCGTTTTCTGTAAGAAATTAAGCGTTCTCATCCCGCAGTCGCGGCCGCCTTTTATAAGCCACTATTTCTAATCGAGATGAGAACCTCACGAGGCCAACTAATGTCACAAGTCAGGCGTTTGTTGTTTTGCGGTTTTATGATTTTTATTTGTCTGCCGGCGTTGGCGCAGCAGACCGACATCAACCGTTACACCCTGTTTACCGGGTTCGACTACATGATCAGCCCGGCGCGTAACCTCACTGAACGTGGATTCGAATCCGATTTCGGCGTCACGGTAAGACCATGGTTAGGCCTGGGCGGCGATTTTGGCATTTTGGGCGCGGATGTTATTAGCGGTGCCGGAACCATCAACGGCAGCGAGACGATCTACGCACCCTTGGTGAAACCGTTCATTGACCCTAGCACGATTCACGTGCCCTTCAAATCGACGACTTACACCTTCGCCGTCGGCCCGCAATTTTATCTGCGCAAGTGGGACAAGGTCACTTTCTTTGCCCGTCCCGGATTCGGAGGCATCCACGAGAAGGCTGTCATCACTTTCCCGCCGCAGTTGGCACTCCTGGGAATTACGCTCCCGAACCCCCAGCAGACGGATACCACCTATTTCGTTGGTTTGGGCGGCGGTTTCGACCTCAATGTGTCGCGGCCAGTAGGCCTGCGGTTTGCCGCTGACTGGGTAAATACTCACCTGTTTTCCAATTTACTGACCCAGCGGCAGAACTATATCCGTTTGTCCGTTGGCCCGACTTTTCGCTGGGGGCATTTGAAATAGCCAAAGCATCGGAGTAGGCAGAAAACAAAAACCCGGTTCAGTGTTGAGTGACAGCGAAGCCGTTCCGTTCGCAGAGTCAGGAGGAACCCTGACCATGAAGCCTCGCACTCTTAATGACATCTTCTTTTCCATCGTAGAACGCAAGCATGAGCGACTGATGCTCGTTCGCGAGGCCTCCCAATGGTCTCCCATCAGTTCGCAGGAATTTTATCGGAACGTGGCCGGCATGGCGCGGGCCCTGACCCAATTAGGCTTGGCCAAGGGAGATCGGCTGGCCATCCTGAGTGAGAACCGGCATGAGTGGGCAGTCACGGACTTCGCATGCCTGTTGGTGGGCGCAGTAGTCGTGCCCATCTACTCGACGCTGACGGCCCAGCAAACGGCTTACATTCTCAACGATTCTGGGGCGAAAGTCGTTGTCGTCTCAACCCAGGATCAGCTGAAAAAGGTCCTATCGATCAAGGATCAAACCGCCCTCGAGAAAGTGGTCGTGATGGATCCCGTGGAGAACCAAGATGCGGTGCCCATGCGCCATCTAATGCATGAAGGCTCAACCGAGCGCGATCCGGAACTGGAAAGCCGTGCGCGCAGCATTGCGGCAGATGACCTGGCCTCCATCATCTACACCTCGGGAACCACGGGTACTTCAAAGGGTGTGCAGCTCAGTCACGGCAATTTGACCTCGAACGTTTTGAACTCGATGGATGGTTTTGAAGTGGGGCCAGGGCACATCAGTGTCTCCTTTCTTCCGCTATCCCACGTTACGGCGCGGCACGCTGATATTGCCTTGCTCTACCGCGGTGTAACGCTGGCCTACTGCCCATTCTTCGAACAGTTGCCCCAGACTCTCGCCGAGGTTTTACCCACCATTTTTGTCGCTGTGCCACGCGTGTACGAGAAGATCTACAGCCAGGTAGAACAGATGGTTAAGGGGTTTCCGAAGCGCTCGATATATCGCTGGGCCCTTTCGGTAGGCCGTGCCCATAGTCCCAAGATTCTGGCGGGCAAGACACCCAAGGCCCTCAGTTGGAAGCTAGCCGACAAACTGGTTTATTCGCAAGTGCGTGCTCGAATGGGTGGCAGAATTGAAACATTCGTCTCCGGCGGAGCGCCCCTCGGGAAGGAACTGGCGGCGTGGTACGCAAGCATCGGGATCCGCATCCACGAAGGCTATGGCCTCACTGAAACCTCTCCCGTCATCGCGATCAACTCGCCGCGGGCCCACAAAATGGGCACGGTGGGCCGTCCGTTGTCGAATGTCGAGGTCCGGATTGCGGACGACTGTGAGATTCTGGTGCGCGGTCCTAACGTTTTCCGCGGTTACTGGAACCGGCCCGAGGAGACCGGAAACGCATTTGTGGATGGCTGGTTCAAAACCGGAGATATCGGCAATCTGGATGAGGACGGATTTCTATCCGTTACCGATCGCAAGAAGGATCTCCTCAAGACGTCGGGTGGAAAATTCATTGCACCACAACCGATCGAGAATTCGATCAAGCTGAATGCCCTGATCGGAACTGCCGTCGTGCTAGGAGACCGCCGAAAATTCGCTTCCGTAATTATTTCCCCCCACTTTCCCCTGCTCGAGGAGTGGGCCCGTGCTAACCACGTGTCCTTCTCTACTCGGCAAGAACTAGTCGCCAACCTGAAAGTCAAAGCCCTCTACGAAGGCATTATTGCTGAGGTGAACCGGGGCTTAGCCCGTTACGAAACGTTGAAAAGAGTTCTGCTAGTGCCGGATGAATTTACGGCCAATGATGGCACCTTGACTCCCACTCTGAAACTTCGCCGCAAGGCCATCGAAGAAAGATATCGCAAGCAGATCGATGACCTGTACAAGGAAGCTGAAATCTACTCGGTGGCGTAATGCGGGGCCCGCTGAAACGCAAAACGTTCGGATCGCGATTCGCAGGGCGAGTGCAATGGCCCAAGCTGCAAAGCAAGCACAATTGACGCCTCAGACCCTGGAGACTTTTGACGCGTACATTCGCGACGCTGAACTGGAAGCAGAGGAAAATCTGCAGTCTGGCGGGCCATTCCTGTGGTCAAACGGCGCCGCTGACCGAGCAAGCCAGGTCCGAGAAGGCAAAGTCGTCGCGCAGTTCTGGGCAGGTCAGGGGCCGATCAAAGTGCCGCATGGCTTAATCCATGACTGGGTCGGCAGCGCTTTGATTCCCGGAACGACCATCCCGGACACATTGGCACTGATCCAGGACTACGACAACCACAAGAATATTTACGCGCCCGAGGTGATGGCCTCAAAGCTCATAAGCCATCACGACAACGATTTTCAAATCTATCTGCGGCTGCTAAAGAAGAAAATCATAACCGTGGTACTCGATACCGAGCATGAGGTGCACTATCGCTCGCTAGACAGATCGCATTGGTCGTGTCGCTCGTACTCGACGCGCATCGCAGAGGTGCGAAACGTCGGGGCCGCGAATCAGAGGGTACTGCCGCCCGATACAGGGTATGGATTCCTATGGCGTTTATATTCCTACTGGCGATTCGAGGAACGCGAGGGCGGGGTCTACCTTGAGTGTCGCGCGATCTCGCTGACGCGCGACGTACCGCTTGGGCTCGGGTGGGCCATCGAGCCGATTATCCAGAAGCTCCCGCAGGAGTCTTTAATCAAGACTCTGGAGTGCACACGGAACGCGCTGCGGGCCAGGATGACATAGTTCCCGGGATCGCGGCCCAGGTTCTTTACTGCGGCGGAAGGAGGGCTTCGGCTTTTCGAATTGCCTTTTCGTGCAGTTCCCAGGAATGAATGGCTTTGCGACATCCTTCACGCGCAAGGGCTGTACTAAGTTTTTTTTCTGCTTCGTCGAAAGTTTCTTCCGCGTCCATTCTGGCGCGGTATGCTTCGGCATCAGCTTCCTTGACTTTCCTGGCGATAAGAGTTGCGTGCGGATCGATGAGCACCGAAGTCGCCCTCTGTTGGCCGCGCGCTGGCGCCGCATCGCCCCCCTGTCCATTAAGGGCGTCGTAGGCGGTTCTTACCCTCTCGGGCCATCGATTTTTCACGTCTTGATTCAGTTGATCCAGGGCAGCATTGGCTTGGTCGGCAGTCTTCCGCACCATTTTCTTTTCGCGAAGCCATTTCATCACCGACCATGACACTGCTTCAGTCATTAGTGCTTTCGCCGTCTCAACCGCAGGAATCTTTTCCATCGGCCCTTCCTAAGGAAATCCCACTGTAACTTGCTCGCCCGGAGCAGGGCGACGAGGAACTATGTCGTCGTAATAATGTTGCTTTCGAGCGTGGTTGGTTGGGAGTGATCGAGATCACATCTGGCATTGACGCGGCGCACAACTTGCAACACGCCCATTGACTATTGAGCTTTGCCAATACTATAGTGAAGCTGTTGCTGCAGTGCAGCAAAATGGGAGGCTGTTTATGCGAACCACCAAGATCCACGATGAGCACTCGCCCCTGGCGATTCTGACCGAACTGGCCGTCGAGGGAACCTCGAGCCTCGTCGAAGCCCAACGGGCGCTTCTTAACCTCGCACAACAAGAAAATGAAATCATCCTTAACGGAGTAAAAGAACGTGTTGGCGGTTTCGTACCTGCGGTTGCGATGACCGACCTTGTCCGGCGCAGCCTCGACACTCTTCTCGGAATGCAGCAAGAATTACTCACCACGACCAGCAAGCAGACGCTCCAGTGGCTGGAGTCGGAGAAAGCTGGGAAGGGCGATCGGGCCGCTCAGTTGGTCGAGTTTGCCCGCGAGGGTGTAGAGACCTTCGCCCGCGCGCAGAAGAAGTTCCTCGAAGTGGTAGCGCACGAGGCAGAGAAGGCGACCAGCGGCAAGAAGGAGCACGACGCCAAACCCGTGAAAAAGACCGAACTGGCGCACCTGGCACGTGAAGCAGGAGATGCTTTTATCGAGGCCCAGAAGAGACTGCTTGACGTCATGGGTCAGCAGATGAATGTCAACCTCGCTGCCACGACCCGCGCCATGGAAATGATGTCGCCGTCCCGCCTGGCTCCGATGGCAAATATCACCGGCGAACGAGTGCGGAATTTTGTCGACGCCGAGACGTCCCTGATCGGGTCCATCATTAAGCCCAAGAAGGTCGTCAGCCACAAGCATCCGCGGGCCCGTACAGTTCGTCCGCACAAGGCAGTGCCGGCTTAAACTGCGCCGCCGTTGGGGGTGAAACGAGGACGCTTGACGAGGCTGCCTTGAGCTATTGCGCATGCGCTCGTGTAGTCGCGGGCGCTGCTGTTGAATTGCGTGCGAGGAAGCGGTTGAGCATCGTCTGCTCCCACTGCACCCAAAGGCGGCCGGTGTAGAGCAATGCGCTGCACTGCAGTGTGAGCCAATCCCGCGTCATCAGCGGGGAGCGGAACGCGGATCGATTCGAGAGCCAATGCTGGGCGACGTGACGCGCGAGGGTAAAGCCCATCGCCGTATCCGACCCTACGATGTCGCCCAGCATTCCTTCCAGCGTAAACATCACCTTGGACAACATGATCAGCGAGCCGGGGAACTTAACGTCCTTCATTGCCACCCGTTCCAGGAGCCGCATTGCGTCAGCACCGCTGGGCAGACGGGACGCTGGCATCTCGTCGAGAAATTCGGCCACTACCTTGCGAATCATCCTGCCTCGAGGTGACGTCATTGTTATGCGACGCTGACTCAGCGCTGCGATTTCGTTCGAAGTGGCAACCGGATCGCGCAAGCTGACTGTCAGAAACAGGAGCGCCAGATGCCGGCGCTGCTCGCGGCCCAGTCGCTCCCGCAGAGCCCAGTCGAGGATTGTCAGTTCACCTGTCCGGTTGTTGTAAAGCAGGTTTCCAGGATGGGGATCGCTCTGGAAGACAGCATCGTGCGCTGGTGAAAGCAGAGGCACGGCGACGACGGCTTCGATAATTTGTTCCGCCAGTTTTCGTCGATCCGCGGCGGGCAGCCGCGCAGCCGCACTCGTCACCTTAGTTCCCCGCTCCTCGGTGAGGGCCGTGATGGTGGGCGTGCATAAAGGCCGAATCACGCGCGGCACTCGAACGCCGCGGATCGATCGATAAAGAGTCCATGCTTCGAGCAGCGTTTTCTGTTCCCGAGCGAAGTTAACTTCGTGCCGGAGCAAACGCTGGACTTTCCGAAAAGTATCGGGGAGCAGGTCGGAGGGAAAGCCGTAGGTGTGATGCCGATCTCCGAAGTATTGGGCCAGGCCTTGGAGGTAGTCCATGTCTTCGGCGAAGTATTCGGGGATATGAGGTTTCAGAACCTTGAAGACCCCACGTTCGCGTCGCCCGGTATCCGGATTTCTCCAGGTGAAGCGCACGACTGCGCTGACACTGGCCTCAGAGAGAATTTTCGGTGCAATTTCAACGTCGAAGGTCTCGATCTTTGGCCCAAGACTTTCTTGGATGATCGACCGTATCTCTTCTGGTTTGACGTCGCGAATACCGTTTTCCAGTTTAGTGAGCGCGGTGCGCAAAGCCGGACGGAGATGCTGGTTTCGCGCAATGACCTGCCCCAGTTTCTGCAGACCGGGGACCTTAGCGATGAGCCGCAGCAGGCGTACTTCGGCGGATGTATCAACGGGAAGTTCGATTTGCTCCAGGAGTTTCGGCGCGAGCCGCGCGGGAGAGAGGTGCGCCACCACATACATCATCGCGTCTCGCACCGGTGGACGCCACTTCACATAAGCTTCGGGAACCAGGGTATCCACCGGAACAATCTCATCCACGATCCATCGGGCCATCGTATCGCGCACGGACTGGCCAGCCGGGCTTTGCAGTCCGGCCTCGATGGCGCTGATTCGTTCCGCGTTTGTACCCTGTGGCAGGAAACTCTCGAGGGCCGCGCGCAACTGACCGGGTGCGAGCTGGCGAAAGCCCGCTGTGATGGCGGACGCATCCAGCATAGAGGGACCTACCAACTCACACTAAGCCGCTCATACTGGAATGTGCAGTGACCGCCATCACCGGACGGCTGGAGGATCTGTGAGACAGTTGTGTGGTCGAGGCAAGAACATTTGTGGCTACTCTAAACGAAGTGTTCTCCACTTTGTCGGTCGGTCGCCGGTACGAAGTGTGGTTTGTTCGGATGGGATTGGCGGACGGCAAAGGTGCATGGTGGTTCCGTTATCTGCTGATGAATCCTGGGCGAGGCGGCTGCGATCGAAATCTCCAGGCGAAGCCGGCTCAGGTATGGGCTACTTGGTTCCCGGCGGGCGCGAAGCCGCAGACCTTCATTCAGGGATTTCCGCTGCAGCGCTTGGATCTCAGCGGCAAAGGGCAGACTCCGTTTCACTTTCGAGTTGGCGACAATGGGATCGGAGAAGATTCCTGCCACGGGGCCCTGCAGGTTGATGGGCACGCGATCACCTGGAACTTGCACTACCGTTCGACGTTTCGCGTAACGTTGAGCAACAAAGGTTGGATTGGTTTCTCGCGCACGCCGCACTCCGATGCGCTTTTTTTCGGGCAGGTCACCCTCGATGGCCGGAGTTTCACCGGAGATCCGTTGGGCTTCGGAGTGCAGGGTCACAATTGCGGATACCGGCATCGCGGCTTCTGGACTTGGGCACACGCGTACTTCCCACGGACGGGCGGGCCTGCGACCACCCTGGAGGCGTTGGCCTACGACATGCCGTTCGGCCTTGTCTTTCGCAAGGCGGTGCTCTGGGACGATGGACAGCAACACATCTTCCGTAACCTGCGGGAAGCAGCCGACCGGGACAACATGCATTGGAAGTTTCACTGTGCCGCGCGCAATGGTCTCCGCCTCGAGGCCGTGATCGACGGACGAGGCCCGAGTGTGCATCGACTTCCTTATATAAAGACCGACTGCTCAGGCAGCTTCGAAGTCAGGAATAACAGCCTGGCGTCCGCGTCACTGTTACTGCAGAGTGCTGGCGGGACGGCGGAGAGATTTGACACGGCCACCGGCGCAGTGCTGGAAAAAGTTGGCTGAACTATTTTCGCGAACGAGCCTTGGCCAGTCGCTCGGCCACAACTGCGTAGGCCGCCGGGTTAAATGCCATTCCGATATGAGTACCAGGAACTTCCACGTCAACATCAGGGTCCATCGTCATGCAGTAGCGCCAATCCACGATGCCGTCGTGACGTGTATAAATGGCGGTCTCTACTACCGATTCAGGAACCTTACGCCGGAGCGAGTGCAAAAAATTGCAGGTGCACTGTCCCGTGTAACAGTCGGGAAGTACCCCGCGACCGTGCTCTTCGAGAATCCGCAACCGAACCGCTTCCGCAGCGCGAAGAACAGCTCGATTGGCAACCGTGCCGCGGATCGGCGCGGCAAGCGTGGTTACAGACGCTACGTCTTTCGGCCGCTGGCCCGCTACCGAGCGCGCGATCACTCCCCCAAGGCTGTGACCGATCAAATGAACCTTGCCGCCGGTCTCACTCAATGCTCTTTCGATCGTCTGGTTCAGGCGGCGCTGAATGAGCAAGTTGGGACACTCCGCGTTGATCCCGATACCGGAGAAATACGGCCTGTATCCGATGCGCCGGAGCCAGGCGTGTAGCTCGGTCAGGTAGAGATCGGTGCCCAGGAAGCCGGGAATGATGATGACAGCGGAACCATCCCCGCGCGGCACGCCCAGGCCGTAGTACACCGGCGTCGCATGTAGGATCAGGATCTCAGCCCCGAAGAGCGCTTCGGTCCAAAGGGAGGTATCGGCTTCGGGATAGCGCTGCTGAGTAGACTTGCGCCTCTTCGCTGGTAAAGGACTCGCTGCTGCTCTTTTCTTTTTGCGCGGCAAGTTCGTTTAGGGTTTGCCCAATTCCCCGCGTCGGTCCGCGAAGAGGGGCGCATGCTGCATTGCAATATTATACCGACCAGTTGTTACCGGTCCAGTAGACACTTCGGATTTGAGAACGGACTGGAACTCCATCGTTCAAGATTCGCGCTTCGTGCGGGAGGGCCGTTTCTTACGCGCCGGCTTTTCCAGGCGAGCCTCGAGTTCCGCGACTCGCCTACGTAGCGTTTGAACTTCCGATTCGTCGCCTCGCGGAGGTGAGGATGCGGTTGCACCCAGGAACCGCTTCATCATGTCCACTGGGGAGAGGATCGCGGACTGAACTTCGCTCAGGCGGTTCTTTACAGCATCTTGAAGCTTCTCGTAGGTGTCAAAGGCGGACTTAAGATACCACATCAGGAATTCCTGGCGCACCTCATCCGACGCCATGATCAACTGCCGCAGCAACTCCAGCGGCAGTCCCGTCGGTTTGTCTTTTGCGTCCTCGGTGATGATTTGTGTGAGGGTCACCCGAGTCAGATCGCGTCCGCTCTTCGCGTCGACGACGCGGACCTGCTTGCCCGCACGGACCAGCGCTGCCAGATCGTCAAGGTTCACATAGCGGCTGCCGACGGTGTCATAAAGGCGGCGATTCCCGTATTTCTTGATTACGATGACGGATGGCTTCATGGTTACCGTCCATGCTGCTCCGCACAAGCCAGCAAGAACATCTTGACACAACCCCCTTGAACTCGTATAGTTTAGCTGATGCTGCAACGCAGCAATCGGAGGTATCTAAATGGCAGCGGCAAAGCATGAATCTCCCCGCACTCATCCCGGAGAATCGTCGGTGGTTTCGTTACTCTCTGGCTGGGCGCAGCAAGGCGCGCAGACTCTATTCGCGACGCAACGGATCCTCATCGATCTGGCCATGCGGCAGAATGCCAGCGTAATGCACGCCATCAGACGGCAACTATCAGACCCCCTTCACTCTCCCACCGCGATTCTCAGCGAATTCGCCGGAGAAGGCATGACCACCTTCCTGGAAGGCCAGAAGGTGCTTCTCGATTTAGGCAAACAACAGAATGAAATCCTGATGTCGGGCGTGAAAGAACGGGTGGGAGACTGCCCGCGCCGGCATGCTTTGATCGATCTGCTGCGGCGCAGTGTAGACACTTTCATTCACATGCAGGAGGAGTTCCTGAAGATCGCCGGCAAACAGACTCACACGTGGGTGGACGCCGCCAAGGCCGGCAAGCCCTACCAACCGGAACAGTTCGTCGGCGTGGCTCGCGAGAGCATGGAGAATTTCGTCAAAGCCCAGAAGCAGTTCCTCGACGTCGTCGCCGAGGAGACGGCGAAGGCCACCAGCGGCAAACACACCAACGGCGCAAAGAAGATGAAGCAGACCGAGTTGTCAGACTTGGCCCGGAAGGCCACGGACTCGTTCATCGAAGCACAAAAGCGCCTGGTCGAAGTGGCCGGGCGGCAGGTGAATGCCAACGTGAAAACCGCGGGGAAAGCAATGGAGATCCTGCGGCCGTTCCCATCTCTGCCCTTGAGCGAACTCACGCGCGAGGCGGTAAAGAGCTATGTTGAGGCCCAGAAGGCCTTGATGGATGTAATGGTCAAGCCCCCGAATGGAGCGAAGGGGCCCCGGAAAGCAGAGCGTCACGTTAGGAAGCCGGCGAAGAAAGCGAAGATGGAACCAGCCGTCGCCTGATATACATGAAACCATCTCCTTAGGCCTGGCGCGGAGTCTGCCGCGCTGGGCGCTTGTTGAGGAGCAGGACCGAGGACATGCGCCAACGTGATCTGATCTGTTGCCAGGTCACGTTGGCAATCTTCTTGTGTTTTCGTGTTGTCTCCTAATTCGTTTCCCAAGCTACGACTAAACACACGAGTATATTTCTGAGGGAGAGCGAATATGGCTACGTTTACCGCAGTACCCGGTAGCAAAATTCTCGGCGGCAGCTTCCTGCTTGAGGAGCGCAAGCCCGAGGATGTTTTCACTCCGGAAGATTTCACTGAGCAGCATTTGCTCATCGCACAAACCGCAGAAGAATTCGCCAACAAAGAGATCGTGCCCAATATTGAAAAGATGGAGCACAAGGATTTTGCCGTTACCCGGGACCTGTTGCGCAAGGCCGGAGAACTCGGGCTCAGCGGAGTGGATGTCCCCGAAGCCTACGGCGGCATGCAGATGGATAAGGTCACATCCGCCCTCATCGCCGATCGTGTGGCGAAACACGGCGGCTTCAGCACGACCTGGGGTGCCCACACCTGCATCGGCACCCTGCCCCTCGTCTACTTCGGCACGGAAGAACAGAAGAAGAAGTACCTTCCAGGATTAGCCGCCGGTACGACAGTTGGGGCGTACGCCCTTTCTGAATCGTCCTCAGGATCTGATGCTCTGAATTGCCGGACCCGAGCCACACTTTCCGCCGATGGCAAGTATTATCTTCTGAATGGCGAAAAGATGTGGATCACCAATGCGGGGTTCGCCGACCTGTTCACGATTTTCGCCAAGGTTGACGGGGAGAAGTTCACTGCCTTCATCGTGGAGCGTGGCTTTCCCGGTTTTTCGGTGGGTGCGGAAGAACACAAGATGGGTATCCGCGGCTCATCCACCTGCCCACTCATCCTCAACGACTGCAAGGTTCCAGTGGAGAACGTCCTCGGCGAAATCGGCAAGGGCCACCACATTGCCTTCAACGTTCTGAACGTGGGACGGATCAAGTTGGGCGCGGGATGCGTTGGCTCGGCCCGCAATTGCATCGAGGGCGCCATCGCGTATGCCAAGCAGCGCAAAGCCTTCGGGAAGGTGATCGCCGACTTCGGATTGATTCGCGAGAAACTGGCCAACATGGCGGCCGGCATTTTCACCGGTGAAGCCATGTCGTATCGCACGGTTGGCATGATGGATGCCGCCATTGCGCAACTCGGCCCTGCCGGTCACGACGACATGAGCCAGGTTCGCAAGGTGATGGACGAATACGCCGTCGAGTGCTCAATTCTCAAAGTCTGGGGGTCGGAGTTCATCAGCTACGTCGTCGACGAGGCGGTGCAGATCCACGGTGGATATGGCTTCGTGGAAGAGTACCCTGCTGAGCGCAACTACCGCGATGTCCGCGTGAACCGGATCTTCGAGGGCACGAATGAAATCAACCGGCTGGTGATCACGGGGTTTCTGCTGAAACGGGCGATGTCTGGCCACCTCCCGTTGATGGCAGCGATCAAGAAAATCATGGATGAAGTCCTCTCTGGAACCACCGAGGAAAGCGAAGAAGGACCTCTCGGTCAGGAACGGAAACTGGTGGCGACGGCCAAGAAAATCGGGCTGTTCACCGCCGGCGTTGCGACCCAAAAATACATGATGGCGATCCAGGACCAGCAGGAAATCATGGGCGCCATCGCGAACATGGTCATTGACACCTATGCCATAGAGTCCGCCGTGCTGCGTGCGCAGAAACTGGCCGAGCGGAACGGCGAGGAGCGCTCCGCGCTAGCCATTGCCATGACCCGCGTTTCCATGTCTGGAGCCATGGACAGAATCGAAAGCGCTGCAAGAATGATCGTTGCCGCATGCAGTGATGGCGACATGCTGCGCTCGCAGCTGGCAATTCTGCGCCGGCTATGCAAGTACGAGCCATTCAACACAGTGGCCCTACGGCAGACAATTGCACAGAGAGTCATCGATACCGGCAAGTACCTGGTTTCGTAGCCTATCGAGAGCGACGTTAGAAGAAAGTTGGGGATTGCGGAGTTCCTACCCACCGCGACTGGAGCTGGGAACTCCGCTCGCCATTCGTTTACCGCGCGCCCCTCCGCTGTTGTCGTTCCGATCGTTGTTCCGATCATCGGAGCAATAAAGAAATTCCTCGATTTCGTCGATTCGCTCGTCGGCGTCGCGGTAGCCAATTTCAATCAGATCTCGCGTGTACTTTGAGGTGAAGAGCAGGTAGCTCATCAAATCAGCGCAAGAATCCGTGTCCCGTCCTAGACTGCTCACAAAGTACTGGATCAGATAGGGCATATCCTTCTGATGTTGCCGTGCCAGGTCTGACAAATTTTCCGAGGGGGTGATGACAAGGGTCGCTAGCTGCCGTATTCGTTCGCTCTCTTCCACGTCAGGCTGCACGATGTGACCGCGTTCGAGCAAGTGATTCAACCGTTCCAGATGCTCGATGTCGGTCGCGATATGGTCCAGGAACATAACGTTAAAGAGAACTCCCATCACTTGCGCCAGCGAAGGATTGTTGTCGTTTGTGCTAATCTCTTGCCTCTCTTTATTTCCGCATCGGACCCCGATGGCGAGAACCTTTTCCGCACCCAAACGGATGACCGGGCTGAGAGGCTGTTGCAGGCGAACACAACCGTCACCGAAGAATGCCGATCCTTTCGGGACTTTGAGTCGCACAGGCTGGAAGATCAAAGGAATCGCCGCCGACGCACAAACGTGGTCGACCGTAATTTTGGTCGCAACCGTCACCAAACGGAGCCGGTTCCACAGGGCATGCCCTTTGGCTCCCTGAATAAAGAGATAGCTCTTCCCCGAGTTATAGTTGGTCGCCGAAATGGCGAGAGCGTAGAGGTTACCGCGCTTGATGTTTTCCTGGATGCGGTCGCAATCGAGATGCCGGTTGAGGTAGTTCTTTAAAGGAGTCGCATCCAACAAAGATCGCGCATTGCCGCCGCCGAAAATTCCTCCAAAAGAAAGGTCAAGGATCCACGTCAAGGAATTGTGGGCCTGCGACGCAAGATCACAGTGAAAGATATCGGAGGGTCTGAGACTGGCCCACAGATCGGCGAGTGTCTTCGTGGACGAGGAAAAATCGTCGGCGCCGGCGGCCAAGGCAGCGCCATTGATAGCCCCCGCAGAAGCGCCTCCGATGATGGGAAAAGGATTGCCGCGTTCCTGAACGCGTTTTATCTCCCCGATCCGTTTCAGAACACCGGTTTGGTACGCACCTCTGGCGCCACCCCCCGTAACCACCAGACCGATCGCGCTTTCCATCGGTTCCTCCTGGGTTTAGCTCGTGAACTGACTTCCACCTCAGGATTCTGCAGTGCCTTGCTAATTAGAACTCCCGCCGCTCGTGTTTGACTGTGACGCCGCTCACTGCATCGGGTGAGAGGAGCGAAGATGATTGCACCGGTTCATATAACCCTCTACCACAACGGTAACAGTGTCGCCCGACAGGGCGAGGTATGGCACCGCGCAAAGACAAATTCGACTTCGATTTCATCGTCATCGGATCCGGCTTCGGGGGAAGCGTCGCCGCCCTTCGACTGGTGGAAAAAGGGTATCGAGTGGCTGTCATGGAGATGGGACGCCGTTGGACTCCCGACTCCTTTCCGCGTACGAGTTGGTCCATTCATCGCTGGTTCTGGCGTCCCAGACTAGGCCTGCGTGGCTTCTTCAATATGCGCTTTTTTCGCCACGTGACCATCTACCATGGCTGCGCCGTCGGTGGCGGTTCGATCACCTATGCCAGCACTCTGCTCCCAGCACCGGAGAAGGTCTGGGACGCAGGATCCTGGACTGGATTGGCAGCCTGGAAAGTCAGAAATGCCTCGCCACTATCAAACCGCAGCACGCATGCTGGGTGTAACGCAGAACAGAATCCTCGGGCCTGCGGATCAACTTCTGAAAAAAGCAGCGGAAGCTGTTGGCCGCGGCCAAACCTTCTACCGCACCAGTGTCGGCATCTTCCAGCCCCCGGAGGGAGTACCGGGCAACAAGACCTTCTCCGATCCATTCTTCGGCGGCGAAGGGCCTCCTCGAACAACGTGCACCGGCTGTGGCGGTTGCATGATGGGTTGCCGCTTTGGCGCGAAAAGTACCCTCGATCTCACCTATTTATACCTCGCGGAAAAGCGTGGGGCCCGTGTCTTTCCAGAAACAAAGGTCGTGAACGTCAAACCGCTGGCCAGTTCGAGCGATGGTTGTTCGGGATACGAAATACGCACGGTGAAATCAACGGCGTGGATTCGCCGCCAGCCCCAATCCCTTACCTGCCGCGGTGTTGTCTTCTCCGCTTCCTCGCTGGGCACAATGGAACTCCTGTTCCGGCTCAAAGATAACGGTTCGTTACCGGCCATCAGCAGTCGCCTAGGGAAACATGTGAGGACCAATTCGGAATCGCTCATCGGCGCCCGCATGCCGGGTTGCCGCGAGGATTTCTCGCAGGGCATTGCCATTGGCTCCGGCATCTACATTGATGAACACACGCACATCGAAGCCGTGCGCTATCCCAGTGGCTCTGACTCCATGAGTCTCCTCACCACGATGATGACCGATGGCCGGCCAGGTGTTCAGCGCATCGGGCTCTGGCTAAGAAATCTCTTCGGCTCCCTGCTGTTCCACCCAGTCAAAACCTTGCGTTTGTTGCGTCCCTGGGGTTGGGCCCGAGAGCACGTGATTCTCCTTTGCATGCAAGCCGTCGAGGGACATATCGAAATGCGCTGGGAACGCCCCTGGTTCTGGCCGTTCCGCAAAATGCTGGTCAGCCGCGGGAACAAGGTGCCCACGTATATTCCGAGAGCCAACGAGTTTGCCCGAAAATTCGCGCAGATCGCCGGCGGCACCGCCATGAGCACTATTCCAGAAATATTGTTCGATGTTCCGGGCACGGCACACTGCATCGGAGGTTGCGTCATTGCCGGTTCTCCCGACCGCGGCGTGGTTGACGATCGCCACCGCGTATTCGGCTACCGCAATATGTACATCTGCGACGGATCCGTTCTGGGGGCAAATCTCGGCGTCAACCCGAGCCTGACCATCACCGCCCTGGCCGAGCGTGCGATGAGTTTCATCCCTCAGGCGGCGGAGACATCCTGGAGCGACGCCGCACCAGCCTCGTAAACTCAGCCATCCGTCATTCCGTCGGAGGCTTTCTCCTCCCGGCGCGGCTGAGGATGCGCCGCACCTTCTTGGGAGAAACGGAAAGGCGAGCCGCCACCCGCGAAATCTTCCGGCCCTCCCGCTCCCAAACCTTTGGAATGATGAGCTCTGCGAATTCCTCTGTGATCTGCTGAAACGTTTTGTCCCCAACCGAACCCTGCGACCAGGCACGCAGCGTAGGGTTGACTTTGCCACCTCGTTGAACTCGGGCCTTCAGCGTTTGCAGATCGTCCCACGCGCCCTCGGCGTGAACGCCTTTCGAAAGCGTCAGGGCTTGGTCATACCAGTCTCGCGCCGACTCGGTGTCATCAAAGAAGCGATTGCAGTAAGTCAGTCCCTGCCATACGTAGGCATGGGCCAGGAGACGCCGGTTCTCGGTATGCTTCGCCAGTTCGATTGCTTCCTGGACGTAATCCTGTGCGAGCCGGGCGTGGCCGCCGGGTTCGGTGCTCTCCCCAATCCCTTCTTCGACGCGGGCGTTTTCGATCATGCACCGCAACAGTTGAGTCCGTGCCATGAGAATGTGGTCGCGTCTCGTTTCGGCGAGGTGGAAAGCCGTCTTCGCCTCCTCCGCCGCATCTTCCAGATCCCCGTTGTCCAGATGAAGAAATCCGTAGTTCAAGTGCACGCTGCCCAATCCATGATGATTCCCATACTGTTCATAGATTGCCGCCGCCTCACCAAGTTCAGCCAAGGCCTCCCCATGCAGTTGCTCAAAACGACTGCGATAGGACAACTTGTCTTTTCCGTCGCGAGCACCGCCACGCGTGGCGGCCTTCCTGCGCCGTTCTGCTTCCGCATCAATTTTGCGTCGCAACTGCAGGGCGATGAGTCGCTTGACGTACGCCATGTTGTTCAGAGAGCGCGCCACATTGCGATGCTGCGGATCGAGCTTGCGGTAAAACGCAATGGCGGTTGTGAAACTCTCAATGGCGTGCTGATAACGTCCCTGGCGGCGGGCGATCCGGCCATAGGAAGAATGAATGTTGCCCAGCGTGAGATAGTCGTCCGTCTTGCTCAGGATGGCTTCGGCGGCCTGCAGAATCTCGAGGGCCTGCTTGGCATTTCCTTTCTGGAAAAAGAGCCAGCTCTCGAGTACTCGCATAACCGCCGCCATCGGCGGGTGGCCGAGCTTCACGGCGAGATCTCTTCCCTTTACCGCGAATGCCAGGGCCTGATCGTATTCTCCCTTCATGCGCAGACAGCGGCTTTTCCAGAAGTTGGCGATCGACAGCAACTCCTGATCGTCCGTCTCCTGTTCGAGACTCAGGACAAGTTCAAAGTGCTTAATCGCCTCATCCTTAGACTCCTCCGCCATGGCCACCATTCCCTCTGCCATGCGCAGATGCAGATAGTCATGCAAAGGCAAACGCGCTCGAGCCGAGCGAGAGAACCGATCGACGATTTCCCTGACCAGTCCGGGACGTTGGAATCCAACGTCCACCCACTGGGCTAAATAGCCGGCGAACAGAGCAGCATTTTTATTTTCGGGGTCAAACGAGGTCAGCAGATGCCGGTGCTCTTCCAGTCGTGCCAAGCCGCGCCGCACGCGCCGGCACACCAAGTCTTCCTTCAGTTGCGCGAGAAACTCATCGGAGATCTCGGCGGATTGGTGGCTCATCTTCCGAGCAGGCACGGCGCCTGTTTCTAGTCGATGTAATCATAAGCCACCAGCGTCAGGAATTCCGCGAAATCCGCGCTGGTCATCATCCGCTCGAAAATCTCCGCAGCCTCCGTCATGCGCCCGCCCTTCAACTTGTTTTTCTGCTCGGCGATAGTTTGGCGCACCATCTCTTGCGTCACCGGGCGACCGTCGCTCAGCCGAGCGCCATGTTTCACCCACTGCCACACCTGGGAACGGCAGATTTCCGCCGTGGCGGCGTCTTCCATCAGGTTGTAGATGGGAACGCAGCCCGAACCACGCAGCCATGACTCCAGATATTGCAATCCGACGTCGATGTTCCAGCGCAGACCCTCCTCGGTGATCTTTCCTTCCGTGACGTCGAGCAGATCTTTCGCTTTGACCTGCACATCATCGAGGTGACGGCTGATCTGGTTCGGCTGTTTCATGTGCGTGTCGAACACTTCTTTGGCAATCGGCACCAGACCCGGGTGCGCAACCCAAGTACCGTCGTGCCCGGCATTTACTTCCCGAAGCTTGTCCTGGCGCACTTTCTCCAACGCCTTCTCGTTCGCTGCAGGATCGTTCTTGATCGGAATCTGCGCCGCCATTCCGCCCATGGCATGAATGCCCCGCCGATGGCAGGTTCGAATCAGCAGCTCGACATACGACTTCAGAAAGTGCTTCTCCATGGTCAGAGTGGACCGGTCGGGCAGCACAAAGTCCGGACGGTTCCTGAATTTCTTAATGAAGCTGAAGATGTAGTCCCAGCGGCCGCAGTTCAGCCCCGACGAGTGATCCCGCAGTTCATAAAGAATCTCGTCCATCTCGAAGGCGGCCAGGATCGTTTCGATCAACACGGTGGCGCGAATCGTGGCCCGCGGAATGCCGAGTTCATCCTGCGCGAAACAGAAGACATCGTTCCATAAGCGCGCTTCGAGGTGACTCTCCGTCTTTGGCAAATAAAAGTACGGCCCGGTTCCTTTGCGAATCAGCCGTTGCGCATTGTGGAAAAAGTAGAGTCCGAAGTCGAACAAAGACCCGGAGATGGGTTTTCCATCCACCAGGAAGTGTTTTTCGACCAAATGCCAGCCCCGAGGACGCACCAGCAACGTTGCCACGCGCTCGTTAAGTTGATAGCGCTTCCCTTCCGGGCTCACGAAGCTGATGGTGCCCTCGATCGCATCGCGGAGATTAGCCTGTCCTTCGAGATTGTTCATCCAGGTGGGAGAATTCGAGTCTTCAAAGTCCGCCATGAACACACTGGCGCCAGAGTTCAGCGCATTGATGATCATCTTGCGGTCGACCGGCCCAGTGATTTCCACACGCCGGTCGAGCAAATCCTTCGGAATGGGCGCGACCTTCCATTCCGCCTCGCGGACGTCCGCTGTCTCCGCTAGAAACCCGGGCAAAGTGCCGCCGTCGATCTCTTTCTGGCGCTTCTGGCGGCGCTCCAGAAGTTCGCGCCTTCGCGATTCGAACCTGCGTGCCAGTTGGGTCAGGAATCGGGTTGCTTCCGGGGTCAGGATCTGGGTCTGAACGTCATTGGGGGTCGCTGTGGTCGCCATGTCGGTATGGTACCTCTCTTTTCGGAGACCCGCACACGCCTGGTGGGACAAAACGGACCATCTGGCCAAATCGGGCGACCGGGTTTGTAGTCCTTCATGAGATGGGGTCTACTCGAACCTGACCGGCACGAACGGCCCAGGAGATTTCTGACATGCGCACTCAAGACAACCTAGAGCAACAGTGGAACACAGACTCTCGCTGGAAAGGCGTCAAACGCCCCTACAGCGCCCAAGACGTCACCAAGCTGCGAGGCTCGATCCAGGTCGAGCACACCTTGGCTCGTCTCGGCGCGGAGCGGCTCTGGTGGCTACTGCATAACGAATCGTACGTACCCGCTCTTGGAGCGCTCACCGGCAACCAGGCCGTGCAGCAGGTGCAGGCCGGCCTAAAGGCCATTTACCTTAGCGGCTGGCAAGTGGCCGCCGACGCCAATGACGCCGGACAGATGTACCCCGACCAGAGTTTGTACCCCGCCGACAGCGTTCCCAATGTGGCTCGCCGCATCAACAATGCCCTGATGCGCGCCGACCAGATCCACCACCTCGACGGAAAGAACGGCATCTACTGGATGGCTCCCATCGTGGCCGATGCCGAAGCTGGATTCGGCGGCACCTTGAACGCCTTCGAACTGATGAAAGCGATGATCGAGGCCGGCGCGGCTTGCGTCCATTTCGAAGATCAGCTTTCCTCGGCCAAAAAGTGCGGACACCTTGGCGGAAAGGTCCTCGTCTCGACCTCAGAGGCCATCCAGAAGCTAGTCGCGGCGCGTCTGGCAGCGGATGTGCTCGGCGTACCGACCCTGATCATGGCCCGCACCGATGCCGATAGCGCACACCTGCTGACCAGCGACATCGATCCGCGCGACCGCGCATTCATCACCGGAGAGCGAACCTCAGAAGGATTCTTCCGTATCCGTGGGGGTATCGACTCGGCAATTGCGCGCGGCCTTGCCTACGCGCCTTATGCCGACCTGATCTGGTGTGAGACTTCGCATCCCGATGTCGAGGAAGCTCGCCGTTTCGCGGAAGCGATCCACGCCAAGTATCCGGAAAAAATGCTGGCCTACAACTGCTCGCCGTCTTTCAATTGGAAGAAGAACCTCGACGATCGGACCATCGCTACCTTCCAGCGGGAACTGGCGAAGATGGGATACAAGTTCCAGTTCGTCACGCTCGCTGGATTCCACGCCTTGAACCTGAGTATGTTTGAACTGGCGCGCGGCTACAAAGACAGCGGCATGACGGCTTACTCCCGCCTGCAGGAAAAAGAGTTTGCCCGCGAAACCCAGTATGGATACCAGGCCGTGAAGCACCAGCGCTTCGTAGGCACCGGATATTTCGATGCACTCACGCAGGTGATCGCCGCCGGCACGGCGTCGACTACGGCGCTGGAAGGGTCGACTGAGCAGGAACAGTTCTCAGGCGTCAAGCTTCAAGTGCATCCGAAACACGGCCCGGATGCGGCCTGCCAGCCGATTTTGGGCGAGTGCCCGTCCCTGGTTTCGGAGGTCATGCCGATGGAAGAGTCGCTTTTGCCTTCGGGAGACTAAGCGGAACAACTGTCGAAAGGGAGCTTCACTCACGGAACGCCCCGGGCCGAATCATTAAGGCCCGGGGCGCATTTTTTTGCAGTCTGCAAAATTTCTTGTCAGCACTAGCACGTTGGGGACCGACTTCTGCCCAAATTCTCAACACGCGAAGACCCTGTGAGCCCCGTCACACGTCGATGTGACAGACGACGCTGACCAAGCCCTCCCCAGGAGTTCTACTCTGGGAACGAGGATGTTGTCTCGTGCCCCCCCGAACCCAGTCAACTAATACCTTCGAAGACGTTCTAGCGCACTTCTCCGAATCGCATGAAGTTTCGGTGTACGCAGCCATCGAGAGACTGGTGCAGGCAGGAGAGGCGGTAGGGTACGATGCGCACGCTCTTTTTCGAATGCTCGATCAAGGCATGACTTTCGAAGAGTTGCTCGAACTCATCGAAGTGAAAATGGAATGTCTCGAAGAGGCATCATAGTCGTTTGCCGGATGAAACTTCGGCCGCGACCACTGCATTGTGAGGTACCGGATGAGTTTTCTCGAATGGTCAAAATCCAGCGTTGATTACGGTCGCCGGCTGGTGGATTCCGCGGTCGAGGGTGCCCGCACTGGGGAAGGCGAATTTCTCAAAGAGGAAGCGTTGGCTCCGCACTTCGAGAGGTCTGCCCGGCAGGCGCTGGCACCCGCCGTCATTGGGGCGTATCTGGGCTTGCTGAGTGCGTCCCTGAGAAACAGACCCCGCTCCGCGACCAGAGCACTCGCGTACGGTTTCCTCGGTGGAGCGATCGGTTTTGGCGCAGGCGTGATTTGGGAAAACCGGCAACTCACGGCAAGCGTCGCTTCCGGCGCCTGGAAGAACATCACGACGACCCGCGATCAACACTGGTTCGAGAAGAATCCGATCGACTACGCGTAGTTACAGCAAGCAGCACAATCTGGCCGACATGCTCCCGGACGCCACGTCATGACGCAGCCGTAAGAGAGGCCAACTATGATCACGAGTGAAGCAGTCAAAGAGCGGGTCCATATCCCTCTGACCACAGAAACTCTCAGCGCGGAACGAACTGCTTACCTGGAAGGACTGGTGCGGCAGGCCAGGACCGCCGCTGCTGTCTTTACGCAATTCACTCAAGAAGACGTCGATCGCATCGTCAAGCCGATGGTGCTGGCTGGACTGGAACAGGCGCAACATCTCGCGCGCCTGGCGGTTGAGGAGACCAGGCTCGGGGTGATGGAAGACAAGGTCATCAAAAACATGGTGGCCAGCGAATTCGTCTACAACTACATCAAGGACAAACGCACCGTCGGAGTCATCCGCGAAATTCCGGAGCGCAATCTGCTCGAGATCGCGGAGCCGATCGGTGTCCTGTTTTCGCTCACGCCGATTACGAACCCGACGTCCACGGTCCTCTTCAAATGCATCATGGCCATCAAGACGCGCAATGCTGTCATTTTCAGTGCGCATCCCAAGGCCTGGCGCTGTTGCTCTGAGGCCGTAAAGATAATGTATGAAACCGCAGTGAAGCATGGCGCTCCTGAGGGTGTTTTCACCTGCCTGGAATCACCCACTCTTCCAGACAACGCCTACCTGATGAAGCATAAAGACGTTGGCCTGATTGATGCTACCGGTGGGCCCGGCGTGGTCAAGGCTGCATACAGTTCGGGCAAACCCGCGTTAGGTGTAGGGCCGGGCAATACGCCGGTTTATCTGGACAAGACGGCAGACCTGAATACCGCAGTGGTCGACATCATCATCTCCAAAACCTTCGACAACGGAACCATCTGCGCCTCCGAGCAGACGGTGGTGATCGATGACGAGATTTACGACCAAGTCCTGAAGAAGTTCGCTGATCTGGGCGCACACATCTGCAACGACAAAGAGACCAGGCTGCTGGAGCGCACGGTGATTGATCCGCAAACCGGATTCATGCAGCCCATGGCGGTCGGCCAGAAAGCCACCGACATCGCTCGCTTCGTCGGTCTCTCCGTAAAGCCGGACACCAAGCTTCTGATTGCGCCGATTCAAGGTGTAGGTCGCGAACATCCACTGTCAGTCGAGAAACTCTTCCCCGTTCTAGCGGTCTATCGCGCCAAATCGCTCGCTGAGGCGCTGAGGGTGTGCGTAGATGTGAACCATGCCGGGGGCCTCGGACACACGGCCGTTGTGTTCTCTCGCAACGAAGAGATGATCCGCAAGTTCGGGGAGTTGATCAACACGGGTCGGATTATTGTAAATTCGCCGGGATCGATCGGGGCGCTTGGCGCCGTCTACAACGACCTCGTTCCCACCTTTTCTTTCGGGTGCGGAACCGGCGGCGGCAACAGCACAACCGACAACGTCAACATCTTCCACTACCTCAATATCAAACGCCTGGCCCGCAGGACACAAAACCACATGTGGTTCCGAGTTCCCAATCAGATTTACTTCAACATGAACGCAGTGGAGAATCTGCGCCAGTTCAAGTCGCGCTGCACCATCGTAATCACGAATGCGCCCCTCGAGCAGATGGGCCACGTCGATATTGTGCGCCGCCACATTTGCCCAAAGACTCATGTTCATGTCCAGGTCATTCCGGATGCAGAGCCTGAGGTCAAGGTCATCACGCAGGGAGTCGAGGCACTCAATTTCTACAAGGCTGACCAGATCATCGCACTGGGTGGCGGATCCGTGATTGATGCCGCGAAGATCATGAAGCTGCAGTACGAATCACCAGAAGCGGACCTGGAATATCTGGCCGCTCCTTTTCTGGATCTGCGCAAGCGAGTCATCCAGTATCCGACAGAAAAAACTAACCGGGCGCGATTGATTGCCATCCCCACCACCAGCGGAACAGGCAGCGAAGTCACCCCATTTGCCGTTCTGATCGACAAGGAGCGTGGGCGCAAGGTGACACTCGCGGATTATTCGCTGACTCCGGATGTAGCGATTGTCGATCCCCAGTTTGTGATGTCCATGCCGAAAGGCCTGACTGCCGATACCGGTATCGACTGCCTGACCCACGCACTGGAAGCCGGGGTTTCGAATTACGCTTCCCCCTACACCGACTCCAACGCCATGCAGGCGATTCGATTGGTGTTCAAGTACTTGCCCATCGCCTATGAGCATCCGCGCGACGAGGAAGCGCGCTGCATGATGCACAACGCCGCCTGCATTGCGGCGATGGCGTTTTCCAACGCGTCGGTGGGTGTGAATCACGCGCTGGCCCACGCGTTCGGCGCCCGCTTCGGAGTGGCGCACGGCCGGGCCAATGCGCTCATGCTGCCGCATGTTATTGCGTATAACGCTTCGGTGCCCACCAAGTTCATGCCGTCTCCCTACACCAAGGGATATGTGGCACACAAAAAGTACGCTACGGTCGCGGATTTGTTAGGTCTGGGCGGTCACGACACCGATGAAAAAGTAAAGAACCTGATCGCGGCGACGGAGCAGTTGCTGGACCAACTGGCGTTTCCACGTTCGATCGCCGAACTGGGAATCTCGAAGGAAAAATTTGAGCTGGCGGTACCCGAACTGGTCAAGATTGCGTTTGACGATCCGTCCTGGCGTTCGAATCCTCGCATGCCGTTGATGAGCGAAATGGTCGAACTGTTCTGGAAGGCATATGAGGGACGAGGTGCAGCCAAGGAAACCCCTGCGCCTCAGCAACAAACGGTGTAGAGAATGGCGGACTTATGGCGATGATTGCTGTCTTTTTGAATATTGATGCAGAACGCATCGTTCCGGCCCTGCAGGAGGCTCGAGGAAACCTGGACTGCGCCCAAGGCGAAACGGTTTTGGATCTCTCTTCCGTGCGTCGGATCGATTCAGGCGGACTGCGAGCACTGGAAGAATTTGCGCGCGTCGCGGACGAGAAAGGTGTCAAGGTCGTGCTCCGCGGCGTCAATGTCGATGTTTACAAAGTACTCAAGCTGGTGAAGCTTACGCAGCAGTTTTCTTTCGTGAACTGAACTACTGCCTCGCGGGCAACGGAATAGGAGTGTTGACGTGCAGAACCATCAACAAGGTGACCGCCTTTCCTGGGGAGACACGGTTTTCCTGCATCTGGAACGGGAAGGCATGCCGCTCAATGTGGCCAGCATCTGCATCTTCGAGGGCGATATCTCATTCGAGGGCTGCGTTCGGTTCATCGAGTCAAAGTTGCCATTACTTCCTCGCTATTTCAAACGGGTGGTGCCCGCTCCGTTCGGCCTTGGCCTCCCCAGCTGGGAATACGATCCGGAGTTCGATCTCAGCCGCCATGTTCGCGAAGTAACGCTCAAACATGGAACCGACGTAGAACTGAGGGCCCTGGCCGGAAAGCTTTTCGGCCAAGTGATGGATCGGCGGCATCCGTTGTGGGACCTAACCATGGTGCGGGGCCTGAAAGGCAATCGCACCGGGATGATTTTCCGCCTGCATCATTGCCTGGCCGACGGTATTGCCGGTGTGGGTATCCTGAACGCACTTCTGGATGCGAGCCCGGAAGCGCCCCTTCTGCCCAAGAAGACGCAAAAGGTGAAGTTCCATATCCCTCGGCCGCGCGATCCGCTGACTTCGCTCACATCCGAGTTCGTCGATTCTTATTCTGATTTCGTAAAACGAATTCTCTCCGCCATGACCGATCTGCTTAACATGGCCGAGCGGGTCGCCGCCAACGGCGGGCCAGTGGCGGGCAACGAGTTTGCCAGTCTGTTTCCGGAAATCACGTCCTTTACCGAGCGGCTCCGCTTCAACGTCATCTACCGCGGCCCGCAGAAATTCGCTTGTACCGAGATTCCCCTGGCCGACGTCAAAGCCATCCGGCTCAAGTGCCATACCAGTGTCAATGACGTTATTCTCGCCCTGGTGACTGCGACCATTCGCCGCTACTGTGAATTACACGGCGACCGGGTGAAGGGGAAACTGCTGCGGATCATGGTGCCCGTCAACCTGCGCGGAAACACCAGCACCTCCGAACTGGGCAACCGCATTTCCCTGGTACCCGTCACCATTCCGCTGGATATCCGGAAACCGCGACGGTTGCTCGCCGCCGTCAACAAGCGAACCGAGTTTCTTAAACGCATGCATGCCGCCGAGCTGGTGAGTTTGGCCGGAGGCTTGATCGGAATGTTCCCAACCTCCATACAGGGCATGGCAGGACCGCTTGCCAGCCAGTTGCCCATCACCCCCTTCAACCTGGTCTGCACCAATGTGCCCGGGCCGCAACTCCCGCTCTACCTGCTTGGCCACAAGATGCTGCATTGCTATCCCTATGTCCCAGTCGGAGGCGAGATGGCGGTCAACTGCGCCATCCTGAGTTACAACGGCACAGTCTACTTTGGCTTTAGCGGAGACGTACACGCCGCACCCGATCTCCGACGGCTGGAGAAATTGCTGCAGGAGAGCTTCACGGAGCTGCGGCATGCCGTCGGAATCAAACTGCCGCAGAAGAAGCAAGCACGTCGGAAACGGAAAATGGTCTCGGCAGCCCTGTCGGCTAAGACCACACCGGCGCCCGCTCCAATTACGACCGGCGTTTTGCCGGTTGCGTCGAAACGAGAACCAGAACCCGCGCCTAACAATAAACAGGAAAAAGCGCTGGCCCAGTTAGTTGTTGCGTAGGGATCGCAAGTTTAGGGGAGAAGACCGTGGTAGGTATCTCACCCGCGCAAATCACAGACTGGCTGATTCCGAGCCGTAACTTGTTTGTGGCTATCCACATTTTCGGGGTCGCGTGTTTTCTTTACATCGTGGCCAAGCGCATGGAACCGCTGTTTCGGGCCGAAAGCGATTTTCGTTTTGATCGGCCACTGTCTCGATTGGGAAGAGTCTTGAAGTACTGGCTGGGGCAGTGGAAACACCCGCGCTACAAGTTCGCGGGAATCCTCCACATTCTGATTTTCGCAGGATTCATTCTCCTGGCGGCTCGTGCCTTTACGACGCTGATCGTCGGGGTCTCAGAGGATTTTGTCATGCCCGGCCTTTCGGGGAGAGCCGGCCACATCTACGACATTCTTACGGACTACGCCGCGACCGTTGTCTTCCTCTGCATGGTGGTCGCCGTGATCCGGCGGTTGGTGTTCAAACCTGCGCGGTACGCAGTCCCAGCAAAGTATGGCAAAGCCCACACGGCCGATGCGGTCTTCCTTCTGGCACTCATTGCCATCCTGATGGTGGCTGACAGTCTCTTCGCCGCCAGCAAGTCGGTCGGTCACGATCTGCAAGACCGACCCGCCGAGGCCTTGGCATTTTTATCTTTGCCCTGGTTACTCCAGAATGTGCTTGGCTCAGCATCGCGGACAACACTCTGGGTCGTCAATGTCAGTGCGTATCTCGTTCACGAAGTGACCTTTTATTTCCTGCTCTGCTATCGGCCCTTCGGAATCCAGTTCCACGTGGAAACGTCGCTGTTCAGCATTTATTTCGCAAAATTGGAGCGGGGGACGCTAAAGCCGGTGCGATGGGACGTCGCTGACGAACATCTGGACCAGGTGAAATCCTTCGGCGTGAAGAAGTTCGAAGACTTCACCTGGAAGCACATGCTCGACTTCTATTCCTGCGCCGATTGCGGCCGCTGCGCCGACAACTGCCCGGCAAATGCCGCGGGGCGTCCCCTGGCGCCGCGATTCCTCACCATCAAGGCCAGGGACTACGTCTTCCAGCACTATCCCGTCTTCGGCAAATCCAACGGGAGCAAACCCCTGATCGGCAACATTTATTCAGAGGACGAAATCTGGTCCTGCACCACCTGCGGCGCCTGTGAAGAAGAATGCCCGCTGCTGGTCGAGTACATCGACAAGATTGTCGACCTTCGCCGCGGAATGATCGATGACGGGAATGTCCCCCAGTCCTTGCAAAAGCCGTTGAAGGCGTTGGAGAGTCGCGGCAATCCCTACGGAAAGATGGAGAAGAAAAAGGCCGACTGGACAAAGGCTCCGGAATTCCAGCAAACCTGTCGCGTCAAGATTCTCGACCGCAACTATCACGCCGACACTCTGTATTTCGTCGACAGCATTACTTCCTACGACGACCGCATGCAGTCGATCGGACGAGCCACTTCCCGGATTCTCGCACACATTGGAGAGGACTTTGGAATCCTGGGGGCCGGGGAAAAAGATAGCGGTCACGAAGTGCGACGGTTCGGCGAAGAACTGCTGTTCATGGCCCTGCGCGATCACAACACCGATGCCATCAAGGCCTCGGGAGCACAACGAATCGTCACCGCCGACCCACATGCTTACAACGCTCTAAAACACGACTACAAAGATGCGCCGCCCGTCGAGCACATCAGCCAGGTAATCGCCCGGGAGGTAAAGGCGGGGAACATCCAGTTCCGGCAGGTTGAAGATCAGGACAAGGTCTATGCCTATCACGACCCCTGCTATCTGGGACGCCACAATCAGGTTTACGACGACCCGCGCAGTGTCCTCGATGCGATTCCAGGATTGAAAAGAGTAGAGATGAAGCGCTCGCGAGACCGGTCCTTCTGCTGCGGTGGCGGCGGACTCATGCTGTTCTACGAACCCAAAGAAGAGCAGAGGATGGGTGTACTCCGAGTCCGGATGGCCGCAGACGCTGGAGCGAACGTGATCGTGACCGCATGCCCGTTCTGCATGGTGAATATAGAAGATGCGATCAAGGTGGCGGGCATGGAAGGCAAGATGTCGGTGGTGGACCTGACGGAACTGGTAGACCAGAACATTGTGCGGGAAAGCCGCACAGAAATATGTGAAACAGCGACTTGCGGAGGTTGACGTGGAAATTCTCGTTTGCGTGCGCAGAGTGCCGGATACCTCAGAGAACGAGATCGAACTGAATGCCGCAGGAAACGACATTGAGCGCGACGAACTCGTGTATTCGGTGAACGAACCAGACAACTACGCCGTCGAAGAGGCCCTGCAGATCCGTGACCGGGTCGGCGGCAACGTCACCGTGGTGACGGTCGGCGGCGATGACGACGAAGAGGTCCTGCGCCGCGAACTGGCCATGGGCGCGAACCAGGCGGTGCTGCTCTCGGACGACGCCTTCAGTGGATCTGATGGCCGGGGCATAGCGACGATTCTAAAAGGCTTCGTGCAGAAGGGCCATTACGACCTGATTCTGACCGGAGTCCAGGCGGACGACGGCGCTGCCCAGCTGGGCGGAATGTTGGCAGCGATGCTCGACTATCCCTTCGCGTCTCTGGTGAACTCCATTGCCGTGGAGGACGGGAAACTGAAGGTCAGCCGTGAAATCGAAGGCGGCAATCGGGAAGTCAACGAGATCGACCTTCCCTGCGTCCTTTCCATCCAGACCGGCATAAACGAGCCACGTTATGTCGGGATGCGAGGCATCCGCCAAGTCGCTTCCGTGCCCATCCCGACCTTTGGGATGTGCAGACCTCGGCGTGGACAAAGGCGCGGTCGGCGAAGCGGCCGCGAAGGTGAAGCGGGTGAACTACTTCGTTCCCGCCTCGAGCAAGGGAGCGGAGATGCTCCATGGCAGCCGCGAAGAGAACGCCGACAAAGTTCTTGAGTTGGTAGCAGCGAAAGGAGGGCTGAAATAATGGCTCGCATTTTTGCCTACATCGTGCACAGAGGTGGCGTCGTCGACGATTCCGCCTCCGAACTGATTGCCGCCGCGAGAAAGATCGCCCCGAATGCGTCGCCTACCGCGATTCTTACCGGTTGGGGAGCGGACCTTGATGCCGCATGCAATTCGGTTCGCTCGTCGTTTGGCGAGACGTGGAAGATTGCCGATGCGGCCCTTGCCTACCCCAATGCCGAGATCGTCCGGCAAGCGCTCGTGAAAGTCCTCCCGCGCAACAGCATCTTGCTGGTGCCGCACGATCATTTCGGAATTGATCTGTCTCCCGGTCTTTCGATCAAGCTCAATTCTGCCTTTGTTTCGGACGTGTGCGGCATTGACGGCGTCGAAGGAAACAGTCTCAAGCTAGTGCGCCAGGAATTCGGCGGACAAGTGAGCGCCCATGTTCGTTGCGACCTGTCCTCGGGTGCGGTGATCAACATCCGTCCGGGTGCATTCAAGACGGAGCCGCCAGTCCCCATCGCAGCAGTAATTGTCGATAAATCATCCGAGGTTGGCTCTCTAACGCAGCGACGCCGGTATCTCGAAACCATTGTTGCTGAGGCGGGTGACGTCGATATCACGAAGCACAGCGTCCTGGTCTCCATTGGCCGCGGCATTCAGGAGAAAGAAAACGTAGCCCTTGCCGAAGAGTTGGCGGAAGCTCTGGGTGCGGCCGTGAGTTGCTCTCGACCGGTAGTCGACGCCAAATGGTTGGAGAAGTCCCGCCAGGTTGGTTCGTCAGGAAAAACCGTGAAGCCCAAGGTCTACCTGGCTTGCGGCATCAGCGGCGCATTCCAACATTTGGCCGGAATTAAAGGAAATCCATTCTTAATCGCCATTAACAAGAATCCGAAGGCCCCCATTTTTCAGGTGGCCGCTGTCGGAATCGTCGACGACGTCCTGGAGTTTTTGCCGGAACTAACCAACAAAGTTCGCGAAATGCGCAGCGTCGCCGCCAAGTGAGGTCGAATCCATGCTTGCACAGAAAACCCTGAAACTGAGCGTGAAGTCGCTAAAGGAATTTGCCAAAAAGCGGCTGCCCGACGATGTGCTGATCGACCTGGATGCCCGCGACGAGTGTCCGATCGAAATCGTCCGCGACATGTGTAGTCCCGACAAGCTGGGCATCCAACTTCTCTTCATTCCCGAAGAGTTCGGCGGCATGGGCGGAGGCACGTTCGACGTCTACTGCATCTGCGAAGAGATGGCGCGGATCGACCTGGGCATCGCCACCTCCGTCCTGGCTACCTTCCTAGGCAGCGATCCCATCACGGTGGGCGCAACTCCCGAGCAAAAGAAGCTCTGGCTGAGTCGCATCGCGGATGAAGGTTTGTTGTTTGCCTATGGCGCCACCGAACCGGAGGCAGGCAGCGACCTTGCGGCCCTTCGCACCACGGCGGACCCGGTGACCCAAGATGGCCGCGTCGTCGGCTACAAGATCAACGGCAACAAGCAATGGATCAGCAACGGCGGAATCGCCGGCGCCTACACAGTTTTGGCCAACACCCCCAGCGGCCCGAGTTGGTTCATCGTAGAAAAAGGCGCGAAGGGGTTCACCCACGACGAACCTGAGGATAAGCACGGCATCCGCCTTAGCAACACCGCCGCCCTCGCCTTCAACGATGTCTACGTGGACGCCGACCGGCTCATTGGTGGGGTCGAGGGTCAGGGACTCATTCAGGCACAAGCCGTGTTCGGCTACACCCGCCTGATGGTGGCGGCATTTGGCCTGGGGGCAGGATGGGCTGCGCTCGATCGAGCCATCCCCTACTCAACCAAGCGAATTCAAGCGGGAGCCCCGCTCTCGGAAAAGCAGGGATACACCCACAAACTCATCGTGCCGCACGTTGCGCGGTTAGAAGCCGCCCGCGCTTATATAGAAGAAACCGCCTCGCGGATCGACGCCGGCGAAGGAACCCTGAACACGGAAGGCGCCATCGCAAAATACATGGCGACGGAAGCCGGCAATCAAGCTGCCGACGCCAGTATCCAGGCGCTGGGAGGTTATGGCTACACGCACGAATACATGGTCGAAAAGATCAGTCGTGACGTTCGCATCACGACGATTTACGAAGGCACCTCCGAAATTATGGAGATGACCATCAGCCGCGACCGCTGGCAACTCCACTTGAAGACGCGTGGCCAGCATTATCACGAACGCGCCCGCGAATTAGAAGCTCTACATGCTCGCCACCCAAACGTAGGAGCGAACATCGCCGCGTTGGCTCATCACGCGCTCGCTGAAGTCATGGAGAGAGCGCGTGTCGCGCGGCTTACACGTTATCAGCACATTCTCCTGCGCCTGGGCGAGTGGATCGCTTTTGCCGAGAGTGCGGGAAGCCTGGCTCGTCGCGCCGCACTTCTCGCAGAGGACAAGCTGATCGAGAAAGCGAGCCGGCGTTTTGATGCGACTGCCCTCGCGGCCTTGAGCCGGATTTTCGCGCGCGAGGCGGCGCTCAAAGTCGCGGAAGAGGGTTTGCGCTGGATCGGCGGAGCCGGCGGCGTTAGTGACGCCGAGATGTCCGCCTTTGAAGCAAGTTTGCAGTTACCTGCCGTTCATCGTGCCCAGGCGGGCCTGATTTCTGACATGGACTACATAGCCGACGTCCTCTACGCTCGCGCAGCCAAGCCTGCACTGGCCGCGTAAGTATCAAGACGCCTGACTTTTGCCCCGGGAGCGTCATCATGCAAGACACAGCCAATCGTGCCATCGCGATTGTAGGAGCCGGAGCCGTTCTGCCCGATGCCGCCAACGTAGCGGCGTTCTGGGAAAACGTGAAGACCGGCCGCTACAGCATCACTGAAGTTACCCCTGATCGTTGGGACCCCGCGTTCTATTGGGACCCCAATCCGAGCGCCCCGGACAAAACGTACTCGAAGATCGGCGGCTGGGTGCGCGGTCAAGTATGGGATCCGATGAAATGGCACCTGCCGATTCCCCCGCGCGTTACCGACGCCATGGACCCGGCGCAGAAATGGGCGATCGCGGCCACCCGCGAGGCCCTCGAAGACTACGGCTACCCGAAGCGCCCGCTCGACACAGATCGGGTCGCCGTGATCCTGGGCAATGCCATGGCCGGTGAAAAGCACTATCTGACCGCGCTGCGTGTGCACTTCCCGGAATACACACACGAACTAGCCGGAATCGCCGGCTTCGCAGCACTGCCGGAAGCAATGAGAAAGGACATCACACGCGAGTTGCACGACCGCATCGGCAAGCACCTGCCCGAAATTACGGAAGACAGCATGCCCGGCGAGTTGGCCAATTGCATTGCCGGACGCATCGCGAACCTCTACAACTTCCACGGTCCGAACTACGTTTGTGATGCCGCGTGCGCATCCGCGATGGCGGCCATGACTGCCGCGGTGGAAGGACTGATCGAGAACGATTTTGACGCGGTGATCACCGGCGGGATTGACCGCAACATGGGAGCCCAGACGTTTGTCAAATTCTGCAAGATTGGCGCACTCTCTGCGACCGGCACTCGTCCATTCGCCGAAGGAGCCGACGGGTTCGTCATGGGCGAAGGCTCAGCGCTTTTCTTATTGAAGCGTCTGGCAGATGCCGAGCGCGACGGGGATAAGATCTACGCCGTGCTTCGTGGCATCGGCGCTTCGAGCGACGGCAAAGGAAAAGGGATCACCGCTCCCAACCCTATCGGCCAGAAGTTCTGCCTCGAGCGCGCCTGGAAGAATGCCGGCATCTCTCCCGCCACCGCGACACTGATCGAAGGACACGGCACATCCACTCGCGTGGGCGATGTTGTCGAAGCGCAGAGCCTGGCGGACATGCTCAGCAGTCACCATCTTCCGGTTCACTCGGTGGCGCTGGGTTCAGTCAAGTCGAACATCGGTCACCTCAAAGGGGCGGCCGGAGCGGCCGGCCTGCTGAAGACCGCGCTGGCTCTTCGGGATAAGGTACTGCCACCCAGCGTGCATTGCGAACATCCCAGTCCGGACATCGACTTCGCCCACTCCCCACTCTACGTCAATACCGAACTGAAGCCGTGGACGGTTCCGCCAGACTACTCCGCGCCGTGCCGGAGTAAGTGCCTTCGGCTTTGGAGGCACCAACTTCCACATCGTGCTCGAAGAGCACATTCCCCACAGGCTGACCGGAAATGGACGGCGGTCGGATCGCTGTCGGCACGCTCCCCCAAACTGCGATCAATGAGGTAGTCATGAACGCAAAAGAAACTCTCTCCCCTTCTGCAGTTTCTGTTCCCTCACCCATCTGCAAGGCACCACTGCGCGGCGCGCTGGTGATTGGTGCTTCCTCAGAGACGGCGCTTGCCGAGCGTCTGCGCGTTGTAATGAAGGAGGTCGAGGCCGGCCGCGCACCCGCGCTGGCCGCGCCGGCCGAAGCCGACCTGCGCGCTCCCGAACGTCTGGCGATTGACTATGCCGATGCCGCCGACTTGGCAGACAAGTCAGCCAAGACCCTGAAGGCTCTAGCAGCGAACCAGCCAGTTGTGTGGAAAGCGCTGCGTGCTCAGGGTATCTTCCGCGGTCATGGCCTGGCGCCCAAGGTGGCGTTCCTGTACACCGGCCAGGGTTCGCAGTACGTGAATATGCTGCGACCGCTCTACGCAGCGGAGCCGATTGTCGCCGAAACTTTTTCCGAAGCCAACCGGGTGATGACTCCCTTACTTGGCAAGCCCCTCACAGAGTTTGTTTTCGTTGACGAAACCGACCCGAGCGCGGTCGCGAAGGCCGATGAAGATCTGCGCCAGACCGCCATTACTCAGCCGGCGGTGCTGGCCATCGATCTCGCACTGACCAGGCTGCTGGCCGCCTATGGCGTCAAGCCCGACATGACGATGGGACATAGCCTTGGCGAATACGGAGCGTTGGTTGCCGCCGGTGCCCTTCCCTTCGAGGACGCGTTGGAAGCGGTCAGCGCCCGCGGCCGTGGCATGACCCGCGTGGCGGTCGCAGACAAGGGCAAGATGGCAGCTGTGTTCGCCCCGCTGAGCGAAATTGAACGAATCCTGAAGACGGTCGACGGCTACGTGGTAATCGCCAACATCAACAGCGACCATCAGGCAGTGATCGGCGGAGCGACCGATGCGGTCACTCGCGCCATAGACATTCTCAAGAAGACTGGTTTCGAAGTTTCGGAACTGCCGGTCAGCCACGCGTTCCATACCTCGATCGTTGCGCCAGCCAGCGAACCGTTACGGAAGGAACTGGAGCGCCTGCATCTGGAATCGCCACACCTGCCCATCGTCGCAAACGTAGACGGCGAGTTCTACCCCACTGGACCCGGCGTGGTGCCGAAGATGTTGGACCTGCTCTCCAAGCAAGTCGCATCTCCGGTGCAATTCGTCAAAGGTCTGCGCACGCTGTACGAGGCGGGCGCGCGGATCTTTGTGGAAGTCGGACCGAAGAAAGCACTGCAAGGGTTTGCCGAGGATGTCCTCGGCGATCGCGGCGACGTGGTCTCACTCTTCACCAATCATCCGAAGTTCGGCGATATCGCATCCTTCAATCAGGCGCTGTGCGGCCTCTATGCGGCAGGACTGGGCCGTGGGACCGCTGCGGTCTCATCCGAAAAGCCAGCGACGTCCGTCTCGGCGGTACCCGCGCCGGTGGAGAAACGTAAGCCCATCGCTGCCATACCTTCTGCGGCAAGCATCCCCGTTCCGCCAACCCCGCGGACGAACGGCGATCATTTCGCCGAACTCGGCCACTTCTTCGCTGACGTTCTCGAACGGGGCTGGCAGATTTACCAGCGTGGAGATCGTCCCTCGGCTGGCCTTCCGGTCGTCATCACCGGCGCGGCTTTGGGCCTACCCGGTACCGAGCACATTTTCGACGACGCGAACCTTACCCGCATCTTGCGCGGCGATCAGTTCATCGATCTCGTTCCCGCGCGCCTGCGCCGCGCCATGCTCGATAAGCACATCACGCGCCTGGTCAAAAGCGACAATGGCGGCCCGACCTTCGAGACCATCAGCAATGTCGCAGACGTCATCAAACTCGCGGGGCGCGGAGGCGCATTCGATCTGGAGAAAGAATTCGGCGTTTCCGCCGACCGGTTGGCCGCCCTCGACCGCACGACTCAACTAGCCATTGCGGTGGGTATCGATGCTTTGCGGGATGCCGGCATCCCGCTGGTTATGCGCTACAAGACCACCAGCAAAGGTACGCAATTGCCCGACCGGTGGGCCCTGCCCGACAAATTGCGCGATGACACGGGTGTGATCTTCGCTTCTGCTTTCCCCGGCTGCGACTCATTCGCCGACGAAATGTCGCGTTACTACGCGGATCACTCACGCCGCGAACAGTTGGGCACGCTGGAAAGCCTGCTCGCGCGGGCGGCAAAGACGAATGGCGATTCCGTCCTCGAACAGGAAATCGAGCGGCGCACGGAAGACTTGCGCGATGCCATCGAAAAAGACCCGTATGTGTTCGACCGTCGCTTCCTGCTCCGAGTCCTGTCGATGGGCCATTCGCAGTTCGCCGAATTCATCGGCGCCCGCGGCCCGAACACGCAAATTAACTCTGCCTGCGCGAGCACCACGCAAGCCGTAGCGCTAGCGGAAGACTGGATCCATGCCGGGCGCTGCCGCCGCGTCATTATCGTCTCGTCCGACGACGTCACCTCCGACCACTCGATCGAATGGTTCGGCGCGGGGTTCCTGGCTAGCGGTGCCGCAGCCACCGACGAAGTGGTAGAAGAAGCCGCAACCCCCTTTGACCGTCGCCGCCACGGCCTGATCGTGGGAATGGGCGCTGCGTCGCTGGTGGTGGAGAGCGCACAGGCTGCTCGCGAGCGCGGAATTCAACCGATCTGCGAAGTGCTGAGCACCGTCATCGCCAACAGTGCCTTCCATGGGACACGCCTCGACGTGCAGCACATCGGTCAGATGATGGAGACCCTCGTGTCTCAGGCCGAAGCTCATCGGGGTATTTCGCGACATCAGATCGCGCCTCACACCGTTTTCGTTTCCCACGAAACCTACACCCCCGCGCGCGGAGGCAGCGCCTCGGCTGAGATCAATGCGTTGCGCCGTGTATTCGGCGCTGCCGCGGATCAGCTGGTAATCGCCAACACGAAGGGCATGACTGGTCATGCTATGGCAACCGGGATCGAAGACGTTCTCGCGGTAAAGGCGCTGGAAACCGGCGTCGTGCCCCCCGTGGCCAACTTTAAAGAAGTTGATCCCGAGTTGGGCACGTTGAACTTGTCCAAAGGCGGCGCTTATCCCGTCCAATATGCATTGCGCCTCGGCGCAGGATTCGGCTCGCAAATCAGTATGTCGCTGTTGCGTTGGGTCGCGACGAAAGACGGTGTGCACCGTCGCCCAAATGCCTTGGGCTATGCCTATCGCATCGTCGATGAGAGCTGCTGGAATTCATGGCTAACCCAAATCGCAGGCCATTCCACGACAGATCTGGAAGTCGTGCACCGGACTCTACGCGTACGCGATCAAGTGGCAGCAGTTCGCTCGGCCGAATTCACGCAGAAATCCGAATCGGCCCAGGCACCCGAGTTACCCAAGCCGCAAACTGCAGTGCTCGAACCGGCGCCGGTGCACATGCCCGGGCCGAGTCCGGTGCTTGAATCGAAAGTGGAAACTCGAACAACCGAGCTCGCGCCGCCCACGCCGCCGAAACCCGCCGTAGAGGGCGATCCGGTAAAGGAGCGAGTGCTGGCCCTGGTAGCCGAGAAGACGGGCTATCCGGTGGACATGCTCGATCTGGATCTCGACCTTGAGGCGGATTTGGGTGTGGACACGGTCAAGCAAGCGGAGGTAATGGCTACCATCCGCGAAGCGTATGGGATCGCCCGCGACGACAAAATAAAACTGCGCGACTTCCCCACGCTCGCGCATGTGATCCGATTCGTACACGAACGGAAACCCGAACTTCACAATGCACAGCCCACTCCACTATCTGCGGCGGTAGCGCCACTGCCAGCTGTTACGGAAGAGCAACCCGACAAAACCATCCTGAAGATGCCCGCGCAAATCTCAGACAAAGATGAAAGCCGCGATCCGGTGAGGGAACGCATCCTCGCCCTGATGGTCGAAAAGACTGGATACCCGCAGGACATGCTGGACCTGGATCTCGACCTGGAAGCCGACCTCGGCGTCGACACCGTCAAACAGGCGGAGATGTTCGCGGCCATCCGCGAAATCTATAACATTCCGCGCGACGAGAATCGCAAGCTGCGCGACTACCCCACTCTGGCTCACGTAATCCGATTCGTTTACGAGAAGCGGCCCGACTTGGCGGCTACGGCTGCGACGCCATCGTCCATGCCCAATTCATTCGCTGCAAAGGCGAGCGAGGCGCCCGTACCTTCTCCCATACCTGCCGTGGCACCTCCGAGTTCTAACGACCCGATCAGGAAGAAAGTGCTGCGCATTGTGGCTGAAAAGACCGGCTATCCGGAAGACATGTTGGACCTGGATCTCGACCTCGAAGCGGACCTCGGCGTCGACACTGTCAAGCAAGCAGAGATGTTCGCGGCGGTGCGAGCCGCTTACAACATCCCACGCGATGAGACTCTCAAGCTGCGTGACTTCCCCACTCTGGCTCACGTGATTAAGTTCGCTCAAGACAGGTCGGCGCCCCTGGCGCCCACTCCTACGTCGATCGAGAAGAAAAAACCAGCCGAACCAATGCCAGCGGCATCTCAGTCTAGGCCTTCGATCGAGCCGGCACATCCAGCGCTCGCCAGTCTGGATGCTACAAATCGCATTCCGCGACGCGTGCCCGTTCCAACCTTGCGTCCTCCGCTCACGTTCTGCAAAACCACGGGCGTGAAACTCGGCCACGGCAGCCGAGTCGTACTGATGCCGGACAAAGGCGGCGTGGAAGCCGCGTTGACCAAGCTCCTTCAGACGATGAGAGTAGAGGTACTCCTCCTCGACCCGGCGTCAGATGCCGACACGCTGATCAGTCGTCTAAAGAATTGGATCGCCGCGGGAACCGTCGATGGAGTCTACTGGCTGCCCGCTCTTGACAACGAAGGAAGCCTCGGTGAACTCGATCTTGCTGCCTGGCACGACGCTTTGCGCGTACGTGTGAAATCACTCTATACCGTGATGCGCACTCTGTATGGGCATGTGGGACGCCCCGGTACGTTCCTGGTATCGGCGACGCGGCTCGGAGGGCAGCATGGCTATAACGAAGTGGGCGCAGTTGCTCCGCTCGGGGGCGCGGTGGCGGGCTTTGTCAAGACATACAAACGGGAACGCGCGGAATCCCTGGTCAAAACGGTCGACTTTGAGCCGGACCGCAGTCCGGCCGAAGTCGCCGACCTGCTGATCGAAGAGACGCTACACGACCCGGGAGCGGTCGAGATCGGGTACACGGCAGACCAGCGTTGGACCATTGGTCTGGAAGAACAATCTGCGACCGATGGCCAGCCTGGGATGGTGCTGGACAAGAACAGCGTTTTCCTGATCACGGGCGCGGCCGGAAGTATCGTCTCGGCGATCACCACGGATCTGGCTACGGCATCGGGAGGCACCTTCTACTTGCTCGATCTGGTGCCGGAGCCCGATCTCCAGAATCCAGATCTGAAGCGTTTCGTAACCGATAAAGAAGGCCTGAAGCGCGACCTGTTCGCACGCATCCAGAACCGTGGCGAACGGGCCACTCCGGCTCTGGTTGAAAAGGAGCTCTCGAGCCTGGAGAGAGCCAAGGCCGCCCAAACCGCCATCGATGCCGTGCAGGCGGCCGGCGGCACGCCACATTATTTCAGTGTGAACATCGCGGATGCGGACGCCGTCGCCAAAGTAATCGATCAAGTACGCCAGCGTAGCGGCCGCATCGACGTTCTCCTGCACGCGGCGGGAATCGAACGAAGCCACTCTCTGCCGGATAAAGATCAGAAAGAATTCGACCTGGTCTTCGACGTTAAGGCCCACGGATTTTTCAATCTGTTGCATGCCATCGGCGACATGACTCTCGGTGCGACTGTAGCCTTCAGTTCGATTGCCGGCCGCTTCGGCAATGTCGGCCAAACCGACTACAGCGCAGCCAACGATCTGCTCTGTAAGATCACATCAAACTTCCGCACCGCGCGCCCAGCAACGCGCGGCATCGCCATCGATTGGACGGCATGGGGCGGAATCGGCATGGCCTCTCGCGGCTCCATCCCGAAAATCATGGAACTCGCGGGAATTGACATGCTGCCGCCAGAAGCAGGCATTCCGTTGATCCGACGCGAACTCACTGCGGGTGCGACGCGCGGCGAAATTGTGATCGGCCAGCGTCTCGGCGTTTTGCTGAACGAATGGGACACAACCGGCGGGCTGGATGCTTCCGCCGCAGAATCTGCCCAGAATTCCTCACCATCAACAGGGCCCATGGTGGGCAAGGTTGCCTCCATGAGCCTTTATGACGGCTACTCGGTCGAGACGACTCTGGATCCCCCAATTCAGCCGTTCCTGCGTGATCACCAGATTGACGGTGCTCCGGTGTTGCCGGGCGTGATGGGGATTGAGGCCTTTGCCGAAGCTGCGCTGTGCCTGTGTCCCAGATGGCAGGTCGAAGCGATCGAGGACATAAGCTTCCAGGTGCCCTTCAAGTTCTATCGCAGCGAGCCCCGCGCCCTACGGATCGAGACCCGGATTCACCCGCAAGGAGACCGCCTGCTGGCAGATTGCAAGCTCATCGGCTACCGCTCCCTGCCCAACCAGGCAGAGCCGCAACCGACGACACACTTCACGGCGCGTGTGCGAATCGCGAAACAGCGCATACAAGCCCCGGCGGCGAGTGAGCTCGTTGGACCATCCGGAAGCATCATCCAAGCTGCCGACATTTATCGGCTCTATTTCCACGGACCCGCATATCAGGTGGTGGAGAGGGTGTGGTGGGACGGAAAGCAGGTCATAGGCTTGTTCGCGAAGGGCCTGCCCCCCAATCATCATCCATCCGAACTGCCCACGGTCATGGCGCCACGGCTGATCGAGCTTTGTTTCCAGACTGCTGGAGTCTGGGAACTAGGCGTGCAGGGCCGCATGGGCCTGCCCCAGCGCGTTCGCAAAGTTTCCTTGCTGCATGAGCCGGATCTCGCAGACGGCAGATTGTATGCCGTGGTCACTCCCGACACCACTCAAGGAACCTTTGATGCCGAAGTTCTGGACGCGAAAGGAAACTGCTACCTGCGTCTTATCGGCTACCAAACTATAGCGCTCCCCGATGCCGTTGACTCGGAGCATCTGAAGAACCTGCAAGCCATCATGTCGGGCGAAGTCGTTGTGGCAGCATAACCGCGCTCCCGACTAGAACACGATCGTCACAGGGCCCTTATGCCGAACCATTTCCAACGCGTTGCCATTGTCAACCGCGGTGAAGCCGCCATGCGCTTCATCCACGCGGCGCGCGAGTTCAGTCAAGAGCACGGAGTGCCGCTGCAAACCATCGCGCTGTTCACTGAGCCCGACCGTCATGCCATGTTCGTCCGCGAAGCAGACGAGGCCCCTCTCGATCGGCGCCGCCCATTTCACCGATCCCGATACCCATCGGCCCAAGAGCAGCTACCTCGACTATGGGCGCCTCGAAAAGGCGCTCACTGCCGCCCGCGCCGAAGCGGTTTGGGTGGGATGGGGCTTTGTGGCGGAGCATGCCGCATTCGCCGACCTTTGCCGCGACATGGGCATTGTGTTCATCGGGCCAGGCGGAGACGTAATGCGTCGCCTCGGCGATAAGATCGCCGCGAAACGTCTTGCCGAGCAGTCGCAGATCCCTGTCGCCCCCTGGAGCCAGGGGCCCGTGGAAACTCTCGCGGATGCATGCGCTCACGCCGAGCGCTTAGGCTTTCCGCTACTGATCAAAGCGACGGCGGGCGGCGGCGGGCGCGGGATTCGCCTTGTGCATTCTACAGACCAACTGCCCCAGGCCTTTGAAAGCGCCCGCGCCGAGGCGTCCAAGGCTTTCGGAGACCCCACCGTTTTCCTGGAACAACTGGTGCAGCGTGCCCGCCACGTCGAGGTCCAGATCATTGCCGATCAGTACGGGACGACGTGGGCCGTGGGCGTCCGTGATTGCACGATTCAGCGGCGGCATCAGAAAGTTCTCGAAGAAGCTCCATCCCCGGCGCTTTCTCCTGAGGAAGATGAGGCGCTGCGTGAGGCATCGGTTCGTCTGGCCAAGACCGCCGGCTACTGCAACGCCGGCACCGTGGAGTTTCTCTACGAACCTCAGAGCCGCCGCTTCTGGTTCATGGAAGTGAATACCCGGTTGCAGGTTGAACATCCGGTTACGGAATGCACCACTGGACTCGATCTGGTGAAGCTTCAAATCCACGTGGCCCGTGGCGGCCGTCTGGACCGGGAACCGCCGCACAGCGCCGGCCACGCAATTGAGGTGCGGCTGAACGCGGAAGACCCCGACAACGGTTTCGCGGCAGCGCCGGGCTTCATCGAACGCTTCCGGATGGTGACGGGGCCGGGTGTTCGTGTCGATACCGGTGTAGCCCAAGGCGAAAGTGTCCCGGCGGAGTTCGACTCCATGGTCGCCAAGGTTATCGGCTATGGTCAAAACCGCAGCGAGGCGCTAGCGCGGCTAAGGCGCGCGCTACAGGACAGCGTCATCGTCATTAAAGGTGGGACGAGCAACAAAGCGTTCCTGCTGGACTTGTTGCAGCGCAGCGAGGTACAGAACAGCCAAGTCGACATCGGATGGCTCGACCGAATGGCGGCGGCCGGCGACCATCTCTCCAGCAAGTACGCCGACGTTGCTTTGGTGCAAGCTGCGATTGATACCTACGAGGCCGAGTTGGCCGTGGAGCAAGCGCAGTTCTACGCCTCGGCCGCTCGCGGACGCCCACATGTTCCGAATGAAATTGGCCGCACCGTGGCACTGCGTTATCGTGGCCAGATCTACTCGGTGAGGACTCACCGCACCGGTCCCCAGGACTACCGGCTCGAGGTGGACGGAACACGCATTGATTCCCACATTGACCGCTTGGACCGCTTCGAGAGTTGGCTAGCGGCCTTTGGATCTCGGTTCCACGTCATCTCGATCATCCAAGGAGTGAAATCCCGGATCGAAGTCAACGGTGTGTCGCACCAGGTAGATCGAGATGACGGGGGCGTTGTGCGCGCACCAGCCCCCGCAGTAGTCGTTTCGATTGCGGTGAAGCCCGGCGACACAGTTGCGGTCGGGGACCGCCTGGCCGTGCTCGAAGCGATGAAAATGGAAACGCAAGTGGTGGCGCCATTTTCCGGCAGAGTCCGACAAGTGATGACGATGCCGAATGTGCAGGTGGACACTGGCGCTGCTCTGGTTCAAATCGAAGCCGCAGTTGTCGATGAGGTGATCGCGCCGCAGAATCGCGTGATTTTTGGTGCATCCCAAACCTCCCCGGAAAAGGCAGCCGGTGGCCTCTCGCGGTGCCGACACAGCCTCCGAGAACTCCGCCAACTTATGCTGGGCTTTGATCTCGACCCGGCACAAGGGGAGCGTCGGTTTGTCGAGTGGAGCCAGAACTGTCCGGCTCACAGCGAAGAAATAAGACAGGCCGAGAACGAGATCCTAAACATTTTTGTAGACATTTGTTCTCTTTTCCAACGCGAACCGGAAGTGGATCATCGCTCGGCAGGGGAAGAGCCTAGCGCGGAAGCTCACCTGTTCGCCTATTTGCGCATGATCGAGACCGGCGGGGAAGGACTCCCGCGGTCGTTCGTCGATGCGCTGCAGCGCGCTTTGTCTCACTACGGCGTGCGTAACTTGAATGGCTCACCGGAGTTGAAAGAGAGCCTGTTGTGGATCTGCAAATCTCACCAGCGGATGGAACAGCAGACCAAGTGCGTTCTCGACATTCTTGAACGGCGTCTGCGGCGAGTCAAAGCCCCCGATCCACGTTCCAATGGATCCTTTCGGACACTCCTTGATCGCATGATATCGATCACTCACGAGCCTCATCCTCCCGTGAGCGATCTCGCACGCGAGGTGCGCTATCGTTACTTTGACCAGCCTTCGATTGAGCAGGCACGAAGTCAGGTCTACGAAGAAGCGGAACTCCATCTCGCTGACCTCGCGGCGCATCCGGATACGCCGGACCGCCGCTCCAAAATACGCGCGCTGATCGAGTGCCCTCAGTTGCTGGCGGGCCTTTTCGCGGGCTGGTTCCCGTCCGCTGATCCGCCCTTGCGCCAAACAATGCTGGAGGTTCTGACCTGGAGGTACTACCAGATCCGCACACTCCTGAACGTCAGTTCACAAACCCTGGGCGGACAAAGCTATATCACGGCTGAATATGATCACGAGGGCAAGCATATTCATGTCTTAGCCACCTTCACTGAATACAACGACCTAACCGCGGCGGCACAGCGCATGCTTCCAGCGATTGCGCAGGTCCCTGCTGATCACGATATCGTGATCGACTTTCACGTCTGCCATTCCGGCAAGCTGCTTGATCCAGACGCCACTCAGCGCGAAGTGCAACCGATGTTGAACCAGGTTCTCTTTCCTCGTCCGATCCGCCGCATCGTCGTGTCACTCGCCAGTCTTCTTCAAGGCCAACGCGTCAGCCAGATGCAACACTTCACCTATCGTCCAGGTAGCAGTGGGTACGAAGAGGACAAATTCTATCGCGGTTTGCATCCCATGATGGGGAAGCGTCTGCATCTCTGGCGGCTTAGGAACTTCCAGATCGAGCGCTTGCCTTCCGTTCAGGATGTCTATTTGATTCATGCTGTCGCCCGCGACAACCCCAAGGATGAAAGGCTGTTTGCGGTGGCGGAGGTGCGTGATGTCACGCCAGTGCGCGACGAAGCGGGCCACATCGTGCAGTTGCCGCATCTGGAACGTATGTTGATGGAAGCTCTGGCCGCGATTCGCCTGTTTCAGTCGCGACGGCGTCCACAGGAGCGCCTGTATTGGAACCGGGTATTTCTGTACGTCTGGCCTCCACTCCATCTGAAGGCAAACGAATTGCGGGATATCGTTCGCAGACTACAGCCCTCGGCCGAGGGACTGGGCCTGGAACAGGTTGTAGTGCGCGCCCGCATTCCCAACCCAGCCACGGGAGAGTTGCGCGACATGATAGTCCGGATATCGAGCCCCGTCGGCAGCGGTCTGCTCATCACATTCCGACCTGCCGATAAGCTGATCCCGCTCAAACCACTGACTGCGTACGATCAAAAAGTCATTCGCGTGCGCCAGCGCGGAATGGTATACCCCTACGAAATTATCAAGCTGCTAACTCCTTCTCGGGAAGACACACGGGCCGAATTCCCTACCGGCGATTTTGTTGAGCATGATCTTGACCCTGAAGGCCAGCTGGTTCCCGTCGATCGTCCCTACGGGCAGAACAAAGCGAACATTATCGTTGGAGTCATCCGCAACTTTACCAATCGGTACCCTGAGGGCATGACGCGGGTCCTCCTGCTGGGAGATCCAAGCCGAGATTTAGGAGCCCTGGCCGAGACGGAGTGCCGGCTCATCATCGCCGCTCTCGATCTAGCGGAACATAAAGGCGTTCCCGTCGAGTGGTTCCCCATCTCCGCTGGCGCGAAGATCTCGATGGAGAGCGGCGTCGAGAATATGGACTGGATCGCCCGCGTCCTTCGACGGTTGGTCGAGTTCACCCAGGCCAGCGGCGAAGTGAATCTCCTCATTAACGGAATCAACGTAGGGGCGCAGCCTTACTGGAACGCCGAGGCCACGATGCTCATGCATACCCGGGGCATTCTGGTCATGACGCCCAAGGCAGCGATGGTTTTGACTGGCAAGCGCGCCTTGGATTACTCAGGTGGCATTTCGGCCGAAGACAATCAGGGCATTGGCGGTTACGACCGCATTATGGGTGTCAACGGTCAAGCGCAGTATTGGGCGCGGGACATTAATGAAGCCTGCCATACACTCTTCCGCCACTATGACCACACCTATGTTTTGCCCGGAGAGCGCTTCCCCCGCCGGGCCGAGACTACCGATCCCATCGAACGCGACGTGCAGAGCTACCCGCACAATGAAAACGGCGAGGAAGGTTTCGCGCGGATAGGCGAGATCTTGTCAGACGAGACCAATCCCGGGCGCAAGAAGCCTTTCGACATTCGCCGGGTCATGATGGCAACCATCGACCAGGATCATGCGCCTCTGGAGCGCTGGGCCGGCATGCGCGCAGCAGAAACAGCGGTGGTATGGGACGCCCATCTTGGCGGGTATCCAGTGTGTCTCATCGGCATCGAATCCCGGTCAATGCCTCGCATGGGATTTGTCCCGGCGGACGGTCCCGACCAGTGGTCCGCCGGAACGCTCTTTCCGCAATCCTCCAAAAAGGTGGCCCGCGCCATCAACGCTGCCAGTGGCAATCGCCCCGTCGTGGTTCTTGCCAATCTGTCCGGATTCGATGGCTCGCCGGAGTCGATGCGCCGGTTGCAGCTCGAGTACGGCGCAGAGATTGGCAGGGCCGTGGTGAATTTCAAAGGCCCTATCGTATTTTGCGTGATCTCCCGGTACCACGGGGGCGCTTATGTAGTTTTCTCGCGGGCGCTGAACGAACAACTCGAAGTAGCGGCGTTGGAAGGAACTTATGCCTCCGTCATCGGGGGCGCCCCGGCGGCAGCAGTGGTTTTCGCCGGTGAGGTTGAAGCCCGCACCCGTAAAGACGAACGCCTGCAAGCTCTGAACCAGGCAATGCTTCAGGCCGACGGTGCCGAGAAGGGGCGATTACGAGCCCAGTGGAACGAACTGTACAAGGTGGTGTATTCGGAAAAGCTCGGCGAAATGGCCAGCGAATTTGACCGCGTGCATAGCGTGCACCGCGCCCTGAGCGTAGGTGCACTGAGCTGCATTATTCCTCCTGCCAATCTTCGTCCGTATGTCATCGATGCGGTCGAACGAGGCATGAAGAGCGAGGAGAAAGCACCAGAGAAGGCCGAACTGGAGATCGTAGAGGCGGCTTAGTTCGCGGCGGAAAACTCCCATGGATGTCTATTGGCTGGAGCAGACCGAAGACGACGTGCCAGCCGAGAATCAATGGCTGAGCACGAGAGAGATGTTGTGCCTCGCCGGCATGCGCTTTGCCAAACGGCGCACCGACTGGCGACTGGGTCGCTGGACGGCGAAGCGCGCGCTGGCGGCCAGCCTCAACCTGCCCGCTGATCTTTGGGCGCTGGCGAACCTCGAGATCCATGCCGCAGCATCCGGCGCCCCAGAAGTCTATCTCCTCAGCCAACCGGCGCCAGTCACGATCTCACTCAGCCACCGTGCAGGCACTGCCATGTGCGCCGTTGCGCTCGCCGAAGTCAGCCTTGGCTGTGATCTGGAAATGGTCGAACTCCGTCGCGATGCCTTCGTCGCCGATTACTTCACGGCCAACGAGCAAGTGGTGGTCGAGCAAGAACTCGTGGAGGAACGGCCGTTGCTCATAACTCTGCTATGGAGCGCGAAAGAAAGCGCCCTCAAGGCGCTCCACCAAGGTCTTCGCCTTGACACGCGGTCCATGGATGTTAGCCTCATCGATTCAGCGGCGCGGTACAGCGGGGACGGTCGCCAGAATCCGTGCCCTGCCCCTCTGATGGCTGCTGTCGCGGATGGCTGGTATCCCTTGCGGGTTCGTTATGCCGGTGACCGTATCTTCGGCGGTTGGTGGCGACACGCCGATCACATGGTGCGGACAGTCGTCAACGATCTTCCTCTAAGCTAGGGTTCTTTTTTCACTCGCCGCGAGTTCGCCTTTAGACAGCCCTATTCGTGGCGCAAAGCCTCGATCGGATCCAGTCGCGAGGCGCGGAAAGCCGGAATCATGCCGCTGATGAGACCTACGGCAGCGAGAATCAGCGTCGATGCGATCAGCGTTCCAGGAGCGATGATCAGCCTGATGTCGCCCGCCTCCGCGTTCTTGGCAAAGGCGCTGTACAAAGTCAGCCTTCCCACCGAAAGCGCGACCACGTAGGCCAGCACCACTCCCAGCACGCCGCCAATGAAGGTAATGGTAAGAGCTTCGGCAAGGAACTGAAGCAGGATATACCTTCTTCGCGCCCCCAAGGCCTTCTGGACGCCAATTTCACGCGTCCGCTGCGTTACCGAAACCAGCATGATATTCATAAGGCCCACGCCGCCGATGCCGAGCGTAAGCGTGCCAATGAAACCCATCAGGATCTTCAACCCGATAGTAATGACTTCGAACTGATGCACCTGGGTCATCAGGTTGAACACCTCCACGGCCTGATGGTCCGTCTGGTTGAACTTGTGCTGGGTTGCCATGATGGCGCGAACAGTTTGTTCCAGGCTCTCGTATTCTGGAGTCTGGTAGGTGAACCAGATGGTGTCGAGATAATGAGTCGACTTCAGATCACTTATCGTGCTGAAGGGAATGTACACAACCCGGTTGATATCGTCGTTTCCCTCCTGCATTTTACCTTTCAGGACGCCGATCACTTCGAAGCTGAGGCCGTTGAGTCGGATGTGCTCTCCGAGCGCGTTGCGCCCGGAAAACAGTTTTTCCTTGGCTTCCGAACCGATCACGGCCACGCGGGCCCGCTGGATCTCGTCTTCCGGGTTATAGAAGTGCCCCTGCCCGACCTTGAGGGCGCGGACATCAATCACGTTGGGATAGTTACCAGTGACGGGAAAGGTGAAAACACGGGTGTCATACTGAACGCTTACCTGCTTGCTCACTTCTGGCGTGATGTGGGTGATTTGGGGAAGGTTCGTGGTAAGCGTATCTACATCTTCCTGGGTAAAGCGGACGAGCATCCCCGCTTTTTGACCACCCGCCTGCATCGAAGTTCGGCCGGGAACGACGATCACAAGCTTCGTGCCGAAATTCGCAAAGATGTTGGTGCAGGCCTGGCCAAAACCGTTGCCATAAGCGAGCAGCATCACCACCGTGGCGATGCCCCATGCCATGCCCAGCATGGTCAGGGCGGTGCGTCGCCGATTGTGACGCATCGCGGCGTGGGCTTCCCGAAGCAAATCACGGAACATCTCATTACTCCTGCCGCAGTGCTTCCACCGGTTGCAACATGGCCGCTTTGCGCGCGGGATAAAGACCTGCGCCGACTCCCGCCAGAGTCAGGCTGCCAATCGCCAGCACGGCCGACATCGGTACTAGCTTGGGCGGATCAAATCCGCCCGGCCCCTGCACGCCTCCCATCAGAGACATCAAGCCGCCAGCCAGACTCATGCCAATCAACCCGCTCCCCAGTGTGAGCAGCAATCCTTCCAGAAAAAAATGCAAGAGAATGCTGCGGTTAGTGGCGCCCAGGGCCTTACGCAATCCAATTTCCCGGGTGCGTTCACTGACGGCGACCAGCATGATATTGATCACTCCAATCGCACCTAGACCCAGCGTGACCATTCCCACCGTGCCCAGGAACATATTCATAACGTCGAAAATGGTCCCCACCATTTTTGACTCTTCGATCGAATCCCACTCGTCGAAGGCGTTCTTATCACTGGCATCGAATCCGTGATTGCGGGCGATGATCTTGTGGACATCCGCCTGCGCCAATGCATGCTCAGCGGTCACGCGGGGCTGATATTCAATAAAGGAAATGGAGTTCTGATGATTTTCACCCTTAAGCGGGAAGTTCGTGGCCATCACCGGGAACGGGATGTAGCCGCGCATATTCAACCACGTGTTGTCGCCGCGCCCGAGGTGCGGCATGCTGCCAATGACTTCAAACCTCAGGCCATTCAGCAGGACGAACGCTCCCACCGCCGGGCGCCCGGGGAACAGGGTCTTCAGCAATTCATTCCCGAGGACGATCACGTTGCGTCTCTGCGCCAGGTCCAATTCATTCAGCCAGCGTCCTTCCTTGAGGGGAAGATAGCTGATCTCGTTCAATTGCGGCTCCACGCCGAGAATCTCTACCCCTGCACTGGCAAATTCGCTCACCTGTTTCAGATCGGTCCGAGAAAGCAGAGGACACGCATTGCGGACATGTGGGGCCTGCGTACGGACATCTACATAGTCCTGGTAGGTGAGCAGGTAAGGACGGGCAGAGTTCATGCTGCCCTGGACCGCTGGCGCGCGCCCAGGAAACAGAAACATGATGTCCTTGCCGAACTCAGCCAACTCACGCTTGTTGCCCGACCGGAAGCCTTCGCCCACACCCACCAGCAGTAGCAACGATCCCACCCCCCAGGCTATCCCGAACATGGACAAAAACGAGCGCAGTTTGTGCGCCCAGAGGTTGCGGAAGATTTGCGCGAAGATGTCCGACACCGTCCGCATAACGACAAATATTGTACATTCGAAGCAAAATCGAGCCCACGAGATGCCCCCGCGCAGCAGGCCCGCGTAACTACTCAGGCAGTTGTCTGGCTGTATCGAATGGCTTCCTGGTGCCGGAGGGGGATTTTGTTGGAACGTTTTCCACAGGTCGACGGGGCCAACAAGTCGCAGAGTTTTGCGGTATTTGAGCCTTTCTCGCCTCAAGCTAAGATCACTTCTGATCCCCTAAAGGCAAAAAAAAAGGTAAGCAATGGTAAGGGAAAACGTGGATAGACCTTAGCGGAACCGTGCAGCATCTGGTACGCCGTGATGTAGTTCAGCACGAGCCTGACAGCGTCGGCGGCGTCCAACCCGGTTGGCACGGGAACCAGTTCGCATTGCGGCTGGCCAGACGAACTCCGCTTAGGCACCGCTGATTGGCATCGCTGCAACGATCTGAGTGGTTCGATTCCGGACACACCCATCGCCGAGCCGATCCACCACGCCCCCATGATGAACGCCCCCGTGCGCCATCATGTCAGGCAAGGGCCACCAGCGGTCCGCACTTTCACCCGAACTTCAGCATCCTTTCCCTGCAGGTCAAAGTTTTCCCAGCCTTTCCCCTAACGCCAGCGTTGGTGTAAGTGACGCATCAAATCCTGGAACAGCGAATCGGTGGCGATGAAGCGCTTCGGTGCTGCGCTCCTAATTTTAACTCCGCTCCCAACATATGTCTCTAGCGGGCGTCCGCAAACCCCAGTATCACTTGCCCAGCGATTTCTGCGTTGACGCGATCCGGCCCCGGTCTACTTCCGAGCGAGTGCAAGGGCCTGAGAATATCATCAGCAGGTTTGCAGAGGATTCACTTCGCTAAGTCCGCAATCTGTACCTGGTACGCCTGCAGCAGGTTTCCGGTCGCGTAGTCCAGGGCAGCGACCGCGTTTTGATAATCGATTTGCGCCTGCAGCAGACTGGCTCTTGCCGTCGTCACCCGGGTTTGCGCATCGAGCAGGAAAAAAACGGTCTCCGAGCCGAGTTCGTATTTGCGCTGGTCGGCTGCAAGCGTCTTCTTCGCCAGATCGAGCGCCGTTTTCCCGGCCGCGACTGTCAGCTTTGCCTCCTCAAGCTGGTGCACGGCATTGCTCACGTCGAGAGTGATCTGCTCGCGCACCTGCTGGCTCGAGTACAAGTCGCGATGGCGCGTTGCCAGTGCCGTTCCCAAATCGGCCTGGGCGGCGCGGTTCTTGATGGGAACACTCAACGTGAGGCTGGCCCCGTAGCCAGGAAAGCCGAGAGTGAAAAGCTGGTTCAGAGAGGTTCCGACCCCTCCGCGAGTCGATACCCCTGCGAAATTCGCGTTGCCGCCGACTCCGCTGCCCTGGTAAAACGCCGCGAGCTGCAGATCGGGCAGCAGATGGTTGTGCGCTAGGCGGATGCTGGTGTCGTCGCCTTCCAGCGCGCGTTGTGCCACCTGAAGTTCCGCGCGCTTGGCCAGCGCTTGTTCGAGCGCCGCGCCGGCGTCAATCGTCCGCAGCTCGCCCTGAGGATCTGGCTTCTCCGTTAGATCGAGATCGAGCGCTTGAACGTAGGTATCCTGATCGGCGCCGATGGTAAACCGGAAAACATCTTCCGCTTGCCTCAATGCATACTCCGCCTGGATCACCTGCACACGACGTGATGCCACTTCGGCTTCCGAGCGGTAGATATCGAGCGGCGGGAGAGCCCCTAATTCCAGAGCGCGCTTGTCGTGCGCGTAGCTCGCCTGAGCCGCTTCCAGGGATTGTTGGAAAACGTCTAGATTCCCACGCGTGCGGACCACATCCCAGTAGCGCGTGACCGCCTGCAGCAGAGCTCCGCTCACCTGGGCTTCGAAAGTGGCGCGCGATTGCTGCAGGCTCTTGCGGGCAACAATCAGCGGGGCGCGATTCTCGAAGCGCCAGCGGTTGCGCAGCAGCGGCTGAGTGATCTGCAAGTTCAGGAACGACTGGTCATAGGGATTCAGAAAGTTAAAGCCGCTGTTGCTAGAATCCTTGGTGCTGTTGAAGCCGACCAACACATTCGTGCCAGTTTGGAGCGTTTCGGTGAAACTAAGTTGCACTGATTGATTCAGGTCGTTGAAGGTTCCGGGCCCTTGAATCTGGCTAAAGCCCGGATAGGAGGTGCGGGTCGCCCGTAACACGGACTGGAGTTGTGGATCGAAGGGCTGATAGGTTCTCAGAAGAGCGAACTTCGCGGTTTCGACCTGCGCCTCCTGAACCTGGATGGCGCTATTGTTTTGCAGCGTGAGAAGGATCGCATCATTGAGGTTTAGCTGGAGTTTGCCATCGCGAACATACCGGCGCAGATGTTGCGGGCCGGGAAGTTTGGGCGAACGCACTTGCGGCGTCAACAGTCCGCGATAGCTCTCGCGGGCTTGTGCCCAAGTGAGAAGCGGCAGCAATAGAAAGGAAAGGACCCCAAGGCGAAGTTTCATCGAACTTCCTCCAGAAAATGGTGGTGGTGACCCTACTCGTAGTGAATGGCTTCAACCGGATCCAGCCGCGCAGCCTTGACCGCAGGATAAATTCCGAAAACCAGTCCTACCGTGATGGAGACAAGAAACGCCAGAACAATGGACGTGACGGTAACGATGGTGGACCATCCGGCGAGCCAGGCGATCAGACGCGACATGGCGACGCCGAAAATTATGCCGAAGCTTCCGCCAACGAATGAGATGATGGTCGCCTCGGTCACGAACTGGCGGATGATATCGAACTGCCGAGCTCCGACTGCGCGCCGCACCCCAATCTCGCGCGTGCGCTCGAGAATGCTGGCCAACATGATGTTCATGATGCCGATTCCGCCCACCAGCAGAGAGATAGAGGCGATGGCTACCATGACGGCGTTGAACAGGCGCTCTGTGCGGCGTTGTTCGGCGAGGAGTTCGGCGGGCACGATCACGCTGAAATCGCCGGCCGCGTGATGAGTTGAATCGAGGATGGCACGCACCACCTGCGCAACCTGCGGTACGTTGGCTTCATCGCGCAAGTGAAGATAAATCCCGTCGATCTCATCGCGCGCGCCGCTGTAGCTGTCTTCCAGACGAAAGATGGCGGCATTAAGCGGGACATAAATGAGATTATTGAGATCCTGCGCAGGCACGCCCACGACCTCCGTCTGCAAACTGAGTTGCGGGCTTGCGACTCCGATCACCTGAAACCACTGCTGATTCAACTTCACCCAGCGGCCGAGAGGATCGGCAGTTCCAAACAAGTTCGATTTCGCGCCCGCCCCCAGAACGCAGATCGCGCTGGCACGGCTTTCCTCATCGGGCGCGAAGAAACGGCCCTGCAGCAGGTGCAGGCCCATAATATCGATGTAATGCGAATCGACGCCGTAAACCGCCGGCGGCTCCTGCTGCGCCTTGGGAATCGTCTTAGAAGGCGTGAACCGCTTACGGGGAGTAGATGCGGCAATATCGTTGACGTCATCCCGAATAATCCTGTAATCCTGAGAGGTGAGGCCCGGGGAAATCTTGCGAATCTTCATGTGGGCCTGCCATTCCGTGGTCTCCTTGGCTTCGACGATGAGGTTGTGCACGCCCATTTGTTCAATGAGAGCCATGACTTTTTGCCTTGCGCCCGCCCCGATAGAAAGCATAGAGACGACCGCGGCCACACCGAAGATCATGCCCAGCATGGTTAGGAGTGAACGCAGACGATGGGCGAAAAGGTTTTCCAGGCCCATGCGCAGATCGGGCAGCCATTGTTTGTAGCCGGTGAGCACGCGGCCCGGCGTGGGCGCGGTGAGGACGGGCATTAAGGAGTTCCTCCACCGGACGACGCCAGCGGGGACGCGGCCCTTTTTGGCGCCGTGGGATCAATCAACGCTACGTCATCTCCGTCTCTTAGTCCTTCAATCGCTGCCCGGCTCTCATTTTCGAAATCTACTTTGACCGGCAGCTGTTTGAAGCTCGTGCCTTTCTTCAGGAAAACCGTTTGCTTGCCTTCCTTCTGAAAAAGCGCCTGGCGCGGGATGTAGAGAGCGTTAGTTTTTTTCTCGCCTACGAGTACGACTTGCGCCGTGAGCCCGGGGAGAAGCCGTGCGTCGGAGTCAGTGAGCTGGATGGAAATGTCGTATTTGCTCCCCGAATCCTCCCAGAAAAAGCTTCGTTGCACCATTCCGCCAGCCGATTTCAGAATGCCATGGAAAATCCTGCCAGGGATTGCGTCAAACTCGACTTCCGCCGCCTGTCCGGTAGTAATGTTGGCGCGGTCGAGTTCGCTGATCTTGGCCGTCAATTCCATATCGCGGGAATCGATTACTTGCGCGATCGCGCTGCCGGCTTGCGCCTGGTCGCCTTCGTGATAGTCGGGAAGCGACATCCCGTCAAAAAACATGCCTCCGGTGGAATCAAGATTCTTCTGGATGGCGACTAATCCATCGATGGGCGAGATGACCCGCATTTTTTCAATGTTCTGCTGCGCCTGAACCATCGAGAGCTTGGCCTTGTTCCATTTCTCCCGCGCCAGATCCATGCCTGTCTTTCCGGTGATGCCGTGCGATTGAATGTCCTGTTCCAACTCCGCTAGTGCGCGGTTCGCCTGTTCCAGGGCGAGTTGGTTCTTCTTTACGTCAATGGTGCTGACAAGTTCGTTTTTCTGCACGTCCAGTTCCGCGCGCCGTACGTCAAAGCGCGCCTTGAGCAATGCTACTTTGTCCTGCGCGGCCTGCACAGCGGCGTCGGCTTTTGCTTTGATGATGTCCTGCTCGGCCTGTAGAAGCTCGGAACGGCTCTGTTCCAGCTTGTAATGCTGTTCGCTGGGATCGAATTCGATGACCACGTCGCCCTTTTTGACCGGGGTTCCGGTGTGAAGCAGGCGGGTGATTTGCAGCGATCCTCCACCAATAGGAGGAGCAGCGAGCATCATGGAATGGTTAGCGCGCAACTCGCCAGTTGTATACACCTTCAGATCGAGTTCGCTGTGCTTGACCTCGGCAAAGGGAATATCTTCACCCAAGGCGCTCACGTCGGCGTGCCGCGAAACTGCGAATCCGATGCTAGCCAACAGTACACCAGCAAGGATTCCCCAGGTTATAAAACTCGTGCGCTTCATCTCTTACTCTTTCCCAGTCGGATCCTGCAGAGCTACTCGATCGCCTGGCTGCAAGCCCTTCGATACCACAATGCGATCACCGCTCCTTCGGCTCACTTCAATCGCCTGTTCGCGAAACTTGGAACCGTCCCAAACGTAGGCGAAGGTTTCTCGTTCCCTTTGAAAGGAGGCATGAACCGGAATGATCAGCACGTTCGGAATTCTGTCAACCACAATCGTGATCTGAGCGGTCATGCCGGGTCGAAGACGCGGATCAAGCTGGTCCAAGTTGACTCGCAGATCGAAATCTCGCGGAATAGGCCAGCCCGCGTTGAAGTCTTCTGTGGCGATGGTGCTGATTTCCTCGATTTTGCCAGTGAACTGCTGGTCGGAGATGGCGTCTAGGTGCACAGTCAAAGGTTGACCCACAGCGAGGCGACCGCGTTCCGTTTCATCGACGCGCGCCGAGACACGCAGCGAAGATGTATCCGGCAATTCGGCGATGGGCGCGCCCGGCCATGCGTGATCTCCAGCCTTGAACGGAGCTGGCCCCTCCGGATGCCATACCGGTACCAGGCTCACCATGCCCGCAGTCGGAGCCCTCAGCGTCATCTTGGAAAGGGCAGTTTCGGCCCTCTGCGCATCGAATGCCGCCTTCTTGCTGGCTTCAATCTTGCCGTCGACGGTCGCCTTGCTCGCGGCCCGATCCGATTTCAGCTTCTGCTCGGCTTCCCTCAAGGCCTGTTTCGCATCGGCGACTTTCAATTCCGCTTCGGCACCTTCAATCTTGGAGACGATCTCCTGCTTGCTGGCGTCCAATTGGGCGGATTGAAGATCGTAACGGGCTTTGCTCACCGCAGTCAGGTCTTGTTCGTCGGTCAGGCGCGCCTGCGCGCGGGCCTGCTCGATATCGGCGGTCGCATATTTTAGAGATGATCGATACTGCGCCAGGTCCTGCTCAGTCTTGGTTTTGTCGAATTCAACGATTGAATCGCCTTGCTTCACCTTGGCGCCGTCGGTGGCCAGCTTGAGGATCTGGAGGTCGCCAGCCTCTGCAGGGGCGGTGACGCCAATGGATTTAAGCGCTGTGATCTCGCCGCGAACTTCGAATGAGTCTAGAAACTCTCCGCGTTTGACGTCGATGGTGGGAATCGCAGGAGTGCGATGGCTGTAGCGGATCGCCCCCAGAAGAAATGCGGTGCCGGCAATGAGAACGGCGGGAGTGATCACCGGATAGCGCCGTGTCCAAAGTTTTTGCAATCTGCGGATCATAAGGTACGATCTCTGGCCATCATGGGAACGCGCCAGCGCCGCCAGCTCGGCTCGCTGGGTTCACGTCCACCGCGGCGGAAAGGTCCGGCATTAATCTGGCATCGTTACCGTCGATCGAAAACACCACGGAGAAGGTGCGCAGCTTGGGCGAAAAATCTCCGCTGCGGGCAATCGGCGCCATTTCCTCGAGCTTGCCCGAGAAAAGCATTTCCGGGTAGGCGTCGAGGCGGATGCGGGCCGGCAGACCAATTCGCAGGCCCATGAAGTCCTCCTGATTGACGGAGGCGCGCACTTGCATCTGCGAAGGGTCGACCACCTGCATAAATGTGACCCCGGCGCGAACCTGGTCTCCTTCTTGCACCTCCCCCATCTTGCCCTGTTTCCAGATTGTGTTGAGCACAACCACGCCGTCGATGGGGGAACGAATCTGCATCAGAGCCGCATTGGCCTGCGCATGATCCATCACCTGCCTGGCGCGATCGCGCTGAATTTCGAGCAGCCGGATGCCGGCTTGCGCCGCCTGCCGCTTCAGCTCAAATGTCGCCCGCAGCTGTTGCAGCGTGGCCTTGGCTCCCTCTAACGTTTCCTGGGCTTTTTCGGCATCGATCTTGGAGAGCAACTCGACTTTCTGCATTTCGAGTCCGGCCTTGCTCCACCCACTCTCCGCCTGCCCGATTTCGGTTTCGTCTTTGGCGCGGTCAGCGACTTCCTTCGCTTGTGCCGACGCAGTCTTATTCGCAAAGTCCATGTATTCCGCCTGCTTGTCCATAAACTGCCGCATTTGAGCTTGGCGGTCGAATTCTGCCAACAGGTCGCCCTTGCGAACTTGTGTTCCGCTCGCAGCCAGACGGGTCACGGTTAGAGTGCCAAAGTTCTCGCTGGCCAACATAGGCGCTACGATTGCGCGCTTGTGGACGGCCTCGGTTGTGCCGTTTAGGCGCAGCGCCGATTCTGGGCCGACTGCGGAAGCTGAACCTGGAGCTGAAGTCCCGCGCGAGGTCGCACGGTGACGAAAGATTGCCACTAGGACCACAGACACGAGTAATAGTGCGATCGCCGCGATTGCCGGAACGCGAACCGAACGGGTGGGACGAGGCTCGGGGGGTGAACTCGGTAGCGCAGTCTCCGGTTCGGGAAGACTGACTTCAGTGGGCGATAAATGCATGAACGGACACTCGAGCGTTAGCTATTACCGCGGGCCGGATAACTGAGTCCTACAATTATGATCGCAATCAGGCTCAATCCCTGCGTTATTTTTTGTAAAGCCGGTCTGCACTTTAAGGCAGACGGGATCCCTCTTAGTCGGGTTACCCGAAGGCGCGGCCATGCTACAGGACGAGTTCAGGATTCGGGTGTCCTGATTTAGAAGAACTCCGTAAATCAAGATGCTGTGACCTGACTCTCAACGCGGATTCGTTGTCATCGATGCGCGATGTCCGGTGGTCGTCTCCCAATAATCGATCCAGCGCATGCGGATGCCGTTGGCACGCTCTAGAAGCTCGAGGCTCGGGGGGTGCCCGTGTTCCACGACAACGACAATCCCCGTGTTGAACTTCTTTTGTGAGTGATCGATGTCGGGTAGGCGTGGACCCTCTGCTGTAATCACGTCTTCAATTGTTACCTTTCGTTCGATCTGCCTTGAATATGGGATGTCCGTTCGCATTCTTGCCGGCGGGCACGAGATTCTTGAGAATGAAGAAGTCAGGCATCTCCGCGGAAGAGATCCGGCCCATCAAATACAGATCAAGATAGGAATAGCCTGTTTCTGGCACATAGTAGTCGTCGTCGAGCTGGGTTAGGTTCCATCGAAATTATCCTGCCAAACGCTCCCGCCCAGCGCGGACGCCTCCGTCGGACGCTGGTAAGGAAACGCCACCGGGGCTTGCAATCCTCGAGCCCAGTGGACCGGACCGAGCAGGACTGCTTGGCCGTTGACCTTCGCAGACACGAAAGCAGCCCAGCGGTGACCCATCTCGTGCCCGATTTGCGACATCGCATAGTTATAGGGGAGGATCTTTCCGTCCGGAGAACGCTCTTTAAGCTGGTGTAAGTAAAACGTCAGGTCGTGGTCGCTCCCCTCTGGCGCTCCATCGGGCGGCCGTTCCTGCATTTGGTTCGAGCCAACGTAGACGGGCTGTACGTATCCCCACTGAAATCTGCCTTCAGTGCAATAGCTCTCAAGGTCGTGCATGGGTGCGCCAATCCCGGTGACGTTGCCTCCCACCGGGCCGTCGCTGGGAGTTCCCGCTTCATGGTTATCGATACGGAAATCGGAGTAGTAGGCGAGGAAACAATCTTTTCAATCCCGGTTCTCTGCCCGGCGACCCGAATCCGGCATACATCGCCCGCAGCCATGCCTATAGTCCATGGAACGTAAGTCCGCAACCAAATCTGGGGATTGCATGGACCCCGCAGTTCACCGAAGGATTTCTGGGCAAACTGACAGGAGGCGGCAAGACCGTGTTTCGTGCGGGGTATTCTCTGCGCCGCTATACCGAGCAATACCAAAGCTTCTGGCAATATGCTTCGAACTTCGGGTCGTTTTTCTATCAGAACTACCAGACTCAGCGGGAATCCTTTGTGGCTCCAGGGGACTTTCAGGCTGGAACCTTGCACTTCAACCAGTACGTGAAGAACCGCAGTTCGATACCCCCCTTTAAGACGACCGGTGTTGGTCTTTCTCAGGACATCGAATTTGCACCGTTCTACGAACTTCCGCGCCGAAGATACGCAGTCTATTGGGACGTTTTCACTCCGGAAGAATGGAGCAAGCGCACCGCCGAATACAAAGAGGAGCAGGAGAAGCAACAGACGCTTCAGGCAGCCACGATTGCTTTTGCCCAGCCGGGCGAGATGCAGTCGGAGCGCGACTTCAACGAGCAAGGAGAAGACTCTGCTCCGCTTCTCTGGCGGAGCCGCCATGGACGCACAGGCAAAGGCTGGTTCTCCTTCGATATGCCGGTCGAGAATTCGCGCCCGATCGTATTGTGGGTGACGTACGGCGGCGAAGGTCGGCGGAAGAGCACATTCGACATTCTGATCGACGGACAGAAGATTGGCGATTACGTCGCACTGCCACGCAGCCCCGAGCAGGAGGCCCATTTTGTTGATGCTGATTACGCGATCCCGGCGGAACTGATTGAAGGGAAGACCAAAATCACCGTGCGTTTCCAGGCGACAGATGGGAACGAAATCCGGGGCGTTTTTGGTGTGCGGACGGTACGGGCTGCAGAAGCGCGATAGCTCGACAGCAGGAGATCAGGAGTCGATTTCTCCTTACAGAGAGTCCGTGCAAAGGAGTAGCTCGTTGAGAAGGATTCGAATCCGTGTGCTTGTCGTCGTACTGGCTCCTCCGAAGTCGCTGCAGAGCCCGCGACAATCACGGTCGACGCAAAGCAAAGGCTCTCCAGTTCGATGGGTACTCTGTGGGTCCGTCCCGCGCGTTTGCGTACTGAGGTAACTGCCCGAGCAAAACGTGGTGCGGGCGGAGGGACTTGAACCCTCACGGGCCGTTTAAGCCCTGCGGATTTTCATACCGTCTACGGCTTTCGCCGCCCGACGTGATTGCCCTTGGAGGACTCACGCTAGGTTTGCGGTCTGGACTATCCCTTCACCCTCCTCCGAAAGATTCCGGAGCTTAGGTGCTGCCCGTCTAGTCTCTACACCTTCCCGGCTGGTGTCTCGTCGGGCTTGGCTCGGGATTGCCATTTGAGGTTTCCCCGAATTTGAGCAGTTCTGCATCGCCGGTTTCCCGGCGAGCACTCAAGTCTTTCCTTAAGTCCGCTGCGTATGCCATTCCGCCACGCCCGCGCGGTTGTTTCATTTTCAGTCGTCTATCATAAAGCAGGCTGCGGGAATTTACACATCAGTTTCGTGCGTCATACGTCCTGCATTAATTCGGAGTTTTCCGCCTGGTTTTGTTTCTTTTTCGGTTTTGGTTTGATGATGTTGATCGCGGAGGCATCAAGCTGCGTCTTGGCTTTTAAGTCCGCTGCGTCTGCCAACTTCGCCATCCCGGCTCGCGATCATTCTACCTTGGAGGCGGGACCACGCTGGGACAAACCATCAGGACAAACTGGTTGGGATAAATCTAGTGAAACAATCGAGGACTGTGCAGTTCCACCTAGGCGTGGGATGCGGCAGCCGCGCTTCTACTCTCGGCGGGCGGCGTCGCTCGCTGGTTGCGAAGCGCCTCTTGGAACGATTCCGCTGTCAGAGGCTCGCCGTAAAACAACTGGAGTAACGGATCATCCGTCTCCCCCGCATGCGGTCTGGCTGGGCTTGTGTCGGACTCCAGGCCTTCTGGTTCAACCAGTAATTCGGGTAGCAGCGTGCGGTTGTCGCTGAGCACTCCCAGAAACCTTTCAACCGCTGCGCGATGTTCCGGCGTGGTTTGAGTGAACTCCACACCCATGCCTTTGTCTTGGTGCATGACCCGCACCACGCCCTGGGCCCGCACTTCCACCCCCCCGGCCCGCATCGAGAGCATCACGCGGCTGGCTACAGGGAATGGCGACGAGATCTCGAGGTAGCATCCCCCTAGACTCAGGTCGGTGAGTTGGCAGCGGATCGGCGGATCATCCTGTTCGGCGTCTGGAGAATTCTGCTTCAGCCATTCGCGCAAGTGACGCGCCGCCTCCGGTGGGATTTGCTGGAAGCGCAGCCCCGCTTGGGATCCGGTTCCTTCCCAAGCGAATTCGGCCGGGATTTCTACCGAGGTGCCCATTCCCGGCAAGTTGAACACCATTTGCCAGCGTCCCGTTGGACGACGCTGTCCTGCTACGCTAACGGCCATACCACCTTCGCTCAAGTCGGTGGTCGTCACCTTCATGTTGGCGCCGCCATCCAGGTTCCGCATTACGACGGGGATTTGAACCGCCACTCGCGTGTTGCGCCGCCGTTCGCTCTTCATCAGGGCCCGGGCGGCTCGAAAGCTGGACTTCGCCCGCTCGCTTGAAACCGGCTTGTACAACACGAAGTGAGCCCCTATCTTGAACACCGCCTGCAGCCCGATGATGGGCTCGACGATGGCGACGGCAACTGCTTGCTTGTTGCAGGGAGCAATTCGGGCACTGCGGAGAACCTCCGAGGCACCGTCGTCGGTAATGTCGACGATGATCGCCTCAAACCGTTGCCGGGTCAGCTTGCGCAACGCGGCGTCGGCGTCGCGGCACAAATCAACCGCGATATCAAGATCGCCCAATACCCGGCGCAATACCCGCACGATCTTCTCGTCCGAACACAGTAGCAATGACTTCAGACTCATGAGCAGGCCGACTTCGGAGTAGCAAACTCCCAGAGTGCCGAATGATACCCGGATCCCGAAAGTTGCAGGGGCAGACCGGGACAAAGGTCCGGGGACCCCTGCCTGCACTGTATGTCCATCTTCTATTGTGGATCAACGGCTGTCCGCGCAATGTAGTTACCGGCGTAATCGCGGTTGTGACTTTTCTCGATAGTTCGCCGCAATTCAGAGCGGGAAAGCGTTTTCCTGCTGGATCTGACCAAGCCAATGCCGAATCCAATGGCGACGAACGATAACTCTATTATTTACATAACTTTAGATTCGATTTGCTAATGTGTTCTTGGTGAAATTCCCATTGACTTTCAAGCAGTTTAACCCTAAGATACTGAGTCTCCGATCAGCTTTGGATTCGTGTCAAGGTCACTGTAAGGTGTTGACTTGTCCACAGTAAGGACGTTGTTGTTCCTGCATCCTGAAGACGATACGGAGAATCATATTGTTAGAGAGTTAGCGGTTTATTTCCCCCCTGAGGTGGAAAGGCACTTTTCATGGCCAAGCGACGCGGAAATCCGAATTGGGGCAAGCCCGAACCGATCGGGCCGATCACCCCTACCATCACCGAATTTGAGCAGGTTGTGCGCGAGTACAAGCTTTCCCCCGACCAGTATCTTCGATCGACTCGACTGCGGGAGTGGGCTCGCCGCAACAAGAATTCGAAATACATCCCCGAGCCTCTTCTGGAAGCCTGGGGCTTTGAGATCGAGTCCACGCTTTAAGCCAGATGTGACAAGCACCAGCGTGGCAACGCTTTGAGGGTCGCTCCTAGTCATTCAGGCGAGCGGCCCTTTCTGTTTCTGGACGCTCCTTCGGGTTCTTCTCGACGCGACAGTTGCGATTTGCAACGGACAGCATGCTCGATGTTCTCAAGATTCCGCTCAGTGAGCTGTTCGCCCTGCTGGCAGCAATCGGCTTCGCAGCTGGGCTGAACCTATATGCCACCGTGGCCGTTCTCGGGCTGCTCGCGCGATTCGGGCATCTTCCTCTGCCGCCGGGGCTGCAGTTGCTCGAAAGCTGGCCGGTAATTACCGCCAGCCTAGCGCTGTTCGTAGTCGAGTTCTTTGCCGACAAGATTCCCGCGTTTGATCTGATCTGGAATGCCTTGCACACGTTCATTCGGGTCCCCGTAGCTGGATTGTTGGCCTACCAGGCGACGAGCCAGCTTTCGCCCGAGCACCAATTGCTGGCGACTCTGCTCGGCGCAGCCGTCGCGTTGGCGGCGCACGGCGGCAAGACCGCCGCTCGGGCTGCCGTCACAACCTCGCCGGAACCGTTCTCCAACATAACGCTGAGCCTGGGCGAAGATGTTTTCGCCATCGGCCTCACCTGGCTTGCGACGCGCCATCCCTACCTCGCTGGCACTCTGGCGACGATCTTCGTCTTGATCATCGTGATCTTGACGCGCTGGATAATCCGCGCCCTGCGCGCCCTTTTCCTCGGCGCCGAACACGAACTGACCGGGTAATCATCTCGGAGTTCAAGCTTTCAGACCCAGAAAAGCTCGCACGCGGTCTAACTCCGCCTTGAGTTCGCGCTTAAACGCTCGGCCGGACGGCTCCGAGTCCACGTAGCCGAACTCTGATTTCAATGCATCGTTCTTCACCGACAGATTGGCCCATCCAATTACGCGGTCGCGCCAAAGCAGTGGCAGAGCATAGTACCCTCGCTTGCGTTTCGGCGCGGGCGTGTACGCTTCGAACCGGTACACCCATCCCCACAAGAGTTCGAAGCGTGAGCGGTCCCACGCGACCGGGTCAAAAGGCGCCAGCAAGCGCACCGTGTCTTGTGGGGCAAAGCGCACCACATCCTCGTCTACGGGCCAATACCAGTCCACGCCATCGAGTCGGGCGTGCGCAAGCCGTTCTTTGGCCCGCTGCAAGGCGCTCGGCAACTCACAGTGCCACTGTGGTGTCGCAAAGCGAAAGCGGCGGACCAGTATCCTCAGGCTCGCTAACGGCATCGGCGCGTAGATGCGGACGGCCACATCGATCAGCGCTATCGAGCCTCGCTTGGCGAGCGGCTTCATCGCTTGGCCCGGGTCCATGTTGGTGTGCGGCATAGATACGGATGCCGCCTTCGCGTCGAACGACGCGCAACAAGCCTTGGTAATGCATAGCGTCCAACAGATGAGTGGTCGCGTTCGATGAGCCTCCCCAATAGTTCGTAACCTTGCCGTGCGAGAAATGGTCGTCGACCTCGCGCGGGTGGACGGAGCCGCGCTCCCTTATGAATTCCAGGAGGAGTTGGGCTCGCTTACGGCGCGCCGCAGGCCAAGGCTGACGGCTCTCCGCCGGGACACGGCTGTCAGAACGCGGATGCATCAGCGCCTGCACCGATCTCGTCAAAAAGCCATAGTTGATGAAGAAGTCCTCCTCCATGCCGAGCCTGACGTAGTGTCGTTCGAGGTCACCAACCCGGTAGTTCTTGACACGATGTCGCAATATCAGGTCCTGCGCACGCGCCGGCGCACGAATCGGGTCCGCCTGTACAAAGCCCAGCTTATCGAGGGCCCGTTTGAGAGTCGTCGGAGTGAAGAGGCTTCGGGCAACCGCAAAGCGCCGCATGTCGTCGAGCGTGATCGGCATGCCCAAATGTTACCCAATTCGATGGGGGCCGATGTGAAATCGACTCCCGAGGGTGTTCCGTCTACGCTTTGTTTGGGCGGGGGCTTTTTGGTCTCAGAGACCACAGAGTCACGCGAAGAGGCGCCAGCGCTGAGTGTAAGCCGTCTGCTAAAATCGCCTCAATATGGCCCCCCAGCCCCCATTCACCGATGTCCCCGACGCCATCGAGGAAATCCGCGCCGGCAGGATGGTCGTGGTCGTGGATGACGAAGACCGCGAGAACGAAGGCGACCTTACCCTGGCCGCCGAGAAAGTCACGCCGGAAGCCATCAACTTCATGGCCAAGTATGGTCGCGGTCTCGTCTGCCTCGCTATGACCGAAGAGCGCCTCGAACATCTGCGCATAGGGCCCATGACCGCAGAGAACACTTCGCAGTATGGCACCGCCTTTTGCGAGGCCATCGACGCTCGCCAGGGCGTAACTACCGGCATCTCCGCCTACGATCGCGCCCGCACGATTCAGGTGGCCATTGATCCCGCCACCAAGCCATCGGATCTGGCGCGTCCGGGACACGTCTTCCCGCTGCGCGCCCGCAAGGGCGGCGTGCTGGTACGCGCCGGACAAACCGAAGCTTCCGTCGACCTCGCGCGGCTGGCCGGCATGGTCCCCGCCGGCGTGATCTGCGAAATTATGAAGGACGACGGCAGCATGGCCCGCGTCCCCGACCTGATTGAGTTCTGCCGCGAGCACAACATGAAGATGCTCACGGTCGCCGAACTCATCCGCTACCGCATGGCGCACGAACGTTACGTGCATCGGGTGGGCGAGGCGCTGGTCGACACACGCTTTGGGGAGTTTCGTCTGATCGCCTACGAAAGCGAAGTCGACGGCGGGGAGTCGCACGTAGCTCTGATTCGCGGTGACATCGAGCACAGCGCGGTTCCTGTGCTTGTTCGCATGCACGCTCACTGCTTGATGGGAGACGTCTTCGGCGCAATTGGCTGCGAATGCCATGCCACGCTGGAAGGCTCCCTCCGCCGCATTGCGCGGGAAGGCGGCGCCCTGATCTACCTGCACCAGACCTCGCAGGGATTTTCCATCGAAAAGGTTGGCGACCGCAACGCGCTTAGCTTTCACCGTGGACGGAAATTGCCGTCCCTGTTCGAAACTGAGAAGCAGATCCAGCGCGAAGTCGGCATCGGAGCTCAGATTCTGTCCGACCTCAACCTGCATCGCATCCGGCTTCTGACCAATCGTCCAAAAAAGGTCGCTGCCCTCGAGGGATTCGGCATAGAAATCGTCGAGCAGGTCCCGGTGGAATTCGAATCGGAGTACAAACAGACCTCGCTGTGATGATGGCAGGGACACCTTTAGAAGGGTTTGCGCACCACGACTTCGGCGTCGCGGATGAAGAACTGCGCCGAGCAGTGCTCCGAACCGCAGATGACCGGCAGGAACCCATTGATCTGTTTGCGCGTGATCAGGCCCAGCATCCCGCAAGACGGGCAGGAAAGAACGGCCCAGTAAGGATCTTCCTTTTCGCCGATCTCTCCGGCGTTTTCCAGCACAAAGACGGTACCTGGCTGCATCTGTTCCGGAATCCACTCGTTCAGGACGTCCAGTTCACCGACCATGTCTTCCTCCCTGTGCCTGATGCTCGCTCTTAACCAAGATCCCGTCTATGACGCCTTTTTAGCACGCCGCCGGTGATCTAGCGACGTTACTGAAGTATTCGTCTTCCCGGAGACGACCCCAGCCCGCACCTGCCGGACCGCGTCGCTGAGGCAAACTCCCAGAATCGGCTGGTTCGAATTCTTGAGGATATCCACAATCTGCCGCGCCGAGGTCTCTAAGTAAAGATGCGTTCCGTCGCTCAGAAGGTGGTATTCGGAGTTCTGGCCAATGATTTCCGCGAGCCCCTTGCCCAACTCGCGTTCGAGAAAGCGGAGAACTTTGCGTACTCCCTGCAGCGAGAAGCCCTTGCGGCGCAACTCGCAAATTACCGCCACTTCGGTCAACTGGTTCAGTGAATACAGACGGCGATGCCCTTCCCGTTCCGGCCTCACCATACCGCGCTCGTCCCACCACTGCAACTGGCGGGGTGTAAGCCCGGTCAGAGTCATCACCTCTTGCGATGTAAAGCGGTCTTGCATGAAGCCTCAAACTTGTTTGAAACAATCCTCAAGCAAAATGTTTCAAACATTTTAGGCGCGAGCCGGGGTGAGTCAAGCAGAGATTCGGTGAAAATGGGGTGACTAAGGGAGTTCCCAGCAGACTACAGCGTGATACCGCCGCCCACGAAGTGCACCATTTCGAGCCGGTCGCCTTCGTTGAGCCCGGTCTCAGCCCATCGAGCTCGCGGCACGATGTCACGGTTCAGCTCGATGGCCAGGCGGTCCGCCTTCATTCCCAGGATTTCCACAAGCGCCGCCAGGGTAAAGGGATGGGGAGCCTCAGGGAAGGTTCTTTCTTGCCCATTGATCTGTATTGTCATGCGGCGGCTCATCGAGCCTGGGAAGATTGTAGCGCCGCTGCCGTCACTCGGCCTTGCGCAACACGAACTTTCTGGTCGCCGTGCGTCCTTCGAAATTGGCCTGGACCAGCAGAGATGAGTCCGGCAGTGCGGTCTCTTCGACTTCGATCTTGATCTCCGCCGACCCACCCGAATCGGCGACGGCTTGGGTGTAGAAAGGCACGGCACCCGGACGGGCGAATCGGAAAGTCAGGCGCGCCCCGGGCGCAGCCGAGCCTCCCTCGGTAACCCGCAGCTGCATAGTCAAGCTGCGATCGGCATGGACGGATTCGGCGTTCGTCCACTGCACATCGAGTTCTTTCACCGTAGCCAAAACTTCGGGTTCGCCGTGATCAAGAACCGCGTCCAACTTCCCTTCCCGGATGGCGTCAAGCACGAGCCGGTGCTGCTCGCGTAGCTGTTGCTCTTTTTGCGTATCTCCGAACTGGGCTTCGCCCGATTTCCCGGCGTAAGAGGTGGCCCGTTTGCCAACGCAGCGTCCCCGCACGAAGACCTGCGTCTGCAGCAAGAGCTCGCTCTCGCGCGCTTCACTCTGCACGTGATAAATCGTGTCGCCGTGCTTCACATCGGTGTTGAAGCCAAAAATCATATGGTTCTGTAATTTCGTAATCGGAAATTTGGTAATTTGTACCCCAAAACTCTGCGGTCAGAGCCCTGCGGTTCGATTACAAAATTGCCGGATTACACAATTGCCCAATCTTCCGCTCGTTCGCTTGACACTGTTGAGTGTAAGCCCATAATCTAGAACGTTTAAGTATTGCTTCGCGCGAATTATATATACCTCGTCCTATGCCCGACAATTACTTCGCACGCTACCTCCCGTTTTTGATCCATATCCTGCTGGCGGGTGGGATTGCGACCGCGATTGTCGTGCTTTCCTGGATAATCGGGGTCCGAAAGCCCACGCGCGCCAAGCTCTCTCCCTACGAATGCGGCATGACCCCGGTCGGCGACTCCCGCGAGCGTTTCTCGGTGAAGTTTTACCTGGTGGCCATGCTGTTCATTCTGTTCGACGTAGAGGCGGTTTTCATCTATCCCTGGGCCATCATCCTGCGCGATCTAAAGCACTTCGGCCTCTGGGAGATGTTTGTGTACATCGGAATTTTCCTGGTCGGCTTCTTCTATGTTTGGAAGAAAGGCGTTCTGGACTGGGGTGAGACCGCAACGGCACGGGGGAAGCGCTGATGCCATTGGCCCCCGCGATCACTGACCTCGAGCAGTTGAAGTCCCATCCGGCCGTCGCTCGCCTGCTCGCCTGGAATGCCGCGGCGGTTCAAGGCGTGAAGTTCGACCGCGACGAAATGACGATCCACGTTGATCGGGCGAACATCCGCGAAGCCTGCGTCCTTTTGAAGGACGACCCCGATTGTGCCTTGAACTTCCTTTCCGACGTCACGTGCGTCGACTGGTACCCGGCCGAGCCCAGGTTTGAAATCGTCTACCACCTGCTCTCGATCCCCAAGAAAGAGCGCGTCCGGCTGAAGGTTCGCCTGAACAGCTCCAGCCCGGCGGTTGAATCGCTAACCTCCGTTTGGCCCGGTGCCAACTATTTCGAGCGCGAGGTTTTCGATCTGTTCGGCGTCCGCTTCACCGGACATCCTTATTTGCGCCGCATCCTGATGCCCGAGGACTGGGAGGGCCACCCTCTGCGCAAAGATTATCCCGTGGAGGGCTACCGCTAAGAGATGGCCCACTTGAACCCCACGCCCGTGCTGGAACCCGGTCAGGATCGCACCATGATCCTGAACATGGGCCCGCAACATCCGTCGACTCACGGCGTGCTGCGCGTTCTCCTGGAAATTGACGGCGAGACGATCGTGCGCATGATGCCCGACATCGGCTACCTGCACACAGGAATCGAGAAAACCTGCGAGGCCAAGTTCTACCAGCAGGTGGTGCCGCTGACCGACCGCATCGACTATCTGTGCCCCATGACCAATAACCTCTGCTACGTGCTGGCGGTGGAGAAGTTGCTGGGACTGGAGATTCCTCCGAAAGCGCAGTGGCTGCGAGTGCTGCTCAACGAACTGACGCGCATCAACTCGCATCTCGTCTGGCTGGGCACGCACGCGCTTGATATCGGCGCGATGACCGTTTTCTTGTACTGCTTTCGTGAGCGAGAAGAAATCCTGCGCATGTTCGAGATGGTCAGCGGACAGCGCATGATGACCTCGTACTTCCGCGTAGGAGGAATTGCGCTGGAGCCACCTCTTGGATTCTTTGATCGCGTCCGCGATTTCGCCGGTTATTTTCCGGAGAAGATCGACGAGTATGAAAATCTCCTGACGGGCAATCCCATCTGGATGATGCGCACCAAGGGTGTCGCCGTCATGTCGGCCGAAGACGCGATCGGACTGGGCGCAACCGGCCCGACCCTGCGGGGCAGCGGGGTGGACATCGATCTGCGCCGCGACATGCCGTACTCCAGCTACGAAAAATTCCAGTTCAAGGTGCCCGTCTCGCAAGAAGGCGATGTTTTCGCGCGTTATATGTGCCGTGTGCAGGAACTGCGCGAGTCGACCGAGATCGTCCGGCAGGCGCTCGATGGCATGCCCGAAGGCCCGATCAAGGCTGACGCTCCAGGAGTAGTACTTCCCGACCGCGAAAAAATGAAGACGCAGATGGAATCGCTCATCTACCACTTCAAGATCATCACGGAAGGGTTCGCAGTACCGGCGGGCGAAGTCTACCAGGCAGTCGAGTCGCCGCGCGGCGAGATGGGCTATTACATCGTAAGCGACGGCACGGCCAAACCATACCGCGTGCACATGCGCTCCGCCTGCTTCGCCAACCTGCAGACACTTCCGACCATGTGTGAGGGACACCTGCTGGCGGACGTAGTGGCGGCGATTGGCAGCATCGACATCGTGTTGGGAGAAATCGACCGGTAAGGTCAGGCGCGCTGCACCCCCGTAGGGGCGGAACAATACAGCCCAGAGCCTGCCCTGAGCTTGTCGAAGGGGCGTGAGCCCTGCGGTAGTCCAAAAGTGGGGGAACAAGTCCCGTAGGGACAGCACAAGGCCACGCATGAAATTTTCCGAAGAGTTCGAGCAACGTTTCGCGGACATGGTGCCGCATTATCCGACCAAGCGCTCCGCGCTCGTCCCGACGCTCCTTTATGCGCAAGACGAAATCGGCTATCTCTCCGACGAAGTTATCGCCGAAATCGCCGCTCGCCTCGACCTGACGGAACTCGAAGTGCGCAACGTGATCAGCTACTACTCCATGCTGACCACCAAGGCACGCGGCAAATTCAATGTGCAAGTCTGCACCAACATCAGCTGCATGGTGCGCGGAGGAGAGGAGATCCTGCGTCACTGTGCCAAGAAACTGGGCATCGGTCACAAACAGACCACGCCCGACGGCTTGTTCACGCTCGAAGAAGTAGAATGCATCGGCGCCTGCAGCTGGGCCCCAGCCGCGCAAGTAAACTACGACTTTCACGAGAATCTAACGCCTACCAAAATGAACCAGATTCTAGACGAGTATAAGAAGAAGGGAACGCAGTAGGATTTAAGGTTTCAGAGTGTTAGATTTCAGATTTCGCCGGAGATTTTAAATCTGCAATCCGGAATCTTTTAATCAGCAATCGCTCTCATGGCTGACTTGGTCTCCCATCCCGACGAGGTAAGAGTCGTCTCCAGGCGCTTCGGCCAGGGCGCGACCAACATCGATCGCTACCTCGAACTGGACGGCTACAAGGCCGTGCAGAAGGCGCTCGCTATGGAACCGGACGCCATTATTAACGAGGTCAAGAATTCCGGCCTTCGCGGCCGAGGCGGCGCCGGATTTTCCACCGGCATGAAGTGGTCGTTCGTTCCCAAGCAGTCGGCTCAGCCCAAGTACGTTCTGTGCAATGGCGATGAAAGCGAGCCCGGCACCTGCAAAGACCGCTTGATTTTCGAGCACGACCCGCACTCCGTGATCGAGGGCGTGATGATTGCCGGGCTAGCTGTTGGTTCGAAAGCCGGCTACATCTATATTCGCGGCGAGTACCGATATCTTTCGATCATCATGCAAAAGGCGATCCGCGACGCCTACGCTAAAGGATTCCTCGGCAAGAATATTTTCGGCAGCGGACGCGACTTTGAGGTCTACTGGCACGGAGGAGCGGGAGCCTACGAAGTCGGCGAAGAGTCGGCGTTGATGGAATCGCTCGAAGGCAAGCGTGGCATTCCGCGCATTCGTCCTCCCTTCCCCGCCGTGGTCGGCCTCTGGGGCGGGCCTACAGTCATTAATAATGCCGAGACGCTGGCCAATGTGCCTCACATCATTCTTGGCGGAGCGGACTGGTACGCCAAGCTGGGCACGCCGAAAAATGGCGGCACGCGCTTGTTCTGCCTGAGCGGCAACATCGCCAAGGCCGGCGTCTATGAACTGCCCATGGGCTATAACTTAAAGAAAATGATCTACGAGGTGGGCGGGGGCATTCCCAACGGCCGCCAGCTCAAAGCGGTGGTCCCGGGCGGATCGTCGTGTCCCTGCCTGACGGCGGATGAAATCGACGTTGCCATGGATTTCGATTCGGTCGCGAAGGCCGGTTCCATGCTGGGTTCGGGCGGCGTGGTGGTGATCGACGACGCGCAGTGCATCGTGAAGTTTGCCCTCCGCACCATGAAGTTCTACCAGCACGAAAGCTGCGGATGGTGCATCCCTTGCCGCGAAGGTACCGACTGGCTGAAGAAGACGCTGATTCGCTTCCACGCCGGCGGTGGTCTGAAGAAAGATATCGACAATATGCAATATCTGGCGGAAAACATGCTTGGCCGGACTTTCTGCCCGCTCGGAGATGCGGCCGCGATGCCGACGATCGGTTTCGTAAAAAAGTTCCGCAAAGAATTCGAAGATCACCTGGAAGGCAGGCCGTGCCCGTACGAGAAAGAAGGCGTGGTGGAGCAGCTTCCGGTGCACGCGTAGCGCCGGCTTCTCGTCGGCCCGAAGTGCGGGCAAATGCCCGCAGGTTTCAGAACGCTGATGGCAAGCGAGGGCGAGACGCCCTCGCGACAGCCGGCGGGACGCCGGCGCTACAAGTATGGCTGATGTGAACCTCACTGTCGACGGCAAGAAGATCACGGCTCCCGCGGGCACGCTCCTCATCGAGGCGTGCAAGAGCGTGGGCATCGAAGTGCCCTCGTTCTGCTACTACCCGAATCTTTCCCTGCAGGGCGCTTGTCGCATGTGCCTGGTGAAAGTCGAGAAGATGCCCAAGTTGCAGACCGCCTGCACCACGGTGGTCGGCGAAGGCATGATCGTTACCACCGACAGCGACGAGATCAAGCAGGCGCGCAAGTCGATGCTCGAAATGCTGCTGGGGAACCATCCGCTGGATTGCCCGGTCTGCGATGCCGGCGGTGAGTGCGAACTGCAGGACATGACGTTCTCCTACGGCGCCGCCGAATCGAAATTCATGGAGGCGAAAAACCACAAGGACGAGCAGCAGTGGTCTCCCGTGGTTTTCTTCGACCGGCCGCGCTGTATCCTCTGCTACCGGTGTGTTCGGATCTGCGGCGAGGGCATGGACGTCTGGGCCCTCGGCGTGCAGAACCGCGGCGTCAGTTCGATCATCGCACCCAACCAGGGCGATCACCTGGAATGTGAAGAGTGCGGCATGTGCATCGACATCTGTCCCGTCGGAGCGCTCACCTCCGGTGCCTACCGCTACAAGACGCGCCCATGGGAAATGAAGCATGTGGGCACCGTCTGCACGCACTGCGGCGACGGCTGCAAGACCACGCTCGGTGTGCGCCGCTCCGACACCGGCCTGGAGATCGTCCGCGGCGACAATCGCGACAAGAGCGGCACCAACGGCGACTTCCTCTGCATCAAGGGCCGTTACGCCTTCGATTTTGCCAATCATGAAGAGCGCCTGACGCAACCGCTCATTCGCAAGAACGGCAAGCTGACTCCGGCCACCTGGGAAGAAGCCTTCGAACTGGTTGGAAAGAAGTTTGCCGAAGTACGTGACAAAGATGGTGGGGCCGCGATTGGCGTAATCGGTTCCACCCGCACAACGAATGAAGAGGCCTACCTGCTCTCCAAATTCGCCCGCACGGTGTTGAAGACCAACAACGTCGACCACCACCGCACCGCGGACTTCCCTGCCCTGGCCGCAGCCCTTAAGGGCAAGCCCGACGCAACTGCGAGCATGGCTGAGGTCTTCACCGCGCCGGCGATTCTGCTGATCGGCAACGATCCGACCGAGCAGCACCCTCTGCTGGCTTGGCAGATTCGCAACAACGTCCGACTGCACCGGGCGAAGCTCTATGTGGTCAATTCCCGGCCCATTAAACTTCGCAGGCAAGCCACCGTGTTCGCACAGGTCAGTGAGGACAACGGCGAATCGTCGTTTGTTCACTTCCTCTCTCAGAACGATCCGGCTCCAGCGCTATTAGGCATAAACGGCACGACTGCGGAGGTTCTGGAAGAGCTTCGCAAGACCTTGCGCGGCGAAAAAGATCTCGTGGTTGCGTTTGGGTCGGAGATTCATGGGATCAACATTTCGCAGTTAGTCACTGCTTTGCCCCAAGCCAAGTTCATCTGCCTCGCGGACTACTCCAATTCTCGTGGGTCTGCCGACATGGGCCTTTATCCGGATCTGCTTCCCGGTTACCACGCGCTCAGCGAAAGCAGCCCCTTTCATGACGAATGGGGAATCCCACAAACGGCCGGCCTGCACACTACCGAAATGGCGGTCGCAGCGAAAGCAGGCAAGTTGAAAGCCGTTTACGTTGTCGGATCGAATCCCGTCGGACGCTTGAACATCGATCCGTTCGCCTTCTCGAACAGCTTCGTCGTAGTGCAGGACATGTTCCTTACGGAAACCGCGGCCGTGGCCGACGTGGTTCTTCCGGCCGCCAACGCCTACGAAAAATCCGGCACCGCCACTAACACCTGCGGCGATGTGCAACTGGTCAAGAAAGCCGGGGATGTGTCCGGCACAAAGGCTGATTTCGAGATGATCGTCCGCATCGCCGACGCGATGGGCTTTGACGTTCGCAAACTCGTGCCCTTCGGCCACGGCACACGCGCTGACATGGGACAATCCCGCGGCGCGCAGTCCGGTGAAGCCGACCGCCATGCGGTGTGGCTTGAGATGCAAGGACTGGAGCCGAAGCTGAGCCCACTTGATCCTATGGCGATTCTCGACGAGATTCAGAGACTGGTTCCCGGATACGACGTCTCGCGCATGAATCTTCTCGCCGGCAACACCGAGCACACATCCCTCGCAAACAGCGGGGGAGCGACCACGCCGTCGAAGGCAGAAGCAACGACGCTCATTGCCCCTGCGAATGACACGCTGTTCACGTCCGGTACCTTGGGACGCTACTCTCGCGCTCTGAAGTCGGTGATGGAAAGTCATGAAGTCAAACCCGCTGACGTCGCGGCGGACTGATCTCGAAACTAGCGGTACAGAAGAGGAACGTACACGTTGCCGATTTGGCTCTACATCCTCGCGTCAGTGATCAAGTCGATCGTGGTTCTAGTCGTGCTGCTCACGGCCGTCGCATACACCGTCTGGCTGGAGCGCAAAGTCGTCGGCCACATGCAAAATCGCTGGGGACCCACCCGGGTTGGCCCGTTCGGGCTGCTGCAACCCGCGGCCGATGGCATCAAGTTTCTCTTCAAAGAGGATTTGACCCCGCCACACGTGTACAAGCCGCTCTTTCTTGCGGCGCCATTGATCGCGGTCATCTTCGCCCTGACCTCCATTGCGGTGATCCCGTTCGGCAACTCCGTCACGATTGGCGGCTACAGCATTCCCTTTCAGATCACCGACGTAAACACGGGCCTGCTGCTGATTCTCGGTGTAACTTCGATTGGCGTATACGGCGTGGCGCTCGCGGGATGGTCCTCGAATAACAAGTATTCCCTGCTCGGCGGCTTGCGTGCCAGCGCGCAGATGGTGAGCTACGAGATTTCACTTGGCCTTTCGCTGGTTGGGGTGCTCATCATGGCGGGCAGCTTCAGCTTGCGTGACATTGTCGATGCGCAAGCCGGACGCTTTTGGGGATTCATCCCTAACTGGAATATTTTCCACGGGCAGTTGATCGGCTTCTTCTGCTACCTGATGGCGGCCTACGCGGAGACAAACCGCATCCCGTTCGACTTGCCAGAGGCCGAAACCGAACTTGTAGCCGGATATCACACCGAATACAGCGCCATGAAGTTTGCCATGTTTTTCATGGCCGAGTACGCGAACATGATCACGGTTGCCTGCCTGGCTACGCTCCTGTTCCTCGGGGGATGGCGCGGACCGCTCTTCGGTCCGCCAATCCTGCGGGCGATCCTGCCACTGTTCTGGTTCGGCGCCAAGATTTTTGCATTTCTCTTTCTGTATATCTGGGTGCGCGGCACGCTGCCGCGCTTCCGTTACGACCAGTTGATGGCGTTTGGCTGGAAGTTCCTGCTGCCGCTTTCGCTGGCGAATCTGATCGCAACCGCGATCGCGGTAGCTTGGTAGTCGAAGAAACTCAATGCTCAGCGTTCATCTGATTCTGTTCCTGGCCTTCGGGGCGGTTGCGGTCGCAGGCGCGGTCAATCTGCTGGCGCAAACACACCCCATCAACAGCGCGCTCTCGCTGATCGCGGTAATGGCGGCGCTCGCCGGAGAATACCTGTTGCTCGGCGCTGAGTTCCTCGCCGCCGTGCAGGTCATCGTCTACGCCGGCGCCATCATGGTTTTATTCGTCTTTGTCATCATGCTCCTCAATGCCGGAATCGAAGAACACACCAAGGGCAGCCGTGTCGCCATTCTATTCGGCATCCCAGGGATGTTGTTGGGAAGCATCCTCGTGGCCTGGGTCTTGCTGCGCCATTCCGGCACCGAAGCCGTGGCCGCCGGCGCTCTGCCCGGCTCTCCCAAAGCGATCGGCCCGCTGCTCTTCCACGAATTTCTGCTGCCCTTTGAAATCACTTCCATTCTGATTCTGATCGCCATCATGGGCGCTGTGGTGCTGGCCAGCAAGCCGCCGACATCTCCGGTTGTCCCCCCGGCAAGGAAGGTGAACTGATGGTCCCGCTCTCGTATTACCTGGTGCTCAGCGGATTCCTGTTCGCCTGCGGCGTAACCGGATTCCTGATCAAGCGCAACATCATCACGATCTTCATGTCGATTGAGTTGATGCTCAACGGCGTGAATCTCTCATTCGTCGCCTTCGCCGCGCACTGGCATGCGCTGGCTGGGCAGGTCTTCGTCTTCTTCGTGATGGTGGTGGCGGCAGCGGAAGCGGCCGTCGGACTCGCTATCATCATCGCCGTCTACCGCACGCGAGAAACTCTGAACGTGGACCAGGTGAACCTGCTCAAATTATGACGTCATCTCTCAATCTCTGGCTGATCCCGGTCCTGCCCTTGGCGGGGGCAGCGATCAACGGCTTCCTCGGGAAGAAGTCTTCGCGAACTGCGGTCAGCACGATCGGTCTGGTGTTTCCCGGCGCGGCTTTCGCATGGGCGCTGTCGGTCGCCTTTCGCTTTTCGTCCCTGTCGCAGATTCCCTACCAGGAATACGTCGCCCACTGGATCCGCTCCGGCAACTTTAGCGCCGACTTCGCCTTGTACCTCGACCAACTCTCGCTGGTCATGCTGCTGGTCGTCACTGGGGTGGGATTCCTGATCCACATCTACTCCGTCGGATACATGTGGGACGACCCAAGCTACTACCGCTTCTTCTCCTATCTGAACTTGTTCATGTTTTTCATGTTGACGCTAGTGCTGGCCAACAACTACCTGCTCATGTTTATCGGTTGGGAGGGCGTCGGCCTGGCATCATACCTGCTGATCGGTTTCTGGTTCACGAAAGACTCAGCGGCGTCGGCTGGAAAGAAAGCATTCATCGTCAACCGCATTGGAGACTTCGGATTCCTCATCGGTCTATTCCTGCTGATCCAGCACTTTACGTCGTTGGACTTCACGAAGGTATTCGACTCCGTCGCTCATCTCCCTGCAGGAGCCGAAACCGAAACCCTTCTCACCGCCATCGGAATTCTGCTGATGGTCGGGGCCTGCGGCAAGTCCGCCCAAATCCCGCTCTACGTCTGGCTTCCCGACGCCATGGAAGGCCCGACGCCGGTCTCCGCGCTGATCCATGCAGCGACCATGGTGACGGCTGGAGTCTACATGGTGTCACGTTCGCACGTGATCTTCGAACGAGCACCCATGGCTCTGATGGTCGTCGCCATCATTGGCACGCTCACTGCATTGTTCGCTGCGACCATCGGCATCACGCAGACTGACATTAAGAAGGTCCTCGCCTACTCCACCGTCTCGCAACTGGGCTATATGTTCATGGCCTGCGGCGTGGGAGCGTTCTCCGCTGGAATCTTTCATCTCATGACGCACGCCTTCTTCAAAGGCCTGCTCTTCCTGGCCGCCGGCTCGGTGATCCACGCCGTCGGCGGCGAGCAGGACATGCGCAAGATGGGAGGCCTCCGCTCCTTCATCCCCTGGACATTCCTGACCATGGGCATTGCCACCCTGGCAATCGCCGGAATCCCGCCATTGGCAGGCTTTTGGAGCAAGGACGAAATCCTGTGGAAGGCGTTCTCCAGCGAGCACGGAAGCTGGGTGTTCTGGCTAATCGGGGTGATCACCGCCTTCATCACTTCCTTTTATATGTTCCGCTTGTTGTTCATGACATTTTTCGGCGACTATCACGGCGCCCAAGTGGACGAGCACGGACGCGCCCACGCCGCCCACAGTCACGATGATCACGGTCACGGCGAACCACACGAGAGCCCGATGGTGATGCTCGTCCCGCTGATGATTCTGGCTTTGCTCTCAATCGTCGGCGGTTTAGTGGGCATCGGCAACCGTTTCGAACATTTTCTTGAGCCGGTATTCGGTTCGGCCGTCGCGGAAGGCGCTGCAGAAGCCGCAAGCCGCGGAACAGAACTCCTGCTGATGGGCGTTTCCGTGGCAGTCGCGGTTCTGGGTTTCATCCTTGCCTACGTCCTTTACGTCAGCAAGCCCTATCTCCCGCAGAAAATCGCCGACGCTCTCGGCAGTTTCTATGATGCAGTCCTGAACAAGTACTACGTGGACGAACTCTACGCCAAGCTCTTCGTCAAGCCGCTGATCGACGGGTCAACGAGCATTCTGTGGCAAGGAGTCGACCGCAAAGTCATCGACGATACGGTCAACAACGCCGCCGACGGGGCTCGTCACGTTTCCGATGAAGTCCGCCAGATGCAGTCCGGCAACCTGCGCTCCTACGCGGGTTGGATCGCGGCCGGTTCCGCCGTCGTGATTGCCTACATGATCTGGCTCGGGGTGGGACGATGAACATCGACAATCTCAGCCCCTACATCCTGAGCCTGGTGACCTTCGTTCCGCTCTCCGGCGCGTTGTTGCTCGTCCTGCTGCCCCGCCGCGACCGCGATATCCGTATTTTCTCTCTCGTCATCTCGCTGCTGACCTTCGTCCTTTCCGTGCACTTGCCGGTGCATTTCCGTCGTGGACAGGCTGGCTTCCAGTTCGAGTTCAACCATCCGTGGATCACGAGCCCCAACATCCACTACCACATGGGCATCGACGGCATTTCCCTGTGGCTGGTTGTTCTCACCACGTTCCTCACTCCGCTCTGCGTGCTGATCTCCTGGAAATCCGTTCACGACCGGGTGAAGGAGTTCTTCATTCTTCTGCTCATCCTCGAAACGGCACTGATCGGTGTGTTTACCTCTCTCGATCTCTTTCTCTTCTATTTCTTCTGGGAAGCGACGCTGATCCCGATGGCCCTGCTGATCGGTGTGTTCGGTCACGAGCGCAAAATCTATGCCGCAGTGAAGTTCTTCATGTACACCATGATCGCCTCGGTTTTCATGCTGGCGGCGATACTGTGGCTCTACGCGCACACCAACCCGGCCACATTCGATTTTGTTGAGATACAGAAACAGATCCAGGCCGGTAATGTTCCGAACTTTCCGGCCGCAGCCCAGTGGCTCTTCCTCGGTTTCTTCCTAGCCTTCGCGGTGAAGGTTCCGCTGTTTCCGTTCCACACCTGGCTGCCGGACGCTCACGTAGAAGCACCCACCGCGGGATCCGTCCTACTGGCGGGGGTTCTTCTGAAGATGGGCACCTACGGCATGCTGCGCTTCAACCTCGGCCTCTTCCCCGAGCAATCACGCCACAACGCCCCTTGGATCATGATTCTGGCGCTGATCGGCATCATCTACGGCGCGCTCGTGGCCATGGTGCAGCCCAACATGAAGAAGCTGATCGCCTACTCTTCGGTCAGCCACCTGGGATTCGTGGTGCTGGGCATCTTCAGCTTTACGCAGGCAGGATTGAACGGTGCGATGTTCGTCATGCTGGCTCACGGAGTTTCCACCGGCGCCCTCTTCATGCTCGCAGGGATCCTCCACGAACGTCGCCACACCTACGAGATCACGGAATTCGGCGGACTCAGCCTCGCCCATGCCTGTCTACGCGGCTTCCTATCTGTTCATCGTGCTCGCGTCGGTCGGACTTCCCTTGCTCAATGGATTCGTCGGCGAGTTCCTGGTGCTGAGCGGCGCCTTCCAGGCGCGGGCGATTTATGGAATCCTCGCCGCGACCGGCGTGATCTGGAGCGCTGTTTATCTGCTTGTGGATGTACCAGCGCGTCTTCTACGGAAAAGTGACGCACCCGGTGAACAATTCCCTGCCCGATCTTTTCGGATTCGAGAAGGCTGCCGTCTGGCCCTGCGCCGCAGCTGCTCTCGTGATGGGCGTTGCTCCCATTATGTGGCTGGGTGCTATTGATCCTGCCGTACAAGCCGCGCTTGCTCCAATTCCGCAAGTCGTCAGCAAGGTGGTGGGCCAATGACGACCATCCCCATATCTCGGCGCAGATTATTCCGCAAGGCGTGGACTACGTCCGCATCCTGCCCGAACTCATTCTTGTCAGGCTTCGGCATCGTGATCATGCTGCTGGATCCTCTGGTCGATGAAGAGAAGAGCCAGAAAACGCTCGGCCTGATCGCCCTCGTCGGCACCATCGCCGGCCTTCTTTCTACCTGGTACATGGCGCAGAATCCGGGCCTGGCCTTTTCCAACATGGTCCGGGTCGACAGCTTTAGCGTATTCTTCCACTTCCTTGTCATCGCCATTGCCGCAGTCGTGATTCTGAGTTCGTTTGAATACATGGCGGTGCAGAAGATTCGCGCCGGCGAATACTACGCGCTGATCCTTTTCAGCGTGGTCGGCATGGCATTGATGTCGTTCGGCCGTCGAACTGGTGCTGATTTTCATCGCGCTCGAGATCTCTTCGATCTCCACCTACATTCTGGCCGGATTCCGCCGCAACGAGGCCTCGAGCAGCGAATCCTCTCTCAAGTATTTTCTGCTGGGCTCCTTCGCGACCGCGTTTTTCCTGTACGGCGTGGCGCTGATGTTCGGCGCTACGGGATCGACCAACATTGAAATCATCAGTCAAACCTTGCAGACTGGTCCGGCCGAATTGCTGGTTTACCTTGCCATGGCGCTGATGCTGGTCGGCCTGGGATTCAAAGTGGCCGCAGCCCCGCTTCACGTCTGGACACCCGACGTCTACGAAGGTGCACCTGCTCCGATCGTAGGCTTCATGTCGACGGCGCCGAAAGCTGCCGCATTCGCGGTCCTGTTGCGCGTGGTGTTCACCATCAATGCGCCCGGCCGTTTCTGGCCGATTTGGGTCGCAGCCGCGCTGTCCATGACCCTGGGCAACGTCGGGGCGCTCGTACAGACCAACATCAAGCGCCTGCTGGCTTACTCCTCGATCGCCCACGCCGGCTATCTGCTCGTGGCCTTCGCCATGACCACTTCAGAGGACTCCGCCACAGGAATCTCCGCCGCCATGTTCTACACCGCGGCGTATGCTGCCATGAACGTCGGCGCATTTGCGGTGGTCGGTCACTTCGCCAATGCCGGTGAACGGTATGTAACCCTCGAAGACTACGAAGGCCTGGGCCGCACTTCGCCGCTGTTGGCGGCGACGCTCACCATCTTTCTGCTCTCGCTGATCGGGATCCCAATGACGGGCGGATTCTTTGCGAAATTTTACGTCTTCAGTGCTGCCCTAAAGGCCAATCTCATCTGGCTGACGCTGATCGGCGTCGTAAACAGTGCCATTGGCGCTTACTACTACCTGCGTATCATTGTGGTGATGTACATGCGCGAGGCCCGCAAGGAAGTCCCGGTGACTCCCATTCCTATCGGCTTGGGCGTGGCCCTAGCCCTCACAATCGTGGCCACCCTCTATCTCGGGATGCTTCCGAACCGCGTCCTCCAATATGCGCAACAGTCTGCGCAGGACCTACTCCCGCAGCAAGTTTTGCCAGTCCCGGTCGGCGCTACCCAGGTGCTGCCAGCGGCCAACCCTTCCCGCTGACATTTGACCCAACAATGCCATTTGACAAGCCTGCGGAGGAGCGTGCATTATTGTGTGCACTAAATGCGAGTTCAGTCCTTCCCTTTCAAGGAACTGACAGCTGAGGAGAGAAAAAATGTCCAAACTGATTTCTGGCCTTTGGCGTGATGATGCGGGACAAGACATCGCAGAATACGCCGTAATGTTGGCGGTGATTTTAGTTCTGGTCGTTGGGACAGTCCGTTTGATCGGGTCGAATTCCAACAACGTATTCTCCCAAGCCGCCAGTTCGATTCAATAAGTGAGTTGTCGGGCCAAAGGTTCGTCCAGCTTTCTGTAGAGTAATTCGACGATGACACGATTTACCCCAGATACCGCATTTACCGGTTACTACTGGTTTCCAGGAGTAGCGGCTGCGGCCAGCTTGGGGGTAAGGATGAGCCAGTAACGGCCACCCAGACTTAGAGCAAACCGCAGCCGCGATCCACGGATCGCGGCTTTGCTTTTCAGGATAAACAAACAAGGAGAACCAGCCATGATCGTCAATATGTCCGAGAAGGCCACCGAACAAGAGATCAACCATGTGATTGAGCGCATCCGCGAAGCCGGCTACCAACCTCATGTCACACGCGGAACGGAGCGCACCATCGTTGCCGCCGTCGGCAGTGGACGACGTCACGAAATCGAGGCGCTTCAGGTTGCGCCCGGCGTCGATAATGTCGTCGCCATCGCGCAGCCATTTAAGTTGGTCAGCCGGCAAGTGCGCCCCGAACGATCCGTGGTCAAAATCAATGGCGTGTCGATCGGAGGGCCCGAAGTGGTGGTCATCGCCGGCCCCTGCTCGGTGGAGTCGCGCGAACAGTTGCTCGACACGGCGCACGCCGTCCAGCGCGCTGGAGCCTCCATGTTGCGCGGCGGCGCCTACAAACCGCGCACCTCGCCCTACGACTTCCAGGGACTCGGCATCGAAGCCCTCAAGATCCTGCGGGAAGCAAAAGAGCAGACTGGTTTGCCCGTAGTGACCGAGGTGATGAGCACCGAGGACATCGACATCATCTGTGAGCACGTGGACATGCTGCAAGTGGGAGCGCGCAATATGCAGAACTTCGCCCTACTGCGCCGCCTGGCTACGATCCAAAAACCGGTTCTGCTGAAGCGGGGCCCCTCGGCCACGGTGAAAGAATGGTTGCTCGCCGCCGAATACCTTCTGTCGGGAGGCAATCATCAGGTTGTCCTCTGCGAACGCGGCATCAAGACCTTTGAGACGGAGATGCGCAACACCATCGACCTGGCGGCCATCGCGCTGGCTCGCGACCTTTCGCACTTGCCGGTGATCGCCGATCCCTCGCACGGCACTGGCAAGCAGAGCCTGATTGCCGCTGTCTCGCGTGCCGCAGTCGCAGTAGGCGCGGATGGGCTGATCATCGAAGTGCATCCCTGCCCGGAGCGCGCCCTCTCGGATGGTCCCCAGTCGCTTGATTTCGCGGGCTTCGCCAAAGTCATGCAGGCGCTGACCGAGCCGTTGCGGAAAACCGTCCATCGGCCCGAAGCCGTGGCGGCGGTATCTTAGCTTTGAGCAAACCAAGGCGGGCATCAATGAGCCGGCGGGCTCGAGGCGGGCTGCTTGATTACCATCGCCGGGTCACCCAACAGCACAAAGGTCCGGCGCACATTCACATCGCTGATCTGAGATTTCGCTTTTAGAATCGATTCTCCCAGCGTTAGCGGCTGGGCTTGCAGCGCGTTCTGCACCACCAGATTGTCGAGCTTAGTTTGCGGACCGGGCTGGTTCAGGCCGGTCGACGCCAGTACTGCAACCGCTCCTCCATTTGGCGCCAGCAGCAGACTCACGCCCAACGGTGGCATGTCAAGGTCGATGAAGAATCCGTTCAGGCAGTTCATGATCAGAAAGACCGGAAGCTGCGACCCGTTGGTCAGCGAACTTACCGAACCTGTATTGAAGATATCGGCCCCCGACCACTGGTCTTCGGAACCGTGTCCCAGGTAGTTCACGAGCAGTTGACCCGACTTGATTCCGGCAACAATGTCCTGCTGAGTCGTGGTCGTGCCCAGAGCACCGAGGAAGACATCCGTGGCTTGCACTGCCGCTGGAAGGTGCGCCTGCACCTTCGCTGTGTCTGCGGTGAAGCTCTCGGTGTCGTCCTTATCGGCCACCATGAGAGCCTGTGAGGTCCACGGACCATTGCTGGACTTCCCTTCGTAACCCGCGATCTTCACAACCACGGTGTTCGCTTCTTCCAACGTGCTAACGGGCAGGCGCCCAGTAGAAATCGTCGCCATCCCGCTGCCGGAGAAATCCGAGAACCAGTCGTCGGATGCAGTCATCAGACCGCCCGCCGCAAGAATCTGCGTCGGCACCAGATCGAGGTTCCCCTGGCCGAGATAATTCCGTGGATCGAACGACGCGCGTCCGTTCAGCAGCAGGTAGCTCGGGGCCTTCTTCCAATTCTGAGCAGCCGTCTGCAGGAACTGGCGCATTGCGAACGGACTGTGCTCGCCGAAGTTGAACTCGTCGTACAGGTCGGTAACGGGAACCACGGCAGACGACTTCCCGTCCGCCTCATGCGCCCGCACCAGTGGAGTCAGAGCGTCCGCAAACCCCTCGTGCGTGATCATCGCAATATCTGCGCCAGGCTGCATCTTGTGCCAGTGCGACGGATGGTGCGGTTGCACGCCGGCCGACGACGCAACCCGGTCGTCCGCCACGGCGAGTAAGATGTGGCGTACCGGAGCTGCTGGATTCGTGCTCGTCCACGGTACTTGCAGCGCAACATCAAACTTGCCACCGCTGGTCGTGACTTGCGGCGTAAGCTGTACCGGCCGATTCGGATCTGTGATGTCGAGCACGACCGGCGCGCTTGCGAATCCACGCACCTTCACTTCTTCACCTGCGCGGCCCGTGAACTTCAATTCATCGGAGTCCGCAGCATAGAGATGTGGGTAAGTGATACGGATGGACTGAACGAGGCTGGTATCGTAATCTCCATTCTGCGCCGTCAGCGTGACGGTATTGTTGCCGTTCTGAAGCAGGCCGGGCGGCAGGTTCACGCTGAGTCTGCCTTTTTGCTGGCCGGTAAAGATCGCATTGCCAATCTGATTTCCATTGAGTGCGACCAGCACGTCGTGGGGGAAACCCACTATAACGCCTTGCAGCACTACGTCCAGCCGCGCCGGCCGTGTCGACGTAGTGTCGAGATGAGGCACAGACACCACCTGCTTCACCGGCGCCGGCGAGACCAGTTCGCCGAAGAAATTGTCTCCGTCAGGCGTCAGAAGCGCCTGGAAGTAGATCGTGTGTTGCCGCACTTCGACCGTTGCAGGAAAATTCTGTGGCGGCAGGTTCGATCCCGTAGTGGCCTGCAGGCGCGGAATTCGCTCTGCCCGCGATTCGCACGTCGCCAGCCAGTACACTCTCGTGCCCGTGTAAACCGTATCGATACCGGTGCCGTAGAAGTTGATGGCTGCTTGCGGCCCGAAGCCGCCTGGACCATTCGTAGCGCCAGTAATCTCCATCGGCTGTTCGACAGCCTCCGCGTACAGGTGCAGCAGCGCCGGATCCACGTTCGGATCGAGCCCTGCTTTCACCAGATCCGGTTGGGTCACGCGATGCCACCCTTCATGTTGCACCAGAATCTTCACTCCTGGACGCGCCGCCAGTTCAAACTGCTTTTGAATCTGGCTCGATGTCGGCGCGGACACCTGCGGCGAGGCCTCAACCATATGGCTCTGTTGGCTCCCGGGAGCCGCCGGTTGCGCTTGGCTCAACTGGCTGAGCATCCGCGTCTCCGACGCTGACAGCTCGCCGCCTGGTCGCGCTTCTGCCTGGACTGAAACCGGCCCGTGCATCGTCCGCGTTCCGTTCACATCAATATCTTCCAACCAGTACGACGCCGAGAAACTGCCCGCAGAGGGGTCAATCCAGGCATAACTCCTTCCCGCGTGCTTGGGCAACGCTCCGCTCATCAGTAGTGCCGAGCCGGCGATCACGGAAGGATTCATGCGCACCCGGTTTCCTGCCTGCTCGCGGTACACATTGAATCCCAGGTTGTGCGCCTCTCCGCCTGTCTTCCACGTCAGCATGACTCGGCGTGCCCCGTTCTTGTCGATACCAGAGTGCGCTGAGAACGACTGCAGCGTGATCCAGGTGGGCGCCGTAATGGTCTCTGTCCAAGTCGATGAATTGTTCGCCTGGTTCGGATCGGTCTGGTCCGCCGTCACGGCTGCGGTATTCGGAACCACGCCCGGCTGTCCCGGAATGGACAAGATAGAAATAGTCGCTGTGGCCGCGTTGGCCATAGTGCCCAGCAAACACGTTACGGTTCCACCGGCCTCCGAGCACGATCCTTGGCTTGACGGTGTTACCGTCGAAGAAAGATAGGTCAGGACCGAAGGCAGAGCATCCGTCACCGTAACGGTGGTCGCCGATGCCGGACCGTTGTTCGTGACCACGAGCGTGTAAGTGAGTGGAGTTCCTTCCGTCACTGGATTCGGTGCTCCGGTTTTTGTGATCGACATATCGGCGCTGTTGGCATTGGCAACCACCGCTGTGGCGCTGGCGCTATTGGTCGTGAGACTCGGCACAATATTGGCCGCAGTCGCCGTATCGGTTTCCGTGATGTTCGTACCTGAGGGCGTACCCGCATTCACTTGCAGCACGAGGGTGAAATTCGCAGTAGTATTCGCCGCCATGCTGCCGATGGTGCAGCTCGGCGGTGTGGTTGCGATGCTGCAGGTCCATCCCGCAGGTCCGGTCAACGAAACGACCGTGGTGTTGGGGGGAACCGGATCCGTGAACGACACTGTGGTAGCCGCGGCCGGTCCCAGGTTCTGCACGCTCTGCGTGTAGGTGACGTTGGCACCCGCCGCCACAGAACTCGGCGAAGCCGAATTCGTCACGACCAGGTCTGCCTGCGTCGCAGTCGCCACCACATCGTTTGCGGTCGCGCTGTTGTTCGCCAGATTTGGATCAGCAGCCGTAGAACTGACGCTCACAATATCCTTGATCACTGTCCCCGGCGTAGCAGTTCCGCTCACGGTGACGACAAAGGTAATCGTTGCCGGCGAACCAGCCACGAAACTGGGATTTGTACACGTGAGGATGCCGACATTACAGGTCCATCCCGGCGGCCCGCTCAACGACACCGCAGCCGTATTCGCAGGCAGAGCTTCGCTCAACGTCACATTGGCCGTGCTGGGTCCGGCGTTCGTTACCACCTGCGTGTAGGTGATGTTGTTGCCCGCCTGCACCGGAACCGGGCTCGCCGAGTTTGTCACCGAAAGATCCGCCGAATTGGCTACCTGCACGTTCAAGGTAGCGCTGTTATTCGCGCTGTTCGGATCACTGGTCGACGACACAGAGTCCGTCTCGGTAATCGTGGTGCCCGAGGCTACGTTCGCGCTCACCTTCACTACGAAGGTAAAGTTGGCCGTCGCATTCACCGCCAGGCTGGCTATGGTGCAACTCGGTGGGGTAGTCGCGGTGCTGCACGTCCATCCGGCAGGTCCGGTCAACGAAACGACCGTGGTATTGGCAGGAACCGGATCCGTGAACGAGATTGTCGTCGCAGCCGCCGGACCATTATTCGTCACGCTCTGCGTGTAGGTGATATTGTTCCCCGCCGCCACTGGATTCGGACTCGCCGCGTTCGTCACGCTCAGGTCCGCCTGCGTTCCCGACGCCACGGCGATGTTGACCGTGGCCGAATTGTTGCTCAGGCTTGTGTCGCGTGACGTCGTAGCGACTGTCGCCGTGTCGGTAATGATCGTTCCCGCCGTCGCGGTACCGCTCACCGTGTATTTGGCGGTAATCGTCCCCGTCGAACCCGGTGGCACACTAGAACTGGTGCACGCCACCGGCGCCGAGTTCGGACACGTCCACGTCCCGCCACCAGCGTTCACGACGGCTACCGATACGAACGTCGTGTTGGCTGGCGTCGCTTCGTTGAATGTCGCCGTGCTACAGTTGCTCGGGCCTGAGTTGGTCACGACCTGCGTATAAGTGATCTGGCCACCCGCTGCAACTGGGCTCGGCGCCCCACTGTTGGTCACCGCGAGATCGCAGGCCACGGTCACCGGCGTGACCACAGTTGTACTGTTGTTTGCTGAAGTGGGATCGCTGGTCGTCGCGCTAACGGACGAATTCGCCGTGATCGAGCCCGCAGCCACCGTCGACGGAACATTTACCACAACGACAATGTCGGCCGTCGCGTTGACCCCCAGTGTGGGATCGGTGCAGTTGACATTTCCTGTGCTTCCGACCGCGGGTGTTGTGCAAGTCCAGCCCGCCGGAGCCAGCACAGACTGGAACGTCGTATTCAGCGGGGTCGCCTCGGTGAAACTCACAGTCGAAGCTGCCGCCGGCCCATTGTTGGTAATCGTCTGCGTATAAATAATGTTGTTCCCTGCAAACACCGACGGAGGAGTAGCCGCTGTACTCAGCGCCAGGTCCGCCTGAGTTGCCGTCGCAACCACGTCGGTCGCGGTGGCGGAATTTGCTCCGAAGGATTGGTTGGTCGCGTTGACCGTCGCCGTGTCGGTGATCGTCGTCCCACTTGGCGTGAGTGCGTTGACTGTATATTTGACGGTGAATGTACCGGACGCGCCTCCCGCCACCCCAGCGGCATTCTGGCAACTCACGGGGGGAGGAGCCGGCGTGCAAGTCCACCCCGCCGGTGGGGTGACCGACACGAACGCCGTATTGGCAGGCGTCGCCTCGGTAAACGTGGCGCCAGTCGCCGTCGAAGTCCCGGTGTTGGTCACTACCTGGGTATAGGTAATGGTGTTGCCGGCCTGCACCAGCGGGCTTGGCGAGGCGACGTTCGTCACCGTCAAATCCGGTCCCGTGGTGCCCACTAGCGTGCTCACCATTGCCGTGTTGTTCGCGGAATTCGGATCGGCCACCGACGAACTCACCGACACTGAATCCGCGATCACCGTGCCGTTCGTCGTCCCGCTGTTCACCTTTACTACCAGCGTGAACGTCCCGGCCGTCAACCCTGCCATGTTGACGTCGGTGCAAACCACATTGCCCGTTCCGCCCGTCCCCGGCGTGATGCAACTCCATCCCGCCGGCGGCGTTATGGATACCAAGGTCGTATTCGCGGGAATGGGCGCCACGAACGTCGCATTATCAGCGGCGCTCGGCCCGCTGTTGGTCACCACTTGCGTGTAGGTGATATTGCCGCCCGCCGCTACGGGGTTGGGCGATCCGCTGTCGGTAACTCCCAGGTCGGCGCTCGACCCCACGCTCGCGGTGTCCGTCGCCGTGTCGTTCAGAAGGTTGGCCTCGCCTCCGCCCCCTACGACCGCTGTATTCGTCAGTGTCGCAGGAGCCGACTGCGACACGAGGGCATTCAGCGTAATCGCTGGATAACTGCTGCTCGCTCCCAGCACATCGGATCGAGTGCAACTGATCGTCTGTCCTGAGATAGAACAGGCCCATGATAGGGGGCTCCAGCCTATGGGCGTGATGCCGACTGGAAGCGTGTCGTTAACAGTTACAAGCCCGCTGGTGCTGCCGTACGGACTGACGTTCGAAGCAGTGATGGTATAGCTGGCGCTCGACCCGCGAGTGAAGTTGCCGACGTGAGTCTTGGTGACCGTCATATCCGGCGTGCACAGCGCCGTCGACTGTACGCCGGTAACTTGCCCCAGGGTTGCAGTGGTTGTGGTCGTCCCGGCGTTCCCGGCTGTAGCGCCGTACGGCACGCCGGGAGTCAGCGTCGTCCCACTGCCTCCGCCGCTCACGCTGATGCTGGCCGCTGCCCCAGAAAGGAAAACTACTCCGCCCGCTCCGCCACCACCGGGTCCATGACGATCGGCGAGATTGTAGGGGTCTATGTCCCAGGCATCGCCTCCTCGGCCGCCTGTGGCTTGCAGAGTCAAGCCGCTCTCGCCGCCGTTAGCCGCCAATATGACGATGCTTCCACCGGCGCCACCTCCACCACCAGCATCGTTGGCCGTTCCGTTGTAGGCGCTCAGGCCGTTCGCGGTCAAAGTTGCCGTGCCACTCAAGCTATCCGCGCGAATAAAGATGATTCCACCGCCCGCGGCACCGGCGCTGGCCTGATTGTCCCCGTCTGAATTGTTTCGCGACCCAGCGCCTCCACCACCCCCCAATGCGACGCGGTCAATCGTCGCGGGAAACGGCGCCCCGCCTTCGCCTCCGTCACTGAAGTTTGTGTTCCAAGAGTCGCCGCCAAATCCTCCTGATCCTCCGTTGCCGCCGCCACCGCCGCCCGCGTTCTGAGTGTTCCCGGCTGCATCCCCATCCGTTCCACCTCCGCCCGCATTGCCCGGCGCCCCGCGTGCCATACTGCCATCGGCAGCGCCGTTGGGATAACCGATTGTGGTGGTGGTTTGCAGAAAGGTCCCACCCGATTCAACCCACCGTGGCGTACCCGCAATGCCCTCACCCTTGGTCCCGTCAATGCCGGTCGCACCTCCGGCAGCTCCTGTATAAGTCGTAGGGGACGTTTCGCGATAGTCGGCATTTGTGGCGCCTCCAACTCCTCCCGTCAATTGCATCCCGGCGCCACCTCGGAAACCTTTTCCGTCGACAATTGCCGTGCCGCCGTTCAAGTTCAATTGGCCCGCGACATCCAATGCGAGAATGCCCCCGCTTGAGCCGTTCCACGCTGCCGCAGTGAGAGCGCCCAAGGTGGCTGACGTGTATTGGGGCACCAGCACCACCTGGTAAGTGCTTTGCCCCTTCGTCCCGGAAGCAGCTGCTGCTGTGTATCCGAACACCAGCCCGCTGCCAGGCCCTGCCCCCGTGATGGGCACCGATCCCCCGCTCACCGGTCCGGTCGCGGTCACAAATTCGTAGTTGCCCGCGTTATTGATGGCCGTAAAACCTGTACCCGTGCTTCCGTTTCCGTAGGCAACCGTATTGGCGGTGTTAATGCTGGCATCCTGCATCTGGATCACCAGCAGGAGGCTCCCATTCGCAATCGCGCCTGTGCCGTTCGCCGCCCCCACAGGAATCGACGTAGCTCCTTTCGCCACATTCGCTGTTCCCGGGAAATATGTATTCACCACACCACTCAGAGTTCCGCCTGCAGTCAATGTGCTAGTGGAACAAACGACACTCACCACCGGCGCCAGCGCCACGTAAGTATTGTTGCCGGTATTGGGATCGGGAGGAGCTCCGGGCTCGGTCACCGTCGCCGTATTCGGATAGAAACCCGCGGCCGTGGTCGACACAACCACGGTTAACGTAGCGGTCGCTCCACTCGCAAAAGGCGATGGAAGTGTACAGTTGATCGTCGCGGTTACAGTGCAGGTCGTACCGGCACTCGGCGTCTCCGACACTAACGCCAAGTTCGTGGCGGCAAACGTATCCGTCAACGTGGCGCCGATCGCCGCCGACGGACCGTTATTCTTCACCGTGATGACATATGTGGAATTCTGTCCCAGCGGCACCGCGCTAACACTGGTGGTTACTCCAATGTCCGCCGTGCTTGGATTGATCGAAACGGCCCCCAGCGCCCAGTTCGACGTGCCACTGAACGTTTCCGAGATAGGTACGGCCGGCGCGCCCGTGCGGCTGCTGCCGACGCCTCTCACCCCAGGGTTCGTATTGTTTCCTCGTTGCACATTCCACCGGGAAACCTGTGGACCCGACACCGTTACAGTCTGGGTTCCATCGGTGGCCAGCGTGTCCAGGATCATGCCGTTTATGACACTGGGCACGTCGAGTTGAGAATTCGCTCCGCCCGCACCGTCGGCCGAAACGAACAATCCGAGTGGCACGGTCTGATCTACTCCTGTAAAGGTCGTGGCGCCCGCGACCACACCTTCGTTGACGGCGGTAGGAATGTTTACGGTGACCACCACATTCGCGCTACCAGTCGTCGGCGCCAACAGAGACCACATCTCCACCCGTCGCGTGCCACCCGCATCGTTATGCGCCCCGATGATGGTGAGTGCTGTCCCGCCATACGTTATCCCCGTCACGCTGGCCGTAGATGCATTCGTGATGTTGATGGAAACTCCGACGATTAGCAGACGATTGGTGCCAGCTGTTGTATGGGCAAAGGTGAGCGTATTTGTGGTGTTGCTCAGGGTCGCGGATCCCGAACTGGCGGAGTCCACTGCCACTTGCGCGCTCACCATTGTCACGGCAAATAACAGCAGTAAACACAAAATGCCGGACCGAATCGGCCATTGCCTGGTAGCCCGAGGTGAAGACACAGGTCTCCTCAGCAATTTGCCGGCGACAACTTGGGACCGGGCCGCGCATCGCAGCGCCCATCCGCTCATGCTTCTAAACCTGGCTTGCAAAATTTTCCGTCCTACCCGCACTTCCTTGGCCCGAGCCAGTCCAAGAATCTGCGCTCCCTTCAGCACCGGATCGTTTTCGTGGCCGCAATCCCCTCGCGTAAGAAATACGTCCCGCGAGTGATCCGCATGCACGATCCGGTGAAGCCGGAAGCCATCTTTAGATTTTGCTAAGACGATATCGTCCTTTCGTAATTTGCTCACGATTACGGGAGTAACCTCGACCACCTCGCCATCGCGGATTGCCGGAGACATGCTCGCGCCGCGTGCCTGAAAGCGTGCACTCAAGCCCTGTTGTAGCAATGCGCGGATGACTTCCTCAAACAGCTTCGAGTCAGCCCCGCGGTCAGTCATGGAAATTAAGGATCGCATCCACGGCCCGCTGATCGGGCTCAAAGGCATAACGATAAACGGGAACCGCATTCACCACGTCCTGCAGAAATGTCAGCGCTGAGTCGACGTACTCATGCTTGTGAAACGGCACAAAGCTGCGCGCAAATAACTCCGCGACTCCCTGACTCGGTGAAAGCCTTGTCAGCACATTCCCGCGTCCATGCTCGAGAACAAAAATCCTCGCCAGCGGCGCGCTCCCCGGCGATGCATACATCGCTTCGCCATGCCAGGGCGTGCCGTACATCCGCATCCCGCTTCTCTTCTTGTCATCCTGAGCGGAGTGACTGGTCGGCAAAGCCGAGCAATCACGCAGTCGAAGAGCCTGCCCTGAACTTGTCGAAGGGACCCCGCACCCGCTAGTAAAATCCCCGGCCCCAAAAGGCGTTTCGTCCATTGTCTGTTTGGACGACTCCCCATCTCTTCGCACAATGATCCGATCGTCGCTCAGAATCTTGACCTCTTCCACCTCGGTCCACAGCCGTGTCGTCGTGCTCTTCCCCGCCCCAGAATGCCCAACAAACAAATTCCCTCTTCCGTCCGTACGCACGATCCCACAGCCGTGCAATTCAATCGCTTTTTCCTGCGTGAGCCGGTGCATAATCAGCAACTCATCCAGCGGATAGTCCAGCGGCGCGGCGGAGGGAAAAGCGGCGAAAACCCCTTGGTTTATGTGCAGTTCAGCTCGAGAAAAACCGCCGTCCACCAAAAGTCTCTTGTAGGGCTGCCCGCCGAACACCGGAGCGCTAAAGTCAAACCGGAAACCAGCTTTGCTCTCATACAACTGCCAAACAGACCCCGAGTCGAATAACTGAACTCCAGGAGCAGGAGTTAGCGCGTCGACCCACGTCACTCGAATATTGATGTCGGACAGCCCGAGTTCCGCTCGAAACGGCCCCAGAGAAGGAACCAAAGCAACCGCCGCACTGTCTTCGCCAATGAGGCGTACGGACACGCCTCCCACGCAAAATCGAGTGCAGTGCTCAGCGTCCGATTCACCAAGCGCGTTCGATCGTGACGACCCAATCTCGCACTTCATTGCGCCCCTGTTCCGCGCTCAACTACGAACCTTAGGATCCGATGCTGCGACAACCAGCCAAAAGAATGTCGCACGGTCCGGCAGTTTGACTCGGACCGCTCCCGCCAGACATCTTGCAATGCCCCAGAACCGCCTCCTCGGGCCGCAGGCTGACTGCAACCAGCCGGGGGGGCACATAGGGCTTCTTGCCGTCGGCTTGTTCTACCTCGCGACTCATTCGGCCTCCGCCATCTTCAATGCCCCCCGCACCCCGCGCAGCCCCCGACAGCAACGCCTGAATTATTCAGGATCGGTAAGATCTGCTGCGGTCCGACCCAACTATCCACGTCAATTTCTTTGCTCGCGATTCGGCCTGCCGACTCCATCATCGCGTCGTGCTGACTGCCACCCACGCAGAATTCACATTGCCCATGCGCCGGAATTTCCACACCAACAGTGGCGGCGCGCAGATGAGCCACGTGGCAAAGAAATTCCACTGGACTCTCTCGATCTCCGCTTTCCATCTCGCCGTTTGCCGGGCACATTGCGCACAGCGACTGAATGCGACACTCAATGCACTTTGTCTGGCGTGTCCGTTTCCGAGTCCGCAATTCCAGCAGAGACTCTTCCCATACTCGCCTCACCCCGGTCCCTCGAACACTGAACGTCTCTTGTTGCGAGATCACACAGATCCCCACCTCACCCCAAGCGTTAATGGCAAATCCATTCATGCCGCCACCGCAGTAGTACACCGTGTCGATCTGCGCCAGATTCGCGGGCCTCTCCAGATCATGCTGCGCCAGTCGCCTGTACTCGCTCATTCCCTTCGGCGCATTCATATCCAGCGCCACCACTTCTTCCGGCGAAAGCCGCACCGCTAGCGGACTCTGCGAGCAGTCAATCCGCGGATTGATCTGCCCGTCCATCTTGAATTCCACACCCAACTCTTCTTCTGCGAACCTTCGCATCGCCCCCACTTCATGCTTGTTGATGCTGGTCGCTACAGTCTTCAACTTCAGCGGCAACCCCCGTTCCTTCAGCAGTTTGATTCCCCGCAGGCAACGGTCGTACGAACCCGGTATCGCCGTCAGCGCTTCGTACGTCTCGCGCGTGCGCCCGTACAAGGTGATCTCAATGGCAAACGGAGGCCATTCAGCCAGGTAGTCTGCAATTTGTTCCGTGAGGATCGTGCCGTTGGTGAACAGCGTGATCAGGAACCCTTTTTTCTTGGCGTAGGTGTAGATCTCGAGGAAGTCCTTGCGGGCAAAAATCTCGCCGCCGGTATAAAGGAGCCAGAAGCAGCCCATCTCCGCGAGTTCATCGAGCACATGGAAGTGTTCTTCCTTGCTCAACTCCCGACGTCTGGCGTCCATATCGCCCATGGGCAGGTTGTTGTAGCAATGCAGGCACTCGAGCGGGCAGCGCCGCGTCACCTCGATCGAAACCTGCAACGGCACTCGCTCGCCGGACTGGCGCTGATGCAGATTGGCACTGAACGCGCCGTAGCTTAACTGCTCCAAAAACCCCTCCAGTCTGAAAGCAGCGGACGCGCTCTCACGCGCCCGCTGCTGCCAGTCCTTCCCGCCCCACTGGTCCTCAGTCCCCCGCCATCGCCACAGATGCAGTGACCTCGACCAGACCAACCACCTTCATCTCGCCGACAAATTCCTTCACGTCGCACTCGGCCTGCGCCAGATCTACTTCATACTCCCGCGCCACCGCTGCCGACAGTTCCGAAAGAGTTTTTGGAGACTCCAGCAGTCTCCAGATCAGCGAACCGGTTCCGTTAAAACTGTAAATCGATGCCAAGTCGCCCACCTTGGCCCGCACCGGGACGATGAGGGTCTCTCCTGCGACCACACGTGACACCACCGATTGCGAACGAATAAACGTCTGTCCTTTCCACATGGTCGCCAAGCTTTGTGCCCCCATTACGGATTTCGTAAACAAACACGCCCTTCGAAACCTGAGCGCTTTCGTCCCATATTGAGATTACGGCAGATTTCTGCTGGCGAAGCAATCGGACTAGGGCCTGGGTATTGGGTTGGTTATCATCCGCAATGGTTCCCCCAACTCCACATAAAGGCACGGGTTAGTGATCAGACTGCTGAGTTCGCAAGAGTTTCAGTACGGTTGCTGTCACTCTCGACTTAGCTATTGAGCCCGCGTCATCGCTTGCACGTTTCCAGTGGACAAACGAAACAAACCGCTATAAAAAGAAATCCGGCAACAAGCAACCGCCGCGCCGAGGAAGATTCGCCAAAAGCTATTCCCATGCTCAACGAAGAACGCCGTCGAGCCATCCTTGATCTCTTGACTCACCAGGGCCGCGTGCTGGTCGCGGAACTATCGCGGCAATTCGAAACCTCGCAGGTGACCATCCGAAAGGATCTTGAAATTCTTCACGCCCACGGCCTCGTGCATCGCACGCATGGGGGCGCGCTTCCAGCACGCGAAGGCGCTCTCGAAGATCCCACCTTGCGGGAAAAGGAGAAACTTCACCATCAGGAAAAGCAGCGTATCGCCGAACTCGCCACTGCGAAAGTTAACGAAGGGCAGGTCTTGATTCTCGATTCCGGCACTACGACCACCGCGATTGCGCGCGCCCTGCGCAACTTCCGGAATCTCACCATCATCACTAACGCGGTGAATATTGCGGCTGAACTGTCTGGGACTTCTGTGGAGGTCATTCTCACCGGCGGAACGCTGCGGAAGAATTCTTTTTCACTGGTAGGGCCAATCGCCGAAGAAACGCTTCGCCGGCTCAGCGCCGATTTGCTGTTCCTCGGGGTGGACGGCTTCGACGTCCACTACGGACTGAGCACGCCTAATTTGCTGGAAGCGAAAGTGAATCGCGTGATGATCGATATCGCGCGCAAGACCATCGCAGTCTGCGATTCGAGTAAATTCGGCCGCCGCAGTTTATCGCTCATCGCGCCCTGCTCGGCTTTACACGAGGTCATCACCGACCGCGGTGTTCCGAAAACGGACCTTCGCGTGATGAAGCAGGCTGGAATCGAAGTAACGCTCGTCTGACTGCCGGTCAGCGTCGGGCTCCGATCATTCGTTAACCAGCGTTTTCAGCATCCGTTGAATCTTCTGATACTACCCAAACGGACATTCTTCAGCAATCCGCTAGGGATGCGAATTTTGCTGCGTCTGCAATTGTTCCGCTAGCTTCAGCTCGTTCTCGGCTTCTTCTTTTTTGCCCATGTCCCTGTATGCCTGACCTAAAAGATGATGAGTAGTGGGATTATTCGGATCCATAGTAGCGGCTCTCTGCAGAGCCCGGACGGCGAGCTCGAACTCGCCTTTCTTTTCCAGAACCTTTCCCATAAGGATGTACGGTCCAGTCGAAGTGGCATCGAGCCAGATCGAGCGCTGCAGCAGCCGCTCAGCGTCTTCGAACTTCTGAATGCGTGAGTAGGCATCGGCCAGCTTGTAGTACGCGGCAGCGTGTCCAGGGTTGATGGCAAGTTCCTTCTGAAATTCGGCGATCGCTTCCTGCACTCGCGACTTGTAGAGATACAGCTCGCCGAGCAAAAAATGCGCCAGCGGAAGCTTGGGATCGAGCGCCACGGCTTTCTGCCCGTATTCTTCGGCGACGGGATCGAACTCCTGGCGGAACAACATGCGCGCGGTGAACAGGTAGCTGGCAGCGGAATCGGGGGGCACGTCGAACATCTTGGCGAATGCTTTGCGGGCCTGCGGGTAATCTTTGGTCTGGATGTAGCAGATACCGAGAATGTAGGCGGCGTCGACGTTAGCGCGCGGGTACCAGGTTTGCACTCTTTCGAGCAGGGAAATCGCCTGGGCTGGATATCCGTTCAGGTAGTAAGAGAGGCCGAGCAACTGCGCCGCCTCGCTATTGTTGGGATCGGAAGCCACGGCTTTCTTCAGAAATCCAATCGCCTTCACATAGTCGCTCTTCTTGTAGTGGGCCGTGCCCAGTTCGAGATCGAGCCCTTTGGTGCTGGGGTTAAGGGTCTGCAGTTCGGCGATGGCGTCGTCGAGCTTGCCTTGCTGCATCAGATTCCGAGCGTGGGAAAAGTCTGCAGACGGGACTGAGGATGACCACGATGTCTGCGCGGCAGGCGAATCCAAGGTCGTTTGCTGCTGGGCCACGCAAGTAGTCGAGAGAAACACACACAGGCACCATGACAACCGGACGGTTCGAAAGTGCTGGCGAAAAGCCATGCTGACTAGAGTACAACGATCGGCGCGCCGCCGGCACTGGTTTGCCCCAGGCAAAATATAAGAGGGAGCCGTGAAAGACTCCCTCAAAGAAAGTGCTGTTGACGCGGACTCTATTAATAAGCCGGACTCTGCCAGCCCTCGCATTTTGCCTCATCGAATCTCCGCCAGCGAGTGCTCCAGCGCTCCGCGCTTGGGTGTCGGCATAGCGCCGACTTCGCTGGCCACCCAAGCCCCGACCAGATTCGCCACCTCATTCATCAGATCGAGAGACGCACCGTGCAAGTACTCGTGGACCAACCCGGCGGTAAAAGCGTCCCCCGATCCCACGGTGTCCGCCACGCTCACGCGAAATCCCGGATGCTCGCTCGCTTCCCCGTCTTGTACCAGAAGACTTCCGCGCCCGCCGCGTGTGACGCAGACTAGTTTCAAATCATAGGCATCAATCAGGCGTTGCGCCGACGACCGCTCATCCCGGTGCTGCAGGCCGCTGAGGCTCATGATCTTCGGCAGTTCCTCATCATTCAGTTTCACGATGTCGGCCAGCCTCATCGATTCGGCCAAGACGTCCTGCGAATAGTACGACTGCCTCAGATTCACGTCGAAAATCTTCGCTGCGCCCGGCGACGCAGCGCCCAAGAAACGTCGAATCGTCGCCCGGCTCTGCTCGGATCGCTGCGCCAGCGAGCCAAAGCACACCGCATCCGCTTTCTCAGCCAGATGCTGCCAATCCAGAGTCCACTGAAGAAAGTCCCAGGCCACCGGTTGTGCGATCTCATACTGCGGAATCCCGTTGCTATCGACCTTCACGTTGACCGTGCCCGTCGGACGGGCGCGGTCGGTTTGCACGTGCTCGATGTCGAGGCCCAATTCCTCCAGGCGCCGCAACGCCTCCACGCCCCGCGAATCCTCGCCCACACAACTGGCCACGATCCCCTGATCGCCCATCAGCGTCGTGATATAGGCAAAGTTCGCCGGTGCCCCGCCCATGCAGGTCCGGTCCGGCAGAATGTCCCACAAAACTTCCCCAAGCCCCACTACTTTCTTCTTCATGCTTTGGTTCCGGTACACGTTGTGGCTTCCAGCGGAGCACTACCGCTGATGTGCAATAACGATTCGGTTGACGTACCAGAAAACTGGGGGAGCCATCGGCTCCCCCAGGATTGGTTGCGCTGACAGCTTCCTAGAACATCACGCGAACACCCAGCTGGAACTGACGCATCGTAACGTCGCTTTCCAGCGAATTGATCCGTCCGGCGCCCGAGCTATCGATCTGTAAACCCGTGCCAGTCTGGTTGACGTTAAAGCCGAAGACTGGGTGATTGAAGATGTTAAAGAACTCCGCCCGGAACTGAGCTTTCACTCTCTCCGTAATGGTGAAGCTCTTGAAGAACGACATATCGGTCTTGAATTCTCCCGGACCGGTGAAGGAGTTGCGGCGGATATTGCCGAAGGTTCCGGGGGTTGGCTCAGTGAATGGACCCGACTGTGTGACCACGCCGCCCGGGCACTTGGTGGGGTCGGGGCTGTCACACATCGTGGCCACCGGCGTGAAATAGGTGAAGCCCGTCCCCGGCGAACCGCTCAGACCCACATGGAACCCACCGACCAAGTTCGGCCGGCATGGTCCCGTATCTTTGTCAAGGCCGCAGTTCGAGTAGCTTGGAGTCCATGGCAGACCGCTGCCCACGGTGAGGGCCGCGTTAACCTGCCAGCCCCCGATCAGCAAGTCAGCGGCTCGGCCAATATTTCCCAGGAACGACTTGCCTCTCCCAAAGGGCAATTCGTAGATCGGAGCGACCACTAAGACGCTATCCCTGTTAAAGTCCGAGCGCCCCCACATCACTCGCGGGTCGGGCTGGTAGCTGCCGTCGTTGTCGTACGCCTTTGAGTAGGTGTAGTGCGCCAGCAAGGTAAGCCCCTGTGCAGCGCGTTGGTTGAGCTTCACCTGGAACGCATTGTACGAGTTCGTACCGTCATTGCCGTTCAAGCTCATGCCTTGACCGGCGTTACAGCAGACAACGGCTGCGGTGGTTCCGTCGGCATAGGTATAGTTCGTCGTGAAAGCGTTGTGATAAGGAGCGCGTTGGTCCCTGGTCAGGGTGCCGAAGCCAACGATCGAGGGCGTGTTGGGGTCATAACTGGGACCGTCCCCCTTGAAGACGTGGACGCCGTGGGTTCCGATGTAGGCCACCTCAATGCTAGTCGTGTTGGTAAGCTGGCGTTGCACAGTTGCGTTCCATGCATCCACCGTTGGCACCACTACTTTGTCTGGACGGGTGTGAGGCTGTACGTTACCGCCTGCGAATGGGACCTTACCACCGGGCGTGACACCTCCACAGGTCCCTCCTCCAGCAACCGCAACCGCCTCGGGGCACACGCCATAGTAGGGCAGAATGCCGTTGCTAGGGACAACTGGGAAGGCCGAGGCAGGCGTCGCTGGCCCACAGACCGTCGGATCGTAGCCCCCTGATGCCGGCAAGCACGTTCCTGCGAAGTTGAACGCGGCCGTCTTGTTGTCGCCTGATAAAGAGTTGATTTGCTGGTTCGCCAACACCGGCAGGTTCTGGGTGACGGTGTGTCCGAAGTTCGAACCGAACACGCCAATGTCGAAGCTGCGACCATATCCCAGACGCACAACCGTCTTCGAATTCAGCTCGTAGGCGATACCAAGACGCGGCGCGAAGCTCTTGTACTCTGACGCCGTATTTCCGTTGCTGCTGATGCCACCGACGCCTGCTACGCGAATCACGCCTTCGGGCAGAACGGCATATCCGCCGGATTTTGCTCCGTTGGTGTATTCCGGTCCGTAAAATTCCCAGCGCAGACCATAGTTCACAGTCAGTTTGTGGGTCGCACGCCAGGTATCCTGAGCATAGATGAAGAAGCGGTTTTGTCGTTCCTGGTCTGTGGCCTCCAGCGAAGATCCGACATACCGGTTAAAGCTGGTCACTTCGCCGAACAGGAACGCGGCGACGTCCAGGCCGCCCACGGCGCTCGATGTACCGTCCGAGGTTCCGGAGTGGTTAAAGTTGAGCTGCCCCGTGCGGTTCGCGTCAGACGGCACGCGCAAATTGGTAGCGTGGCGCAAGTCTCCGCCAACTTTAAATTGATGGTTTCCAAAAATCTTGGTCCAGTTGTTGGCGAATTGAATGCCCTGTTCTTTCTCGATCAGCGGGCAGTTGCAGCGGCCAACGTTCAGGCCTTCGCCCAAACCACTGGAACTCCCACCCTGATTGCTCTGACCAATTGTGTGCTCCAGGACCAGTGCTGGCAGACCACCGGTTGTGGGGTCGCTGGAAATGTTCAACCCGGTAAGTCCAAGACTGCTTGCAGCGGTCATGTTGCTCTGATCAAATTTGGTCGAATGCGGGTTGTAACGGAACCAGCCAAATCGGAAGTCAGTCAACAGCGAACTCCCTAAGGTGTAATTGAAGCCTGTTGCCAAGCTGTAGTTATTGATATTGGAGGTGCCTGCCAAACCGAGGTAGCCTAGCCCGGGTCCTCCAATCGCAGTTCCGAATACCGGCGACCCAGAGAGGGTGAAGTGGGCGTGGGTGTAGCGGCCGAACACTTGAAGTTTTTGGCTCACCGTGTAGTCTTCGCGAGTCGTGTATTGGTAGTCGTTAAAACTACCAGAACCGTTAGCGGTGTAGTTATTTTGAGTGCCGCCGTTGGTTCCAGCCGCATTTGGAGCCGGTAAGAGGCCCAAGATGTGCTCGGCTACTCCGCTGGGATCCCATTGCTGAAGGGCGCTGAACGGAATGTGAGTAACTAGATGGCCGGCGGTCCCGGTCGTGTACAAGGTGCGGGAACCTATGGCTTGGTAGGGATTAAACACGAAGCCATTGCCATCCGACGTGCCGTTTGAGTAGTCACTGAGGTCGCAGAACGTATTTGTAGCCGATGGCGCGGCCAGGCAGGTGGAGCGCATCGTTGCCGTGGGCACGGTTTCAATCAGCGAAACGCCGCTCTTGCGGCGAGTCTCTTCATATCCGCCGAAAAAGAACAGCTTGTTCTTTATGACCGGTCCGCCCACCGCACCGCCGTACTGCTTCCAATTGTTCGGCGTCGTCTTGCCGGTGGTGGGATCCGTGGCTGGATCTTTCGGATCCAAATCATAAAAGTATCCCGACCCGTGGAACTCGTTGCTGCCCGACTTGGTCTGCGCGGTCATGATTCCCGCAGTTGCCTTGCCGAACTCGGCGTCATAGTTCTGCGTGGCGATCTTGGTCTCGGTCACCGAGTCGAGGCTTGGGTTGACGATGATGATGCCAAGAATCGGATCCTGGTTGTCGGTGCCGTCAAGTCCATAGCCCGTTCCGCTGAAGTGCTGGCCGTTGACGAAGATCTGCTTGCTGCCTTGGGGATTCTCGGTGGCAGCATGACACCATCCGGTCAAGGTTTGCGTCCCCGGAGTCAGCAGCATCATGCTTTGGAAGTTGCGGTTGATGACAGGGAGTTCGTTCACCTGTTTTCCGCTCAATTCGATGGCCACGTCAGCGCGGTCCGTCTTGAGTTGAGGCGCTTCGCTGGTGACCTCCACCGTTTCCGATGACCCGCCAATCTGGAACTGGCCGTCCACACGCGACCCGGTGTCGGCGGACACCTGGATATCCTTGAACTCCAGGACCTTAAAACCTTGAGCCTCGATGCGGACTGTGTAGACATCTGGGATTAAGTGCGTCACCGAGTAGTTGCCGCTTTCGTTGCTGGTGACTTCGGTGGACACGCTCTTGGTTTGGCTCACGGCTGTTACCTTCGCGCCGCTCACAGCTGCCCCGGTCGGGTCGGTCACCGTTCCCAAGATGCTGCCGTACACGGCTTGACCGAATGCGCTCGGCACCCACAGACCGCACACCAAGCTCATCGTCGCAACAGCGGCCCATAGTGACCTTTTCATGAACTTCCTCCTCAGACTTGCCCCCAAATACGGTTGTGCCCCGGAAATGCAGAGGGAGACTTGTAGTGATGGTGTGCAGTCGTAATACAAAACAACTATCTGGATTAAGTTTCACTAGGTCTGATACCGTTACGAGTGTAAAGAGCCTGTTGTTGCAGTAAGATACGTTGGGTGTTACGTCTCTGTTAAATGGCTGTGACGCACACTTTCGCGCTTGGTCGGGAGCAATGCTTCCAGCAAATAGATAAGCTTATAAATAGTCATATCCTCCACAGCTCCGAATCCCTCTGCAAACTCCTTCGCTACCTGGCTGAACACTCGCTCGATCACCCCGGAGTCGCCCTCAAGGAGTATCAGATCGCCACCGAGGTCCTGGGCCGCCCAGTCGGATTCGATCCTCAAAGCGACTCGACCGTCCGAGTCCAAGCCGGACGCCTGCGTGTGAAACTGGCCGAGTACTACGCACACGAAGGACCCGGCGACCCTATCGTCGTCGAACTCCCCAAGGGCTCTTACGCACTCACTTTCCACCTGCGCGCTCCTGGACCCGAGGTTCCACCCTCTCCCCCCATCATTCTTGACGCCCGGATTCCCACCCAGCAGGCTCTGCCTTCAACTCGTGGCTGGGTGATCGCCGTTGTCGTGCTCTCATTCCTGCTCGCGAGCGTGTTAGTTGCAACAGCCATTCTTCTTTCTCAGCGAAACAAGGCCCAGAGCACTCCCGGCCCGCCGATCGCACCTGCATATCAGATTTTCTGGAATCGCTTCGTGACCAGCCCGCAGCAGCCGTGGGTGATCTTCAGCAACGGCAATTTCGTCGGAAGACCCGAAACCGGCATGCGCTATTTCAATCCCAGGACCGATACCCGCTCCTTCATTCTCGATCATTACACCGGCGTGGGAGAGGTCCTTGCGATCCACCAGTTGGACTACGTCTTCGCGCTCTTCAATCGCCCGATTCGCGTCAAGCGTGGCGCCTTGTTCTCTCTCGACGATGCCAAGAATAATGATTTAATTTTCGTCGGCTCTCCCTCCGAAAACCTCACCTTGCTCGATCTGCCCGGAACGCAGGAATTCGTGTTTCAGCGGCTGGATTCGGGCCCGCGTAAGGGAGACCTCGCCGTCCTGAACGTCCATCCTCAGCCCGGCGAGCCCAAAATTTTCTTGGCTACGCCTGCCAACCAGCCGACGGTTGAGGATTACGCCGTGGTGAGCCTGCTGCCCGGTCTGGATCCCTCTCGCTCCATCCTGATCCTTGCTGGCAACTCCACCTTCGGCACGCAGGCCGCAGTGGAATATGTTTGTCGGGAAAATTCTCTGAAAGATTTGTTACAGCGACTGCAGGTTTCCAAGCCAGGTGAGTTGAAGTTCTTCGAAGCCCTCTTGCGCGTCAAGATCGCGCACGGCGTTCCGGTGGTGACCGAACTGGTGGCGCTGCGCAATCGACACGACTAGAGCGCCCTACTGTCCGGGTGGTGGCGCCAAGTGCGGATCCAATTCTACAGCCTTCTGGAATTCCTTCTTGCCTTCGCCCTTGTCGCCTTTCACGTTCAACGCCAACCCGAGTTGATAATGCGCCGCCGCATAGTCCGGAGATGAATTGATCGCGGACCGGAATTGCTCAATCGCCCCATCCACGTCGCCGGCATTCAACAGCCTTTTCCCCGAATTCGTCGCAAAGGTCGCTGCTTGCAACTTGTTGGTCGTTGCCGCAATCCGCGTTCCGGCCTTCGCCTCCTGAGCAGCCCCTTGGGTATCGCCCAATTGCCGCAACACCGCGGCGAGCGTTGTGTGGGCTCCCGCAAAGTCCGGCTGTAGCCGAATTGCCTCTTTCAGTTCAGCCGCGGCTTCTGAAAGTTTCCCCTGCTGCTTGAAAACCGTGCCCAGCGTGTAATGCGCCTCCGCATAACTCGGCTGCCCATGAATCGCCTTCTGCAACTCATCGGTCGCCTTGTCAAACTCCCCCTTCTGCCAGAACAACACTCCCAGCGTATAGTGCGCATCGGCCAAGCCCGGCTGAAGCGCGACGGCCTTCTGAAATTCTGGAACCGCCTGGTCAAGCTGATCCTTTAGCTTGTAAGCCAGACCCAGATTGTAATGAAGCGAGGCGTTGTCGGGCGCGAGCTTGATCGCAGCCTCCAGTTCTCTAACGGCCGCATCGAAGTCCGCCCGCTGCATGAACGCAATGGCCAGGTTCCCGCGAAAGGCGCCATCGTCGGGACGAAGTTGTATTGCGGTTCGAAATTTCGCGATCGAGGCCTCGGCGTCTCCCTTCTGCACTAGCGCCAGCCCCAGATCGTTAAACGCTTCCGCATCCTGAGGATGCAAATTGACTGCTTCGCCAAACGCTGCCACCGCGCCTTCAGCGTCTCCCGCGCGCTGGCTCGCCAGACCCAACTCGATCTGCAACTCAAACCAGTCCGGCTTCAGCGCGGCAGTCTTGCGCAGTTCCTGCAACGCCTCCACACTCTTGGACTCGGCCTGCAGCGTCTTCGCCAAGTAATAATGAGCCATTGCATCCTGAGGGGCCAACGCGATCGCCTTCGCCAGTTCGTTCGCCGAATCATCCAGTTGCTGTTCCTGCTGAAAAACGACTCCCAGATGAAAATGCGCCGACTCGTAATTTGGCTGGAGACGCAACGCCTCCTTGAAAGCGGAACTCGCATCGGCAAACTGATTTTGCTGCGCCAGAATTGTTCCCAAATCGTCGCGCAGGTCAGCGCGCTGCGGGGCCAGTTCCGTCGCCCGTCGCATCTCCGACAACGCCTCAGGCTGCGAGTTTCTTTGACTTAGGATCCGAGCCAGGATGCGATGAGGTTCCGCCTGGCTGGGCGCAGCCTGCACTGTCGATCGCGCCTCTTGCTCTGCCTCTGCTGCTTTTCCTTGCTGCATCAGCACGCCCGCCATCGTCAAGCGGGCGTCAACCAATCCGGGCTTCGCCTTTATTGCCGCCCTCAGATGCGAAACCGCCGCATCCGGCTCTCCTTGTCGGGCCAGCACCCAGCCCAGCGCCGACTGTGCTTCCGCGCTATTGGGCGCCAGTCGCACCGCCTTTTCAAACTCCGCACGCGCCCGCACCATATCCCCGCTTTTGATCGCTTCCTGCCCCCGCTGCAGCGCGAGACGCTCTGATTCTCCGGGAGAAGCTTTTGCCCGCGGTGTCGTTCCCGGTGTTGCCTGTGCCTGCATGCTGGCGACGACTCCGAGCGCCACCACCGCAATCAAAAAAACGACCCTTGAGATATGCAGGAACACAATAGATTGGAGGATATTCGATTTTCCTGCATTATATCTAACGCGCGTTCAACATTACCTGTGCGGCATCAGCACGAACTCCCTGCCGCTGCGCCCGCGCCCCGCAAGAGGCCTCAACCCATGCCCTTTTCTCGCCGATCATTCCTCCGAGTTTCAGCCGCCGCCCTCGCTTCCCTCCGGGCTCGCTTTCCCTGGTCTACCACCGACCCATCCACCGCAGCACTCTGCCGCCAACACGCTGCCGATCCTTTTCGCCCGCAGTACCACTTGCTTCCCGCCGACAACTGGATGAATGATCCCAACGGTCCCATCTTCTTTTGCGGCCAATATCACATGTTTCACCAATACCATCCACACGCAGCGGTCTGGGGAAACATGAACTGGGCCCACGCCATCAGTCCTGACCTGATCCACTGCCAGCACGAACCGATCACGATCTCACCCACTCCCGGCGGCCCCGATCGCGACGGCGTTTTCAGGAGCAGCGCTATCCTCGATCGCGGCAAACCCACCGAGATCTACACCGCCGTAGCCCCGCCCGCCAACGACTCTGAAGCAACTCTTCGTGATGGGGTCCACACCCGGGGCGAGACGCAATGCCTCGCGGTCGCGCAAGACGAGGACCTGCGCACCTGAAAAAACTTCCCGAGCCCGTCATTGCCGCTCCTCCCGCGGGCCTCGTCGAGACGCGTTTTGCGCACCATTGATCCGCACCCCCGGGAAATGAGCACTTTTGCTCAGACCAGGTCATCACGCGCGTGCTAACGTTCGATTGTGCGCTCCCCCAGTGGGAGCCGGGAAAACCGCTTCGCTCTTTCCACACCATGCTATAGTGCAGCGATTTGCACCAATCCAGTTTATGTCTGTTGCGAATAAGTTTCGCCGTATAAGGAGTTTCAAATGGCATACGTGCTACGTCACCTCGTCAACGAAGGGATTCTCGTCGATTTAGGAGAAAGGCTTTCGGAGGAAGGTCCATTCGATAGCCGCGAAGAGGCGGAACAACGCCTTAACGAGTTGGAGCGCGACAAGAAGAATGGAAGATTCACGATTGAGGAGCTAGTCCTCAGTTGAGACCAGCCTACCAGCCTATTAGCCTCGCCGGGCGCTGATTTTGGAGGCCCCTTTCCTCCGCGCCGGCGCGCCCGGGGAACTTTCGCGTGTTCGGCGCCAGGATTGGCTCAGGGCAAACGATGTAGCCGACTACAACATCAGGGTCGTGCGTACTAGACGTTGATTCCTCAAGACCCGTCAAATTAACGCGCGTGGCTCTCACCGAAGTATCATTATGACCAATACTGATCAGTTTCGTGTGCTGGATTGTGAAACCATCTTATTGGAATCTGCGGGGGTGGATTATGACGTTGACAATCGTGGCGGTGATCTTCGGAGTTTTAGCTATTGGTCTGATCGTCCTCCTGATCTACAAGAGCACACTCACGATGCACAGGGATGACCAGTTGTTTCTGGATGACGCGAGTTCGCACATGCACGATGAGCAGACGGAACTGTTGGCCAAGGTCAACCAGCTTACCATTCCGATGCGCGTGTTCAGCATCGGGTCTGCGGTATCTCTCCTGGTGCTCGTGGCCATGTGGCTATACCAGAAGCTGAACGCGGTCTAGCGTCGAAAGCGGGGCAATCCCCGGCGACTGCTCTCCCCGGCCTAGACGAATACTTCTCCTGGCAATGCCGTCAACGTTCGCGAGACTAGCGTGTTCTGAATGATCCGTCTCCTCGGTCCCGCTGTCTCCCTTTCAATTTGCTTGCGTTCTATTCTCAGTTGCAGGCTACGCTCGATGTGGCGCAACTCCAGCACTTCTCCTCCTGCGACCAAGGTCGACGCCCGACCTTGCAGCCCGGCTCTCCCCGTGCGGCCCACGCGATGGATGAAATCCTCGGCCATCTTGGGCAGGTCGTAGTTGATCACATGGGCCACGTCGTCTACGTGTAAGCCACGGGATGCGATATCGGTAGCGACCAGCACCTGGAAGCGGCCTTCCTGAAATCCGCCCAATGCTCCATTCCTCTGCGACTGGGAGCGACCGCCATGAATCATGGCCGCGGCGAAGCCGTCCCGCACCAGTTCCTTGGCCAGGCGTTCCGCGCCACGCTTCGTGCGGGTGAAAATCAGGGTCTGCCCCTTTTCCGCATAGAGCAATTGCCGCAGAACGTCGAGTTTCTCTCCCGGCCGAACTTCGTAGGCTTTGAGCTGCACGCTCTCGGCGGGCTTGAGCACAGAGCCCAAAGCCACGCGCACCGGGTCGCGCATGTAGTCGTTCACCAATCCAGCAACAGATCGTTCCAGAGTGGCCGAGAAGCATAGGGTCTGCCGGTGCTGTGGGAGTGCCGGGAGAATGCGCTGGATCGCAGGTAAGAAGCCCATGTCGAGCATTCGATCGGCTTCATCGAGCACCAGCATTTTGACGTGGCGCAGATCGGCGAACTTGCGGCTCATCAGGTCCTGCAACCTTCCGGGCGTGGCAATTACCAGACCGGAGCCGGCACGGAGACCTTGAATCTGCGCCTTCTCCGACACGCCGCCGATGACCAGAGCGGCCTTGCGCGTGTCTTTGGTGCGCAGTTGCTCGTATTGCTCGTGAACCTGCATCGCGAGTTCGCGCGTGGGCAATAGCACAAGTGCAATGGTGTAGCGCGAAGGTTCCCGGTTGAGAGTCTCGATCAGCGGGATCAGATAGGCCAAGGTCTTGCCGGTGCCCGTCTGAGCAGTGCCGATAACGTCGCGGCCTTCAAGAGCGGGAGGAATTGCACGTTCCTGGATGGGTGTGAGGTTAGTGAACTGGGCTGCTGCCAGGCCGCGCTGCAATGCAGGAGACAAGGGCAGTTCCGAAAATATGGTCATTCGAATTTGTTTCTTTCTGGAGGGGCTTTGTGATCAGGCACTCTGACACACGTCGAGAGCTATCATGCCACTCACATTCAATTTTTGGATTTCACGCCAAATAAACGGAGGGCAAGAAAGGCGGAGATGATTCTGGTCAAAAAACTGACCACCGCGTGACGAGCAAACCGTGACAAAAGCGTCCCGATCAGTGTAACACAGGGGGTTCTAACACCGGTTTGCTCCCGTGCGAATCAGCGGAAAATTACGCCGCCCAACTTCCGGACGGAAGCGATATCGTCGCACGCGGGCAACCCTGAGGACCCAAATTTGACCACATCCTAGGTCACAGCAAGGTCTGTTCTTTCTGCTCTGCACTGTCTTGCGATGCGGGCGATTTTCCACCGCTGGGCCACGTGAAGCTTGAAAGCTATCGGTCCAGTAGCACTGCCATCTCGTCGGACTCGCCCCAGGCCTTCACGTATTGCGCTTTTCCAATGGTTCCGGGGCCGTTTGGCCCCATTTCGTAGTAGACCTTCGCGTTAAGCGGGAATCGTTTCAGGGCGTCTGCCAAGTCTTTCACGGTCCATTCACTATATGCCATATTTCCCCATTCACGGCTGAGTTAACGTGTGCGTTGCTTTTGACCAGCGCCCTAGTGTGATTCTTCCCAGTCGCGATCACATTGCTGACCGCGGCGTTCCCGAAGTGGAGTGACCGTACGGCGATCAGTGTGCCGGGCTCCCCGCTATCGTCGCCACTGGCGCCACGGACCTCAATAGGTCCAACGACATCAGCACCGTCTGCCAACTACCTGGGTCCATTTTCGTCTCGATCGCAGCCGAGGGATCGGAATAGAACTGTAAGATATTAGCGCGCAGCTCCCGCGATGTCAGATCGAACTTCCGCTCTGACAACTGAGTCAGCAACTTTGCGTAGGCATCGTCAGTGAGCGAGTATTTAATTGCACTCGCGCAATGCCAATGCGCGAATAATTCCCTCGCGCAACCAGCCGCGGGAACAGGTAGAGCGCACCGTCGGGCCACGAGCGGCAGCCGGATTCAGGACCCCTTCGACTTCCTGCGCGTTCCCCGGCTCCGGCTCCATCAACATTCCCAGCCGTTGCAACTTAATTCCGCAGCCTTGGTGGCTTGTCCACTATCGAGATCGAAGTTGGGTAGCACTGGCGTGTCACTGCCTAGTTCTCGGAGAGGCCCGGTACTGCGTAATAGCCCCAGCTTCGACTGTGTGACCACCGAGGCTGCGCTTCCCAGAAATGCCCGAAGCAAAATCACGATCAATATAGTCCCAACATGTGTTGCTCTTTTCTTGCGGTGAGGGAAGGGCGCGAGCCGAAAGCCGGCCCACGCCGATCGTTAACTGGATGGCAGAGCTACATCGCGATGCTGAGTGCAATGTTCACGCCGGGATAGTTCGCGTTGCAGAGGTAATACACGCCATCAATTTCGACAACAAAAACCTCTTGCGTGTACAGCCAATTGCTTGGCCACGAGCCCTCAAATCCGAACCAGTAGCCACCGTATTGGAAGCGGCGGTTGTTGTAATCGGCCTGGTTGACACGGAACCTGTGTTCCTGTCCGAAATTGGCGCGGAACCGGTCGTCTGGAATGCGGCCGCCACCACCATTACCACGGGCGTGTTCGTCTTGCTTTCCAGGCCTGGCTTCCTGTGAGTGTTGCTCCTGAGCACTTTTCTCTTCGTTTTTGTTGTTCTTCTCCTCCTGCGCATTTCTTGCTTCCGGCCTGGTGTTCTTGTCTACCTGCCGCGCGTTCTTGTCCTCTTGCCTCGCCGGTTTTTCTGGTTGCGCCTTCTTCTCTTTTTCCTGGGCGGGCTTGCCTTTTTCCTCCTGTTGGTCGTGTTGATCCTGCTGCGCGTATGCCGGAATGCCGGCTCCGAGGGTCAAGGAAAGAACTGCTGTGCTGATCGCTCCAACGAGTTTCATAAAGTATCGCCTCCACCATCGCTTCGCTGATTTGTGTGCTCTATTGCAAGCTTCCAGTGGTTGCGTTGACCGGGCTGCCGATGGCGTCGCCGGAGACGAGAAGTTCAACTCTCCGGTTCTGCTGCCGCCCCGCAGAGTTATCGTTGGAGGCTACCGGCAGACTGTTACCGAAGCCTTTGGAGGAAACCGAATTCGACGACACTCCTTGTTGCACCAGGTAATCTCGGACAGATCCGGCACGATTCTCCGACAGCGTTTGGTTCATGGCATCGCCGCCGACGTTGTCGGTATAGCCGCCGACTTCGATGTTGAGCGTCGGATATGCCAGCAAGATGCCAGCGACCTTCGCCAGTTTCTCGCGGGCGCCTGGCTTCAACGAATACTTTCCGGTGTCAAATAGAACATCAGACATGCTGACGATGAGGCCGCGCGCCGTATCGCGAGTCTGAAGAATAGAGTTCAGTTGCTCGGACAACTTCGCGCGCATAGCTGCTTTATCGGTTTCCGCCTGTTGCGCGGCCTGCTGCGCCTTCAGCGTGTCCGCCCGCGATTGGTCGGCGTCAGCTTGGGCGGCCGAGAGTGCAGTTGCGGAGGAAGCCTGGCTGGCGGCCATGTCGGATTGGGCCTTCGCGCTGGCAGCCTGTGCATCAGCGGCGTCGTTACGGGCCCTAGCCGAATCGGTTTCAGCCTGAGCCCTGGCAGCTTGCGCATTCACGGTGTCAGATTCTGCCTGTGCTTTGGCAGCTTGAGCTTTTGCCGTATCGGACTCGGCTTGCACCTTACGCCGCGTCGCTTCATCGGCCTGTCCTTGCGTTCTGGCCTGCGCATCAGCCGAATCCTGGCGTTCATTTGCCAGACGGACATCGTCCATTTTCTTGATTGCGATTGCGCGTGCATCTTCCGCAGTCTGCACTGCCTCGCGGGATATCGCGATCAGCGGCTTTTTGTCGATATGCTTGTTGGTGGCTTGGCCATCCGCACTATCCATTAGCTTAGTGGCGTGCTGATAACTGTCCGGTGCGTACTGCTCGGCTCCCTCGGATTGAGCGATACGCAGTGCATTTCGCGCTTCGAAGAATTCCAACGGTAGCTTGGCATTCAAGACCACCGGGTCGAACTTGTAGCCGGTGGGAATGTAGCCACCACGCTCCATCAGTTCGTACTTCGCGTTCACTGCTTCACTAGTGCCCTTCGTATCTTCGCGAATTAAATTCTCGAGCACGACCACATTGCTAGGCTGGCGGACTGCATAGTACGGTTCCGCGGTGACGATCAAAGCGAATGCCTGCAGATCCGTTGTGACCTTCAGTTTGCTGCGATGGTTGCCGCCCAGCAAAACTTCGCCCAGATTCACAGCGCGGCCTTCGGGCGAAATCGCCCAGAGGACATAGGTCAGATATTCATTGCCGAATGCCGTCGGCTTCTGCAGACCGCCGAATTCCGCATCGATCGCAATGGACCCACGCTTGCTGTTTACTTCGGCCACACCATTCGCGGAGGGCATCAAGTCCGTGCCCGCGAAATCCAGCTTCGAGCTTCCGCTGCGATGCTGATAGTTCACCGCCCGCACGCTGCGGCTGATCACTGTCACCCGGAACGTGGGCGTCGTATTCATCGGCTCAACGGTTAGGTTTTGAGAATTGGTTTGAGCAAACGCGCTCAAACTAAGGGTGATTCCGATTGCTAAGAACAGCTTGGTTTTCAAAATGTCTCCTTGGGGCAGCTGTCTGCCGTGCCGAACTTGGATTAGTGCGGTGAGTCGTCGGGCTGACTTCACGGCATCATGAGCATTCCAACGTGAATTCGGGACAGCGAGTGAAACAGCCCGAACGTATTCATCAGCCATAGAACCACGGCAATCACAACGACGCCGTTGAGAATTGACTTGATGGTTCCCTGCATAGGAATGAAATGATTCACCAGCCACAGCAGGACACCGACTACGATCAGAACTTCCAGCAGTTGAATTAGAGGCATGACTTTGACCTTCCTTGTTTCGCGGCTAACGTCGCCCATCCACCTGAAGGCGTCGGCCTGATTTCGATTTTCGAGAATTCCTAGAGTCGTATCGTGTTCAGCCGCAAGATTAGGCGACGTACACGGATGGAGAATGCTGATTGGCTTGTGGTCACTTCGCGGTCACCTGATCGGGCCGCCGACCCCGGCTTAAGAATGAGAGCTGCGACTCAAAGGTCACGGCTCGTATCCACAGTCAGTACGAGAAGAATGACAGGTCCGGAGTTGCGCGTCTGAGCAAGATAGCTCACAAGTTAAAACCAAGGTTGAGATGCAAAGACAGGATCAAGGCGTGAGACCTTCAGCGTGCATGGTGAGGATTCGTCCCGAAGCGGGTGGCCGGAGAAGCATCGGGCGGTCCTGGTGCAAGCGGATCAGGCAAGTCGAATTCCCGTCCACAATCGAAGCAGACGCGGTACGTGCGGTGTTTGATCGTGAACACGCGGCTGAGGTGACGGTGCCGGCAACCAAAAATAAACTGAAAGACACCCGAGAGCAGCTTCATAAGTCCTGCGCTCGCTGGCGGCGTTCGGAACTTCCATTGGCATCAAGCCACTCGAGTAGAGAGCGAACGCTGGCCCGAGCCAGGGCAATAGCGCAGTCCGCTGCTCCGTAATAAATGTTGAGCGTATCGCCATCGGCGTCCATCGTGTATCCACAGGGGAACACGACATCATCCACGTCGCCTTGGCGCTCGTACGATGCCTCCGGTCCAAAGATCCACGAATCTCCACGCAGAAGGCATTTTTCCGGATTATCGAGATCGAACAGGGCCAGGCCCAAGCGATACAGACAACCAGAAGGCGTATGCCGTACTCCGTGGTAAAACACGAGCCATCCTCTGGAAGTCTCAATAGGCGGCGGCGAAAGCCCAATCTTGTTTGCATCCCACCAGGCGCCGCGGCGAGCTTCCAGCATGAGCCTGTGCCTGCCCCAGTAGCGCAGGTCGGGAGAATAAGAAATCCACATGTGCGACCCGAGCGTCGTCATCGGACGATGGATAAGCGCCCAGCATCCGTCGATTCTCCTGGGTAACAGTGCGGAGTCTTTGTCATCCGGCGGCATGATTACGCCGTATCGTTCGAAACTGCGGAAGTCTTTGGTCAGAGCCAAAGAGACTCCGGGGCCGCCGCGCGAATAAGAGGTGTAGGTGATGACGTATTGCTGCAGTTCAGGGACAAACGTAATGCGTGGATCTTCAATGCCCCAGATCTCTTCCGGATGATTCTTCGGGTCGGACATCAATGTGGGCTCACCATCGATTTGCCATCCATCGACACCGTTGCGAGAGCGCGCGGCGCAGAGATGCGACAGGCCACGACGATCTTCCACGCGGCACAGCAACAGGGTCGTACCGTCAGCGAGCAACGTTGCGCCGGCATTGAACACACTATTGATAGGGTAGGGCCAATCTTTGCTCGTCAGGATCGGATTTGCAGGATGGCGATGAAGCAGTGGCTCGAAGCGTGTGCTCAGCAGGCTCACCTGCTTTTCCACGGGTACAGTCATGAAAGGATTTCCTTTTGTGCAGGCTCTTGCAGCGAGCGCATTTCGACGAGTGCCATGAGGAACGATAACGTTGACTCCGCTCCCTGGTTTTCATTGGCGCGATCGGGATGCAGACCGTCGCGGCAGCCGCCGGTTGCGGAATCATAAAGTGGTAGTTGCAGATCGTTGTCGCCGAGGAACCAGTTGAAGGCCGACCAGGCTTCGTTGCGCCAGCGGTTGTCACCCGTTACGCGGTACGCTTGCAAGCTAGCAGAAACCGCGCCGGCGGCTTCGAGCGGCTGTTGATCGAATCGGGCCTTCTCGCCATCCTGGCGATAGAAGCCTTGCGATCCGATCGGAACAAAGTGACGGTTGATTTCGCAGCATTGCGTGCTTGAGAGCCAATCCAGCGCTTCGAGGCCGGCGGAAATCATGCGATCATCCGAGCAGGCTGAGCCTACGAGCAGCAGGGCTTGGGGTAGTCTCGCGTTGCCATAGGCGACAACATTTTCGAACCATTTCCAATCTGGCCTTCGGATTGATTCATACATTCCGAGCAGTCGGCGGCTGAGGGCAGATCGCACTTTCTGCGCGTCCCGATCTCCAGGATACGAAGTAAGGTATTCCTGAATTCCGAGCAGAGTGTAGGCCCAGGCTCGCGGACTGCTGAATTCCAGAATTGTAGGTAGAGAAAACTCGAACAAGCGCCCGGCCGCACCCCTCAATCCCTGATCCTTGGATCGGCCTAGAACCGTCCCCAGTGCCCACAGAGCACGCCCGTGACAGTCCTCCGAGCCCACAGGCTCATTCCACCGGCGGTCGTAGCGGAGGAAATTCTTGAATCTACTTTTCGGCGGATTAAACGCATGCTCCAGGAACGACAAATACAAGCCTGCGGACTTTGCAGGAGGCAAACCTGCCTCTCCAAACCGATTCTTATCCAGGTGCTCCAGCAGCACAGCAAGTATCAGGGCGCGAGCATTGTCGTCCGTGGTGTAGCCCTCTCTACGGTTCGGGATCGTGAAGATTGCGTGCTGCAGCATTCCAGTGTCGTCGGTCATCTGGTTCAAGTGACTTAGCTTCAACTCCGGCAACTGATCCAGCGCTTTGGAGGTTATCCGGGCCGAGAACTGCACTTTTGGAGTTTCCATGCGGTCGCTACGGACGCGCGCGAAACTTTCCATGTAACCTTGGGCCACTCGTTTCCAGATCATCTCCCGAGCGAACAGATAGGCGCGTTTGCGCATGGCGTGGCGTATCGCAGGAGTATCGAGAAGTTCAATCGTCTTCTGTGCGATAGCACCGGGATTCTGGAAGGGCACTAGCGCGCCACGACGGTCGTCTAACAACTCAATCGCGTGCCAATAAGGAGTCGAGATGATCGCCTTGCCTGCCCCCAGTGCGTAGGCAAGTGTTCCGGAAACCACCTGGGCTTCGTGGCGATACGGAGTGATATAAATGTCAGCGGCGCCAATGAATTCGACCATCTCTTCCGGACTGACGAAGCGGTTGTGGAAGATCACTTCTGATTCCACTCCCATTTCCTTCGCCAAAGCCTGCAAACTGTCTCGATACTTATCCCCGTCGCGACGGAGGATGTGAGGATGGGTCGCGCCTGCGACGATGTAAACCACATTTTTGTGTTTAGATAGAACCTGCGGCAATGCCTGAATTACGTTTTCGATCCCCTTGTTCGGAGAGAGCAGGCCGAACGTGAGCAGAACCGCTTTGCCTTCTACGCCAAAACGGTCCTTGTAGAAATTCGGATCCAGGAAAGGCAGATTTGGAACTCCATGCGGCACCATGTCGATCTTGCTGCCGGGAACCTTGAAGATCTCCTCCAGGAATTGTGACGACAGCTGGCTCATGACAATGAGACGGTCCGAAAGTTCTGCGATCTCTTCCATCACCATCAGTTGGTTTGGGTCTGGCTCGCGCAGAACTGTATGCAGCGTTGTTACCACGGGCATCTTCAGGCCACGCAGCAGGTGCAGAATATGGCTTCCGGCTGGACCGCCGAAGATTCCATACTCGTGCTGCAGACACACCATGTCGATGTTGTTGAAGTTCAGAAACTCAGCGGCTTCCTGATACGACTGCACGTCGTCTTGTGCGAGCGACCAGCGTACTCGTGCGGGATAGTCATAGCCCTGTTGCGTGTCGTTCACTGGCAGCGCCAACAGTCGAGCAGCCCCGTATTCTTCGGAAATTGCGCTGCACAGGTCAGTGGTGAACGTCGCTATTCCACAATGTCGTGGAAGATAATTCCCGATCACCGCGATTCGGCTCGGGAGCGACGGCTCCGACTGCGACCGTGTACGCACCGTGGCAACCCTGTCTCGCAGGGCTAGGCTAGGGCTGACCACTTCCAAGGTGCCCTTGGGGGGAAACACAGTATTCGGTAGCGACATTTGCTCCTAATCTGGTGAAGAACATGTTCTGCAAGAAACCACTTTTTCCGATCGTTCCGAACAATCACCGCTTGGAGAGACAGGATTGCGGACGGGTTCGGCTCGTGGTTTGGGGTCTGGGTAACACGCAGCTTCACCTCTCTTCAGTATTCAACGAGAGGGAGCTTGCGGAATGGTCAAAATTGACCAGTCGCGCCTCGGGTTTGCAGATATGCAGATATTTGGAGGCCGCTTCCCGCAGGGCGCGGGCGTCTACTGGGTCTTCACCTGTACGGGCAACAACTCCGGAACACACTGAGAATTCTGGATTGCTTTAATCGCGTCTTCGGCCGTGAACTTTCCCATCAACAGAGCCAGCTTGCGGTTGGTGGTCATCTGGACGGGAAGCCGATCAATCCGCTGCACGTAGGCAGGTGCGCGGGTACCGCGCCGGCTCACTCTTACAACAAACTTGATGTTGGTCATGATCTCTCCTGTTCGCTCGGGTGAGAAACAAACGGGAGGCGAGGAAACCACCTCCCAATCCTTCACCGCCTGCTGTACTTATGCAGCCTTGCCGTGAACCTTGGCTTCGAGGGTCTTCTCGCTGCCTACGTTCACCTTGATCTGCTTGGGCTTGGCTTCGGCCTTCTTGGCGAGACTAATCTTCAGCACGCCCTTGTCATAGTTGGCGCTCACTTGCCCCATATCTACCGAACTGGGGAGCGTGAACGAGCGGGTAAAGCTTCCGTACTGCCGTTCGATGCGACGGAAGTTCTCCTCTTTCTCTTCCTTTTCGATCTTGCGCTCGCCATGCACGGTGAGGGTGGTGTTCTCGATGCGGACATCAATGTCTTTTTCATCGATACCCGGGACTTCCATCTTCACAGCAATGGTGTGCTCGTCTTCGTAGATGTCCACCGGTGGTGCAAAGCTGGTGGTCGTCAAAGCCTCTTCTGGGCCTTCAGGGTTATACGACTCACGAACGAAACGGTTTATACGGTTTTGCATGGTGGCTAGGTCACGGAGAGGATCCCAACGGGTCAATAGTGTCATGATGCAATTCCTCCTTCGGGGGGAAGCTAAGAGGAGCAACTTCAGATGAGCTGACTTAGTTCAGAGGACCTGAATGAGTAACAAGAGATAGCTCGCTCACTTACGATGTTAGTCTTTGGCGCAAACGTTGTCAAACCGCGGCTGGAACGCGCTGCCCAAGAAACCTTGGCACGTATGTTGTTCCTAGCGGCTAGTGCTGAATATTACCACCGGCGCTATAGAGGTGCTTTGCCGTTGTGGCCGCTACTTTTATTGGTGGCATATCCCTTGGCGTCGTTATTGCCGTACAGCGCGGAGGTGAAATATGCGTTTGTCCTAATCCGGCTGATCTGCTCATAGATATATTGGCGCAGGTCGGCTACGTCGAGGATACGGCTCCCACTGTTGAGGTGAGCATAAGTCAAGTCTTCTCTCAGACCTTCCAGCACGGCTATCGCGAGTTGTCTTTCGTTGATGTACATAGCATGCTCCACGCTGAGCAATCTCTGGCAATTTTACGGTAGTTGGTTCATTTGCTTTAAACTGTGCACTTTTGACCAGTTCCGAGATCAATTCGGGCAGACGCCCATTGAACGGGAAGGTGCTCCGACTCATAGAGTTGCGCGGTAGGTTCGCATCACCTTTGCCAGCGACTAAATGCCCTTGTAAGGTTCATAAGGGGGATCAGGCAGCACAGCCTTCTCGGAGTAAGGCTTATATGAAGCGTCATGCAACCCTTTCTGAGCATAGGGCTCATAGATACGTTCAGTTGGCGAGTCAGGCGGTGCTCCTGGATACGTCCGCGGCGGTTCGGGGGATTTGTTCGCGTCCGTAGCTGATTCGTTGGGCATGTGATCGCTCCTGAGAAAAGGTCGAGGGGAGACGCGGCGATCATTCGAAACAGTGCCGCCACAGCTTGCAACGCTGGCCCTGCCCTTTTTCTAGAGAGATCATGCGCCTCGCAAAGGATTGCGTGATGGTCACTATTGACCATTTTGCTGGCGAGCAACCGCGCATTATATAGGCATGAAAATCACGCAGAAAGAAGCGCTGGCGGTTCGTTGTCCCACGTGCGGTGCTAAGCCGGGCGAAAAGTGCGAACTGAGTACCGGCCTGCCCCGCACAGAACCACATCGAGATCGGCGCTTAGCTGGTGCGGAAAAGTGAGTGGAGTGGAGGTTCAGACCAGCGCGGGTTCGGCGAGTACTGAGCCGAGACGCTCGAAGGTTCTGTGAACCAACTCGCCAGCCTCCGCGATCTCTTCCTTGGTGGGCGTTGAAATCTGGAGCAATCCTTGCCGTCCGAGGTTCTGGGGAAGATCAAATTCACCCTGGTGTTGCATCACACATTCCAGAATGTGCGCCAGACGTTCGGACTCGTATCCATTGTCGAAGCGAACACCGGTGCTGTGGAATGAGGATGCCGACATCCAATACTCACAAGCCAGAAGCCAATGGCCTCGGGTGAGAGATGACCAGACTTTCAGATAGTCCAACGTTCCGCATGCAACAAAGCCGTATTCGATATGAATCAAGCCGCCTTCCGCGCCATGCGTCAAAGCCGTCCAGCTTGAAATCACGGCAGACTCGAGAATGTGGTCGAGACTCCGATCGTTTTTCATAGTGACTCTCTGTCAGGCACGCGATCAGTGGTTGAAGCTACCGACAGCCCAGATTTCGGGTTCAGTAGCTCCAGCGAGAAGAAGAATAGTAAGGTTGCGAAGGTGCTCGCTATCCCGAAGTTATAGCTGGAGAATGGGACAGCAAAAACAGGATTAAAGATACAGGCAACCACAAGAAATAGGGCCATCCAAACATACCGACGCAGCGTTGCGGCTTGCGCAAGAACGACAATGGATGCTGTCACAATCACAAACTGCAAGAAGAGTGCATACTTCCGCGTCGAGTGCGGGAATGCGCCCACGATCAAGGCTGCAATTGCACCCCACTTTATGGTCTTGGTAAACATCGATCTTCGTCCTTTCCGGACTTCACCTGTGCCCATCAACCTCTGGCCCACTCCGCGTCGTGCTGGGACGTCTGCCGTGCTTCGGTGCTATCCAGATAGCAGCTCTGTTGCAGATGCCGCGAATGGGCAGAAACGGTCACGTACGGGACGCCGAGGAAACGCCTGGCAACTATTTCAGTTACCTCCAGGCCATTGAACTGTTGCTGCTTAGCCTTCTCTAGAATCCGCTTCAACGCATTCTGCACCTTCGCCGCTCCAAGAGAGCCAAAGAACATCACTTTGACCTCTGCCGCCATGAAAAAGAAGTTCCACCCGGCAGCATGGATCTTACGATCGAGGGCGAAGCCATCCAGGACCTTGAGCAGACTCCACTCTCCCCAGCAGGGCTCACTCTCCAACCCAAGAAGTTGCCTTATCCCGGGCCATTCCTTCATCAAAATCGTGCCAACCTGAACAGTTGGTGGCATGGCTCCCCTAGTAGTGGTGTGATTGCCCGTCTGTTTGCAGTCCCATTGTGAGACCGGAGGCGAAGCAAAACTGATCAAAAGTGATCAATCTTGCTAGAACGTGGCGCGGCAAGGGCGAGACTTCACGGGATGAGACCGTGCGAAGTTCGTGAATCGGATTCCGCCGGGGAGACTATACTGGAAGGAGATGAGACCCAAGTTGGCAGCCAATAAAAACGGTGGATTCGACCCCAACACCTTCCTGGCGACCATTGGGGATGGCCGGAAGATTCTGACGGTAGCGAAGAAGGATCCGATATTTGCGCAAGGAGACGGAGCCGACGCGGTTTTTTATATTCAGAAGGGTAAGGTGAGACTCACCGTCGTATCCAAGATCGGCAAGGAAGCGACGATCGCGATCGTGAGCGAAGGGAATTTCTTCGGAGAAGGCTCCCTGGCAGGTCAGCTCCAGCGAATGGGCTCCGCGGCAGCGATGACTGATTGCGAGATTCTGCGGGTGGAGAAGAAGGCGATGATGGATGCGCTTCATCGCGAACCCGCGCTTTCTGAAATGTTCGTGGCGTACCTGCTGGAGCGAAACATTCGTTACGAAGAGGATCTGGTCGACCAACTGTTCAACTCCAGCGAAAAGAGACTGGCCCGCGTTCTCCTGTTGCTCGCTCACTTTGGCAAGGACGGCATCCCTGAAACCGTGGTCCCCAAGATCAGCCAGGAAACCCTGGCGGAGATGGTTGGAACAACGCGCTCGCGGGTCAGCTTCTTCATGAACCGGTTCAGGAAGCTGGGTTTCATTCACTACGCGGGCGGCTCAGAAGGCGCGCTGCAGGTCCACAGTTCGCTGCTCAATGTCGTTTTGCACGACTAGAGTCGATAAGAAAAAGGGCGATCCTAGTACCTCAGGATGCCTGACGACGCAGAAAGGCCGGAGGAGTCCGGCCTTAAAGTTCCTGCGTGTGAATTGGGGAAGTGACTCGGTCGAGAGGGTCTGAATGGTCGCTCTTGCACCACTAACCCATGACCGAGGGTCCAGTGTTCTAAACTGGGGCAACAGTACATCGTTCTCGGTTTGAATGTCTGTTCCTTTTTAGACACTCTCGGAAATTGCCTCGCATTCACTGCTCAGCGCAGTTCTGCACGATTGAGTCCTTCCACAAAAGCTGTGGTCAGATAGGAAGCCTGGATTGCATCGACTGGGCCCACTCCATCGGCAGCAGATGCCGAGCGCGCGCTGGTGCCTTCGCCTCGCTTTGCCGTTGGCCGCACGACAGGCAGATCGCTCCCACTTGTCGGATGTCGGTTTCTTTCGATATCTCATTCTCGCGAACCGCCAGCGAGCCAGCGACGACCGGGCCGGCGCAAGTGTCACAAGGATAGGCGGAGAGGTGAAGGTACTGTTTTCTCATTGAGGTGCTCCTGACGGTAAAGGACTACGAACAGCTTTCTGCGTCGTGCTGGACTTCAGGCGGGCTTGAACGACTTGCCGCACTCCAGGCAACGCGTTTCGTGGCGCGGCGTGATGAGTCCACAAGAGGGGCACATCCGCTGCGAGGCGAAGTCGCCATCGTGGGGTTCCATCTTCAGGAATTTCCTCAAGGAAGCGGCGAGGAAGGCGCGCAGGCTACGCATGCGCGGAAGAAATGGATGCGATATGGATGTCATCGACAAGACTCACCATTCTCTGACCAGTCCAAAGGTCTCACACAGCGGGGTACGATTCTGAGCAAAATTGCTCGCTTTGAACCGAATGCGCATGCCGAATCGAATCGGGGCTACTAGCATTCCCCGAGCTAAGTGAGCAATTCAGATCAGTTATTCCTTTCTGCGTAAGCGATCATGATTTCAGAGACGAGCACTTCTTCTCTCTCTTTCAGGTCCTCTGAACTAAGTCAGCAATCTGAAGCTCTCTCCTCTTAGTTCTGCAGCTCCTAAAGGAAAACTTTCATGAAGAAAACAATGTCACTGTTGTTGATGAGCGTCGTGGGCATGGCTGGAACATTACGCGTGGGCGGGTTCGGCACGCGAAGACTCGGTGGACCGCCTGCAACGGTCTGTAACAGTTCTGCACGCGATTATGTCCACTCCTGACAAAGGCATCCCCGAAGAAGTACTGAGCAACGCAAAGTGCATTCTGGTCGTGCCAGACCTAATCAAAGGTGGCTTCGTCTTTGGTGGCAAGCACGGACGCGGCGTTGCCACTTGCCGTACGGCCGAAGGCTGGAGCGCCCCCGCATTCGTCTCCGTTGGCGGAGGAAGCTGGGGATTGCAGATCGGTGTTGAAGACGTAGACCTGGTCATGCTGGTCATGAACGACCAAGGCTTCCAGCATCTGCTCTCCAGCAAGTTTGAGCTCACGGGTGAAGGATCAGTCGCCGCCGGTCCGGTTGGCCGTCATGCGTCCGCGGGAACGGACTGGAAGATGAACACTGAGATGCTGACCTACTCGCGCTCGAAGGGCGTGTTCGCCGGCCTGACGCTGGAAGGCGCAGTCGTGGAGCAGGACAACGACTCCACTCACGCCATCTACGGCAAGCACATGATGTTCCGCAGCATCCTCTCGGGAAAAGCAGCAACTCCGGCAAGCGCAGACGCATTCATCAAGGCTGTGTCCGAGGCAGGCCAACAGGCCAAGATTGCCGAAGCAAAAGAAGGCAACAAGTAATTGCAGCTAGAAGATGTCCGTGATTTCTGTAGCTGGCCGGAGCCGCGCACCGGTTCCGGTCGGTGCAACGAAGCTTTAAGGGCGGACTCTTTTTGTGGACGTATTAAAAGGCCGTGCAGAAGGTGAACAGTATGAAAACTAGCTTTCGGAAGTATCTTTGGGCGCAAGTAGCCTGTCTTAGTCTCTGGCCGATTCTGGTCGTTGCTCAGTCCTCCGACCTGGCGCAGAATCTGGATGCCTGCAAGGCCGGTAGGGAGTCCTGTGATCAGTCCAAGTTGAGTCCCGCACAGATGGCTGACGTGGCGCTCGCCAGTCATGGGCGTAATGTTGCGAACTGCAGGAATGGCTACGATTCTTGTGATCGTTCAAAACTCACTGAACCGGAAACAATTGCATTGGCCCTGGCCGATCACCAGCGGAACGTGTCCGACTGCAACGACGGCATGCAGTCCTGCGACCACTCCAAACTGACCGCGTTTGAAGCCCGCGAGATGGCCGCAGAGGAGCACAAGCGCAATCTCGCCGCCTGTAAGGATGGAACGGGAGCTTGCGATCGTTCCAAACTGACTCCGGCGGAAATCGGGAGAGTGAACATCGCCAGGCACCAGATCAATGCATCTGACTGTGAGGGTGGCTCGGGGGCGTGTGATCAGACTCAATTAACTCCTTCGCAAACCAGGGACGCGGACGCGGCCGAACTCCAGCGCAACGCACAGAATTGTGATAACGGCTGGGACGAGTGCGACCACTCTAAACTGACTGCGCCGCAAGCGAAACAAACAGCCGATTCAGAACACCGGCGCAACCTGGCGGCGTGCACGGACGGGCACGAAACCTGTGACTACACAAAACTGACGGCCACGGAAGCCAAGACACTGGCCGATGCAGAGCATAAGCGCAATTACGTGGCTTGTCTGAAGGGGTACGGCTATTGCGATCCTTCCCGGCTCACGGTTGAGGAGGCTCGAACGATCCACCCTGGCAACTAATCTTCCAGAGAGTGAGGAGACGTTTCGTCCGCAGGAGCTTATGATTCAACGACGGTGTCCACACTGCAGTAGCGAACTGGTGAGAGCCAGGCGCGCCGATCAACAATCAGCGCCCTTTATCGCACACGCGGCATCTCCTGGCTGGCGCTGCAGTGTTTGCGGAGGCGAGTTCACTACGGAGCAAATCCGCGATAGCAAACGGGCAAAATCCACAGCCGTCGAGCACGCGTAGGCTAGCCTGTCCGCGCGGGCCACAAACACACCGAATGAATCCGAGCATTTGCCGTGCGTGGTCTCGGCACCCCGGATAGCCCGACCCCAGCCACCTTCGGAGGTTGATTCTCCAGTAATTATCTCCGGCACGAGCTGCCTCTCCACCACCCACAGTCTCAGTCAAGAATGAAGACTTGAAGTTTTCGCCCACGGCACCACCGTACTCACCGCGCGTCGAGTTTAGACGGAGAGCGCCGTAGGGGATTTGGTAAATGACCCTTCAAGCCACACCCCCGTGCTATGCTGTTCTCCTCCACGCGAATGCTGCAGTTCCGTCGCATTACGACGCAGAAGCGGTTCATCCCCGAGATCGATGGATTGCGCTTCGTCGCCATCGCTTCGGTGGTCTTCTTCCATATTTATGCCGCGCTGGAGATCGGCGCCATTCCGCAACCCGTCCCGTTCAATACCGACCTTGCCAAACGCGGCGTCGAACTCTTCTACGGCATCAGCGGCTTCATCCTCGGAGTCCCGTTTGCTTCCCGTTACCTGCTGCACGCCCCGAAGGTAAGCTTAAAGCAATATTTCATGCGGCGGCTCACGAGGCTCGAGCCGCCTTATTTTCTGAGCTTGATGGCGTGGGCGGCCATGCAGTTTGTGGTGGCGCATCGCTCGTTCAGCAACATGGCACCTCATCTAGCCGCCAGTTCGGTCTACCTGCACAACCTGATTTTCGGGGGGTTCCCCGGCGCCGTGAATACGGTCGCCTGGTCTCTCGAGGTCGAGGTCCAGTTTTATGTGCTAGTCCCGCTCTTGTCGATGTTATTTGCCATCGCTGACCCGCGTCTGCGCCGCGGCCTGATTCTTTCCGTGATGCTGGCCGTCGGCTTTCTCAGCAACCCGCTCTATCGGAGCACGCATCTGCATTACTCCATCCTCTATTACGTAGCATTTTTCCTTGCCGGCTTTCTCGTTGTTGACTTACATTTGACGCGCTCAGAAGGGAAGCCGTCGTTCCTTTGGGACGCTCTCGCCTTCTGTCTTTGGCCGCTGGTGTGGTTCCTGGGCCGCGACAGCGGCCACATCGTGCTTCCCTTTGTGATCGTGCTTCTATATCTCGCGGCATTTCGCGGACGAATCTGCTCCGCGATCTTCAGTAATCCGATCATCACCAACATTGGCGGGATGTGCTACAGCATCTACCTGTTCCACTTCATCATCATCTACGGGGTAAAACACTTCTCGGCAAGCCTGCACTTTGGGGAGAATTTCTGGCTGTACTTTGCCCTGCAATGTTGCCTGATTGTTCCCGTGGTGCTGCTTTTCTGCGGAACCTTCTTCCTTCTGATCGAGCGCCCCTGCATGGATCGGGACTGGCCCATGAAGCTGTGGCGGCAAGGCCAGGCGCTAATGCTTTCGGCGGCGCGTCAGCCACAATCCTGAGGCGCTCACGCCCGGAAAACCGCCTCGCGGCGGAACCTAACGAAAGCAACTTGACCCACGCGGATCGAAGATCACCTTGACGCCAACCCGCATGCGTCTTGTATCCTAGTGGACTTCTGGCTGCTTGCGATCCGCGTAATTCATGTTGATGAGCAATCGTATTTTCATAGAGTTAAAGGAATGGCATCGGCCGCTGCATCCGGAAGGCGCTGAGAGAGTCGTGCCTGGCGGGAGCCGATCGTGCTGATTCCTGGAACCGGACCGTTAGGGCGGGGAGTGCGTGCGTCCGTGCGCCTGGCTGCTCTATTGTTGGCGACGGACTTTGTGGCGGGTACGGTAGCCCAGTCGACTGGATCCCCACGGGAACCGAACACGGGGCAGCAGACGCAGATTCGGCAGGATGACATACCGGCGCCTCGCTGGCTGCGAAACCTTGCTCCGCAGAGCCCTCTAACAACCGGCATTCAAGCTTCCCCGACTCTAAAGCCGTCGGAAGTCGAGGGCTTTCAGATCGGCCAGAAGTCGGCAAAACGATGGGTCGGGCTTGCGACGCAGGCGAAGACGCAGAAAAGCATTATCACTGACCTTCAAGAACGAACTGCCAGAGCGGAATTGCGCGACAACCACACTTTTCGCACGGCAGATACCGGAGACAGCTTCGACGACACCGCGACGTTGACGATGGCAGTGAACAGCGCAGTACCCGCAAACGAGGTTTCCGCCGAGATTTTGCCGTTAGAACCCTCTGCGGTTCTCTCCGGATTGTGCGTGTCGACCACTCGCTGTGCCGCCTGGTTCTCCACCCCAAGACAATTGTCCCAGTCACGGGCGCTTCAATCGGAGCGACCGATTGAAGACAATACACGAAAACGCCGAGGCTGCAACGCCACCGGCTAAAATCGTACGGCCTTCTAAACCCATCGATTTCAATCAAAGCGTCTATTACAGGAACAAGCTCGAATTCTCCTTCGAGACGGGATGGCATCCTGTCAATATTCCGTTTGTGTACGACTTTGCCGTTGGCGATAGCTATAACGAAACGCCTTTGAAATATACCCTGATACCCGTGATTGCTTCGTTGCGGTGGCACGTGAACGATGTCAAAGGTCGCTGGATTTTCCGCGGCAACTTCGATTTCACCTTTAGCCTCTCCGCGACCTTGATTCCAAGGGGGCCCGAAACCCACTACTTTGCCTTCATCTTCGGTATCCGGCGAAATTTTGTCCACCGCAACTGGAGAATCGTGCCCTATTTCGACGAACGAGGTGGCGTCGGGTACATAGATGCAAAGGAACCCTTGGGAGTTCTGTTTGCGCAGGGACAAAACCTCACGTTCACTTACGACATGGGAACTGGGGTGCGATATAACCTCAGTCCCAAGTATTCATTTTCAGCTGGTATGAACTACATGCATGTATCGAATGGCTATTTGTCCGAACCAAAATTCACGAACTACGGCATCAATGTGTACGGACCGATGGTTGGAATCGATGTCCGCTTGGGCAAGCCCCACCACGACGCTTCACAATAGGGGCCAAGCCGGAAGGTCTGTGTTTGTTCCGTGTCGGATGGTCTTGTCGGCCCCGACAGCGGTACATGGAGGATAAATTGTCCGACGCAAAGGCCGGTCGGGTACCAGTCGACGCGAGATGCGCAGGTAAATCTGCCCGTCGCGGGCCATGCAATGTCCCGGCCACGCTACGGCTGCAGCAGTGCATCGCAGCTTTGGCAGGACTGCTGACGTTCAGCTGCGGCACACACGGGGCGAATCGATCGCGATCTGCGAACAGATCGGCGACCCCGCCACCAGCAAAGGCCCGGTCGAGCGCAAAGTAGTGCGCATCGTCACCCCCGGCACGCTGACCGACTCCGCACTGCTGGAAGAGAAGCGCGACAGCCTGCTGCTGGCACTGCACGAGCACCATGGCAAGCTGGGCTTGGCCTGGATGAATCTGGCCTCGGGGCAATTTTTCGTGTGCGAGACTGACACCGAAAATCTGCCCGCCGAACTGGAACGCCTGCAACCTTCGGAAATCCTGCATGCGGAAAACACCTCGCCTCCAGGCCAACAACCATGCATCACTCAAGACGCTGCCCGACTGGCATTTCGATGCTGGATACTGCGCGGCGCGCGCTGTGCCAGCAATTCGCCACACTGGATTTAGCCGGATTCGGTTGCGATGATTTCAGCGTGGGGCTGGAAGCCGCCGGTGCATTGCTCGGTTACGCCAAACTCACCCAAGGCCAAGCCATCAGCCACATCCGCAGCCTGCAGGTTTACAGCGCGGAGCGTTACGTGCGCATGGATGCCGCCACGCGGCGCAATCTGGAAATCACCCAGACCCTGCGCGGCGAACCCGCCCCTACCCTGCTCTCCCTGCTCGACACCTGCGCCACCAACATGGGCAGCCGCTTGCTCGGCCACTGGCTGCATCATCCGCTGCGCGAGCGCGCCACCCTGCAGAGACACGGCTGGATGCGGTAGACAAGCTGGGGGAAGCTGCACCGCACCTGTGCATGAACACCTGAAACCCAGCGTCGACGTGGAACGCATCACCGCGCGCATCGCCCTGCGCAGTGCGCGTCCGCGCGACCTGTCCGGCCTGCGCGACACGCTGCTGACCTTGCCGCAACTGCATGCCGCACTGGCTGCCTGCGATACACCGCTGATTGCAGCGCTGGCCGACGCACTGCAAGCCGATGCGCAGCTCGTCGCCACCCTGCAACGCTCCCTGAAAGCCGAACCCTCCAGCGTGTTGCGCGAAGGCGGCGTGATCGCCGACGGCTTCGATGCCGATCTGGACGAATTGCGCGGCATCCAGACCAACTGCGGCGACTTCCTGCTGGAGCTGGAAGCGCGCGAACGTGCGCGCACCGGCATCACCACGCTGAAAGTGGAATACAACCGCGTGCATGGTTTCTACATCGAAGTGAGCGCAGCCCAATCCGTCAACGTGCCGGACGATTACCGCCGCCGCCAGACGCTGAAAAACGCCGAGCGCTACATCACGCCGGAACTCAAGGCGTTCGAGGACAAGGCGCTGTCGGCCAACGACCGCGCACTGGCACGCGAGAAATTGCTCTACGAACAACTGCTGGATCAACTCGCGCCGCACATCCCGCAACTGCAACGCATCGCCGCCGCCATCGCCGAACTGGATGTGCTCGCCACCTTCGCCGAGCGCGCCGCCACGCTGAATTTCAGCGCGCCGCAATTCGTGCGACGAAGCCGCGATGCAGCATCGTCAAAGGACGCCATCCGGTGGTGGAAGCGCAAGTCGAGCAATTCATCGCCAACGACACCACGCTCAACGACGCGCGCCGCATGCTGCTGATCACCGGCCCCAACATGGGCGGTAAATCCACCTACATGCGCCAGGTCGCCACTCATCGCGCTGCTCGCGCATGTCGGCAGCTTCGTCCCGGCGCAGCAAGCCGTGCTGGGCGAGATCGACCAGATATTCACGCGCATCGGCGCATCGGACGACCTCGCCAGCGGACGCTCCACCTTCATGGTCGAGATGACCGAAGCCGCCAACATCCTGCACAACGCCACCGAAAAGAGCCTGGTGCTGGTGGACGAAATCGGGCGCGGCACCTCCACCTTCGACGGCCTCGCCCTCGCCTACGCCATCGCCCGTCACCTGCTGGAAAGCAACCGCAGCTACACCCTGTTCGCCACCCACTACTTCGAACTCACGCGCCTGAACGAAGAATTCCAGCAACTCGCCAACGTGCACCTGTCCGCCATCGAACACCAGCACAGCATCGTGTTCCTGCACTGCGGTCAACGAAGGCGCAGCCAGCCAGAGCTACGGCCTGCAAGTCGCCGCACTGGCGGGCGTGCCGCAAAGCGTCATCCGCAGCGCGAAAAAACAACTGCGCGTACTGGAACAGAACAGCGCCGCACAGAGTCCGCAGGGAGACTTGTTCGACCACAAGGCGCATTGAAGCCAGAAGAAGCGGAAGAGCATCCGCTGTTGGCGGCGTTGCGCGAAGTACAACCGGATGAACTCAGTCCGAAGGAAGCGCTGGAAAGGCTGTATCAGTTGAAGAAGCTGGTGTAGCATTCCAAACAAAATATCGATCAGTCTTGCGCTATACCACCCACGGACTATCGGTATAACGCCACCTAAAATGCAAAAAGGCACCCCGAAAGGTGCCCTAATATGTAGCAGCCGCAATCGCACTTTAGCTGCATGAAACTTATCTTAAAATTCTTTGGTGGGCTGTGTGTGATTCGAACACACGACCAACGGATTAAGAGTCCGCTGCTCTACCAGCTGAGCTAACAACCCAATCAGATAAAACTGAGGGGCGCATTTTAAGCACATTGGGGAAATTGTCAAATTTTCCTG
>CAWFUU010000037.1:0-131899 GCA_963819035.1 uncultured Acidobacteriaceae bacterium | reverse complement strand
TGGCCAGGGACGGAGTTGAACCGCCGACGCCAGCCTTTTCAGGGCTGCGCTCTACCACCTGAGCTACCTGGCCACATTTTCGAACCCGCTAGGCGGGCTGCGGGCACCGTTCGCTTCCGGCAGATTGCGGTAGGAAGGCGGAGCGAACCGAACCAACGCTGGAAGCGTGTGGAACGCCCCCGATTATAGCAACCGCGCCGGATTCTCTCAACGGTCGTCATCAGTCTCTATTTTCTCTTCGTCTCCTCGTCGTACTGGTCGATTCGTCTCGAATCAACGGCCTAATGACCGTGCCTGCACAGCAGCTCAGCCGCTACGGGCGTGCGCCGGCACCCTACGCATATAGCATTGAGACAATATCCGTGCGAAGCTGGAGCAAATCACGGGCTTGGCTTTATCCCGCGAAACTCTTCACAAACTCCACCAGGCTTCGCAGCGCGATCCCTGACGGGCCTTTGGCGATCCATGGCTTCTGCTCCTCCATCCAGGCTGTGCCTGCGATGTCGAGGTGAATCCACGGCGTCTCTTCGGCGAACTCCTTCAGGAACATGGCGGCCGTGATGGCGCCGCCCCAGCGGCCGCCGGAATTCAGGATGTCGGCGATTGAGGAACGAATCTGCTCCTTATATTCATCATCCAGCGGCAAGCGCCACATTTTTTCGCCGGCGCGCGCGTTGGCGCTGTGAAATCGCTCGTACAACTGGTCGTCGTTAGCGAAGACTCCCGCATTGTTGTAGCCGAGCGCGACCACGACCGCGCCGGTGAGCGTGGCCGCGTCGACCAGATGCGTGCAGCCCAACTGGCGCGCGTAATAAAGACCGTCGGCCAGCACCAGACGGCCTTCCGCGTCGGTATTGATGATCTCAATGGACTTGCCGGACATGGCGATCTGCACATCGCCCGGCTTTTGCGCTTTGCCCGAGGGCATATTTTCCGTCGCGCACACAATGCCGATGACCTTCACATTCGGCTTCAACAGCGCGATGGCACGCATGGCACCGATCATGGTGGCACCGCCGGCCATGTCGTATTTCATTTTTTCCATGCCGTCCGCGGGCTTGATCGAGATGCCGCCAGTGTCGAACGTAATTCCCTTCCCCACCAGGCCTAGCACGGGCGTGCTCGGCGCGCCGACGGGTTCGTATTTCATGACGATGAGCGCCGGAGGCTCGTCAGAACCTTGAGCCACGCTCCAGAATGCGCCCATCTTCATCTCTTTGATCTTGTCTGCGCCGAACACTTCGCACTTCAGCCCGACTTCGGCGCACATCTTCTTTGCGCGCTCGGCCAGAATCGTAGGGGTCATGCGATTGGAGGGCTCATTCACCAGATCGCGCGTGAAATTCTGCGATTCGCCGACGATTTGCGCTTCGGCCGCTGCTTTCTCCAGCGCGTTCTTATCGCCCGCCGTCACGATCGTAATCGAATCAATCTTCTGATCTTTGCGGTCGCTGCGGTAGTAGTCTGGATCGAAATTGCCGATGTGCGCTCCCTCCACGATGGCGCGGACCGCTTCTTCCGCCGGAATGCCCGATGGGGCAATGAAAGCAAAACTGCGAATCCCGCGCGACTTGAGCGCACGAGCGGCGACTCCCGCGAGACGGCGGAGGTCATAACTCGAGAACTTTTTCGCGCTGCCGCCCGACACCAGCAGCAGGCGCTTGGCCATCACGGTAACGGGCCGGTGCATCAGGTTGGTCTCAAACGGCTTGCCGGTCACTTCGCCGCTCGAGAGCAGGTCGGCCGACACTGACTGCACGGCTGGATCGCTGCTGGCGACCTGGAGTTGCGGCTTGCCGTCCTTTTGGTTCGGCACGGGCTCGGCGTGGTCCAGTACCACAGCCACCAGCGATTCGGATTCCAATGCGGATGGAGAAGAAAGAGAAATAGTTGTTCTCATAGGTATCGGCGATATCTCAGTATCGTTGGCGCGATCGGAAAGCGCAAGCCGAGATGGGCATCGAGCGATCTGCCCCAACGAACACGACTGTCTCGGGAAGCCGCTGCTCGAACTCTGGGGAACTAGTGGCCTGTCGCGGTGAGTTCGTTATCGGTCCGCGGAATCCCTCAGGGGCTAAAGCCCGCGTCATTATGAGCTCTGGGCGGCACGGCTGAAGCCGTGCCCTTTCCAAAGCAACTAAACAGATGGCCCGCTCTAAGTAATGATTGTTCTGCGACAGGCCACTAGCTCGCTAACGCACTCGGGAAGCGAGTCTGGAAGTCGAGCAGGCCGACCCACTCGGGCGTGATGGTGATCCGCACCATCGAAGAAATCATCGTGCGCAGATTCTTAACCCATGCCTGGCCCTGCTCGACACCGAAATAACGCTCGGCGGCCGTCGCATATTCGGGGACGATTCCGTCGAGCGGCTCCAGGCGGGCGGTGCCACGGATCAGCAGTACTTTGTGAGGAAACGTGTTGTCGTCGATGGTAAGAGAAACTTTCGGATTCCGAGCCAGGGCCTTCAGTTTCGGCGCCTTGGGCGGAGTCGCCATTACGATTTCGCGACCGTTCCAGTGGAACCAGATTGGAATGACGCGGGGCGTACCATCGCTCCAGACGTAGGCGAGCCGCGCGGGAATCGTCGACTTCAGAAGTTCCTGCGATGCGGGATGTTGCAGAAGACCGAGGTCACCCTGTTCAACGGGACGCATGCGTGCTCTCCTTCTCTCGTCGCGGAAGAATCGTCCTCGCAGACGAGCACGGGCCGCACGCATTGTACTCCCGTTTCCTTTCTGCGAGGGAGCGCCGCGGGGCGTCCCTCCTTCGGTTCATCGAACCAGGTTGGGAAAAGAACCAGGATCAGCCGGCGCGCTCAGGCGGCTGCGCGCTCCCGTTCGTGTTCCATCCATTCACGAATGAAACCCGGGCACGAGACGATGCTGAAAGCTCGATCCTCCCCGCGCATCAGGTAATACAGAGCCGCCCGGTCCAGTTCCCCCAAACTCGAGAGATTCAGAAGGGGCCACAATTGACATTCGGCGGCGGACTGCACGAGTTGGTCAAGATAGGACAAGTGTCCATGAAATAACTTTCCCGAGACGCGGATTATGACGTTAGGATCATTGCCTTTCGAAGAAACACCGTGACTGCTCATTTCGCTTTCCTCATTCTCTTGGAGTGCGGCCCGCCGGTTGATCGAGCCATTATGTCTTTAGAATGCTCCGCGGAGGTTTTGTTGCGAAAAGAGTCGTAAAGGAAGTGTAATAGTTCGTACACGCAGCGGAACGAACGGGGAAGAAAAAGCCAGGCACCGGAGGCTCGCTGCACACGCAAGAGCCCGTTACCGTTGCTTCCTTCCGGACCTGGCGGGGTTGGCGGGAGTGCGTCGCGCGAGACCGATGCCTGACTGGTTATTTTAGCATCTGTAAACATCTGCGCTCACCACGTTGCCGGATGCAATTTGTCCTCCCGATCCTCTCAGCCCGCTCGGGCCGCGCAACGAACATGTGACTTTCGGTGCAAGAATTCGGCAGCCAAGCCTTCCCTTCTTGTGATGTTTATCGAACAATGATGAGGACTCGCAATCGATGCTGCGAAATCAGCTCGGCAAGCAAATGTCGCCCCGGCCGGCACAATTCGTCCCGATCCCTCTGACCCGGGCTATCGACCACTACTTCGAGCTCTCCCTGTATCTACTTGTTTTAACTGGCTTTGCAACTTTAGCTAGCACCGGCGGACTCGACCTGCCTTCGATGGCGGTAGTCGGACTCGCGTTGGCCGCCCGCGGTTACTTGCTGGCCAAACGGCGTCCAGTCGTGGTCTCCGAGCGCTGGACGACGCCACTCTCTATCGCTTACTTCGTCTTCTTCGCCGCGGATTATTTTCTGGTCTCGCGCGGTTTCCTGCCCGCCACCGTTCACCTGGCATTGTTTGGCGTGGTGGTGCGTATGTTCTCCCTGCGGCGCGAGCGCGACTGCATCATGCTGGCGATCCTCGCCTTCCTGATGGTGCTGGCCTCGGCGGTGCTGACCGTCGACAGCGTGTTTTTGTTTTCTTTCGCCGCGTTTCTGCTCGTGGCCGTCGGCACGTTTGTGCTGATGGAAATGCGTCGCTCGGGGCGCATGGCTAGTATCCAGGCCCGACATTCGAGCGATCCGCAGGAACACCGTCGCCTCGCGTTTTCACTGGCACGGATCACTCCTGCTCTGGTGCTCGTCATTCTCGCGCTCGCCGCCGTTTTGTTCTTTCTGATTCCGCGGCGCATGGTCGGATACTTCGGCGGATATTCCTTCGGTACAGACTTTTCTTCCGGCTTCAGTGATCACGTGCAACTCGGACAGATCGGCCAGATCCAGCAGTCGAATTCGGTCGTAATGCACGTCCAGATCGACGGCGACACTGTGGGTCGCTACGACCTGCACTGGCGCGGAGTGGCGCTGGGCGATTTCGACGGGCACTTCTGGTCAAAACCGCGAGAACAATTCGTGCTCCAGCGATGGCCCGATAACAGCTTTGCCGTTCCGCAACTTCAGGACGCATCTTTAAGCTCACAGCTTAAGCCGGCTGCGGGCCACCACCAGATCATTCACTATCGGGTTCTGATGGAGCCGATCGGGACTAACGTGTTCTTCCTCGCTCCCTGGGCCCGGAGCGTGAGTGGCGGCTACCGCCTGGTGTCGGCGGATTCCGGCGGCGCTGTCTACAACTTCGACGCCCAGCGTGCGGTCAGCCGCTACGAGGCGGACTCGGATATCGCGACCCCGCCGGTGGAGGAGCTGCGGGCAGCCGGACAAAACGTTCCTCCGCAGATCGCAGCAGCGTATTTGCGCCTGCCAGCGGTCGATCCACGCGTGCCGCGTCTGGCAGCACAGGTCACCGCCACCGCCCACAACAACTACGACAAGGCAGCTGCGCTCGAGCAATACCTGAGAACTCGCCTGGGCTACACCCTCGAAATGCCACGAACTCCGCCGAAAGATGCCATTGCGAATTTTCTGTTTGAGCGGAAGCAAGGACACTGCGAATACTTCGCCTCGTCCATGGCCGTCATGCTGCGCACGCTCGGCATTCCCTCGCGCGTAGTCAATGGATTCCGTAGCGATGAGTTCAACGATCTCACCGGAAACTACGTCGTCCGTGCCAAAGACGCCCACGCGTGGGTCGAGGCCTACTTCCCGGGCTACGGCTGGCAAACCTTTGACCCTACGCCCGGAGGCGCGCCTAATACTCCGCAAGGATGGGCCCGAGTTGGCCTCTACGTCGACGCCATGGCGTCGTTCTGGCGCGATTGGGTCGTTAGTTATGACAGCTCACACCAGTACGTTTTGGGTCAGACTGCGATCAGCGGAACGCGCGGCCTGTGGGAGGGGATCCGCTCCAAGGCTCGTCACCGCTACGATGCAATGTTGCACTGGGCCCGCCGCAGTCAAGACCGTGTGGAGCGCGCACCCGGCCGATGGACATTCGTCGGGCTGACGGCCGCGGCATGTCTGGTATTTCTCGCAAATCTGGGATGGATCATCCGCTGGCTGCACCAGAAGCGCCTGCGGTCGCACCCCGAGCGATCCCCTGGGCAGGCGGCAGCCATGTGGTACGAGCGCATGGCTCGCTCCCTGGCGAGACTAGGAGTCAAGAAATCTTCTTCGCAAACGCCCTATGAATTTGTGCGCAGGATTGAGGACGCAAGTCTGAGAGAGCCGGTTGCGCGCTTTACCGAGGTCTACGAATCCGCGAGATTCGGAAACTCCGCCGACGATGCCCGGCTTTTGCCAAAGCTGTACGGGGACGTCGAGTCAGCCACAAGAAACCGTTAGCTCCCGAACGGGATCCGGCTGCTGATTCGCAGCGCGAGTCAGTTTCACAATTGCTGTGTCCCAGAGCGATCGGTCATCCCGAGTGCAGCGAGGGATTTAGGTGTTTGGTGGCTATGCGGCAACCCTGGTGGTGTGGGCAAAACCCGGATCCCTCGCGTCGCACTATGGTTTAGCCAAGCTGTAGATGGAAATTGACTAAGCTAGAAGCGCCAGAATGCTCCGCCTCCGACAAAGAAATTATGCTGGCGGGATTTCCCCGTCGCAGCCAAAGGAAAATCCGGTTCGCCCGACCAGAAGTCGCGGGCTTCAAAGCGGATGCTGAGTTTCCGCCACGCCTTTACGTCCAGCCCGATTCCACCTTGAATCACGCCGGTCGTCGTCGACTTGCCCGGATTGGTTCCTCCGTAATCGAGGAACTTCCCTTCGCTGAAGTGACCGAATCCCCCGCCGAAGCTAACCCACGGAGAAACCGCAGTCGTCGGGAAAAGGTTCAGCCGGACCGCTGGTGTCACGAAGAGTTGCTTATAGTCGGTCGGCACAACAGCAAATCCGTACTCCCCCGCATTCAGGTCTTCATCGGGGTTATACATGACCATCACTTCCCCTGAGAACGAGAATACTGGCGCCACGTACAACCGGCGTGCGTACTCCACGTTGAAACTCAGACCTTTGCCGGAATGGATGATGGGATCGAAATACGTCGCTCCCTGGATGCCCTGGTCGCTGATAAAAGTGCGCCCGAGGATGCCGCCAATCTCGTTCTTCTCATCCTGCGCAACCGCCGAGATCCCCAGCATCAAGACTAGCGACAGCACCGCAACGCAAAACCGTCTGACTAACATTTCTCCTCCTGCGAGGTAGTTCCAAATTGTCACGGCGGTAAGGACTAGCCTAGCACGACGACCGAACTTTTTGACCCACAACTCTGTCCTTCTGTGACTTTTACGGTGACGCACCCGGTCCACAAGAGTTCGACGCGGGGCCCTGCGGCGTGGGATATAAGACGGGGAATGCTAAAATAGAAAGATTGCATGCCGCTCAAGGACCTCATCCGTAGCGATTCCCCTGATCTGGAGCCGGAATTGGAGAAAGAGAAATCCCAGGGAGATCAGCCGCCCCTACGCCCGCAAAAAGTGGGCTTTGTCAGCCTGGGCTGCCCCAAGAATCTGGTGGACAGTGAGGTCATGATGGGCCTGCTGGCGCGGGCCGGAGCCGAACTGACACGCCGCGCCGAAGATGCCGACGTGATCGTCGTCAATACCTGCTCGTTCATCGAGAGCGCGCAGCAGGAATCAGTGAACACGATTCTCGAGATGGCCGGGCACAAAGTTGGGGGCAAGGCCAAGAAGCTCGTCGTCGCGGGATGCCTGGTGGAGCGCTTTCGCGACCAGATTCGCAAAGACATTCCTGAAGTTGACGCCGTTGTTGGAACTGGCGAACTGGAAAATATTCTTGCCGCCACAGGCGTCGGACCCGCGTCGCCAAAGAATGATTCTCCATTTGTGGTGTTGCCTTCGCGCCCCGAAGGCGACGCCCGCGCTGCTCAAGGGCGTTTTTCGCGCGAGACGTGGGCTCGCGAATCATGGACTGGCGCCATCGGCGATCTGCCCAACTATCTCTACGACGACGCCACGCCCCGCATTCTGGCCACGCCCCGCCACATGGCCTATATCAAAATCGCCGAGGGCTGTGATCACCCCTGCACCTTCTGCATCATTCCGCAGCTGCGTGGACAGTTCCGCTCGCGGCGCTTCGAATCGGTAATCGCTGAAGCCGAGCGCCTGGCACAGTCGGGCGTCCGCGAGGTCACGTTGATCGGCCAGGACACCACTTGCTACGGCGAGGACTTTGGTCTTAGAGACGGACTGGCGCTGCTGCTGGAAAAACTGGCCCACATCGAAGACCTTCGCTGGATCCGCTTCCTCTATGCGTATCCCAATAAGATCACCGGCAAGTTGCTGGAGACCATCGCTCAGCACGAGAAGATTTGCTCCTACATGGACGTCCCGCTGCAGCACGCCTCAGCCACTGTCCTGAAGCGGATGAAGCGTGGCGGTGGCTCGGATGTCTTCCTGCGCTCCATCGCCAAGATGCGGCGCACCGTCCCCGACCTGACCCTGCGCACGTCGTTCATCGTCGGCTTCCCCGGTGAGACGGAAAGAGAATTTGAAGAACTCTGCGATTTCGTGCGCGAGGCCCAGTTTGACTGGATGGGCGCCTTCGCCTACTCCGATCAGGACGGTGCGCAGGCCTTCGATCTGAGCAAGAAACTCTCTTCGCGCGAGATCGAACGCCGCCGCAAGCACCTGATGGGCATCCAGCGCCAGATCAGCAAGAAGAAAAAGAAGACGCTGATCAGTCGGGAATTCGACCTGCTGCTCGAAGGCGAATCGGAAGAGAGCGACCTGCTGCTCGAAGGCCGCACCCCCATGCACGCACCCGAGATCGACGGCAAAGTCTTCATCAACGACTTCCCCGAGGAAAGCACCCCGCAGCCCGGCCAGTTTTACCGCTGCCAGATCACTGAGGCTCACGACTACGATTTGGTAGCCAGGATTGTGTAGGCCGCAATTTTTGACCTCCGAGTCGCAGCTTCCCCGCTACAATATGTGGTCTTATGCCGCGTGAACTCCCTATCAGCCTGCATTGCCCGATCTGCGAGAAGGTCGTCAAGAGCCACGACCCGGACTTTCCGTTCTGCAGCGACCGCTGCCGCATCATCGATCTGGGCCGGTGGGCTACCGGAGCATACGTGATCTCGTCTCCGGTGACCGATGCCGAAGAACCGCTTCGCGACAGCGATCCAGAAGACGAAGAGAGCGACGAGTGAAGTCGAATCCCGACCGTAGCGCCGGGGGCCCGTTATGGGCGACGCTGATCGCGACATTCTTCGGGATCGGCCGGATTCGTCCCGGTCCCGGCACCTGGGGATCGGCCACGACGGTTTTGTTGTGGGCCGCGTTGGCAAATGAACTAAATCCCGCCAAGCGCACCCCTGTCGTTGTGGGGCTGGCCGTTCTTGTCACGCTGATCGGCATCCCCGCAGCCACCCTGGTAGCGCGAGCTTCGGCGACCAAAGACCCACAATTCGTGGTCATCGACGAGGTCGCGGGGCAACTCATCGCCCTGATCGCCGTCCCGCTGACATGGAAAACTTTCCTCGTGGGTTTTATACTTTTTCGTGTCTTCGACATCCTCAAGCCACCTCCGGTGCGCCAGTTGGAGCGCCTTCCGGAAGGAGCCGGAATCGTGCTGGATGATGTTGCGGCAGGAATCTACGCGCTCGCAGTGATGCAACTTCTTCTGTACTCTGGTCTACTAAGGTAGTACCGACTCGCGGGTACCGAGTACCGAGAAGAAAGCGCTGACTCTCGTGCTCGCCATCCGGTGCTCGGTACTCGGTACTCACAATGGCATTATCCGACCGCATCCTAGGCAAGAAAAACGTCAATGGGGGACCTCGCATCGAAGCGGTGGCTCCAGCTTTCGCGCTCACCGGGGGAGAAATACGTATCACCGGCTCAGGCCTGCGGCCGCCGGAGTTGCGGCCTCCGAAAGTGCAGTTCGGCGAGGTCGAGGGATCCGTTGTCGTCAGCTCCGACGCCTTTCTGGTCGCGCGCGTACCCGAAGGAGCGACCTCCGGCCCCGTCGTGGTCGCGACCAACGGTCACGTCAGCAACCCGCATACCGTTAAAGTCGCGGTGCCCATCGCGGAGAACCTTCACCCCGTTACGAATCCGGCGCTCGATGCCGAGGGCAATCTCTACGTCACCTTCTCCGGTTCGCGTGGCCAAAAAGTCCCGGTCGCGATCTTCAAGATCGACACCAATTACAACGTCAAGCCCTTCGTAGTCGAGATGATGAACGCCACCTCCATCGCCTTCGACCGCCAGGGACAGATGTACGTTTCCTCGCGCCATGACGGCGCCGTCTACAAGGTGGCTCCCAACGGAACCATGACCACCTATGCCGAGGGCATGGGCGTCGCCACCGGCATCGCCTTTGATCGCGAGCAAAGCCTCTACGTCGGGGACCGCGGCGGCACGGTTTTCAAGATTTCCCGCGACCAGCAGGTCTTCGTCTTTGCCACACTTGAGCCCAGCGTGTCCGCCTATCACCTGGCCTTCGGCCCCAAGGGCGACCTGTTCGTGACCGGTCCGACGACCTCAAGTTTCGACCGCGTTTACCGGATAGATCCCAGTGGTACAGTCCACACTTTCTACAAAGGTCTGGGGAGGCCGCAGGGACTGGCCTTCGACGTGGACGGCAACCTGTACGTCGCCGCGTCCCTCGCCGGCAAACGTGGAGTAGTAAAGCTCACGCCCGACGGCAAGTCCAATCTCGAGGTTGCCGGCCAAGGACTCGTAGGGTTGGCATTCGCGCCGGGACGATCCGCCGTTCTCGCCACCACCAGCAGCGTGCATCATCTTTCGTGGAACATCGCGGGCTTACCCCTGCTACCGGAATAACTTCAGTTGGTCATTCGAGCGTCCCTCGTCGTTCCCTATGCCCCCCGAGGTTTGTCATTCCGAACGAAGTGAGGAGTCTGCTCTCGCTTGCGCCACCGATGCCGCCGTGTTCCATCACCGGTCCGCCCTTTTTCATTTAAACTTCTAAAACGTGAATGCTGAGATCATCGCAGTGGGTTCCGAACTGCTCACGCCCTACCGCACGGACACCAACTCGCTCTACCTGACCGAGCAACTCAACCTGCTAGGCGTCGATGTCGTGTTCAAGAGCATCGTGGGTGACAATCTTCGTCGCCTCGTGGCGGCCGCGCAGCACGGCCTCTTCCGCTCCGACATTGTGATCTTCAGCGGCGGCCTCGGCCCCACCGAAGACGACCTCACTCGCGAAGCCCTGGCGGAAGCCCTCGGCGTCGGCCTGCGCCGCGACCCGGAGATCATTCGCAATCTGGAAGAACGTTTCGCCGCCCGTGGCTGGAAGATGGCGCCGAACAATGCCAAGCAGGCCGACGTTCTCGAAGGCGCAACCGTGCTGCCCAATCCCAACGGCACGGCTCCCGGACAATGGCTAAGCGGACAATTCGACGGCCGCGAGCGCATCCTCGTGCTGCTGCCCGGGCCGCCGCACGAACTGAAGTCGCTTTTCGAAGCCGAAGTCCGCGAGCGCCTCCGTGCGAAGGTTCCCACAGCGTTCCTGGCTAGCCGCACGCTGAAGGTCGCAATGCTGGGCGAGTCTCTTGTGGATGCGCGCGTAGCGCCCATTTACAAGCGCTACACTGATGTCGACACAACCATCCTCGCGGGCGCCGGAGAAATCGAATTGCACTTCAAGTCGCGCGCCGCGACCGAGGACGCCGCCCAGGGTCGCGTCGACGAACTTGCCGGCCTGGTCGAAGACGAACTCGATGACGCCGTCTACTCGCGCAACGGCGAGTCGCTCGAGCAGATCGTCGGATACTGGTTGCAAATGCGCAGCGCGACCCTGGCCGTTGCCGAATCCTGTACCGGGGGCCTGCTCGCAGAGCGGATCACATCGGTTGGCGGAAGCTCACGCTATTTCCTGGGCGGCGCCGTCGTGTATTCGAACCATCTAAAGACGGAGCTTGCCGGCGTGCCTGCTGAGATGATTGACCGGCACGGAGCGGTTAGCCGCGAGGTCGCTGCCGCGCTGGCGGAAGGTATTCGCTATCGCTGCGAATCTACCTTGGGAGTGGGCATCACCGGCGTTGCCGGACCCGCCGGTGGCACCCCGGAAAAGCCCGTGGGCCTGGTGTTTCACGCGGTCGCGAGCGACACGGGAACCGAAGTGGTGCAGCGCAACTTCCCGGGAGACCGCAAACGCATCCGCCGCTTCGCGTCGACCATGGCGCTGGATATGGTGAGAAAGAAGTTGATGTGAAGAAAGCTTCTAGCTTCTAGCTTCTAGCTAATAGCTCTTGCTCTCTGACTTCTGACCCTTCCGCCGCTAGAACCGGTCTGCGAGAACGGTCACGGGAAATGCGACCTGCGGCTTGTGGTTCAAGCTAGAAGCTAGGAGCAAGCAGCTGTTCTTATGCGCCTCTTCATCGCTCTCGACATCGACGACGCCATCCGCGAGCGCATCGCCCGCTTCGTGGAAGGTGTCCATGGATTCGCGCCCGAGGCTCGCTGGGTCAAACCAGAATCGTTGCATGTCACCCTGAAGTTCATAGGGGAGCAGCCAGAACCGGCTGTCGAGCAGACGAAGGTCGCGTTACGAAGCGTGAACTCGAGCACGACGGAGATTCAATTCCGCGGATACGGATTCTTTCCGACCGCGAAATCCGCGCGCGTATTCTGGGTCGGCATGCAGGCCGGGCCGCAACTCGCTGCGCTGGCCTTGGCCATCGACGAAAAGACGGCAACCCTCGGAATTACGAAAGAAGACCGCGCGTACAGTCCGCACCTCACACTGGCACGTGGTTCGGGCGGTTCCGGTTCACCGCGCTGGCGCAGGAGAGACGGCCCTAATCGGGCCTTTGAGCGCCTCCAGGAAAAACTCACCTCGCTGCCATCGCCTGAGTTTGGTACTATGACGCCCCGCGAGTTCTTTTTGTACCAGAGCCAGTTATCGCCGAAAGGATCGAAGTACACGAAGCTGGAACGATTCGCGCTGCAGCAACCATAGCGCCGGCGTCTCGCTGTCCCGGGCGCCTCTCGCCACGAGGAGCCGCGGGGCAAGATGGCGCGCATCGCACCGACACGATACGTTATGTCGATACTCCTCCTCATTATGCCCGCAAGCTACCTGCTGGGATCCATCCCCTTCGGCTATCTCCTGGTGCGCGTCTTCCGCGGCGAAGACGTCCGCCAGAGCGGCAGCGGAAACATCGGCGCCACGAACGTCTCGCGCAAATCGCCGGTGCTCGGCGTAATGACGCTCGTCCTCGATGCACTCAAGGGTTCCGCTGCCGTGGCGCTCGCGGCATATCTCTCCGGCCGTCTAGACGCGACTCGGCCATACGAAGCGATGTCTCTCGCCGCATTGTCTGCCGTCGTTGGGCACATGTTTCCCGTCTGGCTGAAATTCCACGGAGGCAAAGGAGTCGCCACCGGCCTCGGTTCCTTCGTCATGATCGCTCCCAAAGCTGTGCTGATCGCGGCAGGCATCTTTGTGGCCGTCGTGCTACTGTTTCGCTACGTATCCCTTGGATCCATCCTGAGCGTCGCGGCGTTCCCTGTGCTGGTATGGCTGCTGCACGGATACGGCAATGCTTGGCTGGCCCTCGCGTCCATGGCCACCGCTTCCCTGCTCATCGTCGCCCGGCACCACGAGAACATCGGCCGCCTGCGGGCCGGCACCGAAAATCGTCTCGGATCTACGAGTGTTTCGAGGTCAGAAAAACGATGAGCCAGATCGCCGTCATTGGCGCGGGCGCCTGGGGCACGGCCATTGCCATCGTGCTCAGCCGGAGAGGCGCGCACCACGTGCGTCTTTGGGCCCACGAGACCGAAGTATGCGACTCGATCACGGAAAAGCGGGTGAATGAGCAATTTCTTCCCGGCCGCAACATCCCCGAAGCCGTGACGGCGACCAACGATCTCGCGGCTGCTCTCGCCGACGCGCACATCGTCGTCAATGCCGTCCCTTCGCAGCACTGCCGGCGTCTGTTCGAACGTATGCGTCTGCTGATTCCACCGCAAACCTTTATCGTAAGCGCCACCAAAGGCTTGGAAGAAGGCTCACTGCTACGGATGACCGAGGTGATAACGCAGGTCCTTGGCGACAAGGGCCGTGCCGGTCTGCCAGCCGCAGTCGGTGCACTCAGCGGCCCATCCTTCGCTCAGGAAGTGGCTCGTGGCGATCCCACGGCCATCACTATCGCGTCGCAGGACTCCGCGCTGCTCGCCACCGTGCAGCGCGAATTCAGCGACCCCACCTTCCGCGTCTACACCAATAGCGACGTCATCGGCGTCGAACTTGGCGGCGCGCTCAAGAACATCGTAGCCATCGCCGCCGGAATTTGCGATGGCCTCAACCTCGGTCACAACTCCGTCGCCGCCCTGATCACCCGCGGCCTGGCCGAGATGACCCGCCTCGTCATTGCCTGCGGCGGCCGCGCCGAAACCATGGCCGGACTTGCTGGCCTGGGCGATCTTGTGCTCACCTGCACCGGCGGCCTGTCGCGGAATCGAAGCGTCGGCGTCGAACTCGGTCGCGGACGCAAGCTTCCGGAGATCCTCACTGGCATGCACGGCATGGTCGCCGAAGGCGTCTTCACCACCACCGCTGCCGTTGGCCTGGCTCATGCGCGCGGTCTCGAGATGCCAATCACCGAGCAGATGCACGCCATCCTGCACCAGGGCAAGTCCCCGCGCGAAGCCCTCCACGAACTGATGACGCGCAGCGGCAAGAGCGAGGGACTCAGCTCTTAGATCTTCGAAGCCTGCCGAACAAACGTGAACTCGCGGAGCACGTGGAAGAGCGGCGCTTCTAGCGCCGCGTAAGCAGGTAAAATCATGAAGGGCTTCAGCCCAGTGTCACATTCCTTTCTTGTTGCGCTCTAGGGAAACGTTCTATGCGAAGAATCCCATTTGCAGTTGCGATCGCTCTTCTCCTCGCCCCCAGTGCACTGGCACAATCTAAAACTGTTGCCGAGCGCCTGGGCTATCCACGCGACGCCAAACTCCTCATCATCCATGCCGATGACCTCGCAGTCGCTCACTCCGAAGACGCTGCCAGTTTCGATGCTCTCGACAAAAATGCGATCACCTCTGCCAGCGTGATGATTCCCTGTCCCTGGCTGAACGAGGTCGCTGCCTACGCCAAGAACCATCCCGACGCTGATCTCGGTTTGCACTTGACCCTCACCAGCGAGTGGAAGACGTACCGCTGGGGCCCGGTCGAATCCAAAGACAAAGTCCCGAGCCTGCTCGATCCCTCCGGATATCTTTGGCAGGACACGGCGCTGGCCACGGCAGCACTGAAAGCCGACGAAGCCGAGCGCGAGATTCGCACCCAGATCGAACGCGCCATGGCCATGGGCATTCACCCCACGCATCTTGATAGCCATATGGGCGCCCTCTTCTCGCGACCCGATCTGTTCGCCGTCTACGTCAAAGTCGCTCGCGAATATAAATTGCCCTTTCTCGCGTTCCTCGCCCCGAGTGCTCCAACCGAACTCTCCTCGCTCCTTTCAAAAAACGATGTCCTCCTCGATTCCGTAGTGATCGCCGGGCCACCCCTCCAGGCCGGTGACTGGAAAGCTTTCTACGCCAACGCCATCCGGAACCTGAAACCCGGCATCACCGAAATCATCGTTCACCTCGGTTATGACGATGCCGAACTACAGGCCGTCATGGTGGATCATGTCGACTACGGAGCAGCCTGGCGCCAGCGCGACTACGACGTCGTGACCAGCCCCGATTTCAAGAAACTGCTGGAGGATAACCACGTCATCCTCATCAAATGGAAAGACTTGAAGAAGCTTCTGAACTGAGTCCTGAAGTTCGAGGGTCGTGCTTTTGCTTTGCCCCGGCAAAACCCGCGCCAGGCGTGCGTTTTGAAAGGTACTTTCGTAATGCCAATCCGTCCAGCTTTTCCGTTCGCCTCGTCCGATTCCCCGTTAAGATTTAGGGGATAGCTTTGAAAACCGCCGCCACTTCGCCTATGGCGTCTGCGATTTGAGTGGAAGGGAGATTCTTGTCCGCCAGCACATCCAGCCACGCCCGCATCCCGATTCTCTACGTCATCCTCGGGGTGCTTCTGGTCATCAGCATCGTCCCCATGTACTTCTACTCGACGCAGGTTGTCGCCATCAACCGCGACCGCCTCAAGACCAACGAAATGCTGCTGCAGAACACGGTAACGCGCTCGCTGGCCGACGATATCTCCCAGCAGGAGCGCTCGCTGCGCATGATGCTGGCGAACCTGTCGTCGGCGTGTTCAGGTAGCCAGCGGCGGCGATATCGGCGAGAAGAATATCGAGGCTCCAGAACTACGCGCACTGCTCGAAAACTTTGTTTCCTCTTCGGACGAGATTCGCCTACGCCACCCTGCTGAACGCCGATGCCAAGGGTATTTCCGCCGGACGCATCGCTCCCGACGCCTTTCTGCAGCGCGAACTCGAACGCGCCTTCGCCACCGCGCGTGATGGACGCGCTTACAACGGCCAGGCTCTCGTGGTTGGGGAAGGAAAATCCTCCCGCACAGTATTCCTGGTCAGCGCTCCAGTCCGATACGGCGAGCGTTTCCTGGGGATGGTCGCCTGTGTCGTCGATCTGCAATTTCTGATTCGCCGCCTGCAGGAGGTTAGTGGCGGCGGCCTCACTCCCTACGTTGTCGATGCACAAGGCCGCCTCGTAGCCGCGGCCACGGCCGAGTTCGCGACCGGCCAGGACATGAAGAACCTGGAAATTGTTCGCAACTTCGTCGACAACGGCAACCGCGCCCAGTTGGCCGCAACCAAGGAATTCACCATCACCGCTGGTTCCGAGCACATCGATATGCTCGGCACTTACAGCCCGGTCACGTCCCTGGACTGGGCCGTGGTCGTCCAAAAGACCCAGCGCGAGGCCTACCAGGGAGTTTTTGAGATGCAGCGCACGGCCCGCCTTCTGGCCATGCTGGCGGTGCTGTTGAGCATCGGCGTTAGCATCTTTGCTGCGCGCCGCATTACCAATCCTCTGCACGTGCTCACCCAGTCCAGCCGCGCCCTGGCCAAGGGCGATTTCTCGCAGCGTGTCCACCTCTTGAGCCGCACCGAAATTGGCGAACTGGCCCAGACCTTCAACAGCATGTCGGAAGAACTCGAACGTTTCGTTGAAGACCTGAAGCGTGCCGCCGAAGAGAATCGTGCCCTGTTCATGGGCTCTATCCAGATGCTCGCCGGCGCCGTCGACGAAAAGGACCCTTACACGCGCGGCCACTCCGACCGCGTCACGCGCTATTCCCTGCTCATCGCGAAAGAAATGAACCTGGATGGCACCTTCATGGAGACACTGCAGATTTCCGCCCAGCTTCACGACGTGGGCAAGATCGGCATCGAAGATCACATCCTTAAAAAGCCCGGAGCGCTCACCGCCGAAGAATTCGAAGTCATGAAAACGCACACGACCAAGGGCGCCAACATCCTGCGCCCGGTCACGCAGCTGGCCGAAATGCTGCCCGGCATCGAGTTGCACCACGAAGCCCTCGATGGCCGCGGATACCCCTATGGTCTGCAGGGCGACCAGATTCCCCTACTGGCCCGCGTCATTGCCGTAGCAGATACGTTCGACGCGCTCACCACGAATCGCCCCTACCAACAGGCGCACACGCCGGATCAGGCCCTGCAGATCATCCAGAACCTCGCCGGCAAACGCCTCGATCCCGTTGCGGTCACCGCTCTGCTGGCGGTGTACGCTCGCGGCGAGATTCGCATTCAGCGTTTCACCATCAAGCGCCCGATCGCACCCGTTCCGGCGGAGATCCCCGCGATTCCCGAAGAGACCTCAGCGGCGGCGACCCCAGCCGCAATTGCCGCCGACGCAACCGCCTTGGAACGAACCCGCGTCTAGGTTGAAAAATCCGTCCAATCTGCGTGTCGTGACTCAATCGGGAGTGCAGTAGGCCCATTTCCACTGGGCGTCATCCAGAGCGCAGCCGTTTTTCAGGCGGAGCGAAGGATCTGTCTCGCACCAGAAGCCGGGTGCTCCATTTCTCGCGCGTTGTTTCCGCGAGAAGTGGGGACTTCGCCGCCCCACTCCGTAGCTGAGTTCTCACCGTCCCTACCCGCCTGCCCACACCCGTATAATCAAACCTTGTCACTCTTATGATCCAAACTCTTTTTGGCAGCCTCGAGGAAGAGAAGAAAACCGGCTTCTTCGACCGGATGAAGCAGGCGGTCACGCGCACCCGCGAGAATCTGGCGGACCGCATCGACCAGGTCGTCTCCATCGGCAAGGAGATCGACCGCAACACGCTCGACGACCTCGAAGCCACGCTCATCAGCGCCGATCTCGGCAATGCCACCACTCAGGAAGTCCTCGCCAAACTTCGCGATAAAGCCGACCGCAAGCAGATCAAAGACGTGCAGGAACTGAAGCGCCTGCTGAAAGAGGAACTTCTCGCCATTCTAAGTTCAGCCAATGCGCGTCCGGTTCAGAAGGTCGATGGCACGACGGAAGTCATCCTGGTCGTCGGCGTCAACGGCACCGGCAAGACCACCACCATCGGAAAGCTGTCGCAGGTTTTCCGCTCGCAGGGGAAGAATGTCTTGCTCTGTGCCGCCGACACATTCCGTGCCGCCGCGATCGAACAACTCGAAATCTGGGGACAGCGCACCGGCACCGAAGTGATCAAGACTAAGCCCGGGGGCGATCCCGCGGCCGTCCTGTTCGACGCCCTGCAGGCCGCCACCGCCCGCAAGTCCGACTACGTTATCGTTGACACCGCCGGACGCCTGCACACCAAGACCAGCCTGATGGCCGAACTCGACAAAATGCGTCGCACGGCCCAGCGCATCATTCCCGGAGCGCCTCACGAAACTCTGCTTGTGATGGACGCCACCACTGGGCAAAATGGCCTACAGCAGGCGCGTATGTTCACCGAATCGGCAGGCGTGACCGGAATAGTCCTCACCAAGCTCGATGGCACGGCCAAAGGCGGTGTAGTCGTCGCGATCTCGCGCGAACTCGGCCTGCCCGTCCGCTTCGTTGGCGTCGGCGAGAAAGCGGGAGACCTGCTTCCCTTCGATCCAAAAGAATTTGTGGATTCTTTACTTGAATGAGCAGGTTTGAATGAGTCTGCTCGACTAGGAGGGTATATGCCGGACTCTAGCGACAAACGTTCGCCGTTCCAAGGCGTTTTGGATTTCTTACGCCGCATGTTGGGCAAGAAGCCACCCGGCGAGACCCCTATGCATACGTTGCCAATTTCTCTGCGCCGTGGCCCAAAGGGGCGCAGTGGCGCGGCTGTCGCCGAGATAGAAGACGATTCGTACCGGAGCTTCGCGCCACGAAGGCAATAGCCTTTCGGCGATTGATGAGACAACGGATGTCAGCTTTTCTTACAGTCTTAGTTGCTTTGGTCGCCATATTGATGGTGTGGCGCTTCGTGTCATCGCAATTCCAGTCTAGCCAGCCCACTGACCCGGTCGACGACCCTCTCGCCCCTGTGCCAGCTCCCCGAAACAAGCCCCCGAAAGCTAGATCTGGTGCGGTAGCGCTCGAAGAACCGGACGATGACAACCATGCCGATTGCTTCCCGCCGCGGACACTTCCATAGCACCCGATGCGCACGTGATAGATTTCTCCCTGAATGTCCACCCACTCTGCCGACGAACAGCATCTGCATCGCGCGTTAGAATTAGCCCGCGACGGCATCGGTCTGGCTTCGCCCAATCCCTACGTCGGCGCCGTCATCACCGACTCTCGCGGCAACGTGGTTGGCACCGGAACCTACACTTACGCCGGTGTAAAGCACGCGGAAATTCTCGCCCTCGCAGCCGCGGGGGCAAAAGCTCGCAATGGCACGCTCTATATCAATCTTGAACCACATGCGCATCAAGGCCGCACTCCGCCCTGTACGGACGCTTTGATCGCCGCCGGAATTCACCGCGTCGTGGCCTCCATGCCCGACCCCAACCCGAAAGTCAGCGGACGCGGATTCGAAAAGCTGCGCGCAGCCGGTGTACACGTCGAAGTTGGACGCCTGGAGGACCAAGCCCGTCGTCTGAATGAAGCATTCGCCCGCTACGTCCGTCACGGCGTGCCCCTGGTGACCCTGAAGGCTGCCATGACGCTCGACGGCAAGATAGCTCCGCCGCCGGCCGATGCATCGAATCAGGGCGATCGGACTCTCGCCGAAGACGGTTTCTCCGGCAACTGGATCACCAGCGAGATCGCCCGCGCCCACGTGCACGAACTCCGCCACCAGCATGACGCCCTGCTGGTCGGAGTAGGAACGATTCTCTCGGATAACCCGCTGCTCACCGATCGCAGCGGCCGCCCGCGGCGGCGTCCCCTGCTGCGCGTGATTCTCGACTCGCGCCTCCGTCTGCCAGTCGAATCGCGCCTGGTGCAAAACGCTGCGAAAGATCGGAAGAATGATGTGCTGCTCTTCTGCTCCTCATTCCCGCAGCAGAAACAGAACAACGAGAAGCGCGCGCAACTCGAGCAACTCGGCATCCGAGTCGAAACTCTTCCGGCATCCGATCCCGATGGCCGCCCCGACCTGCCCTCGATTCTTCGCCGCCTCGGGGAATTGGAAATTACTTCTGCGATGATCGAGGGCGGCGCTGCGGTGAACTGGACCGCGCTCGCCGCCAACGCCGTCGACAAAGTCTTCCTGTACTACGCGCCCAAGATCCTCGCCGGCAGCGGCTCCATCCCCTTCGCGGCGGGTACTGGATTCCGCCACTTAAGCCAGGCCGCGCAAGTAAAGGACATCCATTTGCACCGCTTCGGAGAAGACTTCGCCGTGGAGGGATACTTGCACGATCCGTACGGAGAGTGAACAAAGCGCAATGTTGCGTGCTTCCAGGTTTAGAATACTCAGTTCGTCCCGGAGGCCTTCATGTTTACCGGCATTGTAGAAGAAGTCGGTCGTATTACTCTCATCGAGCAGCGCGGCGAGAACCGCCGCATCACCGTCGCCGCAGAACACACGCCCCAAGGGCTTGGCACCGGCAACAGCGTCGCCGTTAGCGGAGTCTGCCTGACCGCTCTCGACATCAAGCCCGGCTCTTTTTGCGCCGATCTTGCACCCGAAACCTGGGTGCGGACGTCGTTCTCGCGTATTCACGAAGGCGCGCTGGTCAATCTCGAACTGCCCATGAAGGCCGACGGCCGCTTCGGCGGCCACATCGTTCAGGGACATGTCGATGGCGTCGGCAAGCTGATCGCCTTCGAGCGCATCGCCGACTCCGAAAACTGGTGGCTGCATATCGAATTGCCCGACGACGTGGAAAAATACACCGTCTTCAAAGGCTCGATTTCGATCGAGGGCATCAGCCTCACGGTGGCCAAGCTGGAAAAGAATCGCTGCACCATCGCCATCATTCCTCACACGGTCGAGATGACGAACCTGCATTCGCTGAAACCCGGCGATCCGGTGAACCTCGAAGCCGACCTGATTGCGAAATACGTCGAAAAAATGATGAAAGGCGAATCATCGGAAAACTCGCTGACGGTGGAAGAGTTGGTGCAGCAAGGGTTCTGAACGCAGTGTTTTGGGAAGGGCACGGCTTCAGCCGTGCCGCTGAAAATGCATAGAGGACGAGGGCTTTAGCCCCTGAGGTGAGGGGTTCTCAACGCACGGACGGAGCGGCGTCCTTCACCACCACTCCACCCTTCATCACAAATTTCACGTGCTGCAGCACCGCGATATCCGCCAGCGGATCGCCGTCGACAGCGATTAAATCCGCGTAATGGCCGGGTTCGAGCGTGCCCACATTGTCCTGCCAGCTCAGCAACTCAGCGGCGTTGATAGTCGTCGCCTGAATAGCCTCGAGCGGCGTCAAGCCCCGCTTCACCATGGCCGCCAGTTCAGTTGCACTCTTGCCTTGACTCTCGGCTTCAGCCGCATCGAAACCGGCCGCCATCTTCACTCCCAGGCTCTTGGCGGTCTGCACTTCCTGCTGGATCCCTTGCAGAAACGCTTCGCGCTTCTGGCGCCGCTCAGGAGTGACCGGATCGTTCTTGCGCTTCTCGATCTGCAGGTCGATCGCGCCGATCGTCGGCACCAGAAACGTCCCTTTGGCCTTCATCATCTCAAGGCCCTCCCGGTCGATGCCGTGCCCGTGTTCGATCGAATCCACTCCAGCTGTCAGCGCGTTCTTGATCCCTTCCGGTGTGGTCGCGTGGGCTGCAACTTTCCGCTTCTGCTTGTGAGCCTCCTCCACGATAACGCGCATTTCGTCGACGGTCAGAGTCGGATTGTCCCAATCGGCATAGACCTTGATCAAATCGGCGCCGTGTCCGATCTGCTCGCGCACCGCGCGGCGGGCTTCTTCAACACCACTGACCATTTGCGCTCCGGTCGGAAAGTTCGTAAGGTCGGGAGAAACGCCAAAGGGATTGTATTGGCCGACGGCGGCGATCGCGCGAGTGGCAACCTGCATGCGCGGCCCTACGGCCAGGCCTTGCCTGATGGCGTCGCGCAGCGCGACGTCAGCGTAGTCGGACCCTTCGTTTTCGACGTCGCGGATGGTGGTGTATCCGGCCTCGAGCGTGATGCGGGCATTGTAGGCGCCTTCGAGCGCTCGGAAGGCTTGGGATTTCGTCGCGAGGCCGAGGAGGTAGCCGTTTTCCGATTCGTCGAAGCGCGCCATGATGTGCGTGTGGCAATCGATGAGCCCGGGCAGAACCGTCGCATCCCCAAGGTCGATCACGCGAGCGCTCTTCGGAGCGTGAGTCTGAACGTCAGACGCTGCGCCAACTTCTTTGACGCGCTCGCCCTCTATCCATACTGCCGCGTTCTCCACGTAACTGCCCTTGCGGACATCAAGCAGCTTCCGGGCCTTGATCACGACGGGAGCCGGCGCTGCAGATTGCGACTGCGCAAGAATCCCCCTAGCGCAGAACACCAACATAAGCAGCAAACCGCAAGTTCTGGTTTTCATGGGCAATGAGATTACGCCAGCCCGATCGGGCAAGCAAGGAAGAACAGTTCGCAGCACTGGAGAATTCTCTACGCTTCGATCTTCAATTCATCCAGCTCCAGAAATTCTTGTACGATCGGCGCCGTCGATTTCTCCATCTCGGCATAGGTGCCGAAGAAAATGGCCTTGGCTTCGTACAGAAACACGACGCGCTCGGCCAGCTTTTTGGCCAGGCGCATGTCGTGGGTCACGACGATGCTGGTCAGGTTGAGCTGAATCTTGAGCCGCTTGATGAGGTCGCCAAGCAGTTGCGCCATCAGCGGATCGACCATCGTGGTTGGCTCGTCGAACAGCACACACTCCGGCCGCGCCGCCAGCGCCCGCGCGATCGCCACTGAACGCTTCATCCCGGTCGACAAATCGGAAGGCAGCAGGTCGCGCATCTCCTGCACGCCCACCATCTGCAGCAAGCCGTCGACGATCTGATAAATTTCTTCTTCGTTCAGGTCTCGAGTCTCGCGCAGTGGAAACGCCACGTTCTCGCCGACGGTGAGTGAATCGAACAGCGCCCCATTCTGAAAGACCATCGTGACTTTCTTGCGGATCGCTTCCAGTTGCAGTTCGGTGTAATCGGTGATGTCTTCTCCGGCCACGATCACGCGTCCCGAGTCCGGTTTGAGAAATCCCATGATGTGATGCAGCGACACGGACTTGCCCACGCCGCTACGCCCCAGGATGCAGACCGTCTCGCCCGTCAGCACATCAAAGCTAACGTGATCGAGCACGACGTTATCGCCAAACGCCTTGGAGACGTCGCGGAACTCGATGTAAGGCGCCGGTTTTGGATCGTCAGGCATATATGCAGCTTCTAGCTCCTAGCTTCTAGCTCTCACTCCCTTCAAGGCGTTGTCATCCTGTCTCTAACGACGCGGGTGCGTGTCAAGCACATTTTGCCGACAGCTCTCCGCTGGCGCTTCGGGTTTTAAAGAAGCGCCATTTCGCTCTAGCAGAAAAGGTTTTGACGTCCAGACCAAGGCCGTGTCCTTTAATCTCGCGGGGGACGCAAGGTCCCGCCATCCATCTCTTCGGGTCGTGCTCCCATGATTCGTGCTTCGAACTCCCCGCTGCTTCGGGGAGGCAGGCTGCCTACTCAAGCGCTCGGTTCTGTCGTCCCACCACAGGATGACTCGGGCTCGCCTGCACGACCGCCCGGCACAGTTGCGCGTAGGTCCAGTCCTCGCGCAACATCAGGTACAACCTCACCGCCAGCTTGCGCGCCACCGCCACTTTGGCCAGCGCGCGATGTTTGCGCCCCGCCAAGCGACGATAGAAGCGGCCCAACTCGGCGTCGTAACGTGCCGCCGACTGGCCCGCCTCCACCAGCAAAAAGCGCAGAAACGAACTGCCCTGCTTGCTGATGTGCCCCAACTGCTGCCGCCCGCCGCTGCTATGCTCGCTGGGAATCAGTCCGAAGTAGCTCGCTACTTGCTTGCCCGAAGCGAACCGCTCCGCCGGCCCCAGCGTCAACACCATGGCCAGCGCCGTCACCGGCCCCACTCCCGGATGCGTCTGCAACCGAACCGCCGCTGGCCGTTGCGCCACTTCTTCTTCCACCCGCCGGTTCAGTGGCTCGATCTCGGCTCCCAGTGCGTCCAGTGCCTCCAGCAGTTGCTGGCGCCGTTGCGCCGCATAGGGCAACATGGGCAATTGCTCCAACTCCGCCCGCCCCGCCTCCGTCCACAACTTGCGTTTCTTCTGCACTCCCTGGCTCAGCGCCATGGCCTGCAACTGATTCTTCACTTGCGTCCGCGCCTGCACCTGCTTGTGCCGATGCACCAGCAACTGCCGCACATCCCGCTCCTCTAGACTCGGCACCCAGATCCGCGGAAACCGCCCTTGCAGCAGCAGCTCCAGCACATGCTCGGCATCGCGCCGGTCCGTCTTCTGCTTCCGCACCACCGCGGCCCGGATCGCAGCCGCATCCCCCAGCCACAACTCGAACCCCAACTCCGCCAGCAGCCGCTCGAACCACGGATAGTGTCCGCAGGCTTCCATTCCCACCCGCACCACTTGGCCCGCCAGCGCGCGGTAAAACTGTTCCGCCTCGGCGCGGTGCCCCAGACGCCGCTCCTGATACTCTCCCGTTTGGTTGTCAAAGATCGCGACCTGCTGAAAACCCGGATGAAAATCACAGCCTATAATCAGCATGACGTTGGCTCCTTCTCTCGAGCCTTGGTCTGTTTTGTCACAACCAATCTACTCGCTGCGACGAGCCAACGTCGTTATGCAATCAAGGGGCGGTCTTTGCCGCGAAGGATCTCTACCATTGGAAAATCAGCTAAACGTGCTCTGCCCTTCCGGCACGCGTCAACTCCTCCGGTGTATTCACATTGCGAAACAAATCCGCAGCAAAGCCAGCTGCCTTCAACTCGTCCTCGCCAATGACCTGCGTCCTCTGCATATCGAACAACGTATCAATTTTATATCGCCCCTGAAGCAGAGCTTTCTCCGCCACATCGACAAACTCCCGCCGATAGATGGCGCACAGCGGCTGCCATCCCCCGCCAGCCCGCGCCACCGTCACAATCGCATCGGAGCTTCGCGCCCGCGCGATCAAATACTCGATCAGCCCCCGCGACACAAATGGCAAATCCAACGCGAGCATCAAATTCAACTCCGCCGCAGACGCCCGCAGCCCCGCGTGAATTCCTCCCAGCGGCCCGCACTCGCGAAACACGTCTTCCACCACCGGGGCAAACGCCCCAAACTTCGCCGCATCACCCACGATGCGCACGTCGGCCGTCACCAACCGTGCGACCGCGAGTGCTCGCGCCAGCAGCGTCTGCCCGTCGAGAGTGATAAATGCCTTGTCCGTCCCCATCCGCGTGCTCTTTCCCCCAGCCAAGATAAACATCGCGACGTCGGGCACGGGAGCGTCCATGAGCCGATGATACACGGACTGGATTGGAGCCTAAGCTAGTCTTCATTCCTGCTTGTGCACTTTCGACTCAGCAATCTTCCACAGGCTATCCATCTGCATTTATGCGATTTACGGCGCCCAAAGGATTTCCCGTGCACGAAAGTAACCTTCCCAAAGTTCCCCCTTCGCGCGATGATGTGCCTGCGTCCGAGGCGCGATTGACCCGGAAGTAATCCATCATGCCGCAGAAATTCATGGATGTTCTTATGCTTGGGCGCTGCTCCCACGAATTCTCCTGGCCGCGCCGTGGTACCGACGGCGACTACTACCAGGTCTGCCTGTTGTGCGCCGCGGAATACAAGTACGACTGGACCACCATGCGCCGTACCGAGCGCGTGGAGCACAAGCCCGAAACCGGCATTCGCCGCAGCCATCCGCGGACGAAGCGGCCGACCTGGGTACCTCGTGCGCGCCGTCTCAAGCTCGACATGCCTTTGCGCTACCGCGTCAACCGCGCCAGCACGTGGTTTGAAGGCATCATCGAAAACATCAGCCAGAGCGGGGTGCTGTTCATCGGGCCGCAGCAACTTCCGGTCAACGCCCTCATCGAGATGGTCTTCGAGATGCCGGAGGAAATCTCCGGCCAGAAAAACAGCAACGTCGTCTGCCAGGGCCGCGTCATGCGCTTCAAAGACGCACCAGAGCCCGAGGAAGGCAAAACTATCCTGGCTGCTTCCATCGTCGATTACAAGTTCATTCACTGACGCGCTCGCAGCAGTCCTGGCCCTCCTTCAGTCATCCATCGCTACAGTGCAGACCAATCGGACGACACCAAAATGGATCGAAAAGTCCATCTGGCTGACTGTGTCCTTTGGAATCACCATTTACATCTACAACGGTTCTCCGAAGCATCTAAAATGATGTCGATGTCAGGGGCGGCCCGTTAGGGCCCTGATCGGAGTCGAGTATGAAAAGATCTAGACTGTTTGTGTCTTCATTTCTTTTAGCCGCCATTCTCATTCTGGGGTCGAGCTGTGCCAAAAAAGCCGACGACGGCAAGATCTCCAGCGATATTCAAACCAAGTTCAGCCAGGATTCTGGCCTTTCGACCAAGCAGCTCACGGTCCAGTCCGCGAACGGCGTGGTCACGCTCAGCGGCAACGTGGATAACGATGCCCAGCGCGAAGCGGCCAGCCGCCAGGCGGCCTCGACACCCGGGGTGAAAGAAGTCGTCAACAACCTGCAGGTGGGAAGCACTCCCGTCCTGGCATCGTCGACCGCCACGCATGTGAACGCAGCGTCGTCGACGGCCTCACCGACCGACAAAGGCAAGTCCTCTGCCGGCAAGAAGGCGCGCAAGTCCCATGCTTCTGACGACTCCGGCTCGGATTCCTCTAACGACGCCAACACCGGTCAGGCGGCAGCCGACAACCAGTCTGTTCCGGCGGCGGCCTCGCAGGTGGCTGCGCCTCCGTCAAACAACGTAGCCACTGCCACGCCCCCGTCGCCTCCAGCTCCAAAGAAACTGATTATCGACCAAGGCACCCAGATCACGGTTCGCCTCATCGATCCCATCGACAGCGAAAAGAATCAGACTGGCGACACCTTCCACGCCACCCTGAACGCCCCGCTCACGTCTGATGGAGAGCAGGCCGTGCCCGCCGGCGTCGAACTCGTCGGACATCTCGTGGAAGTAAAGAGCGCAGGCAAATTTGCCGGGCAATCGCTGGTGGCCATGCAACTCGACAGCCTCTCTTCCGGCGGGAAGACTTACAACCTCCAGACTGACCAGTACAAGAAAGAAGGCAGCTCCCGCGGCAAAAACACCGCCGAGAAAGTTGGCGGAGGCGCCGTCATCGGGACCATCATTGGCGCCATTGCCGGCGGCGGAAAAGGCGCGGCCATCGGCGCCGCAGCAGGCGCGGGCGTCGGTGGAGGCGTGCAGGCCGCGACCAAAGGCCAACAGATCAAACTGCCATCCGAAACCGTGCTGAACTTCACCCTGCAAGCGCCGATCACGGTCGTGCAGGCCTCCAGCCCGGACGCGAATCGCCAGAAGCTGACCGATTCGCAGTAAGGCAACCAGGAACGATGCGCCGGGACGCGCCTCTCCGCCTCTCGGCGCTGTTCCAATTCCCTTGGCGTTTCCGCATTTTCGGATTTCAGAACAGCCCGCCCGCGATTTGGCCTTCTGTGCAAGTTAGTAGTGCAGCCGACGAGCCCGAATCTATCCACAACAAAACTAGGGCGATCTGCGAAACATCCATCGCCGCCCTGTTCTGACTCCGTAACTTCCAAATTTCCCTGTTTCAGATTTCACAATCCGGGATAGAAACGCTGATCTGTTTCATCCTGACTCCCCTGCGCCCGCGCTGTCAGGACGAAAGTTGCGCCATTCCGATCTGTAGTCCTCAATTCAAATCTCGGAAGGAGGAGCCATGCTCCGCTCACGCATCTCTCTCCCCCACGCGGGGACGGCTGCACACGTTTGTCTTCACCTCGTCCTGGCGGTGTCAGTCGGTCTGCTGACGCTCGCCATCTCTCCACTGGCGACCGCACAAGCCAAGGATCCGGGCCCACGCGCCGGGGCGACCGGAGCCGGAAGCTTCTTCCCTACTCTGAACTCGACCGAACAACTCCTCTTCAACCAGGCGATGGGTCGATTTACGGAAGTCGATTCGGTCACCGGAACGATCGAAGCCGGGTCCGGCCTCGGACCCACATTCAATGGCAATAGCTGCGCCATGTGTCATGCTCAACCGGCGATCGGCGGCAGCAGCCCGGGTTTGAAAAGCCCGCAGAATCCCGTGCCTAACCCGCAGGTCGGGCTCGCTACGCTCGACGGCGCCACCAACACGGTGCCCTCGTTCATCACTACCAATGGTCCCGTGCGCGAGGCCCGATTCATTGCCACCAATGCCAATAGTCTGACCTCACCGCTCGATGGCGGCGTACACGACCTCTACACCATCCAGGGACGCACCGACGCTCCCGGCTGCACGCTGGCCCAGCCGAATTTCGCGCAGCAACTCTCCCTCGGCAATGTGATCTTCCGAATCCCCACGCCTCTGTTCGGCCTCGGGTTGGTGGAAAACACTCCCGACGCCACCCTGGTCGCGAACCTGAATTCCACCGCCAGCGCAAGATCGAAACTCGGCATCGGCGGCAGCTTCAACGCCAGCGGCAACGATGGCACCATCACCCGTTTCGGCTGGAAAGCCCAGAATAAGTCTCTGCTGATCTTCGCTGCCGAAGCATATAACGTCGAACAGGGCGTCACCAATGAGGGATTCCCCAACGAGCGCAACACTACGGCCGGCTGCGTCTTCAACGCAACACCCGAAGATAGAAGCAACCTTCTGAATGGCAACCCGAGTAGTCCTAACTTCGGCTCCACCATCGGCACGCTCTCGGAAATGTCTTCGGACCTGATAAACTTCGCTGCCTTCATGCGCCTGCTGGCACCGGCTACGCCCGCCGCGCCAACCCAGTCGACGACCAACGGTTCAAACCTCTTCAACCAGATCGGATGCAACCTCTGCCACTCCTCCAGCCTCACCACCGCAGCATCGCCCTTCACGGGAATGTCCAGCGTCACCTATCACCCTTACTCCGACTTCGCTCTGCACCACATGGGCGCGGGCCTTGCAGACGGCATCCACCAGGGCGGAGCCGGCGTCGACCAGTTCCGCACCGCTCCACTCTGGGGCCTGGGCCAGCGCCTCTTCTTCCTGCATGACGGACGCACCAGCGATCTCGTTCAGGCCATCAAGGCTCACTCTTTTTCCACCAACCAGAACTGCGAGCAGGTCTCCAACGCGGAACTGTTCTATGTCCTCACCACCAATAGCGTCTACGAACCCGAGGTATCGAGCAATGTCTGCAACTCCGAAGCCAACGGGGTCATTAGCAACTACAACGGGTTGACCAGTTCGCAACAACAGGACCTCCTGAACTTCCTCCGAAGTCTGTAAGACTCAGTCGGAATGCGGGGCTTTGCCCCGCCATCGCCCCGCATTCCGCGACCCTACGCAATCCAGAACAGGTGACTTGTGTAATGAAGACACGGTCCCTGGCAACCCTATAATTTCCCCGTGACAAGACAGTCCACGGGCGCCGAAGTCCTCATTATAGTTTTTGGCCTAGTTTTCCTCGCCGCCGGACTCTTTTTCGCCGGCGCTCTTTTGTTCAGCGCCCCGGGTCAGGTCCAGGGGAATTCCTGGGTGGGAGTGGTCGTCTCGACTGTCTTCGTGCTAGTTGGCGGCTCGATCGTTTACGCCATGATTTACGGGCGGCGCAAAGTTCGGGAGCAAGCAGCTGCCGAGCAGGCCAATCCCGAGGCTCCCTGGTTGTGGCGCAAGGACTGGGCCTCCAGCCGGGCGGAAAGCAAGAACCGCAATAGCGCCATCGGGCTCTGGATGATGGCGATTTTTTGGAATCTGATTTCGTTCACGGTCGCAGCTGGGGTGGTACCGAAACTCTGGCGCACGTCCAGTCTAACGGCCTTGTTCCCGCTTCTGTTCTGCGTGGTCGGCGTAGTTCTCGCAGGAGCGGCGGAGCGAGCCAGTATCCGGCGGAAAAGATTTGGCCAAACCTATTTTGAATTCGCCTCGTTGCCGTTTTCTCCGGGCCGGACGCTGCAGGGCACGATTCACCTGCGCTTCAACACCAACGCCCGGCATGGCGTCGACCTGAGTCTGCACTGCGTCCGCCAGGTCACGACCGGCGTGGGGGACAATCGTACCACCCACGAAACTGTTCTCTGGCAAGCTGACAAGAACGTACCGCAGGAATTGCTCACGCCGGGCCCGATGGGAGATGCCGTGATCCCAGTGGACTTCCCCATACCGAGCGACGCCTATGAGTCGAATCGCGACAGCCCGAGCGATCAAGTCCTCTGGCTTTTGCACGCGCAGGCCGATGTTCCCGGCGTGAATTATTCGGACGACTTTGAGGTCCCAGTTTTTCGCCGGTCGCCGTTGCCGGGATCCGTTTCCGAACCGACGACGTCTTTTTCGAACGAGAGGCAGGCCGGAACCGCGGCACCCGCCTTCCAATCCGACGCCTCCGACGTGACTGCTCCGGTCAACCCGAAAGTAGTGGTCTCGGCCGGGGTGAACGGAGGCACTGAATTCTATTTCCCGGCATTTCGCAACCCGTCCCGTGCTCTGCTTTTGATGTTGTTCACTTCTGTGTGGACGGCGATCGTTTATTTGCTCCTGCATTCGCAAGCTCCGTGGTTCTTCGCTGCGGTGTTTGGGTTCTTTGACCTCTTCCTGATTTACGCACTGATTCAGGCGACCATGGGCTCGTGCCGCATCGAGGTGGGCAACGGGAAGATCGTCTTCCGTCGAGCAGTGCTGGGGATTGGCGGGACGCGCGAAGTTCCTCTCTCCGAGATTGCCCAGATTTTGGCTGTGACGGTGGCGCAACAACGTGGCACGAAAGCTTCTTACTATGTTTGCCTGCAAACCAAGGATGGCAGGAAGCTGAAGCTCGCCGACGCGATCGACAGCCGTCAGGAAGCCCGCTGGGTCGCGGCCCAACTGGAGAAATTCGCCGGCCTGAAACTCGACACTCACGTCGCAGTCGACTCAGGTTTCGGGGCCTACGGCCCACCACCGCAACGGGGAAGAATGCAATCCGGACCGCCCGCGGCATTTAGTCGCAATCGTCCAGCCGCAATCGCCGCGTCGATTGCGATCTTTCTCTTGTGGACGGGTTTTGTTAGCTATCGGTTCATCTCTCGCGGCCAGAGACAATTCAGGCGTCCGCCCAATGCCGCGGCAGGCAAGCGTCCGGTGCAGCGCATAACCTACTCGCCGCTGACGGACACGGATCTTCAACATCTGCAGACCCTGCCGGATCAGGCGCAGGCCGAAGAATTGCTGGACCGGGCGATTCAGCACGATCCGCGCGCGCTCGACTTGTTCGAGCAGAATATCGGCGCCTGGCACAATATCACCCGCACTGCGCGCCTGAACGAATTGGAGCAGCGCTCCCGTTTCTCTACCGACCTGCGCGTTCGCTACGCTAACGCCGATCTCAACCTGGCCATCAACGGATTGCCGAAAACCGAAAGCTCGGCCGACCAGCTCATCGCTCAGGCACAAGCGGACCCCACGCATCGCCCTTTCAGCGTGTACTGCTTGGGAATGCTGGCCGGCCGCGGCGTGGCCTACGATCGCATTTATCCCGTGCTGCTCGACTACGCCAAGAATGACCCCAGCCAGCCGGTGCGCCAGTGGGCGGTGGAAGGGATGCGTTATCTTGGCACCGATGAAGCTCTAGACCAGCTCTTCAATTCCTTTACGCACGATCCATCCGAGGTGGTTCGGGATCGCGCTGGCTGCAACGTGTCCGACTGCGGCAACTTCATGCGCAAGCAGCGGATGCGAATGGTGCCCAAGCTCATCGAGCTAGCCGCCGATCCCCAAACCACGCCGCAAATGCGAAACTGGGCTTTCCTCGCGCTGCGCGAAATCACCGACGAAACCCTGCCTGCTGATGTGTCAGCCTGGCAAGACTGGTATGCGCAACACGGGGCCGATAAGATGGCCGAGTTCGAACGGCTAGATTGGTGGAAAGTCCGCGGCGATCAGTAGCCGTATCTGCCCCCACTTCTGTCTCGCCCCTCGTTTTCACGTACACTTTACCCGCTCATGCCCACGATCACCGCACTGCTTCACACCGAGAACGACGCCCTGCGGCTGGGCCGTACACTCGAAACCCTCTATCCCTGCGACGGCATCCTCATCGTCGACCACGGATCTCGCGACGCCACTGTCCGACTTGCTCGCGAGTACGGTGCCCGGGTTGTCGGGGCCCGCGGCGGGGCTTCTGCGGAGCCATATATCCCCCCAATTTCGGGATGGATCCTCTGTCTCGATCCGCACGAGTCCTTGACCGAAAGCCTGGCGGCAACCCTGTACGAGTGGAAGTCGCTCCCACCTGCAGCAGCAGCGTTCTCCGTATTCCTCCGCGAAGAAAGCGCTGACGGCTGGATCGAAATCCCCACCGCCCAGACCCGTCTGATTCCCGCCGATTGGACCCGCTGGGAAGGACGTCTTCCTGTCACGGACCGATTCGCCCTGGCCCTGGAGGGAGAACTCCTGCGCTTTGCCTTTCCCTGAAACGGTCCGACCTGCATCCTGTATGCTCACTGGACCAGGCGCGCCGCTGGAGGAGTACTTCGGACTCAAGACCCTGAAACTGGCGGCGACTGTTTCCCACGCCACCATGATGGCGGGCGTAGGTAAGGCCAGTCTTCCCCTCGGCCTAACCCGTCACACCCGCTTGTGATCCTAGTCACAGTCTGCTTCCTTCCCGCGAGCCTAGACTCGCCTGTTGTGGTAGTTCGGGCCTCGCAAGCCCCAAGGAGAAAGACAATGCGTGTAATGAAATTCATCACCCTGGCCGTAATTCTGGTGGCCATTTCGGCTTTTGCTATGGGGCAGCAGGCCCCGGCGCAGACCTCACCCACCGTAAAACATGTTCCCATCACCAATGCCCCGTCGAACTCGGGCAAAGAAATGTTCAACAGCTACTGCGCCGTATGTCACGGCACCGCTGCAAAGGGCGATGGCCCCGCAGCCTCCGCCATGAAGACTCCGCCCACTGACCTTACCCAATTAGCCAAAAAGAATGGCGGCAAATATCCGTCCGCCCACGTGGCATCCGTCATCCGCGGGCAGGCCACGCTGCCATCTCACGGCAGCCAGGACATGCCGGTCTGGGGACCGCTGTTCTCCAGCATCAGCCAGGGGCACGAGGCCCAAGTGCAGCAGAGAACCGCCAACCTGGTGGCATACATCGAGACTCTGCAAGCGAAGTAGCGCGCAGGTCCAAGCAGCGCGAAGAAGGGTTGCCTCCAATCTCACGACTCCGGGAGCGCATTGAGCGCTTCCCGGAGTTCGCTTCGCCCAGCCGCTACGGGCGATCAAAAACACACACCACGCACCTCGGCACCCCAGGAACCGCTACCGCGTCGAAACCCGAGCGCCCGCTCCCCATTAACACTCGGACCACAAGCCTGTTCGGGCCAGCCAATCGGGTCGACCGCGGGCTGGACAGAACTTATTGGCAACTGGCGGGTTTGGGAGGAAGAGCGTTGAATCTTACCAGGAGCGGCTATGAATTCGAGCAACCTAGGAAAGCGCATCGTGCAAAGATGTTTCATATTGATGGTCGTTCTCGGCGTAGCCACGGTTGCTTCGGCTGGCCGATCTCCTCAAAAGTCGGAACCGGCGCACAAGTACGCTCCGAGCAGGCCGGCGTCACACGCGGCCCAAGCGCACCACTCAGGCGGCGGTCATTCCGCGGCCAGCGAGCACAGACCAACTGGCGGACACATGCCGAGCGGGCATACCCCGGGGGGCAACCACACCGCGACGACCGGGCATTCACCGGCAGGCGGTCACCCGGCGACAACCGCGCATTCGCCGATGGGCGGCGGACACACCACAACGGCAGGGCGCTCGCCGACAGGGCTACACACAGCAGCGACCGGGCATACTCCGGGCCGCGCATTCACGCCACCGACCAGGAGCACGGCGGCGGGAGCCAGAAACGTTTCTCTGAGAGGCGGTGGCTCCGCAAGCGTCCGCTCCAATGGCCAGATTCGGTCGGTGGATCACAACGGCATGCACATTGACCACGGGGTCAGCGGCGGGCGCACGGTGGTGAGTGAACATAACGGAGTGCGCGTGGTGAACACGGGACGGAGGAGCGGATACGTGCAGCGCTCCTACGTCGTTCGCAACAACCATTCCTACGTTTCGCGCACCTACTATTCCCACGGTTCCTATCACACCGCGGTTTATCGCAGCTACTACTGGGGCGGTCACGCCTACTACGGCTGGCATCCTGGTTTCTGGTATCACCCTGGCTTTTATGCCTGGGGCTATCACCCCTGGGGCTTTCATGTTTTCTGGGGCGTTGGAGCGTGGGGCTGGGGAGGAGCGCCCTGGTATGGCTTCTATGGCGGCTGGTTCGCGCCTTATCCCTATTACGCAGCGCCAGCGTACTGGCTGACGGACTATCTGATCGCCGCAGAGTTGCAGTCGGCGTATGCGGCCCGCCAGGAGGCATACGCGGACGCCGCCACGGCGAGCTACGGAGATGGATCTGCTACTTCGGCACCCGCCTCGAGCACGGTATCGCTCTCTCCTGAAGTCAAAGAGGCGATTGCCGACGAAGTAAAAGCAGAGTTGGCTGCGCAGCAGGCACAGGCGGCACAGAACGCCGGATCCGATGCCCAAGCCGCTCCGGCTCCGGCCAACGCTCCCGCCAGTAGTGACGAAGTTCCGCCGGCGCTCGATCCCGCCAGACGGACCTTTGTCGTCGACAGCGCCCTCACCGTAACTGCGGACGGGCAGGAATGTGGGCTTACTGCGGGTGACGTACTGACGCGGCTGACCGACACTCCGGATGCGGAGAACATGGTGAACGCAAGCGTCTCGGCGAGCAAGGGGTCTGACTGCGCGGCCGGGCAAACTGTGGCCGTTAAAGTGGACGACTTGCAGGAAATGCGAAACCACTTCGAGGAAAACCTCAACAACGGGATGGGCGAACTGGCGAAGAAACAGGGTACAGGCGGTATTCCAAAGGCGCCAGATACCGGTGTCGTGGAATCGGATATCCCGCCCCCGACGCCCGATAAGACAGCGGAAAAAACTCTCGAGGACCAGCAAAAGGCGGCCGATCAGACCGAGACCCAGGTCAAGCAGGAAGCTGCGGCACCCGCGCCCTCTGCTCCGCCTGATAACCGGCAGTAGAGCGTAATCAAGCATTGGGAGGGAGCGTCGGCCTCGACGCTCCCAACCCTCCCACCGTCAATGTCTTACTGCCCATTGGCCGGTTGGGCAGTGACTTCGGTACCTTAGGCCCCACCCGATCATCGTCTTATAATCCAAGCAGAATCGAAACTCGGATTCGAAATTAGATTTTCGCAGCAAGGATCAGGAGATTTCTGCGTTCTCCCAACGGTACGCTCACGCCTGACCGTGTGCGCGGCTCCGGAGGGTACGCAAACAAAGCCAAGTGGATCCGGTCATCGCATCGGCGATTTTTGTCCTCGGGCTGGCCTTTGGCAGCTTCCTGAACGTGTGTATCTATCGCCTGCCTCTGGGCCTCTCCGTCGTGACTCCGCGTTCGGCCTGCCCGCAGTGCAAGCATTCCATCGCCCTCTATGACAATATTCCGGTCCTGAGTTGGCTGATTCTCGGCGGCCGCTGCCGCAACTGCAAGGCGCGAATCTCGCCTCGCTATCTCACCATCGAACTGCTGACTGGCGCGCTGTTTCTCGCCTGTTACTGGTGCTTCGGTCCCACGCTTTCCACCCTGAAATACTGCACCTTTGCGTTTCTTCTGCTGGGCCTCATCTTCACCGACGCCGAGACCAAACTGCTGCCCGACAAGATGACGCTGCCCGGACTCGCTCTCGGCATCGTCTTCAGCCTGCTCGTTCCGGTCAATGACCTCGCGTCGCAGTTTCTTCCCGGAATGGTGAACCTGCCTTTCAGTGGCGAGCTTTCCATGCGGATGGTGTCGCTCGTCGATTCCCTGCTGGGCGCCGCTCTCGGCGCGTCGTTCATTTACGGCGCTGGCGCCATCTACCTGCGCTGGCGCGGCGCCGAGGGCATGGGTTTTGGCGACGTCAAGCTGATGGCCATGGTAGGAGCCTTCCTGGGCATGAAGCTCACCGTCTTCACCATCTTCACAGCTTCGATTGCCGGCTCTCTCTTCGGCTTGACCACAGTTCTGGTCGTATGGCTCAAGCGCACACATCGCTTCATGAAACGACTGGCGAATGCGCAGGCCGCCCGCCGCCGCGGATGGCAGTCAGCGCAGATGGTCTACCGCTACTACCAGATGCCCTTCGGCGTCTTCCTCGGCAGCATGGCCCTATTGGCTTTCTTCTTCGGCAATCAATTTCTACGCTGGTACGGGAGGCTCTGGTGAAAATCATGGCCAACCCAGTGGTCATGCGCGCAGCCGTCGTTTTCTTTTGCGCCAGCTTTGCTTTTCTGCTGGGCCTGATTTTCATCCGCCTGCTGCGCAAGAGTATTGCCGACGAAGCCGAGATTTCGTCGGATTCGGCGCCTGCTTTAGAAGCGTTCCCCATGCACGTCTACAACACCGTGATCCAGCAACTCAAGCAGCAGAAACATGAGTTGCAGGTGCAATCGCAGGCGGAGCAGAATCGCGCCCGTACCACCGAGACCCTCAGCCAGGCCGTGCTCTCCAACCTTTCCTCAGGCGTGCTCGTTTTCGGGACGAACGGCCTGGTGAAGACCAGCAATCCCGCGGCTAAGGAAATCCTGGGCTTCGCCTCGACGACCGGGATGAGCGCGGAGGATATGTTCCGCGGCGCCGTGGTCAGCAACGCTGCCGCATCGGGCGTCTTCCCCGACGGAACCGGCGACGAAACATTCGACGAAATCCGACTGGCCGACGAGGTCGACGTAGTCCTTCACGAAGGCGGCGACCGGCGCGAGGTGGAAGCCGATTACGAAACGCCAGCGGGCGAGAGCCGTTTTCTCTCGGTCACCGTCTCTCCGGTGCCCGCGGCCGATGGCAGTCTGCTCGGCGTCGCCTGTCTCATCAACGACCTCAGCGAGTTGGAGCACATCCGTCGCCAGCAAGCGCAGCGTGGCGAGATCTCAGCCGAAATGGCGCTCCGGCTGCGCACTTCGCTGACTACCATTTCCAGCTACGCGCAGGAACTGGTGGCGGCCAGCGATCCAGCGGAGGCCCGGCAGCTCGCCGCGGACATCGCACACGAGGCCGCGGATCTGGATCGCAGCCTGGGAGGATTCTTGACCGAAAAACGCGTCGGCGTTGCGGCAGGCGCAGGCTCAGTGGATTGACACGTGGGAGTCTGGACAAAGCAGTCTTGGACAATGAGGTTGCACGGAAACAAGAAATGACGGGCTGGTCGGTGCGGTTGGCCGCTCCAGTGAAACCGACAAGGGAAAAGGTGGGAATTATGAAGCGTATCGCATGCAGTGGAATCGGGCTCTTGCTGTCGGTCGGTCTGCTTGGCCTTTCGGCACTCGCGCAGAATCAGTCTCAATCGGGCGAATCTTCGCTCGGGGACTACGCCCGCCAGGTTCGCAAGGCTCCCGCGCCCAAGCAGAAGGTCTTCGACAATGACAATCTGCCCAAGGACACAAAGCTCTCGATCATAGGCCCGGCTCCGGCAGCGGAGGGTTCGACCACCGAGAATTCCGGCGAGGCTAAGACTGCCGATTCGACCAACGCAACTCCTGCTGCGGGCGAGAACAAAGCTGCCCCGTCCGGCGACTCCAAGGCGCCCGCTGACGCCAAGTCCGCATCCGACACTAAGTCTCCGGCAGACTCCAAGTCCGCGGCAGAAGAAAAGGCTCCCCTTAAGAGCGAGGCGAAGCCCGCCGACGATAAGGCGCCCAAGAGCACCACCAAGACTTCGGCAGAAGAAGAGACCGAGAAGGAAGCCGCCAGGCAGGCTGCCATCAAGCAGTGGGAGGACAGACTCACTGCGCAGAAGGAACAAATCGATCTGTTGGGCCGCGAACTGAACGTGCTGCAGCGCGAATACCAGATTCGTGCCGCCGCCATGTACGCTGATGCCGGCAACCGCATCCGCAATCAGGCCGACTGGGACAAACAGGACGCCGATTACAAGCAGCAAATCGCCGACAAACAAAAAGCCCTCGACGACGCCAAGCAGAAGCTCGATGACATGCAGGAAGACGCCCGCAAAGCGGGAGTCCCGGCGTCGGCCCGCGAGCAATAAGGGAAAGTACACGACGGACAATCGGAGCGCCGGAGGTCATCCCCCGGCGCTCAATTTATTTCAGGTCTCTGACCTCTGAATTCATTTTGGCGCCCCACCGTCACGCAGCCGTCGAATCTGCGCCACATGATGCAGACCGTGCACCAGATGAAACTTTCTCCACTGCGCGCCCGTGAGCGGCCCCAGGATCGGATGATCGAGCAAGTTGCCCTGGCCCAGGCACTGTTCGCAGCGCACGATGATATCGTCCATCTCCTCGATCTTCGGCCCAATCTCAGCCAGAACTTTCTCGACCGGCAGCCCGCGCGGACGGGCGAACGGCGGCGCTTCTCTGCCGGGCGGCAAGTAACCGAAGCCCAATACAACCAGCTTATTCCTCCGCAGCTTCCACGTCGGCGGCGTCACCTTCACCTTCTGAGCCTCTAGCACGCGGCTGAATCCTTTAATCGTTCCGGTGTGGGTTAAATACAGATGCTCCAGCACCTCACCGGTGCACCACTTCCCCGGCGGATGCCAACTCAACTGCTCTGGCGACAGCCCCGCAATGGCCGACGCAATCTCCTCCTGCAGCCTTTTGAGACGACGGTCCATGTCAGTCACTTACCTTTTCCGCCGCTTCGGGTAGAATGTTTCGCGGCGATAAAACCCAACAACGTTATAACAGGAAGGATGTCATGAAGACGTCTGGCCTTGCCTGCACGAAGCTCGGGAATCGAGCGCCCGGGCCCGGAGTCCCACTCTCCACTGCGCTCAGAACCTTACGAGTGTGGTTCTCAGCCCTACTCATGGTGACTCTTGTCGCTCTCACCGCATGCAGTTCGGAGCCCAGCAAGCCCGCTGAGACTGCACCCGAAGTGAAGAAGCCCGAGCTGATTACGGCGCGCTCGGCCTTCCAGAAGGTTTACGTCGCAGCGCGCGGCTGGAACCAGGATGCAAAGCCGTACCGCCTCGAGTCCTCCATCACCAGCGATGCCAATGGACATGACGGCAAGTCGGCGATCTGGCGCGGCAGCTTCGCCTCCGCCGCCAAGCGCTCGGAAAAGTCCTATACATGGTCGGGCAGCACGGCTGAGGGCGCGCCCGAGCGCGGCGTCAATCCCGGAATCGAAGACAGTTACAGCCCGACGAACGCCTCCACCCAGGTGTTCGACATGGCCTTCCTCAAAATCGATTCCGACCAGGCTCTCGCCGCGGCGCAAAAACACGGCGGGGACAAGATTCTGGAGAAGGAGCCCGACACTCCGGTCGTCTACGTTTGCGATTGGAACCACAACACCAACGAACTCGTGTGGCACGTCATCTTCGGAACCGGACGCGACAAATCCAAACTGACAGTCGCTGTGAACGCTTCCTCAGGTGAGTTCATCCGGGTAGAAAAATAGTTTCTGCTAACGTTCGCCGCTTGCGTCGTAGGGAAGGATCTGCCGCCGAACGCGCTCAGTTGTTCGTCGGCGCTTCTTCTTTCTGGGTGGTCTGGGCCCTGCTCTGGAATAGAAATTCGCTAGAACCTCGGCCGATGCAATCAATTGTTTAAGCGCGTGGGCCCGCCAAAGGGAATTTCCTGTGGAAACTATCGGCCCCAAATCGTCAATGGCGCAGTAAGTACACACAGCGTTAACGAAACGCAGTGCATCGCGGCAGTGCTGGAGGAGGCGTGCCCCGTCAACCCGATCCTGATTTGGAGCAGCGCATTCTCGAGGCGGCCTCGCGACTGTGGGCTCGCGGCGGCGAGAAGGCCCTCACTATGCGCGCCGTCGCCAAGGCGGCAGGCACCACTACGCCCACCGTCTACGAGCGTTACCGCGACCGCGATGACATCTTGCGCTCCCTGCGCATGGAGACCCGACGCGAATTGTTTGCCGCCGTCAGCCGCGCCCGCACCCTGCGCGAATCCGTCGAGCGCTATATCCAGTTTGCCCTGGATCACAGCTACGCCTACGAAGTGCTGTTCGATGGCGTAGGCAAGCCGCCTTCCCTGCACGAGTCTTGGCCTTCGTTTAACCTCCTGCGCGACCGCCTCACCAAACATCTGGGAGGAGCTCCGCGGCAACACACGCGCGTAATGATGGGTCTCTGGTCGCTGATGCACGGCGCCGTGATGCTGATTATTCGCGGCCGCTTCGACGGCGCCCTCCGCGTCCAGACCGTTCACGCTTGCCTCGATGCCTGCGACGCCATCGTCGATGCCGCCCGATCTGGGCGGCTAGCTCAGTCCGGCCCCAAGTGGCCCGCGAGTCTGGTCCTCGGTGAAGGCAAAAAGAGTCGGGCGGGCAACGGTCACCGCGAACTCCACCCCAAGTCCCCCAAAAAGTAGAAACTGCGCCTGGCCGGTTAACGGACCAAGTGCGCCTATCGCAGTGAGAGTATCTGGTTTGAAAGGTACCCCAGAGTTCTGCCAAGGCAAAGTCTTGAGATCCTGAGGCGCCGCTCTTTGGCGCCTCAGGACCCGTGCACTGCCGGCCAGTTGCACAGGTCCTTCGGCGGGCAAACAGCGCCCGCCTCAGGATGACAACACAGCCTGAGCCAGGCACAGCAACTCGGAAGACGTTTTGGATACGAAGACGGTGGAGTTCTCACTTCACCGGTTTCGCGCTCGCAGCCGGCCCCTTCAAGCGATCGATCGCCTTTTTCGCATCTGCGGCCTGAGGCCCGTAAGGAAGGATTTGCAAATACCTCTCGTATTCTTTCTGCGCTTCGGATGGGCGATCCATTTTTTCCAGGCACACCGCCAGGCGAAACGTCGCCATCGCGTCGTTGTCTTTGTAGACCAGCGCCTCGCGATAGCGATCTTCGGCCGCGCGGTAGTTCTTCCGCTTGAAGTAGAAGTCGCCCACCTCGATGTTTTTCGCCGCCTTGTGCGGATCCCAGGGATGGAACTCGCCCACATCCCCGTTCGCCGGCGATCCTTCCGCATCCGTAAGCGAACTCTTAGGATGCGCATCAGCGTCGTCCGGAGGTGGACTGAGATCGATCTGCGAATCTTTACTCGAACTCTGCCCCTCTTCGAGCGAATCCGCACGCACGCGATCCGAGCGCGGCGCTTCTAGGTTCGGACGGCGAGCCGGTTTCGAATCGGACGGGGAAGGCGAGGGGGAAGACGCCGATGAAGGTGATGAGGATCCCGAATCCTGCTTCGACGGCACCGAGTTGGAGGCCCCAGGAGAACTCTGGGCCCACACCGCCGCGCTGCCCAGCAAAAACAGCAGAAACAGCAGAAACAAACTACGCATAGCTTTATTTTACCGTCCTTCGCGCGTCGCGCGGTATGCCTCCAGACATCGCCGCGCAGTTTCAAATTCGGAGAACCGGCTCCCCTCCTGCTCGATCAAGTAGTACTCCACACCGCCGACGCTCTCCGCGGCCTGGAAAATGCCCTTCCAATCCGCTAGGCCTTCCCCGAACAGAACCTTGTAGCTTTTCTCGGGATCGCGCGACCAGTCCTTACAATGGATGGACCGAATGCGCCCCGGGTTGGCTCGAATCCATGCCACCGGATCGCCGCCCGCCTCGAGACAAGTCCCCACATCCAACTGCAGCATCACGGTCGGCTTCGTATTTGCCGCTAAAATCTCCATCGGCCGCTGTGCGCCCACGGCCTTCCACTCGGCCTGGTGATTGTGGTACCCAACCTTGAGTCCGGCAGGGGCGAGCTTCTCGGCGGCCGCATTCAGGTTGCCCGCGAGTGTCTTCCAGCCATCAAGATCCGGCTTGGGATCGCTCCAGGCCTGCACCATGTACTTCGTGCCAAGAATCAGGTTCAGGTCACGCGCCCGCTCAATGTTGTTCGCACTGAAATAGTCTTCGTTGTTGTGCGTCGAGTAGCACTTGATGCCCAGATCATCGAGCAGCTTGCGCATCCCTTTGGCCTGCGGCTCGGTCCATTCAAAGTAGGGAGCGTAAAACTCGACCGCCTGGTATCCCATCTTCGCGACCGCTCGCACCGTGCCTTCAGGATCGCTCTTGAGCGCATCCCGCACGGAGTAGATCTCCAATCCAACCGGAATCGAACTGGAGGCGGCCACCGCCCGCAAGGCCCAAGGCAATGCAGCGGACATGGCAAGAAATGACCGACGGGAGAGAGAAGTGGTAGGCATGCCTGCAATCCTACTCGTCCGAGTCAAATCGCTCCAGATGGAGCTAGAAGCTAGCAGCTAGAAGCTTAAAAAAGCAGGCCGCTCAGGGGGAGGCTTTGAGCGGCCTGGTTGGCGAAGTCCTCCGGGGAGGAGGGTAAACTTTGTCCTTACATCGACGGCGGATTGTTCTGCCCCGTCGTCGGCGTCGAGGCTGGCGCGCTGCCGCCCACCGTGTTCGTCATCAGGCGAACATCCACGCGGCGGTTGTCGGCACGGCCTGAGGAAGTCTTGTTCGACTCCACCGGCTTGTCCTTGCCCAGCCCAATCACATAAATCTTGTGCGCGGGCACGTTGTATTTCGAGGCCAAATACTGAATCACCGAGTTGGCACGGCGCTGGCTCAAATCGTAGTTGTAGTCCGCCGGACCTACCGAGTCGGTTCCGCCTTCGAGCGCGATGAGGTAGCCCTTGGTGGAGGCAATGCTGCCCGCAAGCTGATCGAGAGCTTCCTTCGCCTTCGGCGTCAGGTTGTCTTTGTTAAAGCCAAACTTCACCGAGGTTTCGGCGACAGCGTGATAATTATCAAGATTGGCAACCGTATTGGTGAGCACGCCTACGCGGGTATTGGCGGCATCGGCTACCTGCTGCGCCTGCGTCGCGCTCTGTCCGGCGGCTTGGGCCTTCTGCTCCACATCGGCCGTCTTGGCATTCACGGCGGCCAGTCCGGATTGCACCCGGGCGTCAACGTCCTTGATGTCCTTGGAATTCTTCGCGGTCAGGTCGTCGAGTTCGTTGGTCTTGTTGATCAACGGCGTGGTTTGTTGCTTCACGTAGTTCTTGCTGGTGCAGCCTACAGTGGCCGCCATGCTGGCGGCTAAGCAGATTACTAACGAAGTGCGGGTCATGGGTAAGGCTCCTTAGTCCATCTTTGTCGTCACGTGCGCTGGGTCGCCCCGCGCCGCATGCAAATCCTGAGGTCCTGGGAATTTCCGAATGCTATCAAGTCCCGCGTTCTACTTTTGCACGGGACATGCCAGTTTTCTGAACTGGAACTATCCTACCTAAGTATATACCTTTCAAGGGCTTGCTAAGTTCCAGGGAGTGGTCCAACCGCTTCACCAGAGCCCAGAGGAACGCAAAGCCCACATGGGGAAGGGAAATTTTATACGGTTGGGCTCAGATTATGGCCTCACGGGCGCGAGAAGCTCCTTCCGGGTAGAGGGACTCGGATCAGCCTCCCTTGATCTCACCGACACGGCTTAGGAACCGTCGGTTACCTTGTGCTGCCCTCGCCGCTTCAAGGCATTCCCGGACGACACACGACATCGACACCTTGGAAAGCCTCGACCTTTCTCTCATCTCTAGCCAAGCCAGAAGTTCGTCGCTAGCACGGATTGTCATCTTGTGTCTCATATGCCCGGCTTGATGTCATTTAGAAAAATAACAAACTGAACCTCTGATTGCTTAGTGATGAGAACTCCAGGACCGTCAACCTTGAACTCTTTGCCGTCTTGATCGATCCAAGATGCAGCTTCCAAGAAGAAACTAGAGTCCTCCGCTTCGTCCGAATAGCAGCGAAGCCACCCCTTCGCCATCCTCCCGTCCTTCAGACCAATCTGAACGGTTCCCCCAAGGAGGTGAAAGATGTCATTCCAGACGGAGATTCTGCTGCTGCGCTGGGTGAAACCTCCCTTTCTAAGCCACCTGAGCAGGGCGTCGTGGTTGGTGATCCAGCCCCATGAAAAGCCCAGAACAGCAGAATAGAGTGTGAGCAGCGCCAGACGTCCGCTATGCACCTCGATCGAATAGTGGAGACACTACATGATAGAGCCACTGTCAACTTGCAACCCCCACGCGGCCAACAATCCTGCGCAGCCTCTCGGCGCGACCTTTGTCGATCAAATAAAATGAAAAGGCGAACCGAGCGGCTCAGCGATGGATCTTCTCCAAAAAATCCGCACCATCCCCACTGAACCCGGCGTGTATCTGTACAAGAACGCCGAGGGCGAAGTCATCTACGTGGGCAAGGCGAAAAACCTGCGCAGCCGCGTCTCCAGCTACTTTCACGAAGGCCGCTGGGAAGACGCCAAGACCGGCACGCTGGTGCGCGAGGCGGTCGACGTCGACTACATCGTGGTCGCCAACAACAAAGAGGCCCTGGCGCTCGAAAACAACCTGATCAAGCAGCGCAAGCCGCGCTTCAACATCCTGCTGCGCGACGATAAGACCTACCCCTACGTGAAGCTCACGCTTGCCGAGCGCTGGCCGCGGGTTTACGTCACCCGCCGCCTGCGCAAGGACGGCAGCGAATACTACGGCCCATACTTCCCTGCCAACCTCGCGTATCGCATCGTCGACCTGATCCACCGCAACTTTCTGATTCCGTCGTGCAAGGTCGACCTGACGCGCTTTCATCCGCGGCCCTGCCTGCAGTACTACATCAAGCGCTGCCTGGGCCCATGCGTGAAGGAGTTGACTACGCCGGAGATGTATCAGGAGGCGGTGCGCGACGTGAAGCTGTTTCTGGAAGGCCGCCCGACGGACCTGGCGCGTTCTCTGCGCGACCGCATGGAGCAAGCCGCGGCGGCCGAGGAGTACGAGCGCGCCGCGCGCTACCGCGACCTGATCTCAACCGTCGAGCAATTGCAGGAACGCCAGCGCATCGCCGCCGCCGAAGGCGACGATGCCGACGTCTTCGGCTACCACTGCGAAAACGGCATGTTGGCGGTGAACCTGTTCCACATGCGGGGCGGCAAGATGGTCGACCGCCGCGAGTTCTTCTGGGAAGACCTGCCGCAGTTTGCCGGAGCCTTGGAACCCGGCACGGAACATGTGGGGACAGCCGCCCCCGGCTGTCCGGGCGAGCAAAGCTCGCCTGCGCATTTGGCTGGCAATATATCCGACAGCAGCGATGAAGCCAGCCGAGCTTCGCTCGGCATGGACAGCCGGGGGCGGCTGTCCCCACAAGATCCCTTTTCTCCCGGAGAATTTTTCTCCGCACTGCTGAAGCAGCTCTACATCGGCCAGCCTTATGTTCCACGAAACTTGTACGTGCCAGTTGATTTTGAGGACCGGGAAGAACTGGAAGACCTGCTCTCCGAGCAAAACGCGGGCGAGGGCGCCCGCGCCACACGGGTGCACATCCTCGTGCCGCAGCGCGGAGACAAGCGCTCGCTCATCGATCTCGCCGGAAACAACGCCAAGCAGTCCTACGACCAGCGTTTCCGAGTGCTCAAGCCCAACGCCCGCAAGATTCAGGAAGAACTCCAAGAAACGCTCAGCCTGCCCGAACTGCCCAAGCGCATCGAGTGTTTCGATATTTCGCACATTCAGGGCGCGGAGACGGTCGCGTCGATGGTCGTGTGGGAAGACGGCAAGATGAAAAAGTCCGACTACCGCAAGTTCATCATTCGTACGGTCGAAGGCGTTGACGATTTTGCTTCCATGCGCGAAGTCGTCACCCGCCGCTACAAACGACTGCAGGAAGAAAACAAGCCGCTGCCGAGCCTGGTTCTGATCGACGGGGGCCTGGGGCAACTGCACGCGGCCGCGGCCGCGCTCGACTCGCTCGAAATCATCAACCAGCCGCTAGCCGCCATCGCCAAGCGCGAGGAGATTCTCTACGTCTACGGGCAGGAGCGAGATCCGATCGCGCTCGATCATCACTCGCCGGTGCTGCATCTGATTCAGCTCATTCGTGATGAGGCGCACCGCTTTGCCGTGACCTTTCATCGCAAGCGCCGCCAGATGCGCGACCGGTCCACGGAACTGCTGGAAATCCCAGGCGTGGGCGCGAGCACGACCCGCCGCCTGCTGGAACATTTCGGCAGCGTGCAGGCCGTCAAGCAGGCCGACGCCGCAGCTCTGTCGGCAGTCGTGACCCGGGTGCAGGCGGAAGCAATTCGCAATCACTTTCACAAGTGAATCCCGCACCAGGATTCGAATCAAAATCGTTCAGGATAGGCACACTTAGAAAAACAATGGACGACAACAAGCCCGATAAACATCTCATCACCGCATCGGCGGTCATTCCGGCGCGTCGCGAACGGGTGTATGCGCTGATCGCCAACTACCATGACGGACATCCCCGCATCGTTCCCAAGCAGTTCAGCGGCCTGGTGGTCGAGCAGGGAGGCATCGGCGCCGGCACGGTGATTCGATTTCAGATGAGCGTCTTCGGCAGGAGGCAGACCTTCCGTGCCGCCGTCACCGAACCTGAGCCCGGTCGCGTGCTGGTCGAGACCGATCTCGATGCCAACCGAGCGGTGACGACGTTTACGGTGGACAAAGGCCCCGCTCCCGCAGATTCTCGCGTGACGATCTCCACTGAGTTGAAGGTACGATCCGGATTCCTCGGCATCATCGAAAAGTCTCTCAGCACTCTGCTGCTGCGCCCCATGTACGTGCGCGAACTGGAGAATCTGGCCCGGGTCGCAACTGGCCCCTTCGGCGTGTAAAGACATTTGCTTTCGGAAATTGTTGATTCCATTAGGTGGGTAAAACACTGTGAATTGATTCGACTGGAGTTAGGGGTGCAGCGCGAAATATTTGCCCTGCGGCATCGCCAACTCACGCCTACAACGCTTCGTAAAATGCCACTCCCGGGCCCTAGGATTGAACTGTTGCGACGATCTGGGCTGGGGTCGATCGACCCAAAGGCCTCCATGAACACGGGGAGCGCCAGAGGGGCCGTAAACTGACCTGTCGAGCGATTATATCTTTGTGCTATACGCCAGGCCCAAGCCCATTTCTTAACCTGCTGATAGGAAGGGGCCTGCGGCGACCGTTTCCTTTTACTTGTAAGCCATTGATTCCACGTGCAAGCGCAAAGCCTTGAGAAATATTGCCCAATATTTCCCCGGAAACTGCCTCGCGGCAGCCGACTCTTGGCTTGCGGCGCGTCTCTCGCCGGGGCAAGGCTGGTAAACGCCTGTGAAAACAGCGCTTGTTGCCCCCGACGACGATCAGAAGATAGGCTCTCCATCCACCAGCATTTTCTTCACGCTGAATTCCTGGAGTATGCGCTGCTGGGTGACTCGGTCGATTCTGGGGTGAACAAATTCAACTCCGAGTTTCTCATCCGGAGAGAGTTGTTTCGGACGCTTAAAGGTGAACTGAAACGTATCTTCCTTGAAGCTGTAGTCGATCAGACTCAGCCTCTCTGAGTTGGTATTCAGATACACCGTCATGCTGAGTTTGGCCAGGCTCTGGCCAGCCCAATAGTTCCGCAGCAAGCTCTCATAGTTCTGGATGTTGGTGTGAAAAGTGACGGAAACGATGATGCGGTCCGGAAACGAGGTCGCCAGAAACTTTGCTGCGCTGGTATCGAAGGCCGCCTTCTGTTCCGCGCTCATTTTGTCGTAATGCGAGTTGAGTTGGGAGGAACGCACCTGGGCTCGTCGAATGGGCGCTGCAGAACGAAACTGAATGTTGTAGCTGACAGTGGGATTGGCTTCCATCTCACCCCGGTAGCCGGTGTTCGAGGGGGCGTCATTGCCGAACGCGTTGGTCTGAATGCCGCTCAGCGTATATGTCGTGGCCCACGGAGATTCTTCCAGCATCCGGCGCGTTTCATCTGCGGACCAGTTCTGATAGGGCTTCTTGACCCAGAATTCTGCTGCCACCGCGGTAAGCGAAACCATCAGACAAATCAGGAAGAGCGAAACCTTCAATTTAATCATGTCCGCCTCCGTCGCGAAGCATTCTTAACGAAACGCTACCCTTACTTCGGTGCCGGACTCGCGTTCCCCATATCAAGGACGACCTTCCAACTTCCATCCTTTTGCAGCTTCCATATGCTGGTGTACTTGCCGTATTCGACCGACGGCTTGCCGTCTTTGTCTTTGGAATGGAACTCGTAGCTGCCGTACGTATAGCCGAGATCGCCGGAACCGGAGATGTCCGCGCCAACCGGCGTCCAGATGAGTTGATTGTTCTTGTCGTCAAGAAAACCCATGGTCTTGGCAATCTCCAGCTTGCCGTGAATAATCGCCGCACCATTGGGGACTTCGATCGCATCGTCGGCGTAATACGACATGTATCCCTGCGAGCCGCGTTCGGCGGCGGCTTTCATGAATTCGCCTTCCAGTCGCTTGAGCGTATCGGCGCTTCCTTTCGGAGACGCCGAGACCATGGCGCGCGGTGGAAACACGATTGGAGCGACAAGAAAAGCGACGACGAGAATCGGTAACAAGGATTTCATCGAGCCTCCGTAAAATTGGCTCATTCTACTCTCGCCGTACGAAATCAGCACGGGTCGTTTTTGTTCTTGTTAGCGTGCTTGGGCCGCCTTCGAACTCGCGGTTCAATGCTTTGTACTCGGGACAGCTAAAAGCTCTTGACCGCAGAAGGAGCGAAGAACAACAGATCCTCCGCGTTGGTGCACGAGGCAATCGCTTGCTACACTAGCGGCCATCGTCATGAAACATATTTTTATCACTCTCCTGGTTTGTTTCTTGGTCACACCTGCAGCCTTACACGCGCAAACCGCGAACCCACCCGACATGGCCACTCCGCAGGAAAAACATCTGCGCAATGTGCACCAGCTCACCTTCGGGGGGCAGAATGCCGAAGCCTATTTTTCCGCCGACGGCAAGAAATTGATCTTTCAGTCGTCGCACGGCGATGTGAAGTGCGACCAGATCTTCATCATGAACCTCGACGGCAGCGACCAGCACATGGTCTCGACCGGCAAGGGACGCACCACCTGCAGCTATTTCTATCCCGACGGCAAGAAGATTCTGTATGCCTCGACGCACCTGGCCAGCCCCGAGTGCCCGCCGCGCCCGGATTTTTCCAAGGGCTACGTTTGGGCGGTGTATTCGGGATACGACATATTCACCGCGAATCCCGATGGCTCGAACCTGAAGCAGTTGACCAACTCGCCCGGGTACGACGCGGAGGCAACGATCTCGCTTGACGGCAGGAAGATCACCTTCACTTCCCTGCGCAACGGCGATCTCGACATTTACTCGATGGACGCTGATGGCAAGAACGTCAAGCAACTCACGCACGAGTTGGGCTACGACGGAGGCCCGACCTTCTCGCCCGACCGCAAGTGGATCGTATACCGCGCGTACCACCCTAAGACGGAAAAAGAAATCGCTGACTATAAGGAACTGCTGGTGCAAAACCTGATCCGGCCGACATCGCTCGAAATCTGGGTCATGAAGGCTGACGGCTCGGACAAACGGCAGATCACCAACCTGGGCGCGGCGAGTTTCGGCCCGGCGTTCACCGCCGACGGCAAGAAGATTATCTTCTCTTCGAATTACGATCCTGAGACACACGCCACAGGCGGCATGGGGAACTTTGAACTGTGGCTCATCAATCCCGACGGCACCGGCCTCGAGCGCGTCACCTACAGCGACGGCTTCGACGGCTTCCCCATGTTCTCGCCCGACGGCAAGAAGTTGGTGTGGGCGTCGAACCGCAACGCCAAGGCGCCGCACGAGACCAATATTTTTATCGGAGACTGGGCGCCCTAGTTAGGCATTCTTGATCGAAAATCTTTAGGCTTCTCGATTTCTCAAGGTCTGAAACGCCAGCCACCCAACCAGCACCAGCATCCCACACCAGCCCAGCAACCGAACCACCGCCGCAATCCGCGTGTCGTAGTCCAGCACGCCGAGGCTCGAGAAGATTGCGTAGAAATCGTGCTCGACGAAATCCGGATCGCCCGTTGTGACCAGCGGAAGCACCTGCGCCCGCGCGTCGGCCATGTAGGTTGCGGTGTAGAGCCAGTTTTCGAAAAAGAAGAACAGGCAGAAGACGAAGCCGGTGGTCTGGCGTTGGGTGAAGAAGTACGCGGCCAGAAGAAACGGGACCAGCCATTGCAGCAGCGTGCCTCCCCAGAGGCCGAGCGTAGGGCCGAACCAGCCGAACAGATTGTGTCCGCCTTCGTGGACGACCAGGTTGGCGTTGTCGATGAACAGGAATCCGCCATGGGCGGAGAACGCGTAGACCAAGAATGCGAGATAGAAGACAAGCCATGCCACCAGCGCCGGGCGGGAAACCGGCTTCCAGGGCTCGTCGAGGATCGATTGCAGGTATTCGAGCATCGCACTGATGCAACGATTCTAAGGGTACGAATTTGCCCGCGGGCAGATTACGAACGTCAGGCCGGATAGACAACCGAGTTTTAAGAAATCCGGGCCGCAGAGCGAAACCTCTGACTGTCGCGGGGAGCAGGCGTTTCTTGTTACATTGGTCTGGCAAGAACTGGCTCTTACTGAGGAGACGTAACAAGCTACGTCTCTACTACAGATTTGGAACTTTATGAAGGTTCGGAACTGGATTACGGCGATTGTGCTGCTTCTGCTGGTGGCTGGGGCCATCGTGGGACTGGTGCAGACGCGCGAGTTGCCAGTCCCGAACGAAGACGCGATCAGCCACACCGGGGAAGAGACTGCTGGGAGGCAAAGTGCCGGCGGCGAAGCACCCGATGGTCGACCAGCGGCCGTTGGAAACGGCCAAGCGCATGGCTGGCCTGGCCGCTACCGCCGAAGAGCAGGCACTGGCGCACGAAGCGGAGAAGGTAGGCGACCACGAAGTCGACCTGGCGTTTTTCGATTCGCTCCGCACGGCCGAAGAAAATCCTCCGAAGCTCTCGCCTGAAGCCAAAGTGCTCGCCGATCGCAAGGACAAGGCGGAAGTCGCCATCAAAGACGATCAGGAAAGCATCGCGCTCCTCACGCGCAAGCTCGCGGCCGCGCCTGAGTCGCAGAAGGACAACCTGCAGGATCAGATCGATGTCGCCAAGGCCCAGATGGATCTTGACCAGGACGAGTTGGACGACGCGACTGAAGATCTGGAGCAGGCCGGCGGCGATCCGCAGTCGAAGATCAAGCGACTGAAGGCGGAGCACGATGCTGGCGGCCATGGCACCGATGCGGCCATGGGATCGGCTGTGAATCCGCATGAACAGGACTTCAGGACGCACACTCTGCTGAGCGTGTTCCGGGCTTGGCAGGCGCTGCGCGAAAAGCAGGCACGGTTGCAGGAAGCCCGGGACGAGACCACCGCCAAGCAGCAGCGCTTGGCCCAGAGGCACGCCACCCTGGCTGCGCAGGTCGAGAAAGACAAGGAGAGCCGCGAAACCGCCAAGCAGCAGGCAACCGGATTCTCGAAGAACAGTAAGGCGGCGAGTCGCGAGGAGTCGAAGACGGCGGCGAAGGCGGCGCTCGATTCCTTGAAACAGTACACCCGTGATCAGAAAAATCTGGCCGACCTGGGACGGCGGGTGCAGGACGAGCAGGAACTCAGCGACATCTACTCAGCCTGGATAGCGCTGGTTGAGACTCGCGAGCGGGCCGCTCTGCATAACCTGATCGAATCAACGTTGGGGATCCTGCTGGTTCTGGTGGCGGTGTACGTGGCTCATCGGTTGATCGAACAGCTGTTCACAGGGATGAAGGCGGAGAACCGGCGAATCGATACCCTGCGTGCGGTGGTGAAATTTGCTGTGCAGGCGGCAGGCGCGGTGCTGATCTTATTCATCATCTTTGGCCTGCCCACGCAGACCACCACCGTTCTCGGACTGGCTGGGGCCGGCCTCACGGTTGCCATGAAGGACTTCATCGTGGCGTTTTTCGGCTGGTTCGTGCTGATGGGAAACAACGGGGTTCGGGTCGGCGATTGGGTGGAGATCAACGGTGTTGGCGGAGAAGTGGTCGAGGTCGGATTGCTGAAGACGGTGCTGCTCGAAACGGGCAGTTGGAACGACGCGGGACATCCCACCGGCCGCCGCGTTTCCTTTGTTAACAGCTTCGCCATTGAAGGACACTTCTTCAACTTCACCACCTCAGGCCAGTGGATGTGGGACGAACTGCAAGTGCTGATTCCTGCGGGCCAGGACCCGTACCCCGTGATCGACGGAATTCAAAAAATCGTGGACAAGGAAACAGCGGCGAATGCCGGCAAAGCGGAAGCCGAGTGGCAGCAGGCAACCGCAAAATATCGCGTGCAGACTCTATCGGCGAGGCCCGGGATCAACGTGGTTCCCACGGGCTCTGGCATCGAAGTGCACATTCGCTACATCACGCGGGCGTACGAACGGCACGAGACCCGCAAGCGAGTTTATGAAGCAGTGGTGGAACTGATGCATGGGAAGCGGGAGACGGTGCAGGCGTAGAGCTTCTAGCTTCTAGATCTTGGCTCTTGGCTCTTGGCTCTTAGTCGACAACCTGAACGGCAAGCGAAAGATTGAATACAAACTGCAGAGAAGTTGATCTTTCCCGTACGATCCAGAATCCAACAATTCGATGACTAGCAAAGAGGAACTCGGCACACTCATCGTCACCGGGGCGAGTCGTGGGATTGGCGCGGCGGTAGCGCGGCTCGCTGCGGAACGCGGATACGCGGTTGCCGTCAACTTCTTCACCGGTGAGGCCGAGGCGAAACAGGTGGTCGATGAGATTGTGGCGGGCGGCGGGCGAGCGGTCGGAATTCGGGCCGACGTCGCACAGGAAGAAGATCTCATGCGCATGTTTACGACGGCGGAGCGCGATCTGGGCCCGATCAAAGCGCTGGTCAACAACGCAGGCGTGACCGGGGGATTCGCGCGGGTGGAGGATGTTTCGCGCGCGGCGATTGATAAGGTCTTCGCGGTGAACGTCGCGGGCGCGATGTTGTGCGCGCGCGAGGCGGTGCGGCGCATGTCGACGCGGCGGGGAGGAACGGGCGGTGCGATCGTAAATATCTCTTCCCGCGCGGCGCACACGGGAGCGCCAGGGGAATGGGTCCACTACGCGGCGTCGAAGGGCGCGATTGACAGCTTCACCGTCGGGCTGGCGCGGGAAGTCGCCACGGAAGGGATCCGGGTCAACGCCGTCGCTCCCGGTCTGGTCGAGACCGGGCTGGCTGCACGCGGCCAACGGCGAGCCCAAGCGGTTGGAGCGGCTGATGGGAACGATTCCGATGGGAAGGGCCGGCCAACCGCACGAAGTGGCTGAGGGAGTGCTTTGGCTGCTCTCTCCCGCCGCGTCTTACACAACCGGGGCGATTCTGGAGATCGGCGGCGGGCGGTAAGGGACACTTGGTCGTTAGTCGTTGGTCGTTAGGCCACGTTTAACAGTCCCTCTGATCTCTAGATCCCTCCTCAAGTATCCCTTGATTTTCTCCGGCAGGCGTGACGCGTGGAGGATGTCCCGCAGTTGCGGGGGCGGCAGGCGGCGGGCGAATTCGAGCGCCCGGGAGAGCGGCGTGTGCGGGTCGCGCAACAGGGCGACACGAACGTCGGGGCGCAGCGACCATTTCGCGTGATGGCAGACCGCATCCACGAAGGCGGGGGAGGCTCCGGGGCGTTGCAATGCTTTGACTATAGCGGCCTCGCCGAGGCGGGAATTCTCGAGCGCAGTCTGCCAGACGCGCGACTCTTTATCGAGCAAAAGCGCTGCCGCCACGCTCCCGGAGCAACGTCGCGCAAGCGAGATGCGTTCCCCGAGGCTAACGGAGGCGAGGCGGGAAACGAGCAGGTCATCGGCAATGTGCTTCAGGTCCGCAGCAGCGCCGGGGAGGAGCGCGAAATGCATCAGGTCGAAGGTATAGAGCTCGCGGATCAGGCGCAGCACAAGACGACGCGGCGTGTGGGGATGGGCGGCGAGGGCGAGGCGCACTTTCCGCGACTTGGTCACAACGGAGTTTGTGCTGATTTGTGCGATCTGTTCGGCAGGCAAGTCTCGATTTTTCAGTTGGGCGAGAATGAGGTCTTCGGTGAGAGCGGGATCCGCGGCGGCGTGTAACGTCGACGGAGCAGATGCGTTCGACGAGTCGAGCGCGGGTTCTGTTTCTGGCAAATTCATGCGGTGTCTAGCGAAGGGCGGAAACGCTACTCGCAGCGGCTCTCCGCGCCATGCGCACAGCGCCCTCCACCGGTTCGACGACCTGACGATTGATCTCCACGCGCGGGTCCAGCCGGCGCAGTTCATTGTAGAAAACCTGGCCCACGAGTGGAGCGTGACGAAAGACGCCCCCCGTCATGGCCACCGGGACGGGCGCCTCGTCAGAACCCCCGAATAAGCGGCGGGCTACAAGGGCGGCGATCTGGGCCAGTTCCCTGCCCCCCCGGGTGAAAACTTCGGCAGCGAGATCATCCTGGCTGCTGGCTACGGCGGGGAAGAGCGCGGCAAAGTCGGGAGGCGGAATCGAATTGGCGGCGCGCGCCAGGTCTACGAGCGTAGTGACTCCCCAGACTTTGCCGACGGCCGCGGCGAAGGAGGAGTACAGCTCTAGAATTCCATCATTCGCAGGGGCAGCGCCAGACGAGTCCGCGGCGCGGAGTACCGCGCTCACGGCAGCGCGTCCGATCCAGTGCGCAGAGCCTTCGTCGCCGATGGCGAAGCCCCAGCCTCCGGCCCGCGCCGTGTTTCCCAGACGGTCGCGGCCATAGGCGATCGAACCCGTGCCGGCGATGACAACGACGCCAGGACCGGTGTCAAACGCCGCTTCGAGGGCGATCTGCATGTCGCCCACGACTTCAATAGGAGTGGGAAGAATCTCGGCCAAGGCTCGACGCACGATCGCAGCGAACTCGGGACGAGCCGCTCCGGAACCGCCAACACAAGTATGCGCGACCTGCGGGGGCGTGATGCCAGCGGCGGCGCAGGCTTGGCGCACCGATTGGTGGAGCGATTCGCGCGCTTGCACCTCACCGACCCGGACAATGTTGCTGGGACCTGCGGTCGCACTCGACAGGAGCTTAACTTCATCCCCTACGGCGCTGGTAGTTTTGGTGCCACCGCCGTCGATTCCAAGATAGTAGGGCACGAGGAAAGTTCTAACACAGGAGCGGGGCTCAGTTCTCAGTGTCAGTGCTCGCGTGCCGGTTCTCAGCAGACGTTTGTGCGCCAACGGGGCGAGGTCTACACAGTCTCACTCGCGCGGGACGGAAATTGCCTCCATAATTGGGTCTTCGGGCGAGATGGTCTTCACGCAATAAGAGACGAAAGAATGACTGCGAAGATTCAGACTTCAGAACTCGACAATAGTGGCGACGTGCGGGGGTTCAGTTTCACGGCTCCGGCGGAAGCGTTCGCGTTCGTGGGGCGCACGGCTGATATGCATCTTGCTTCGACTATGCCGGGAGCGGTGCGAGGGAATCATTATCATTTGCGGCGGCGGGAGGCGATCGTGGTGCTGCCGGGCGTGAACTGGTCGTTGCACTGGGACGAGGGTGAGGGATCCGCGCCGCAACATCGGGCGTTTGATGGAAGCCTGGCGGTGATAGTGCTGGTGTCGCCGGGAGCGTCGCACGCGGTGCGCAACGACGGCGACAGCGCGCTGTGGTTTGTGGCGATTTCGTCGGAAACCTACGACCCGGGGGAGAGCGTTTCACGGAAGGTGGTCTAGCTGCGAAAGCAGATTCCTCGCTCTGCTCGGAATGACAAGGATCACTCTTAGACTTTTTGCCGCACTGACTTGGCATGGGCCTGAACCGAATCGATTTCGCCATCATCGGGCTTTATCTGGCAGGCATCACTCTGTTTGGGCTGCGCTTCCGCAAAAGGCACAGGACGCTGCGGGACTACTTCCTGGCCGGTCGCGATATTCCCTGGTGGGCGATCGCGCTCTCGATTGTCGCGGCTGAGACCAGCACGCTGACCATCATCAGTATTCCGGGGCTGGCCTATGACACGAACTTCACGTTTCTCCAGGTCGTCATGGGGTACGTGGTCGGGCGCGTGGTAATCAGTTTTGTTTTGCTGCCCCATTATTTCCGCGGCGATCTCTTCACGGCTTACGAATTGATTGAGCGTCGCTTCGGGCGCGGGCTGCGGTCTCTGACTGCGGGATTGTTTCTGCTCACACGGGCGGCGGCGGAGGGCGTGCGCGTCTATGCAGTTTCGATCGTCGTGTCGATTGCGCTAGGGACGGGCGAAGTGGCATCGATTGCGATTATCACTGCATTGACGCTGATCTATACGTTCGAAGGCGGGCTGGCGGCGGTGATCTGGACCGACGTCGTGCAGACAGCGATCTACGTGGGCGGAACGCTTGTGGGACTGGTTACGATTTTGCATCTCGTGCCCGGAGGATGGAGTGCCATTCATGCCGCGGCGGCCAGTGCTGGCAAGCTGCAGGTGTTCGATTTTCGCGGAAGCATCTGGATTCCTTACACGTTTTGGGCGGGCGTGATCGGCGGGACATTCTTTACGGTGGCCAGTCACGGCACCGATCAACTTATCGTGCAGCGACTGCTGGCGGCTCGGGGACGCAAACAGTCCGCAACCGCTCTGGTTTCCAGCGGAGTAGCAGTTCTATTTCAGTTTGCGCTGTTCCTGATGATGGGCATCTTGCTATGGGCCTACTATCGGGCACCCTCGGCGCAATTTGGAAGGCCGGACCGCATTTATCCGACATTCATTGTGACGCGTATGCCGCATGGCATTTCGGGGCTGCTGATTGCGGCGATCCTGGCGGCGGCGATGTCGAACTTGAGCGCAGCGCTGAATTCGCTTTCGTCCAGCGCAATCATGGATTTCTATGCCCGGCTGCAGCCGCAGGCTGACGAAACGACCAAGATGCGGCTTTCGCGGCTAGCTACGCTGGCCTGGGCGCTGGTGCTGTTTGGACTGGCGGTGTTCGCGCTGCATAAGGTTGGGCGTGTGGTGGAAGTAGGGCTGCAGATCGCATCCGTCGCGTACGGGGCGCTGCTGGGCGTGTTCTTGCTTGGCGTGCTGACACGCCGGGCTAATCAGCGCGGGGCAATGGTAGGAATGCTATTCGGATTCGGCGTTGAACTATACTTATGGCTCGGGACCCGCGTGCCGTGGACGTGGTGGGTGATGATCGGGACCGCGCTCACGTTTGGGGTAGGTTTGATAGCCAGTAGCATTCTGGGCAGCCGTGAGGCTTAGCTTCGGAATCGTCCTTGAAACAAAGAGAACCTTGGGCCACTTTTTGCTTGTTATCTACCAAGTGGGGTGTCTCTATGAATAACACTTTTCGGCTTCTCGGAGTGTTGCTGCTCTCTGTGTCGGTGGCGTTCTGCCAGGCATCGCCAGATACGACGGAGCGGCAACATCAGACTTTTCAGACGAACCTGCCCAGCGGCACCAATCTTCGTTTGCACTTGCACGATGGAGACTTCCGCGTTGTAGGTACCGATGCGGAGAAGATTTCTATTCACGTCGAAGGCAAGAACGTGGAACAGGCAAAGAAGGTCAAGATTCAGGTGACGCGCTCGGACGGAGTCGTGGATCTGAAGCTCTCGCACGTGCCAAAGAACGAACTGCAAGTTACGATCGAAATTCCCAAGTCGACCAACCTGTTCGCGCGGATGCGAGGTGGGGATCTCTCCGTGGAGGGAGTGGAGGGAGACAAGGATCTTGAGCTGACCGGGGGCGATTTGACCATTCAGGTAAGAAGTCCGCAAGAGTACGCCCACGTCGATGTTTCCGTGAGGTTCGGTGACGTCAGCGGCACGCAGTTCGGCGAACCGAAGGGCTGGCTGGGGAATTCCGTCCGCAAAGAGGGCAACGGAAAATACCGGCTGCACGCGCATGTCATGGCCGGCGATCTGGTACTGAAATCGTGACCGTTCTCCGGGTCGCCGGCGAGGACTCCGGCCATCGGCCCTGAAGCCGCCGCGCTTTCACGGCGGGCGCATGTGTTCGCGGGTTTCCGCGGAACACGCTCGTCTGGGGCTCCGTACTCCGGTACGCCTCTGCGTCCCGTGAGTTCTCGCCTTCTTGTAAGTTCTCTCTACTCGCTAGCTCCGCTATACTCCCAACTCCGGTTCATGAACGACAATTCCAAGGCAGCAGCAAGCACACGTCCTGATCTCTCCCGCGACCTGGGGGTGAGCCATGCTTCCGCCGTCGTCGTGGGGACGATCATCGGGAGCGGGATTTTTCTGGTGCCGGCAGAGATGATGCAGGCGGTGGGCTCGGCTCGGCTCGTTTATCTGGCGTGGATCGTGGGCGGGCTGCTTTCGTTCTTCGGCGCGCTCACTTATGCGGAGCTGGGGGCGATGAAGCCGCAGGCGGGCGGAGAATATGTATACGTCCGCGACGGATATGGCCCACTGGCCGGGTTTCTCTACGGCTGGACCTGGTTCGTGATCGCGAAACCGGCGTCGATCGCGACGGTAGTCACGGGGCTGGTGCGAATTCTGGGGACGTTCCCCGTCTTCTCCTTCTTCTCTGCGAACGTGATCTCCGCGCCGTTTGCCGTCACCTGGGGACAGATCGTCGCGATCGCGGCGGCCATTCTGATTTCGTTTCTGAATTACCTGGGGATCAAGAAGGCGGGTGAGTTCCAGCTTGTGTTTACGCTGCTGAAAGTGGCCATCATTCTGGGGATCGTTGTCGTCTGCTTCAGCGGAGCCGGAGCTGTCGCGGGGCGGGGATGGAGCAACTTTGCGGGTAGCTTTGCGGGCGCGAAGGGCGGCATCGCGGGCTTCATGGCGGCGCTGGTGGCGGCGCTGTGGGCTTATGACGGATGGAACGATCTGAACATGGTGGCGGGAGAAGTGAAGCGCCCGGAGCGGAACATTCCGATTGCGCTGATTGCGGGCGTGGCCACGGTGGGCGTGCTCTACATGCTGGTGAATGCGGGCGTGCAGTATGTGTTGCCGGCGAGCGCGATTGCGGCTTCGCCGCGTCCGGCGTCGGACGCGGTGGCCGTGGTCATGGGGCACATGGGCGCCGGCATCGTCTCGGCGGGCATGGCGCTGTCGATGCTGGTCACCCTTAATGGCACGATCATGAGCGGGGCGCGCGTGCCGTTTGCGATGGCGCGCGACGGCTATTTTTTCCGGGCGCTGGCCGATGTGCATCCGCGGTTTCATACGCCATCGGTGGCGATCGTGGTGCAAGCGGTGCTGTCGATTTTGCTGCTGTTGCTGGGGGCGAATTTCCGGCAGCTTTTTTCTTTGGCGATTTTCGCGGAGTGGCTGTTTTACATGATCGCGGGGAGCACGGTGTTTGTGTTTCGCTGGCGCGAACCGCAGGCGGCGCGGCCTTATCGCATGTGGGGATATCCTCTGGTGCCGGCGTTGTTTGTGACGGTGGCGGCGGCGCTGTTGGGCTACACGTTCAAGAATGACTGGCCGAACTCGGGATATGGCGTGCTGGTGATTCTGGCCGGGGTTCCGGTGTTTCGCTTACTTCTCGCGACTGCGCTGGGCTAACAAAAGCACTTAGGGAAGCTCTGACTAAGTGCTGGAGACAAGGTGTGGACCACAGAGGGCACAGGGGCTCACGGAGGAAATCCGGAGTTAATCAGAGGGTTCCTTAGCCTCAATAACGCTAAGAAAACGCGAAGGACGCCAAGATAACCAGGCCGCCAGAGATCCCAGCGTTTCTACCGATCCCTTTGGGTTTTGTTCCTGTCTTGTGGAAATCCTGCCGAGGGCGGGATCGCGGCAAACTGCCCGTCCCGCGCCCATTCTGGGCCATTTTCTCAAAAGGACATCTCGCTGGTTACTTAAGGTCAAGAGCCGTGGACACGTTTACCCCCTGTCCTATCTCCCGTATTTTGAAGACTCCAAGCTCCCGGCGCACTCCCCAGCTGGGTCCCAATGGAGTGAATTTGCATGGCGACAGCTTACCGCGGATTTCAACTAGGACTACTGCCCGAACGCAAGATCAACAAGCGGGCGCTGGCCACCAGCTACGGTTTGGTGACGCTGGCGGTGCTGATGCTTATCAATCTGAGTCTGCTGCTGCCGGAAAAACTGCAGCTGACGCAGTATCACGTGACGGAACTGATTCCGATGCCGGCGCTGCGGCCGGAGCCGGCGCCGATCAAACCAAAGCCGGAAGTCAAGGCGAAACTCCTACCGGCGGTGAAGCTACCGGTGTTCGAGCAGCCCAAGCTGCTGGTGCCGCGCGAAGTGCGGCGCCAAGCTCCACAGCCGGTGGAGGCGCCGAAGGTTGTGGTCAACCAGTTCGTTGCGCCAGTGATCAAGGTCGCGGGCGGGGCGCGCCCGCAACTGGTGCATACCGGAGACTTTCGGCGGAAGTTCGCAGACGCCGACGGTAAATGCGGCGGTAGAGAAAGTGCAGACCGGCGGTTTCGGCGATCCGAATGGACTGACGGGCACGGGCAAGCAGGGCGCGAAGTTGTACAGCCGCGTCACTGGGCGCGTTTGACATGCCGGTAGGTCCGGGACAAGGCAACGGATCGGGCGGAGCCAAAGGAATCAAGGGAACCGTGGCCAGCGCTGACTTCGGTAACGGCATCGCGACCGGAGGCAAGGGAGACGGGCGCAGCAACGGCAAGGGCGTTGCAACCGGCGGATTTGGATCGGAGCAGGTGGTGCATCAGGGCCCCAAGATTGCGCAGGCGGATTCCAGCGCGCCGACCACCCCGGTGGAGATCACGTTTAAACCAAATCCGGTCTACACCGACGAAGCGCGCAGCCTGAAGCTCGAGGGCGAAGTGCTGCTGGAGGTGAACTTCTCAGCCACAGGAACGTTGCACGTGAATCGCGTCGTGAGAGGGCTGGGTCATGGGTTGGATGAGGCCGCCATCGCTGCGGCCAACAAGATGCGGTTCAAGCCGGCACTGCGCAGCGGGCAGCCGGTGGATTCGACGGCGATCGTGCATGTCGTGTTCCAGATGGCGTACTGAAAATTTCGGCGAAGTTGCTCGGGCGGTTTTGGTTTTCGAGAGATTGAAATCGGGTACAGAAACTTGGAGAAAAGAGTCATGCGTACTTGGAATTGCATTTTTACAGCGGCTTTGCTGGCATCGATGAGCGCTGCCGCACAGCAAGCGGCGCAGTCACAGCCGGCTACGCCCGACGCGGCGCAGGCGGCACAATCGTCTCAGGCGGCAGATCCCGCGGCGACACAACCGGCGCAAACCCAGTCCGCGCCTGCGCAGGCTTCGCAAGCGGCACCGGCCGCGCCGGCAACTCCGGCGGCTCCGGCGACCGTTGCGGCTCCGACCACCATGGACCAGGTCGTGACGCTGTTCATTGAGCGCGAGCACGGCTTGATTAAGGCGCTGTCGAACCGCACGCCCGTGGTCGAGACCTACCTGCAGAATCTGACCAGCGATCCGCAGCTTGGACCCGTGCCCAGCGAGGATCACTACTTCCTCGGCCGAATGGATATGGGCGAAACCGTCGACCGTAAGGACTACCTGAAGGACGAGGAGAAGGGCGGCATGCAAGCCCGCCTTCTGGGAGGCCTGCAGAAGCTCTACAAGGTGCAGTACCAGCCGCTGGGCTTCTCGTGGATGGTCTATGCGGACCGTACCGACTTCGACCGCGAGCATTACGAGTTTCACTACGTGCGCCGCGAATTTCTGGGCGACGTGCGCTGCCTTGTGTTCGACGTCACGCCGAAGAAGGGCTCCGGCCGCGGCCGCTTCCTGGGTCGCGTTTGGGTAGAAGACCAGGGCTATAACATCGTGCGCCTGAACGGGACCTACTATCCGGCGCCGCGCAATTCCTATTTCTTTCACATGGACAGCTGGCGGTTGAACTTGATCCCGGGCTACTGGGTGCCGGCCTTCATCTACAGCGAGGAAGGCGACTTCAGCGCTGGGGTGAAGAACAAAGTGGCCTTCAAGGCGCAAACCCGCATCTGGGGTTATGACCTGAAGAAGGGCGGCAAGGATGACGAACTGACCCAGATCCGCGTGGACAGCGTGAAAGACGAGAGTGCGGCCGCACAGGATGCGTCACCGCTGCAGGCGGAGCGGGTTTGGCAGCAACAGGCGGAAGATAACGTCATCGAGCGCCTGACTTATGCCGGACTGCTGGCTCCAGAAGGCGACGTGGACCACATTCTGCAGACCGTGGTCAACAACCTGGAAGTCACCAACAACATTGATTTGCCGCGCCCGGTGCGGACGCGCGTGCTGCTGACGGCGCCACTGGAAACCTTCAGCGTAGGCAACACCATCGTGATCAGCCGCGGTTTGGTGGACGTGCTGCCCGACGAGGCCAGCCTGGCTGCAGTCCTTTCGCATGAACTGGCGCACATCGTGCTCGGTCACAATCTGGGCTCGAAGTACGCGTTCAACGACCGCATGCTGTTCTCCGATGACTCGACGTATCAAAACCTGGGCTTCAAGCACATTCCAGAAGAAGAGACGGCGGCGGATAAAAAAGCGGTCGACTTGTTGAAGAACTCGCCGTACGCACAGAAGCTCGATAACGTTGGACTGTTCCTGAAGGCTCTGCAACAGCGTGCTCCGCAACTGGGAGCACTGCTCACGACTCACCTGGGCAATCCTCTGGCCGAGGGCGCCACGGTCACGCGCCTGTCGGCGCTGGCCACGCAAGGCCCTGCGCTCGACAACAACAAACTGGATCAGATCGCGGCGCTGCCTCTGGGCGGACGCGTGAAGATCAATCCCTGGGACGACCGGGCGGAAATGGTGAAGACGGCTCCAGTCGCTATCACCTCGGCGCGCGACAAAATGCCGTTTGAAGTGACGCCTTTCTTCCCGCGGTTGGCGCGGTATGGCACAGGCACCGCCCCGAGTGCGGCTCCGACCACCGCTGCCGCCAACTCGGGCTCGGGCAACTAGCGCCCAAGCGCGAGTAAGGCCAACAAGCTCCACTCAAAGTTGCAATAAGACGTGGGCCGGGATCCGGAACATCCTTCCGGGATACCCGGCCTTCGTTCTTTTGGCGCGTCGAATCCGGTCGGGAGCGCTCTGGCTAGGCGGTGATTGGAACCGCGGTTCGCAGCAATCCCCGGCGGATTGTCTCGTGATCAGGCAGAAATCAGCCGCAGGCCACTTCCCCAATCGGACCTCTTACCCCCCAAGTGCGAGAAAATACTTGACTTTCGTTGAGTTCAGCCTATATCAGGGACCTCATCTCGCAGCCTGGCACCGTCTCGCTTCTTCGCTAGGCAAGCGTCTTTGACAAATTCAGCTGGAGGTCTTTCCATGAAACGAGTCGGGTCAGTGTTGTTGGTCTTGACTTGCGTGGCTGTCATTGGGCTCCCTGTTTTTGCGCAGCAGAATTCCTCTCCCACAAACAACCCTCTCATCAATCTGCTTCAATCAAAAGGCATCCTTTCTAGCGACGAAGCCGCAACGGTCATGCAAGCATCCACGCCCGACGAAGCGAATCGGCGCCTGGCGCAATTACTCGTCGTCAAAGGACTGATCAACGAACAGGAGTACCAAGCCACCGTCGACAACTCAGCCACTGCAACCCAACAAAACTCACCGTCAGCATTCGGGCAGTTCGTGAGAGCTGTTTACCACCCGGCCCCATCGCCGAACGCGGTCGTGGGAGAACAGACTACAGCCGCTCCGAAGCCCGCGGAACCAGCCGTGATCCCGGCCGTTGCGCCGCTACGCGTGCTGCCGATCGATCTACCTAAGCAATCCGGAATGATTCCCGACATCAAGTTAGGCAGCGGAGCCAACATGAAGATTTACGGTTTCTTCAAGGCGACCGCAATTTCCGAGACTGCCTCCGCCGGGGGCGCCACCTTCGGAAGCCAGGACTGGCCGCTCCCACTTCTGGTCGGAGGGGACACCGGACCCACAGCCGATCCGCAATTCCACGTCAAGGCACGGAGCTTCCGGATCGGCAGCCAATTCGAATGGGTTCCGAAGAACTCGAACGTCACGGTGACTGGCAGGATCGAGGGCGACTTCGAAGGCGATTACACCGATGTTAGCAACCGCAATATCAGCGGCTATCGGTCCAGCCAGTTCAGCGTCCGGCTGGCATATGCGCGAATTGATACCAAACTCGGCGGCACCTTGCCTTGGTTCGCCCAGTTCGGACAAGATTGGAATCTCGTTTCCACGACTCTTCCCAGCCTCTTCGAAACCACCGGGCTGGGTATCGGCATGGGCACTCTCTGGGAGCGCAGCCCGATGTTCAAAACCGGATTGCAATTCCATGTCAGCGACTTTAAGGTGCAACCGGAATTTGCCATGGTCATGCCCATCGCTGGAAACTCCACCATGACGACCGATCAGCGGCTTCGTTTTGGAGATCGCGCTGGCGCGGAGTCCAACCAGCCCGGAGTCGAGGCGCGGTTGGTGTTCCAGTTCCCGCTCTCTCACAGTTGGAAGGGAGTGGCTCCTGCCCAAATCATATTTAGCGGCCACCATGCCCGCATGGCTGAAATCATCCCTCATGCTGCCCAGCTTGCAACCAGCTTCACTTGTGAGACTACCCCTTGCACGATTCCAACCCCGCTGACGAATCTCAACGCTCCGAACGTTGGGTTCACGACCCTAACTAAGATATCTGGCGCTTCGAACTGCACAGAGTTGACCGGAACGTGCAATCTGGAGCAACTGTTCCCCAAAGGGGCGCGAGCTGAGTACCCACAGAATGTCTATACCGCTGAGGTGCAACTGCCTACACCCTGGTTCACCTTCGACGCAAAGTTCTACCGGGGTGACAACCTGCGGTTCTTCTTCGCCGGCCAACTCAACGATGTGTACTCCAATTTGCACGGCTTAACCGAGGCTGGGAGCGGCGTTTCTTTCGCCGGTCGAGCGATCTTGTTTGGTTGCGCCGGCGGAGTTGCCGGCGGGACGTCTAGCGCGCCCACTCTGGCTTGCCCGGGCACCCCCGTCTCTCCCGCCAATCTCCAGCCTATCGGTGGATCGGGGGGATTCGCTGAGTTGAGCTTCCCGCTATCCCGGATCTTCCACGCGAATCCAGAGGGCCACAATACTGGGTGGATACTGCACACCACCTACTCCACCGATCGTGCCAACTACGCCGATGCGCAGCATGGCAACCACTTGGGCCGCACCGACCTGGACACGGCTTCCCTCACTTACCGACTGAATAACTGGGTCACTTTTGTCCATGAAGTCAGTTACATCGTTACTCGCACGGCCAACAATCACGAGGCCACCGGAATCACATTCGATTACCTGCCATTCGCGGGTGCCCCAACCCGGCAGGCACACAACTGGCGCAACGAATTTGGGCCGGTATTTACGTTCTAACCCGGTCATGGTTGAAACGCCTTGTTTAGGTCAACCGTTCCGTCGGAGGTTTGGTCGTGCCTCCGACGGGACCACTTAACAAAAGGTTGGTCACCGCGCTTGGCCTCGCATCTTTGCGCACGCACGGACGGACGCGGGCTGCGAGCAGAATCGAGCGAGGATGGCATTGTCGCTGCGTGAAAAATGGGTGTAGCATACGCGGCGACCTAACTAAGATCGTGGGACATCGTTTATCCCCACAGGTCTAAGAACTGGAGCCGGCTCCATGAACACACTTCCGATTTTGCTAGGCGCGCTGTGTGTCTATGCTCTGGCATACCGCTACTACAGCGCATACATTGCGGCTAAGGCGTTGTCGCTTGACGACCGCCGCACCACTCCCGGCCACCTCTATGCGGACGGGCACAACTACGTTGCTTCTCCCCGGTGGGTGCTGTTTGGACACCACTTTGCCGCCATTGCTGGCGCCGGCCCCCTGGTGGGACCGACGCTGGCGGCTCAGTTCGGATTCGCTCCCGGCTTTCTTTGGATTCTGGTGGGAGCAGTCCTGGCAGGTTGTGTACAAGACTTTATGGTGCTGGTGGCGTCAGTACGCCATCGCGGACGCTCGCTGGCGGACATTGCGCGCACCGAGATCAGTCCTTTCGCGGGATTGGTCGCCATGATAGCGGTGCTGTTCATTCTCCTGGTCACGTTGGCAGGACTCGGCATCGTGGTCGTCAATGCTCTGTCGAACAGCCCGTGGGGTGTGTTCACCATCGGGATGTCGATTCCCATCGCACTCGTCATGGGGCTCTGGATGTTCAAGAGCCACGCGGGGAAGATTACCGTGACTGGTCCCAGCATCTTCGGGGTTGTCATGCTGATCGGCGGCGTGGTCGCGGGACATTGGGTGGCACAGAGCGGCGCCGCGGGAGCGCTGACCTTCACACCTCACGAGATCACCATCCTGATGGGGGTTTATGGGCTGATTGCCTCCGTGCTCCCGGTGTGGCTGCTGCTCGAACCGCGAGACTATCTTTCAACCTACGTCAAACTGGGGACGATCGCCTTTCTGATCGTCGGCGTGTTTATTGTGCATCCCAACATCAACTTCCCCAACTTCACGCAATTTGTGCACGGCGGCGGACCGATCATTAAAGGCAAGCTCTTCCCGTTCCTGTTTGTGACGATTGCGTGCGGAGCCATTTCCGGATTCCACTCGCTGGTTTCATCTGGAACGACTCCGAAGATGCTGGACAAAGAATCGGACGCGCGCTTCATCGGCTACGGAGCTATGGTCTGCGAGTCGCTGGTCGGCGTGCTCGCGCTGGTTGCCGCCTGCTCCATGTTCCCCGGCGACTATTTCGCGATCAATACCACGCCCCAGGTCTTCGGCACGTTGGGACTGCACACTGTGAACCTCGACACCTTTTCACGGGAAGTCGGCGAAAAACTCGCCGGCCGCACCGGAGGTGCCGTTTCACTCGCGGTCGGCATGGCCCAGATCTTCCGCGGCCTCCCCGGCATGGATCGCTTGATGGGCTACTGGTATCACTACGCGATCATGTTTGAAGCGTTGTTCATCTTGACCACCGTCGACACGGGAACGCGCGTTGCTCGCTATGTCTTACAGGAACTGATGGGCAAAGTGTACAAGCCGTTTGGAAATACGGCGTGGCTTCCTGGCAATCTCTTTACCAGCTTTTTCGTCGTGCTGGCTTGGGGATACCTGATCTACACCGGGAACATCTCCACCATCTGGCCATTGTTCGGCACCGGGAACCAGTTGCTGGCGACCATTGCGCTGGCGGTGGTCACTACGTTTCTGATCAACATGGGAAAGACGAAGTACGCATGGATCCCTGGACTCCCCATGTGCTTTGTTGGCGTCACGACCGTGACGGCAGGAGTGCTCTCGATTAAGAACATCTTCTGGCCGCTCACAGCCAAGCCCGGCCAGGTGTTCACGGGTTATCTGGATTCGATCTTGATGTCGATCTTCATCGTCGGAGTGGTCCTGGTGGTGTTCAACGCGGCGATCCACTGGTATCGCGTACTGCACGGCGCTCCGGTTCCACAGGAGGCCTTCGGTCCGCCAGTGACTGCTGCGGGCGAGATCAAAATGGGCTGTTGCTGAACCGAGGCGCGTCGCAGAGCCGGCGATATTCTCAGGCCAACGACAAATGACCTCCGACGAACGATGATTCGTTTGACCACACCAAGGCTGCGGTCATGCTCCGCCGATCTTCAACAGCTTCCGCAGATTGCCGGTGCCAGCCGGGATCCGGGAGATCCTTCCCGGATAGCCAGCCTTCGTTCTGGGCGTTCGATCGCGTCGTCAGCGCTAAGACTCGGTTGTGAGTGTGATTCGCCGCGCGTGCGACAGCTATCACGCCACAACATGCACTGGCAACCCGGAAAGTACTAATTCACAGGCTTCCCGGCGAGCTATAGTGGGTTTGCAAGTACCAGAGCCCAGCGTCCAGCCTTGGCTCCTTCGTCCCCTGGAATTTATGTAATTTCCTTCGATCTGCAGCGTACTGCTTTATGGACGCCAAGAGGAACATGGCGAAAGAACCGCAGCCCCGCGAGGGCGAAGCCACCCAGGTGGAGGGGCTCGGTTTGGAGAGCGTAGTAGAGCGCGCCCGGGGCAACGATGCCGACGCACTAGGGGAGATTTATCGCCGATTTGTCCGGCGCGTATTCGGATTGTGTCGTTACATGCTGAACTCACGAGAGAGCGCAGAAGATGCCACCAGCGAAGTCTTTCTCAAGCTGCGGCATTCCGTCGAGAGCTACGACGGTTCGATACCGTTCTCCAGGTGGCTGCTGCGGGTAGCGGGCAACCAATGTATTGACGCCTTGCGGCGACGGCAGCGTGGAATGAAGGTGTTTGTGGAAGTTGAAGACGGAACCGCCGTCATCGACGCGGTCAGTTCGGAGCCGTCGCCGCTGGGTGCTGTCATCAGCGCGGAAGAGAGGGCACAGGTGCGGGATACCATCGCACGCCTGCCGGAGAACTATCGCGTTCCGCTGATCCTGCGTTATTACGGCGAGCTGAGTTATGACGAAATCGCGCAGGAGTTGGGCATGGAGAAGAACAACGTGGCGGCGCTGATTTTTCGGGCTAAGAAGGACCTGCGCCGGAGACTGGCCCCGAGGAGCAAGTGACCATGGAATGTTATTCGGAACAAACCTGCGCCCTCGCTGTGGACGGCGAACTGCCGCCGGACGAGGCGCGGCGCCTGCGTGACCATATCGCCACGTGCCGGCGCTGCCGGGAACTGGTGGACGCTTTGCGCGCTGAGAACCGCGTTCTGAGCGAAAGTCTGAACGAGCTTCCCGACGAAGCTGCCAGCCCCGCCAGCTTCTTCCATGTGCATCGGTCCTGGGTGTGGGGCGACCTGGCGGTGCTGGCCGCGGTGCTCGCTCTAGGTTCGATCATTTCCATCTGGTTTGACGGCCTGAGTATTCCGGCAGCGCTGGAATGGTTTAATCCTTTCAACTTAAGCGGCGGCACGAAACTCATCTTCCCCCTTATTGAACAGTTTGCAACTGGAGGTACTGCCATGCTAACGGACTATGCTGCGGTGGTGGGTTTTGTTTCTCTGCTGTTGTTGTTGGGTGGCGGCGCGTTGTTGTTGGGACGAGGACGCCTACGCCAGCCTGGCCTGCGCCTGCTGATCGTTCTGCTTGCGTTGTCGTTGCCCAGCTTTGCCCTGGAACGGCGCCATGGCGACTTTGTCACTGTGGCGGCGAACGAGACTGTGGACGACAGCCTTGTGGCTGCCGGCAACACCGTGCGGATGGAAGGCGTGATCAACGGAGACCTGCTGGCATTTGGCCGGACCGTGGAAGTACGCGGCACCGTCAAGGGCGACCTGGTGAGTTTTGCCAAGAGAATTGTGGTCAGCGGAAGCGTGGAAGGCCGCATCTACGCCTTTTCGGAGTCGCTCGACTTGGACGGGCAATTGGGTCACAGCCTCTACGGCTTCGCGCAGTCCTTGCGTGTGAATGACCGCGGCCACGTCGGTGACGGTATCATGGCTGCCGCCGGCGACGTCAGCCTCGAGGGCGTGGTGCAGCGCGGTGTGGACATCTTGACCAGTGGCAACGCCGATGTAAGCGGCAGTATCGGCCGCGACCTGAACATGTCCGGAGTTAATCTTACGCTGACGAACACGGCGCGGGTCGGCGGCAACGTGAGTGCTCGCGTGCGCCAACTTGACCACGTGCACATCGCCGATGGCGCCACTATTGTGGGCAAACGTGACATCCAGGTGCAGGTCAGGAAGAGCCGGTTCACGCGCGCCAGATTCTACTTCTACCAGGCTGTCTGGTTCGCTGCCGCCATGCTGGTGGGATGGCTGGGCCTGGTTCTGTTTCCCGGCTTCTTCCGGGCCACGACTCAGGCGGTGGGCTCAGGCTGGCTCAGCCTCGGGCTTGGGGTTGGGGTTCTGGCGGGTGTGCCGCTCGCCGTAGTCGTAGTAGCCGTCACTTTGATTGGTCTCCCAGTCTCGCTAATTGTGTTCGCGCTGTATCTGGCTGCGCTCTACCTGGCGAAGATTTGGGTTGGAGCCTTCCTGGGCTGGATACTTCTTAAGCCCTCGGGGGCTACGAAGGGCGATTGGATGCTGGGACTCCTCGTGGGCCTGTTGATCCTCACTGTCGTTGGATACATCCCCTATCTTGGTGGGCTGGTCCGTCTGGGTGCGGTTTGCCTGGGTTTGGGAGCTTTTGCCGGGCAACTTTATCGGGCCTCACGGCCGGTACTGGCGGCCTGAAGAGGCCGACGTCTTCGGTGCATTGTTCGGGAGTAGCAGGTCTTCAGGCTCCGCCGATCTTCAAAAGCTTTTGCAAATTCGCGATTCCATCCCGCTCGAGAGCGTAGAGCATCTTCTGCCACACGCGGGCGGTTAGGAACGCGTCGGAAAGGGCGTGGTGCGCATCGTGGACGTCGACGCGGTAGAAGTTGGCGAGGGTAGACAGGTCCAGCTTTTCCAGTTGCACGTGCAGATCCTCGGAATACGGGCCGTGGCGCAGCATCCAGTGATGGACGCGGGCCGTGTCGACGGCGGGGTGGTCAAGTTCGTGTCCGGTGCAGGTCATCTCCTTGCGCAAGATCTTCAGATCGATGTTCACAAAATGGCCGACCAGCACCGATCCTCGGATGAACTGGAAAAAGTCGGTCAGAGTATTTTCGAGTGTCTCGCCGCCTTCGACGTCTTGTGCGCGAAGTTTGTGCACCACGACGGTTTCCGCCGGAATCGAAACCTGGGGATTGACCACGCGATAGAACTGCTCGCCGAGCCGTATGCTCGGTCCCTGCATGACGATGGCGCCGATCGAAAGCAGGCGGTTGGTGCGATGGTCGAGGGAAGTCAACTCGGTATCGAGGACCACGTAACGTAACGAATGGAGCGCGGCATCCGGGGACAGACCGGACGGGTTCGTGCTCGGTCCAGATCGTCGCAACCAGTTCGGCATTAACGTCCTAGTTGGGACCAGATTGCGGTCCGGAATTTTTCTTCGATCAGCGCTTGCGCCCGCGCCGTCGTGCGAAACGATTCCTTCAGCAGATTCCTTTGCAGATTCGTAAGCGAGTCGGGAGCGACGTAGTTGCTCAGGGGCCGGCCGTCTCGTATCTGGCGAAGCTGGCACTCCAGCCGCAACAATGTGAGGAATTCGAAGGCCTCCTGAAGTTCTTCAAAGATCGCGGAGTTTGCGGTTGAGCCCGACGCCAGCGCCGAGAGACGGTCCGCCGTGTTGGTTGCTTCGATTCCGGAGTCGAGGGAGAACATCCGCGCGGCGTTCACAATGGGGCCGGTGCCGAAAAGTTTGAGATCGAGTTCATTCTTGTGCTCTCCGGTATGCTCCAGGACAAAGTTGCGGAAAAATCCCAGAGGCGGTTTGTGCGTGGTCGAAACGCAGGCCAATATTGACTTGAACAGACTGGCCTCCTTCAGCCACTCGCGCGTCTGGGTGGCGAGCGACTGGAACAGCGTGACCTCTCCGGTCACAGGACGCATATCGAAAAAGATGAGAGCATCCTCGGTACCGTGCAATTCTGCGCCGGTGATCCAGACTCTGAAGCAATCCAACCAGGCCTGCAATGGCTGCCGCCAGCGTGGATTGCTGGCCATGTAGTCGCCGGTACAGAGCGGATAGCCGCAGGTGGAAAGCGAATCCCGGGCAAAGGCGGCGAATCTTGAGAAGTAGTCGCGGGCGGACTCGTCGGCGGAGTCGGCATAGATCAGCGCGTTGTCCTGATCGGTCTTGAAGGTCTGCTCGCGGCGTCCTTCGCTGCCTAGCACGACCCAGCAGTACGGTGCCGGTGCGGGACCGAGCTTGGCTTCCGCGAACTGCAGAATCTTGACGATCAGACGGTCGTTGACCTCCGCCACCACGCGGGTGACGTGGCTGGCCTTCGCACCCTCGCGCAGAAGTAGCGGCAGGAGTCCGCTGATGCGGGTCTGCGCGGCGGCAAGGTCCGGTACCGTGGTCTGCGTTTCCACGAACCGGACCACGTTCAGAGGAGACTTGCCCTGCAGCACCATCAGGTCGTGCGCGGTGAGAACTCCGGCCGGACGTCCCCTGCCTGCGTGACGAGCACGTGGTGAATGTTGCGGCTCACCATGGCGAGCAAAGCCAGAAATAGCCGCTCGCTCGACTCCACGGAGATCACCGGCGTGCTCATGATGGTGGTGACTTTAAGTTCGAGCGGCAGTGCCCGCGCCACGACCTTTTGGGCAAAGTCGCGGTCGGTGACGATGCCGATAGCCGCGCCCGCCGCGTCGACCACGAACACGCACGTGGCCTTGGAACTGGCCAGCATCTGCGCGGCCTCACGGACGGTCGTGTTCTGCGGACACAGCAGTGGAGACGCGCCCGGAACATCGCTCACGGCAAGAGAATAGAGCAGGCGCTCGGTGTCGCCCATCAGGCCAGTCTGGGTGCGGAGTTCCTGCAGGCTGCGATCGATGTAGCGGGTCACCGAGGTGCGCAGCAGGTAGTTAGCCACTTCGGCATTGGACGACATAAGCCGCTGCACCTGCTCGGCCGGGATGCGATAGCAAAGAGTGTCTTCGATAGCGATGACGTCGAGGCGGGCAAGATCCTTGCTCATCACCGAGAGCAGGCCGAAGATTTCGCCCTCGCTGCGCATGTCGAGCACAAGTTGCTTGCCCACCTGCGAGCGGAGAGCGAGCTTCACTCCGCCTTTGTGCACCACGTAGAGCGATTCTGAAGCCGGATGGCCGGCGTGCAGGATCACCGTGTCTTTGGGAAAGAACTCCAGACACATGTGGCCGGCGAGTCGCGAGAGATCGGGTACGGAAAGAAACTGGAACGGGGGAACGTTCTTGAGGAACGCAACCACTGAATCAGTCACTACCGATTCCGAGGAACGAGACGCCACGGGCAGACCTCAGGGCACAGGACGGACCCACGATGTTAGGCGGGCGCGGCGGCGAAAGTCAAAAGCGCGGGAGATTGAGTGCTGAACGTAGAGGTAAGGGTCACACTTCGCTCACTATCGCGTGGATGGAGCTGAAGCGAAGCATTTTTGACGATATGACGGTATGTGTTATACCTCCGAAGTCTGGACTTACCCAGACCGCAAAAGGAGATTCGGAATGTCCTGCTGCCTCATCAAGCGATTCTTATGTTGCGCTCTACTCCTAGCATTCGACGCAGCGATCGCTCTCGCTCAGAATACCGAAGCGAAGGCTCCCCCGGTAATCGATGTTCACGTGCATGCTATGGACGGGAACTTTCCCGGCGTTGCCCCCATGTGTCCCAACACCTCAAAGTTCACAGCGTCAGATCCTAGAGAGAAGGAAGAGCCGTTCGGTTGGGTGAAAGAGCCATGCACTCCCGCACTCTATCCGTCCGCCACTGGTGAGTACATGAAAGATGTTCTGGCCGAGATGGAACGCCTCAACGTCACGGCAGTGGTCTTCGGAGATCCAAAGAGCGTGCAGAAATGGAAAGACGCCGCACCCGCCCGGATCATCCCTGGCACATCGTTCGAGAACGGCAGGGCGCCCGGCCAGCGCGTGGCCCTCGAAGAGTTGCGAAAAGACTTCACCAACGGCGGCTTTAAGGTCATGGGCGAGATCGGACTCCAATATGAAGGAATCTCACCCAGCGATCCTTCGGTCGATGCCTACTTCGCGCTCGCCGAGGAACTGGATATTCCCGTAGCCGTGCACATGGGCACCGGCGGCTCAGGACGCGCGAACGTAACCATGCCAAAATTCCGCGGCTCCATGGGGAACCCGCTGCTGTTCGAGGAACTCCTGGCGCGCCACCCGAAATTGCGTGTTCAAGTGATGCATGCAGGCTACCCCATGATCGAAGAGATGCTCACGCTGCTGCAGGCGAACTCGCACGTCTACGTGGACGTTGCCGGACTGATCTGGAGCTATCCCATCAAGGAAGTCAATCGCTATATTGAGCGACTGGTAGACGGCGGATTCGAGGACCGCGTGATGTTCGGAACAGATCAGCTGCTCTGGCCCAAGTTGATGGCCTATTCGATCAGCATTATCCAGAACGCCGATTACCTGACAACCCAACAGAAACGCGACATTCTGTATAACAACGCCGCGCGATTTCTGAGGATCGACACGACCCAGAGCAAGTGAGAACGTTGTTATCAGGCCACCTCACTCAGATCCCCGGAAAACGCCGATATGCCAAAGTCCGTAGGAGAACCTCATTGTGCAGTACGGCGCTATGATCGCTTGTCATCCGAGATGAAATTCGAGGATCAAGGCGAGGAGCAAAGAACGCCGTAGTTCGCGATGGAGCAATTCGATGATGACGCGAACAGTGAATTTTGCGCGGATGATCTTTATCGCGTCTCTTTGTATCGTTCTATGCGGTTGCGGCGGCGGTGGCATCCACTGCGTCGCGCCACCACAATCGATGGCCGGCGACTCCAAGGCCGGCGAGTACCAGCATATCCTGAGCTACGGCCAGAGCCTCAGTCTTGGCGCGCGTGCCGTGAATCGATGGCCGACCGATCTCAGCATCCCGCCGGAGCAAGACGTTGGCCTGATGTTCGCAAGCGGCGTGATTCCGCGCGGTGCCATGAATGCACTGCTCCCGTTCGCCGACAGCACAGCGCCCGTCGACTTGAGCGCTTGGAACATTGACGCGCCCGGGGTCACCCCACTCTATGGTGCGCTCCTCGAACTGAGAGGACTTCCCGGCGCGAGAATTGGGTCGGCCGCTGGCCGCGGCGGCACGCCCATTGCTGGACTCTCCAAAGGTACCGCACCATATGTTCGGCTGATCTCCCAGGTCGCGGCCGGGCGCGCTCTTTCAGCCGGTCACTACATCGTGCCCGCCATCATCTGGATGCAGGGTGAATCGGATGCCGGGAATCCGAACTATGCCGCACAACTACAGCAGCTATTCGTGAACCTTGATGCGGATGTGCGCCAGACCGCGGGTCAAGCTGCGACCGTCCAGTTCTTCATCTGCCTCACGGCGGTGCGCGACATTGCGGCGGCGCAACGGCAGGTCGCCGCTGCCATGCCCAACGTGCACATTGCGTGCGATGGAGCAACGCTTCCGAAGTCGGACGGAACGCATCTGACAGCGCAAGGATCTCTGGAAGCTGGGTGTGCGCTCGGCGCGCAAATGCGGATTACGATTCCGGCGAACGAATGGAATCCATGAGGAAGAATTGCGAAATGACTGGCCTGGGTAATTCGGTCGGACTTCGAATGTGCGACCGCCGCCGGAAAACAGACGAACGGCGATAGAAAGGGGCGAGCCGAACCATCACCGTTCACCTGTCGAGTTCGTGGCGTGGACACATTGTGTATCTCACCGGCTTTCCCGCACCATGGCTCGAAAGTGCTATTCCCTCCCACCGGCTGTCACGACTGCGACTCGACCCGGCTTCCGGGATTCGTCCAGAAGCAAAATGCCACAGGGTCACTGGCACCCATGGTCCTGCCATCGCACCTGCAAAATACAGCGAAGCACGTATTTCAAATTTTGACCCACGGTCACAGGGGGACTCAGTCTCAAACTTAACTTTGCTTCAACAAAGGTCTCTGCCTACTTCGCTCCCAGATCGTCGTGCTCGTGGTAATTCGGGTACGGCGGCCGTTTGATCTCGGGCAACGGATGCTCTTTCAACTGCTGCATGATCACTTCGATCGCTTTGTCGAGCTGGGCGTCGTGCCCCTGACGCCAGACGGAGGGTTCGAGATCGACTTCCACATCCGGTGCGACGCCGTGATTCTCAACTTCCCACTCGCCGTTTAGACCGTAGATGGCACCGCGTGGCGCGGTGACGCTACCACCGTCGATGAGTTGCGGATAGCCGCCAATTCCCACCAGGCCGCCCCATGTTCTTTTGCCTATCAACATGCCGATGCCGGCCTTGTGGAAGTACCACGGCAACGCGTCGCCACCGGAGCCCGCCTCTTCATTGATGATCATCACCTTGGGGCCGTAGATCGCCTCGGACGGGCTCGACCAGTCGTGGCCTTCGCGGGTTACGACCTTGCTCATCAGCGGACGGCGCAGATGATCGATGATGTAGTCGGCCAGTTGCCCGCCCTCGTTGAAGCGTTCGTCGATGATGGCGGCATCTTTCCCCACTTGCGAGAAGAAGTATCGATTGAAGCTGGTGTAGCCTCCGCCCCCTGTATCAGGAACGTGAACGTAGGCGACGCGGCCTCCAGTGGCCTGATCGACGTGGCGGCGGTTGCTCTCAATCCAGGCCAGGTGACGGAGAGCCTCTTCACTCTCGACCGGAACGACGGTGACATCGCGGGACTCCTTGCCGTCCGGATTGGGACCAACTTTGAGCACGACCTGTTTGCCGGCAGTCTCTTCGAAGAAGCTGTAGATGTTGTCCGAGGCGTGCAGATCGCGGCCATTCACCGCGAGCAGGTAATCTCCGGCTTTGACGTTAACGCCGGGTTGAGTGAGTGGCGCCTGGTTGCCGGGATTCCAGTTTTCGCCGTCATAAACCTTGGCGATGCGATAGCGTCCGTTCTCCAGGCTGTAGTCGGCTCCGAGGAGTCCGCCCTTCACCTTCTTGGGCTCGGAGTGGTCGCCACCGCGGATAAACATGTGGCCAACGGTCAGTTCACCCAAACATTCCTGGAACAGGTGGGTCAATTCTCCACGGGAGGCGATGCCGTCGAGGTAAGGGGCATATTTTTTCTTCGCCTTGTCGAGATTGAGGCCATGGTAGTGCGGATCGTAGAAGAAATCGCGTTCGATGCGCCATGTCTCGTTGTAAATCTGTTTCCACATGGCGCGCGGCTCAACGTAAACTTCCCAGCCATCCAGTTTGAGCGGACCGAAACCCGGCTTGGGCGGGCCGCCGCCTCCAGGAGCGTCGTCGGCCGACGCGGTGGCCCATGATTCGCCCTTGCGGTAGAGAACTTTCTCACCGTCGAAAGAGACCGTGAAGTCGTTGACCTCTTCCATGAACTTATCGACCTTGCGTTTGCTGAGGTCAAACTTCTGGATGGTCTGGTTCACGTTGGGCTGGTCATCGTCCGTAAGAACCTGCGGACCTTCGGCAAGGAACAGGATTCCTGACTTCCCGGGAAGCATGTTCAGATAGTTCTTGGCGGGGATGGGCAGGGAGAGAATGCGCTGTCCGATGCCTTCGAGGTCGATTTTGACGACCACAGGCTTGTCCTTCTCTTTGTCGTCTTTCTCTTTGTTCTTGTCCTTATCGTCTTTGTCCTTATCGGAGGCGGATTTGTCGTCGGCCTTATTGTCAGTGGCCCGATCCTTTCCGGTTCCTTTTGACTGATCTTTGTCTTTATCTTTTCCCTTTTCCTGATCAGGCTTCTTTTCTTCCTTTGGCTTCTCCTCGTCGCTTTCCGGGGCAAGCGGCGATTTTTCATCCTTGCTCAGTACCGCAACGTAGGCGCTGCGCGAGACTCGATGCTCATCGCTCGACATGTCGAGGCCTGCGGTGGTGAGGGCCACGTCGGTCGAGGCCGTGAAGTAGAGATATTTCCCGTTCTTGTCCCATGCGGGATAAAGCGCATCGCTCATGCCGTCGGTGATCTGGGAGGCCTTGCCGTGTTCGAGCGAGTAGACGAAAACCGCGTGCTGGCCGCTGGGAAGTTGCTTGGTGTAGGCGATCCACTTGCTGTCGGGAGACCACGTCTGGCTGAGTTGCGTAGGTCCGAAGCCGCCGAAATAGTCGGTGTCGATCATCTTCGGCGCGGGGTTGTCGAGGTCGACGTACCACAACTGCAAGCGTTTGTCGCTGTATGCGACCTTCTTGCTGTCGGGCGACCACGTCGGCGCGTAGAAGAACGACGGTGGATTGCCGAGATTGATGTGTCGCACCGCCCCCAGGCCATTCTGGTCGCGGATGGCGAGATCGTATTCTCCCGACTCATCCGAAAAGTAGGCAATGGATTTGCCGTCGGGAGACCAGGTCGGGTCGCGGTCGGCGACCGCGGGACTGTGCGTGAGGTTGCGAATGTCGCCTTTGTCGGTGGGGACGGTGAAGATCTCTCCCCAAGCCTCAAAAACAGCGCGGGCTCCGGTCGGCGAAATGCTGAAGTTCTGTACCCGCTTGGGCTCGACCTTGGCGAAGTGCGGGCGGACCGCGTCAAGATCGCCGGCGACGTGGATTGAGATGTTCCGCGCCTGATGCGTGTTCAGGTCGTAGAGCTTGATCGCGCCGAACTGTTCGATCACGATCGCATCGGGCCCGACGGATGCCGTCTTGAAGTCGAGCCCGTCACTATGAAGAACCTCCGACACCTGTTTCGTTTTCGTGTCGTAGGCGAAGAGGCTGACCGGGCCGTTGCGGTCGGAGAGAAGGTAGATCGTGTCGCCGACCCACATGGGATGGTTATCGTTCGAGTTGTCGCGCGGGATCTTCACGATGCTCGAGTCTTTGAGGTCGGCAATCCAGATCGGCGTCGTCTGTCCGCCGTGGTACCGCTTCCAGGCCTCCTGCCACTTGGGGTGCGGGACGTAGGCAAGGTGAGTGCCGTCGGGAGAGTAAGTGGCGTCCTCGGCGATGGGCAGGGACAGCTGCGTGGGGAATCCGCCTTCGACGGGGACTGTATAGAGCTGATCCTCGAAGTGGATGAAGCTGCCGCCCCAAGAGTTGAACAGAACTTTCTTGCCGTCAGGAGTCCAGCCGGCAACGTATTCTTCGGCGGGGTGATAGGTCAGGCGGCGAGGCACGCCTCCCGCGGCGGGTACGACGTAGACGTCGCGGTTGCCGTCATACTCGCCGGTGAAAGCGATCTGGGAACCGTCTGGGGAGAAGTGCGGGGCCATCTCCAATCCGATCCCGGAAGTAAGGCGGCGGGCATCGCCACCGTCCCGGCTGACGATCCACAGATCGCCCGCGTAGTTGAAGACGATCTGCGTCTTGCTCACGGTGGGGTCGCGGAGCAATAGGGGAGGATCGGATTGGGAGACGGCGTTAACTTGGAGAAAAACCGAAGCGAGCGTAAGGAATATCACCGGCAGAAGTTGGCGCATGTTGGGCTCCGAAACAATGGTGAAGAATGACGGGAATCTTAGTGCCGCAGGCGGGATAGGGTCAACTGGCGCCACTCGGGGGTAGTGGGCTACTACGAGCGCGAATCGAGCAGCCCTCGATCAGGCAAATGATAGCTTGTGCCCGTTTATGATCGTCTAAGCTGTTCATAATGATACAGATATACTATACCGTATTAGCATCCTCGGGAAAACTTCGCGAAACGCGAATTTTGTAGTTGACTCTTCGCATATTGCGAAGTATAGTCGATTCAGTTCTACGAGGTCGGCCTCTACAGCCAACGTGCATGTGATAAGCAAAAGCGCATGGCGACAGGCAGTAGCGGCAGACCCCGCGCTAGAGGGGCCGATTAGCGAATGGTACAAGGTGGCCACAAATGCAGCATGGAACAACCTTGTGGATGTCAGGCAAACATATCCACACGCTGATTATGTTGATCCATACACAGTATTCAACATCAAGGGCGGCTCGTACCGACTAATCGCGAAAATCGAGTATCGCTGGCAGATGATCTTCCTAAAGCATCTTCTGACGCATGCCGATTACGACAAGGGGGGCTGGAAAAAATGAATGCCATGGCGGCGGTCGGTTACGGAGACCTTCTTTCTGAGATTCAACCAGAGGTTGTTAGGGGCGAAGAACAAAACCAAACTTATATTCAGTGGCTGGAGACATTGACTGGCCGTCAAGTCGTCAGCCCCGCCGAGGCCAAACTGATTGCGCTGCTCACCCTCCTAGTGGAGCAATACGAGGGAACACACTATCCTGTTCCTGAAGCAGGACCATTGGACATAATTCGACATCTAATGGAAGCAAATAATCTCCGCCAAAAGGATTTGGCAGATGTATTTGGAACAGAGAGTATTGTATCCGATGTGTTGAACGGGAAACGTGACTTGGCAAAGGAGCATATTCGCAGACTCAGCGCACGATTCCACGTCTCTCCGGCAGTCTTTTTCTAAAGAACCTGCAGCAAGTCTCTTTGTCCCATCTTGCTTTAGCCGCTTTTTGGGCCACTTCCCGACGTTCCTCTGCGGTCATGGTTTGTAGACGGCGCTTTCCGCCTATTTTTCCGCCCTTGCGGCCCATAGCCGCCATGACGCGGAAAACCGGGGGAGATTCAAATTAGGCACTACCCACTCGGGGATGGTCTGACCGGATTCACAACTTTGGGTCGACAATGATTCTTTCCGCGCGATCGCTGGCAAAAGCCTCGCAATGGTTTTCTCGCGCCCATGACTTGGAGGCTAAGAGCAGCGTGCGGGCGATGCCGCGACCACGAAACGCGGGCGTGACGTACAGTCCCTCCACATATCCCACTCGCTTCCCGGCCAGGCCAGGAATATCGACGCGAATCGACAGTTCGGCAAAGGCAATCAGGGTGGGACCTTCCTGCGCTACTAGGACTGCCTGAGGTTCGGGGAGGGTGCCCGCGAAAAACGAGGCAATCTCTACTGCGTGGCTCTCCGGGTCTTCGGGCCACAGATCCCTTCGCAATCTCTCCCATGTGGCGGCATCCGAAGGCTCGATGGGGCGGATCTTCACTTCGGCTTGCCCTTCCCCGGCAGCCCGGCGGGATTTTCGTGCGTGCGCTCACGGAAGCTGCCGCGCAGTCCTGCGGCCAGACCGACGCTGGACTCCCCAAACTTGTCGCGCAGGCGGTCGGCGGCCGCCAGTGCATCCTTCCAACGCTGCTGGCGAGCGCCTTCGAGCAGATCGATCTGAGGGGCCGCAGCGGTGAAAGACGAGGTCTGCACGCCCAGCAGCCGCACCGGCACGCCTTTTTTCCAATTCTTGCGGAACAGGGCGCGAATGTGCTCGAAGATTTCAGTGTCGAGCTGGGTCGGGGCGGGGAGCGTGTGGGCACGGGTGATGGTTGTGAAATCCTTATAGCGAAGCTTGAGCTGGACGGTGCGAGCGTGGAAGTTGGACTCGCGCAGACGCCGTCCGACCATCTCGCAGAGCCGCATGAGCGTGGATTCGAGTTGGCTCAGGTCGGCTGTGTCCTCGTTGTAAGTGTGCTCGTGACTGATGGACTTGGCGCCAACGTCGGCCCCGACTTCCGAGTCGAACCATCCGCCGGCATCTTCACCGCGCGCTTTGCCGGCCAGCGCGAGTCCCCATTTTCCGAAGCGATCCTCTAGTTCGAAATCTTCCAACTTGGCGAGGTCTCCAACTTTCCTGATGCCGAGCGCGTGCAGGTGGGTCTCCATGACTTTGCCGACACCGGGAATCTCGCGCACGTCAAGCGGCGCAAGGAATTTGGCTTCTTCGCCGGGGACGATCCACAGCACGCCGTTGGGCTTGGCCTGCGCCGACGAAACTTTGGCGATCAGGCGCGAGGTTCCGATGCCGACCGAACAGTTCAGGCGCGTTTCGGCCTTCATGCGCTGATGCAGAGCGTGCGCGGCCTTGAGTGGCGGCCCGTGCAGGCGCTCGGTGCCGGTCATGTCGAGATAGGCCTCATCAATCGAGGCCATTTCCACTTGCGGAGAAAACGCATCGAGAACTTTGTAGACCTTTTCCGAGCACTCACGGTAACGCTCGGGGTGACCGTTCACAAAGATCGCGTGCGGGCACATCTTGGCGGCGGTGCGCAGAGGCATGGCCGAATGCACGCCGAATTTCCGCGCTTCATAGGACGCGGCCGAGACCACACCCCGCTCGTCGCGCTGTCCTCCGACCACAACGGCCTTCCCCTTTAGCGAGCGATCAAAGAGTTCTTCCACGGAGACGAAGAAGGCATCCATATCGACGTGGAAGATGGTGCGCAGAAAAGCGGGCATGGCAACGGCCACGGACATCTTGAGCGGATTGTAGCAGCCACGACTACGGAAGGCCGTGCATCCCGATGGAACTGCCAGAAACGCCGTCTAATCGAGAGATTGGCAGAGGGCCGTTTATTCCGAACGGCCCTCACCGCAGGGTCGAGCGTTCTAGTCCTCAAAGCTTCTGGCGCCACCGTTCAACCGGTCCATCAACAGATTTGTCCAGACGAACGCGGGCGTCGCTGGAAGCCGCGTGTGAAATGACAATTGTCATCCGCGGGCGGTGATCATCTGCACTGGCACAGTGCAGGCAAGTCATTGATGATGCCATTACAGTAACAGCCGCCGAGGTCTGGCGGCGGAAAAGATGAGCATTGATCACCGAAAGGCGCGCATAGGGCTGAGGACCCCCGGAAGGCGGGTCTCGAGCGTGGGCGGGTACCTTCTAAGAATATTTCGTTCAAAGTTGTCGGAAATTGCAGTTCTCATTCGTCTAAGAAGTATATGGGAGAGAAGACATCTGGGCCCTACAAAAAGCTAACCCGGAAGTCCGGAGGTTTTATGTCGTTACACATCAAGATGGAGCAAATAGGTGACGTGGGCGTGCTGCAATGCGCTGGAAGACTGGTGCGCGGTGAAGCACTCCACTTTCTGAAAGACGCGGTGACCAGTTTGTCGCGGCTGCGAGTTGTCCTACTTGATCTTGCTGAGGTGGAAATGCTCGACGGCGGTGGTCTAGGTTTGCTGGTCTTTCTGCATAATTGGACTCGTGCTGCTGGTATTCAACTGAAGCTTGTGAATCCTTCCAGCCTGGCGCTTGAAATGTTGATGCGAACCAGGCTGACGTCTGTATTGCATGTCTCGTCGATGGACGATGTCGTAGAGATCTTTTGCAACTCCGATGGCACGACCGAGAATGTGGATCGTGCTGTGGCCTAGTTGATTTTTCGATGCGCTAGGTATTCGCCACCCGAGTTGGTCTTGCGACGGCTAGGGTTCGCAAAAACAGGAATGTAAGGCCTCCGGTTCGCTAGATTCTGAGTCGAGTGACGCAGCACAGCATCGAAGTTGTGTTGGCCCAGCCAGGTTGGTGCGGGTACTAGGGAACTGAAATAGGCAGGTGTTGTGTGGCTAAGGCACAGGAAATGGCGAGAAGAGCGTGAGGGTAGCATATGCGACCGCTGCCGACTTCCGACAGATCTTCACCGAGGACATCAACAGCCTCTATTTGGTCTCGCTTCTCTTGACCGGGAATCAGGAGAAAGCGGAGGAGTGTTTTGTCGCCGGAATCGGGGAATCCACAAAAGGGAACTATGTATTTAAGGAATGGGCGCGTTCCTGGGCTCGACGCACCATCATTCAGAGCGCTATCCGGTTGATCGCGCCACGCGAGCGCTCTGCAACCGCCATTCGGAATACCGATGTCCTCCGAGGTATGGAGAAGGTTCCTTTGGTCTTGCATGCGGAGGTCCGTGCGATTCTCGAGCTTGCACCCTTCGAGCGCTTTGTTTTCGTCATGTCGGTTCTCGAGCGCTACTCGGACCACGAGTGTTCGATTCTTCTGGGCTGCCCGCGAAGGGATATTGCCACGGCACGAGCGCGCGCAATGCAGCAACTCGTAACCCTGTTGGGCCTTAAGCATAAGAGTTCGGCACACCCTGGTTCGGAGGCCTCAGCAGCACCCGAGAACGGTGAAACGGTTGTCCAACTGATGATTGCTCAGTACTTCGCAACCCCCGCACGGGTGGCAAGCCTCTTCGCATAACTCACCGCCGGGACCTACAATCCATCCCTCCGCGCACCCTGCGGAAGGCACTCGCGCAGCTTCCTGTGTGAAAAGAGCCTGCGGCTCGAAAGCGACGAAGTGGTCGCCCTTCTTTAGCTCGCTTTCTCCTCTGCGTCGGGCTTTCGGAAGGCGGCTTCTCCGGCGTCCGACACCTTGACCCACTTCGGATTAGGCGAGGCCTCGGCGTCGTAGTTATCGTGCCAGTTCCACCACTTGTACGGCGCGGTCTGGGGGTAACCCTCTGGCGAGTCCTCCCAAGTCTCCTGTCGGCCGAGTGGCGTGATGTCGAGGTAGCTCCAGATGGTCCCCATCGCCTCGTCGCCGCGGCTGTTGATGAAGTATGTGCGGAACACCCGCTCGCCGTCGCGGAAGAAGACGTTGTGGCCGTGCCATTCATCGACGCCGAAGTCCTTGTCGAAGCCGTCGGTGATGGTGTACTACGGTATCTCCCAGCCCATCCGCGCCTTCAGGCGCGCGATGTCCGGCTGTGGCGCGCGTGAGGCGTAAACGAGGGTGGTGTCGCGAGCGTTCAGATGGGCCAAATGTGAGACCTGATCGGCGCCCAGGGAGCAGCCGCGGCAGGCGTGGTCGGGCCAGCCGAACACCCCGGGCTCGAAGAAGGCGCGATAGACGATCAACTGAGGGCGGCCCTCGAACAAATCGAGCAGGCTAACCTTACCCTTGGGTCCGTCGAACTCGTACTTCTTGTCCACAGCCAGCCACGGCATCCGCCGGCGTTCGGCGGCCAGCGCGTCACGGGAGCGGGTCAAGGCCTTCTCCTTCACGAGGAGCTCCTGCCGCGCAGCCTCCCACTCCTGCTGCGCCACGATCGGGGGTGTCTTCATCGCGACATGTCCTTTGCTGTCTCTCTCGTTACTGGTTGCCATATCATGTCTCCTTTTGAGTTTTATCTGGTTTCACCGGGGTGATAACCCGTTCCAGCAGTTGCCAACGGGATTCTCTTCTCAGGCTTTTCCAAGAAATGTTTGACCACTGGGATTACCCGCTCTTGCTCCGAAAATAGGACGAAGTGACTCGCGGACGGAATCACGGCCAGTTCAGCGTTGGGAATGACCTTAAAAGTTTCAACGGCGTGCTCAACGCGGACAAAATCGCGATCCCCGGCAATGATGAGCATCGGCGCTTTAATCGAAGCCAACTCTTCTTTTGAAAACCCTTCCCACTGAATGCTGCCAACCTTCGCAAAAATCTTGGGCCAGTAATTTGGGTCAGGCGCAACTTTCTTGTAATTTTCTCTTTGAAACAGGATGTTTCTCGCCTCAGCGGTAGGCGGGTGCTCAACATGTGTCGTCTCAGGGTCTAGGACATTCTGCGGAGGACCAAAAGTTGCTCCGTAGGTCACCACGCGACGGACAAGCCCCGGGTAGCGAACAGCAATCATGGACGCTGCATTCGCGCCGTAGCTTTCACCGAAGAAATCGGCCCTTGAGATTCCAAGATATTTCAACAAGGCAACCACGTCCTGGGCATATTGCTCGATGGAAATCGGACGCTCCGGAATGTCCGCGGTGCGCCCATTCCCCTGGAGGTCGACCGTAATGAGGGAATGGCGTTGAACCAGCGCAGGAAATGATTTCAACCCGGCGAATCCGAATGCAGGAGGAATATAAACGAGTGGATCGCCTGTTCCCTCAATTTCGTAATACATCTTCAGGCCGTTGACGGGCGCGTATTTCTGAGTTTTCGTTGTTTTACCGTTGAATGAGTTCATAAAGGTTCCTCTGCATTTGTCAGGCTAGCAAACAGCAAGTTCCATTTGTGCTCATCCCACATTGCCGACTTCTTGCGTTCAACGCTGATTAGGAACAATGTGTACCTACTCGAACGATGTCACCATTCCGAACAATGCGCCACAATGAGGCGCGTTATCCGAGCCCGGCTGTTGCCCTCGCAATCAAGAGCAACCCTACCCCGACCACGACAATCCCGATGGTTCGCGCGACGCGCTCGCCGTTCGATGCGAGGCGTTCGGCAGTGATCAATGCCGTGACAAGGGCCATCACCCGCAGATCCATAATCCCGATGACGAGGAGGATTGCGGTAAAGCCAGCGCAGCCGTAAATGCAGTGGAGGCCTATGCGCAGCCCGTGTCGCCAAGCCGTGGCAGCATCCCCCGGCAACGTGGGCTCGCGTCCCGATGGCTCCCGGCAGCAGGCAAGGTGATGGGCCTTCCACGCGCTAAATTGGAGCGAGCCGGCGATCACGACGACAACACCGACCGCGATCGGAACAACTCTTGCCAGCGCCGGCTGTTGCATTTCGATCTCGGCAAGCGCCGCGCCCAGTGGAAAAACAACAACTCCGAACGCAGTCCAGACGAAGAAGTACCCGATGCCGACTAGCGCGGTCAGCCAGCTCAGACGCACGTCGCCTGCCTTGCCAACCGCCTGGCGATAGCGCCACAGTGTGGGCACCAACGATGGCAGCATCATCGCCACCATCATCACGACCCACATGCCGACGAACGATACCGCGGCGCCTAGCCATGTCTGTCCAGGCATCAGCATCCATGCCATCGACATCGTCCAGCCGCCTGGCATCGGCATCTCTCCCATTGCTGACATGGAGCCACACCAGACGGTTGTCAGCGCGGCGCTTGCGGCAAAGAGCAGCGCTGAGGTGCCGAAGAACGCTTGCTGTGAAGTTCGCTCGAAAGTCATGGGTCGTGATCTCCTTTCCCGGAATTGCGCCGTCACAATCACTTCATCACTTGCCGTACTCATCGTTTCGGCGCCACCAGAGGCTGGTCTCGTTACGTCCCTTTGGGGCGCGGTCGAGCCATGGGTACATGCCCCAGAGACCGTCGAGCCCTCGCGCATAGGTGGAGTAGGTGTGGTAGATGACGCCGTCTTCGAGGGCGAATGCACTCATGCCCGGCCTCTCGCGAATGTACGTCGCCGCGTCCGTTCCGCACATAGCTGCGAACGCCGCAGGCCCGTCGGGCGTCGAGCGCGAGATCTCGGCCCCTTCCTGTCCGCGTGTCCGCAGTGGCGCCTCGCGCCGGTAGTTGTACTCGATGCCGCCCTCGCGCTGTTGCTCCTCCGTGTAAGAAGCACAGAAATCGAAATTGAAGTCGCCGCCAACAGAGGAGGCCCAAGGGAACGTCCAGCCCATCCGCCGCCTGTACGCCTGCAGCTTCGCAAGCGGGGCGCGCGAGACGGCCCAGAGCATCACGTCATGATTGGCCAGGTGCACGGCGATACCGTTGAAGCCATCTGCAATCGACGAGCAGGAGGGACAACCAGCGGCGAAATCAGGCCCGAACATGAAGTGGTAGACGAGGAGCTGCGAGCGGCCACGGAAGAGGTCTGCCAGCGAGGCGCTGCCTTCGTCGATCTCGAAGCGATACCCCTTGTTGATTGGCACCCACGGCAGTGCCTGCCTCTGGCGCGCCAGTTCGTCGCTTCGGCGCGTGAGTTCCTTCTCCGCCTTGAGCAGCTCGAGCCGAGCTATCAGCCCTTGTTCTGGTGTTCCGGTCTCGTGTGTGGTCATTGTCTTTGTTTCCTTTCGTTCCGCTGTCGATGTGACCTGGTGTTTAATTGCCATGCGCTATATTTAGCGCGGGGAGTCGAAGGGGTGGGAGTGACAAGTGTGTCGGGATTCGGATGGATTCTCTGATTACAGGTGCAGCTCGCGCATTGGCGGCGGGCGATCCCCTCGGAGCGTTGAAGCGAGTCGCGCTGCGCGACGATGGGCCGGCGCTCGCGCTTCGCGGCATAGCGATGGCGCAGCTTGGCGATTTCGCACGGGCGAAGGAACTCCTGCGGAATGCTGCGCGCGCCTTCGGTCCGAAAGAGCCCGTGGCCCGCGCGAGATGCATAGTGGCTGAGGCTGAAATCGCCCTCGCCTCGCGCGATCTGGGCTGGCCTCGGAAAATGCTCGACGCTGCGCGATCGACCCTCGAGGCGCACGGCGACCGCTTGAACGCCGGGTTTGCGCGCTATCTTGAAGTCCGGCGACTCCTTTTGATCGGGCACCTGGACGAGGCGGAGCATATGCTCGCTGACCTCGATCCGAGTCTTTTCCCGCCCGCGTCGAGGACTTTCCACGAGCTGGTGGTTGCCGGAATCGCAATGCGGCGCATGCGGACGAAAGAAGCGCGCGCCGCGCTTGCTCGGGCCGAACGCGCCGCGTACCAAGCTGGTATTCCTGCGTTGATGGCCGAGGTTGAAAGCGTATCCCGCGCCCTGACTACGCCAGCAGCGCGCCTGCTTACGCGTGGCAACGAGCGTCTCCTACTGCTTGAAGACGTTGAAGCATTGCTGGCGTCCAAAGCCATCGTCGTGGATGCATGCCGCAACCTCGTACGTCACGCAAATACCCTCGTTTCACTCACAAGACGTCCGGTGTTGTTCGCCCTCGCCCGCGCGCTAGCTGAAGCCTGGCCGGGAGACGTGTCGAGAGACCTGCTCCTGGCGCGGGCATTCGGAGCAAGGTTCGTCGACGAATCGCATCGCGCGCGTTTGCGGGTCGAGATAGGGCGGCTTCGCAGGATGCTTCGGGGGCTGGCCGACATCAGCGCGACGAAGGGGGGCTTTGCACTCGTTCCGCAGCGTGGACGCGAAGTCGTCGTGCTGGCCCGGCCCGTCGAAGAGGAACATGCTGATGTGCTAGCGTTCCTCACGGACGGTGAGTCGTGGTCGAGCTCAGCCCTGGCGCTTGCGCTTGGCGCCAGCCAGCGCACGGTCCAGCGTGCACTCGATTCGCTTGCGGCAGAAGGTAAGGTGCAGTCGTTTGGCCGCGCGCGCGCTCGTCGCTGGATTACCCCGCCCGTGCCGGGATTAACGACGATCTTGTTACTCCCCGCTGCACTGCCGGGCGACTAGGATGAAAGCATGAAGCGATCCAACGCCGAAATCGTCCGTGAGTACGGCCCTTTCCCGGGTGCCGACCGAGTCCATGGTGTCACCTATGACGGGCAGCACGTGTGGTTTGCCTCGGGGGACAAGCTGAACGCGTTCGATCCGTCGAGTGGGAAGATGCAGCGTTCCATCGATGTCGCCGCGCATGCAGGAACCGCCTTCGACGGCGAGCACCTGTTTCAGATCGCCGAGAATCGCATTCAGAAGATCGATCCCAAGACTGGCCGAGTGCTCGCCACCATCCCCGCGCCCGGCGGTGGCGGAGACTCAGGGCTTGCGTGGGCTGAAGGAACCCTCTGGGTCGGGCAGTATCGGAACCGGAAAATCTATCAAGTTGATCCCGAGACCGGCGCGGTTCTTCGCACCATCGAGTCCAACCGCTTCGTCACCGGAGTTACCTGGGTGGATGGAGAACTCTGGCACGCCACATGGGAAGGTGAGGAGAGCGACTTAAGGCGAGTAGATCCTGGGACAGGAGAAGTCCTGGAGAGGCTCGAGATGCCACCCGGCGCGTATGTTTCCGGGCTCGAGTCCGATAGCTGCGATCAGTTCTTCTGCGGAGGAGGACCGTCCGGAAAGGTCAGGGCGGTCCGTCGGCCTCGACGCGTCGCGAGGGTCGATGACCCTAGAGTTCCAATCGGCTCGAGGAACAAGTAGTCGGAGCGGAACTCCAGACCACGCGTTTCTCGGCAACCGGATCTCTCTTCCGGAGCGCATCGTCGGCCACTCGCCAGTAGCAGTAGACACATGCCATCCGATGATGGTCAGATACTCGGTAATTTACAGAGTCGCCCGATGACCGCAGCAGACTTTCGCAGGATTGCCCTGAGCCTGGAAGGCGTGGAAGAGTACTCCCACGCGGGATTGCCGGCCTTTCGTGTAGGAGGCAGGAAATTTGCTTCCCTCGCGTCGCAAGCAAAGGGCTACGGAAATCTGATGCTTACGCTGGAGCAGCAGGCGGCGTTTGTGGAAGAGGCGCCCGAGATTTTCATGCCGATTCCCGGCGGCTGGGGAAAGATGGGACACACCCATATTCGCCTGGCGGCGGCGAGCGAGGATGTACTGATGGGCGCACTCCGAACGGCGTGGAAACTGCGAATTGATAAGAACGCAAAGACAAGCCGAACAAAAACCCATGTGGCGGAGCGCAGCGGAGTAACAGATAAGAAACGCGGGAAGCGACGACTATGAGAGCAACAAGAGCGCGAAACAGTAATAGCAATAAAAAGGACTTGGCACCAGAACAACGTGAAGAACTGCTCAGAGCATTGAAAGCCCGTTTTGAGAAAAACATGAATCGCCATAAAGGTCTTGAATGGGCTAGAGTACAAGCAAAGCTGGAAGCTAATCCTGAAAAATTGTGGTCACTCAATGAAATGGAAAGAACTGGCGGTGAACCGGATGTTGTTGGTCATGATAAAAAGACCGGCGAATACATTTTTTATGATTGTTCAGCGGAAAGTCCTAAAGGCCGCAGAAGTATTTGTTACGACCGTGAAGCGCTGGAGTCAAGGAAGGAACATAAACCAGAAGACAACGCTATTGATATGGCAGCTGCCATGGGCATTGAGCTTATAACGGAAGAACAATATCGAGAGTTGCAGAAACTTGGAAATTTCGATACGAAAACGTCGAGCTGGGTGAAGACCCCTTCTGATATCAGAAAACTCGGGGGCGCCCTCTTTTGTGATCGCCGTTACGACGCTGTTTTCGTGTATCACAACGGTGCGGAATCTTACTATGCCGCCAGGGCGTTCCGTGGCTCGCTAACGGTCTAACTTTTGCATGCCGGCATATCAAATACTCGATGCCAACTAAGGTTGGCCGCCGCTCGCCGTCCCCGGAAAGAACCGCTGCTTTGCGAAACTGACCAACGACTTTCGCGGCGGAGCGTTCGGGCGCTCCGCCATCAGAAACTATCCTGCTCCAGAAGCTCTGACGGATCTTCACTCGAGGCCGCAGCAGACTGAAGACGAGGGCAGAACCGTGAAGCGACGTGAAATGATTCTTGGGTCCGCGCAACTTGGATTGGCGGCGAGCTTGCGTTGGACAGTACCTACGACTCTGGCCGGAATCGTGCGCGAGGCATCAGGCGAATCGGCCCCGTCGATGCCCTGTGCCCTTCCTTCCGCCGATCAGATAGCATGGCAGGATCTCGAGATTGGCATGTTCGTCCACTTCGCACCGAATACCTGGCAGGACGTGGAATCCGACAATCTGACTACACCGCTCTCCGAGATCGATCCAAAGAACCTGAATACCGACCAGTGGGCGCAGACAGCGCTCGACCTTGGGGCGAAGTACATCGTATTTGTGGCCAAGCATCAAGGCGGTTTCTGCATGTGGCAAACCGAAACGACGGACTACGGCATTCGTAACACGCCGTGGCGCGGAGGCCATGGCGACGTTCTCGCTGACATCGGCGCTTCATGTCGCAAACATGGGCTCAAGTTGGGTGTCTACGTTTGCCCGCGCGACGATCACTTCGGCGCGAAGACGGGCGGCATCTGCAGCACGCCCGAACTGCAGGCACGGTATGACGCCATGTATCGCAAACAGCTAACCGAGATCCTGTCCCGATACGGAGAACTGGTCGAGGTCTGGTTCGACGGATCTACAGCCACCCCCGTTAGCGATCTCCTGGCGAAGTATCAGCCCCATGCCATGGTTTTTCAGGGGCCCTCGGCAACTATTCGCTGGGTTGGGAACGAGGATGGCTTTGCGCCGAATCCCTGTTGGAACGGCATTGATCGCGCGGACGCGAAGACCGGCACGGCCACCTCGCTGAACAGCAATCCCGACGGAGATGTTTGGATGCCGAACGAAGTCGATGTTTCCATACGGCGCCCCGACTGGTTCTGGAGCACAAAGAACGAGAAGAAAGTTCTGACACCAGATCAACTGCTCTCGATCTACTATCGCTCGGTAGGGCGGGGCACGCAGTTGCTCCTCAACATTCCCGCAAACCGCAACGGTTTGCTTTCAGATTCCGACTGCGCCTCGGCCAAGTCATTCGGTCTGGAAATTCGGAAGCGTTTTGCAAAGCCGCTGGCCGCAACCGCGGGTCATGGCGTTGAGGTAACACTCAAGCTCGGCGGTCCCACGCAGATCGACACTGTCATCGTGCAGGAAGACATTGCCAAGGGCGAGCGTGTGCGGCAGTACCGCATCGAAGGACATGAGGGCGGCGCATGGCACACGCTCGGCGAGGGTGCCTCGATTGGCCACAAGCGCATTCAGCCAGTCAACCCGATCATTGTGGATGCGATACGCATCGTGACCACCAGAAGTGTGGGGACGCCCTTCTTGCGCAGCCTGGCCGTATTCCACACGGGCTTTCCTCCCCCGAGCGATTGGAATGCCGCGCCGCAAATCTGGGCGGCGAACCTCGTCGGCCATTGGCGCGGCAATACGTTCTCAATCGACTTGACCTCCAAGATCGACGCCGTAAAGCAATACCGCCTCCGCTTTGTCCCGCGCTCAGGAACAGTAACCGGCCTCGAGAGTGTCGTGCTCAAGCTGCACGATGTCGCGCAGCCGATGCTTGTCAAGCCCGTTAACGGAAAAACAGATGAGCTGATACTCGACATTACCGGCGTTGACGAAACCATTCAGGTGTCCGGACAGGTTAAGGGAGCCCCCAACGGAGACATACTGCTGCAAAAGCTTTAGCGCCTGCTATGATCCGCGCCATCGGAACTCCATGAAAAAGTGCTGGCCACTCGTCCTTGTCGTTCTCTCCCTCTCTTCGGTCCTATCGCTCCGCGCCGCAGCGCCGCAGCATACCTTTGAGTTGCAGAACGGCAAATTTCAACTGGATCATCATCCGTTTCAGATTCTCGCCGGTGAGATGCACTACGCGCGCATCCCGCGCGCCAATTGGCGGCAGGCGATGCGCATGGCCCGAGCAATGGGACTCAACACGGTCACCACCTACGTCTTCTGGAATCTCCATGAGCCGGAGCCCGGCCACTTCGATTTTTCAGGACAGAACGATCTTGCAGCTTTCCTCAACATCGCCCACGAAGAGGGCCTATACGTCGTTCTGCGTCCCGGCCCCTACGTCTGTGCCGAATGGGATTTCGGTGGCTATCCAGCGTGGCTTCTCAAAGATCGCACTACTGTCGTTCGCTCCCTCGACCCCAAATTCATGCGGCCGGCATCAGACTGGTTCCAGCGTCTGGGCGCCATAGTCAAGCCCTTCCTGCTTGCAAATGGTGGGCCCATTATCGCAGTCCAGGTGGAGAACGAATACGGTTCCTTCGGCAAGGACCATGAGTACATGCAGGCTATCCACCGGCTTGTGATGGACAGCGGGATGGGTGGAAGCGCGGATCATCCTGCGCTGCTCTACACTGCCGATGGCGGCGTTCAGCAGGCCGACGGCTCACTTCCCGACCTACCCGCGGCGGTCAACTTCGGTCCCGGAGACGCTCCCCATGAGACCGGGCGCCTTCGCGCCTTCCGTCCCGATGGCCCCCTCTGGGTGGGCGAATACTGGGCCGGATGGTTCGACCACTGGGGACACAATCATGCCACCACAAACACCGAAAAGCAGGTCGCTGAATATGAGTCTCTCCTGAGACAGGGTTACTCCATCAACCTATACCTGCTTTGGGGCGGCACCAGCTTCGGCTGGATGAGCGGCGCCAACAGCAACGGCAAGGACTACGAGCCCGACGTCACCAGCTACGACTACGACGCGCCCATCAGCGAGCGCGGAGAACCCCGCGAGAAGTACTTCAAGCTGCGCGATGCCATCACACGCGTCACCGGTGTCGAGCCTCCGCCCGTGCCTCCCATCGCCGCCGCGGCCACCTACCCAATCGGTCCGGTCGAGGAATCGGCTTCTCTCTGGGATAACCTGCCGAAACCAATATCCTCGCCGCAACTCATGACCATGGAGGAGACCGGTCAGTCATACGGATACATCCTCTACACCACCCATCTTGACGCCACTCAGTCGGGTTCGCTGGTGCTGGATGGGCTGCACGACTATGCCCGCATTTACCTCGATCGCGTTTTTGTCGGCGTCGTTGACCGCAGGCTTAACCAGACATCCCTCGATCTTCCCGCAGCCGGCAAGGGCCACGAACTCGCCATCCTGGTCGAAAATACAGGCCGCATTAACTACAACATTGTGCTACGCAACGAGAGCAAAGGTATCCTCAACAGCATCCAGCTCGCCGGTAAGCAGCTCACCGGATGGTCCATCTTCTCCCTTCCGATGGATCACCCCGAGACGCTTCACTTCCGGAAATCGGTGTGCGCCGGCCCTTGCTTTTTTCGTACCTCGCTGGCCGCTCCATCGGCGGCCAAGGATACTTTTCTCGATACCACTCCCATCCAGAAGGGCTTTGCCTGGGTTAACGGAGTCTCCCTCGGCCGCGCCTGGAGCGCTGGCCCACAAGCTAGCCTCCTTATACCGGGAAGCTGGCTAAAGCAAGGGCAGAATTCGCTCGTGGTACTTGATCTGCAGGCAGATAGACGGCTTGTTCTTCGGACTGTAGACCACGCATTATGGATTCCCGGCAAAGACGAGCCAAAGAAAAAGTAACTGAACTGTCTGGCAAAGCCAGATCGTGCACGAAGAGGTGACCACTTTGAAATCATTGAGACTCGGTGCGGCCGCTGCGCTTGCGATCGCCACCTGCAGCATATCGGTAACAGCACAAATCCAGTTCCAGAACCAACTGATGCCCCAACCCGCAGAGATGTCGATTGGTTCCGGCGCGCTTGCGCTCGACTCCACTTTCGCCGTCGAGGTTCCTGGCGTCTCCGATCCTCGCCTCACCAATGCGATTGATCGCGCGGTGCGACGCATCGAGATGACCACCGGCTTGCGGCATGCGGGGCGCGGCGTTGCCGGGACGACCAGGCTCATCGTTAAGGTCGACCATCCCTCCGCGCCTGTCCAATCTCTCGATGAGAACGAGAGCTACTCGCTCAGCGTCACAGGTTCCGGTGCAGAAATCGATGCCGTGGGCGAGGTGGGCGCGATGCATGGTCTCGAAACTCTCATCCAGCTCGTGCAGCCTAGCGGCAGCGGCTACGTCATCCCAGCCGTCGCCATCCACGACACTCCACGCTTTCGCTGGCGTGGTCTTATGATCGACTGTGGCCGCCACTTCGAGCCCGTCGCCGTCATCGAGCGTACCCTCGACGGCATGGCCGCCGTCAAGCTGAACGTCTTCCACTGGCACCTCACGGAAGACCAGGGTTTCCGCATGGAGAGCCGCATCTATCCCAAGCTCACCACCAAGGGATCTGACGGGCTCTACTACACCCAGAGGGACGCAAATGAGATTGTCGCCTATGCCCGCGCACGCGGCATCCGCGTAGTGCCGGAGTTCGAAATGCCGGGACACAGCACAGCCTGGCTCGTGGCTTACCCCGAATTCGCCAGCGGAAGCATCCCTGATGAGATCCGCCGCGAGTTCGGTGTCAGCAATTACGCTATCGATCCCACACGCGAAGCGACATATACCTTCATTGGCCGCTTCCTGACAGAGATGTCCACAATCTTTCCCGACGCCTACGTACACATTGGTGGAGATGAGACGCCCGCACCCGACTGGAAGACGAACCCGCGCATCCTCGCCTTCATGAAGATTCACAACTTGAAGGACAATGAGGCCCTGCAGGCGTACTTCAACACCCGTGTGCTCAAGATCATCACCCACTTGCACAAGCACATGATGGGCTGGGACGAGGTCCTCACACCGGGTCTGCCCAAGGATGTTGTTGTGCAATCGTGGCGCGGTGAAGCGTCTCTCTTCAAGGGTGCGAAACTGGGATACGAAGGCGTGCTCTCGGCGCCCTACTATCTCGACGGGATGCGTCCCGCAGGTGTGCACTACCTCGCCGACCCCCTCCCGTCCTCCTCCGACCTCACCCCGGACGAGCACAAACTTATCCTCGGCGGCGAGGTTTGCATGTGGGGCGAGCACCTCCACGCACGCACCATCGACTCGCGCATCTGGCCGCGGACCGCTGCCATTGCCGAGCGCTTCTGGTCGCCTGAAAACGTCCGCGACGTGGACGACATGTATCGCCGTCTCATCCCGGTCTCCATCGAACTTGAGAGCTTGGGCCTGACCCATCTTGAGTCGGAGGATGCCGGACTGCGCGAACTCGCAGGCACGGAGCACATCGAGGCGCTGCGCACCTTCGCTTCGGCTTTCGAACCAGTCAGCTTCGGGGAGCGGTCGCAGGCGCAACACACTGACCAACTCACTGCGCTTGACGGCTTCGTCGATGCCGTTCGCCCCGACCCGCCCTCGCGCCACTGGTTCGAGCTTGCGGTAAAGCGACTGGTCGCCGACCCAAGGGGCGACACCATGGATCGCACTGCGCTCGCCACCTGGTTCGCGCAGCTCTCCGACGCCGTTCCAACCGTGCGCCAGCAGATGGTCACCTCGCCCCGCCTCGCCGAGGTATCCACCCGCGCCGGCCAACTTCTGCAACTCACAGCTATGGGTCAAAATGCGCTGCAGTATCTAGCCAACGGTGAGAGGGCGCCGGCAGACTGGAGGGCAAAGCAAATCGAGACGCTTGACGATGTCAGCAAACCCAGCGCCCTCGTCCGATTCGATTTCCTGACCGCGATGACCGAGCTTGTGAACGCGGTTGCCGAGTAACAGCCGCCGTTGAGATCCACAGCAGTTGCGCAAAAAGATCAAGATCCACGCGGATGCGGGCCTGCATGCCCTGCGGTACACCTTTCTGACCGAGGGCGGGGAGAACACGGATCCGCTTACGTTGCAGTACGTAGCGGGACACGATAACATTAAGACCACGATGCGCTAGGTGCACCCCCGCAAAGAGGCGGTTCGGAACCTGTTCGCTCGGCTCGGAAACCTGGAGCGGCCGGAGAGTCGTGTAGAATGCAAAAGGTCGGTGCAAAATCCGGTGCAGTCGGAGATGCCCTCAGACTCCGATTGAGTTAAGTTATTGAGTACATGTAATTTACAGCGTGCGGAAGTGGTGGAACTGGCAGACACACCATCTTGAGGGGGTGGCGCCGAAAGGCGTGGGGGTTCAAATCCCCCCTTCCGCACCATGTGTTCTGGCAGGCCCAAGTCCGGCTCGCGAGTCGACCGCAACATCAAGTTCAGAAAACCGCTATAGGCGGCCTGGGAAAAGTGCAAACTCATGCTCTACGGTCTGGTGATAACGGTTCACATTCTGGTCTGCTTTTTTATTATCATCGTCGTACTCTTGCAGAGCGGCAAGAGTGGCGATATCTCGGCTGCATTCGGCGGGCAAGGCAGTCAGACCGCCTTCGGCCCTCGCGGAGCTGCCAGCGCTCTCTCTAAAGCCACCACTTGGTCGGCCATCGCTTTCATGCTCACCTCGATCACGCTATCGGTGATGGCCACGCAGCGTGGCGGGCCGAAATCGGTGTTGCAGGGACTGAAGGGTCAGCCGGTCAAGACACAGCCTGCGCCGGCGCAAACTCCGACTACCCCGCCGCCCACTCAGCAGAAGTAGGCACGACACCGCGCGGTCCGGAAGACGTCCTTCTTCTTTTCTTGAGCAGGCGAGCCCGCCCCTGCCGCACGGCCCGAAAATCGGTGCTCGCCTAAAGCCCCGAACGCGCCCACATACCACAAACCCCCGAATTGTATTCCCGAACTTAACGGTGCTACCATCCGAGACAGCGGTTGATAGTCTGGAGGTCATGACATGTCGGACAGCGGCAGCAATAGTTTCGTATGGTTTCTGGCAGGGCTGGGATTAGGCGCACTGGTGGGAGTGCTGTATGCACCGCGCTCAGGGAGCGAAACTCGCGATGTGCTGCGGGCACGCGCCGAGGAAGGGCGCGACTACGTGCGCGACCGGGCTCAGCAGGCACGCAGTCAGGCGACGCAGTGGGCCGACCGCGGCCGCGACGTTCTCAACCAGCAGAAGGAACAATTCCGCGCCGCTTACGAAGCCGGCCGTCAGGCGTATCAGGAGACCACCACCGACACCGGCGCGACCAAGAATCTGTAAGCGGCTGAAGCGTCGCCTGCAGCCTCCGTGGCGGCGCTAAGCCTGAGACGGGGAGAGGCAGGGGTCAACGATCATGGACAAGCTCACTGTGTTTATCGCGCTGACGGGGTTTGCGGTCTTGCTGCAGGCCTGCGTCCTCCTTGCCATGTATCTTGCCATGCGCAAAAGTGGTAACCGCGTGGAAGCTCTGGCGGCAGAAGTGAAGACCAAGGTCTTGCCCACGGTGGAGCAGGCACAAGCCATGCTCACGGAGATCCGCCCCAAACTCGAGATAATCGCCGAGAATCTGGCGGAAACTACAACCGCGATGCGCGTGCAGGTCCTGCGTGTCGATGCTACTGTCAATGACGTGGTCGATCGGGCGCGGCTGCAGGTTATCCGCGCCGACGAATTGCTTACCCGCACTCTGGACCGCGTCGAGCAAACCTCCGACATGGTGCACAAGACCGTAATCTCGCCCGTGCGACAGCTTTCCGGTCTGATGCAGGGGATTACGGCAGGACTCGAGTTCCTTTTTAGCAGGCGGGGACGGAGAAATGGAGGCAGCCGAGAGGAGCGGCGCGCCGTGCCGCAGGACGAGATGTTCATCTGAAACGCTCGGGTCCGAATCGAGCTCTGAGTCTTTTTCTTTCTTTCAATGCGATACCTAGTGCGCGCTCGCGTCAAGCCGGGGCGAGAGAATGATCTGCTCGAGGCGATCGAGCAACAGACGCTTGGGCAAGGCTCGGTCGCCGAGGGCGAATATCTGCGCAACATGCAGGAGGCGCGTCTTTGCGCGGATGACACGGCGCGCTGGGTGGAAGTCTGCTACTGTCCAACGCCCCTGCTCGAAGAGCGCCCGTTCTGGGAAGAATACTTCGATCTGGCGCGAGTGCAGGACGCCCACGATCGCCGCAAATGTCGCGACGAGAACGGCTCCGAGCCGTGGGCCTGTAGTGACTGCGACTGCACCAGGCGGCTGGAGGCAAAGCTGAGTAAATCCGGCAAGGCGTTTCTTGACTCTCTCCGGAGCGGCGCCGGACCGGAGTGCGCGGGCAAAACCCGTCAACGCTGACTCCGGTCAACTCCATCCGTTCTAGTGACAAGATCTGCGGCGCAGTTTAGTGTGATCGGGTGATTCGCTGGCCCTCTCGATTCCTGTTTCTTGTTGTCCTTACCCTGGCTATTACGCTGACTGCCCGTCCTCGCCCTACCGAGAATGCGCCCTACCAGTCTGCCGGCACGAAGAAGATGGCCGCGCTGCTCGAACGGATTTACCGCGAGCAGGACTGGAAGCAAGACCCCAACAAAGCCGCCGAGCGCGCCAGCCACTTGCGCGAGGATCTAGCCTCCAATCCCGGCGTGCGCGATGAATTTAAAATCCGCGAGGTACTGGCGGAAAACCTGCTGACGTCGGGGGACAGCGCGGGCGCCGTCGAGCAACTCGAGATGATCCGGACGCAGGCCCAGAAATACGGAGTCGGGCTTGCATCCGCGTTCGATAAGTTGGTGCGCGACACTCTGGCCATTTCCTACCTGCGACTGGGCGAGCAGGAAAACTGCCTCCACTACCATGGCCAGGATTCTTGCCTTTATCCCATCAAAGGCGGAGGCGTCCACGTAGAACGGCGAGGAGCCGAGGGCGCGTTCCGTGAACTGACCGCAGCTCTAGAAAGGGATCCGAACGATTTGAAGTCGCGCTGGCTGCTCAACATCGCGGCCATGACGCTGGGCAAATATCCGGATGACGTACCGGAAAAGTGGCGCGTCCCGGCGAATACATTTGAGTCGGAATACGACATTGGCCGCTTCTACGACGTTGCGACCGACGTAGGACTGGTGATCAACAACCACTCCGGTGGAGCGATCATGGAGGACTTTGACGGCGATGGTCTGCTCGACTTGATGGTGTCGGGATCGGGACCGCATGACCAGTTGCGTTTATTCCACAACAACGGCGACGGCACTTTCTCCGATCGGACTCGCGAAGCCGGACTGACGGGCGAGACCGGAGGCCTGAACATTGTCGTGACGGACTATAACAACGACGGCCATCCCGACGTGCTGGTGCTCCGCGGAGGCTGGTGGGGACAGAATGGGAAGTATCCCATGTCGCTGCTGCGCAACAACGGCAACGGCACCTTCGACGACGTGACCGAAGAAGCGGGCCTGCTGTCGTTGCACCCGACACAGACGGCGGCCTGGGCCGACTACGATAACGATGGCTGGCTCGATCTGTATGTTGGCCATGAAGCGAATACCATGGAAAATCATCCGTCGCAACTGTTTCACAACAATCACGACGGGACGTTCACCGAAGTGGCAGGACCCAACGGCCTGGCGGACATGGGCTTCGTCAAGGGCGTAGCCTGGGGAGACTTCAACAACGACGGGCGACCGGATCTGTTCATTTCCGTGAAGGGCGCGGCCCATCATCTCTTCCGCAATGATGGCCCTATGGATCCCAAGAACCCGCGCGCTGACCGCTGGAAGTTTACTGACGTGACTGCGCAAGCTGGCGTTACTGAGCCTGTGCACAGTTTTGCCACCTGGTTCTTCGACTACGACAACGATGGCTGGCCCGACCTGTTCGTTGCCGGCTTCTATGCGGACACCTTGAACGATATTGGCGCATTTCAGCTGGGTTTGCCGTACAAGGCCGAAGTGCCGCGGCTTTATCACAACAACCATGACGGCACGTTTACGGACGTGACCAAGCAGATGAAGCTGGATCGCGCGATCCTGGTCATGGGCTCGAACTTCGGCGACCTCGACAACGACGGTTGGCTTGATGTGTATCTGGGCACCGGCGATGTACCCTACGAATCGCTGCTCCCCAACCGCATGTTTCGCAACAACGAAGGCAAGTTCTTTCAGGATGTCACCACGTCGGGAGATTTTGGGCATCTGCAGAAAGGGCATGCCGTCGCCTTCGGGGACATCGACAACGACGGCGACGAAGATGTGTTTGAGGAGATGGGCGGAGCCGCCAGCGGAGACAACTACCCCAGCGTGTTGTACGAAAATCCCGGCCACGGCAACCACTGGATCACGCTCGAACTGGAAGGCGTAAAGACCAATCGCGCGGCGTTCGGAGCCCGTGTGAATGTCACGGTACAGACTGGGAGTGGGATGCGCCACATCTACAGAACGGTGGGTTACGGGTCAAGTTTTGGTGGCAATCCGCTGCGGCAGCACGTTGGTGTGGGAAAAGCGGAGCGCATTGCAGAGATCGAGGTGACGTGGCCGACTTCAAAGCTGGTGCAGAAGTTTCGCGACCTGCCGGTCGACCGCGCGTTTCATTTGCGCGAAGGCGAAGCGACGCTCACGCAGGTACAGTACAAAAGCTTCCATCTGCGACACTAGCCAGCGACGCATCAACACTAATAGGACCTTGACCCCGTTTTACGGGGCAAGCTTCGGCAGGACCGACTCCAGCTGCTTCAGATCCTGCGCCACCTCCCTTAGATTGAAGACCAGCGCCCAGAAGGGCAGCATGCGATCGAGGGCGAAGGGAGCCGTGGTGCGCTGGGCGCGGAGTTTGGCGAGATCGGCGTCGAGATCGCGGATGGCGGCATCGAGTTCCGCCGAGTTCAACGGCGAGCCGGGATTGCGCACCGCCTCCGCCAAGGCGACGAAGTTCTGCGCGGTTCTGTCGGCGAGCAAGGGCAAAGACGGCACCAGCCCGGGCTCAACCTGCGCGTGCACATAGAGCGAACTGTCTTCCGCCATGGCTGTGAGACGGCGTCGAATCTGGTCGCTTAGCTCCACGACCTGCTGATACGCGCTTTGGTTGAAGCGGGAGAAGGCCAGTTCGCTGCGGGCTTCCTCCATCTGCTGGGTGATGCCGCGGCGGAGATCGTGCAAGTGGCGGTCGAGTTGGCGCACCTGCTGCTCGTTGTCGATTCCCTGCGGCGCCGCTGCGGTGACGGCCCGATAGAGCTCGCCGGCGCCGTCGAGAATCTTGGCGATTTTTTCCCGCAGGCCTTGGCGGGCATGCACCGGCCAAACCAGGGCTCCGACGGCGAAGGCGACAAACGCTCCCAGCAACGTATAGAGCACGCGAAGCCAAGCCATGTGCCAGGGCTCGCCCTGCCCGCCGAAGACGAGGATCAATGCTGCGGTGAATCCGGCGGCGGAGAAGCTGGGATGCAGGGCTGTGAGGTAACCGAACAAACTCGCCAGGAGAAACAACACGATACCTGCACCGACCGGTCCTTCTCCCAGTACGGGGATGAGCAGTGCCGCTGCGATAGCGCCGCAGGTTGATCCGATCGTGCGGTAGAGCGCCGCTTTCCACGATGCTCCGAGATTGGCTTGGGTCACGACCAGCGCGGCAAAGACCGCCCAATAGCCCTGGGGCAAGTGCCATCCGGTGTAGATCGCGTAAGTGATGGTGCCCGCCAGTCCAGTCTTGATTCCTTGCTTCAGCGAGGCGGATTCGCGGCTCCAGAACGAGGGAGGAGTCGAAGCGATGGAAGTTTCAGGCAGTGGCAGCGATGAGTTTGCAGATGCCATGCGGGGGATTATAGTGCGCCCACTTGCCGCACATAGCCCGAACCTAGAGCGGGACTCCGAACTGCTGTGGCCGACCTATGCTCTTGTTGTCATCCTGAGGCCGGCGCTTTTTGCCTGCCGAAGGACCTGTGCAACTGGCAGGCAGTGCATTGATCCTTCGACGCCAAAGAGCGGCGTCTCAGGATGACAAGACTTTGCCATGGCATTGAAAGAGGCAGCTCTAAGAACCGCGTCGGCAGCAGATCAAGGCTCCGAGGGATCGATCCGCGGACCCTCATTCGGTTCGCTGAAGTCACCGGAATGATGCAGCCTTCCCCTACGCGATCCAGCCCCCGCCAACCACAACCTCGCCATCGTAGAAGACCGCGGCCTGACCCGGGGTAATCGCTCGCTGTGGTTCATCGAACGAGACCACGATTTCGTCGTCGCCCGCGCGCTCCATCGTGGCCGGCGCGGGTTCGTGTCGATGCCGAATCTTCACGGCGACCCGCATGGGCTCGTGCAGATCGTCGACCGAGATCAGGTTCACGCGGCGGGCGCGCAGGGTGCGCGAGTAGAGATGCTCGTCGCCGCCCACGACGACCTGCTTGTTCGCGCCGCTGATCTGAATGACGTAGAGCGGCGATCCGGTGGCGACGCCCAGTCCCTTGCGCTGGCCGACGGTGAAGTTGTGAATGCCGGTGTGCTCGCCGAGGACTTCGCCGCTCGTCGTCACCAACTCGCCCGCGGTGTCGGGCAAGGCCTCGCCTTGCTCGGCGAGGTAGGCGTCGATGAAGCGCTTGTAGTCGCCGCCGGGGACGAAGCAGATTTCCTGCGAGTCTGGCTTCTCCGCCAGCGCCAGACCATGCTTGCGGGCGAGTTCGCGAACCTCCGGCTTGGTCATGTCGCCGAGCGGGAACAGCGTGCGGCTGAGCTGCTCCTGGGTGAGGCCAAAGAGAAAGTAAGTCTGGTCCTTGCTCAGATCGGCGGGACGCCTGAGCAGCCAGCGGCCTCGCGCCTCATCGTAGGCGACGCGGGCGTAGTGACCGGTGGCGACGCGGTCGGCGCCGATCTGCCGCGCGACTGTGATTAGCTGGTCGAACTTCAGGTGATTGTTGCACAGGCTGCACGGGATCGGCGTTCGCCCGGAGAGATATTCCTCGACGAACGGGCGCACCACGTCGCGCTCGAAGCGCTCCTCGTGATTGACCACGTAGTAGGGGATGCCGATCTGCTGCGCAACGCGGCGGGCGTCGTAAACGTCGTCGAGCGAGCAGCAGCGGCCCTGCACCGACTCGGCCATGCCCTCGTGTCCGGCGAGGCGGCGCTGGTTCCAGAGCTGCATGGTCAGGCCGACAACGGTGTGTCCCTCGGAGCACAGCATGGCCGCGACGGTGGAAGAATCCACTCCGCCCGACATGGCTACGGCGATGGTTTCAAGTGACATGTTCAGCTTTTGGCTTCTCCCTACTCCGTTGGATGCGGCCCGGTGTACTCGGAGCAGCACGGCTTCTCCACGGGCTTGAATTCCATCAACTCGACCCGCGTCAGATCTGGATCGTAGACGTTCAGCTGCCATTTGCCGTCTTTCCCCATCTGCGCCTTTTCGTTGTCATGGGCCTTCCAGCCATGCGATTCCAGAAGAGCCTGGGCCTGTTTTATGTCTTTCACGCCAAGCGAAATGTGATTCATCACTCCGGTCAACTGCTGATCGGGATGCTCGGGCTGGTTCAGCATGTATTCCAACCAATCAGTGCCGTCGGGAACCTGGATCGCGAGCCATTCGGTCACATCCTCTTTCATACCGCCGTGCCAGTAGGGGCGAAATCCCAAGATATCACGATAGAAGTGATCCTCGGCATCCTGGTGATACACGAGAAAGCCTATGTGGATCATGTTGTGGGAGACCCATGGCACTTGCGCATCCGACTGATGTCCCTTAATGCTAATCGGCGCCTTTGGACCCCGCTCCACAAATTCGATGCGATGGCCTTCCGGATCGTTCACGCTGAAGGCGAGGCTGTGGTCGGACCGGCCTTCAATCTTCGTTGGCTTGATTCCCTTCTGCGAGAGATAGCGGCGGAGGGCAACGATGTTGTCGGTCGCGAAGGCAACGTGGTCCATGCGGTCGATGGCCTTGGGATCGGGGGCGGGACTATAACCGACCCACTGCGTGCCGATCATGAAGCGTGCCGTTTCGCCGGATTCGACTGGCGTGGCCGAACCCAGGCCAAGCACATCGGCGTAGAGTTTCTTCATGCCGTCAGGCGCGGTGGTGTAGAAGGTCACGTGGTCGATTCCCAGAATGCGCGGGCGCACCGCGGGGGTTTGCGCTAGAGCGCAGACTTGAAAGGCTACGACGATTAATGGCATGGCAAGCTTCTTCATGGCGTTTCCGATTGTAGTCCAGAGGGCTCGACGGTTAAACCACGCAGAAACTTTGAGAAGTTGCGGCCAACTTCCCCACGTCTCGCAAAAGACGCAAGAGATGAGCAACCCGAAATTTAGAGTTCGTCGAGAAATTGCCGCAGCAGTCTGGTGGCTTCTTCGGGCTGCTCCCACGGGGAGTAGTGTCCGGCCTTCGGGATAACATGCAACTGGCTGCCTGAGATGTGCTGGCGCATGAGTTCGGCTTCCTTCACGCCGGTCAGGGAGTCTTCGTCTCCGGTCACAAGCAGGGTGGGTACATTGATGGTCTTCAATGTTTCCACCGAATCGGGACGCTCGGCCATTCCGCGCTGCACCTGGGCGATATCGTCCGGCGACATCTTGCGCATCATGCGGCGCGCTCCGTCGACCAGGTCGGGGCGGTTTTCGTGCGTGGTCTTCGCCAGCACACGCCCGAGCATGGTTTCAATGAACGGCTCGGTGCCGCGTTCTAGGACGTCGTTCGCGGCCTGCAGACGTCCGGCGCGGGCTTCGGAGCCGTCGGCAGGAGCTTTGGTATTGCACAGACCGAGAGCGGCCACGCGACCGCGATACCTGCGCCAGAATTCAAACAGGGCATAACCGCCAATCGAGACCCCAATCAGGGGGGCACGGCCCACACCGGCATCGTCCATCACGCGCGCGAGGTCGGCGGCATGCTTCTCCATGGTGGCCGGACCTTCGCCGACATCCGAGTCTCCGTGTCCGCGAAGATCGGGCAGGATCACGCGATAGCGCAGGGCGAGTGCCTCGGCCACCGGCAACCAGAATTCATGATTCGCGGGAAAAGGGTGCAGGAGCACGACCGGGGTGCCGTCGCCGAGCGTCCAGTAGAGGATTTCGGCATCGCCGCTCTTGGTGCGCTGAGAGGGGATGGGCGCCATGCAGGCGATTAAAACACAAACTGCAGGGCAAGAGCTCCGGCTCTCGTGGCCTGAGGGGCTACGGGTTCGTGGCTGGCCGCGCGGCCACCGGCGCTGGCAGTAGCAGCGGTTCTTCCGGCATGATGATCCATGCAATGATGTAGGCCAGGAGACCAAAGCCGGTCATGAATGCGGTGATCAGCCAGACCACCCGCAGCAGGGTCACGTCGATGTCGAAGTACTCGGAGAAGCCGAGGCAGACGCCAGCGACCTTGCGCGCAAGGCGCGGACGCAGGAGGCGAGTCCGGGCCAGCGAACCACCGACGCGAATACCGCAATAGGCGCAGAGGGCGGCATCATCCTGAATCACTTTTCCGCAGTAGTTGCAGTACATACCTCTTCTCTCCCATAGATACGGAAAACGCAGACCGAAAGTTCCCGGTTACTCCCGGTACGCTTCCTTGATATAGCGGCGCGCCTGGTCGGCGGGGCCGGTGTTGGCGTTGCCGGCCAGCACGGTCTGATATCGCTTCATGGCTAGATCGCGCTTCTGCAGCAGGTCGTACATTTCTCCAGCAGCAAGGTTGGCTTTCTGCAGGATGTCAGGATCGGGATTGGGAGCTTCGTTGACCAACTCATACGCGGCAGCCGCGCCGGCGAGATCTTTCTTGCTGCGCAACAGTTCTCCCAGACCCCAAGCCGCCATTTCATAATGCAAGTTGCGGTACTTCCCTTCCCGGCCGTTTTGCCACACTTTGCGGTAGGCGGCTTCGGATTCCTCCAACCGCCCTGCGGAGCGCAGCAAATTGGCGACCTCAGTCGGAAAGAGGTGATTGCCCGGGTACTTTGACGAGAGCTCCTGCATGTAGCCGAGGGCCTCGTCGTACTTATGCTCGCGGCGCAGAAACAGGCTGAGTAGGACCTTGGCGTCTACCGAATTTTCGCCATCGGTCTTGGCTACCTCGCGCAGATATGCCAGGCCTTTGTCCCTCGAACCGTTCAATCCCGCCAGGGCAGCCGCGACTTTGATGCTCCAGGGCAGATTTCCCACAACGTAGTTGTGCGTGCCCACGACCATCTTAGCGTCGACGTAGTCGGGGTCGAGCTCCAGCACGTGTTCATGGTCGTGGCGCGCCGCCACGGCATTACGGAGCGCCGAGAACCAGGCCCGCTCCACCAGCCCGGTATAGACGGCAAACTGGGCGCGCGTGACGCCTCGGCAATAAAGCGCATCGACGTCTTTCGGATTGGCCTTGAGTTCCTGTTCCTCCAGGGCTTCAGCCCGATGGGCGAGGTCTTTGATTCGCTGCCTCACCTTCGGGTCCGTCGGGCGGGGGGCGTGTCCGATGAAGCTGTCATTGGTATAGTCCCCGGTGTTCATGCCGCCAGTTTCATACAGGTTGCGCATCAGCACCACCGTCAGCAGGTGGTTGACAGCAGCCGGATCGTTGGGATGGCGCTCCAGGATCTTCTCGAATTCCTGCGTCGCGCGGTCGTATTCCATGTTGTAGAAGTAGTCGAACCCGACGGTGGCATTGAGATCACGCGGAGCACCGTGCGGAGATCCAGGTTCAGCGTGCGTCTGAGCAGCCGCCACGACCCACGACACAACGAGTAACAGGAAGATGAGCAGCGTGTGCCGGTTATGATCGAGGAGCTTCTGATTTTTTTGGTCTGAACCCGTCATGGGAAACTGTGACGTTAGTTTAAAACAATCGAGAGAATCATGTTTTGCTCGTTCAGTACGCGCATGGAGGATCACCATACCTGGAGCATCTCCAGACGTTCTTCAATCATTGTACTGCGGAATGGCTATGGATCGATGTTCTTGCCATGCCTGAGGTCTACGAGGACATGTCAGAGGCCGAGAAGGAGAGAGGACTGAAGAGGTGAGAGTCTAGATCGTCAATAGGCTCAGAGGCTTTATGAGCGCGCGGATCAAGTCATCGTGCTGGATTGCCTGCTTCTACGGCTGCATGCTGGGAGCATGATCGAGGTCGCTGTGATCCTGGCTTTGTCGAGGTGGATGAGTCGGCTCTGGTGTTTCATGGAATCGTGGTTAGCGAGACCCGTTGTCCTCAAGACCGCAGATGCAGCATTCGACCTTGATGAGCTCCTCGATATTCTCTTTAAGACTGTCAATAATGAGGAACACCGATATTCCCCCTTCCTCTATCGTCTTTCGCATCTACGACCTGCCTCGGAAGAGAATGCTGGCTTTATTCGCTCGGTTCTGGGGGAGGACGATCGGAATCCACCGCTGTTGGCAAAAATGTATCACGGTTGCGAGAATCGGTACACGGATGTTGAGGTTGACCAAGTCAGGGCTTTGTAACCGTTCCTTGATCTCCAGTGGACTGGTGGTTGGAACTTAAAGGACGGTCTTCGACACATCCAGGAGTCATTTCCTGAGCAGAGAGATATCCTTGAAGCGTATTGCAATTACCGAAGCTTGCAGTCTTTGCTGTCACTGTGAAGGATCGCAAAATGACCTTGGCACGGAACACATGCATTGTCCACGCGCTAACTGGAGAGGCCTTACATCAGAACCGGAGTACAACCTGCCATTTGTATAACTGCAGCTGCCAGCTAACGCGGTGGCACTCCAGGTATCTGCATTCTAACCTGCTTCCCAATCTTTTCCATCTCCTTGGCCTTCGAACCGGGAGCCTCCAGTTCTGTCTGAGAAGACAGCGCAACGGCCATCTCTGACGGCGGCAATGGCAGTAGATTGTGCCAACGAGCGGCAACAGAAAACTGTGGTGACAGGCCCTCTTGAAACAGCTCCCACACCTCGGGCTGGCCACCATCTGCATAGAGTGTGAGAAAAAGTCGTCTCCATGCAGGGGGATCTGACCAGCGAAGCATGGGGGGCAGCAAACCCAAACACCCGGGTAAGCAGAAACTCCGCAAAGCACAGGGGGAGCAATTCCGACGGCGGAAAATCAACTGGCTCGGGAAGGGGCAGGATATGGTGGACCTTAGTCAAGCCAATCTACGCTATCGTGGAGAGGGAACATTCAATGTCAGAGTTCTGAGGGGTAAGACGGGGCCTGGCCTCCTAACCGAGAAGCTCTGGTTCGTCACTTCCCCCACCCTGACTCTTCTCTGACAGACTTGGAACAACAGCAAGCCATGTCACATGTCGAGCGACTGTGACGCCCCACCGAAGGGGGACTCCTGGAGTTTTATAGCCACAAGATGGTACCTTTCCGGGGATTTTGAGGCCCCATAGCGGCCCCCACAGCGGCATCGACAGTGGTCGTGGTGGCCCACGCTGATGCCTATGTCCCATGTGTCAGGCCACATCCTTGCCGTAATGCGAATCGATCATAATATCCAGCTCCGTACCAAAGATCTTCCTTCCTTCTGCCTCAGGTCATCTCACGGCCGCCTTCAGTTGTTGGTGGCACCTTTGCTGGTCCTGATCTCATCCGCAGTACCACAGGTGCAGAAATCACCTCCTCTCTCGCTTTCTCTCGTCGCTCATATTCACTGCTCTCGTCGCTGCAGCCCAGATGTAACATCGCTGCACGCTCGAGCCTGCCCTGGTTACATCCCAAAGTCCTTGATATGCGTCACCGAAGCCTCAAACTTTCCCGTAGTTTCCTGATCTGCGGGGCTGTCACCTCAGCTGCGCAATGTGTCACCCTCCGCGCGACCCGTCCTTGACCCCGGTGAGCCCGGGGTGGGCCTCGCCCAGGACGCGCCCGAGCGAGCGCAGCTTAGGGCGGCGTCACCTTAGGACTAGAGCACGGTGAGCTTGGGGCAGGATTTTACAGTTCTTAGCGGGCATGCAGCGGAAGGAGGCGTTAAAAGGAACCACAATTGGAGCTTGTCCATGCTAGATAGTAAGAAAAAGATTTCGTTATTGGAAATTGGGCCTCCCAAAGCTCCAGCGCACCTCTGATTGTGCTCTTGTTCCCACACGCCTACGATTCTAGTTCTACAGCTCTGAACCAACTCTGCATTCTCTGAAAGCCCCAAGCCTCAAGCCTCAAAATGGAGCTTGTTTCTACCTCAAAAATGGCAAGACGATCATTGTCACGAGCTTTGATGCCACATTGGCCAGCAATGCCAGTGTGGCAGGCACAACAAGAAGCTGCCCAATCTCGTACCATTTGCCGAGCTTTACTTCGGTATCAATGTAGCCAGCTTTGCTTTTGCCCGTTGCCGGTAAGCTAGCTTCATCAGCAGGAAAGAGGCCAGTCCGGAAATATTGCTCCAGGAGCTGCTCCTTTTCCTCCCATCGAGCAGTAACCCAAGCCGTGAATTCCTTAGGGTCGTCAAGAGGAAGGTCAGCCACAGCGAACCGGCGCCAGTACATATTCACCGATTTTGGTGGTCGGCCTTGGAAGTATGTTGAACGTAACGTGAAAAGCTCTGCGGCATAGCCACTCTCACTGCAAAATTATGAGTATATCGAACAACTCACAATTAGCTTGCACTTACGGTGTGCCCTCATACGCAACAGTGCAGTCGTAAACCCAGTCTACAGTGCCACGAAGTTCCTGCAAGCAAAACAATAAGCCTGTGCTTCGGGGCAATAGCTGACGCTTCAAATCCGGAAAATTGTTCTGCTCCGCCCACTTCTTGCTTGCTTTCCGGGTATTGGCGGATAGGTTGGTTCCCTCAGGATAAATCAAGAGCCACATGGGGTCGAGACTTCCCGAGCCTGACATTGGTCCACCGTGTTTAGCCTTGAGTTTCCTAAGTCGATGCTGCATGCGAGCCTTGTCGGAAGCCCAGCTGCGCTTCATAAAGACGAATCCGTAGAACATCATGCCTGGGCCAATAAGAGGAACCCATTTCAGTCCTTCCTTGAGAATGATGTAGATATGCCCATGCATTCGGCTCGTGTATGCGATCCACCACAAATACAACCAGTCTGTGTAGATCTGATGATTCGAGATCAACACCAGACGCTCGGGAAAGTCCGTTTCAAGTCTCCCATCAGCAGCCCGTCGTATCTGACCTCGCATACTGGCATCTCCGCTTACACGCACCAGAGTTGGGCTGAACCACTGTGTAATTGTGACGATGACAATACCAAATGATTGTTTCGTCACAGCCATCCACGCGTAGTAGTAGCCTTTGTTGATCAGGTATAGCGGTGTACCAAGGAGTTGGGTCGTATGTATCCATACACAACAGGCGTTGAACCAAGTCGCAAATAATAGCATGCGAATGAGCTGAATTAATGCCCCATGCTTGACCTCGCCGGTTGGTCGTGGCTCCGAGGCAGTGCTAGGTACACCGGCATGGAGATCAGAAGATAGTCCTGGTATGGACTTTGGATGCCGCTGCTTCAGCCCGTCGGTCTCCATACTCGCTTGTTACTCAGTGTGATTTCCCGGGTATCGATCTGTGACCGAGGATGAGATCAACCGATATTGTTGTAATTCAGAGCCTCTTCTCATAGTACTTGCAATAGTACGAATAATGCACTATGAATGCTTGATTGATAAGATGAAGACCAGGGACTTCTGGATGTAGGCACACCATAGCCTGACAGGGATTATGAAATAAGAGGCCTGGCTGGTCACGTGTTCGAGCCTAACTTGCCAAGCTGTCACACTTCCGACGTGAACCTCGTGATCCTTTTGACCGAAATGTGTTTCCGAAATAATCCTCACTCACCTCATATATTACCGGAATTCAAGGAGTTCTTTGACCGTCTTGGACGATGTGCTATTGCCGAAGCTATTGGCATTGTCACCGGAAGAACCGCCTGTCTCGTGTGTGATAAAGGCAGCTTTTAAGCTTTGATATCTGTATCTGCTTGTTCACTTAGGATCCTCAGATTGAGAGCACCGAAATGTGGTCGTGATGCTTTCCTTCATTCCCTTTGGTTACCCCATACCTAGATGATAGGACTTCGCTGATCACGTTACTGTTGCAATGATTTGAGCTACTCACAGGGCTGTCTCTTGCTGAGCTCGACGTGTTCCACACACGATACGACCGTGGGAGCAACTGCTAATGTCAGAATGCTCTCAAGCATCCTGTCTGCCAAGTGCGCAGCAAAGATGATGTCCGGCTTGCATCCTACCGTGCAGTTGGCTAAGCTGCCAAAGACAGGATCGTGCATCGCCAGCTATGTGCGCCGCTTCTCTACATCACTCAAACGAAGGGATATGCAGGAATTACGAGCTCTGCCCGCCCAGAATCTGCCAATATACCAGGGTATGTATACCCACTTCATGGATTCATAAGGCTCTACACAACGAACTGTTCATCTCTAACTCGTTGACGTCGTGATAGGATCGCAGAACAGCGAGCTTCTATCCCTCAGATGGTTTGAACCGCCACGGAACATTCTCCTCGTGAAGAAAGATTGCGCACCTCTTGCGACTAACGCAATGAAAGACTTTGCAAAGTAAGTCCTGTGATAGATTTCTTTGTCTGCAGGGAACCTTATTGATAAACGACAGCCATATCAAATCGGCGTACCCGTCGCTCAACATTCTTCTTGAACCAAACGTTGCTTCAGAGATTCATTGCGAATTTTCATTTCCTATATATTCTCCCTTCGAAAGTCAGACCCATGGTGAAGCCTTCCGTGGAAAAGTGGACATGGTTGCTACGTTTGGAGGTGATGGTACCATTCTCCATGCTTCATCGCTATTCGCAGCATGCGATGTCGTTCCTCCAATTCTGTCCTTCAGCATGGGTACCCTTGGGTTTCTTGGAGAATGGAAGTTCGCCGAGTACAAGCGGGCCTTTCGCGAAGTATATATGTCCGGTGCTGGCGTTGGGGATAGGAAGGACATTTTGGAAGATGCAATTGTATCGGAAGGTCCGATAAATGGAGGTCAGACCGGTTGGTCATCAATCCGTGGGAAATCGATGGGGGCGGCTCGTGAAGCCAAAGTGCTCGTTAGGAGTCGACTGAAGGTTGGAGTCTATGACGCTGAGGGCAATCGTCTGAACGGTAATGGCCGAGCTGCATCTGCAGGCCATGACATTCACGCCATGAACGAGGTCATCATCCATCGTGGCAAGGATCCACACCTTGCCGTGGTTGAGGTGTATGTTGGAGGACGTTTTCTGACGGAAGCAGTTGCTGATGGCATGATCATCTCCACCCCGACAGGTAGCACGGCATACAGCCTGAGCAGTGGTGGTAGCATCATCCACCCGCTCGTGTCTTCCTTGCTCTTGACGCCTATCTGCCCTCGAAGCCTGAGCTTTAGACCATTGGTTCTGCCTGCGAGCACTCCCGTCACCCTGAAGCTTAGTGAGAAGAACAGAGGGCGGCAAGTCGAGGTCAGCATTGATGGTATTAGGAGGAAGGACGGTATCGGCGTTGGCACGGAGCTTCGAGTATGCGGAGAGGAACTGCGAAAGAACGGGGAACTTTGGGAAGGCGGCATTCCTTGCATCATGAGAAGGACTTTTGGAGGCGCCGAAGGGCACGATGGCTGGGTTGGAGGTTTGAATGGTTTACTGAAATTCAACTACCCATTTGGGGAAGAAAACTAAGGCGCCTGGGAACGGAGCGATTTCGCCGTGAATGTGGAAGCTGTTGTGGCGCGGGGTGGCACAGAGTGCTCTTTAGCTGGGTGGGGGGAAGCAAAGGTGGAAGATGTTACCAGGGCGGATCATTGCAGCTCCAGCGACTTCACCATGATCGATTGTTTACCTCTTGCGGTTTCATGCAATTTTCGACGCCAACAAACCGACTTTGGCAAAGAACACACGCTCAGTACAAGTTACAAGGCCCTAGATCGCCCAATCTTGCCAGAACTAGTGCGTGTTTTGTTATGAAAGCCACAAGAAACCATCCCAAGCCCGCTCTCCTTCCACGGTTGAGGCTCCTCCCTTTATCAATCACTTGTTCGGTCTGCGAATCCTCAGCCACTGGCATTTGCTTTCAAGCTCCTCGAGAGTCTTCCTGCAAACTTGCGAGCATCTTACGCACCACCAAACTCAGCCCGACGGTGTTGAGTTTTCCAAACACCGCAACACAACACCTTCTCCTTCTTCCCTGCCAACCTCTCCTGTGGCCCTAAGCCCTCACTACACCTACCATTAACTTTGCTTGCGAACCTTAGCGACCATATAGCTATCAGATCTATACTTCGTTCTTCCCCATGGCACGCAAGACAACGCGAGCTGGCAACAGCTCCGCCTCCAGCTTGGGCTCTTTGGCAAGCTCAACTCCAAGCTCTGCCCTTGCTGTAATCCAACCTAGTACTCACGCCGCTGCGCAACCTAACATCACTCAAGCCATACCTGCAGCACTTGCTCCAACGCCCTTTCTTGCCAGCATCCCTCTCTTGACTACCAACGCCTTAACTGTACTCTCTCAGCTCGCAGGCAACCTCGATTGTAAGTAGTTTTTCTTCACCTTGGCGCCTCGGCTCACACAAAACTAGACCCTGCTTATATCCAATACTTGGCACAAATTGGGCACCTGCGTAACCCATGGAACCCCCAAGGTTTTATGATCCCAGTGCAACCTCTTAATTCGTCATTGCTCCAACATGATCGAGGTAAGCACGCTTCAAGACCAACACAGTTCAAAACCAATGTCGAGTACAGGTGATCGAAACGATGATCTCACCGACTACCGCCCTGAGCAAGCCCACTGGTCACAGGAAAATCTTCCGGAGATGATCTATACCTTCGACAAGCCAACTAACTGGCTTAGGAGGGCAGATCTCAAGGACCCACCTCTCAAGACGTATCCCATATATGGGAAATTTCTGCGAGACATTCCAATTCTCCCCGATCATATCTCCAAAGATGTTGAAGGTTGGCGCATGGAAACATGGTCTCGTTTCGATCCGAGAATCAGGAAGTACGATCTCGTCAATCGCATGCCGCTAGCGGCGCGGAGCGACCACAACACCGACCTGAGCATGCGAGCTCAGCGCTTCAGAAAGGTGGCTAATGTTCTTGGCTGGGTCGCCAAAGGAGGCAAGTTTGCTTCTGAAAAGCAGAGGCTTCAGCAACTTCTTCAAGGGGCTGGGGTGCCCTTGAATCTCAACACAACTCGCGGTATCTCCTGGGGTGCAAACCCATATGGTCAGCCAATTCCAGTCCCGGCCAAGTTGCGGTGGGCCAGCTGTGTTGAGGCAGCACCGGCACAAACTCCTCTGACACCCGCCGTGCCTGCAGTGGTCAATACATTTCTTGCGCCACCTCTTGCTGCACTAGGACTTACCCCAGCTGCAATTGCTCCCGCATTAGCTCCACCTTCTCTAGTCGTGACAAACACAATTCTAGCCATTCATGTCACGAATCTTCCAGTAACGCGGGGGCCAAGTGCTCAGCGAACACTCCATCCAGCCGCTCTTAATGTTACACCTTCTGAACGACCACATTCTCCATCATCAACATCTGCCCGGCCGCAAGTTTCAGCTGTAAATTCTCTGTCACCAAATCTGATTCCCGTACAACTGCTTAATCCCCAACTCTTCTGCCCTCCCGGTCAAATTCCAGCAACTGGTACGATGAATCGGCCTTCACAACCCCACCAAGCTGCACCAGTTGTGAACTTCGGCCCCAGCATCGCCACGTCAACAACTGGTCCTACACCAGAGCAGCTGCTCAGTGCGTCCACGCCCAACAGCCAACCAACACGCCTGAGCCTCGCTGGAGCACACAATGCGACAAGGCATACAACAAGCTCTGGTAAAGGCGCTGCTGGGGCTTCCCCCACGAATACGAGTTCCGTAGGCAGCAGCCTCAAGCGTAACCGTGAAAAGGTTGATCAGCTGTCAAACCCAACCTATACGGGTGAAAACAGTCAGCGACCGGACAAGAAGCCTCGTCGTTCTACTTTGACTGGTGCTATCATCAACGACGGACCACGCGGAGGAAGCTTTCGCAAGAGGTGGCCCCGTGCAGCATTTAAGGGTGCTGGAGAAGATATGGCGCAATCTCTGAATGAGTGGATTCAGGAGACTAATGTTTCACACGTTGCCAGCGAGGCTGGCTTGGTCAATAGCATGCCAATCCAACCTGCTCGCTCAAGCCTGGGTTATCACGACCCATACATCTATCACCAGGAAGGGAGCGGCGATGTGGTTGTTGCCCCAGAAGATTTCCTTCATTGCAACGGTGTGGATGTTGGCAGAGTTGCACGACTAGGGCATTTCAACAAGTGGCAAACGGCGTGAGTGTGGGCGCATACGTGCCGGTAGCTGAAGCTGAAGTGTTGTCCTCCGAATATCCCCAGTTCGGTGACTACGTGCATTCCGATGATATGCCTGATGTCCACCCTGTTGCGTTCACAGTGCGGTCGGTGGTGTGGTACTTGGGGCGACTGGGTGAGGGAGAGTCGAGCATCCTCTCACAGGAGTTGGCACACTCAGTGTACCCTTATCTCCAGTGAAGCTTCTTCGGTTGTTGGTGGCATTAGAACGAAACGGGCAAGTCAAGAGATGAATGAGATCAAGGTTATGATGACGGGAACTCACCTTTTCTTCACACAAGTATGTTTTGGGAATTCGGTCTGCACACGGTTTGCAAGAAGCCAGCTATGGAGACACCCTGCGAGGCAGGATCGTCAAACAAGCATAGCACTGACTTATTTCTTTCATTGTTTCATTCCTAGTACCCTACTGAGGGACTGGAAGAAAGGGGGGCTTGATCATCGCTTGGCCGGCTCGTCAGAGTATGTGTCTGCGATTCGTCGCTCCTACATGACAGTCATCAAGCGGAGATCAACGGCGTTATGAGAATATTTACAACTCACGATTGTCAGAGATACCCCATCAGCATGCAGGCTCACCTGCCTGGCGTTTGTACTTTAGATCTGTTCAATGGCTGTAAGGGTCGGCGATCTTGTGGCGAAGCTTACTGCAAACGTCAGCATCTACAAGGTTGCTGATTATGAAACTCTTTAAGCGTTCTGTCATTGGGTACATTGTGCATTCATCTTACAGCCTACGCGCCCTTACTTGCGAGAATCCGGAAAGACCATCACGGTTCGTAGTGACTGCTTGAGCCCTTACTGTGACCTCTATCCAGTCATACATGGCATGATCTCTGCAATCTGCCTCATTCACGATGTGAAATGGTTGAGCTTCATATTCCTGCTACCTCTTCCCTTTCCGTTTCCCTCGAATAGCTTGTCTTGGCCCGTTAATCTCATGTATATCTCTGCGGCTTAGTTTCAGAGTACCCCCCGTAAACTTGCCCACTGCAGGCGTTCCAACACCTCGATCTCGTTTCTCGATATCGCTCCGCTTGCCCTTGCCTGCCCTTTCCAGTATGACGCCATTCTCCTGCGCTTCTTTCCTGCGCACTTCTTCCCGTGCTGTTGCCTTGGCTGTAATACCTCTTCTATGTGATAGCGGCATCTTTTGCTGCGTGAAGAGCGACGCCTTCGCTCCTAAAGCCTGCATCCTCAGGTCGGTGATTCTCTCACGATTCGCAGTTGGAGTGGCAGATAGAGTCGGGCGGTCAAGCAGGTGAGATTCTTTCAATAGGCGCTGTAGATCTAGATCCTTTTTGAGGTTTGCAGCATCCGTCGGGTCTTCTTTCGTCTCGGCTGGCCTTGTAGTGACTTTCCGAGCTGAGATGGTCTTACCCACTGGAGGGGGCTTTGAGCTCTGTGAGTTTGTAAGTAAGCCATTGGACTTCCAATGTACATACCCGAACGAACCATAAAATATTTGCCTTCTGAGGCTCCGGACTCCGCCGTCGCCCCAGAGACCACCGTATGCTCGATCACTCGGACTTCGTCCACCCTGGTATCATTCTCGGCGAAGCCGCTCCAGTCTGATGTCTCGGATTGGCCCTCCTCCTCGAATCCATCTTCATCTGCACTCGAAGCTTGCTGCAAACAGGGTTCTTGGAGTAGAGGCTCGAACTTTGCTTCGAAGTATTGTTTGAAAAGGTCTAGCGCGTTCGAGGTGCGAGTAACTTCCTCGGCCTCAACCTCGTGCAATGACTGGCGGGGAACAGCCGCATGGTCCCTCTTGCGTTTGCCCAGCATGCTGGTGTTAGGGATTGCTTCGTATTTACGGTGGAATTTCTGTATAACTTGGATGCATTTAGACGAACGGAGGCAGCTTAATTATCGATATTGGCCTACCGGTGCGGAGGCCCCCGAAACTGCATGCTCGGGAACGCTCCTCCCGGATCGGGCATGGCGTCCCCCTCGCCGCTTGACGGCTATAAAGCACCTATCCCTCCCTCTCTCGTCTCGCGACCTCTTTCCTTCTATTGTACCCGTCACTCACAAACGGCCTCCTTCCTCACCGCCTTACTCGCTGGCCCCGGTTTCGGCCCCCCCCCAACTCGCCAGCTGCGGTGCCACCTCTAAGCCTCTTCAATCACTTGTTTCCCACCCAATGGCCCGCAGTCTCGTGCTCTCATTCGGCCACCTATCGGCACACTGTCGCGTCGGCGGCCTGCCACTGACGGTGACATTATTACTTCCGGAAGAGACTCATCAATTATAGAGTCCAGACGTGAAGCTTTTCCGCAGTCTCCGCAGTCAAAGGCCTGGTTTCAAAGTCAGCGGCAAGGACAGGTTATCTTTCTGCATCGAGCGCCTACATCGTCGATTGGGCGGCGCCGGCGTTATACGATCTTAATTGATCTGAGTACTTCCTCGTAGCTTAAATGTTGAGATAGAGGTCTTTCTAGATTACTCAGCGTAGAACATCCCGCTGCTTATTACTCCCACGAAAATATCCGTCACTACCAAGTATTACCGCACTTGATATTTCACTGGTTTTTACGCGGGAAATGATGTAGTTCGGAACTTTGTTACGAATAAAGCGCGAGGTAGGGTTCATTACGAGATAACAAGCCGCATCATAGAGAGAGTCTTTCGTCGTCCACTGCTGTGACGGAGCTCGCCGTCTTGAAGGTCGCCTAGGCCAGACAAGTATTAGACTCCGTAGGAAAGCGTTGATTTTGCCTAGTGACCACCACCAATTGTCTAGATTGTTGTATATGCAACCAATTGTATACAGAACCGCGTTCTTTCTGCGTTCATTTACTCCGATCTTCGTAATGTCACCTCGCACGCGTAGACAGACTGCTAAGAAGCAAGGAAGGGCAATATATGACGAGCCGCCAAGCGACCCGCTATCTCACCAACGAAACGAACCTTCAAGCCCGCCTGCGGGCATTGGACTAATCAGAGAACGTCGGTGAGATCGTTTTCTATATAGAGGCGACGCCGAGAGCGTGTATATGGCAAAAATGGTACGTTGTCTACTTACTGCTAATTATGTGTAGTGGAGTTTTTGAAACTGCCGGCAGGCCCGCCGATTTACATATATCACCAGGGGGATAGGGAGACTTGGGCCCCATTCCCTATCCTCTCCTGGCGGGTGAGCCTAACTGTGCAAACTTGAAATTGGTGTCGGTCACGTTAATATTGTGGTGGAGTCAATTGGTCATTAGCCCCTTATGGGCGCAGGAGCTGTCTTTTGGCATGCTTCTATCCCTCCACAATATATCTTGGCAATTCGACCATTCCGGTCCCAACTCACTGGGGCCGCTTAAACCAACTTGAGCAACAAACACCCAGCGCTGCCATCTGCCATCTTTGAACCTTCTTGAATCTAAAAGAAGCATAATCCGCTCCCAGTGAGCTGAGTCCGCTTTAAAGCCAAAATTGAATTCAAAACAAAGTAAAATCCTGTCCCAGTGCCGCCACGCACCTGCCACGCGCCTGCCATTTTTGAACCTAAACTTCCATCATGTCCAACTCTCACATCCCCAGCCCCCACCACCTCCGACTCTCACGGGTCCCCTACCTCCATCACCTCCATCACCTCCGATCCTCTCGCTCTCAAATACTCTCCACCATGCCCCCCGTCAACCGCTCAGCAGGGCGGGACGTCCACATCTACGATAACAAGGACCGAACCACTGCGCTTGGTGGGCTAATTCTCAGCCCCGGCGTCACGAATGCCAACTTCTACGCGATGATACGTATTTTCGTCGAATTCACACCTCGCAGCCTCTCTCACACCTTCTCTCTGCGGAATCAAAGCCGTACCACGATTCAGGAAAATCACCAGCCGCTTCAACCTGGGAACTACTACATTGTCACTTCGGGTAAGTTTCTACATCACCCTTTCATGATTAAGTAACTAAGTTGTAAACAGGTTCGATCCGCGTTACTACTGAGACACCCTTACCCCGTATGATATCCCAGCAGGCCGGAACCCGAACTCAGTCTTTCGGTGATGCTGTCCGTTCGCGAGATGGTCAATGCGTTATAACAGGGCAACGGCACCAAGACGCTGCTAATGGCATATTGGGACGGCCTTCAGGCTGCGCACATCTTTCCACTGGCTTATGAAGATCACTGGAATCAATCAAACTTCTCAAATTTGATTACAATTCCGCCGGCGTCAGCAGCAGCAGGAAGCATTAACTCTGTACAAAATGGGCTCTTACTCAGGAATGATATTCACCACCTCTTTGATAACTACGACTTCTCAATTAATCCTGATGTATGTTTACTCTACATTTTCCAAATCGGCTAATCTTTTCTCCTCATTGTCTATTAGGTTACGGTGGCTAATAATTATCTTAGGATAATCACAAGATCGTATGCTTTATCGAAGACGTGGCGGTATCGCCGGCAGATTTCTTGATCCACAGCTCCTCAATCATCCTCAACGACCTATTGATGAGCTTCTACGTTGGCACTTCAGGCAGGCAGTCCTAACTAACATGAAGGGTGCTGGCGAGCCTGTCTTCGAGCATGACTTCCCGCCCGGCTCTGATATGATGGGCCAGATACTTAGGGGTCCGAGGGCTGCTGACAGAATGGAGTTTGAGTTGTTTGGTCGTCTGGCGGCTCAAGTTGAAATAGATTTCTTCCGAGGGTGCTGGAGCAGTAGGCAGGGATGGCATTTACGCCTAGACAGAAAAGTGTAGCCTACATCAGCTAAGTAGCTTACATCAGCTAAGAGCTTGTATCAGCTAAATCATCAATTTTCATAGACGGGTTTCTGAGTCTCACTGCTTTGTTGATGTCTGGCAAGCCTATTTTCTCACATCAAGGATGAGATGACGAATCCTGTTTGCTTGTGACAATTCGAGAACAATATCAAGCTACAAACCGCAACTGAGTTCCTAACTGGGGCATGGGTACCTGTAAAGTCAAAAGGCGATGACTTAAAGCGTGATGCTATACCTCCGCTTGGGCTTAAGAATAGTCCAGACTACCCGTACTGACTCAATCTTCGGGGTAGAAAGTAGGGAGAAGAGCGACCAGCACCTTATCCCGCACGAGTTCACCGATTCAAGCCCGTAGGCTCTACTCTCCTCTAACCTTTGTAACTTAGCCCACATCCGGCGCCAAAGGATCCTTCTTATGTCTCCCACACCACCACCCCCCATCCCACAACCCTTAACTCCCAAACCATCACACTCACAACTCCCCGCCTCCTCCTCCGCGCCGGCCTCCCCAGCGACGCTCCAGCCCTTTATTCCATTTTCAGCAACCCCGATGTAATGCGCTACTGGGCACCCTGGCCCACGCTTCACTCATCCAAACGACCGACTGGCTTGCGAAAATGCTCGCCAGCCCGCAAAACGGCGTCACTGAGTTTGGTCATGTGTCTTCGCCCCTCTGCCTCGACACCAGCGTCAGCAAGCCCGCCACATTCTAAGCCAACAAAATCCGGCGGTCTTTCGGAGGCAATCGGCAAGATCGGTATCTGGCGCGACACCGAGATCGGCTTCCTGCTTCATCACGACTACTGGCGGCAGGGCCTTATGCATGAGGCGATGGCACCGCTCGCCTCATGCACGGTAGGCTGTGGCCATCACGATACTTCTACAGACCAATCTTATCTATACTGTCAGGGTTCTGGCGCACCCACAGTGTGCGACAGTCACAGTCCTGGGCCGCGGGCCTTCGGCCCATGGGCTGGGTAGGCAGGCTTTCGAGGCCGGGGGCCTGCGCTTAAGCCCATTGTAGTGTAGAGGAAGCCATTGAAGGTTGCCCAAAAAGGCCATCAACCCCCATTTCCGTGTTATCTTGCTTGGTTCTTCCATTCTTTCGATTGTAGGCCACAATGTCTTCAGATTTCGAAATGGAGGACTATCGAGGAGAGGGGTGAGTGAGGGCGTGGCCAAGGCGCGCGTCGAGATTCTATCATAGGGAATGCTGTCAGGCAGGGGATACTAAAGAAGACAAGGGATGGGCTACGGGACTCGGTCGCATGGCTGGGAACTTGAAACTCTCTGTCTCTGGGAAGCTTCCCCGTGATAACCCATCGCCGCTAACCACGCCGGGCCCCATGACACTATGCCCAGCGGCGACGCTGCTATTACTCTTTTTGGGCGTGGGCTCATGGGCTGCGCAGGCTTTTTGCAAAAGCCCGTGCCGGCCCGGGACCGTCGCACACTGCGCACTCAGCGTTACTGCTAGGCACTAGGTGGTGTGAGGAATAGGTACCTAGTAATCTACGCAGCGACAGCTTCTAGAATAGTTCTTGCAATAGGTCTATTATGTGACAGAAACTAATCTCTGGCCTGAGAGGCTAGAGGCATGGGAATACCCTACTAATAAGGAAATCGCCCTTGCCGCACTGGGCAAGAGCTAGCGACTCGCTAGCGACTCGCCAGCTCCGGTGTCATGACATACACAGTATACTGAGACAGGGGTGAGGCTTTGGGCTGGAGTAGGCATCTATTGTATGCTCTTAGCCGGCACCTATCATATATCTATGCGTCATTTTAAGGCTTAAGAAGCAAAGCGTTCCTGACGATCGGGGGTGGTTTTAAGGGGCGAAGGCTTTCTCGCAGAGCCACGCGGAATGACAAGGGCCGCGGGAGGATGATGATATTGAGTACAAATGAATGGTCAAGGACAGCCCCGGACGGAGCTCTCGAAGCTTTATACATGGCAGCTTTATTCGTGTGCGAAGGGACTGTTTTTGGCAAAACCGCTGCTGAGTAGTGAAAGAATTACCTCAATTCTGCCGCCCACCCTGGTCTCGCTAAGCTTCGGGCGTTTCGCGTCCTGGGCTAGGCTTTCTCAGTGCAGAAGGGGTCAAAAGCAGCATCCAACTACCGCCAAAAGATGCTCCTCTGGCACCGGTAGGCCCTTTTTTATCGATAAGGACCCTCTTTAGGTTTAGTATTTCTGACGAGTGCGAACTGCCTCTTTTTCCCCTTGCCCTTGATGCTCAGGAAAACTTCCTGATATGCAGCTTCCGGGCAACATTACAACTTCTTCAAGATGACCCGCTTCCGACCATGCATTGACCTGCATGCTGGCCAGGTCAAGCAGATCGTGGGCGGCACTCTCAGTATTGTTGAGAAAGACTTGAAGACAAACTACGTCTCAACTCTGCCCGCGGCACAATTTGCAAAGCTTTATCGCGACAATGATGCCCTTGGTGCCCATGTCATAATGCTGGGACCGGGCAATGAAAATGCTGCAAAGGAAGCTCTATCTGCCTGGCCAGGACATTTACAGATAGGAGGCGGTATTAATGATGAAAATGCGAAGGAATGGATCAATGCAGGTGCTGAGAAGGTGGGGCCATCCATTTCTTCCCTCAATAGTTGTACAATATGCCCCCAGGCCACGGAATGGGCCTGACAATAAGCCTTTACTCGTCTTTCTTCTCTTCTCGGCTGTGTATTGACTGGTAAGTAGTAGATCATAATTACGTCCTTCCTTTTTCCATCTGGCCGTTTCTCTCTAGAGCGACTCCAGAAAGTCCTCAGAGCTCTAGACAACGATAGAAGCAAGCTTGTCATTGACCTTAGCTGCCGCCGTAAGGGCACGACCTGGTTCGTGGCTATGAACAAGTGGCAGACCATCACGGAGATGGAAATCACCCAAGGTGAGAACTCATTCGGAACCTCTAGATATCGTTCTTCGGCTGATGCGCGAGCAAAGAATCAATCAACATGCTGGAGCCATATTGCTCAGAGTTCCTCATCCACGCTGCAGACAACGAAGGACTACAGCGAGGCATCGACCAACAACTCGTCTCCAAATTGGCCGACTGGTGCTCAATACCAGTCACGTATGCTGGCGGCGGCCGCGGCATCCATGATCTAGATCTTGTCAAGGATTGCAGTGGCGGCAAGGTTGATTTGACAATAGGCAGTGCCCTTGACATTTTTGGCGGAACGGGAGCAACCTTCGAAGACTGCATTAGATGGAACCATCAAAATGGCTGAACCCTCCTTAACGTTCTTGGCCTTTTCAACGATCCCTGAATATCCTCTCCATCCTCACCTGCCGCATTCCATTTCCACTTTCTCAACACCCCACCGCCAACATCCTCGTCAGCCACCCTTGTCCTCACAGTAATATCCCATCCCCAGCCAACATCTCCATCCTGCTCTCCCTCTCGCCGGTATCCTAGTCCCGACCCTGTCACCTCTCCCTCCTCCACAAACCGCCCTCTATCCTTCGCCCTCAACGTCCATTCCCTCACACATTCCTCTGCCCTCTTCTTCGCCTTGCCCATCTTCCACACCCGTTCCTCCCTAAAGTCCCTCCTCAACCACTCCGCCTCCTCCAGCAGGTGATCCCAGTGCACCTTCCTCGGCTGCCTCGGCACATCGTTCTTCGCTCTCTGCTGCATCGCACATAGACAAGTCAACCTCCAGTTATCCTGTCATAAGTCAACGCGGTCAGAAACCACCGCTGGTATATGCGGCTGAAAATGTCAACAAAAGTCAAAGATCGAGACTTCTCACATTGTAGCTCTTGAAGGCCGCATTCGCAAGCATCAAGTCTGACCAATACCCTGGCGTGCTCGGCATTTTCGTGCGAATCGCGAGTCTCTCTGCTGGCTCTATGTTGGCATCGGATTGGCTTCGCCTTGTTGGTCTCTCTTCTGATTTGTCTGGCCCGTCTGGTTTTGAAAATTCCGACATTGTACCCCTTCTGTCAACGAGGATTGGTATATTTGGCTTCCGCTACTCTCAGACAGAGAACGGCTTAGTAAAGCAGGTGGGCAGGCAACAGTGAGAGATCGGAAGTGGTTTTGTCACTCTTCGTAAGGTTGGATTACGATCACTGTGAGCCGTACAGCACAAAGTGAGTGAAAGTGGAAATGCAAAGATTCTGTACATTTGATCTTGGCTGAACAAGACGATGTAACCCCAAACACCTTGCAACAACACATTCCTAAACACCCGAATACGCCTATCGCCCTTTTTTTCCATTCCAAGCTCAAATCATGCCGCGCCTCCTCCTTGTCCCTGTCCCTGTCCCTGTCCCTGATCTAGTAATAGTTTAGGCTTGATGTAGTCCTCATCCAGATGTCGAAACCACGCTGCGTGGTCTTCTGCTGTTCTCGACAGAAGTTGCCTTACGGACCCGGTCATACCCGCATAATTTTGGCTTCCCTCGGCTGCACCGCCCGTCACGTCTGGCGTACCAACACGCCGAGGTGCGTCCGACATATCGCCGCCTGGCAGAGGGGAAGGCTTCCTCCTCGGTGGAGATTTTCTTGCTGCTGGCGGCAGGTCCTCGTCCATGAACGCGTCCTCGTCATCATCATCCTCACTGGGTGTGCTTCCTCCAACACCCAAGAGGTTCTGCTCTGCCTCCTGTTCTCGCTGGCTGATCGATCCATTCTTCCGAGCTGATACACCCGGAAGTGAGACTCCCGGGGGACTGTGGCGATTGCTACTGCTATACCCTCGTGATGAACCAGGCCTCCTTGCGTGCCCATTGGTTCGACTCTCAAGGTGATCTAGACTGATATTGGGAACGCTTCGCCTGGGGTTGTGGCCAAGCCCTCTTCCTGTGCGTTTGTAGTACGTTCCACCATCGCCGGTCTCGATATCAAATTCGTCGTCAGAATCGATCTCCTCCACCACTCCAGTCCGGATGCCAAGAATTTCGAGCATGCGAGCTGTAGTGCCGCCAAAGATAATGACAGTTAGCACCACGACCACAAGCACTGTAGCTCTCAGGGAGGGGCCGTTTTCGCCTTCTAAACCAGCCGCCAACGCAACACCGACCGCGCCTCGTAGACCTGCCCAGAAGAGCATCGCCTGATATGGATACGGCAGCTCATCTGCAACGTCTTTTCCTGTCCTCCTCGCTCTCCATCTGATGAACCAGTTTATGGCCTTTGACAAGGGGAAGACCGACAGGTATCTCGCAACACATATGCCAACCACTGTTATCAAGATAAACAATGGCTTGAATACAAGATCTGTTTCTGTGAAAAGCGTCAAGCCCAGGTAGATGAAGATGAAATTTTCAGAGAGCTGTGCCAGGACTTGGAACAAGTATTTCGTGGTCAACTGGGTTCGCCGAGACATATTGTAATATGCATAGTGCTTCAGAGTAATGCCACAGAATAGAAGCGAGACGATGCCTGAACAGATTAGAGATGCAAAGTATAGCTTGGAGTCATGAGACTCACCTGACATGTGTACGCCGTTGGAGAAGAAGTAGCTGGAATAAGCGATCAGGACAATGAGACAACTTTCGATCTTCGGGAATCGTCGAACAAGCGTGTACTTAAGAGCAAGAGCGGTGCCAATACCAACGACCACTCCGATGAGCAGGCTGCCGAAAAACACGGCCAAAAATATGCCAATGGCTTCAAACAAGGTCAATATTGTCAAGTTGCCGGCGGCACCGCCTTCTCGATATCGTTGTGCTGTCTCGAACAAGACGATTGCGATGGCATCGTTCAGAATCGACTCGCCAAAGATGACAGTATAAAGCTTTGGCTCCACCTTGTAGACGTTGAAGATGGCAAGGATGGTGACAGGATCAGTGGCCGAGAGAGTAGCCCCGACCGAGAAGGCTTCGACGAAACTGATATTGAGGCCATCCAACGGTATGCGAGTCCATAAGTAGAGAATAAGGCCTAGGACGACAGCGGAAATAAATGTGCCGGCAAACGCGAATGTAAGAATAGTGCCAATGTTGCGAAAGAAGTTTGCCTGTCCCATATCAGTCCAACTGGATATCTTGTCTCCATTTTCCCGCTCCTCCAACAACGCACCTGGTGTAGCTCATATCCCGAGGCCAGAATGATCGGCGGAAGAAGTAAATTGAAGAAGAACTGGTAGTCGAAGCTGACACTATCTTGGATTGAACGCCCAGGTGTGACCCTGATGATGAGTCCTACCACCATCCCTGACGCAGCATTAGATCGAGATCCCTTCCGGCGTTGCTCACAAATCCATACCTGCAAATATCGATATCACGGTCTCATGGACAGCTTGTATCTTCTTCTGCTGGAGCAGGTAACTTGTAAAAAGTGCCGTGATAAGCAGCATGATCAAGATGAATAGTGCCCATGATGTAAATATTTCCTTCTGTCCTGCCTCCGCAGGTTCTACAGATTGTGAGCGCTAAACAATGCATGCAAGATCTGGGGAGAGGCGCACCGTCTGGGTCGACTTCAGCAGCCTGGCGTCCTGTGAGGCTTGTCAGCAGATGCGCAGGCAAATCGAACGCTTCCAAAGTATGCGGGAAGAAACTCACGTAGAAGGTCGTAGGCAGCCGCTGCTAGTGTCGAGGACATGGTGGCAGCTGCAGTCGCCGGTCATGTATAGGGCTTTAAAGGAGAATATCTTTCCAGGGCGCATGTCCTTGTGAGCTAGCATCAGTTGTTATAATCCGAGAACTTGTTGCTGCTGGTGCGCTGGATCGCTGAATACAGGGGTGGCCGAGGGGGGTGGTCCAGAGGTTTTCGGAGAACCTTTCCTATCCCACCATTGGTTGGCTGCCTGGAAAGGGATGGCAAACGACACTTTGCAGTTCACCACTGTCTAGAGAATTTGACTCACAACTATGGGGACTTCATAGAGTGGTCTATCGATGAAATGCTTCAGCGAGGGAATTAGGGGTCGCAAAGTCATTCATTTTGTCTTCGCCTTGTAATAGGCTTCTAAGTGAAGTAATAGCTGGCGTCATACTCAATACATGCCTACAACTAAGGCTCCCAAGTTTACTGAAACCTCCAAACGCCCTGCCCTATGCAGTGGTCTAAGACTCCGCTTACACCTTGCTTTGTAGGAACGCCAGTCCAGGAAATGCTGTCATCTTGGTTATATTCAGTCCTCATCACTCACTACACCACTATTCGTGCCATTTGTCGTCACGCCATTACTCGCCCGCCCGTTAGCCGTGAAGGTAAGCTTGAGCTTGGTCTGAGATGGACCAGTCGGGCGGGGAGTCCCTATGCTGGATACAGCGGCGGTGGATTGGCCGTCTTGATACGAATTGTCCTCAAGCTCGGCGAGGTTGGGATGGAGATCTAGCTGCTCCTTAATTGCTTTCTCGCAGGCGACCTAAACGATATTAGCTCTTGCTCATGTTAGCTGATCCTTTGTGGGCGGACGTACCTGTATGGCATTCGCATCCTGATACAGCAAGCTTCCATCTTCGTTGTATGTCCTTGCGTTCGTTGCCAGCAACGTGACGTCTTGACCAAGCTCTTTTAGATTTTGATACTGGTGTTTACTGATCTTGGTTTCAATCTGCGCCATTGCAATTGGCTGCGTGATGATCAGGTAGTAGTCAGGGTAGTCTTTCTTTGAAGGCAATTCAGCGAAAGGCCCAATCACAAGACGAGTAGGAGGTCCGTCATCACTCTCAGGAGCTGAGTCCTCGGTGTCATCGCTATCTTCCACTTCCAAACCCATAAGAGCATCGTAAACGGTTTTAAGCGCCTTTTGTAATGCGGATCGTTCACTACTGCTCAGCATGTCGTTGGTTTTGGACTGTCTCCCGCGTTTGCGCTTCATGGGGGTGTCATCTTCGAGCTCTTCTGCTTTCCGCTTCTGAGGACCGGGTTTGCGGCCACGCTTCTTTGGTTGTGGTTCTTCTGAGCTTTCACGAGATGGCTCTGGTGAAGATTCAAGACCCTGTTCGAGCCGCATCCTCTTCTCTTTGTTTGTGCGCCGCTTTTCGATCCTCGCATCTTTTCGAGCCTGCGCTTCCTCGATGGTATCGTCATCGGCATCGACGGCGTTGAGCCATTGCTCTTCCGTGAGCCCATCATCATATCGCTGAACCGTTCTGACCCGTGCTCCACGACCAGCGTATTCCTCAACCTCTTCCGGAACCGGATTGTCCTCTTGAAGATAGATGTCAGGCAACTCATCTTCGCACATTAGACGCGGGAGGGTATGGCCAGGACCGTACTCGTCATTCTGTATGCGGTCCCTATCCATTTGCTGGAAAAGTGTGAGCTCTTCCTCGGAGCGCGCCATGATGTCGTTGAGATCGTCGTCATCCATTTCCTCCTGCTCATTGAGTTGATCAGCCGCTTCGGCAGTTTCTAGCAGAGTACGAAGCAACGCCTCCCGCTCTTCGTTCGTCGACTTGTTGTCGAACTTTCCAGCCTGAATAACCTTGCCGTCCATATCGAGCTTGTATTGTGCTCGCTCAAGAATTTTCTCCTCAACAGAGTTTGAGCTGATCAAGCGAAGAATTCGTACCTCGTTCTTCTGGCCAATCCGGTGGGCACGGTCTTGGGCTTGAAGATCTTGATGCGGATTCCAATCCGAGTCATATATGATGACTGTGTCGGCAGTCTGCAAGTTAAGGCCCAGTCCACCTGCACGAGTGGAGAGCAGGAAACAGAAGTATTCAGAGTTCAAAGCATTGAACTGCTTGAGGAGGTCTGACCGGTCGTCAGACTTGGTGGACCCGTCAAGCCGAAGATACTTGAAGCCTCGCAGGCGAAGGAAATCTTCCATGATGTTCATGATTTGAGTCATCTGGAAAAACATCAAGACTCGATGACCGCTAGCTTTGAACTTTGGCAAGACTCTATCGAGAAGTTCGAATTTGCCTGCGGCACGCCATATCATGTCGTTGGTACCCTTGCCAGGATTCATCTGGTCCTCCACAGGTTCGAAGACAAAGGGATGGTTACAGAGTTTCCGAAGTTGCATCAACATGTTGCTGAGACCCCGCATACCAGTCTTGCCGCCTTTGTTGTCAGTTACAGCGATCTTGTTGTGAGTCATTAATTGCAAATATAGCTTGGACTGCAATGCAGAGAATTTGCATTTGATCACTCGCTCTTGCTTGTCTGGTAAATCCTTTTCAACGTCTTTCTTCAGACGTCTGAGCAGGAAAGGTTGTAGCACCTTATGGAGACGGCGGATGACGAGCAACTGTTCTTCTTCCGTCAACTCCATCTTATCTTGACCGCCTGTATTAGCGAACGGTGTATTGAACCACTCGTCGAAGGACTTGACAGACTTGAAGATGGTTGGCAGGACGAAATTGAGCAATGCCCAGAGTTCTGGAAGGTTATTCTGGAGGGGGGTTCCAGTAAGAATCAGGCGATAACGGGTGGTATAGTATTGGGTAAGGGTGGAGCTGAGCTTCGACTGGGCATTCTTCATGCGATGGCCCTCGTCCACAATCATGTGTATCCATTTGACTTTGCTCAGCACCGGGCGATCCTTGATGATATATTCATAGGTCGTCAGCAGGACCTGGAACTGGCTATACCGAATTCTCTGCTGCTGCTGTTTGCGAGTATTGGGCGGCCCTTTATAGACGATACGACTGACATTGGGCGCCCATTTTTCGAATTCCATGTTCCAGTTAGTCAAGGTACTCAGAGGGACAATGACAAGGAATGGCCCGTTTTGCTTCTTGTGCTCAATCAGATACGTGATCAAGCTGATCGTTTGTATGGTCTTGCCCAAGCCCATCTCATCTGCCAGGATGCCATTTAGATTGTTGTTGTACAATGAGATCATCCACTGCAGGCCTCTGATTTGGTACTCCTTCAGAGTACCACCGATGAGGAGAGAGGGTTGGACGGTAACTTCTTCTTTGATGCGATGAGCTACGGCGTAGTAGTCGACCTTACGCCCACTTTCTTCGTCATCCTCGGATCCGTCAGCCTCGTCGGGTTCGTAGATATCGTCATTGCCGTATCGTTCTGCCGCTGAGCGTTGTTGTGCTTTGACGGAAGCTGCTAATTGCTTCAAGAAGCCATCGGTCTGTTTCAGAAGATGGGAAATTCTGGAGTCTTTGGCCTGGCCAAGGAGCTTTAGGTACGTTTCCTCGTCGTTGGCTTTGAGAGCCTGCAGACGTTGCTTTGCGGTTCTTTCGATTCGTTTCTGCTCTTCGCGTTCCATATGCTGATGCTGTTGCACCATCATGCGGCCGAGCTTCTGGATACGACTGCGCTGCCCGTTGGCATTTGCCCTGAGTTCCTGCCCGTGATTTATGATTGATTGCAAATGGTCGTACTGCTTTTTCTTCTCCTTAGTTTCTCTTGCATCGCGTTGTTGCTTTTCTAGTTTTTCCGTAATCTTAGCCTCTCGTAATGACTGCTTCTTCATCCGTCGATGTAGAGACCGATTAGCAGTCATCGCCAGATTGTCGTAAGTGAACAGGTCTTGCTGGATATCTCGACGGAAGTCCCTCTGTTTTTGCAGTAGAGAAAGCATCTTGAACTCGATCAGGGCTTTCAGCTTGATCGAGTCATCTCCGACCGGGGCCTCGCTCTTGCTTGTATCCCATACTCCAATATTTGCCGGCAGCGCCGCCAATTCAGCTTTTCGAGTTTGGATCCGATTGTAGATTATCCTTTCTCTCTCTTCCCGGATCTGGTCAAGGTCAACACCGACCGGCATGAGGCTTGGAATTCGCAGCCGTTTTGCCCGTTGCGAATGATCGGCGTAGCTGATCGCCTTTGGGAAGAGATCGTATGGGGACTGGAAACTTTCGAAGGCGCTTTTCGGTATCTCGGCACCAGCATTCTGAGCAGTCTCATCAGATGTGCCGTCCAAGGCATTGCTTGCCACTGCAAGAGCCTCCTCCGTGGTAGGAAGGGGTTTTCTTTGAGATGGGAATAATTGCTGCTGGAGGGTCGCAGGCAGAGCCATGTTCTTGGACAACATCTTGAAGGCATAGATCTGGGTACGGAGTTTCTGCAGCTGCTCAGGTGTGAAGGTGCTACTCGCTGGAACCGGCTGTTGGGCGCCACTGGTGTTGACTGGCTGGCTGGTACTGCTTGGTGTGGGCTGGGGGTTGCTTGGAGAAGGGTCTGCACTTGTAGCATCTGCGGCAGCGTCGTTTTGGGCAGCTCCATTGACGCCATTTGTAATAGCCCCGTTGGCGTTGCCATTTGCTTGTTGAGGCTGCTGCTGTTGTTGCTGTTGTTGTTGCTTCTGTTGTTGAGATTGCATCTGTTGCTGACGTACCAGTTTTCGAAAGTTTTGTTGCTGCTGGACGGCAGTGAGGAATCGATGTGCTTTGAGGAACTCAGGATCGGTCTCGGGTACTTTTTGCGCTTTCATGCGCTGAAATTTCTGTTCTGTCGTTAGTTGGAAGAACATAAGAAAATGTGGAGGAATTTTGTCGACATTGAAAAGTCAGGGAGACGTACTGCGTAGACCTCCTGGACCTGCTGTTGAGTCAGGTTCGGTGGTAAGGATGGTACAGTGGTCTGCATGGCAGCCGCGCTCTGAACAGAAGCCATCGTCGATCATGCGCCGCGCTCTCGCGGCCAGCAAAGCAGAAGAGTGATAGGGAACAGGACGAGTCTAGCGAGATTCGGTTCGGGATAGGTGCGAAAGCTGAAGCGAGACTATGTCGAACAGATGTGTCAGCGTTGATGTGGTGGAAAAGACGCGGGCGCATTCGCTTTGTTGAAGGCATGCATTGGAGGGTGCGCGCCCGGGGAAATCACACTTGTAAAGGGCTGGGGCCTGACAGGAATGAGGGTGGATGAAAATATTACCTTGGGAGTAGAAAGTCATCCAAAAACCATCATCGTCGACATCAGCGCACCTGTCGCGTGGGAAGCCAGGCTGGATGGGACGAGGCGAGGGCGTGAATGCTGGTTGACGATTCTTGGGAGTGAGTTGACTTGCTGTTGCTTGATGGAAGCAAGGCCGAGAGGGCGCTCGGACGATTAAGATTTACACGCTAATCAGATGCGGGTAGGCTTATTCTTCGATCTCGCCTTGCGAGGCTACGACGGAGATGATAGGTTCGCGGAGAAGACATGGCCCCAGAACATCTATGCGTTTGACAAGGTCTCATTGACCCAACTGTTGCAAAGTAGTACCGTATACTTTCTGCGCGAGCCCTTGTTTAGCGACAATAGCATTCCACTTCCTCGACCTTCCGAGCTCCTTGTAGACTCTCCCATTATGTTGCAATATCTCTTCGTCCGTAACCGTTTCAGATCTATGTTCAGAAACGAAACAGCCCTTGCAATATCTGCTCACATATACTGTACGGCTTTTCCTCAATTCGATTGCTCAAACTGTATCCTTGGTATCGAGAAACTCCATGCCAACTTCAACCTCATCAAGCGCTTGACCCCGGACACG